>NZ_JBNNVC010000013.1:0-2806 GCF_050280345.1 Psychrobacillus sp. NPDC093200 | reverse complement strand
GAAACAAACAATTTGGTTAAGTCCTCGATCGATTAGTATTCGTCAGCTGCACGTGTCGCCACGCTTCCACCCCGAACCTATCTACCTCATCGTCTTTGAGGGATCTTACTTACTTGCGTAATGGGAAATCTCATCTTGAGGGGGGCTTCGTGCTTAGATGCTTTCAGCACTTATCCCGTCCACACATAGCTACCCAGCGATGCCCTTGGCAGAACAACTGGTACACCAGCGGTGTGTCCATCCCGGTCCTCTCGTACTAAGGACAGCTCCTCTCAAATTTCCTACGCCCACGACGGATAGGGACCGAACTGTCTCACGACGTTCTGAACCCAGCTCGCGTACCGCTTTAATGGGCGAACAGCCCAACCCTTGGGACCGACTACAGCCCCAGGATGCGATGAGCCGACATCGAGGTGCCAAACCTCCCCGTCGATGTGGACTCTTGGGGGAGATAAGCCTGTTATCCCCGGGGTAGCTTTTATCCGTTGAGCGATGGCCCTTCCATGCGGAACCACCGGATCACTAAGCCCGTCTTTCGACCCTGCTCGACTTGTAGGTCTCGCAGTCAAGCTCCCTTCTGCCTTTACACTCTTCGAATGATTTCCAACCATTCTGAGGGAACCTTTGGGCGCCTCCGTTACACTTTAGGAGGCGACCGCCCCAGTCAAACTGCCCGCCTGACACTGTCTCCTACCCGGGTTACGGGTATGGGTTAGAATTTCAATACAACCAGGGTAGTATCCCACCGACGCCTCCTCCGAAGCTGGCGCTCCGGGCTCTAAGGCTCCTACCTATCCTGTACAAGTTGCACCAAAATTCAATATCAAGCTACAGTAAAGCTCCACGGGGTCTTTCCGTCCTGTCGCGGGTAACCTGCATCTTCACAGGTACTATAATTTCACCGAGTCTCTCGTTGAGACAGTGCCCAGATCGTTACGCCTTTCGTGCGGGTCGGAACTTACCCGACAAGGAATTTCGCTACCTTAGGACCGTTATAGTTACGGCCGCCGTTTACTGGGGCTTCAATTCGCACCTTCGCTTGCGCTAAGCACTCCTCTTAACCTTCCAGCACCGGGCAGGCGTCAGCCCCTATACTTCACCTTACGGTTTTGCAGAGACCTGTGTTTTTGCTAAACAGTCGCCTGGGCCTATTCACTGCGGCTCTTCTAGGCTATACACCCAAAAGAGCACCCCTTCTCCCGAAGTTACGGGGTCATTTTGCCGAGTTCCTTAACGAGAGTTCTCTCGCTCACCTTAGGATTCTCTCCTCGACTACCTGTGTCGGTTTGCGGTACGGGCACCTCCCACCTCGTTAGAGGCTTTTCTTGGCAGTGTGAAATCAGGAACTTCGGACTAAGTCCTCGCCATCACAGCTCAATGTTACAGAGTGCGGATTTGCCTACACTCACACCTCACTGCTTGGACGTGCATAACCAACAGCACGCTTACCCTATCCTACTGCGTCCCCCCATCACTCAAACGGTGGGGTGGTGGTACAGGAATATCAACCTGTTGTCCATCGTCTACGCCTATCGGCCTCGACTTAGGTCCCGACTAACCCTGAGCGGACGAGCCTTCCTCAGGAAACCTTAGTCATACGGTGGATGGGATTCTCACCCATCTTTCGCTACTCATACCGGCATTCTCACTTCTAAGCGCTCCACCAGTCCTTCCGGTCTGACTTCAACGCCCTTAGAACGCTCTCCTACCACTGATACCAAAGGTATCAATCCACAGCTTCGGTGATTTGTTTAGCCCCGATACATTTTCGGCGCAGCGTCACTCGACCAGTGAGCTATTACGCACTCTTTAAATGATGGCTGCTTCTAAGCCAACATCCTGGTTGTCTAAGCAACGCCACATCCTTTTCCACTTAACAAATACTTTGGGACCTTAGCTGGTGGTCTGGGCTGTTTCCCTCTTGACTACGGATCTTATCACTCGCAGTCTGACTCCCAAACATAAATCATTGGCATTCGGAGTTTGTCTGAATTCGGTAACCCGGGATGGGCCCCTAGTCCAAACAGTGCTCTACCTCCAAGATTCTAACGTTTGAGGCTAGCCCTAAAGCTATTTCGGAGAGAACCAGCTATCTCCAGGTTCGATTGGAATTTCTCCGCTACCCACACCTCATCCCCGCACTTTTCAACGTGCGTGGGTTCGGACCTCCAGTAAGTGTTACCTTACCTTCATCCTGGACATGGGTAGATCACCTGGTTTCGGGTCTACGACCACATACTCATTCGCCCTATTCAGACTCGCTTTCGCTGCGGCTCCGTCTTCTCAACTTAACCTCGCATGTAATCGTAACTCGCCGGTTCATTCTACAAAAGGCACGCCATCACCCGTTAACGGGCTTTGACTATTTGTAGGCACACGGTTTCAGGGTCTATTTCACTCCCCTTCCGGGGTGCTTTTCACCTTTCCCTCACGGTACTGGTTCACTATCGGTCACTAGGTAGTATTTAGCCTTGGGAGATGGTCCTCCCGGATTCCGACGGAATTTCACGTGTTCCGCCGTACTCAGGATACACTCTGGAGGGAATGAATTTTGGACTACGGGGCTTTTACCCTATCCTGCGGACCTTTCCAGGTCGCTTCATCTAACTCATTCTTTTGTAACTCCGTATAGAGTGTCCTACAACCCCAAGAGGCAAGCCTCTTGGTTTGGGCTCTTCCCGTTTCGCTCGCCGCTACTCAGGGAATCGAATTTTCTTTCTCTTCCTCCAGGTACTTAGATGTTTCAGTTCCCTGGGTGTGTCTCAGATGCGCTATGTATTCACGCAAATGTACTGCCCCATTACGG
>NZ_JBNNVC010000012.1:0-16418 GCF_050280345.1 Psychrobacillus sp. NPDC093200 | reverse complement strand
GATGGTAGTTGGGGGTCCCCCTGCAAGAGTAGGACGTCGCTGGGCACTGGAAAAAGTCGTTACCGAGAAATCGGTGACGGCTTTTTTGTTTGTTCCATAAAGAAATTAGAAGTGCCGAAGGCACCTAACCATTTCTAACTAAGCAAGTGTGCGAGAAAGCAGAAATACAATTTAGAATACAATTTCAAATTAGATTAATTTTAAAGCTAGAGGACATTCCACTTCTTCGAAGTAAAAGAAAAATAAGATATCTCTCGTAAATATAATAAATATACAACTCGTCATAAAAGTCAGAATATATATATTATTTATCGATTCTTGACATGCCCTGTGACCGCTGATAACCTTGTAATAATATTTAAACAGAGGAGGAAGTCAGCGTAATGTGGGAATCAAAATTTCAAAAAGAAGGTTTAACGTTTGACGATGTTTTATTAGTTCCAGCTCAATCAGAGGTTCTACCAAAGGATATTAACTTATCAGTACAATTAACTTCAAAAATTAAGCTAAATATTCCTGTAGTAAGTGCTGGTATGGATACAGTTACAGAAGCGAAGATGGCTATTGCTATGGCTCGTCAAGGTGGACTGGGCATTATTCACAAAAACATGAGCATTGAGGAACAAGCAGAACAAGTGGAAACAGTTAAACGTTCAGAAAATGGAGTTATAACCGATCCTTTCTACCTTACACCAACTCACCAAGTTTATGATGCAGAGCATTTGATGGGTAAATACAGAATCTCTGGTGTGCCAATTGTAAACAATGAAGAAGAATTGAGACTTGTAGGGATTATTACAAATCGTGATTTACGCTTTATCCAAGACTACTCTTTACAAATATCCGATGTAATGACTAAAGAAAAATTAGTAACTGCTGCTGTTGGTACTACGTTAGAGCAGGCTGAAAAGATTCTTCAACAATACAAAATTGAAAAATTACCGATAGTAGATGACAATGGCATTCTAAAAGGTCTAATTACTATTAAAGATATTGAAAAAGTAATTGAGTTTCCAAATGCAGCAAAAGACCATCATGGTCGTTTGCTAGTAGGGGCTGCGGTTGGAGTAACGAAGGATACGATGATTCGAGTGCAGAAATTAGTAGAAGCACAGGTAGATGCAATCGTAATTGATACTGCTCATGGACATTCTAAAGGTGTTATTGAAGTAGTGAAAGAAATAAGAGCAACTTATCCAGATTTAGATATCGTTGCTGGAAATGTTGCAACTGGTGAGGCAACAAAGGCACTATTTGAAGCAGGGGCAGATGTAGTAAAAGTAGGAATTGGTCCAGGTTCTATTTGTACAACTCGTGTGGTGGCAGGTGTGGGAGTACCACAAATTACTGCAATCTATGACTGTGCTAACGAAGCTAGAAAGTCTGGAAAAACGATCATTGCAGATGGCGGTATTAAATTTTCCGGAGATATCGTGAAAGCATTAGCTGCTGGTGGACATGTAGTAATGCTTGGTAGTTTACTTGCAGGAACTACAGAAAGTCCAGGAGAAACAGAAATCTTCCAAGGTAGACGTTTTAAAGTATACCGAGGTATGGGTTCTATCGGTGCTATGGAAAAAGGTTCTAAGGACCGTTACTTCCAAGAGGATGCAAAGAAACTAGTACCAGAAGGAATTGAAGGGCGTTTGCCATACAAAGGGCCACTATCTGATACGATTCACCAACTTCTTGGTGGGGTTCGTGCAGGTATGGGGTATTGTGGTACAGGCACTCTAGAGGACTTACGTGAAAAGGCCCAATTTATACGCATGACTGGCGCTGGCCTACGTGAAAGTCATCCTCATGATGTACAAATTACAAAAGAGGCACCAAACTATTCTATCTCTTAATAAAGAAACTTTCGCACCCATTCACCGTCTATATATAGGCCGAATGGGTGCTTTTTTAAAGTGTTATGCACCTAGTTCAAAAAGTATGATAAAATGAGCAGTGATAATAGAAAAAGTGGAGGTACAGTAGTGAAGAAATTTTGGAAAACAACAATGGTAAAGTGGCTAGTACTTCCGATGTTGCTTGTGTCTTTAGTAGGTGTAATACCAGCTACCACAAAAGCAGAGGAAAGTTTGAATTTAAATGTGGACGCTGCAATCTTAGTAGATGCGGATTCCGGAAAAATTCTTTATGAACAAAATGCAGATGCAGCTTTAGGTATTGCGAGTATGACAAAAATGATGACGGAGTATCTTCTTTTCGAAGCAATTGAAGAAGGTAAAATCTCATGGGACCAACAATATTCAGTAAATGAATATACATATAAAATTTCTCAAGATCGTCGTTTAAGTAATGTACCTCTACGTGAGGACGGTACTTATTCAATTCGTGAATTATATGAAGCAATGGCTATCTATTCTGCAAATGCAGCAACTATTGCTATTGCAGAAACTATTGCTGGAACAGAAGAAAATTTTATAAAACTAATGAATGAAAAAGCTGGAGAAATGGGCTTAGAAAATTATAAGTTTGTTAACTCTACTGGTTTAAATAATGCTGATTTACAAGGGATGCATCCAAAGAGTACAGGGGCAACAGACGAGAATGTGATGCCTGCTAGCTCAGTAGCAAAATTGGCTTACCTTCTTATGAAAGACTACCCAGAAGTTTTAGAAACAACTAAAATACCTAAAAAAATCTTCCGTGAGGGTACACCGGATGCTATTGAAATGAGTAACTGGAACTGGATGCTACCAGGATTAGTTTATGAATATCAAGGCGTAGATGGCTTGAAAACAGGAACAACAGATTTTGCTGGTCACTCCTTCACTGGAACTGCTGAAAGAAATGGTATGAGAGTAATCGCTGTAGTGATGAAAGCAGTAGATGCTAATGGAAAGGGAAGTTATAAGGCTAGATTTGATGCAACTAGAGCTTTGTTTGATTTTGGATTTGCTCAATTTACTAAAGTAGAGCTAATACCAGCAGGATATAAAATTCCTGACCATGAAACTCTAGAAGTAAATAAAGGAAAAGAAGACAAAGTTGCAATTGCAGTCAAAGAACCTATTTCTATGATGATTAAATCTAGCGATAAAGATCTGTACAAGCCTGTATTTACTCCAACAAAAGACAAGTTAGAAGCTGAAGTTAAAAAGGATACAGTTGTAGGAACAGTACACCTTGAAAAAACAGAAGGCACTGATTACGGTTATATTATTGGTGACCAAGCAAGTGTCGATGTTGTAACAACAGAAGCTGTAGAAAGAGCTGGTTGGTTCAGTTTAATGTTCCAAGGTATTGGCAAATTCTTTAGCGGCTTGTGGGATAGTACGACCGACTTTGTAGGCGGATTATTTTAATAAATAAGAAAGCATGTGCAAAGTGTTACTAGTCAACCTAGACTTAGACACTTGCACCACCTTCTTACTATACTTAAGCACTGAAACTCAATTAGAGTTGTCAGTGCTTTTTTGTATAGGAAAGAAATTAAGAATGCTTGATTTTTATTGCCTTCATTAGCTCATGTATGGTTGTCGAAATATTTGAGAACTCTAATCCACCGAATCCTAATACCAATTTTGGGTGAGTTTCTTCTATGGGAAAGGTTATATACTTATTCAGACCATAGATTTGAATATTTGCTTGTTGAGCAAGGGCAACCAGTTCCTCTTCCTTCTTTTGTGTATGAATGGTCAATAAAAGATGCATTCCTGCCTGTTCTCCAGAAAGGGTAACAGCTGGCTCATATTCTAAAAGAGACTTCGTAATAATTTCTAGCTTTCTTTTATAAATTTTTCTCATTTTATTTAGATGCTTCCCGAAGTGACCGTCCTCCATAAACTTTGCAAGTATATATTGGTCCATTCGTGGGACAGTAGCTGAATAATAGTAATATTTCGCCTTGTATTGCTTTATAAGTGGTTTTGGAAGTACCGCATAGGCGATCCTTAAGGAAGGCATCAGAGACTTAGAAAACGTGCTTAAATAAATTACACGGTCGTTTTGGTCCATTCCTTGTAAAGAAGGAATTGGTTTACCAGTATATCTGAATTCACTGTCATAATCATCTTCAATAATATAACGTTTCTCATGTTGATAAGCCCAGGCTAGCAGCTGACTTCTTCGTGAAGCTGACATAACAGAACCAGTGGGAAATTGATGAGACGGAGTGACATACATAACAGTTGCATTAGTGTTTTCTAACTCCTGAACGACTAATCCCTCATCATCTACCCGGACAGGCACCGATTTTTCCTCATGCTCTAAAAAAAGATGATGAGAGAGTGGATAACCAGGGTTTTCATAGCCATAGACTGCCTCATTTCCAAGGAGGCGTATGAGTAGTGGCATAATCTGTTCTGTTCCTGAGCCTAAAATAATTTGTTCGGGTGTACTTTTTACACCACGAGATTGATAAAGGTATGAAGATATTTGCTGTCTTAGTATATAGTCTCCCTGAGGATGTCCAAGCTGAAGAAGCTCTTTATTTTCTTCATGAACCAAATCCCTTGCATATTTTCTCCACAGTGTAAAAGGAAAGGAATCCTCATCTATCCTTCCCGGAGAAAAATCCAAATGGTAGGATGGAGTTTTTTCTTCTTTAACAATTTGAGAATCTTCTATTTCGATCAAAGCAAGCTCCTCAATATTTTGAACAAAATATCCCCTTCTAGGTTCTGAATTTATGTAACCTTCTGCTAGCAGCTGACTATAAGAAAGCTCAATTGTAGTTTGGCTAAGATCAAGATAGTCAGCAAGCTTTCTTTTAGAGGGAAGCTTATCTCCTTCCTTAATATTGCCTTGTACTATGGCATCTTTTATAAATTTATATAGTTGTTCATATAATGGGCTGTTTGAATTTTTTTCTAAAGGAAACATGAGGAAATCCATAGTATCATCCAATCTGACCACTTTCATTTTAGTGTTTCTGGCGCTTTTCATATGGTCATATATCATTATACTAAATTTTATAACAGTTAGGAGGTATTCAAGATGAAAATACATATGACAGGTACTGAGATAGTAAAAAGAGGTATGGCAGAGATGCAAAAAGGTGGAGTTATAATGGATGTTATTAACGCAGAGCAAGCACGAATTGCGGAGGCAGCCGGTGCTGTGGCTGTAATGGCATTAGAACGTGTACCCTCTGATATCCGTGCAGCAGGGGGAGTTGCTCGCATGGCCGATCCACGCATAATGGAAGAGGTAATGGGTGCTGTAACGATACCAGTCATGGCAAAAGCTCGCATTGGACATATAACGGAGGCAAGAATTTTAGAGGCAATGGGTGTGGACTATATTGACGAATCAGAGGTGCTGACACCAGCCGATGAAGAATTTCATTTGCGTAAAAGTGAGTTCACAGTGCCATTTGTTTGTGGGTGTAAGGATTTGGGAGAGGCAGCTCGACGTATAGGTGAAGGGGCATCAATGCTTCGGACGAAAGGCGAACCTGGGACAGGTAACATTGTAGAAGCTGTTCGCCATTTACGAAAGGTTAATGCACAGGTTAGAAAAATTGTGCATATGAACGAGGATGAACTAATGACAGAAGCGAAAATCTTAGGAGCGCCATATGAGATTTTATTGCAAATCAAACAAAAAGGAAAATTACCAGTAGTAAACTTCGCAGCAGGAGGAGTTGCTACTCCAGCAGATGCTGCGCTTATGATGGAACTTGGAGCAGATGGAGTGTTTGTCGGATCTGGAATATTCAAATCTGATAATCCAGAGAAATTTGCTCGTGCTATTGTGGAAGCAACTACTCATTATCGCGATTATAAATTATTAGTGGATATTTCAAAGGATTTAGGAATCCCTATGAAGGGAATTGAAATCTCTCGATTAACAGATGCAGAACGTATGCAAGATCGAGGTTGGTAAGATGGTGAAAATTGGAGTAATGGCTCTTCAAGGAGCTGTCATGGAACATATTCGTTCGTTAGAAGAATGCGGCGTAGAGGCAGTATTGGTCAAAACAAAAAGTGATCTTCAAAATATAGATGGTTTAATCTTTCCAGGTGGCGAAAGTACCACAATGCGCAAGCTTATAGATCGCTTTGATTTGCTAATTCCTTTAAAACAATTTGCAGAATCAGGCAAGCCAATGTTTGGTACATGTGCGGGCCTTATATTATTAGCAAGGAATATCCAAGATCAGGATTCCCAGCATATTGGTGTATTAGAAGCTACTGTCGAAAGAAATTCTTTTGGCCGTCAAGTGAATAGCTTTGAAACTATTTTAGAAATCCAAGGAGTAGCAGCTGACTTTCCTGCTGTTTTTATAAGAGCTCCCCATATTGTGGAGGTAGGGAAAAGCGTAGAAATACTTGCAACTCATGAAAATAGAATTGTAATGGCTAGACAGGACAATATATTAGGATGTTCCTTCCATCCTGAATTAACGAACGATCATCGTATAACTGCCTATTTTATACAAATGGTTCAGGAATCACTTGCCAAACAGGTCAACCTATAGTAAAGTATGATTAATTTCATGAATTAAAAAACGATGATAGGAAGTAGTAACAAGTAAGTTTTTTTTAGAGAGTCAGCGGTTGGTGGGAGCTGATAAAGACCCTTGTGAATCCGTCCTTTGAGTTGCGCAGCTGAAAAATAGGTAAGCTGTGGCCGGTTGAAAAGCCGTTATTAGACAAGTGGATCTGATCATGTGTCAGTTCAATCAGGGTGGCAACGCGGGTAGCTCTCGTCCCTTTTTTAGGGATGGGGGCTTTTTTGTCGTTATTTAATTAATGGTTGGTTAAAAGTGTCAAAATATTAAGAGGAGGAATTCATATGTTAGATGTAAAATTTGTACGTGATAATTATGAAGAAGTGAAAGCTAAACTTGCGAAGCGTGGAGAAGATATCTCTGAGTTCGATCAATTTCTTCCTTTAGACCAAAAGCGTAGAGAATTAATAGCAAAAACAGAAGTATTAAAGGCAGAAAGAAACGAGGTTTCTCAAAAAATCTCTCAAATGAAACGAAACAAAGAGAATGCTGATGATTTAATTGTGCGTATGCGTGAGGTTGGCGATGAGATTAAAGCGTTGGATGAAGAGCTACGTCAAGTAGAAGAGAAGTTTGACTACATGATGATGCGTATTCCAAATATTCCACATGATGACGTTCCGGTTGGTGACTCCGAGGATGATAATGTGGAAATCCGTAAGTGGGGAGATGTCCCTTCATTTGATTTTGATACAAAAGCTCACTGGGATATCGCCACAGATTTAAAAATAGTGGATTTTGAGCGTGCTGCAAAAGTAACTGGAAGCCGTTTTGCCTTTTACCGTGGTCTAGGTGCAAGATTGGAGCGCGCGCTATGGAATTTCATGATGGATCTTCATTCAGAAGAGCATGGCTACGAGGAAATGCTTCCACCTTATATGGCGAACCGTATGAGTTTAACAGGCACTGGTCAGCTTCCAAAGTTTGAAGAGGATGCTTTTCTAGTTAACGAGGAGGATTATTTCTTAATCCCAACTGCTGAGGTTCCAGTAACCAACTTCTACCGCGATGAGATTCTAGATGGGGCAGAACTTCCACAAGCGTTTACTGCATTTAGTGCTTGTTTCCGTTCGGAGGCCGGTTCTGCAGGTAGAGATACACGCGGACTAATCCGTCAGCATCAATTCAATAAAGTAGAGCTTGTACGTTTTGTAAAACCAGAGGATTCATACGAACAGTTGGAACTTCTAACAGGACATGCAGAAAAAGTGCTACAACTTTTGGGTCTTCCATATCGCGTACTACGTATGTGCACTGCCGACCTTGGTTTCACTGCTGCTAAAAAATATGATATTGAAGTATGGTTACCAAGCTATGGGGAGTATAAAGAGATTTCTTCTTGCAGTAACTTTGAAGACTTCCAAGCTCGTCGTGCAGGAATCCGTTTTAGAAGAGAAACGGGCGCTAAACCAGAGTTTGTACACACATTAAACGGAAGTGGACTAGCAATTGGGCGCACAGTTGCCGCTATCCTAGAAAATTATCAGCAACCAGATGGTTCTGTTAAAATCCCAGAGGTACTACAACCTTACATGGGTGGCAAAAAAGTTATCCAATAAACTAAGAAAAGCACAAGCGCCTATGTCTGCCCCGACAAGCAAATGGGGAAAGCGAGCAGGCAGTTCCTCAGCCCCCACAGCTTTATCCCATTTGACCTCGAGGGGCAAGGCGGTGGAGCTAGACAAAAAGAAAAGCGCAAGCGCCTATGTTTGCCCCGACAAGCAAATGGGGGAAAGCGAGGAGGCAGTTCCTCAGCCCCCACAGCTTTATCCCATTTGACCTCGAGGGGCAAGGCGGTGGAGCTAGACAAAAAGAAAAGCGCAAGCGCCTATGTTTGCCCCGACAAGCAAATGGGGAAAGCGAGGAGGCAGTTCCTCAGCCCCCACAGCTTTATCCCATTTGACCTCGAGGGGCAAGGCGGTGGAGCTAGACAAAAAGAAAAGCGCAAGCGCCTATGTTTGCTCCGACAAGCAAATGGGGAAAGCGAGGCAAACAATTTAAAAAACTTCTGTTTAGAACCAAAAATGCTCAGAGCTCCTGGCGTTTTTGGTTCTTTTTTTTCATTCGTAGCTCTCGAAAAAAAGTGGTTAGTAAATTACCGCAAGTCTCTGCAAGAACTCCCTCTGTTACCTCACAGACATGGTTAAGTCTATTGTCATTTAATAGCGTATATAATGAGTCTACACAACCCGCTTTAAGGTCTCGAGCACCATAAACGACTCGTGGGATACGCGATTGCAATATTGCTCCTGCACACATAGGACAAGGTTCTAGAGTTACATAAAGAGTAGTTTCCTCTAGTCTCCAACTCCCGATTTTGGCACAAGCTTCTTGAATAGCCAGTAGCTCAGCATGGGTTGTCGCATTCTGTGTTGTCTCTCGTAAATTGTAACCTCTCGCAATTACCTCATTTTTATGTACGATAATCGCACCTATAGGGACTTCTCCTATTGTAGCTGCTTTCTTTGCTTCTTCAATTGCTAAATTCATATAATACTCGTCCATTTGGAGTCAACTCCTTACGCGTATTTTAGCATGTTTTGTATGTCCCTTGCATAATTTAGTTTGAAGGAGTGATGGTATGAATTATGTAGTGAAAACTGGTGATAGTTTATACTCTATTGCAAAGCGATTTGGAACGAGTGCGGCTACTCTTGCCTCTATTAATGGTTTACCGGATCAAGATGTATTGGTTGTAGGTCAGGCGATTGTTCTACCCTCCACGCCAGATCCAAACAGACCCTCTATTGAATCTAATTTATATGTTGAATGGTATACCGATGTCCCCTCGGAAACAGTGATTGAAAAAGTAAGAAATGTAGCTGCAGAACTAACTTATATGATGCCCTTTGCTTTTGACGTTAAAAGAGACGGATCGTTAACTCCAATGAATTGGGGAAGCTTGTCGGAGATAGCAGAAGAAAACAATGTTGAGACGGTTATTGTATTGACCAACATTGAAGAAGGAGCATTTAGTGACACGCTTGCCAATACAATTTTTACAAATGAAGAAGTTAAACAAAAGGTATTTGAAGAATCCGTGAAGGAGGCAAATAAAAGGGGTACAAATCATCTACACACTGATTTTGAATATATAAATCCCAATGATCGTGAGAAGTATGTACAATTCTTAAAAGAATTCCGTGAGTTTGCCCCTAGTTTTATTTTTTCTGCTAGCCTTGCTCCGAAAACTAGTGCCAATCAACCTGGTAAATGGTATGAGGGACATGACTATAAAGCCCTTGGCGAGGTTTTAGATTTTGTTGTTATTATGACCTATGAGTGGGGGTATAGCGGTGGCCCTCCAATGGCAGTTTCTCCAATAGGTCCTGTAAGAGATGTATTAGAATATGCAATTACAGAGATACCTTCTCAAAAGGTAATGATGGGTCAAAATTTATATGGCTATGATTGGACTTTGCCTTATAAACCAGGTAATCCTTTTGCTAGGGCGATAAGTCCACAGCAGGCTATTCAATTAGCCAGAGATCGAAATGCTGCTATTGAATATGATGAAGAGGCACAGGCACCGTTTTTTAATTACTGGAGAGACGGGAAAGAGCATGAAGTGTGGTTCGAGGATGCAAGATCTATTCAAGCAAAATTTAATCTGTTAAAGGAATTAAATTTATTGGGGATTTCCTATTGGCATAGTGGCTTTGACTTCCCTCAAAACTGGTATCTTCTAAATGCTACATTTCGTATCAAGAAAAAATAGGGGATATTTGTCTTTCTCTGGAAAGACAAATATCCTCTATTTTTCGTTATATCCCTATGCTAAAATAGAGGGTACGACTTGAAAATTTAGAGTGAGGTTAGAGATATGTCTATTCCATTTATAACGGTAGAGGGTCCAATAGGTGTTGGTAAGACCTCACTGGCTAAAGCAATTGGTAATACTTATCAATTTGAATTGTTAAAAGAGATCGTGGATGAAAACCCCTTTTTAAATAAATTCTATGAAGATATAGCAGAGTGGAGCTTTCAAACAGAGATGTTCTTTCTATGCAATCGCTATAAGCAATTAAGCGATATTGAAAAAAAATACTTATCGAAAGACACCGCTGTTGTAGCGGATTATCATATTTTTAAAAATCTTATCTTTGCTAAACGCTCCCTAAGTAAGGAGGAATATGAAAAATATGAGGCAATTTATCATATTTTAACGAAGGATATGCCAGTTCCTAATTTAGTTATTTATCTGGATGCTAGCATAGATGTGTTAGTAGACCGTATTGATTTGCGTGGGAGAGAGTTTGAAAAGAAAATTAGTACAACCTATCTGGAGCAGCTTTCTTCCGATTACCGAATGTTTATAGATGATTTTGAATTAAAGCATCCAGAAATACCGGTTATCCGCTTCAATGGAGATGAAATGGACTTTGTTCAAAATAACCAAGATTTACAGATAATTTTAGAAAAAGTAGATGAAACACTACATAGAAGGAGTTTATAACATGAATTTAAGAGAAAAGTATGGCATACCTTCCAATGCTGTAATAACAATAGCAGGAACTGTAGGAGTAGGTAAATCTACTATGACTAAGATGCTTGCTGAAGCACTACACTTTAAAACCTCTTTTGAAAAAGTAGACACTAACCCTTATTTAGATCGTTTCTATGAGGATTTCTCTAAATGGAGTTTTCATTTACAAATCTATTTCCTAGCAGAGCGTTTTAAGGAACAAAAGAGAATGTTTGAGTATGGCGGAGGTTTTATTCAGGACCGTTCCATTTATGAAGACACAGGGATTTTTGCACAAATGCATAAAGAAAAAGGAACAATGGACCCGGTAGACCATGAGACATATACAAGTCTTTTCGAAGCGATGGTTATGACTCCATACTTTCCACATCCGAACCTTCTCATCTATTTAGAAGGATCTTTGGATGATATTATAGACCGTATTCATGAAAGAGGTCGCCCAATGGAACAACAAACTCCAATCGCTTATTGGGAAGAGATGCATGGCAGATACGAAAAGTGGATTGATGGATTTAATGGCTGTCCAGTACTTCGTCTCAACATCAATGACTATGATATCGTAGAGAATCCAGAAGATGTTGAAGTAATTCTTGAAAGAATTGGCCATTTCATGGAGCAAACACAGACGATTACTTTACGTAAATAATAGAAAAGCTTCTGCATTTATTGCAGAAGCTTTTTGCTTTCTAAAAGGGATTTTAAATAGGAGAGAGAATAGATTAGAAAGGGGGAATATAAAATGAGCATAGAAATAAATATTAGAAAAGCGATGGTTAATGATGCAGAACAAATAATAGAACATATCAAAAGAATATTAAAGGAAAACCCTAGTTTCATGGCTACCACACCTGAAGAATTTACGGTGTCGGTGGTGGAGCAGAGAGAAAAAATTGTGAATTGTAGTGAGAGAGGCTTAATGCTAGTAGCAGAACAGGAGAATCAAATAATTGGAATCCTTGATTTTCATCTATCCTCACGTAAAAGATTCAGTCATCAGGGTCTTTTTGGAATAAGTATTCAAGAAACCTTTGCCAATAAAGGTATAGGCACTTGTCTAATTAAAAAATTGTTAGAATGGGCTAGGAAACAGGAACATATAGAGAAGATATCGTTAGAGGTTTTTTCTAATAATGAAAGAGCAATTCATTTATACACAAAGCTAGGCTTTAAAGAGGAGGGAAGAAGGCATAAACACGTGAAATTTGTACCAAATGAATATGTAGACGACATTATTATGAGTCAATTTGTAAAATAAAAAAAGAAATTGACTTTTATAGTCAACTTCTTAATATTCTGAACACATATGGCTAAGAAAAATTCGTTACAAGAGCAACGAATTCAATCTCAAATTTATGCGTGTGTGTTGTTAAAAAATGGAGGAGGAAGAGGGATTCGAACCCCCGCGCGGTATGACCCGCCTGTCGGTTTTCAAGACCGATCCCTTCAGCCAGACTTGGGTATTCCTCCGAAGTACAAGAATTAATTTATCACGGATAAAAATCAAAGTCAACATATTTGAAAAAAATTTAATAATATTTTTTTAGTATAGAAAGTATAAAGAAAGAAATCAAATCGTAACCATTGATTTTTAAGTTTAAAATGCGTATACTAGTTATTGCCGTGCTAGGTGGGAAGGTAGCGGTGTCTTGTAACTCGCAATCCGCTCTAGCGAGACTGAACTCCTTCTCGAGGTTGTTTACATGTTAGGTCTGGTATTTGCACGTGATGTTGACGTCTGGGTCCTGCGCAATGGGAGCCCATGAACCATGTCAGGTCCGGAAGGAAGCAGCATTAAGTGGTGCATTCTCATGTGCCGCGGGGTTGCCTAGGCCGAGTTAACGACAAAGGTGCCGCTTATGTGTATCAATCGAAGGAAGGTGCACGGCTTTAATTTAATTATTATCAAACTCATTCATCCTCGGAGGAATGAGTTTTTTTTATTTATACTTATATGTACTTGTAAGGCGAAGTCAAGTTTTCTTTATGTTATAATATTTACATACTTTATCTAAAAAGAAGAGGGAGGGGAACTTGTTGTCGTATCAAGCTTTCTACCGCGCATATCGACCTCAGTCGTTTGCGGAAATGTCCGGTCAAACTCATATCAAACAAACCCTTCAAAATGCCCTCATTTACAATAAAACTACTCATGCATATTTATTTTCAGGACCAAGAGGTACAGGTAAAACAAGTGCTGCGAAAATTTTTGCTAAAGCGTTGAACTGTGAGAATGGGCCTGACAAGGAACCATGCAATAAATGTGCAACTTGCAAAAGTATCACAGAGGGTTCCAATACAGACGTAATTGAGTTTGATGCTGCTTCCAACTCTCGTGTGGAAGAAATGCGTGACATTATTGAAAAAGTACGTTTTGCTCCTTCTAATGCGCGCTACAAAGTTTATATTATTGATGAAGTGCATATGCTCTCTACGAGTGCCTTTAATGCTTTGTTAAAAACATTAGAAGAGCCACCAGCTCATGTTGTTTTTATACTTGCAACAACAGAACCACATAAAATACCACTCACCATTATTTCAAGATGTCAAAGATTTGATTTTAAAAGGATTACATCTGCTGATATCGTTTCCAGGATGATAGAAGTGCTGACCGATGCAGGGATAGAATATGATGTGAATGTACTGAAAATTATCGCACAAGTGGCAGCTGGCGGTATGCGTGACGCACTCAGTATGCTAGATCAAGTAGTATCTTTCAGTGGAAAAATGATGACAATAGAAGATGCCCTGCTTGTAACGGGTTCTATTGGTCAGGATGTTTTTTATCAGTTGGCTGATGCTCTAAGTGAGAGAGATGTAGCACAGGCTTTAAGTAGTATCGAAAAGCTTGTAGAGGATGGAAAGGATCCTGTTCGATTAACGGAGGATTTTATCACATTCTATAGAGATTTGTTGGTACTTCAGGTTGCTCCAGACCAAGCGGAACTATTAGAAATTGCTACGGGCGATGAGCGGTTTAGAGAGCTGGCTACTAAATTTCCTGTGGAAACACTATATAAGAGTATTTCTATTCTCACAAACACTCAACAAGAAATGCGATTTTCCAATCATGCAAAAGTGTATTTAGAAACGGCAGTTATCCGTTTAGCGCAGGTGCCACAAGAGGCTGCTGTGGGGAATGCAAATAATGCTGAGTTGGAAAAGAAAGTTCAGTTACTAGAAGGGCAGCTTCAGCAGTTGCAGCAACAACTGAGCCAAGGTACGTTTGCACTTGGAACCAATCAAGGGACACAGCAAGAGCAACCAAAGAGAACAAGACAAAAAGCCTCTGGCGTGAAGGTGTCAAGTGGTCGAATACAAGAGATTTTAAAAACAGCAACAAAGTCAGATATTCAAACTATTAAATCACAATGGGCGAATATATTACAACAGCTTCAAAAATCACATGCTGCTTTGTTAAATGATGCAGAACCAGTTGCAGCATCTTCCAGTGCATTTGTGTTAAAATTTAAATATGATATACATTGTCAAATGGCAATGGAGAATAAAACTTTCTCTACCTCTTTTCCACAACTTATTTCAAGCTTAACCGGAACGATGTATGAGGTTGTATATGTACCGGAAGAAAGTTGGTTAAAGATTAGAGAAGAATTTATTCGGCAAAATGGATTAAAAAAGGACTCTACAGAGTCTACGCAGGAAGCTTCCTCTGAATCATCTGAAGTGATGGAACTGTTACAAGGAATGGAAGAAATCACGGAAGATCCTTTAATCGTGGAAGCAGAAAAACTATTTGGAAAAGAATTTGTAGAAGTACATGATGACTAAGGAGGAAAATAATTATGCGTGGAATGGGAAATATGCAAGGTATGATGAAACAAATGCAAAAAATGCAAAAGAAAATGGCTGAGGCTCAAGAGGAACTGGCAACCCAACGCTTTGAAGCAGTTGCTGGCGGAGGAATGGTAAAGGTTATCGTCTCAGGACAAAAAGAAGTATTAGAGGTAGCTCTAGATTCAGCAGTAGTAGACCCTGATGATGTGGAAATGCTACAAGATTTAATCGTAATTGCTACAAATGAAGCAATGAAAAAAGCGGAAGAAACAGCTAATGCCACTATGGGTCAATTCACGAAAGGGTTGAACCTTCCTGGCATGTTCTAGGAGGAAAAATAATGCATTATCCTGAACCGATATCAAAGCTAATAGAAAGCTTTATGAAATTGCCAGGAATCGGGCCGAAAACTGCGGCCCGTCTGGCATTTTTTGTGTTAACTATGAAGGAAGATACTGTACTAGACTTTGCAAAAGCACTAGTAGATGCCAAAAGAAACTTAAGCTATTGCTCTATTTGTGGACATATCACGGACATAGACCCTTGTCATATATGCCAAGACAAACAACGTGATGTATCAATGATTTGTGTAGTACAAGATACTAAAGACGTAATAGCAATGGAAAAAATGAGAGATTACAATGGTTTATACCATGTACTTCATGGAGCTATCTCTCCTATGGATGGAATAGGTCCAGAGGATATTAATGTTCCGTCTTTATTAAAAAGATTACAGGACACACAAGTAGAAGAACTGATTCTAGCAACCAACCCTACAATAGAAGGAGAAGCCACAGCTATGTATATATCTCGTCTTGTAAAACCTTCTGGTATTAAAACAACGAGAATTGCACACGGTCTACCTGTAGGGGGAGATTTAGAGTATGCAGATGAAGTTACTCTGTCTAAAGCTCTAGAAGGACGTCGGGAATTATAAGGAGAGTGTAGGGGTACGTGTTTTTTAAAAAGGGAAAATTAAAAAAAGAATTTGATCAACAATTTGTAACCCTCATTAAAGCCACCAAAGAAGATTGGCAGCAAGCACAGCTAATAGAAGATTATTTGAATGACTATGATCTTAATGCGGTGGCCAAAAGAAAAATAGCAGAGAGTATACATTTCTATCTATATAAAGAAGCAAAGATTAGGAATGTGATTATAAAATAGAATATTAGTAGTACTAGCTTCATACAATAAGGATATTGATTTTATGGAGGGATTGTACATGAAGTTAACCATTATTGTGTGTTCGCTAGTATTATTGTTGTTTTTAGTATTCAAAAGCTCTTTCTCTAATTTATTTGAAAGTCTAAGTATATTTTTATTTCGTTTAGGGTTTTCTATATTATTATTGTTTGGAGTTCATTTATTACTTGGTATGGCAGGATATGTGGTTCCTATAAACCTCTTCACAGGAGCTGTAGTAGCAGTGTTGGGAGTACCAGGGGTAGCCTCTGTAGTGACTATTTCTATACTGCTATAAAAAAATATAAAAAAGTTATCAAAAAGTGTTGACTTATATTTAAAACGAGAGTAATATAGTAGAAGTCGCCAAGAGGTAAACAAGTTTGGTTGACAAGATGAACATTGAAAACTGAACATGCAAAACGTTAAGACATATAGCATCAAACAACTTCGGTTGTATTGACGCAAAACAATTTTTGACATCATTTA
>NZ_JBNNVC010000011.1:0-24300 GCF_050280345.1 Psychrobacillus sp. NPDC093200 | reverse complement strand
CGTCCTACCCTGGCTACTGATATATTAAATCCTATAAAAATAAGGTCAACCAGTAAAAACTGGTTAACCTTATAATACGAAAGCACCCGTTAGTTTAATATGAACAGCGACGCTTATTAAACAATAACGTGCGATTTTATTACTATTTATTTTGGATATACCTTTTCAAAATGCTCACATACAACTAACATTTCTGGCGAGAATTCTTTATCATATTCTTTTAGTGCTTCGGTAAAGAATTTTTCATGTGCTTCCCACCAAAACTGATAATCCCCTTCTCCTTCTGCTAAGGCGAAATCTTCTGTTACCTCATTCATCGGAACAACTTCGACAGATTGAACTTGAATGACTGCGACAGGCTCATCTTGACCATTTAGAACAATATAATATTCGCCTGCTTGGGGTATTGCTTCTTTTTCTAACTCATAAAACACAAAACCCGAAGTTGTCGCTGTCTTCTTTCCCTCGACAACTAAATTAGCTAACCAATCAGCCGAAGCTCCAAATTGAAATGCACCTCTATATTCCGTCCCTTCCTTATTATTTGCTACACAAAAATCATTCCAAAATTGTTGTACCTTATCCATTAATAATCTCCCTTAAACATAAATTTATTTCTTGTTCTCCAAAATGGCCCAATTATTGAACGCAAGTTAAACAACACTCTTTAACTAACCTGTGCGTTAGTTTAAGTGTAACATTTCACAATGCAAATCTGGGATCAACTTAATGTTTTGGACATAAAAATAGACCATCGAAAGGATGGCCATATTTTGCTAAAGCACCTCGTTAGTTTAAGTACAATTCTTCACAATCTTTTAAACTTAATTCCTTAAATGAGTTATCAATATAAATCCAGTATTCACTCAATCCCTCGTTAAATCCCAAAGGCAAGGGCTTGCATAGCTTCTTTGCTGAGCTATTTTCAGATTGAGCTGTTTACTTTTCCGGAACGTAAAACAAATATGTTTTTATAGAGCAAGAAGCGTCGGGGGTTTATCCCAACGCTTTTTTTATAAGTTTTATTTTTTCTACTGTACTAAACTATCTAAATCCGGCTGCAATTTGTTCCGTAAAACATACAGCATGATAGCACCCACAAGGAATGAAACGGCATCTGCAATGACAAGCGACCAGATTACTCCATGGAATCCGTACATATGATTGGCGATAAACAACATAGGAATTAGTGTAATTCCTTGAATAATTGACATAATAAACGCAGCAGTTCCCTGTGCTGTTGCTTGAAATATACCTGTAAACAACGTGGTCATTCCGGTAATAAACAAGCATAAGAACGTTACATGCAGAATGTAACTTCCTACTTCAATTAAATGTGGGTCATTCGTAAATAAACCAATTAGGTTATCAGATATCAGATAAACGATAACGCCGAATACAAAGGCTAACACCACAATCGTTTTAATTGTAAATCCGATTGTATGCTTCATGCGCATTTTATTCGCTGTAAAAGAAAAGGCGATAAGCGGCACTACTCCCTCACATAAGCCCATCAGGATAAACTCAGGAAATTGCAATAAACGTGATGATATCCCGTAAGCAGCTACTGCCTGATCCCCATATTCTATAAGAAAGTGGTTTAAGATGAGCGACATTGCACCCAAAAAGATACTCATAATAAAGATTGGAAATCCGATCTTAAATACATTACTCAGAATCTCTTTAGTAGCCTTGAACCATTTGGCTGAAACGGTTAGGAATTTGCTTTTATATCTTATATGAAAAGCGTAAAATGCACTGGCAACAACGTTTGAAATTACCGTAGCTGTCGCAACCCCAGTTACGCTCCAATGGAAGACAAAAATGAATAGTGCATCTAGAATAATATTCACGACAACGCTGATAATCATACCAATCATAGATGTGATTGCCGCACCTTCTGAGCGCACGATATTCTCCAGTGTGAAGAACAATATGACAAATGGAGAGCCTATGATCATAATTGTGACATAGTCCTTTGTAAATTCGAAGGAGTCAGACGTTGCCCCAAGGCCATATACGATTTGCTCAATCAATGGGAAGCTTACACCTATTGCGACAAGACCGAGAACTAAGCTGCTGTAAAAGGCGAATGAAGACACATGCTTTACATCATCATATTTTTTCTCTCCTAGCAAACGTGAGATGAGTGTACCACTCCCCATGCCAATCAAATTTCCTAGCGCCATAATGATCGCGAATAACGGCAAGGTTAATGCGAGTGCTGTTAACATGGCAGTATTATTTAGCATACCAAGGAAATAGGCATTCAAGATGGAATAAATGACACTCATTGATGTGCCTAGCATCATCGGTACAGCAAAGTGAGTTACAGCCTTTGCGACCGGTGCTTTTTCAAAGTAATAGAGGTTTTCTGCATCCAAGTGGATCACTTCTTTCTTTTAAACATTTATCTAACGGCGTTAGTTTGAATCTTACAGTGTTAGATGTTATCATTAACTTATGAATCTGTAAAGCATAAACTTACAGTGTTAGATGAAATGGAGGATACCAATGAAAAAACAGCAGCCTCAGATTTCGGAGGATAAGATTTTAGAAGCCTCATGGGAGCTTCTTGGAGAGGAGGGTATCGAGAAACTCACTATGAGACGATTGGCACACAGACTTGGGATTCAGGCGCCCTCTTTGTATTGGTACTTCAAGAGCAAACAAAATCTCTACCAGCGGCTAGCCAACCAGGTATCTAAAATAATTTTGGAGGAATTCCACTCCGAAGGGGATTGGAAGGAACAGTTGACTGAGCTTGCGGTAACGGTAAAAAGTGTGCTCAGCCGCTATCCATGCTCTACGCAGATTATGATGATAACACTGCCCCACGAACCAGATATCATCCGATTCACCAACCGGATGCTGCTTTGCGTGGAATCAACACGGCTTGAGCAAGAGCAAAAAATACAAGTGGTTACCACACTAGTTAACTATGTCTACTACTTCGTTCTAGACGATTATCAACATCAACGTAATATCTCCGCTATCCTTAAAGTCAATGAAACTCTTCCAGGAGAAGAAATGATTCGCCTTCTAGACTCTATGAATGAGACGGATGTGGGACTGTTCCGGAGGATGTTCACGAACGGACTGTTTGAACTGATGGGTACTGACAGAGCGTTTGAATTTGGTTTGAAGTTGATTTTGCTCGGGGTCGAGCAGGTTATTAAGGAACAGTTGGAGTAAATGTAAAAAAAAAAAACGCCCATCCAGTTATCGGATGGGCTGATATGCTAGCTATGTATTATAACCAGTTAGAAGGTCTTCTACAATCTACAGAAGTCCTAACTAAACTGCACCGTTAGTTTAAGTGAAACCCTTCACAATTTATAGCTATTTTAACATAGGTACCCAACAAAAAATCACCTCTCAGTTAAACTAGAGAGGTGATTTTAACGTTCTTTTTAAAATATCAGTTACCTACTTTAATGTTAAGTTACCAACTATGTTGTAACTGGACATTTACATAACCTACAAATTTATTTAACCCTATTACTCAACTGTAACAGATTTTGCCAAGTTTCTTGGTTTATCCACGTCACAGTCTCTGTGTAGAGCAGCGTAGTAGCTGATTAGCTGTAATGGGATTACGGCTACTAGTGGAGCTAAGAATTCGTGTACTTTAGGAAGTACGAAGCGGTCGCCTTCTTCCTCATGGCCCTCCATTGCGATAATACATGGGTTAGCGCCACGTGCCACTACTTCTTTTACGTTACCACGAACATTTAAGCTTACAGCCTTCTGTGTTGCTAAAGCGATTACTGGTGTGCCGTCTTCGATAAGGGCGATTGTACCATGCTTTAATTCTCCGCCAGCGAAGCCTTCTGCTTGTATATAAGAGATTTCCTTAAGCTTTAAAGCACCTTCTAAGCTTACATAGAAGTCCACATTTCTTCCGATGAAGAAAGCGTTTCTTGTAGTAGAAAGGTATTCTGCTGCAATCTCTTCTAGCTCTTCTTTAGTGTCTACAATCGCTTGAACCGCATTTGCTACAATTCCAAGCTCCTTCACAACATCAAAGTCTAGCTCTTTGCCTTGTGACTTAGCAAATACAGATGCAGTTACCATAAGTACTGCTACTTGTGCCACATAAGCTTTTGTAGAGGCTACAGCGATTTCCGGACCAGCATGAAGTAATAACGTGTGGTCTGCTTCACGGGAAAGCGTAGAGCCTGGTACGTTAGTTACGGTTAGTGTTGGATAACCTTTTTCTTTGATTTTCACTAATACTTGGCGGCTATCTGCTGTTTCGCCAGATTGCGTGATGAAGATAAATAAAGGTTTTTTCGAAAGTAGAGGCATATTGTATCCAAATTCACTAGAGATATGCACTTCTACTGGAATACCAGCAATTTTCTCGAAGTATTCTTTACCGATTAAACCAGCGTGATAGCTAGTTCCCGCTGCAATAATGTACAAGCGGTCTGCTTCTTTTAGAGCATCTAAAATAGCAGAGTCAATTGTAAGCTCACCTTGTTCATTTTGATATGCTTGTATAATTTTACGAAGAACAGCTGGCTGCTCATCAATCTCTTTTAACATATAGTGAGGGTAAGTCCCTTTTTCAATATCACTCATGTCTAGCTCAGCTTTGTAAGGAGCACGCTCTACCTTTGTACCATCAAGCGTTTGGATTTCCACTGATTCCTTGCGCACGATTACGATTTCTTGGTCATGAAGCTCTACATATTGCTCTGTTACTTGTAGCATAGCCATTGCGTCAGAAGCAACTACGTTAAATCCTTCTCCCACACCTACAAGAAGTGGAGATTTGTTTTTAGCTACATAGATCGTGTTTTCATCTTCATTGTCTATCAATGCGATTGCATAAGAACCATGGATTAAGTGCAATGTTTTTCTTAGCGCATCCACCGTAGATAGACCGTCTTTTGAGAAACGTTCGATTAACTGAACGATAACCTCCGTATCTGTATCAGAAGCCATTTCAACGTCTGCTAAATAAGCTTTTTTCAGTAAATGATAGTTTTCGATTACACCATTATGCACTAGTGTAAAGCGTTTTGTTGTACTTTGATGAGGGTGAGCATTTTCTTGGTTTGGAACACCGTGAGTTGCCCAGCGAGTATGACCAATTCCTAGATTTGCACTTACATCTCCATCTACCGCTTCACGTAAATCTGCGATACGTCCTTTTTCCTTAAATACCATTACTCCGTCTTCATTTAAAACTGCAATTCCCGCAGAATCATATCCACGGTACTCTAATTTTTCTAAGCCTTTTAATAAAATTTCTTTCGCATCGTTTTCACCGATATATCCTACAATTCCACACATAATTTATATTCCTCCGTTATCATTCATGTCAAAATAAGCATGTTGAAAAGCTTGCCTTAGCGATAAAACGCCTGTGGAAACACACATAATCTATGCGATACCACTATTGCGCTTATCCTAAACATCTTTCACATACACATACCTATTAAGCTAAGAATGCCTTCTTTTCCCTTTTGTCATTCAATCACTTGAATGGTTTATGAAAAAGAATTACAACCGGGCAAATACGGTCGGGAGGCATCCGCCGAAATATCGATAACCTCCACCTCGTCTGCTGAAGATTCGTTTCGTCCAATTTCTTCAGCTCAGGCGCTATAATTGTTTTCCTGCTTTTAACGCGTTACCTATCCTTCCTTTCTACGCGGTTACCAGTATTCTAATATAATGTAACTCCATCATTATATCTTCTCATTATATGTGAGTCAATCGAAACCACAAGGCCAAAAGTACCAAGAAATGTATAAATGAAGAAAGAGACCTATCGCTAATGGTCTCTTTTACTCATACAATAACTGCTCCGTAAGCAAGCGCTATGATGATAACAAATGCAGGATGTAGTTTTACCTTCTCTAAAAGCAAATAGCTTCCTACTATTAAGATAAGAGTTGATATTATACCAATTCCATCTAATGATTCTTGTGCAAACTGGATAGTCATTACACCTAGTAATACAGCGATTACTGGTCTTATCAGCTTTGTAAGGTTTTTGACTTCCGGCGCTTCTTTATATTTTAATAGAACAGCCATCATACTAATCATGAGCATTAAGGAGGGAGCGACAGTCGCAAAAAGAGCAATAGTTGCCCCTAATATTCCGCCCTCTGCATATCCAATATAGCCTGCCATTTTTGTAGCTATTGGTCCAGGTAATGAGTTTCCAAGGGCTACAACCTCACTAAATTCCTGAGTTGTCATCCACTCATAGTTTTCAACTACCTCATGCTCTATCAATGGAATAGAGGCAGGGCCACCGCCATAGCCCAATATACCTGGAATAAAAAATGCTAAAAACAATTGCCAGTAAATCACTTACTTCCCCTCCTTTTTAATAGAGGGAAAAAAGCGATTGCCATACAAACTACTATGATAATTGCTGGATGTATATGTATAAGCTCCATAAGCAATGCAGCAACAGCTATTATTAAACATGCCTGCCACCATCCAAAGGATTCTCCAGTTTTTTTGATAAAGTCCCAGGTCATTAATGCTAACATAACTGCGACAACTGGAATAACTGCAGCTGTCATATTTTGAACTCTTGGTGAGTCCTTAAATGACTGCAGAAATCCTAGCAGAAGAATCATCAGTATTACTGTAGGAATGACCGAAGCGATGAGTGCATTGACACAACCCCAAAAGCCAGCAATGCGATATCCGATGTAGCCTGCCATCTTGGTTGCTATTGGACCTGGCATTGTATTTGCCAGTGCTAATGTATCACCGAATTCCTCATCATCCATCCAATTATACTTCTTAACAACTTCCTGATGAACTAGGGGTATCGAGGAAGGTCCACCTCCGAATCCAAGCATACCAACTCGGAAGAATGCCCAACTTATATCTCTTTGAAGTACCGGCTTAGGACGCACAGAGCTTTTCTCCAAAGGCTGACGTTCTACCACGCTGCGATAGCTCCATCCGTTCGAGATTCTGTTCCCCCTTGTAGAACTCCCGTCTCTACATTTCTCCAAATAATCTGCCCACGTCCAAAGCTTCCTCCATCAGTTGCCACTTGGATATCATGCCCTTTTCTAACCAAACTTTGTACCAAATAGTTAGGGAACTCTGGCTCAACATGTACCGTTTTACCCTTCATCCACTGCCAACGAGGAATATCAAGCGTTGCTTGTGGATTTAACATATAATCTATAGTACTAGTCACTACTTGAAAATGCCCCTGTGGCTGCATATAGCCTCCCATTATGCCAAATGGACCTACTGCTTCTCCCTCTTTCGTTAAGAATCCAGGGATAATGGTGTGGTAGGTTTTTTTGCCTGGCTTCAATACGTTGGGATGTGATTCATCTAAAGAGAAGTCATGTCCTCTGTTTTGGAGAGCGATTCCTGTTCCTGGAATGACAACACCTGACCCAAAGCCCATGTAATTACTTTGAATATAAGAAACCATATTTCCTTCTTCATCGGCAGTTGCCAGGTAAACCGTCCCGCCCTTCGGTAATTCATACGGCTCTGGATCTGCTGCTTCATCTTGAATTACCTCTTTGCGCTTCTCGGCATACTCCTCCGACAATAAATGCTCGAAGTTTACTGGCATTGCTTCAGGATCTGTTATAAATGCCTGTCCATCTGTGAAAGCTAATTTCATCGATTCAATTTGCTGATGAATGGTGTGTGCACTTTGCCACTGAGGTTTATCCATCTTTTTAAATACATTTAATGCCATTAAAGCAACCATTCCTTGGCCGTTTGGTGGAATTTCCCAAACATCATAGCCTCGATAATCCACAGAAATGGGATCTACCCACTCAGGCTGATAGGATTCCAAATCACTTTTAGAAAGATATCCTCCATGCTTCTTCATGAAACCATCAATTTGTTCAGCAATTTCTCCTTCATAAAAAGCTCTTGCTTTCGTTTCTCCGATTGCTCGGAGAGTACTCGCATGACCTGGGGATTTCCACACTTCTCCAATTTCAGGAGGACGTCCATCTGGAGCAAACGTTTCAAACCATGCGTTATACTCCTCGGTCGTAAAGCTTGCTTTAAACTTTTTGTATGCAACCTTCCAATATTTCCCTAGTATTGGTGTCAGAGGATAGCCTTCCTCCGCGTACTGTATAGCAGGCTCTAATACCTCCTTTAGCGGTAGCTTGCCAAACCTTTCAGATAATGCTGCCCATGCGGCTGGAACTCCGGGTACAGTTACTGGAACTACTCCATACACAGGAACTTTTTCTAAACCTTGTGCTCTTAGCTTCTCTGCTGAAATGGATTGTGGCGCGGGGCCAGATGCATTCAAACCATGAAGCTTGTCCTTTGTCCATATTAAAGCAAAAGCATCTCCTCCGATTCCGTTAGAGGTAGGTTCCAAAACTGTTAATGCAGCGGCTGTTGCAATAGCTGCATCAATTGCATTTCCACCTTTTTTTAATATATCTAAGCCGGCCTGCGCTGCTAAAGGCTGTGATGTTGCTACCATTCCTTTTTTAGCAAATACGGTACTTCTCTTACCTGGAAATGGGTGATATAAGTAATCCATGATGTGATTCCCCTTTATAAGCTTTAAATTTTAGTCCCTGCAAAGTGACAGGCAGCAAAGTGACCTTCCTTTACCTGCTCCCATGCAGGCATATCTTTTTTACAAATATCTTGTGCTATCGGGCAACGTGTATGAAACGGACAGCCCGATGGAGGATTGGCTGGATTAGGAAGGTCCCCTTGAAGTCGAATACGCTTCGAACTTCGATTTACCGAAGGACGTGGAATAGCGGACAGCAACGCCTGAGTGTAAGGATGCGTTGGATTTTTAAATAAGTCCTCTACTGTGCCAAGCTCTACCGTATTACCTAAATACATAACTAGCACTCGGTCGCAAAAATAGCGAACTACTCCTAGATCATGAGAGATGAATAAGTAAGACAGCTGGTATTTTTGTTGAAGAGTTTTTAATAGCTTTAAAACTTGAGCTTGAACAGATACATCTAAAGCAGAAACAGCTTCATCACATATAACGAAGGAAGGATTTAAGGCGATAGCTCTAGCTATCCCAATCCTTTGACGCTGCCCACCACTAAATTCGTGAGGATAACGTTCGTAATGCTCCTCTCTAAGCCCTACTTCATTTAGGAGGTCTATTACAGCATTACGCCTTTCTATTTTTGTTAAGTTTGTATGCATAACAAAGACCTCTTCTAATGCATGCCCAATTCTCTGTCTAGGATTTAGGGATGCAAAAGGGTCCTGAAAAATCATCTGCATTTCCTTAACAAACTTTAACTTCTCTTTTCTCTTAAGGTTTTGAATTTCTTTTTCCTTAAATATTACTTTTCCAGCTGTCAGTTCCTCTAGTCCTAAGATGGCTCTACCTAAGGTAGATTTGCCACAACCTGATTCTCCAACTACCCCAAGGCTTTCTCCTTCATATAACTTAAGGTTTACCTCTTGAACTGCCTGCACATGACCTTGAACTCGTTTTAATATCCCGCCTTTAATAGGGAAATACTTTTTAACTCCATTTAATTCAAGGAGGACCTTCTGATCAGTTTTGGGTGACAAGTTGACCATTTTTTACTTCCTCCTCTTCGTATAACCAGCAACTTACCATGTGGCCCTGCTCGTCATTTATCTCTGGTGGTGCCAGCTCTTTACACTTTGCGGTGGCAAACTTACAACGTGGGTGAAATCTGCAACCTTGAATTTTCTCCTGCAGACTTGGAAGAGAGCCAGGAATAGGCTCTAATTCAAAATCAGGATCGTCTACATTTGGCACAGAGTTTAAAAGTCCTTGAGTATACGGGTGTTTTGGATTTTTGAAGATATCTTCTACCATGCCTTCCTCAACCTTCTTGCCTGCATACATCACCATAACCTTATCCGCTACCTCAGCTACTACTCCCATGTCATGTGTAATGAGCATGATGCCCATATTTAGCTTTTCCTTTAACTCATTGATGAGGTCTAATATTTGGGCTTGTATTGTCACGTCTAATGCTGTTGTAGGTTCGTCCGCAATAAGTAAACCAGGATGGCATGAGAGAGCAATTGCAATCATAACCCGCTGTCTCATTCCTCCGCTCAGCTCATGGGGATACTGACTCATCCGTTTTTCAGGATAAGGGATTCCTACTTGGTTTAGCAGATCAATACCTTGTTTGTGTGCCTCCGATTTAGATAATCCATGATGAAGCATTAAAGGCTCTCTCAATTGGTATCCCACTGTCAATACTGGATTGAGTGCTGTCATCGGCTCTTGGAAAATCATCGAGATCTTATTGCCCCGCATCTTTCTCAATTCTTCGTATGGAAGGCTTTGAATTTCTTTTCCCTCATACTTGACTTGACCTGCAGCGATTTTACCATTGCTTGGCAAAAGACCAATGACTGACAAGGATGTAATACTCTTACCACAGCCAGACTCACCAACGATGCACAGTGTTTCTCCTTTTGAAACAGAAAAGGAGACATCTCGCACGGCTTGAACATTACCGTCTGCCGTGCGAAATTCAGTTACTAAATTGTTCACTTCTAATAATGTCTCCCTCATCAGATATACCTACTTTCCAGTTACATTTTTTAATGTCCATTTACCAGTGGAATCTAGGTTCAATCCTGTGTAGGTGTTATCCAAAGCCGATGTAACAACTCCGTGATACATAACTACTACAGCATTTTCTTCTAGCATTAATTTGTTTGCTTGGTCTAATAATTTTGCGCGCTCTTCTTGATCAACTGTTGTGCGTGATTGCATTACTAAGTCGTCAAATGCTGCATTGCTATATTGTGCTCTGTTAGATGAGCCTACATTGTCACTATGGAAGTTCGGGTAAAATAATTCAGAACCATCTCCCGTTACATTTGACCAGCTTAAGAATGTTAAGTCATATTCGCCTGCACGAGCTGAGTCTAAGTATGTTGCCCATTCCATAGACTCGATTTCTACTTTAAATCCTGCCTCTACTAGTTGAGCTTGTACTATTTCAGCCATTAATGTTGTATTAGCACGGTTAGCTGTTAATAATTTTAGTGGTTGATCACCGTATCCATTTTTCTCCACTAATTCCTTTGCATGATCCAAATCGTAAGGAGTTCCAGCATTCTCTGCTGACTTATCATAGCCAAATACCTTTGGTCCAACTACGCTATCACTTCTAACACCTAATCCATTCAATTTAGAGACAAACGCATCGCGATCTATTGCTGAAACAACTGCTTCTCGGAATTCCGGATCTTGATTCATTTCTTTTAAGTGGTTAAATGCAAAGTAATAGACTGGAGAGCCATCTATTTTTTGAATGTCAATGTTGTCCATCGATTCTAAACGATTGATTTGTTCTGTTGGAAGGTTATCGATAAATTGAACCTCACCTGTTTGTAGCATAGAAATTGCTGTAGAAACCTCAGGAACCACCTTGAACACTACTTTCTTTAAATCAGGTGCTCCGTTCCAATATTCTTCGTTTGCTTCTAGCTCCAACTGGTCTCCAGGTGTCCAACTAACAAATTTAAATGGTCCTGTACCTACTGGCTCTTTCATCAAATCTTGTTTTTGGTCAGCGCTCGGGCTTACGATTGCCGAGTTTGTATGAGAGAGTGCTGCTAAGAACGCTCCATAAGGATATTTCGTTGTAATTTTCACTGTGTATTCATCTTCCACTGTGATTTCTTCCACTGATTCTAAAAGAGAAGCACGTGGCGCACCAGTTGCTGGGTCGCGTAATTTATCAAAAGTATACTTAACAGCTTCAGCGTTAAATGGAGTTCCATCATGGAATTGTACGCCTTCTTTTAGTTTAAAGATCCATGTATTTTCATCAGGATTTTCATAGGATTCTGCTAATTTTGGTTCAATTTCCAATGTTTCTGAGTTACGTTGAAAAAGTGTTTCATAAACCTGTTCAATAACATTTGCAGAAGGAGAATCGTTGGTCATGATTGGTGACAAGCCAACAGCATCTGTTGTAGTTGCATAAGTAAAGGTTTTACCACTAATATCGCTTCCGGAACCACCGTTTTCTTTTGGTGCTGATGAGGATTCTCCTCCAGAACAAGCTGCTAGCACGATTGAAACAACAAATAATAAAATAAATAACCATTTTTTCTTCATTTTCATATTCTCCTCTACTTCTTTTTATTGGATGTCCATATTTGGATCTAATGCATCTCTTAATCCGTCTCCTAGTACGTTAAAGGCAAACACGGTTAACATAATTGCTATTCCAGGAATAATTGTTAAATGAGGTGACGTCCACATATAACTTTGCCCTTGTGAAATCATTGCTCCCCATTCTGGTGTAGGAGGCTGTGCCCCTAATCCTAAGTAACTGAGAGAAGCTGTTGAGAGGATAGCTGTTCCCATTCTCATTGTGGCAAACACGATGATCGGTGCCATGGCGTTGGGTAGAATATGACGAATCATAATCCTTAAATCAGACGCTCCTAATGATTTTAGAGCCATAATGTACTCTTTTTGTTTAATAGAAAGTACCGAACCTCTGACTATGCGCGCGCAGCTTGGTATTGACCAAATACTAATGGCTATCGCCACATTGACCAAGCTAGTACCTAAGATAGCTATGATTAACATAGCAAGCAGAATTCCAGGGAAGGAGAAGAGCAAATCTACTATTCTCATAATGATTCCATCTAGCTTTTTATAATAGCCACCGAGCAACCCAAGAGTAATTCCTCCAAGCAACCCAAGACTAACGGCTGCGATTCCCACTAATAGAGAAATCCTTGATCCATAAACAATACGAGACCAAACATCTCGCCCATAATTATCTGTCCCTAACCAATGTCCGTCTGAAAAGACTGGAAGTTCACTTGCTACAAGGTTTTGCTTTGATGGGTCATATGTTGCTAACCATGGAGCAAAGACAGACATGATAATCAGCCCTAAGATAATAGCAAAACCTAAGACTGCCAATTTATTTTTAAAGAGGCGCTTCATCGTCGTAACTATTACCTTATCCTTCTTTCTTGTTGCAGTTGGAAGTTTATTATTAACTGAAATGGTATTAGACATATGATCCCTCCTTCTTAGTCATAGCTTATCCTTGGGTCTATGAATGTGTAGACAATATCAACAAGGAGATTCACGACCACGAATAATGTTGCAACTAATAAAACGGAAGCCTGTACCATTGGGAAATCCCTTTGTGCAATAGCATCCACCATCAACCTTCCAACTCCGTTGATTGCAAACACTTTTTCCGTAATAATTGTTCCTCCGAGTAAGCCACCAAAGTTAACACCAATGACCGTCACTACTGGAATCATTGCGTTTTTTAGAGTATGTACCCAAATGACTGACCTTTCTTTTACACCTTTTGCTCTGGCCGTTCTTACATAATCGGCTTTAGCTACCTCTAGCACGGAGGATCTTGTCATCCTCGAAATCATTGCTGCTGCACTAGTGCCAAGTGTGATTGCAGGAAGGATCATCTGCTTAAAGCCTTCTAACGTGTAAAAAGGTGCTGATAAACCACCTACTGGAAGCCATTGTAAATTTACAGCAAATACTAATATCAACAATGCTCCCAACCAAAAGTTCGGTATGGATATTCCTGCAAGTGCTAGAGTAGTAGATGTCATATCGAGCCATGAGTTTTGCTTTAAGGCTGATATCAATCCGGCAACCACCCCTATTATGATGGCGACAATCATACTCGCAATGGCTAACTTAAAAGTATTTGGTAGCCGGATAGCTATTGCCTCAGAAACTGATTGTTTAGATTGATAGGAGTAACCAAAATCTCCTTGAACCGCATTTTTTACATATCGACCGTACTGAACTAGGAAAGGATCATTTAGTCCCAAGTTTTCTCTTATGGACTCCAAATCCGATTCGGTTGCTGTCGGCCCACCTACCATAGTGGCAGGATCCCCAGGCGCTATGTACATAGATGAAAATACTAGAAATGATATACCGAAAAGCAAGAAAAGAAGCTGTATACCACGCCTTACTATTAAAGAAATCACAATCCCACCAACCTTTTCTACACTTGTTAATCATTTCTTTGTTTTTGGTTAACAAATGACTGAATTTTAATAGTTTTGATTATAATACAACAATTCACAAAAATCTATATGAATTTTCAAATAAATTTATTTATTTCATTTATTCTTTACTTTTAGACTTAATAAATAATTTATCCATTACTTTTCGAATAGAATATCTCCTATTTTATTACTTTATGTATTATTATTATTTTGTACAAAAGTAAACGCTTCCATTCTTTTTGTCCATGCAAAAAGGCATCCTCTAAAGGATGCCTTTTATAATTTTAAGCCACTACGACTTTTAAATCTTCTCAATAAAATATGGCTTTCAACTCTCGTAATACCTTCTAATGCATACAACTCTTCATTGATAAATTTTTCTAGGCTAATGAAGTCATCAACTAACACATGCATATGTAAGGTGGAAGGTCCTGTCATTTGGTAGCAACTCGCTACACTTGGGTTGTTTGCTAGTTTCTCTGCAACTTCCACTAATGATGAAGGCTCACAATCCACTTCAAAAAAGCCGGATACCCCTTTACCTACTTTTTCAGAATTGATCACTACAGTGAATCTTTCAATAATTCCTTCCTTCTGTAGTTGATGAACCCTCTCCCTTACAGCAACTCTAGAAAGATTTAATTCCTTCCCAATGTCTACATATGATAATCGACCATTAGCTGTTAACAGTTCTAGAATTCGCTTGTCTACCGCATCAATTCCCATTGTATATCTCCCTCCCATCTAATATAATAGATGATTAACTTTACTTTAGAAAGCAAAAATATCATTATAACGACATAATGTAAAGAAAAATACAGTTTACTCTTTACATTGAAAAAATCTATATATCTTTTGCATATACATAATGCGTGGTTGAACCAAATAGAAAATTTTAGAACACATAATTAAAGGCAAGAATGCGTTGATTTAACAGCATTCTTGCCTTTTCAAGTTCTATAGTTTTGTTTTTGGAAAGGCTAATTGAAGAGCCTTCCTATTTACATTAAGCTAACAGCTTCACGATTTCACGGTTAAATGCCGGAATATCGTCAGGCGTACGACTTGTTACTAGCTGATTTTGACAAACGAATACTTCTTCGTCATGGAACTTAACGCCAGCATTCTCTAGATCCACTTGAATGGATTTATAACCAGTTGCATCGCGACCATTTAATGTTTTCGCAGTAATTAAAAGTTGTGGTCCGTGACAGATTGCAAATACTGGTTTCTTAGCATCCATAAAGTATTTTGCAAATTGTACGAAGCGATCATCCGCACGTAAAATATCTGGAGAAAAACCGCCAGGAATGAACAATGCATCGAATTCCTCTGGTTTTACATCATCAATCCCATAGTCAATCGTTACATTTACTTCTCCGTTTTTACCTGTTACTTGTTTTCCAGCCTCTTCTTCAATTGCAAACACCTCGTGCCCAGCTTCGTTTAGTGCTTGTGCTGGTTTGGCGTATTCTGAGTCCTCAAACATATTTGTGATTAATGTTGCTACTTTAGCCATTTCCTCACTCCTCAATTGTTTGTTCTCTCTTATAATTCCACACTTTAAGGTGCATTAAACATTTTTGATAAAAATAATAGTTGAGGATAGACTAATCGTCTAATTCCTTTTAGAATTCTCCCTACCTTTGTTGGGTAACCTATCTGAAAGGAATTGAGAACATCAGAAAACAACTGCTATGTACTATGACTCTTTACATACAAAAAAATCCTCGACCATTAGGAACTAACAGTCGAGGATGCAAAATATTTATATTGAATGATTTCTATTTATTCTACTAGGCCCATTTCAGCTTTTACAACTTCTACGATACGGCTCACATAGTTTTCACAGTCTTCCTCGGAGGAAGCTTCTACCATTACACGCACTAATGGCTCTGTTCCAGATGGACGCACTAATACACGGCCGTTTCCAGCCATTTCAGTCTCTACTTCGTTAATAATTGCTGCTACTTTTTCATTTTCTGTTACAGCATGCTTATCTGTTACACGAACATTAACTAGTTTTTGTGGGTATATCTTCATCTCAGCTGCAAGCTCTGAAAGTTTTTTACCAGTTACCTTCATGATGTTCACTAACTGCAAACCAGTCAGCAATCCATCGCCTGTTGTATTGTAATCTAGGAAAATAATATGTCCTGATTGTTCTCCACCCAAGTTATATCCATTTTTCTTCATTTCTTCTACAACATAGCGATCTCCTACAGCAGTTTTAACGCTAGTCATTTCATTTGCCTCTAGCGCCTTGTAGAAGCCCATATTACTCATAACAGTAGAAACTACCGTCTGGTTATTTAAACGTCCTTGGGAATTTAAATACTTGGCACAGATGTACATAATTTGGTCGCCATCAACTATGTTACCTTTTTCGTCCACTGCAATAAGTCTGTCTCCATCACCATCAAATGCTAAACCAACAGCTGCTCCCTTTTCCAAAACAAATTTCGCTAGGCCGTCTGGATGAGTAGAGCCTACTCCATCATTAATATTTAAGCCATTAGGAGAAACGCCCATCGTTGATAGGTCAGCATCTAAATCAGCAAATACATGAGTCCCTAAAGAGGATGTAGCCCCATTCGCACAATCTAAAGCAACATGGATACCGACGAAATCTTCATCGATCGTTTGCTTCAAGTATTGAATGTATTTTTGTCCGCCTTCGAAGTAATCGGAAACCGATCCAACTCCCCCACCAGTAGGTCTAGGAAGTTCGTCCTTCTCTGCATCAAGCAGTTGCTCAATCTCTTCTTCTTGTTCATCGGAAAGTTTAAAGCCGTCTGAACCAAAGAATTTGATGCCGTTATCTTCCACAGGGTTGTGGGAAGCAGAAATCATGACACCTGCATCTGCACTCATTACTCTAGTCAAATAAGCTACACCTGGTGTACTAATTACACCTAAGCGCATTACTTCTACCCCAACCGATAAAAGACCTGCAACAAGGGCGCCTTCTAGCATATGACCAGAAATACGTGTGTCTCTTCCGATCAATACCTTTGCTCGTTCCTTTGACTCTTTTGTTAATATATAACCGCCAAAACGACCTAATTTAAATGCAAGTTCTGGTGTTAGTTCAGAGTTTGCTACACCTCTTACGCCATCTGTCCCAAAATATTTTCCCATTTTGATCTACTCTCCTTAATTACCTGTTATCCTGCTTTTATGCTTCTATTATCGTTAGTTTTGCTTCGGATTCAGATGTTTGCCATTCTATATTCGAAGGGCCATCAATTTGAATAGGGAGAATCGCTTCTCCAACTTCTGAATTTTGTGCATCAACATATATGGATATATCCCCTGATTGCACTTTCTCTAATGCTTCAGCTGTTCCCTTTCCCACTAAAACGACAACCCCATCTGCAGGAACATTAAACTTACTCTCTAATTCCTCAGGTAAACCCTTTATAGCGATTTTCATACCTGGAAAGGATTTTTCTATTATTTCACTGGATGCAGATGTATCCTCTTCTTTCACCGTTTCTTCTGCCTCAGTTGTAGAAGGGGCTTCGGTGACATCAACCTTTACTTCAATTTTTTCTTGAGATATCCTTGTGATTCCTTCAGGTTGAGTCAGCTTCACATCAAATGTACCGGCTTTCTCAATTTTACTCACATCTACATCGACATTCAACCTATCAATTTTATCCACCGTTGCTCGTGGGCCATATATCCGAACGGTTTCTGTGTCTTTAGATATATTATTGATTGTTAACCCAGCCTTAGGCGTTCCTTTTCTCACAATCGAAATTGGTACTTCTTTACTGTATTCTTCCACAGTCAATTTAACTTGCACGGTCCTTGGTTCAACAGATACATCTAATTTGTTCAGGTCTAAGTCCAGGACTCTGACACTTGCTTGCTGTTCAAAGGACTTATTGATGCCTTTTTCACTTGAGATAGTTGCTTTTACATAACCTATGCTTTGAATGATACTTTTTGCACCTGTAATCGTAACTGTTTTTGGTTCCACACTAGAAGATTTTAATACATAGTTCTCTGCTAATAAGTTTTCGTTCATATCTAGGTCGACTTTAAACTCTTGTGTGATACGCTCCTCTATTACAACATTTACATAAACAGGATCAGTACGAACCTTTAACTTTTCGGAGAAATTCTCATTCGAAATGGCAACTCTATGTTCTCCAATTGGAAGTTCTCTTAAATCTACAAATAGTTTATAATCCTTCATGATTTTTGCTGATGTTACGAGCTGAGTAGGGCCTTCTATATTGACGTCTACCGTATCAGGTACTCCAGTCACAACTAAATTTTCATCATCATAATAAATCTCTACCGGTACTTCTCTTATCATATCTATCGTTTTGCTGCTTGAGTTCTGATTGTCAGATTCAATGTCAGATTTCACGGATACAAACAGCAGTATGGCAAAGGTAAGTGTGATAATTCGCAAAAGCCATGGATTATTCATCATTCTATCCATTTTGTTTCCCCCTCCATAGCCACTTAGAAGGTGTTGCTTGCTCCTCTGATGGACCAAACCAAAGTCTTGTTAAATGATTTTTAAATTCATCTATAGAAAGATTTCGATGTAGGTCTCCATTAGATGTAAGACTAACTGCACCTGTTTCCTCCGATACCACAATTGTTATCGCATCTGTGACTTCACTGAGTCCTATTGCAGCTCGGTGCCTTGTTCCAAGTTCTTTAGAGATAAAAGGACTTTCAGAAAGCGGCAAATAACAACCAGCAGAGGCTATCTTATTCTTTTGAACAATAACAGCGCCATCATGTAGTGGTGTATTTGGAATAAAGATGTTAATCATCAACTCAGAAGTTAAGTGGGAATTTAGAGTTATTCCTGTCTCTATATATTCCGTTAATCCAGTCTCTCTTTCTATAGAAATCAAGGCTCCTATACGTCTTTTCGCCATATAGCTAACCGACTTGGTCATTGCTTCTATTAAACGAGTTTGCTCTTCTTCTTCATGCAGTGAGCTTCTAGAGAACAATTTACCTCTACCTATTTGTTCTAACGCTCTTCTAATTTCAGGTTGGAATATTATAATGATAGCTAAGAAACCAAATTCAATTACTTGGTTTAACATCCAGCCTAGAGTATCCAGGCCTAGAAAGTCTGTTACTACCTTTGCAATGACTATTACAAAAATACCTTTTAACAATTGAACTGCTTTTGTTCCTTTAATAAGAGTTATTAATTTATATATAACAAACCATACGAATAAAACGTCTAAAATATTGACGATTACATTCACTGGCATCAAGTCCGTAAATTGTTCCATAAACGACATTGGGCATCCCCCACTTTTCCTCGCGAATCCATATAAAGTAAGTATAACATACATGTAGTATAGATTTCTCTTTCTAACTCTAACGAAAAAAGTCTATCCAAAGTTTCCTGGATAGACTTTTTATTCGTTTGTCTTTTCATTTTTAAAGAATGAAGCTATACCTTTAGCACTATCTTTTATGGTATACCATAGCCAATCGAATACTTGATTTATTTCCTCCGTTTTACCTGTAACATTTGCGGTAGAAGCCATATATTTAGAGCCATCAATAATGGAACCATTAATAACTGTTAGATTACCATCCAGTTCACCATCTACTCTAACATCCCCATTTTTAACTACCAAGTCGCCTTTAACGACTTGTCCTTCAGGGATTATAACCGTTTCTCCCTCGACGATTACATGCTCTTGCTTAGTAAACGAAAATTGCTGATCGTTATTATAATTTGAGAAAAGTGCACTACTCATTAACAAAAGAAACATTGCAGCTGCAGTCATAACCGGATGTTGTCTGAACCATCTGCTTACTCCAGTATGTGATTTCTCTTTTGGAAGTCTAGACATAACGGAAAGAGTAAAATCATTTGGTGCCTCTACATGAGCAGCACCCTTCACAAAAGCCACCACATCGCTCAGCTCGTGCATATGATTACGACATTCCGGGCATGATTGCAAGTGTGATTTGAGCTCCAGCTCGTGTTCACGACTAATTTCACCATCTAGATATTCATGCATATAGTGAACAATTCGTTCTGGACACGCACTCATCATGATTCCTCCTATTACAGATTAGGTTGTTTACTTAATTGTTTTCGAAGTGCTTCCCGACCTCTATGAATTCTTGTTTTCACTGTACCCAATGGGAGGTCTAAAATTTCACTAATTTCCTGTAAAGATAATTCCTCCATATATTTAAGTACAATTGCGGATCGATACTTATCAGGAAGCCTGCTAATCTCATATTGAATTCTTTCTTGTAGCTCTAGCTTCATCAGTTCTTCTTCAGGAAGTTCCTCAGACGCTGCAATTTGGGAATACATATCTAGACCTTCCGTACCCTTTACTTCTGCATCTAAATAATAATCAGGCTTTTTTTTACGTATACGGTCGATACATAAGTTTGTTGCTATACGATAAAGCCATGTTGAAAATTTTCTTTTTTGATCAAACGTGTGAATATTAATATAGGCTCGCACAAATGCTTCCTGTGCAATGTCCTCAGCCTCGTGACGATTGCCAAGCATTCGATAGCAAACTTGGAAAAGCCTATTTTGGTAAAGGTCGACAATCTCCGCGAATGCGTCTTTATCTCCTTTTAACACTTGTTTTATTCTCTTGTTAACTAACGCATCCATCGTGTGATTTTCCCCTCCGCTCTATGCGGCTGTCTCTACCTATACGTTTAAGGATTCAACAGGTTTCATTTTTTTATGTTATTTTTAATTTTATCAAACATTTCCAGCTTTGTGTTGATTTTAAAAAAAGAAAAAGCAGACCATTTGCCTGCTTTTCAAAAAAATACTTAAAACAATTATATTAAACTTTCTCCAAATAATGAGCCCATAAGTGCGACTGCCGCATCAGCTGTTCTATTTTTTTCATCCAGGATAGGGTTTACTTCCACAAACTCCGCTGAAGTAATTAAATGGGAAGAATACAGCATTTCCATAGCTAAATGACTTTCACGATAGCTTATTCCACCTGGTACTGGTGTCCCAACTCCAGGAGTATAAAGTGGATCTAGTCCATCTAAATCTAATGATAAATGAACTCCGTCTACTTTACGTTCTAGGAAATAAGCCATTGTTTGATTCATAACCTCTGTCATCCCGAGTTTATCTATTTCATGCATGGAGAAAACTTTAATACCTTTTTCTTTAATCAGTTCTCTTTCCCCTGGGTCAACTGAACGTGCTCCGATGATTACAATGTTCTCCGGTTTAATCTTTGGCGCAAAGTCACGGATATTCACTAAATCATCATGACCTAGGCCGATACTTACTGCTAGCGGCATTCCGTGAATATTACCTGATGGAGATGTTTCAGCTGTGTTTAAGTCAGCATGAGCATCATACCAAATAACACCTAGATTTTCATATTGATCCGAGAGCCCTGCTAATGTACCAATTGCAATGCTATGATCTCCTCCAAGGACAAGTGGAAATTCTCCTTCTGTCACAACGGAATGGACTTTGTTAGCTAAAGCTGTATTTGCTTCTATCACTTGTTCTAAATTTCGAAGAGTTGTATTAGGTGACTTTTCTTCTCTAGTTTGACTGATTAAAATGTCTCCTTCATCTTTCACCGTATGCCCAAGAGCTTTTAAACGCTCAACGACACCAGCATATCGTATGGCACTAGGTCCCATGTCGACTCCTCTTCTATTTTGCCCAAGATCCATAGGAACACCGATAATTGATACATTTAATTTATTCATTATTTTATACCCCCTTCAGTTCATACATCCATTGTAAATCCTAAGGGTCAGTTGGCTCAACCGAGCAATTTTATGTATATTTATTCAATAAAAACTTTAGTTGTTTTTTAACCTCTGCCCACTCATAATCCACTATGGAGTATACCACTGCATTTCTAACTGTTCCATCAGACCTGATGCGTTCATTTCTTAACACACCTTCTCTGATACCCCCAATCCTTTCAATTGCTTGTTGAGATGGCAAATTTAGCTCATCAGTTTTAAACTGTACGCGGATCATACCAAGATCTTCAAAGCAATAATTGAGCAGCAAAAGTTTACATGTCGTGTTCACATGTGTACGTTGATATTGTTTTCCATAGAAAGTAGAACCGATTTCACAAGCATGATTAACTCGATCTATGTTATAAATGCGAGTAGTACCCATTATTTTTTTGGTAGTAGTGTGTTCTACTACATAAGCAATAGCATTTTTTTGGTCATTCATCTGCTCAATACCAGCTTGTAGCCATTGCCTTAACTGCTGCTCATCCTCTATCTTATTTAGCATATATTTAAATACGCTAGGCTCGTATAGCTCCCATAGCATAGATATATCCGATTCGGTTAATAACCTTAACGTAACGTCTTTATGAGTTAATTTTTCCACCGATTACACACCCTTTGTTCTTTTTTCTAATCATAACGCTTTTAGAGTATGATGAATATATTTTTTGAATCAAAAAAACTCCTCCCATATTAAATGGAAAGAGTTTTATAGATGGAGCCTAGCGGGATCGAACCGCTGACCTCCTGCGTGCAAGGCAGGCGCTCTCCCAGCTGAGCTAAGGCCCCACAATTTATGCTGAGCTAAGGCCCCACAATTTATGCTGAGTTGTAATGGCTGGGGTACCTGGATTCGAACCAGGGCATGACGGAATCAAAATCCGTTGCCTTACCGCTTGGCTATACCCCAATAACTGGTGGAGGGGGACGGATTCGAACCGCCGAACCCTAAGGAGCGGATTTACAGTCCGCCGCGTTTAGCCACTTCGCTACCCCTCCAGGCTAATCATAAAACATAAATGGTGGAGGATGACGGGCTCGAACCGCCGACCCTCTGCTTGTAAGGCAGATGCTCTCCCAGCTGAGCTAATCCTCCGTTGCTGTGTCCTAACTAAAAACCGGACAATAGATATTTTAGCATAAAACTTTCTTCAAAACAAGCACTTTTTTATGTATGTTTTCCCTGCTTTTAGTAATGAGAAAAGCTTCCAACCGGATTTGAACCGGTGACCTCTTCCTTACCATGGAAGCACTCTACCTACTGAGCTATGGAAGCATAAAAATGGCTCCGAAGGTAGGACTCGAACCTACGACCGATCGGTTAACAGCCGATTGCTCTACCACTGAGCTACTTCGGAACGTTCTTATCATTTAAAGTACAAATATAATTATAACAAGTATACTTTAAATTTCAAGCTTAATTTAGATATTTTCCCAATGAAATATTTAAAATGTAATATTATAGAATTTAAGGAGTTAAAGTAAAATATTTAGTTTAAATATGTGTCCTTTTTCTATATTTGGAATTATTCATTGGAATTGCTTCACCATGTTATATTGGCCTTTAAATATTTAATTATACATGGAAAGTTAGTTTAATTGATCCTTCTGAAATGGATAGTGTGTTTCCTGATGGCTTCAGACTGGTCTTTTGCTATAAGATAACCGAGGATTTTTTTGAGAGGGATTGTCATGACTTACGTCACGACAATCCCTCTCTTTTTCGGTCATCCTATTGCATCGACAGTCCTGCGCCAACCTACAACACTCGAAACGTTTTTAATGCAGCTTTTATAATAAGGGAATTGTTGTCCTTCCTACGAGTAGAGCGGCTCCCGAATATACAATTTCGGGAGCCATCCTATTTCTTTATTAATGGAGAACTTTTTATCTTTTTATTAACAAGTTTATGTTAAAGAGAAAGGTTGATTTAAAATTCACAAAAAGCGAGCGAGGAAGTGTATCTTCAAGCTCATGCATTTACTGTCCATTTTACTAAAGTGATTATAAGTTAAAATAGGAAATAATGACTTCACCAAATGGTTGAAATCAAGTGAATTATTACTCTTGGTATAAACATTATGATGTTCCAGACCACTTCAAATATTATAGAACCACCAATCTCACCTAAAATTTCTTTAAAAAACCCATCCTGCTTTTCTTTTTTTCTTTGCCATCCAACATCTCCGAATCCTCTAATTTATACCTTCGGTAACGAAACTGCCGCGTTAGTGTAACGTGAACACCTTCATAATTTTTTCTATTTTAACAAAAATATTCAGTATTGATTAAATTAATTTTAATACTTCATCAGAGCCATTAACAATAAATAGAACATCTTCATATATAAGAAACACTTAACATTATTAATGAATAGCATCTTTTGATTTAGATGCTTTTGAGCTGCGAAACCAGATGGACGGCAGATTTCTTCGTCAGCCGCAGTCGTTCGGTTCTCGCGTATGCTATACGCTCCGAGCCTCTCTTCCTTGCTTCCTCGAACTCTTTGCCCCTCTGCTTTCTCGCACACTTGCTTAGATAGAA
>NZ_JBNNVC010000010.1:0-35161 GCF_050280345.1 Psychrobacillus sp. NPDC093200 | reverse complement strand
TCACACCCGTTCCCATACCGAACACGGAAGTTAAGCTCTTCAGCGCCGATGGTAGTTGGGGGTCTCCCCCTGCAAGAGTAGGACGTCGCTGGGCATTGGAAAAAGTCGTTACCGAGAAATCGGTGACGGCTTTTTGTTTGTTCTATAAAGAAATTAGAAGTGCCGAAGGCACTAACCATTTCTATCTAAGCAAGTGTGCGAGAAAGCAGAGGGGCAAAGAGTTCGAGGAAGCAAGGAAGAGAGGCTCGGAGCGTATAGCATACGCGAGAACCGATCGACTGCGGCTGACGAAGAAATCTGCCGTCCATCTGGTTTCGCAGCCGCGCCGATGGTAGTTGGGGGTTACCCCTGCAAGAGTAGGATGTCGCTGGGCACTATAGGAAGTCGTTACCGAGCAATCGGTGGCGGCTTTTTTGTTTGGTATTATTAAAGAAGTAAAGTCGAAAGTAAGCTTCTCTTCCAAAGAAGGAATGTCCATGATGCTATTGTTTCTCCAATGCTAAATTAAATGAAATCTTTATAAGCGCATCTTTCGTCATCATTTTAAGAGGATTATTTATTATGTCGAACAAAATTATCGATTATTTCCTTGAAATGACATTTCCCGGGAAATAGGAACGAAATATGACAGAAAGAAAATAATTTAATCCTTTAAGTAAAAGCGTAGCTGATTTAGTATTATTTTAGGCATATATTTAATTGGAATAATATGTTTGAAAAAAATCAAATTGAAAGGATCTGACGAGGTTAGAGTGACTGATAAGAAGAGGAAATATTGAACGGTCATAAAATAATTTATCCGGTCATAAAAAAATCTATCCGGTTATAAAATGACTCTATCCGGTCATAAATTTTTCTATCCGGTCATAAATCTCCACGAACGGTCATAAATCCAAAAATTCTTCCTAACTACTGTTATTTTATATCTATAATTTATCTTTCCAACGAAAATCCGCAAAAAATATCAAAACATCCTAACTTCTACCAGATAAACTGTAATTAATAGGAGGTGCATGAGCGAATGAATATAATTCAACAAACAATTAACTGGTTGGAAAATAAATTAGAGGAACCAGTTCGTAACGAGGAAGTAGTACAAGTTACTGGCTATTCTTTTTATCATTTTCATCGATTGTTTCAGCAAAAGGTTGGAATGTCGTTACATGAATATGTTCGTAACAGAAGACTTACGATAGCAGCACAGCGATTGATTTATACAAATGAACGTATTCTAGACATTGCGTTTACTTACCAATTTGAGTCGCAGGAAGCATTTACGAGAGCCTTTCGTAAGGCCCATGGGTTGCCGCCAGGGAAGTATAGAATGCTCATGCGTACCTTACTAGAAAATTCAAAGGAGGTAGAGGTTATGAAAGGTTGGTTTATAAGTGGTACGAACCCACAGAGCTATGAAATGGGTAGAGATTTTCAAGAGGTGCATAAGGGAAATGCTTCAGGCTATTTGCGTTCTGTAATGGCTACAAAAGATGAAGAATTCGGCACTGTCATGCAACAGTTTCAGGCAAGTAAATACTGCGGTAAACGATTAAAGCTATCTTGTTTTATAAAGTCTATGAATATAGATGGGTTTGCTGGTCTTTGGATGCGGATTGACGCCAAGGACGGCGACACACTTCAATTTGATAATATGAGCAATCGTCCTATTAAAGGGACCACTGGATGGAATCATTATAGCGTTGTACTAGATGTACCTCCAAATGCAGGAGTGATTTACTTCGGTGTTTTATTGCAAGGCTCAGGGAGTATATGGATGGACGAGTTTGCTTTTGAAGAAGTGGATGATAAAACTCCTACAACAAACTTAAATACTCCTGATAGTATGCCGGCTGAACCAGTTAATTTAAATTTTGATCTGGAGTTAGAGTAGACAAATTAATATCAGGGGTACCTTTTTATAAGGTCGTTTTTCTACTCATTATAACCTTTATGTTTTTTTCGGAAATAAATTCTTTCAAATCAAATTAAAAACCACATCTTAAAGGTGTGGTTTTTTATTGCCTAAATTTTATAGACAATTTCGTTTAATTATTATATACTACATTACAACACTAATGTACTAACTTCAATTGAGAGGGGATTTACCGCAATGATTTTAAATACGGATAGTGCAAAGCCCATCTATGTACAAATTGCGGAATGGCTAGAGAATGAAATAATAGCCGAGCGGTTTAAAAGTGACGAAAAGGTATATTCCCAATATCAGCTGGCAGAACTATTTAATATTAATCCTGCGACTGCAGCTAAGGGACTTACAATATTAGTAGAGGAAAATACGTTATATAAGAAAAGGGGACTTGGGATGTTTGTTGCGACAGAAGCCAAGACGATGATTCTAGATAAACGAAGAAATGAGACACTTACAAAAATGGTAACAGATCTGGTATTAGAAGCTAAAAGGTTGTCAGTGACAAAAGAGGAGTTAATTCAACTGATTCATAAATGCGGGGGGGAAAATTGATGAAGACAATTGAATGTCGAGAAGTCAAAAAAAAATATAGTAATATGAATGCTTTAGAGGATATAACCTTCGAGCTAAGTGATCAGAAAATTACAGGCCTTATCGGTCGCAATGGGGCAGGTAAAACAACATTATTGAAAATATTAACTGGTTTTATCATGCCTAGCTCAGGGGAAGTATGTGTCTTTGGGAGAAATCCCTATAATGACTTATTAGTATCTGCGAACAGTATATTAGTAGATGATCAGATGACTTTTCCAGACTCTCTGAATCTAGAAGAAATTTTAAACCTAGCACCAACCTTTTATAAAAAATGGGATGCTGAGCTTGCCAAACGCTTACTAAATTATTTTAAAATAAATCCAAAGCTTAAGTATTCTAATTTGTCCAAAGGGGCATCTGCTACATTTAATCTGATTTTTGGACTTTCTACGCACTGTGAGCTAACTATGCTGGATGAACCGATGAATGGGATGGATGAAGCAGTGAGGACTGATTTCTACCGAGCATTACTGAAGGATTATATAGCACATCCACGTTCCATCTTGATCTCTAGTCACCACTTAGCGGAAATAGAGCACTTGTTAGAGGATATTTTATTGGTTCATCAAGGGAAGGTAATATTACATCAATCACTTGATGAAATAAGAGATTATGCTGTGGGACTTCAATGGACGACAGCTGATTTAGATAAATGGACAGCAGGGGAAGAAATTTATTACTCAAAGCAGATTGATAGTGAGAGAAAATACGTAGTAGTGAAAAATACTTCTACCATTGAAAAGGCTTGTGCAGAAGGTGCTAGTATTCAGTCATTGTCGGCAAGCGATGTGTGCATGTACGTGACTAGTGATACTAAGGAGGGTATTGATGATGTTTTTAAGTAATGTCAGTTTAGCAAGCGTAGTGAAAGCACAGGTGAAATTTAAGCTACAGGCTTTTATTGGATCTTTTCTTTCATTAATATTCATCCAAGTGTTAGCACTGCTACTTACTAGTAGTACTGGAACGAGCGGAACCAGCTTTAATGGCACAGAAATCACTTTTAACATTTTTACACTTGATGGTGTCTTTGTATTTGTAGCAATATGGGCCGTATTTGTCGGGAATTTAATCACTACTAAGGCGTATCGTTATGATGATTTTTCATTTGTCTCTACTCGACTAAGCAGTAATATAGCCAATATAATTGTACTGATGATTGTAAGTATAATTGCAGCGGTCACTACCTTTTTATCGACCTACCTGTTGCGTTTATACCAAGTAGTGTTTAGTAAAGTAGAGTTTATAAAAAGCCCAGGAATATTGAACGAGCCAGGGGAAACAGTCATGACTCTTCTTTTATTGTTCATCCTGATTTGGATGTTGACCTCTTTTGGGTACTTGCTTGGAGCATTAGTCCAAAAGCATAAGGGATTTATAATATTACTTCCTTTACTCTTTGTAGGGCTAGTGATTACCTCCTTGGGGCAAAATATTATACAATATTTCTTTATAGTAAATGGAGACTTGTGGAGCTTTATGCTAAAAGTACTTGGTGTAACCGTAATCTTCTTTATCATTTCACTTGTAGCCGCAAATAGATGGGAGGTAAGAGCATGAGTAGCATGTTTGTATTCCTAGTAGCCTTTCTCCCAATTGTTTTAATAATAGTAGTAGCTTTAATTTTAATACAACTGTTTAAAAAGCGTAAAAGGTCCTTCAATGGCTCCTTTAAGCTTAAGAAGTATATTATTTTTACTTATATTGTGATTCTCTTAATGGCAACGTTTGTTTTTGAGCTTATCCCAAGTAATCATTCAGATCTTCTAAAAAAGGAAGAGGTTCAAGATCTAGAAGCAGAAAATAAAGCATTAGAAGAAGCTTTAAAAAACTCTGAGACAAATAGTCTTACTGAAAAATTTCTGATTGAAGAGTGGACACAGGAATTAAGTGGAACGAATCTATCTATTGGATATGAAGGAATTGACACTTACTCGACTAGGTTTGTGGTGGAATGGACGGACTCTAGCGATCAAGTCGTAGAAGGTAAAGTTTATAGAACTAACACCCTTATATTTGGCATACCTATGGAAGATAAAATACCTCTTCATATGATATATTGGTCTGGGAACCACCTAGTTGCGAAGGAGATAACGGGACAAAAAGTCGAATTTAATAAGTTTTCTAACAGTTTAACGATTCTCCCGGATGATAGTAATGAAGTGTTTTCGTATGAAAATGTAAGAGGCGTCACATATATTCACCTAAAGGTTCCGAAACATATAGAAATAGATGATCCATTAGGTTTGCAAATTTATTAATTAGGAGTGGAATAATTTGGGTTTATTTATAGGCATTGCACTATTATTAATCGTTTTAATCTCTTCTAGTACAATTGAAAAGAGATTAAAAAATATAGAGAGACAAAACGATCGCCTCATTGAAATTTTAGAAAAAATAAGTAATAAATAATAAGTGCCTGCTTAATGCAGGCGCTTTTTTTTATAGCCTCACATCAAATAAAAACTTGAGACGCCATAGTAATGCTTTAGATGGGAGAAGAGGGAATAGAAAGTCTCGAGCAGCGGCGATAGGACGTGAGGAAATTTGAGCAGTTTCCCCAATTTGTCTAGAGAGGCGAATTACTTTAGCTGTACGGGCTACTCGCTTCTTCTCATAATGTGCCAATACTTTATTTACATCTTTGAATTGTTTAAATCCGTTTCCTAGTACAATTGAGTCTTCGATTGCCTGTCCAGCGCCTTGTCCCATATTCGGTGTGGTTGCGTGGGCAGCATCTCCTAATAAGACAACTCGATCAAACACAAAATTTTGAAGAGGCTTAATATCGTAAATGTCATGATGGAGAAGATTTTCCGCAGGAGTAGTAGCAATAATATCGGATGCTACGCTAGGAAAATGAGTGAAGATAGCTGCCACTTCTTGAGGCTTTAGCTGTTGATAGGCAGGATTTCTAGGAGTGGTGTTAATACAAGCAAACCAATAAATAAGCCCGCCTCTCATTGGTGCCATGCCGAACCTGCCTCTTGTGGACCAAAGCTCTTTGGAAGTGTATTCTTCTACCCTTCCTTTGTTCTCTGTTATACCTCTCCAACAAGTATAACCAGAATATCTGGGTGTGGTATTAGGTAAAAGCTGTTGGCGGATAGGAGAATAAATACCATCAGCTGCTATTAGAAGCTCTGCTTCAGCTGTAGATCCGTCTTCGAAAAAAGCTGTAATCCCATTTTCATCTTGTCGAATGTGAATGCATTTTTTATTATACTGAATGGTATTTGGTTTGAGAGCCTCTAAAAAGGTTCGGTGGAGGTCAGCACGGTGTATGGTGATATTCTCTTGTCCATACATTTTTTTTAGGACGGAGAAGTCGATGGTGTTTAACGTTTTTCCATGCACATCTTGAAAAACTTGTGTATGCAGCACGTAGCCGTTATTGAAGATTTCTTCTCCTACACCGATTCCCATTAGAGCCTGCAAAGCATTGGAGCCGATTCCTATTCCTGCTCCAACCGGTTGAAAGGCTTTAGCAGACTCAAAAACTTGTACTTCTTGACCTTGATTTTGGAGAGTCACTGCTGCACAAAGTCCTCCAATACCGCCACCAATTATGGAAATTTTCACGTTAACCATCCTCCTTAATAACATCTAGTCTAGCAGAAAATTTATGTTATGCTAATAAAAAGGGGAGGGAGAAACATGATTGCATTAGCAAAATATGAACCAAACTATCGAGAGGCATTGGACAATTACACATTGTCTGAGGAACACCTAGCCTTCACAGGTCATCCAATAGAAATGTTGAAAAAAAGTGAAACAAATCCTACCTACACTCCAATAGTTATATTAGAAGGGGAACAAGTAGCGGGCTTTTTTGTATTAGACATAGGAGATGACAAGCTACATTACACCGATATACCAGAAAGTATTTTACTAAGAGGATATTCCATTCATCCCAATTATCAAGGGAGAGGAATAGCTAAAGCCTCTATTAAGCTTCTGCCTTCATTTGTAAAAGAGCATTTCCCAGATATAAAGCAAATTGTGCTCGGGGTCAACGAAGCCAATAAGGCTGCCCAGGCTGTCTATTTAAAGAATGGATTCATAGATGAGGGGCGCAGATACTTAGGGCGTTCAGGATTTCAAATAGCTATGTGTCTTAAGGTAAATGAATTACTAGTACGTAAAGCTCAGCAAGGGGATGAGCAGGGGATAGTTGATGTATGTGTAGCTGCACAATGGAACACATATAATGATTTATATTCTAAGGAGTACATAGAAGGTGTTATTCAAAAGTTTTACACGGTAGAGAGAATCCAAAAGGAAATTGGGGAAACTAATCGTGATTGGAATGGATACTTTGTAGCGCTTCTCAACAATGAAATCGTTGGTGCAATTGGCGGTGGAGTAGATGATAAAGGAATTTCAGAGGTATATGTCCTTTACTTGGATCCAGAGAAAAGGAACAAAGGAATTGGAACAAGGCTGCTGAGCTATCTAACAGATGTTCAGCGAAGTAAATACGGTGCACATGAACAATGGGTGTCGGTAACGAAAGACAATATGCTTGGAATTCCTTTTTATGAGGCACGAGGATTTAAATTTCAGCATGAGCAGCAATCCTATGAGAGCAAGCCAGAGGATCAAGCCATTTCCTTAAGATATAAACGAAATATATAAATAGAAGAAAAGCATCTGGACCAGATGCTTTTTTATGTTTTAAAAATATATGCTTTGTTTTCCTATTTTAGCTTATATAAAATATCATCGTCCTCGCTTGGATTACCACGACCATCTGTATTATTAGTGACAAAATAGAGTGCTTCACCATCTGAAAAGACATCACGTACACGTCCAAAGCCAGTGATGGACTGTTCTACATTGCCCGTTTCTACATTCATCACCTTTACTGCTTCTCCGCGAAGAGAGGCTACATATAGCTTGCCCTTGTGAAAGGTGATGCCGGAAGGTGCCCATGTCTCACTACTGCCCGAAGTAATGATTGGGGTCACAAAGCCATCCTTTGTCTCATTCCCTTCAATAATGGGATAGCCATAATTCTTGCCCTGTTCAATTATATTAATCTCATCGTTAGCTGATTGGCCATGCTCTGCCTCGAAAAGTGTACCATTTTCATGCCATGCAAGTCCCTGAGGATTGCGATGACCAGTGGAGAAAATTTTGAAAGAGCCATTGTCCTCCATTCGTACAATTTTTCCGTTCATTGATGTGTCATCCTGAGAATTATTAGGGTCACCTGCATCACCAATAGTTACATAGAGTTTTCCATCAGGTCCTATTTCTAGTCTTCCGCCATGATGGATATTACCAGTCTTTATTTTATCGATGTGTATTTCTATTTCATTCCATTTCTTGTTTTCTCGCTTTAAAGTAACTACACGATTAAAAGATTCACCATTTAGGTCGTACGTATAGTAGGCAAAAGCCTCCTTAGTTTCTTGAAAGTCTGGTTTAAGTACAAAGCCAAGTAGCCCTGCCTCGGAAGCGGAGGATAGCTTATCCGAAAGCAAGACCTCCTCGTGAGTAACAGTTGCTCCATCAATAACAGCTATGGTACCAACTCTCTCAGATATATAAAAGATGCCATCCTGCTGGTTGATTGACCATGGAATATCTAAATTGGTCGCAACTTTTTCTGCAATTTCTTTTTCAGGTTCAATTGCCTCCTGAGAGCATCCGAATAAAATAAGTGATAATAGTATGAGTCTTTTCATATAAAAACCTCCTCCAGTTAGTACTTCTATTAAAGAAAAGCATAATCCTGCCTAAGACAATAAGTTTTACAAATGATAATCGATAGATTCTATCGAATTTACTTATCATAAGAGGGAGGGTATGCTGAATTTACAGAAGAGTTAAGAAAGAAGGCTAGACAATGGAATTTCTAATTTTTTTTATAATTGGAATAGCAGGGAATACGGTAGGAACGCTAGTAGGGGGCGGAGGACTTATCAGTCTGCCATTGATGCTGCTTATGGGCTTACCGATACATTCAGCAATCGGTGCGAACAAGGTATCAAATACAGTTAGCTCTTTATCAAGTTTTCTGGTCATTTTTTCTAAAAAGGAAGTGTCAGCGAAGGAAGCACTTTCTGTATTAATATTTTGTTTAGGGGGAGGAATATTAGGGGGACTCACTGCGTCGTTCCTAAGCGGAGAGACGTTGATGATCCTTGCGATTGTGTTATTAAGCTTTGCATTTATTAACTCCTTTATGGGAAAAGGTAATTTTGATGGAACTTCAACCTTCCAGCTGAATAAAAAAACGATTCCTTCCTTAGTGGGGATTGGAATGTATGATGGAATGTTCGGACCCGGAAGTAGTACACTGGCATTATACTTGTATGCTAGTGAGAAAATTGCCTATATCCGAGCGGTAGGGCTAGCTAGAATCGGTGTATTTGCTAGCTGTTTTGGAGCCTCTATTACGTATATATCCACTGGGAAAATTTTGTGGCCAGTTACTCTAGCGCTTATGTTAGGAGCAATTATTGGAGCGCAGCTAGGAGTAAGGCTAGCGCGCAAATTAAAATCTAAGCACATAACGCCACTTCTACGGGTAGTAACAGTTTTGTTGATAGTGCAAATAGTAATTGATTATATAAAGTAATAGGAAAGGAGAGGTTATATGAAATTACATTGTGCAATTTTAGATGACTACCAGCATGTAGCTATGGAAATGGCCGACTGGTCAACTGTGAAGGAGCAGGTAGATGTACAATCCTTCTCTCAGCATTTTGAAAAGGAAGAGGAACTATTAAAAGCAATTAACCATTGTGAAATTATTGTTATCATGCGAGAGCGGACCCCCTTTACAGCATCACTTTTTGAAAAGTTACCCAAGCTAAAGCTCTTAATAACCTCAGGAATGAGGAACGCTTCTATAGATTTAGCAGCTGCAGCTGCACATGGAGTAACTGTATGTGGAACAGCGAGCTCTTCAGAGCCACCGACTGAGCTGACATGGGCTCTAATCTTAAACCTTGCCAGAAAAGTTACAGAGGAGAATATAGCATTAAGAGAAAATGGTGCATGGCAGAGCACCGTAGGAACAGATCTACACGGTAGAACTTTAGGATTGCTTGGATTAGGTAAAATCGGTAGTCGTATGGCTATAATTGCAAAGGCATTTGGGATGAATGTTATCGCATGGAGCCAAAACTTAACGAAGGAGCAAACCGACCAATATGGTGTTCGTCTTGCAAATTCAAAGGAAGAGCTTCTAGTAACAAGTGATTTTGTCTCTGTTCATTTAGTATTAAGCGACCGAACAAGAGGGCTAATAGGAAAACAGGAATTACAGCAGATGAAAAGTACCGCCTATCTGATCAATACTTCTCGCGCTGCTATTGTAGACCAGGAAATGTTAATAAAAGCCTTACGTGAAAAGTGGATTGCAGGAGCAGGCTTAGATGTATTCGATGAAGAGCCACTACCAGAAAATCACTCATACCGCACACTAAATAATGTGCTAGCAACTCCGCATTTAGGCTATGTGAGTGAGATTAACTACAGTACCTACTTTAAAGAAGCAGTTGAGGACATTGCAGCTTTTCTAAAAGGAGAAGCTATCCGTAAAATAAATTAAAGCTAGATGAGACACCAGGAGTAGAACCGACTGATTTGTGCTGAGCTGACTCACAGGGTCAAAAAAGAAGGGGCACAAGACTAATTGTAGTCTTGTGCCCCTTTTACTTACCTTATTTCAATTGTTCAAGCTGTCTGCCAAGCTCTCGCAAGTCAGCAATTTGCTCAGAAGTAGTTGTTTTCAATAATGCTTTTTGAGATTTTAATACTCGATCCAGAACTGCAATTTCTTCTGATAGGTCTGGATTTTCTGTATCCCTTTTTTCTTTAAGAGAGTGGATTAATGTGTACAGATTTTCGTGTCCAACGATTCGTCCCTCTCCCCACATTAGCTTATCGGCTGGCGCATCTAGGACGTAGGCTGTGAAGTAATCAAATACTTCTTGGTCGAAGTCATAGGCATACCAATTATTATCAATATTCCAAAGGTATTCATCTAATGGTGTAGCGATATCTCCATCCTTTAATGCTTCAATTGATAGAGTTAAGTTATTAATGTTGTTTTGCGGATGCTCAAATGGGAATATAACTGCATCCTCCCAAGTAAGGCGAGTGAAGCTGTCCTCTGTATGCTTAAATGCAGATAGCAAGTCACTGTTGAGCTGACGGCTTTGATTATAAAGCTTTTTAGCAGTGGCATGATCATCCTTAGAAAGGGCATTTAAGTAATCTTCATTAATCTTTGCCACCTTCTTATTTACGTCTTTTGCCACTTTAAGTACATGATCAATTTCTTCTATTAGCTTGTCCGAAGATACCTCAGCTTGTTCAAAGATATTTTCATCTAATGTTTCTTTCATAGCGTTTAGACGGGTTGTAAAATCTAAAGGTACAACAGCAGTTTTGTCATAATGCATGGTTAAAAGTCCATACAAGTTTAAGTGGAATTTAAATGCATCCTCATTATACTGCTCCTCTGTATCGAACTGAGAATGGTAATGAGTACGCATATAATTGCTATCTTGGAAATCATTACGTAGGGCAGGGACGCCAGCAATATTAAAGGAAAAATCATCTGACCAAGTACGTAATGGAGATACAACAGAAATTCCGTCTTTATAAACTCCTTCTACAGTAGGAACATCTTTAGAGAACTCTGTAAGATAATTATTCAATTCGTAAGTAGCTCGAATTTCATCCTGTGTAGTATGCTCATAAGCAGGTAATTCAAAATTCATATTGGCAAATGCTTTTCCAACCCATTCTGGATGGATTTTAAAGATTTGATTGTATGCTCCAGTTGACCAGTCATAACGAGAGTTAGAAACTCCCCATTCCTCAGCTGCCAAGGCATTAAAGATAATTGTTTTTTCCGGCTGATAGCCACTGTCGACTAACCCTTTTGCAACACCCATCATCAATCCAATTGCTGCATTGTCATCCTGAAAACCTGTGAAGTAGGAGTCATAATGGGCAGATAGGATAATATAGGACTCGGGATCCTTTCCTACTATTTTTCCGTAGTAGTTATAGGATTTACCATCCATTTCAACAGTAGATTTTGCATCAAATTTTACTTTAATGGAGCCAGTCTCACTAGCTTCCAATGCTTTTTTAAGATTATTTCCATCAGTTTGGGACATTGAAAATGCAGGGGCATCATCTGGTCCACAAATATCCTGAGCATTCAGTGCATCTGGGGATGCTTCGCCATAACCAGCTTCTTGTACGGCTATAACACCTGCAGCACCTTTTACATGGGCTTGGTAAGCAGGATAATTTATCCACCATTCCTCACGCTGATTAATATCTATTAAAACGAGCTTGCCTTCGATGTCGAGGCCTTCTAAATCCTCTGCAGTTGCTTTTCCACCGTAAACAATATCATATTCCTTCATACCATTTGTATTGAAATTAACCTGATACCCACCAAGAACAGCTAAATGTTCCTTCCCGTTTTCATCGGTGAACGTTAAATCGGCTTTTTCAAATGTCCAAGTATCTAAAGAAAACTCATCCTTCGTTACTTCGGTAAGACCTATTTTCTCCATCTCTTGTCCAATTTTTTCACCAGTTTTTAGTTCAGCCACAGAACCAGCAGTTCGGTATCCAAGCTTTTCATTTGTTTTAAATTCTTCTAAGCTTTTAGTAAATTCGTAGGCATAATTTACATCAACTGATGATAAATACTCATCTGAAATATTATCGATTAAACCATCTTTTACTTTATCAGCGTCCTCTTTTACCTCTTTGTCAGTACAGCCTGCAAGAGCAAGTCCTACCAGAAGGGATAGAGTTAGCGCCTTTGTGATTCTTTTCATGTATCACATTCCTTTCATACTATGTAGAAATTAATATTATCAAAAAATAATAATTATTACCACTTTTCTTTACGGGAAATAGGGAATATTATAAGATGAAGGAAACTTAAGGAGGTCAATTATATGTTTAAAAAGCTTGCGTCAGATGCTTTAGGAATTTCAGATATCGGAGTTGTTGTGTCTAAAGCAGATTTTGATAAGACAGAATCGGATGACTTTGTCATGCACGAAGCAGGTGAGATAGTTTATTTTCTCATTAAAACAAAATCTGATGAATATTGCTTTACCAACAAAGCTCTGATTCATGTAGACGGGGAAAATGCTATTAGCAAGAAAAGAACATTACGCCGCTATGACTATGCGTACAATCCGATTACTGATGTAGCGCTCGAAACTGCAGGCACCATTGATCTTGATATGGAGATTAAATTCACGATTGGTAATGTTCCATTAAGCATTGATATTCACAAAAAGTTTGCGACAGAAATTAAAGATTTGTATAAGGCAATCCATACCATTTCAATTCAAACGATAGACAACAAAAAGAAATATGAAATTGCTCAAAACAGCTTAGGCTATGCGGCTCAGTCCGTCGGCAAAATGGAAAGTAAAGATACTACTCCATTGTCTTCATTCGAAGCAATTACTCAATTCTCTTCGAATTGGATGCTAGAGCAAAAAGACAAATACTTGAAAAAAGACTTCAAGGATGTATTTGATTTATTTATTAACGAATAAGATGAACTAAGCCACTACCTGTATGGGTAGTGTTTTTTTATGTCAAATAACTTGTCTAATTTATGCTCCTCTATTACAAGGGAGTTAACTCCTATTTTGTCAATATTATCAAAGTGATGCTTCTTATTTCTGAAAAGTTGGTCTATTATTGAGCTATATGTCTAATTCAGAACAGGAGGGACAAGTAGTGGAATCACTGAAGCCGATAGATAGAAGTCAATTACGCATTTACTTTGGAAAAAAGTATTTTCGTATGAAGCGTTATGTTGATTGGTATGCTGGAAAGAAAAAATATGCTTTAGAGAAGGTAGAGAATAGAAAGCCAAAGGTTATTGCCTCTCATCAAACGCTTCTACTCCGCGAATTACAAGATGTAGAAATGTGGCTACAGCATAACAAGATTAGGAATCTTAAAATTGCAGCTAAGCAAATAAGTGGTGTCATCGTTCAACCTGGAGAAACGCTCTCATATTGGCGATTAATCGGAAACACGAGTAAGAGAAAGGGTTACGTCGAAGGCATGATTTTACACTATGGAAAGGTAACGGTAGGAGTCGGAGGTGGCCTGTGCCAATTATCAAACCTGATCTATTGGATTACATTGCATACACCGCTTAAGGTAACGGAGCGATATCGCCATAGTTATGATGTATTCCCCGATTCTAATCGCAGTCAACCATTTGGAAGCGGGGCTACCTGTGCATACAATTACTTGGATCTGCAGATTACGAATGAAACAAGTCAGCCCTATCAATTAATATTATATCTAACGGATACCCATTTAGTAGGAGAATGGAGAGCAGACAACCCTGCTACTAGTAGATATGAGGTGTACGAGAAGGACCATTTAATTTCGAAGGAATATTGGGGAGGCTATGTTAGACACAACAGTATTTATAGAAGAGTATATGATTTGCAGGGTGGGTTAATTGATGATGAGTTCATTACGCAAAATCACGCGATAATGATGTATGAGCCTATGCTGACAACTTCTGCAAAGTATTAGGGGGTAATAGAATGGATGAACGAAAAGAGTCACTAAGAGCAAAAATATTCTATGCATTTTTTAGTTTAATAGGCTTAAGCATGATAACATTTTTCATTCTCGTAGTACTTGCATTGACTGGAAACATTTATTATATAGCGACATTAATAACTGGAGCAATTGCCCTGTACTTATTTTTCATTTTCCGATTGTTTAATTTTTTTACTACTAAAAAAAGGACAAAATGGTTTTTAGGAATCATGGGAATAGCTCTAGCAATTAGTGCAATTACTCCTGTTAAAAAGATGTACGAGAATAGTATTCCAACAGTGGGGGCAGAATTAGATATTTGGGAGTATCAGCCATTCATTGAGCCTTTAAAGATTGCAACGCTAGAAGAAGAGGCGTCGCTCAAAATTACAGATAATCTACCTAAGATGGACGGAGCGACTGCTTTATATCCTTTGTATGCTTCTTTTGCTCAGGCGGTTTACCCAGAAAAAACATATGAGCCAGGTTCCAGTGAAGTCATGGTGAATACAACTCCCGATGCATACAATAATTTAATCCAAGGTAAGGTAGATATGATTTTTGTTGCGCAGCCTTCTCAGGAGCAAATCAATCACGCAAAGCGTAATGGTGTAGAGCTTAAACTTACACCGATTGGGAGAGAAGCATTTGTGTTTTTTGTCCACCAAAAAAATGAAGTAGACGGGCTCAGTATTAAGCAAATCCAGGATATTTACTCAGGGAGCATTAAAAATTGGCAGAATGTTGGAGGAAGTGACGATTCTATACGAGCATTCCAACGACCTGAGGGTAGTGGGAGTCAAACAGCTTTACAAAATTTAATGGGAGAAACTCCTTTAATGGAAGCTCCGACTGAGGATATTGTGAATGCCATGGATGGAATTATTGAAGAGGTAGCCCAATATAAAAATTATAAAAATGCTATTGGTTACACCTTTCGTTATTATTCGAATGAAATGGTGAAAAACGACCAGATTAAACTATTAAACATAAACGGGATAGCACCTACGAAAGAGAATATTCGAAACAACCAATATCCAATTGCATCAGAGTATTATGTAATAACAACCAATACTAAAAATCCCTATGTAGATGAACTCATCGAATGGATTCTTTCTCCGCAAGGGCAGGAACTAGTTGAAAAAACAGGATATGTACCAATACATGAATAATAGGTTGCGAGTTTTCCTCATAACCTATTATTCTTGTGTTAGGAAATAGGAATCTGCGAACTACCTCCACAGATTTCCTACACTTTTCTTATATAGAGTTTAGTTCTTTGTTTAGTTTTTTTGCTTGTATACGGAAATAGTAGTAGAAGGCTAGCCAATGTAAGGTATAAACAACAACGAAAATGGCAAGTGCAGTTCCAAAACTTAACAAGGTAAAAGGAATCCAGCCTATAAAGAAGGCAAAGATAAAATATGCTACAAAAACAGTTAGAAAATGGAGGACAGTTGCTTGCATCATTGTAAAACGCATATTCTCGAAGTAGAGTGGAGTTACTGTGAATAACCAACCGCAAAATATAGAACCTAATGAATTTTTCAAGAATAGCGGCCCGTTTAATGTTTCTCTGTCACTAAAGAGAACGACACCATTTGTTAATAGGACAGCTATAAATGCACCGAAAAAGATACCAATCATGCTTCTAAACAAAAAAGTTTTCATTCGCTTTTCCTCCTGTTCATCTTTAGGGCCTCCTTAATATGATTGACGTACGTTCTAGAGACATATTCTTTTGCTCCAGATTTAAAGTAAACACATAGCGTCCCATTGAAAGAAGCCTCAAAACGATTGAGTTCATAGAGGTTAGCTATTACAGATTTAGATAAACGTATAAATTTGCTTGATGGTAAGATTTCCTCTAGCTCATATAACTTTTCCTTCAATCTATACGATCCAGTTGAGGTTACTGCAATAACAGCCTCCTTTTCTGTATGAAAATAATGAATATCCTCTGGCTTTAGAATATGCTGCATTTCACCAATTTTACCAACTAAAAATTCAGTTTCTCTGCCTTTTATAAACTCTAATAATTCCTGAACTGGTTCACTTAGCTTAGGCGTTTCAATTTTGACCTTCGTCTCTTTAAATTCACTATCAATAGTTAACGATACTTTCATTTACAGCACCTCTCTTATCAATAGTGTAAACCTTCAAATAATAATTGTCTTTAGATTTTCCGCTTGTGCATGAAACGAATAACGAGGATAGATACAATCAGAACCCCTCCAATATAGCTAAGAGAAATCAGCGCTTCATTAGACAAAGAAAGCTGACCATTCCACACTGCCTTAAACATGTTATTCATGTGATAGAGCGGGTTTAGCTCTGCAATAACCTGCACAAACTTTGGCATTAAGTTAATCGGCTGTGCAAAACCTCCGGTAAAAATGACAACTTGCATGATAACGATAGAAAATACAAGAGCACTGTTCATATTCTTGAAAAAGGAGTAAATAGCAGACGCCATTATTAATAATGCAACGTTCATAAGTATAAAAAAACCATAGGAAGCAAGAACGTTCATTAAATCAAAGGACAAATCATACATAACTAATCCAATGCCAAATATCATAAGGTAGCCTATGGTTGTAATAATAATCGCCCGTAAAATGCTTGAAGTTAGTAAAATATTTTTGGGTACAGGAGATAGGCGAATTCGTTTTTCAACACCAGTTGTTCGATGAGTGACCTGATCAAACCCAAAAGCAAAAAAGACAACGGTGAATGTTATAAGTAAAATAAAGGATGGTGTATAAGATTGTGCATAATTTAATCCATGATCATACGTCATTTCACCATATAATAGGCCCATAAAGATATACGTGATTGGTGGTATAACAATGGCAAAGACAAGGTAAAAAATTTCTCTAGAAAACATAAGTAAATCATATTTTAATTGTGTAGCTAACATGATAAGTCCCCCCCCTTAGATAGATACTTTCTGAAGGTAAAAGTCATTGATGGAGCGGTGGCCTAAAGCTAAAATTTCATCGGTTGTAGCAAAAACATCGTTTGTACCATTGTTGATTAGCAATACCTTGTCACAGTACAGCTCTACCTCATCCATATTGTGGGTAGTCAAAATGACGGTGCCTCCGGTGCGTTCATTGTATTGAGTTATATAGGACCACAGCATATTACGCATATGTGGATCTAAACCAGTGGTTGGCTCATCTAAAATAAGCAGCTTGGGCTCGGACAAAAATGCAATAGCTAGGCTAACAATTTGTTTCCAGCCACCAGATAATTTATCAAAATATTTTTTGCGATGTGGCTCTAATTTAAAGTCTCCCATAATTTTTTCTATATCAATGGAGGACCTATAATAGGACTTAAATAGCTTTAATAATTCCTCTACCTTTAACGTACGATAAAATTGAGTCGGCTGAAGAACAACCGCAATTTGTTTTCGAAGCTCTTCTAAGCGCTGCATGGAAATGGTACGGATATTTTCTTCTAGTACTAGGACACTTCCAGCATCAAATTGCTTGATAGTCATGAGAATTTCTAAAAAAGTAGATTTACCTGCTCCATTTTTTCCAATCACCCCGATGATTTCCCCCGTTGCAGCTTGAAAATCTAAACCTTTTAGTACCTCCTTATCCCCATAAGATTTTTTCAAATTTTGAACTTCAATAATATGCAAAATAATCCCTCCCGTTTTATTTATAAACCAAGTGTATGATGATTCTGCTTTGCATTCTTCTGTATTTCGGTAAGTGGTAAGTTGGAGGAGGTAACTTACATAAATTTATAGGCAAGTTGCAATTGTCTACTAAAAGGAAGTATATTGAGAGTATTAAAGGAGGAATTCAAATGAATCAAGCATTCTTAAACAAAGTAACTCCCATGATTAATCATGAGGAAAGACTGGTCAGAGAATTTGCATCGTATGTACTGAATGAATTTCCATTTACGCCAAGTGAGACGGTAAATGAACAACTAACGAATTCCCTAAATGCTGACGTACAAGAAAGGGATTCCATTCTAGTCTGGGGACAGGAGAATAATGTAACAGAAGAAACGTTCCCGATTCTGATGAAGCTCCTCCAAAAGGTAACAAAGTCGAAGAGACATTTAGTCCTTCAATATGTCATGAATCTACCTTCTCAGGTTCTGGTGGACAAAGCAGATCAGCTTACTCCTTATATTGGAACGGAGTACATTGAATTCAATCAATTATTATTGGAGGCAAGCAAGGATGCGCTTTGGAAAACGTATGAGGAGGTTGTTGGGAACGTTAACCGTGATGGATTCAACGCGCTAGAATTTCAAAAATCTAAAAAGATACTTGGACGAATGATTGAGAAGGACAGCTATGGCCCTCAAGAAGTGAAGAAAATTCTGGAGCAAGAGATAGGAGAAAAGCATTTCTCGGTCGCTGGCATTTTAGCTGTAAGAGCAGTTGGTATCCTACAGTTAAATGAATATATACCTTCGCTTGCTACCCTATTAGATAGAGAAGAAGATATTCTATTAGAGGAAGTGGCAGTTGCACTTAGTAGCTTTCAATCAGATGATGTAGTGGAAGCAGTTGCTCCCTATGCGATGAAGAATGAAACGTGTATTTATGCGACCAGTATTTTAAAAGAAACGAAAACGGACAAAGCAATAGAAGTACTGATAAAAAGCTACGATAAGTTAGATGAGACTGGAAAAGAGACTGTTATTGAGTCTATAACAGCTCACTTATCAGAGCAAGCATTTCCTTTAATAGAGGATTACCTTAATAATGGCTACCATGGCGGTATGATTGATTTAGAACAAACACTTTACGCTTTCTATACAGTAATGGGACGTTCACATGATTCGTTGGGAGACTGGAAGCAAATTGCGGAGCAAAACGCTATAGAGTTTGAACAAGAGCAACAAGCACAGGCTCCCCAACCAGTAGTAAGTGAAAAAATAGGTAGAAATGATCAATGTCCGTGTGGCAGCGGTAAAAAATATAAAAAATGCTGTGGAAAATGATTAGTTTTATTGAAAAAATTAATGAAATACTGGAGAGCCACCATTAACTGGTGGTTTTTCTATATAATGATATAGCAGAAAATTTAAAAAGTTAAATAACATCTAAAAATTGTACGGGGAAAATTACGAAAGGAGAAGGGGATATGGAATATTTAAGTATGGTTTTTTTACAGGTAGTAGCACCTATTTTAATCATGTTGATGATTGGTGCATGGCTACAATGGAAGTTTTCGTTTAACCTGAAAGCGTTATCTAACCTAATCACCTATTGTCTAATGCCAGCCGCTGTGTTTATTAACATTTATGAGACTGAAGTTAATGCAGGAATATTAGGAAGCATTACGCTATATCTGCTTATTTTTAGTGCTTGCTTAATGGTGGTTAGCTGGCTGCTTGGAAAAATTTTAAAGCTAGAGAAGAAGGAGTCAGCTATTTTTAGTAATAGTATCGTGCTGATCAATTCTGGAAACTATGGGATTCCGGTCAGTCAAATGCTTTTCTATGCCAATCCACTGGGAACTTCTATTCAAATCATTATTGTTATCTTTCAAAATATTATGACCTATACATATGGACTTTATAATTTGATATCTACTACAAAATCTGGACTGGACATATTGAAAAGTTTATTGCGTCTCCCATTGGTACATGCGCTGATAATAGGGGCATTGATGAATTATTGGAATATAGGTATTCCTATATCATTGAGAATTCCAATCGACTATTTGGCTAATGCATTTATATCAATTGCGCTTATTACACTGGGCGCACAATTGGCGCAGCTCAATCTAAAGACTATTTTCAACAAGCTCATTTTGTTTAGCACATTTGGTCGCTTAATAATAGGCCCATTGCTTGCCTTTGGATTAATCACTTTAATGGGATTGGATGGAGTCGTTGCTCAGTCTTTGTTTATCGCAAGCGCTTTTCCGACTTCTAGAAACAGTTCCACCTTGGCACTAGAATATGATGTGGAGCCAAACCTAGCAGCACAAATAGTATTGTTTTCAACCGTTGTTAGCTGCCTAACAGTAACAGTTGTCATTTATTTATCGAATATATGGTGGGGATGAGATGAAGAAGCAGAAACGTTCATTACAAAAAAGAATATTTGGGTTTGGTGCAATCTTTGTGTCATTAGTTGCAATTATTATCGGTGTTTCTCTTTATTTTACAATGTCTCATGCGATAGAAGATGAAATTGGAGAAAGGGCACTCAGTATAGCCAAGACGACAGCAGAGCGACCGGATATTTTGGCGGGGTTTCAGTCAGAAAATCCTTCTGAGCTCCTTCAGCCAATAGCTTTAGAGATTCAGGGTTTAACCGGAGCGGAATATATAGTTATTGGAGACGAGGAAGGCTATCGTTACGCCCACCCAGTAGAGGACAGAATAGGAGAAAAAATGGTTGGCGATGACAATGAGCAAGCATTAGTTTATGGGAAATCCTACGTTTCCGAGGCGACTGGGACATTGGGATCTGCGTTAAGAGGAAAGGCTCCTGTTTTGGATGAACAGGGGGAAATAGTCGGGATTATTTCGGTAGGGTTTTTAAAGGAAGACATGAGTCTCATCTTTGCAAGGTATATTGATAATATTGCATATATTGTTTTGATTGCAATAGCCATTGGAATTATTGGCTCTAGTATTTTGGCACGGACTATTAAAAAGGAGCTCTTTAATCTAGAACCCTCGGAAATTGCTAACTTGTTCATGGAGCGAAATGCTTTAATAGAGTCGATACGGGAGGGAGTCATAATGGTCGATGCTAAGGGAATCATTACTATGATTAATACGGCAGCTCATGAAGTTCTCTCTTTACCTACGGAAGCCCAATTGGTGGGGAGGAATATTTGGGAGGTTATCCCTAATACATACCTCCTGCAGGTTATGGAGACAGGGGAGAAGCATTTAGACCGACCTATGGAGATTAAAGGGAAAAAGGCTATTGTTAATCGAATTCCAATACGTGTCGGTGAGGAAATTATAGGAGCGGTTTCAAGCTTTCGTCTTCAATCTGACATAGACAAGCTGTCGGAGGAGCTTTCACAGGTAAAGCAGTACACAGAAGCCCTAAGAGCACAAACTCATGAGTATCACAATTTTCTTTACACAATTTCTGGCTTAATACAGCTTCATTCCTACGAGGATGCGATTGAGTTAATACAGTTAGAGACAGCAGAGCATCAGTCGCTTATTCAATTTATGACTAGAAGATTACAGGACCCTTTTTTAGGGGGAATTGTGATTGGCTTTTTAAATCGGGCCAAGGAGTTGAAGGTGCGCTTTATCTTAGATGAGGATAGTTACTTAGAAAAGATTCCAAGTCATTTACAAAAGCATTTATTTGTCTCTATCATAGGAAATTTAGTGACAAATGCCTTTGAGGCGGTCGAATCTAAACCAGAAGCAGAACGAAATGTTCGGATATATATTTTTGATAATGGAGAAGAAATTATTATAGAAGTCGAGGATTCTGGAAATGGAATGCCGAATGGGCTATTAGATATTGTACTAACTGAAAAGATATCCACAAAAAGTGAGGGAGATCATGGATACGGATTGGTTAAGGTAAAGGATAGTTTAAATGATTTAGCTGGAAAGATTTCCATTGAACGAGGAGATTTGGGTGGGGCATTGTTTATCGTGTCTATACCAAAAGGAGGTTACTTGCATGACAAAGGAAATTGAAGTTTTAATCATAGAGGATGACAGACGAATTTCTGATATTCATCGTAGATTTATAGAGAAAATTGAAGGATTCCAAATGATTGGTGCAGCCTTCACGGGAGAAGAGGCGAAGGATTGGATTATTTCATATAAGCCGGATCTGATTTTACTAGATGTGTACCTACCTGATACGAAAGGGACAGAGCTACTAAAAGTCATTCAGGAATATAGTCCAGAAACAGACATTATCTTCATCACAGCTGCCTCTGAATCTAATATTGTAAAAAAAGCATTCCGAAGCGGTGTAGCAGACTATATCTTAAAGCCACTTACCTTTGAAAGATTTAAAGAAAGCTTACTTGCGTACAAGGCAAAGAGAGACATTCTAGAAGAAGAGGGACAAGTCCAGGAAAGCATCATCAAATCTCTTTGGGGAAACAGTACAACTAACGGTACGTTAGAAAAGGAAGCAATACCTCCTAAAGGGATAGATCCAATTACAAAGGAAAAGGTAGTCAATCATATTAAACAAATTAAGGATGGGATTACAGCAGAGGGACTTGGAATGGATATTGGTGTTAGTCGCTCAACTGCACGGCGATATCTAGAGTATTTAGTATCTGAACGAATCGTTTATACAGAGCTTATTTACGGTTCAGTAGGAAGACCAGAGAGAAGATACTTTATAAATCAGTCGTGAACAATATGAACAAAATGATTTTTATGTTCCTTATTGAACTTATAACCATAAACATTGAATATATAAAATGTTTTGATAAATTAATAGAAAGCGTATGAAAACGCTCTCATAAAATAGGTTATAAGGAGGGAAAGTTAGATGTGGATGAAAAAATTTGCTCCTATCGCTTTAGTCGCAACACTTACATTAGGTCTTGCAGCATGTTCATCGGATGATGGAGGTGTTAAAGCATCGGAGTATCCAAAGAATAACATTACACTTGTTGCTCCTTCTGGAGCAGGTGGTGGCTGGGATCTTACAGCACGTGCCATTGCAAAAACATTAAACGATACAAAATTGGTGGAGAAGCCAATTACAGTGGAGAATAAACCAGGTGGTGGTGGAGCTGTATACATGGCAGAATTCGCTACGAAAGAAGTAAAAAACGATCATGTCCTAATGGTTAAATCACCACCAATTCTTATTAATAACAACAAGGCTGAAGGGAATAGTCCATATGGCTACAAGGATACTACTCCTTTAGCACAGCTTACTCGTGATTATGGCGCAATCGTAGTAAAAAATGATTCTAAGTTTGAATCACTTCAAGACGTGCTAGACGCTATTAAAGCAGATCCGAAAGCAGTTACTTTAGCTGGAGGGTCAGCACCGGGCTCTATGGATCATTTAGTTGGAGTACTACCAGCACATGAAGCGGGAATCGACCCTAAGTCTGTAAAGTATGTGTCCTATGACGGAGGGGGAGAAGCAGTTGCTGCTCTTCTTGGTGGAAATGCTGATGTGATAGCTACAGATGCTTCTACTATCGCAACTTATGTGAAGTCTGGAGATGTGAGAGTTTTGGCAGTTAGCTCTAGTGAACGATTAGAGGGAGAGCTTGCTGAAGTTCCAACATTCAAGGAATCCGGAATTGATGCAGAATTCACTATTTGGCGTGGAATTTTTGGCCCTAAGGAAATGTCTGAAGGTGCTGTAACCTATTGGTCAGAAAAGCTGGAAAAGATGACGGAGACAGACGAGTGGAAAGCAGAGCTTGAGAGAAACGGCTGGGCTAGTGAATATCGTAACTCAGAAGACTTTACCGCTTATTTAGAAGAGCAAGATGAAGTAATTGTAGAATTGCTAACAGCTCTTGGTATGCAGAAATAATCAGGTGAGGCGACTAGTAAAGTCGCCTTTTCCTTTTGGTGGGAGGGATAGATAGATGAATAAAAGCTTTGACCGCTTTGCTGGTATTGGCTTTTTATTGGTAGGAATAATTTTTTTGGTGGAGAGTCAAAAAATTTCTGATAGCGCATATGGCTCCTCAGTAGGACCAAAAATCTTTCCGATGTGGCTTGGAATTATATTAATGCTTCTTAGTATTCGCTTAATATATGAAACGTTTAAATATAAATCAGAGGAATCTGGCAAAGAAAAGCTTCAATATAAGAAATTTATCATAATTTTTGTTAGTGCCTTACTTTACGCCTTTTTACTCGAAAAGATTGGTTATGTTATTTCTACTTTTCTCTTTCTGCTGGTTGCTTTTCAAACAGTTGAACGTGGAAAAGTTATTTACTCGGTCATCATATCTGCCGTATTTTCAGTCGGGGTTTATTACTTATTCTCAGAGCTGCTCGGAGGTTCGTTACCAGGATTTCCACTGCTATAAGGAGGGAGACATCAAGCGATGAGTACATTACAGTTTTTAATGGATGGATTTAGTGTTGCCTTCCAATGGCAAAATATATTATTTGCATTTGTAGGTGTAATTATTGGAACCGCTGTTGGCGTTTTACCTGGGATTGGACCTATGAGCGGTGTGGCTCTCCTAATTCCGGTAACTGCAACTATCACGTCGGGGATGCCAACAGAAGCTGCAGCAGCTAGCTCTATTATATTGTTAGCAGGGGTTTATTATGGTGCTATGTATGGGGGTTCAACGACATCTATATTATTGAATACACCGGGAGAGTCCTCATCCGTTGTAACTACATTAGACGGATACCAAATGGCACAGCAGGGCAGAGCAGGAGCTGCTTTATCCATCGCTGCTATCGGATCATTCGTGGCAGGAATTGTTGCCCTTCTCGGTCTAGTGCTGCTAGCCGAGCCTCTTTCTAATGTCGCTATTAAATTCGGACCAGCTGAGTACTTTTCTTTAATGCTGCTGGGGCTAGCTGCCGTTAGTGGGCTCGCAGGAAAGTCTATGACCAAGGCATTAATAATGACTGTTTTAGGACTCATGCTAGGAACGATTGGTATTGATGCAGTTTCCGGTATTGCTCGCTTTACATATGACCAACCGATTCTTTATTCTGGTCTGGAGTTTTTAACAATCGCTGTAGGATTATTTGCACTAGGTGAGGTATTTAAAACGATATTGGAGAAAGATGAAGAGACGGGTAATATAGCAAAGATAAACCGCATACTACCCACTAAACAGGATATCAAGGACAGCTCTGTACCTATTGTCCGAGGTTCTTTACTTGGCTTCTTTATTGGAGTCTTACCAGGAGCAGGGGCTACACTTGCATCCTTCTTTTCCTACACTACAGAGAAGAAATTTAGCAAAAAGCCTGAAACTTTCGGCAAGGGGAATATTGCAGGAGTGGCTGGTCCAGAATCAGCAAACAATGCAGCTTCAGGTGGTGCGATGATTCCACTTTTGACACTAGGTATACCTGGATCTGGGACAACAGCGATCCTTATGGGAGCACTTATTATGTATAATATTCAGCCAGGCCCGTTATTATTTGATGAGCATCCAGAGGTTGCATGGGGTCTGATTGCTAGTATGTTCATTGGGAATCTGATGCTGCTTGTGTTGAATATGCCATTAGTTAGAGTGTTTGCAAAAATTATTGAAACACCTAAAAAATATTTGCTACCAATGATTATAGCCATTTCATTTTTCGGAGTGTACGCTGTACAGTACACAACCTTCGATTTGTTTTTATTATTAGGCTGTGGAATACTTGGGTATCTCTTATCTAAAAATGATTTCCCAGTTGCCCCATTAGTGCTTGCACTTGTGTTAGGTCCTATGATAGAAAATAACATGCGCCGTGCACTGACCATTTCTAACGGAGACTTTAGTATCTTCTTTACGAAACCATTATCATTAGTTTTCATAATTGCGGCAGCTGCTTGGTTGTTAGTCCCTCTTATATTAAAGGCTAGAGGGAAACAAGTGATTATTAATGAGGAAGAATAGATATAAGGGATTCTTAAAAGATGGTTTTAAGATATTTCCGCTTTAAGCGGGCGCTTTCTGGTGGGGGAGTGAAAAAGCTGGCCCTGTCGCTTACACGTCATTTGGAATGGCCTTAGCTGTCTACCTCCCGTTGGAGTCACCGCCTGTCTATATGCTTTTCTTATCCCTCAAAACAGCTGCCCGAGTCATAAACTTTGGTAGCTGTTTTTTTATAAAAATGTATTGCTATAGGCGCTCACTTTTAATTGAGGTGATCGATAAATACTAAAATAGGAGGACGATCATGAAGTGCGATCATCCTCCTAAAAATTATTCGGTATGGAATGGACTATGAGTCTGTAGCTTTCGAAAAAGAGTAAAATGGAGATTTTTTTATGCTAGTTTGAATTTATTTATTTCTTCTTGTAAGTCCTGAGCATTCTGTGACAGCTCAACCGCCACACCACTGACTTGCTCCATACTAGCTGTTTGCTCCTCGATAGCTGCTGCAATACTTTCTACGTTAGAGGAAGCATTTGCTGCTCCGTTAGCGATTTCCATTGCAGAGGCGGAAACCTGTTCTGCAGAAGCTGAAATTTCCTCAGAAGTAGCTGAAATTTCCTCAATTTGAATGTTCATCTGCTCTACAGCAGTGACAATTTCCTCAAAAGCTTGGCCCGCTTCTCCAATAATTTTTACACCTTCTGTAACAGAAGTGAGGGAGTCCTCAGCAGCTTTTTCTACATTGCTTGTATCTAATTTTATCTCCTTAATCAAATTCACTATTTGATTTGCGGATTGTCTAGATTCTTCTGCAAGCTTGCGAACCTCATCAGCAACAACTGCAAATCCTTTGCCATGTTCTCCTGCTCGTGCTGCTTCGATTGCAGCGTTTAGAGCTAAGAGATTAGTCTGCTCTGTGATATTCGTAATCACATTAGTGATATTTTCAATTTCAATTGTTTGTTTGCTAAGCTTTTGTACTAAATCATTCATCATCTCGGAAGAATGGTTAATCGTATTCATCTGCTCGCTAGCCTGTTGAATAATTTTACCTCCAGCGAGTGCTGCTTGATACGTCTCGTTCGAATTGTCATGTAAGCTCTGTGTTGATTCGGCAATTCTTTGAACTCCCGTTGCAGTTTCATCCATAGCGCGCGAACTTTCGTTGGCTGACTGGGCAGCAGAAGCGGAAGATTCTAGAGTGTCATTAGCACGATTGGCCATCTCATTTGTAGAGGCGGTTACCTCTTCTGTGCTAGCAGATAGCTCCTCAGCAGCTGCGCTTAAATGCTCCGAATTCTCATGTATGCGTTTGAGTAACGTTTGAAGATTGTTTTTCATTTGATTAGTAGCAGAAGAGAGCTTTCCTATTTCATCCTTAGATACGTATTTCAAATCATCCACCGATAAATCTCCAGTCGCAATGGTTTCGGACACGCTCACCATTTCTTTTAACGGATTAGAGATTTGCTTACGAGTGAACCACATAACAAAACAACCGTTTATCAGAATAATGACTAACATAACAATTGCTACAATGTTAGACAGAATCATAGCGTTATCCGTATCTTCCGATATTTTATTCAGTTCCTTATCCTGATAATCGAGCATTTTTTTTGCAACATCTAAAATACCAGCATTTGCAGGAGTAATACGATCCTTTAAAATTCTTGTTCCAGAGCTCATGCTACCTGTTTTAGCATACTCCAAGTATATTCCAGATGCCTCATTGAATTCATTTTTATAAACGTAAATCTCCTCAACATATTTCTTCATAGTTTTGGAGTGGGCAAGAGATGCAATTTCAGCAATTTTGTCGTCGACATACTGGATATAGTATTCTAACTGCTCCTTCGTCTCAGGAGAATTATCAATTAACAGTTCCTGTGAATATTGACCCTGCATTCCAATCCCAAAACGAATCTCGTCGATTATTCGTAATTGAGAGACTCTATAGTCGAGAGCCTCATCCACTTTACTTTCCACATTAGCAGATGTAAGCATAAATGTTCCAGTAGAGATTAATAACAAAACTAGAATAGTGATAAATGCGATGTTTAACTTTTTGCCGATACTCATAAGCTGCCTTCTTTCCAATAAATATAATCACTTCGTATTTATCGACTATTAGTAATGTCATTTGAAGTAGGCTAATGAAAAATTATTACTAAAAGGACGTTATTGATAAAAATTTAATAAAAATAGTCTGAAGTAGCTTAAAAACATTGTTGACATGGAGTTAACTCCACGATTTAAAGTCAAAGAGGAGGTGTTGGAGATGGAAATAGTTGTTCATAGTTTAGTTTGTATGTATGGATTATTAACATTAGTAGCTGGAGTGGTACAATGGAAGGAAAAGGGTTTTTCTATACGATCCTTATTATTTGTGTTAACTTCGCTTGCATTGGTTGTAAGCTCGTTCATTCCAAACTGGACGTTGTATTTAATAGTAGTCTGTTTTATAAGTCTACATTTGCTAGCAATCTGGGAAGGAATACAGACAAAGGGAAGGATCAGCTATAGTCACCATGGTTTTCGGTTTGTTTTTCATATGCTAATTGTAATAGGGGTGATATTGTGAAAATTGGAGAATTTGCTTCCCAGACCGGGGTTAGCAAGGATACTATTCGTTATTATGAAAAGATAAAACTATTAAAGCCAAACATAGAGTGCCATCACCGAGATTACACAGAAGAGGATATACTGTCTATCCAAGTAATTATTAAGCTAAAACAGAATGGTTTTACATTAAATGAAATAAAATTACTCTTTGAGTGGACTGAACATGTAGATAAAGATAGTGAATTAACTGAGGAAGAAACAGATAAATTACAATTGCTAAGAAATTTATTTCAAGAAAAATATCGGGAAATGATACAAAAAGAAGAACAGATTATACAAATAAAAGAAGTGTTGCTCCGTGCAGACAAGAAAATGGAACAATTACTTGGAGGAACAAAAAATGAGACCTAATCTAACAAAAAATTTAAGCATAGAGGAATTTCAACAGTACTATTGGTTAAAGGAAGAACTTCAAAAGTTTTGTAGAGAACACAGTATTAGTCCCTCTGGCTCTAAAATAGAAATCGCCAATCGAATAGAGGTTTTTCTGCGCTCAGGTGAAATACTTCAACCAGTCAGGAGGACTAAACAGGTTAAAGCAGATGCAGTGCTGTCTTTAGATACTGTTATAAATGAGGGACATCGCTGTAGCCAACAAGTAAGAGCATTTTTTCAGCAAACCATTGGACCAAAATTTCATTTTTCTACCTATATTCAGGACTATTTTAAAAATAACGTTGGAAAAACATACCGTGATGCAGTGAATGCTTGGAAAGAGGAAGAAGAACGTAAAAAAGATCCAACCTATAAAAGAGAGATTGCACCTCAATTTGAATATAACCGTTTCACTCAAGACTTTTTTGCCGATCCTAACAATAAAGAAAAAACACGTCAGGATGCAATCGATGCTTGGAATGCTATCAAACAGCTACCAGGTAGTAATAAATATCAAAAATAAAAAGCCGTACATTCGAATTACTTCGAGTGTACGGCTTTTATCAAGTTAATTCCGAAGAATTAAAGTTTTACGATGTTAACTGCTTGTGGTCCGCGGTTACCTTCTTCGATATCAAATTCAACTTTTTGACCTTCGTCAAGAGATTTGAATCCTTCACCTTGAATAGCTGAGAAATGAGCGAATACGTCGCTTCCGCCTTCAACCTCGATAAATCCGAAACCTTTTTCTGCGTTAAACCATTTTACTGTACCTTGTGTCATGTAAAAAACCTCCATAAAATAAATTAAATAATATAAATCTTTCAACAGATAAAAAAATTCACATATTACAAAGAGTATCGACAAACATTTCACGATCACTTTTTGTAATATGTGAATTCAATGTTTTGATGAAGCAATTTAACTATTGAACTCAGTATATAACGTAACTTCTCATTTGTCCAGTAAAGTACTTAAGATATCTCAAAGTATTTCCCTAATCCTGTAAAACAGAATAAATAATTATCTTATACTTTATATAATGAATAGCTAAGCACCAGTACTTAGGGAAGTTTTAAAATAGTGAATAGTCATTCATTTTATGGTATTCTTTTCTAAAGAAAATTTTTAAAAGGGGAGAACGTATGCTTTTTAAAAAGGAATTTGATGTTTCCACTAAAAATGGTGTGGTAATGGGAAACGGGAAGGTATCCTTTCAGAGTGTTAAACTAAATGTCCATTGTTTTGTAGTGGATGGCGTTTTAATAGATACAGGGTCACAATCTCTCGAAAAGGAATTTAAACCATTTTTTCTCCAGCAGGAAGTAGATCAAGTAATGATTACTCATTATCATGAGGATCATACTGGCTGTGCTTCTTATCTACAAAATCAAGGTAAAACAATCTATATGAACGAGCTTTATATAGATTGTTGCGAAAAGAAAGCCGACTATCCTCTCTATCGCAGGCTATTTTGGGGGAAGAGGCAGCCGTTTAAAGCAGAGCCGATTGGCGAGACGTTTACTTCCAAATCCGCCACATGGGACGTCATTCCTACACCTGGACACGCCGAGGACCATTTAGCATTTCTTAATCGACAGACCGGGCAATTGTTTACAGGAGATCTCTATTGCCAGGAACGAACGAAGGTCGTACTTCGAGAGGAAAGCATCCCGACATTAATAGAGTCCCTACAGCGAGTTCTTATGTATGATTTTGATGAAGTTTATTGCTGCCATGCAGGCTACTTAGAGAAGGGTAGAAGACAACTCGAAAGAAAGTTACATTATTTATTAGAGATACAGGACCGTATTTTGCAGCTTCATGCGGAGGGTAAACGTGAAGAAGAAATAACCCATATTATTTTTCCGAAGAAATATCCCATCACTCGCTTCTCCATGGGTGAATGGAGCTCCCTACATATCATACGTTCCGTGATTAATGAGAGCCTCAAAAGGACTGCTACATAGTAGAGTCCTTTTTTAGTCTGTTTCTCTGTACTAAGTGAGCGATCCTACTAGCAAATGCAGAAAAGGGCAGCTTTTTTCAAATTCCTCCTACATACACTCCATTATCCCTACTATTTTACCTTTATCTAAACAGCAAAAGACCTTCCTAAAATACATTATATAGAATCCCTGCGTAAGCGTTCTCCTAAAAGAAGTTTTTGCTCGAAGAAAACAGTTTTATACCGTATGATTAATGGAGGAAGGTGAATTTATTTGAAAGCTTATATTTTAAAATTATCATTTGAGCACGTAGATCCGAAGGTGTGGAGAAGAATCGTTCTGCCGGCAGATGCGACATTTAATAGACTTCATGAGACCATTCAATACGTGACAAATTTTCGAAGCATGATGGAACCATATCATTCCTTCGCGATAGAAACAAACGACAAGTATATTACGAATGATGAAGCAATCATACAAAAATATAAAGGGAAGAAGTATGAAGGCAAAGAGGTTAAGCAGCCAACCCGTATAAAGATTGACAAGTATCTTCAAGAGAAGGGTTACCTCATTTATAACTATGATTTTGAAGACGATTGGAAAATTCTAATAGAGCTAGAAGAGATAGTAGAGGATTATTATTTTGGTTATCCTACTATATTGGATGGAGAAGGCATGGCACCTCCTGAAGATATTGGTGGTCCAATTGGCTTTTCGGAATTTAAAAAAATTATGGCCAACCCTAATCATCCGGATTATTTACATATGTATGGCTGGGCTGAGCATCAGGAATTTAAACCTTTTGATAAAGACAAGTTAAATGAACTGCTTAAAAATGTGAAGTATAAAAAGACAGAGTGGGAGAAAATTGATCATGATAATTATCTTGTCCTCACGGATAAATATCGAGGTGGAGAATCTACTATTCTTGAGCATTCAGAAAACACGGAAGCTATTTTAAAGTATACAGCTGCTTGTATTAACTTATATGGAATTATTGACTTCTCTAAATTTCTAGATATATATAATTCGCAAAATGTTAAAGCTCTGACGAGAAATGAATTATTGTCATTTATAGATAAATCGTCAGAACAATTACAAAATCAATTTGTTACAGTTAATTCAGATGAGTTTGTACATACTTCGATAAACTCCAATGATTATGAAATCTTAAAAGAAAGCTCTGTAGGAAAGCCTTATTACGTGCCAGCAAAGGAAGAGCTTCTTCGGTATGTAGATCCTAATTATTACGAGGAAACAATCTATCAAGAAAAGCTTGCGTCCATGATGCAAAAGGATCTATTTGGTGGTAGCACATTAATGATCAAAGAAAATATGGATCAGCTAATCAGAGATATGCGAACAGTCGGTAGTAGTATTAATACGGTGGTTCAACAATTTGCTGTTCGTCATAACATTCAAGATCAGGAAATGTTCAATGAATATGTGCAGGCAATTGCCTTCGTGTCGGTAACAACTCGCCTGTGGGGCAATAGAGGTCATACCCCACATGAAATTACTTTGATGGAGCAGCCAAATCTAAAAGCAGTACCAGCTGCACCGGAGAGCAAACAAACAGATAAAAAGGTCGGCCGAAACGACCCGTGTCCATGTGGCAGTGGTAAAAAGTATAAGAAATGCTGTGGAAAATAAAGACTGTGACACAACTCACCTTAAAAAATGAAAAGCTTCGAAAATTTTATGAACAGTAAAATTTTCGAAGCTTTATTTTTTGTTATAGGCTGCTATTGTTTTCGCAACAGGGGAAACTTTTTCTTGATATGACCTCAGTTTTATAGAAGCTAGTTATGTCAGGCTTGTTTTGAATGCAAAAGAATTTTCAGACTGTGTTTCACCTTCTGAATAGGTTCGTTCTGCAAAGGTAACCTGTTGATTGTAGTCCATTAACAATACAGTCGAGGAGCGTGTACCGTAGTTAGGTATTTTGATAAACATTGGAGATAAGCTACGTTCAAGCTCGAGAGCTACACCAGTCTCGGGAAGCTCATAATCCTGTGCAACATTTTCGTCTTTAAGTATTTCGAACAGAGGCTCAACTTCTACTTTATCTAATAGAAGATATTCAGCTAATTTCTGCTTTCCTTTTTTCACCTTTGGCCAGGGTGTGTTTAAGGTATGATTGCTTAAGCTATGTGTACCAGGCGCAATTTCATTCATTTCATCTAGGATATTGTTATAGTGATACAGGTGATTACTATCCCCAATGACAACATTATAGCCACCGTAGTTTTCTCTTTTTCTCTTTAAGCCTGCGATAAACTCCATTGGTTCTTCATTGCCAGCTAAAAAATCTCGAACGATATCACCTCGAGAAAGCCGACCCGGTTTTAGTTGAGGATCCCTAAAATTGGTCAATGCTGCAAAGCGACCAGCTTTAGAAACCCCAAGCCATGTTCCCATTTGAAGCAAATCTCGTCCGGCAAGGATGTTAGGATAATCCGTCCAAAAATGAGCAGACTCAGTTGGACGTTCATAAAATTCGTCTCGATTGGCAACTACTATGAGTGGATAGGTAGGATGAGTTTTAAATTGAAAATTAACGAGACACATATAAGATAGCTCCTTTTTGAACAAGTTATGAGGGAAGTCAGGTCTATAGCTAACTACTTCAATTATTATATCATTATCAGATTTGATGAGTGTCTGCTTTTATTGATGAAAAGTGATAGGATAAAATGGAATAAACGATTTTAATGGAGATGACAGAGATGAGTAATACACATATATTTTCTAAACGAGAAGAGCTTGCAAATGCAATCATACATGGTGTTGGTACACTTTTAAGTATAGCTGCACTTGTTATTTTAATCGTTTCCTCAGTCAAGTATGGGAATGCTTGGCATGTGGTGAGTTTTACACTGTTTGGGGCATCCATGGTGCTATTGTTTACATCATCGACCCTTGTACATGCATTTCCAGAGGGAAGAGCCAAAGACTTCTTTGAAATCATGGATCATTCTTCTATTTATTATTTAATAGCAGGCTCCTATACTCCACTTCTATTCTTAGTAGTAAAAGGTCCGCTAGGTTGGACATTGTTTGGTATTATGTGGGGACTAGCGATAGCAGGTACAGTGTTCAAAGCCTATTTTGTTAAGCGGTTTTTGCATACTTCTACTATCTTGTATGTTGTGATGGGCTGGTTAATAGTTTTTGCATGGAAGCCGCTCATCACCAATATGTCCACAGAGGGACTTGTTTTGCTAGCGCTTGGCGGATTGCTCTATACCGGAGGGGCGGTCTTTTATGTATGGAGAGGCTTTCCGTACCATCACGCAGTGTGGCATGTATTTGTGCTCGTAGCGGCTATTTTAGTTTTCTTCGCTATCATGACACTACTGCCAATACCTGTATAACTAAGGAGGAAATCACATGTATGATCCAACCGTCTTCGAAAATTTAAAGGTTGCATTTGAGAATCTTCTATATGATATGGACAATATAGAACGCAAAATCAATATAACTAACAGAACAGATCGAATGGATTTTTCTATTATAAAAAGAGACTTTTCTATTGAATTTGTCCTTTCCGATAAACAAAAAGTAACGGCAGAGATTATAATAGAAGCTTCCTTGGAGGAGTTAGCATCCGAAATTTTGGAGACTCCTGGTAAGGCCCCTGGCTGTACGTTACAGTTAAAATTTCAAAAAAGTGTAATAGAAGTACCTGAAGAGTGTAAGAGTATTGAGTTAGCCCTAAAGGAAATATGGGAGGACGATATAACAATCACTCAGCGTTTAAGCTTTGAATACGGACAATTAAAGAAAAACTATGTAAATACAATTTTGCTAAGCTTCCACCAAAAAATTAAAGAAGAAAATATAGGCGAAATAGATGATTTTCTAAGCAGTGTAATCGAAACGTTAGAGCTTCTTCATACTATATAGTCCTTTAGCAGAGAGATATTACTATTTGAGACCGGCTATCAAGGGTTTATGACCGGATAGAAAATTTTATAACCTGATAGCGAGGATTTATGACCGGATAGATTTTTTTATGACCGCATAAAAATATTTATAACCGTTCACGCCCAAAAGAAGTATTACATAGCGCAAACTCAATAGGAAGGTAATTAAAGAAGCAGTAGGAAGTAAGGATATTACTTTCTACTGCTTATTATTTGTTTCTGTAAGGAGTATTGTCTGAATCGACTGTAGAAAATAACAAGGTGGAAGAGAGCGAAATATAGTTTTGAATTACCATAAACGAAGAATAACTATTGCCCGTGTATTTATATAACCAAATTGCAAGGAGATGTATAATAATATATAGAAGGAAAGTGATTTATCCTATAGTTTTTTGCCTAATATCAATCCTAGAACATTCTACTAATGTAGCTAACTCTGAAGAGGAATGAGACTCTAAAAAAATCTTTTTAAAAAAGTTTTTAAAAAGTATTGACTTATAATATAAACGAGAGTAATATAGTAGAAGTCGCCAAGAGGTAAACAAGTTTGGCTGACACGATGAACATTGAAAACTGAACATGCAAAACGTTAAGACATATAGCATCAAACAACTTCGGTTGTATTGACGCAAAACAATTTTTGACATCATTTAA
>NZ_JBNNVC010000009.1:0-56312 GCF_050280345.1 Psychrobacillus sp. NPDC093200 | reverse complement strand
AATCGGTGGCGGCTTTTTTGTATTAAGAGAAAAAGGCCGAAGGCAATCATCATTATCTAAGCAAGTGTGCGAGAAAGCAGAGGGGCAAAGAGTTCAAGGAAGCAAGGAAGAGAGGCTCGGAGCGTATAGCATACGCGAGAACCGATCGACTGCGGCTGACGAAGAAATCTGCCGCCCATCTGGTTTCGCAGCCGCGCCGATGGTAGTTGGGGGTTCCCCTGCAAGAGTAGGACGTCGCTGGTACATAGAAAGTCGTCACCAAGTGACTTTTTGTTTTGGTTTAGTTAATTACAAAGAGAAAGACCAAAGGAATATATAATTAGAGTAAGCATCTTTAAATACAGCCAGATAGATAAAATAATCAATTCTTTATAGAGTAAATGACACCTTCCTATTATTTCATATGCATTTCTTACATATGAAGTGTTCTATTACTATTAAATAGAAAATAAGCAAGTAAGACATGAATAAAGAAACAAGGATTATCCTCAAGACTCTTGTGTAGTCAAAGGGAGGACTCTCGCTCAAAAAAATCCTACTATTATCTTATAATCAAAGATCATTCAAAGTCATTAAAAGAAAATGACACCCTTCAAAAAATTTCCCGGAAAATAAATATATATTATAATATCCATCTTTTTAGGCCAAAAATAGGTTCAAAACATCTACTCCTATTTCATGTATAATAGAAAGATAATAAAATTTCGTGGGGTAAAAAAAATGCATGAAAAACGTCCATTAGTAGAAGCATTAGAAAAATTTCATAATCAAAAAAATATATCCTTTCATGTTCCTGGTCATAAACATGGACTCTTATCTAACCTTCCAGCTCCTATTAAAGGTGCACTGTCCTACGACTTGACCGAATTAAATGGTTTAGATGACTATCATCATCCTGAAGAAGCTATTAAAGAAGCAGAAGAATTACTGGCATCTACTTATGGAGCAAAAAAAAGCTATTTTCTTGTGAATGGAACAACAGTTGGAAACTTAGCGATGCTATATGCTACCTGTCAGTATGGAGAACAAATAATTGTTCAAAGAAACGCCCATAAGTCTATTTTTCATGCAATTGAATTAGTAGGCGTTGAACCAATTTTTGTCTCACCGGAATGGGATGATCGTACAAAAACAGCCACTTATGTATCGGCAGAATCTATTCAGATTGCCATAGAAGAGTTTCCACAGGCAAAAGGTGTAATACTTACTTACCCAAGCTATTATGGAATGGCTTCGGAGGAGATAAAAAAAATTATAGACTACTGCCATGCAAGAAACCTTCCAGTATTAGTGGATGAAGCACATGGTGCCCATTTCCTAGTTTACAAAGGACTACCACAATCCGCTCTTCAATATGGTGCAGACATAGTTGTTCAATCGGCTCATAAGACATTGCCGGCTATGACGATGGGATCTTTTTTGCATATAAACTCTTCAATTATTGAAGCGCCCCGAGTAAATAAGTATTTAAGGATGCTTCAATCAAGCAGCCCTTCCTATCTACTGATGGCTTCACTAGACGATGCTAGGAGCTATGTGCAAAGATACAATGAAATGGATTTCAAGCAGCTACTATATAAAAGAGAGCTATTTAAACAGGCATTACAATCGATTAAACAAGTGGAGATTATAGAGGTAGATGATCCATTGAAACTGTTAATGCGTGTGGGAGATTATTCTGGATTTCAAATTCAAAGGGCGTTACAAGATCAGCACATTTACGTTGAGCTTGCTGATACATATCAGGTTTTAATAATATTACCATTATTGAAAAAAGAGCAAGATTATCCTTTTGCAGAAGTAAGAAAGCGTATAAAAATGGCAGTAGATGAGCTTCAAAAAGAGGAGCCGATAGTTCCTAAGGCAATATCAAAAAGTTCTTTGAAAACAGTATCTACGATTGAAATGAATATAGGTTTGTTAAACTGTAAGCAAGGAGAATGGATTCCCTATGCTCGGTCAATAGGTAGAATTGCAAAAGGAATCATCATTCCATACCCACCTGGTATTCCATTAGTTATACCAGGGGAGAAAATTACGATCTCTATGTTAACAGAGCTAGAAGATTGGATTGATAAAGGTGCTTTCTTTCAAGGAGAGCATAAGCTTGCAGAAAAGCTAATATATGTAGTGGAGGATTAATAGTGCAGAAAAAAGGGTATTTTATATCAAGTGAAGGTCCTGAAGGTGCAGGGAAAACAACTGTTATGCAATTACTTGGGGAAAGATTAGTGAAAGAGGGCTACGATGTTGTCATGACAAGAGAGCCTGGCGGTATTAAAATCTCCGAGAAAATTCGTAGCATAATTTTAGATAACGAGCATACAATGATGGATAGCCGCACGGAAGCTTTGTTGTATGCAGCGGCTAGAAGACAGCATCTAGTGGAAAAAATTCAACCTTCCCTAGAGGCTGGAAAAATTGTTATTTGTGATCGTTTTATCGATAGCTCACTTGCATATCAAGGCTATGCAAGAGGAATTGGAGTAGAGGAGATATTATCCATTAACCAATTTGCAATTGGACAAACGATGCCAGACAAGACGCTTCTATTTGATATTGAGCCGAGTCTTGGACTGAAGCGAATTAATGCTCATAGCACCAGAGAGAAAAATAGATTAGACGTGGAAAGTCTTTATTTCCATCAAAAAGTGAGAAAAGGGTACCTATCATTAGTGGAACAATATCCTGAGAGAATACAAGTGATAGATGCCTCTAAATCATTGGAAGAGGTGTTGGAAGAGGCTTATAAAATGGTAAAAATGGAATTAGGAATTTTTAGGTAATAAATGCTATAATAAAATAAACAGAAAATAAAAGTAGGAGTGAGTAGCGATGAAATTAATAGTAGCTGTAGTGCAGGACCAAGATAGTAATAGATTATCGAATGCGTTAACGAAAGCAAAGTTTCGAGCGACAAAACTTGCTAGTACAGGTGGATTTCTAAGATCTGGGAATACTACATTTTTAATCGGTACAGATGACTCCTTGGTACCTTCTGCGTTAGAACTAATAAGAGATAATTGTCGTGCCCGGGAGCAGATGGTTGCTCCGGTTTCTCCTATGGGAGGAAACGCAGACTCATATATACCGTATCCGGTTGAAGTAGAGGTCGGTGGAGCAACGGTATTCGTACTCCCAATTGAACAATTCCATCATTTTTAATAATGAAGGAAAGGACAGAAAACGTTGAAAATTAATCAAGATTTACGAGTAGGGATAGATAAAATACGTAAAGATTCTATACAGAATAATACGAATTCGGCAAAATTTGGGCAAATGGTAACGAAGCATGACCAAAGAATGCAAACTGAAGCTCTGACTAGGCTGTTAGGTGATATTACAACAGCTGGTGATCGTCTAGCTCGGTCAAGAAACCTACGTGATATGGCAAAGTTTAAAATGCTAATTAAAAAGTTTTTGGAAGAAGCAGTAGATTTCGGTATGGGGTTAAAACAGTCTCATACGTGGAATAGATTTGGTGAAGGTAGAAAGCTAAAAATAGTAGAGACAATTGATGAGAAATTAGTAGAGCTAGCGGAAGAAATTCTAAGCCAAGAAAAGAGTTCCATTGAATTGTTGGATAAAATAGGTGAAATTAAAGGCTTACTTATTAATTTGTATACGTAGAAGCTCCCGTGTTTTCGCACAAAGCGAGACACGGGATTTTTTAGAAGATAGGAAGTATATGCTTTTTTGCAATTTATTTATTCGGTGTCTAGCTTCAGGAGCTTACGTTTTTATGAGAAAGGTGGAACAAGATTGAGCATGGTAGAAGAATGGTCAATACAAAACATAGAAAGAATGCAACCAGTAGCTATAAAACATATTCAATCTATTGTAGCTAAAAATCGTATTGGACATGCTTATATAATTGAAGGGGCCAAGGGTACAGGAAAAACAAAGGTTATGCAGTTTTTTGTACAACTGATGTTTTGCGAGAATTCGACAGGAAATGTTCCATGTGAAACATGTCGAAGCTGTAAAAGGCTAAAATCGCATAATCATTTAAATCTTAGTCAGATAGAGCCAGATGGACAAAATATAAAAAGAAATCAAATAGATGATCTGATACATGAGATGAGTAAAACCTCTTTAGAAAGCGGAAGAAAAGTTTATGTGATCCATGAAGCAGACCGATTAAACATTAGTTCCTCTAATACGCTGCTAAAATTTTTAGAGGAGCCACAAAGTGAGATTACAGCAATTTTATTGACAGATAAGATGCATGCTTTGCTTCCAACTATACGTTCAAGATGTCAGCATATCGGCTTGGCTACTATGCCTCAATCGATATTAAAGCAGAAGTTAATAGAGGAAGGAATCACAGATTCTATGGCTTCCACTGTAAGTAGAATGACGAATGAGGTAGAAGAAGGTCTAAATTTAGCGAAAGACGAGCAATTTGGACTTGCAAGGAAATCAGTGTTAAAATTGGTGGAAGCAAGTGAAAAAAGTGTTCAAGATGCATTAATGTGTATTCAAGAAGATTTTGGCCCACTTCTAAAAGAAAAGGAACAAGCAGAACAAGTATTAGATTTACTACTATTTGCTTATCGTGATATAGTAGCTATAAAAGCAACTCCACTCGCAGTTTGTACTTATCCAGATATGATTTCTTTTTGGAAACAGGTAGCATTGTATAAGACATACGAGCAATTGTCTAAACAGTTAGAACTAATTTTAGATGCAAAACAGAATTTGCATAGGAATATGAACCGGACACTGATGATGGAGCAGCTAATGCTTAACCTGCAGGAGGGGTATAGTTTTGTATAAAGTTGTAGGAGTCCGCTTTAAAAAAGCGGGTAAAATATATTATTTTGATCCAGTGGATTATGATTTAGAAAAGGATGATTATGTCATCGTAGAAACTGCTCGCGGGGTAGAGTACGGAAAAGTTGTCGTACCTATTAAGCAAGTAGGAGAAAATGATGTAGTTTTACCTTTAAAACAAGTAGTACGCCCTTCCACAGAAAAGGATCGAATCCAGGTGGAAGAAAATCGTTTAGAATCAGCTCAGGCATTAGCTCTGGGGACTGAAAAGATACTACAAAGAGAATTAGAGATGAAGCTTGTTGATGTTGAATATACATTCGATCGCAACAAAATAATCTTCTATTTTACAGCTGAAGGACGAGTAGATTTTCGTGATTTAGTAAAAGATCTTGCTTCAGTCTTCAGAACACGAATTGAACTTCGACAAATTGGAGTTCGAGATGAAGCTAAAATGTTAGGCGGCATAGGGCCTTGTGGAAGAATGCTCTGCTGTTCAACCTTTCTAGGAGATTTCGAACCAGTGTCTATTAAAATGGCAAAGGATCAAAATCTATCTCTAAATCCTTCTAAAATTTCAGGTTTATGCGGCCGATTAATGTGTTGCTTAAAGTATGAAAATGATGAATACGAGACGGCAAGAGAGCAAATGCCTGACATTGGTGATAGAATTGAGACACCAGATGGATATGGAAAAGTTGTCAGCATGAATATTTTAGAAAGAATTTTACGTATTGAGTTGGGCGATCCTTTACGTGTGTTAGATTATACGTTAGATGAGATTGTAAACTATGCTAAAAACCCAGTTCAGTGGACGGGGCAATGAGGTGAATAGGTGATGGACCGTAATTTTTTGGATACAATTATAGAATTTGAAAAACAATTAGAGTCCACGCAACTCCAGTTTCGCGCGTTGAAAGAGTTTGTAGCGATTATGATAGAAGAACGACAAGCGTTACAAGAAGAAAATAATCATTTAAGACAAAGGCTAGATGAGATACATGAAAAAGAAGCAATGGACGAAAAGATACGAGAAAATCGATTGAACAAAGCTGATATAGGAGAAGGCTATGATAACTTAGCTAGGCTATATCAGGAAGGGTACCATGTATGTCATGTTCACTTTGGAAGTCCTCGTAAGGAGGAAGATTGTTTATTTTGCTTATCTTTTTTAAATAAACAAAATGTCTAATCAATTGACTGATGCCACTCCATAAGGTGGATGTCAGTCTTTTGTTTTTATGGAGGTAGGATTTATGGAACAATGGCTCAAGGATGATGAAAGGCTAGATTATTTATTGGCAGAGGAATTACGAATCATACAAAGCCCTTCTGTTTTCTCCTTTTCCTTGGATGCAGTATTACTGGCTCGATTTACATACGTGCCGATTAAAAAGGGAAAAATAGTTGATTTGTGTACAGGGAATGGTGCAATCCCTCTATTCCTAAGTGCTCGGTCAAAGTCAGAAATAATAGGTATTGAGTTACAAGAAAGATTAGCCGATATGGCAATTAGAAGTACCAAATACAACCAACTAACCGATCAAATTCGTATTATACAAGACAATGTTATTGGTATCGCAGGAAAATTAGGTTCAGAGAAATACGATGTGGTTACCTGTAATCCCCCTTACTTTCCAGCTCATGAAGCAAGTGAAAAAAACCTAAAGGAACATTTGGCCATTGCTAGGCATGAAATTCATCTAACCTTGGAAGAGGCTGTGCAATCTGCGAGTGAGCTGCTAAAGCAGGGCGGAAAAGCAGCATTTGTACATCGACCAGGTAGATTGTTGGACATTGTTACTGCAATGAGGGCCAATCGGTTAGAACCAAAACGTATTCGCTTTGTGTATCCAAAGAAGGGGAAGGAAGCAAATACATTATTAATAGAAGGAATAAAGGACGGTAAGCCTGATTTGAAGATTCTTCCTCCTTTATATGTGTACGAAGATGATGGTAAGTACACAGATGAAATAAAAGAGATGCTCTATGGAGACAAATAAAATTCATACCTTCTATGTATTACAATGTAAAGACGGTTCCTATTACGCCGGTTATACGAATGATTTAACGAAGCGGATTAAAACTCATAATGAGGGAAAAGGAGCCAAATACACACGAGCAAGAATTCCAGTTCAGTGCGTATATAAGGAAACCTTTGATACAAAGCAAGAGGCTATGCAGGCGGAGTATGCTTTTAAACAGTTAACTAGAAAGCAAAAAATAGCCTATATGAGAGGAGAGTAAGGAAATGAAATCACAAAAATCTACTGAGCACGAACAGAGTAGCTGTTTGTATTTAGTGGCAACTCCAATTGGCAATTTAGAAGATATGACTATGCGGGCTATTCGTATTTTGAAAGAGGTAGATTACATAGCAGCAGAGGACACAAGAAACTCAAAAAAACTATGTAATTATTTTGAGATATCTACCCCTTTAATGAGTTATCATGACCATAACCAACAAGTTGGCGGAGAAAAAATATTAGAAATACTGAGAGAAGGAAAACAAGTAGCTTTAGTCAGTGATGCTGGTTTACCTTGTATCTCAGATCCAGGAGCAGATATAGCAGCAAAAGCTATAGATGAAGGATTTGCGGTTGTCCCGGTGCCAGGAGCCAACGCTGCATTGAGTGCACTAATAGCTTCGGGTATGTCAACTCAGCCATTCTTTTTTTATGGATTTCTTAGCAGAAATAAAAAGGAACGAAAAAAAGAAATTACATTGCTCCAAAAGAGACAAGAGACGATACTATTGTATGAAGCTCCACATCGCCTGAAGGATACATTAAAAGATATACAAGCGATCATGGAAGGGTCACGTCGCATTGTGTTAGCTAGAGAACTTACTAAAAAGTTTGAGGAATTTTTAAGAGGAACGGTAGAGGAAGCATTAGAATGGGCCGAGTCTAATGAAATTCGTGGTGAATTTTGCATTGTGCTAGAAGGCAATGATACAGAAGAAGTACTAGAAGAAGAGGCATGGTGGATTAATTTAAGTATTGAGGAACACGTGGAACATTTAATGAATGAAAAACAATTAAAATCGAAAGAAGCTATTAAAGAGGTGGCTATTCAAAGAGGACTATCTAAAAGAGAAGTTTATCAAAGCTATCACGTAACATAATAAAACATCCGCCATAAGTTATGAACGGATGTTTTAATTAAGTAATTATTTTAAGCTGCTTTGAATTTCTTTGATTAACTGTTCTGCACCTTCTGGGCTAAGAATCAGTTTACCACCAACAAGACGAAGGTTTTCATCTGATACTTCACCAGTAACTGCACAAGTCATATTTGGCATATATTTTTTTAAGATGATTTTATCATCGTCAACATATATTTCAAGCGCATCTTTTTCAGCTATACCTAGTGTACGACGAAGTTCGATAGGAATAACTACGCGTCCTAATTCATCAACTTTACGAACAATACCTGTAGATTTCATTATTAAAGTTTCTCCTCTCAAGAGTGTATATTTTTCGCCAAAATTCGACATTAACCTCTTTTATGTACTTAATCATACCAAGTACTACCATATTGGTCAATAATTATTCTTCTGTTTTCATTAGATTTGATGATAAAAATATGACTACGCTTACATAATATTCCTCTAAAAAAGATGAATTATATCATTCTTAGGAATAATATTGATATTTTTGGAAATAATATGTGGAATAAATATAATTCGACAAAAATGCTTAGATGAATAGATTGAAACCCATAACCCATTTAGATAAAATGAATATTATAGAAGATTCAGCATTGGAGGCAGCAATCATTGAATGCACAAGACAAAACTTTTTATATAACGACACCAATTTACTATCCGAGTGGTAAATTCCATATTGGAACGGCTTATACAACTGTAGCTTCCGATGCAATGGCAAGATATAAACGCTTACGAGGTTATGATGTACGTTTCTTAACAGGTATGGACGAGCATGGACAGAAGATACAGGAAAAAGCCCAGGAAGCTGGAATGGAACCACAAGCTTACGTAGATGAAATTGCGGAAGCTTCTAAGAAAACATGGGCGACTATGAATATATCTTACGATGACTTTATTCAAACTACGGAAAAACGCCATACTCAAGCGGTAGAGAAAATTTTTAAAAAGTTCCTAGATAACGGAGATATTTATAAAGGTGAATATGAGGGTTTATATTGTACTCCTTGTGAATCTTTTTTCACAGAAACTCAATTAGATGAAGGAAACTGTCCTGATTGTGGTAGACCTGTTCATAAAGTAAAGGAAGAATCCTATTTCTTTAATATGAAGAAGTATGCTGATCGCTTGCTAGATTACTACGAAAATAATGTGGAATTTATCGAGCCAGAGTCTAGAAAAAATGAAATGATTAATAATTTCATCAAGCCAGGCCTAGAGGACCTATCAGTCTCCAGGACTTCCTTTGATTGGGGAATCCATGTTCCAGGGGATGCGAAGCATGTTATTTACGTATGGGTGGATGCTTTAACTAATTATATTACTTCACTAGGTTATATGTCAGATGATGATTCTCTATTCAAAAAGTACTGGCCTGCAGATGTACATGTAGTAGGGAAGGATATTGTACGTTTCCATACAATCTATTGGCCAATATTCTTAATGGCTTTAGACTTACCTCTACCTAAAAAGGTTTTTGCACATGGTTTTATCATGATGAAGGACGGTAAGATGTCTAAATCTAAAGGAAACGTTGTATACCCAGAGATGCTAGTAGAGAAATATGGCTTAGACGCTACTCGCTATTTCTTACTTCGTGAGCTTCCATTTGGTCAAGATGGTGTATTCTCTCCAGAATCCTTTGTAGAACGTACAAATTTTGACCTTGCAAACGACTTAGGGAATCTATTGAATAGAACAGTTTCTATGATTAATAAGTATTTTGGTGGTCAGATTCCTGTAAAACAAGGAGAACCTACTCAATTTGATAGTACATTACAACAATTTGCTAAAGAAGCAATTGAAAAATATGAATTAAATATGGAAAAAATGCAATTTAGTATTGTATTGGGAGAGCTTTGGTCTCTAGTATCTCGCACTAACAAATATATTGATGAGACACAACCATGGGTGCTTGCAAAGGATGAGGCTACTAAAGCGCAGCTAGCTAGTGTCATGACTAACCTAGCAGAAAGCCTTCGCCAAATAGCTACATTAATACAACCATTTATGCCTAACAGCCCAAAAGAAATTATGGAGCAGCTGGGATTAACAGAAATATATCTAGAATGGGATAAGTTAGGGAAATTTAATGTTATTCCAGAAGGTACACAAGTAATAAGTACAGGAGTACCGATTTTCCCTCGCTTAGACGTAGATGAGGAAGTTGCTTATATTCGTGAGAAAATGCGAGGTTCTGTTATGACTTCACAAGAAGAGGCGAAGGAAGAACCAGAAGAAGAGCAAACAGAGGAAATCTCAATTGACGATTTCTTTAAAGTTGATCTACGTGTAGCAACTGTTTTAGAATGTGAAGCAATCCCTAAAGCAGACAAGCTACTTAAATTACAATTAGATTTAGGTTATGAGAAGCGCCAAGTAGTATCTGGGATTGCAAAGCATTATAAGCCGGAGGAACTTATCGGTAAGAAGGTAATTGTAGTGGCTAATTTAAAACCAGTTAAACTTAGAGGAGAGCTATCTCAAGGTATGATTTTGGCTGGTGAAAAAGATGGATTTTTAACTCTAGCAACTGTAGATGAAAAATTAGAAAATGGTGCACAAGTAAAATAATTGATTATCCAAAAAACTGTCGCATGAGCGGCAGTTTTTTTGTACTAATAAAGAGAATTTTTACTTTGAAAGCTTCTCCTTGGTGAAAGGTGGAAAAGCTGTAGTGTCAATTGTGTAGCAGTATTCAAAAATAAAACGCCTTTGTTAAAGGCGCTTTAGTAAATATCTATTTGAGGTATTACCTTAAATATTAATTGTCAGTACAACTTGGACATTAATTGTTGAAACTGCAGGTGACGATTCCAGTGGGATGAGTGAGACAGAAAGCCTTCACAAACATGCGTGAGCTTGTAGCGATGGCTTATCCGCTCTCCCCACTTAAAACTTCCGCCCATAGCAGAAATCAAATATACGTTATTCTCTTCCATATTTCTTTAATATCGATCTTCATCGGAAATTGAATTTAATTCATTTAGCATCCTTTTTATGGGATGTCGGTTGATCAACAAATTGATCAACTTGCATGGTTAGTTCTTCCACAAGCTCTTTAAGTAACTGCTTTTGCTCAGTGGATAATTTTCCTTTAACATCATCTAGATTTACGCCATTTTTACGCAGTGTATCACTTACTATTAAATCAATGACCTTTTCAGGAATTGCATTTTTTTTAGGTAAATCGCTCACGTCCATCACTCCTTCTTGTAATATCATTTGTATTATTATATGCAACTATGAATTAAGAGGAGACGAGGGATGTTTTTCGTTTTCCAAACCTACTAATTTTTAGACTCATTAAAAATCTTAGCTGGAGGTTAAATAGAAAATATTTTAAACATATAATCGCTCGAATCCATTTTGAGCGTACTATAATTATATTTAAGTTTTTCTAGACTCTTCGATTTATTTTGAATTTATTATAGAATATCTAACCTAGCTACTAAAGCAAGAAGGATTTGAAGCATTGCCTGAATGTTCACTGCCAAGTCGGTATCAGTGGTTGTAACTGTTATATTTCTTGACCCCTCGACAATCGTTTTTTGAACGTTTCGTTGTTTAGTTTTTATAAATTGTTTCATATCTTGAGCAACTGCTCTAGCTTGATCTGTATCTCCTAGAGTAACGCTAATAACTGCTGCAATTGCAGCTTGAATTCCTAATTGTAACGACAAAGCTGCTTGGGTATCTGTTGTTTGAATTTCAACACCTTCTGAATCCCTTACAATAATCCATTCATATGATTGTTGCTTATTGGAAACGATTTGTTCACCGTTTTGCTGAACATCCGCATTGTTATTTCTGGTGTCATTGCAATGATCTAATGCTCTCCATTTATTCATATTTTCACCTCTTTTCATTTTATATTAAATTTAAAGAACATCTAATCTAACTACTAATGAAACCAATACTTGTAGCATTGCCTGAATATTCACGGCCAAGTCTGTATCAGTAGTTACAATGTTAACGTCATTTGAGTTATCAATAATGATTTTTTGTCTGTTGGTTTGTTCATCATTAAATTGTTGAAAAATGTCATTTGCAACAGCTTGACCCTGATCAGAATCCCCAATTGCAATACTTACAACTAGAGCAATTGCAAGTTGTAAGCCTACTTGAAGGGATACCGATGCTTGAGTATCTGTTGTCTGAACAGTAATGTTGCATGAATCCTTAATCCAGATTAGTTCATCGGATTCTTGGTCTACAGATGAGACCTGATCAAAATCTTCTAAGACCGTTGCTTCACTAAAGTCATTATTATAATGCCAGTGATTCTTTTCCAGGGTGCTATCCTCAGAATTAAAGCCGTTACAACGTTGGCAGTTCCTTACTGGATAATTACTTTCGTAACTACAATGTTTACATTTCCAGTGACTCATATAAAATCTCCTTTCCTATTTACTAGCTTGGTTGTAAAAAATGCTTAATTTGCAACCTCACTTCTGTATCATATGAACAAGTTAATTACTGACATAGTTTTTTTGACTATCTAAAAAAACTATGTTTTTTTAAAATGAATATCTATTTTTAGAAGAAATCTTAAAAGTACAGTAGGTGTTTTAAAAACCCAGATTTAATCTGGCCTGAGGACTTCAATATAGGGAGATAAACAGTTTGATTATGGTGGAAGGTATAAATGATTTAGGAATTTTGTGTATTAAAGTTGATCATGAAGGAATGCGTTATCAGGAGGAAATTAGATGAGAGATTGGACATTTTTATATCTATTAAATTAATGTCATTAATAAAGCAATATAAAATTTTTCTCCAAAGAGTAGTTACCTATATAAAGCATAAAAACGAGTCATTATTAATGACAAATACCCTATTTATGGTATTGTTTTAAAGTTAATTAACAAATTATTTAATCGTAATTTACCTAAAGAAAACCTTTCCTATTTAAAATTATTTAAGTCAATTTGGTTAATAATATTAAATCGATTAAGTTCCTAAAACATCTAAATAGTATTCGATAAATACTATTTTTAATTGAATATTTTTGGGAAACTTGTCATTTTATAAGGTAAAATTAATCAAAATAATTGAAAAAATGACTCATTTAATGTAAATGTAATAGTATTGTGATGATTGTAAACAAATAAAAAAGTAAAATGAAGCTCAGATAGGAGAATGAATATGCTAATAGATACACATGTCCATTTAAACGCAGACCAATATGACGAAGATCTTCAGGAAGTAATTCAAAGAGCCTTGGAGGCAAATGTGAACAAAATGGTCGTAATTGGTTTTGATCGTAAAACAATTGAACGTGCAATGGAGTTAGCAGAAAAATATCCGTTTATTTACGCAGTAATCGGCTGGCATCCCGTGGACGCAATCGATTGTACTGAGGATGATTTACAATGGATTGAAGAGTTATCTGCTCATAAAAAAGTAGTAGGTATTGGTGAAACAGGGCTAGATTATTATTGGGACAAGTCTCCAAAAGAAATTCAGCAGACTATCTTCCGCAAGCAAATACGTTTAGCACAAAAGGTAAACTTGCCAATCATCATACATAATCGCGAAGCAACAGAAGATGTAGTAAGAATTCTTAAAGAGGAGGAGGCTCATCTTACAGGTGGGATTATGCACTGCTTCGGTGGAAGTGTAGAAACAGCTAAACAATGTATTGATATGAACTTTATGATTTCACTTGGTGGACCAGTAACATTTAAAAATGCCAAAAAGCCAAAAGAGGTGGCAACTGAAATTTCTTTAGATCATTTGTTAATCGAAACGGATGCTCCTTATTTGGCCCCACATCCTCATAGAGGTAAAAGAAATGAACCGGCACTTGTTGCCCTAGTAGCAGAAGAAATTGCACGATTGAAGGGTATCTCGGTTGAAGAAGTAGCTGAAGCAACAACCCGTAATGCCAAGAGGTTTTTCCACATCGAAGACTAAAATTTATCTGTAATTTTCAATTGGTATACGCACAGTTATGTAAAAATTGGTAAAAACCTAAAGTGTTGACAAGCTTAAAAGTACTCTATATAATCACACGAGTGAACAAGGAGGCGTTTTTCATGCAAGATAAAACCATGAAAAACCTGTTCTTTCATTCATTGAGGAGCAAGAAAACACTAGTAACGATAGCATCTTTACTATTGTTTTTTGCAGTAGTTTCGTTCGTTTTATACGAAGGAACAAAGAAAACTGTTGCTTTAACAGTTAACGGAGAACAACAAGAAATAACAACACATGCCAATACAGTTGGTGAGCTGCTAGATGAAAATAATCTAGTAATCACTAACGATGATTTTTTACATCCCTCAGTGAACACTTCAATCAAAAATAATTTAGAGATTGAGTGGGAGCAGGCAAGACAAATAGAAATTACGGTAGATGGTAAAATTCAAACTGTCCAGACTACTGATGATTTAGTTTCAGAAGTACTAGCAAAGGCAAATGTTCCATACACCGAACATGATGCGATTACCCCTGCTGCAGATGCAGAGGTGGGACCCGATAATCGAATTGCAATTGAGAAAGCATATGAAGTAACGCTTATAGATGGCAAGGAAGAGAAAAAATTATGGTCCACTTCGACTACGGTCGCTGACTTTTTAAAAAAACATAAGATTCCATTGAATGAATTGGACCGTGTAGAACAGAAAATGGATGAAATTATACTTCCTAATTCTGCAATACAAATAGTGAGAGTAGAAAAGGTCACCGATGTAGTTGAGGAAGAAACAAACTTTGCAGTAGTTACAAAGAAAGACGATTCTCTTCTAAAAGGAAAAGAAAAAGTAGTTGAAACAGGCGAAAAAGGATCTATTGCGCGCACTTATGAGGTTATTAAAGAAAACGGAGTGGAAGTTTCTCGTAACATAGTAAGTGAAAAAGTAACAAAAGAGCCTAAGAAAAAGGTTGTTTCTGTGGGAACTAAAGTAATGACTGCCAGTGCCAACGTATCGCGTGGTACTAATACCTCAGCAGCCCCATCTGGAGGAAGCGAGTTTTATGTTACAGCTACAGCATACACGGCTAGCTGTAATGGCTGTACAGGAGTAACTGCTACTGGTATTAACCTAAAAGCAAATCCAGACGTGAAAGTTGTGGCGGTAGATCCTAGTGTCATTCCACTTGGATCTAAGGTGTGGGTTGAAGGCTATGGTTATGCAATAGCTGGAGATACTGGTGGAGCTATAAAAGGAAACAAAATAGATCTATTTATGGCTTCCAAATCGCAAGCCTATGATTTTGGTCGCAAAAAAGTACGTGTAAAAGTTTTAAAATAATACAAATGGGAATGTAAGTGGTTAGCATAGTATGAATTATCGGGTGTACTATGTGCTAGCTTGCATGAATATATGTATATAAATTTTCCGTATAGCTTTCCCTCTCGTTGATAGGGAGAGCTTTTTTGCGTTATGATAGAGGCTAGCATAGAAGCAGAAAAGAGGGAAAATGCTTGCGTATAAAAGAAATTATTGTCGTAGAAGGAAAAGATGATACGACTGCTATAAAAAGAGCAGTAGATGCTGATACTATAGAAACCAATGGGTCAGCCATTTCTAAAGAGACACTAATGAAAATTCAGCATGCCCAGGAAAAAAGAGGAGTCATAGTATTTACTGACCCAGATTATCCTGGAAGAAGAATTCGTGCAATTATAGAAGAGCAAATACCTGGTGTGAAGCACGCTTTTTTATCTAAGGAAAAAACGATAGCGAAAAACGGTAAGAGCCTGGGAATTGAACATGCCAAGGATGAAGATATTCAACAAGCTCTTAGTGATATTTATACCCCAAAAACTGACTCGGAAACTCATATTTCAATACCTTTAGAGGTGTTAATAGAAGGAAGGTTAATTGGGCACCCCAAAGCCAAGGAACGGAGAACAAGACTGGGTGAATTTTTAAAAATTGGCTATACCAATGGAAAGCAGCTACAAAAAAGGCTATCTATTTTTCAAATACACAGGGAGCAGCTTGAAGCAGCTATTCTGCAACTCGATTTGGAGGACAACAAAGAATGACACAAAAAGATATAGCGACCCCGGTTCGCACACAAGAGATACTTAAAAAATATGGATTTTCATTTAAGAAAAGCTTAGGGCAAAATTTCTTAATAGACCCTAATATTCTTAGAAATATTGTAAGTCATGCTAATTTAACGAAAGAATCAGCAGCTATTGAAATAGGACCTGGTATTGGTGCCTTAACAGAGCACTTGGCAAGAGAGGCAGGAAAAGTAGTTGCATTTGAGATAGACCAACGTCTTTTACCAGTCTTAGATGACACACTGTCACCATATAATAACGTAGAAATCATTCATGGGGATATTCTTGAAGCAAATGTGCTACAAATGTTTGAAGAGAGATTGTCTGATTATAAGGATGTCATGGTTGTAGCTAATTTGCCATACTATGTAACAACCCCTATTTTGCTAAAGCTGTTAATGGATCGCTTACCTATTCGGGGAATGGTTGTGATGATGCAAAAGGAGGTGGCAGATCGAATTACCGCTTCACCGGGTACCAAAGCATACGGATCCTTATCAATTGCCATTCAATATTACATGAAAGCAGAAGTAGCGATGACTGTTCCAAAGGCAGTATTTATGCCACAGCCTAACGTTGATTCTGCGGTCATAAAGCTAACTCGCCATGAAACACCGCCAGTCCAAGTTATTGATGAGGACTTCTTGTTTAAAGTTTCAAGAGGCTCCTTTGTTCAACGCAGAAAAACGATTATTAATAACCTTCAATCTTCTCTGCCAAATGGCAAGGAAAAAAAGGAATTAATCGTGCAAGCGTTAGAAAAGGTGGGGGTTAACCCTACTCGCAGAGGAGAAACATTAAGTATTGAAGAATTTGGGCGATTGGCAGATGAACTATATCCTAATTTCCATTAAATTTACTTGTTACAATATTAGTAATGTTAATAAATAAAAGTATCCTAAACTAATAATAAAAACGTTGACAAGAGTATGCTTATGTTGATAAAATGTTTTGTTTGACAAAAAAATGGATATGTGTTAATATTGTAATCAGTGAGGTGTAAGCGGAATGCCAAAAACTTTAGCTGATATTAAAAAGTCATTAGATCATCATTTAGGGAAACGTTTGCAGTTAAAAGCAAACGGAGGACGTAAGAAGACAATCGAACGAGCAGGTGTACTAAGAGAAACATATCATGCTGTATTCGTAATCGATTTGGATCAAGATGAAAATTCTTTTGAACGTGTATCTTATAGTTATGCAGACATTTTGACAGAAGCAGTAGAAATCACTATTTATGACGAAGCAAATAATTCAATTGTAGTAAAATGATTGTTTAGAACTTTTATTTTTACATTTTTATATGACAAAAACTTCTTTCCTCATTCGATTGAATGGGAAGGGAGTTTTTTTCTTTATATCGGACATACTAATATTGCTAGTTGTTATTAGGAGGATTCACCAATATGGCTAGAAGAGGAATTATGTCTAAAGAATTAAAAGAAGAGATTGCAAAAGATCTTGGATTTTATGATGTAGTTAAAACTGAAGGCTGGGGTGGGATTAAATCCCGTGATGCAGGTAATATGGTGAAACGCGCAATTGAAATGGCGGAACAACAAATGAACAACCAAAGTAAATAAATCTTACCGAGCACGATATCCAAAAATAACGTACAACTAGCAAAGAAAAGGCGAATTATTAGCCTTTTCTTTTTGATTGTTCTCATTTTTTTCAAAAAGGTAGTACTATGGTAAAATAGGGAACAGCATAAGTAGGAAAAGGAGCAGATGGGATGTACTACGTAAAAGCACCTGCTAAGATAAATTTAACACTCGATGTATTACATAAACGCCCCGATGGTTTTCATGAAGTGGAAATGATTATGACCACGGTTGATTTGGCAGACCGAATTGGGCTTGAATTGAGAGAAGATGGAATCATACATATTATTTCAGTAGACCGCTTTGTTCCAAATGATCATCGTAACCTTGCCTATCAAGCGGCAAAGGTACTGAAGGAAATGTATAAGGTGAAATCTGGTGTCTCTATTAAAATTGAAAAGAATATACCAGTAGCAGCTGGTCTGGCTGGTGGTAGCAGCGATGCAGCAGCTACCTTGAAGGGTTTAAATATACTTTGGGAGTTAAACCTTACATTGGACGAGCTAGCTCAAATCGGGACAAAAATAGGATCAGACGTAGCATTTTGTGTATACGGAGGAACTGCTTTGGCAACAGGCCGAGGAGAAAAAATTCAAGAGCTCCCAACGCCAGCTAACTGTTGGGTGATATTAGCTAAGCCGACACTAGGTGTATCAACAGCTGATGTATATGGAAACTTAAAAGTTGATCAGATTGTTCATCCGAAAACGACGCAGATGTTGAAGGCTATACAGGAAAAAGATTATGAATTAATGTGTAACTCCCTAGGTAATGTTTTAGAGGATGTCACCTTAAAGCTTTATCCTGAAGTGGCAAACCTAAAGGAGCAAATGCAACGTTTTGGCGCAGATGCAGTATTGATGAGTGGAAGCGGTCCAACCGTCTTTGGTCTTGTCAACCATGAATCTAGAGTTCAGAGAGTATATAACGGACTAAGAGGATTTTGCGACGAAGTTTATGCAGTAAGACTAATGGGAGATAGAGAATTTCTTGCTTAAACACGTATAATTGTGTTAAGTTTTCTATAAAAAATTCGTGATTAGAGGTGATAAAATGAAATGGAAAAGAAGCGAACGACTAGTTGATATGACTCAATATTTAATGGAACATCCTCATAAATTAATCCCTTTGACTTTTTTTGCTTCCTTATACCAATCTGCCAAGTCTTCTATTAGCGAAGACTTGACGATAGTTAAAGAAACATTTGAGGAAAGAGGTAAAGGTTTGCTAGTTACCATACCCGGTGCAGCAGGCGGAGTAAAATTTATCCCTACGATGACCGAAGAAGATGTGAAAAAGGTTGCTCAAGAACTGATGGTTCAGTTGTCGAAAGCAGAGCGCCTTCTACCAGGCGGTTATTTATACATGACAGATTTATTAGGCGAACCTGCTCTTATGAATAAGATAGGAAAAGTCTTTGCATCTGCATTTGCGAACGAAAAAATCGATGCTATTATGACAGTCGCAACTAAAGGTATTCCTATCGCACATGCTATAGCTAGACACTTAAACGTACCTGTAGTCGTAGTTAGAAGAGATAGTAAGGTTACGGAAGGACCGACTGTCAGCATCAATTATGTTTCTGGTTCTGCTAGAAGGATTCAAACAATGGTTCTATCTAAGAGAAGCATGGAAAAAGGGCAACGCGTTCTTATTACCGATGACTTTATGAAAGTCGGTGGAACAATTAACGGGATGAAGAGCCTGTTAGAAGAATTTAATTGTGAGCTTGCAGGGATTGCCGTTCTAGTAGAGGCGGAGCATGAAGGAGATCAACTAGTTAAGGACTACTTGTCCTTAGTTAAATTGCATGAAGTAAATGAAAAAGACGGAACCATCGCTTTAACAGAGGGAAATTATTTTTTAGAGGGGAGACAACAATGATGAAAATAGTATCAACAAATAATGCACCGGCTGCAATTGGTCCATATGTACAAGGTATGGTAGTAAACGGGATGTTTTATAGTTCTGGACAAATTCCTTTAACACCTGAAGGAAAGGTAGTAGAGGGATCTATTACAGAACAGACCGAGCAAGTATTTGCTAATCTAGATGCTGTTTTAACAGAAGCTGGGTCCTCCTTGACTCAAGTAGTCAAAACCTTAGTATTTTTGAAGGATATGAATGACTTTGCAGAGTTTAACCTAGCTTATGAAAAACATTTTGGTGAACATAAACCAGCTCGCTCAGCAGTAGAAGTAGCACGTCTACCTAAGGATGTAAAAGTAGAAATTGAAGTAATAGCAGTTGTTTAATAGTAAAACGCATGTTTTCCTCGGAAACCATGTGTTTTTTTGTATGAATAAACAGAACTAGCTGTATTACATAAATATTATTATAATCTATAAAATATTAAAAATATTCCCAAACTAAGAAGGAAATTTTAAATTTTTGTGGAATAGTAAGTTAATATAGATATTTGCAACTAGGGGGAAGGAGAAATTACATGGAAGTCACAGATGTAAGATTACGCAAAGTATTAACGGATGGTCGTATGAGAGCGATCGCTTCCATCACACTGGACAATGAGTTTGTAGTCCATGACATTAGAGTTATTGAGGGAAATGCAGGATTGTTTGTAGCCATGCCAAGTAAGCGAACACCTGAAGGAGAATTTCGAGATATAGCTCATCCCATTAACGTGGGCACTCGATCTAAAATCCAGGATGCGGTGTTGTATGCCTATCATTTAAGCGATGATGCAGTTCCTGAAGTAGAAGAAGCAACGGCAGAAGCATTATGATAAGATGCTGAATCATTAAGGTGTTTGTCTCCTAAAGGAAGCTTATGACGTAAAATTATCTGTCGAAATTAGATAGGCAGCTTTTTAATATTGTTGAAAAGCTGCCAATATAATCCTCGTTATTATTTTTTAACTACAATAAAGCTCTTCTGCTAGCCTTCATCATTTAACCTATCAAAACAATTATCCCTTACCTATCATTATCTGATATTATTCCCCGATGTAAGATTCATTTCTTCATGTATTATACGCCTATTAATATCCAAAGCTGTGGAAAAAGTTGTGTAATTATTAATAGAATAGGATAAAAAATATATATATTACTTGTTTTGTCATGTATTTGTCAAGAGAATTCCTTGAAAAAAACCCTCATTTCCTATATAGTCAAAAGAGGAAATTAGCCCACTGGAGGGAAATATCAAATGACAAATACCTATGCGGTTGTTTTAGCAGCCGGTAAAGGCACTCGTATGAAGTCTAGTCTATATAAAGTATTACATCCTGTATGTGGTAAGCCAATGGTAGAGCATGTTATTGATAACATGGAAAAAGTAGGAGTAGAGAAGATTGTTACAATCGTAGGCCATGGTGCTGAAATTGTAAAAAGTGAGCTTGGCAATCGAAGTGAATACGCATTACAAGCTGAGCAATTAGGTACGGCTCATGCAGTTTTACAGGCAGAAGAATCACTTGCTAATCTTCAGGGAACTACAATCGTTGTTTGCGGGGATACTCCATTAATTACTGCAGAAACTATTAAGGCTTTGCTAAAGCATCATGAAGAATCCAAAGCAAAAGCAACCATTTTAACTGCTATAGCAGATGATCCTACTGGTTATGGAAGAATTATTCGTAACGAGGCGGGACACGTTAAATCTATAGTAGAACATAAAGATGCAACAGCAACGGAGCAGCTAGTAAAAGAAATTAACTCTGGTACTTACTGCTTTGATAATGAAGCACTATTTAAATCACTAAAGTTAGTAAAAAATGAAAATGTTCAGGGTGAATATTATTTACCTGATGTAATTGGTATACTACAGCAGGACGGAGAAATTGTTTCTGCTTACGCAGCAAAAGATTTTGACGAAACTCTTGGTATTAATGATCGTGTAGCACTTTCTCAAGCAGAACAAATTATGCGCTCACGAATTGCTCATCATCATATGCGTGAAGGTGTAACAATCATAGACCCTCAAAGTACATATATAAGCAGTGAAGCAGTTATTGGCGCTGACACTGTACTACAGCCCGGAGTCATTATTGAGGGAAAAACAATAATTGGAGAAAAGTGTACAATTGGTCCTAACAGCCATATTGTATCTAGTGTTATTGGGGCAGAAACAACTGTCCACTCCTCGGTTGTATTATCTAGTGAAGTTGGAAATCATACAGCTATTGGCCCGTTCGCACATATCCGTCCACAATCGGAACTTGGAGATCAAGTTAAAATTGGTAACTTCGTTGAAGTGAAAAAGTCGGTTGTAGGTAATGGAAGTAAAATTTCTCATCTAAGTTATATGGGGGATGCAGCCATTGGTACAAATGTAAACATTGGTTGCGGAGCAATTACGGTTAATTATGATGGTAAAAACAAATTTATGACGACAATTGAAGACGATGCATTTGTTGGATGTAATTCTAATCTTATAGCACCGGTAACGATAGGTAAAAAAGGATATGTAGCAGCAGGATCTACAATAACCAAGGATGTTCCTGGTGAAGCACTGGCTATTGGCCGAGCAAGACAAGAGAATAAAGAAGGCTACGTAAAAAAACTCAAACTAAAATAACCAATTATTCAGGAGGATTATCATGACTCATCGATATGAAAATGCCAAACTAAAAATATTTACTCTTAATTCTAATAAAAAATTAGCTGAAGAAATTGCAAAAGAAGTTGGAGTTCCGCTAGGGAAAAGTACTGTTACAAGATTTAGCGATGGCGAGGTCCAAATCAATATCGAAGAGAGCATTCGTGGGTGTGATGTATTTATCGTTCAATCCACCTCGGGTCCTGTAAACGAACATATAATGGAACTATTAATAATGTTAGATGCAGTAAAACGTGCTTCTGCTCGTAGCGTAAGCGTGGTTTTACCTTATTACGGATATGCTCGTCAAGACAGAAAAGCTCGTGCACGTGAGCCAATTACAGCTAAGCTAGTAGCTAATCTACTGACTTCTGCAGGTGCAACTCGAGCAATCGTTCTAGATTTGCATGCACCACAAATTCAAGGTTTCTTCGATATTCCAATAGACCATTTAGTGGCTGTGCCTATTCTATCTGACTATTTCTTAACGAAAAACCTAGATCCTTCTGAGGTTGTTATAGTTTCACCTGACCACGGTGGAGTTACACGTGCTCGCAAAATGGCAGACCGTTTAAAAGCACCAATTGCTATTATCGATAAACGACGTCCACGCCCGAATGTAGCTGAAGTAATGAACATAGTTGGTAATGTAGAAGGTAAAACGGCTATTTTAATCGATGATATCATTGATACAGCAGGGACAATTTCGATTGCTGCTAATGCCTTAATGGAGAGTGGCGCTAAAGAGGTTTACGCATGCTGTACACATCCTGTGTTATCGGGTCCTGCAATTGAACGTATTGATAACTCTGTTATTAAAGAATTGGTTATTACAAATTCTATCCAATTACCAGAAGATAAGCATTCTCCAAAAATTAAAGAGCTATCTGTAGCCAAACTATTAGGAGATGCGATTGTTCGTGTATTTGAAGAAAAATCTGTAAGTACGCTGTTTGATTAATGCTTATTTAACTTAATATATGTTTGAATCATCCTTCCGAAGGGTATCTTATTTATAGTTACTTATACAATCGGGAGGATGATTTGATTATGGCTACTATTATAAAGGCACAAAAAAGATCACAAAAAGAAAATTCCAAACTAAGAAACAGTGGTTACATACCAGCAGTAGTTTATGGTTTTAAGGTCGATTCCCAACCAATTGCGGTTGATGAAAAGGATTTAACAAAAACACTACGTGAGGTTGGAAGAAATGGTGTAATGAAGCTAGATGTGGAAGGCAGTTCTGTTAATGTAGTATTGAATGATTATCAAATGAACATCCTAAAGGGACAAATGATTCATGCCGATTTCCTTGCGATTAATATGAAGGAAGAGTTAGAAGTAAGTGTAACGGTCAATACTACTGGAACTTCTATTGGTGTTTCAGAGGGTGGTTTACTGCAACAACCAAATAGAGAAGTAACTGTATTAGTAAAACCTTCTGATATCCCAGATTCCATTGAAGTAGATGTTACAGAAACTGCTATTGGTGATACTATAACAGTCGGAGATGTTAGGGAAAAGGTAAATTATACTATAGTAGAAGATGATGATTTCACTTTAGTAACAGTATCTGCACCAAGAGTAGAAACAGAGCCTGAAACAGAAACAGAAGCTGAAGACACAGAAGAAGCACCATCAGAGGAATAGGTAGAAGAGATTGTCATAGACAATCTCTTTTTTTCAGGTAAGTAAGAAGTTTGGACTTTCCCGATTTCATGCCGTGTATACACACCAAGACATTCCACTCGCTTTATAGATGTTTATATCCACTGTTATGTTAGAATAAAAGAAATAAGAGTTAAAGGAATGGAATGTAATGAAAATGATCGTTGGCCTTGGAAATCCAGGCAAGCAGTATGAAGCTACGAGACATAATATTGGTTTTCAAGTAATAGATGAGCTTTCAAAACGGTTGAGTATCCCACTTAACCAATCGAAGTTTAATGGTATGTATGGGACAGGACATATTGGAACTGAGAAAGTGATGCTTTTAAAGCCATTAACTTACATGAATCTATCGGGAGAATGTATTGTTCCCCTGATGGATTATTTTGGGGTAGAGGATGAAGAATTAGTTGTAATTTACGATGACTTGGATCTTCAAGTAGGAAAACTAAGACTAAGACAAAAGGGAAGCGCTGGAGGGCATAACGGGATAAAGTCAATCATTCAACATCTGGGTACGCAGGAATTCAATCGTATTCGCATAGGGATAGACCGACCCAAAAACGGCATGAAGGTTCCAGACTATGTCCTCTCAGATTTTACGAAGGAAGAAAAAATTGAAATAGAAATAGCTACTCAAAAGAGTGCAGATGCATGTGAACAATGGTTTAATAAGAGCTTCTTAGAAGTCATGAATATTTTTAACGGTGCATAAAACAAGAAGTAAAAGCCTATACTTCCTAAAAAGGGGGTTAATGGCTATGCCGATTCGTTATAGATGTCGCCATTGTGAAACAGAAGTAGGCCAGCTACCATTGGATTCCATAGACGAGGCTTTTCTACAAAAAAATAATATTGAGCCAGAAGAACAACATATATATATTCAAACGGGAGCTGAGGGAGATTATACAATCCAGTGTATTTGCGAAGAGTGCCAAACCTCTTTGCAGAAATTTCCGAGTTACTACGCATTAAAAAAATGGATACAGTAAATGCTTTGGCACATTTTGTGCACAAAGCCTTTTTCTGTTTTTGCTGTTCCAAATAAATCGTTTTATTTGTTTATTAGATAAGGGTGGGTGGAAATGGAACTGCTAAGTAATTTATTGATCGAAGATACACAAATGCAAAAGCTAGTGAAAGATTTAGAGAGTGGTACTGATCAAACTTTAGTAACGGGCCTCTCAGGGAGTGCCAGGGCTGTCTTTACTAAAATGCTGCATAAAGCATTAGAAAAACCAATCCTTATTGTCACACCAAACCTGCTACATGCGCAGAAGCTTACTGAGGATTTAGTTAAGCTCCTAGGAGAAGAATTGGTGAGATTGTATCCTGCAGATGAATTGATAGCTGCAGATATATCCATTGCAAGCCCCGAGTTACGTGCGCAACGGTTAGAAGCACTAGACCATATGCTCAATGTTAAACGAGGAGTCTACATTGTCCCGGTGTCTGGCTTGAAAAAGCGTATGGGAAATGTAGATGATTGGAAGAATAGCTCCATCGTCCTTGTAGAGGGAGAGGACCTTATATTAGACACCTTCCTGCAAAATCTAGTGGATATGGGTTATGTCCGTCAGCCGATGGTTACCGCACCTGGGGAGTTTGCGCTTCGTGGCGGCATAATTGATATTTATCCCTTGTATTTAGAGAATCCAATTCGTATTGAATTGTTTGATACTGAGATTGATTCAATCCGTACCTTCTCTGCGGAAGATCAGCGTTCCTTAAAGAAGTTAAAGGATATTCGTATACTACCAGCTACTGAATACGTACTGACTAAGGGGAAAAAGGTATTGCTTGCTCAAAAGCTAGAGGACGCATTAGCGGAGAGCCTGAAAAAGGTAAAGCTTCCTGACATGAAGGAGAAGTTTTATCAAAACATTCAACAGGATATAGAGTTATTAAAACAAGGCGAACAACCGAAAGAATTCATGAAGTATATTTCGTTAATAGAAGAAGATAGTTTCTTAGGAGATTATTTTGATCCGAGTGGAATTATTTTATTTGACGAGCTCGGACGTATTCAAGAAGTAACGGAAACGTTAGAAAAGGAAGAGAATGATTGGTATCTTTCATTGCTCGAAGAAGGAAAAACGGTCCACGATGTAAAACCATCGTATAACTTAAAAGAGATTATCCAAAAGCTTCCCAACTATAAAGTATATCTATCCTTATTCTCGCGCACGTTCTCTGGGGTAGTTATTAAGAAAGCGATGAATGTATCTTGTAAGCCAATGCAAAATTTCCATGGACAAATGCATTTGTTGAAGAACGAAACGGAGAGGTTTGCCCAAGGTAAATTTAGAGTAGTCATTTTGGCAGACGGTAAGGACCGTGTACAAAAAGTTCATACTGTACTAGAAGACTATGAAATAGTATCTAAGATTGGACCAACTGCAAAGGACTTTGACAAACCTGGTATTTTTATCGTTGAGGGTGATTTAGAGGCTGGCTTCGAATTGCCTCTGCAAAGAATTGCGGTCATTACAGATTCTGAATTGTTTAAACAAAAGCATAAGAAAAAAGCGAGAACACAAAAAGTAACAAACGCAGAACGTATTAAAAGCTACTCAGAGATAAAACCTGGAGACAACGTTGTACATATCCATCATGGGATAGGGAAGTATATAGGAATAGAAACATTACTTGTAAACGGAATCCATAAAGACTATTTGCATATCCGCTACCGTGGAGAAGATAAGTTATTTGTCCCTGTAGATCAAATTGACTTAATACAAAAATATGTTGCTTCCGGAGAAAAGGATCCAAAGCTTCATAAACTAGGTGGAGCAGACTGGAAGAAAACAAAATCTAAAGTATCTGCAGCAGTGCAGGATATTGCAGATGAGCTTATCAAGCTCTATGCAAAACGAGAGGCCGAGGTGGGATATGCATTCGAACCAGATGGGGAAATGCAACATACCTTTGAGGCAGCATTCCCATACGAGGAAACAGAAGACCAGCTTCGTACAATAGAAGAAGTTAAAAGAGATATGGAAAGACCGAGGCCGATGGATCGCTTAGTATGCGGGGATGTGGGTTATGGTAAGACAGAAGTTGCTATTCGTGCTGCGTTTAAAGCAGTCATGGAAGGTAAACAAGTAGCATTCCTATGTCCTACGACCATACTTGCACAGCAACATTACGAAACGATGATGGAGCGTTTTCAAGATTTTCCGATTCAAGTAGGTCTGTTAAGTCGCTTTAGAACTAAAAAGCAACAGGCGGAAACTATTAATGGTTTGAAAAAGGGCCTTATAGACATTGCTGTGGGTACGCACAGAATCTTGTCAAAAGACGTGGAGTATCAAGATCTCGGACTATTAGTCGTCGATGAGGAGCAGCGTTTTGGGGTGAAGCATAAAGAGAAGATTAAACAGCTAAAAACCAACGTAGATGTTATTACACTAACAGCTACGCCAATTCCTCGTACACTTCATATGTCGATGATAGGCGTACGTGATTTGTCCGTCATCGAAACTCCTCCTAAAAACCGTTTTCCAGTACAAACCTATGTAATGGAATATAACGGTGCGTTAGTAAGAGAGGCAATTGAAAGAGAGCTAGCAAGGGGAGGACAGGCATTTTTCCTCTACAATCGAGTAGAAGACATTACACGCAAAGTGGATGAGATTCAAATGCTTGTTCCAACTGCTAGAGTTGGATACGCACATGGGCAGATGTCTGAAACAGAGTTGGAATCCGTAATTATCAGTTTCTTAGAGGGTGAATATGATGTGCTTGTTACGACGACTATTATAGAAACTGGGATTGATATACCGAACGTTAATACATTAATTATTCATGATGCTGATAAGATGGGGCTATCCCAGCTGTACCAATTACGTGGTCGAGTGGGTCGTTCCAACCGTGTTGCCTATGCCTATTTAATGTATCAAAGAGATAAAGTATTGACTGACGTAGCGGAAAAAAGACTACAGGCAGTGAAGGAATTCACAGAGCTAGGTTCCGGGTTCAAGATAGCAATGCGAGATTTATCGATTCGTGGAGCTGGAAATCTACTTGGCTCCCAACAGCATGGGTTTATCGATTCAGTAGGTTTTGATCTATATACGCAAATGCTAGAAGACGCTATCCAAGAAAAACAAACCGGTATTAAAAAGGAAGAATTACAGGAAATCGAAATAGTATTAGGAACAGATGCTTACATTTCAGATGAATATATTCCTGACGGATATCAAAAAATTCAAATGTATAAGCGTGTTAAAGCAATGGAAAAAGAAGAAGAGTACCTCGATTTAGTAGATGAACTACAGGATCGTTTTGGAGATATTCCTTTAGAAGCTGAAAGATTGCTCCGTATTGCTAGGATGAAGGTTTGGGGCAAAGAGGCCGGTGTAGAATCTATCAAAGAATCCGATAAAGTTACTACTATCCGTTTAAGTGCAGAGGGTACCAAGACTATTGATGGAGCGAAGCTTCTGGAGGAATCGATGAAATATGGTCGTGCCATAGGCTTTAATGTAGACAAGACAAATCTAGTTTTAACGATCGATGAACGTAAAACTGGGAAGTATAATGCGTTTGATGTTTTAGAAGATATCATGAGTTTATTGCCTAAATCAAAAAAGATATTAGAAGTAAATTAACGTATTGCATATTATTAGGAGATGTGAGCCATACTATGGCAGAAATGAACTTTAATTTCCATTCTGTCGAAAGAGAGGCACACATTACATGAAAGCAACTGGCATAGTACGTCGTATCGATGATTTAGGTAGAGTTGTAATACCAAAAGAAATTCGTAGAACCCTTCGTATCAGAGAGGGAGATCCATTAGAAATCTTCACTGACCGTGAAGGGGAAATCATCTTAAAAAAATATTCTCCAATTAGTGAGCTTGGTGACTTTGCAAAAGAATACGCAGAAACACTATATGAAACATTGGGCACACCAGTGCTTATAAGTGACCGTGATGAAATGATCGCGGCAGCCGGGTTATCTAAAAAGGATTATTTAAAACGAAGATTGAGTCCAGATGTGGAAGACGTCGTCAACAATAGAACGATGGTTATTGAAAAACATGAAAATTCTGTGGAATGGGTTCCAGGAGTGGTAGAAACAGTTAAGTCTTACTGCATCGCTCCAATTATCGCATCTGGGGATCCAATAGGTGCTATATTCCTTTTCTCTAAAGTGCACTTTATTGGAGAAGCAGAAATGAAGGCTATTGAAACTGCAGCTAATTTCTTAGCAAAACAAATGGAAAATTAAACCGACCTTCCTCTTATACAAGAGGAAGGTTTCTTTATATTCATGTATAATAGTGCTATTGCTGGATGGAAGAAGGATTACAGATGAGCAACGAATGGAATATGAAAACTTATATGAAGGGTGCTGCCATGCTAACAGTCGCGGCTATTATCGTGAAACTGTTAAGTGCTATTTATCGGGTACCCTTTCAAAATCTAGTTGGGGATGAAGGCTTTTATATATATCAACAGGTTTACCCTTTCATTGCGATTATTACCACTTGGACATCTTTTGGCTTTGCTGTAGCCCTATCTAAAATTATGTCAGACTATCGAGCTTCTGGTAAATCCTTTGCAATTCCCCAAATAAGAAGGATTGCTTTTTACTATATAGCAATTATTTCGGTAGTATTCTTTTGCTTATTATTTTTTGGTGCCAATTTATTGGCTAATTTTATGGGAGATATCCAACTAGCTCAGCTTTTAAAAGTAGGTTCATATGTTATTCTGCTTATGCCAATGCTTGCTGTCTTAAAAGGAGAATTTCAAGCTGACGGGCGAATGGGATACGTTGCGTATGCTCAAGTAGTCGAGCAGGCAATTCGAGTTTCTGTTATCTTATTTGGAACTTGGGTGGTCCTCTTAAACAGCATGGATCTATACAAAGCAGGAAGTATGGCTATGTATGGTGCAGTTGCAGGAGAATTAGGTGGGGTATTCTTTTTAGGGATAATCTATTGGAAAATAACAAGAAAAACACATACTAAAGAAAACAAATTATTGGTGCCTATTTGGCCAATTGTAAAGGAATTGACGATGCTAAGTGTAAGTGCAAGTATTAGTGCATTGCTGTTCCTACTCCTTCAATTGGTGGATTCCTTTACGGTATTTCAAATACTAGTAGATAATGGAATGGCAAGACAGGAAGCGATGGAAAAAAAGGGTGTGTATGATAGGGGCCAACCATTAGTACAGCTAGGGATTGTCATTGCTTCCACTCTTTCACTTGCCATTGTACCTCTTGTTGCTCATCGTTTAAATAAAGAAAAAGGAAGAACAGCCCTACCTTTTATGCAGCTGACATTTAGAGTAGCATTTACATTTGGAGTCGCTGCAGCGTTAGGACTTATCGCAGTACTGCCTTATTTGAATGAGATGCTGTTTAAAACGCGTGCAGAATCTATTACTTTAATGGTATTTTCATTTCAGATTATTTGGATGTCTTTAATCTTAACGCTAATGGCTATGCTTCAGGGTGGCGGTAAAACTAGAATTCCAACTATTATCTTATTGCTTGGTGTGTGCGGTAAATGGATATTAAACAACATACTAGTACCTAGCTATGGTGTATTAGGTGCTGCTTTAGCGGGTAATATTAGTTTAGCTCTTATATGTTTCTTAATGCTTTTCTACTTTAAGAATCTCTGGAGAATCCGTTTTGCTACGTTAAAATTTTATAAAGGAGTTTCTCTAGCGGCATTTATGATGCTTCTTGCCGTGATTGCATACACTAAGCTGGCAGAGAATATCTTCTTAGCGACTCTCTCAAGCAGAATGCAGGCAATAGTAATTTCAATTAGTGCCGTATCATTGGGAGCCGGTGTCTTTATATTTATATTGACGAAGAAGAGAGTTATCGGGGAGAAAGAATGGTTTTTACTTCCCTTTGGAAGAAGAATGGCCAAACTTCAGCTTTGGTTGAATAAAGAAAAGTAAGGTTGTGAGAAGATGAATGAAATCACGATAATTGGACTTGGAGCCGGCGATATAGACCAGCTTCCTCTAGGAATTTACAAAAAGTTAAAAAATACAGCACACTTATATGTTCGGACGGAACAGCATCCCGTGCTTCAAGAGCTACAAAAAGAGGGAGTGTCGTGGACTAGCTTTGATGAAATTTATGAAAAAAATGATCAATTTGAGAGTGTGTACAAAGAGATTGTAGAAAGTCTTTTACAGCAGGCAGAAAATTTCCCACTAGTCTATGCTGTTCCGGGACATCCACTAGTGGCAGAACAAACCGTACAGCTTTTAATAGAAGCGGAAGAGCAAGGTAAGATAAAGATTAAAATAGAAGGTGGACAGAGCTTTTTAGATCCTATCTTTGGTGCTCTTCGTATTGATCCTATTGAAGGATTTCAATTATTAGATGGAACGAGCTTTAAACGAGATGAAGTTCAGATGAATGCCCATGTGTTAATAGGACAAGTATATGATGCGTTTAGTGCTTCCGAGGTGAAGCTAACTTTAATGGAGAAGTATCCTGACGATTATGAGGTGACCATTGTTACGGCAGCTGGCTCCTCGGAGGAGATTTTAAAGAAGGTGCCTTTATTTGAGCTAGACCGAGAAATGGAATTAAATAATCTCACTACTCTATACGTTCCACCAATTCATGAAAAAGAAAATCGTATAAAGGAATGGCAGACCCTCAGAGAAGTGGTAGCCCAATTAAGAGGTCCTGATGGCTGTCCTTGGGATAAAGAACAAACTCATACAACCTTGAAAAAATATGCAGTAGAAGAAGTATATGAACTACTTCAGGCGATAGATGAGGAAGACGACGATCATATTGTTGAAGAGCTAGGAGATGTCTTGTTACAGGTGTTTTTACATGCACAAATTGGGGAAGATAATGGATACTTTAGTTTAGAGGATGTTTTAGCTTCTGTAACTGAAAAAATGATTCGAAGACATCCACATGTTTTCGGGGATGCAGTAGCAAACAATACAGATGACGTTTTACGTAACTGGCAGACGATTAAAGCGCAAGAGGGTAAGGAGTCAACTAAATCTCTACTTGAGGATGGACTGCGAACAGATTCTTCCTTGCTAACATCTTTTAACTATCAAAAAAAAGCAGCCAAAGTAGGTTTTGATTGGCCGGAGGTTTCTGAAGCTTGGGAGAAATTTGAGGAAGAATTACAGGAGTGGAAGGTTGAGCTCCAGTCAAACGATAAAGAAGCTCAAACAGATGAGTTAGGAGATTTATTATTTACTGTAGTGAATTTAGCACGTTTCTATGGGCTATCTCCAGAGCTTGCTATGATGCAGGCCAATCAAAAATTTAAAAGAAGATTTGAATATATAGAAAAATGTGTCAACCAAGGTAGAAGAAGCTTTGAAGAATATAATTTAGAGGAGCTTGACCAATTTTGGAACGACGCAAAAAAATTAGAGAGGTAGTGAGTACATGAGATTAGATAAGTTTTTAAAGGTTTCAAGACTGATTAAACGAAGAACGTTAGCCAAAGAAGTAGCAGATCAAGGGCGTGTCACCATCAATGGGAAGGTGGCAAAGGCCAGTTCAGATGTAAAGGTTGGAGACGAATTATCTATTCGTTTTGGACAGAAGGTTGTCACTGCTTCAGTGGACGGGATTAAAGATTCTGCCAAAAAAGAGGATGCTGCCTCCATGTTTACGATTATTAAAGAGGAGAGATTAGAAAAGGTCGACTCTCAATTTATTGATGACGAAGATTAATGGTAGATTCTTAAAGAAGATAATAATTAACTGGTCAACTAGTTTAGATCAAGTGTAACAAGTTTCGTAGCAATACCTCTGCTAAAATGTAATCTCCTTATCCAACTAAATCTATCACGAATAAATTCTTTTAAAAAAAAGCGTGATAACAAGTCATGCATCTTTTCAATGCTGCATACAATAGATTAGGACAAGGAGAGGAGAGAGTATATGCAATATCAAGCAGAGAATCAAACTATCACAATTCCGTCGGGGGATCATTTAATTTCACTAAGAAATCGTAAAAGAATGGACTTAACATCTGTAAAAACAATCGAACGATTTGATCAGCAAGAGTTTTATGTACGTACATCTCAAGGAACCCTTCATATTAAAGGAGAGGACTTGAAGATTGTCCATCTAGATGTTGATAAAGGGCTTCTAACTTTGGAGGGCATTGTACGATCAATGGAGTATGATGAGGAACAAAGTTCAGACGGCGCTAGAGGATTACTTCATAAATTATTCGGATGACACTTTCTCTACAGTTTTATAGTTTATTATTAATGATTGCTAGTGGTATCTTAGTAGGTGCAATAATCGAAGGAACGCGATTTATAACGGAGCATACTCCGAGGCGTTCCTTTGTTTTTAAATACCGAGTAATTTTAGAAATAATAGTCTGGATTCTTATGGGACTAGCAACCTTTTATATTCTTTTCAATGTACGCGACGGGATATGGAGAATTTATGATCCACTTGCTCAAGTATTTGGAATTCTCCTGTATCAGTTATTTTTTCAGCCCGTCTTTCGACTAGCTGGAAGAATCTTTTTGCGTTTAGTAGTAATGCCGATTTGGTTTATAATTCGTATCATTTTGACGATTCTTAGAAAAATTATGCATTTAATACTATTCATTATTCGTTTTATCCTAATGCCGTTTCTTATTCTATATAAAAAAATAAAGCAATTGGCCCTACAGAAATTGCCAAAAATGAGTTATAATAAAAGATACAAGAAATCTAAGAAAAGATAGGAGAGAACGATGTGAGACAGAGGCAAATAAAAGAAGAACCATACGAAAAACAAGTGGCATCTATAAATACAGACTATTTACGCTCTGTTCAACGTCGCGATTCTCGTATTAAATCTAAAAAAGTTCGGTTGTTGAGACGCTTAGTAAGTTTCTTCATTGTTTCTATAGCAGTAATAGGATTTTTAGTTACCATCTTGGTTAACAGTCATCAAACCTTGGCTGAGAAAAAAGAACAGCAGGTGCAGGTAGAAGAAGAACTGGCAAAAGCGCAAGAAGACCAAGAAATGCTTAAAATTCAAATATCTAAGTTAAACGATGATGAATACATTGGGAAGCTATTAAGAAAAGAATTTTTCCTTTCAGAAGAAGGAGAAATTATCTTCTCCTTACCAGAAGAAAGTGACAAATAACATAAAAAATCTAACTTGAAGAGAGTGGTCTTGTTGACACTCTTTTTTTGTTAGCTATAATAAAAGATAGGGTCTGTATAAAAAATATACAAATTCATTTATAAAGAACCGCTTAAATTCTAAGGAGGAGCATTTTTTTTATGTCAATTGAAGTAGGCAGCAAGGTACAAGGTAAAGTAACAGGAATCACTAACTTCGGAGCGTTCGTTGAGCTTCCTGGGGGCTCAACAGGTCTAGTTCACATTAGTGAAGTTGCAGATAACTATGTGAAGGATATTAATGAGCATTTAAAAGTAGGCGATATGGTCGAAGTAAAAGTGATGAATGTTGAAGCGGATGGCAAAATCGGCTTATCTATTCGTAAAGCAAAGCCACAAGCAGAAAGACCAGAGAGACCAGAACGTCCTCAGCGTCCACGCAATAATAACCGCCCGAACGATCGTGATCGTCCGAGCAAAGAGAATTTTGAGCAAAAAATGGCAAGATTCTTAAAGGATAGTGAAGATCGTTTGTCTACGTTAAAACGCGCAACAGAGTCTAAACGCGGTGGTAGAGGCGCAAAACGAGGATAATATGCTGTCTGTTTTATCGGTAGAAAAAATGTTTAATAGATGTGGAAAGGTGTTAGCATTGCTAACGCCTTTTTTGTATGGTAAATATTTTCACTATTGGAACAAATGAGGTAAAATATATATGTAATTTAAAATAAATGAATTTTATTAATAGAACACACAAGCATCTAGTAAATGTTCGATACAGACAAGAACCCCTAACGGCACCCGTACTTTGGGTTTATCTCATGGGAAATGTGAATTGACTTAAATGAAAAATGATTAATTGTAGAGTGATTGGGTAGTTAAATATTACGAACTATCAGTTTAGGAGGCAAAGCATGACTAAAGATGAAATACTAAAAGCGCATCAGCAATATTTAGAGTGGTTGGATTCTCTTGAGAGCTTAAGTGAAGAAGAAGGGAACACTCCTTACCGTGAAGGAAAATGGACGCCAAATGAAATTATTATGCATATGGCGGAATGGGACAAGTTTACGTTACAGGAACGTATACCTTTAATGAAAGAAGGAGAAAAACATCAAGCGTATCCAAATTTCGAAGACTTCAATGCAAAAGCTGCAGCCCTTGCTAATGAACAAACATTTAAAGAAACCATTGCTCATGCAAAAGAACAGCGCAAAGCCATAATGGGAGAGCTTAAGAAGATTGATGAAATAGAATGGGATAAATATTTTTATATTGGGGATCATTCCAGCACTATACGCAACTATTTCACTGACTTCCTGGAGCACGACCTACATCATCAAAAACAGATTTCACCAGGCTATAGTAGTTAAATTCATAGTTAAAATTGCAACCCGTAGACCAATTTGAAAGCAATATATGGTCTGCGGGTTTTTAATGTTTAGGAGATTAATAAAATTTTGAGAAAGAAGTATGCTAGGGGGATTAATGAATGATAAAGAGAAACTCAGCGAAGGCTATTATAATTGATGATAAGAGAATATTAGTTATCAAGCTCCATGAAAATAATGAAATCTACTATATTTTGCCGGGCGGAGGGCAAGAGCCGGGGGAAAATTTACATGAAGCCCTCAAAAGAGAGTGTAGGGAAGAGGCAGGAGCAGAGATTACCATTGGAGATATAATATTTGTGCGAGAATATATTTGGAAGAACCATGAATTAGCAGGGAGACACGGAGATTATCATCAGACGGAGTTTATGTTTTTATGTAAAGTCGAGCCGTTAAACTTCGCAAAAAGTACTTTACCTGATAGAGGACAAATCGGTTTAGAGTGGATACCTATTTCTAGATAATGGAATATAATTTTTCTCCTAAAGGCTTGAGACAACATATAGTTACTTATTTTAAGGAAGGAAAAGCACAGGTCTATGTCGGTAGACATTAATTAATAGATAGAGCTTTAGGGCTTTAAGAAGTGCAGAATACAGATTGTGAAGAAAATTTCTCGTAGAGAAACTCCGACCTCTTTGAAAATGTATACAGTTTGAGCCCACTTTATAGTGGGCCTATATTTGGTTGGCTCAAAACAAAATAAGTACTTTTCTATGTCGGAAAACGGTTAGCGATCGTTACTGGTAGATTTACCTAATGAAAAACCTTCAAACAAGCGACCACCAAATGGTTCTAGTATTTCGTCGACAAGCTCGATAATTTTCACTTTATCCCGATGCTTGTAATAGGCGTCGAAGACTTCAATAAATTTATGAGCAAACGATTCGTCAAATTGCTTCAATGCGCGATATCCCCACTTAGAAGTACCAACCCACTGACGATTCACTCTTAACACAAACTCGCTAGCTAGCTCTAGGAGGGTATGGACAATAAAGATATCCTCTTCGGGGGTTGTACTTCCGATAAAATCGTCTAAAACATCTGTAAGAAAATAGCGCTTCAATGTAATGGTAGCTTTTGACCATTCCTTCGGTCCATTCGACAATAACAAGCGGGCTTCTCCTTGAATAGACGATAATAACCCATCATCCTTTAAAACCATTCCCTCGACTATCATCTTCGGAAGCGATGGCTTAGCCCTCTCGCAATCCAACTCAAAGTAATGTTTGTAGGAACTTAAATTATGGATAAATACTTCTACAGGCCACCCTTCTACATAAAAGGATTCTCTAAAAGCTGAAAGAATACTATTATCAAAAATTACAATATCCAAGTCAGATGTGGAAGTACCTTCTCCACGAACAATACTCCCAGCCAAAATGGCACCCTGACAGTGAGGATAATATTGCTGAATAAAGTGATTAGCCACTGCAATTGGATCGTTTTTTTCCTTAAACACTTTCTTGCCCCCTTTTATTAAAGGATAGCAAAAAAGAGGCTGCATTTGTGCAACCTCTTTTTAAGATGACCCCTACGGGATTCGAACCCGTGTTACCGCCGTGAAAGGGCGGTGTCTTAACCGCTTGACCAAGGGGCCGTATAATGGCGGCCGAGGGGATCGAACCCCCGACCTCACGGGTATGAACCGTACGCTCTAGCCAGCTGAGCTAGGCCGCCGTTTTAACGAACAAATATCATATTACAAGCGTTTGGACAAAGTGTCAATACTTTTTTGAAAAGATATTTTAAAAAATATATCTACAAAAAAAACTGACAATTTACGTGGCTGCAAAAGCACCTAAATTACTAGGTTTTTAAAGAAGTATGGACCTTAAGTGTAGGCCTCATATTTTAATATTCAAATCATGGTATATCAGGTCGAAAAGTTTTTGAGAGGAGTGTCAGGAAGAGACATACTTTTTGAAATGCAGTAGGTATACTTCGAACATGAGTTGAATAGGGAGGTATACAAATATGAAAACGATTTACGAACAAGAACAAAAAAGAAGCTTTGCGTGGAGAAGGGTAGTAGAAAATATTCAGGCAAGAAAGGTCACCATATCTTTAATGGTCACATTCTTTGTTCTTTCTTTTTTCTTAGCCCAGGTTGTTCTATTCGAGGCATCGGTCCCATTTTTCTTACCTATATGGGCGTTGGTTAATTTAAGGTTTCAACGTTTTATACCTTGGACGTTTGCAGGAGCACTTTTGGGTAGTATGACGCTTGGGCTAGGACAATTACTAATCCATGTATTTCAAGCGGTATTTTTTACACTTCAAGGAAAAAGGTTTATAGAGAAAATCCCAATACCTTTATTTGTCCTGATAGATGTTGTCCTTATTCAATTGATTTGGCAATTTGTATCGTATGGCGGCGCCGTTCCAATGTCTATTTTGTTAGCTATAGGCTATGAGGGAATCTTAAGTTTGTTCATGACTATCTTTTTATTTCAGTTATTTCTTCCTTTACCTGAGTTCCTCCATAAGAGATGGACTATGGAAAGGATGGGATCAGCTTTATTGATAGGGGCATTAGTCTTGACTGGCATGTCTTCTTTTATAGTTGGTTACGTCTCTGTTCCGTTAATTATTGCGCATTTAGTAATTGCTGTAGCTGCCGCGGTAGGGGGTGTTCAGCTTTCTACTGTTGTAGCAGTCCTGGCAGGTACGATATTAAGTATCTCCACCTTAAGCTTCAGTGGAATGATTGCCGTTTATGCCTTGACTGGTTTTTTAGCAGGCTTGCACAAAAGATTTGGCCGGCTTTGGCAAGCATTTAGTATGCTAGGTGCAACTTTTTTCTTTATCTTATATGATCATACACTACCATTAGATTCCGTTTATATCGGTTCTCTAGTAGCCGCCTCACTAATCTTTTTTATGATTCCCTCGAAGTGGATTAAAGATGTGAAGGAGCAGCTATACCCAGATACGACTCATGTCCTTTTGAGAAGGCAAAAGTGGATGACAGAGAAGGTGAATCATCAGCTACAGGAATTTCAGCATTTTGTAGATTTTATCACACGTTTTATATCGGATCGTTTTGAACCTAAATCGGCAACCGAGGAAGTAGTGGAGCCATTAGCAGCTTGTCAGTCTTGCTTTCATTATGAAAAATGTTGGGGGGAGAAATCTAACGGAATACCGAGTCTTATACAACAATGGGAGGACCAACCAAGAAAAGCGAGAATTCAGCTGGAGAAGAAGATGCAATATAAATGCGTTAAACCACTTCAAATATTGCAAGAGTTAAAGGAAAGAGAGGCGAAAAGACAGCTAGCATATGAAATGCAGCACGGTAAGAAAATGTTCGCACTAAAGCTGAGAGATATGGGAAATCATATGAGTGAGCTAATGAACAACTTAGAAAATAATGTATCGTTATATACATCACATGAAGAGGAAGTGAAGCAAAAATTTCAACAATGTAATATTCCGTTTTATCAAATAGACATTTTAAATATTGATGTAGGACAGATGGAGGTAGTCTGCTGTTTGCCAGTAGAGTCGAGAGGCAAAATGATAGGCGAACGATTGATCATACCAATCCTCTATGAACTATGGAAGGAGCCTTTTGAGATAACCTCCATGAAAGAAGTGCATCAGCCGTATGAGCATATTCAAATGACATTTAAATCATCCGTTAGATTTAATATTTCCCACGATATATTTACTTCCTCAAGTAGAAATACAATCTATTCTGGGGATGCTCATGCTGTATTTCCTTTACATCCCGGATTACTTGCAGTTATTTTATCGGATGGAATGGGCAACAATGTAGAAGCACACCGTGAAAGCAGAAGGGTTATGCAATTTATGAGAGAATGCCTTAACAAAAAAATGGATCCTGAAACGACTATGCATACGTTGCATTATATGATGAGCCTACAGGATGACTCTGATAGCTACGCAACCGTTGATCTGGCACTAATTGATCTTCAGAAGGGGGAACTATGGTCTTGGAAAGCAGGCAGTATGTCTACTTATCTAATTCGAGGAAATGAGATGAGGAAAATAGAAAGTAAACACGTTCCATTCGGCTTCTTACCTACGTTCTCGATAGAGGCGAGAAAGGTCGATATTAAGGACGGCGATATATTATTAATGTTATCGGATGGGGTGTTTTCAGCAAATACAACTATAGAGAAGCAGGAGGCATATTATAAAAAAGTATTACAGGATCCTTCTATGAACGCAGAGAAATTCGTAAAAATATTAGAAGAAACTTACTCATTACCAGGAGATGATCGCACGGTTATTTTTATGCACGTAAAGCATACTGTTCCGGAATGGTCAATATTTTCACCTAGACAAGCATCTAAGTTCCATGAAAAAATGGTACACTAGACTAGTATAAATGCTTATATAGAAGAGAATTATGTAGATAGATTGAAGGGAGAGATGAGAAGATGCATTCATTCGTTCGGAAGGTGAAGCAATATATAGACCGATACCGATTGATTGAGAAAGAAGAGCGTCTTCTTATCGCTTGTTCTGGTGGAACAGACTCTGTTGCTATTGTACTTGCGATGAAGGAATTGGAAAGCTTTTATCATTGTGAGTTAGGCATTGTTCATACTGACCATCAGTTAAGAGGTAAGGAATCTGCAGAAGATATGGAATTCGTTAAAGAGTTGGCGAATCAGTTAAACCTTCCTTTCTATTCTGCAGCATTAGAGGTTATGCGAAGAGTGGAGGAAGAGGGGGGCAATGTCCAAGTAATTTGTAGAGAAGAACGGTATGCCTTCTTTAATCACGTTATGAATACCAATAGTTACGATAAGCTTTTACTAGGGCATCATGCTGACGATCAAATTGAAACTGTCTTAATGTCTCTAATCCGAGGTACTAATAGTTCCACTATTACCGGGATACCTAAAAAAAGGCCTTTTTCTAGGGGACAAATTATCCGTCCTTTTTTAGGAGTTACAAAGCAAGAAATTGAAGAATATCTTTTAGACAAAAATCAACTTCATAGACATGACCCAAGCAATGACAAACATACATATACAAGAAATCGAATCCGTCATCGATTAGTGCCTCTCTTGAAGGAAGAAAATCCAAATGTAAGCGATCGAATAATGAATTTCGTAGAAAAACAGCTTCAGGATGAAGAGTATCTTCAAGAGGTGGCTAATGAAAAGTATGAACAGCTTGTGACAGTTAATGAGGAAGGGGTATTTGTTATAGATTCTGTAAGCTTTTCTACAGTTCCCATTGCTTTACAAAGAAGAGTGATTCTACTACTATTAGAGTATCTATACAAAAACTCCGATATACTACTTAACGATCGAATGATTGAATCCATTCTTACAGCTTGCAATAATCATGATGGCAACACAGTATTAAACTTGCCAAATGCTGTTACTCTCACACGCCATTACAATCACATACAATTTACTCCGTATCATAAGGAACCTGTAGTTAGTCAGGAAATTGTAATGAAGGAAGATTGTTGGATTGATTGTGGTGCAGGTTTTTTCATCTACTTGACGAGAAATTTAACAGACCAAATTACCGGTGAAAAGTATTTTGTACAATTAGAGGGTGAATCTTTGCCGCTTACTATTAGACAAAAGACTCAGGGCGACCGGATCCATATCAAAGGAATGTCCTCCTCTAAAAAAGTTTCCCGTTTATTTATCGATGAGAAAATCTCTCCTGAGGCCCGTTTATCTTGGCCATTACTAGTAACAGCTAAAAATGATATAATTGCAGTAATTGGCTTACGCTATGGAGAACAATTTTCGAAGCAATACAACTCGCAAAATTATGTAATGTATTTAAAGCGTATTAATCATTAGGGGGACTAAAAAATGCTAGAGAAAGACATACTAGAGATTTTATTGACAGAAGAACAGATTCAAGAGAAAACAATTGAGCTTGGGGCACAACTGACTGCTGACTATGCGGACAAGTTTCCACTTGCAATAGGAATCTTGAAAGGTGCAATGCCATTTATGTCTGATTTGATGAAACGTGTAGATACATATATTGAAATGGACTATATGGATGTTTCTAGTTATGGAAATGCTACTGTTTCTTCCGGAGAAGTAAAAATTGTAAAAGACTTGAATACAAGTGTGGAAGGGCGCGATATTCTAATTATTGAGGATATCATTGATAGCGGTATGACGTTAAGCTATTTAGTGGACCTATTTAAGTACCGCAAAGCAAAATCAATTAAAATTGTCACACTGTTGGATAAGCCTACGGGTAGAAAAGTAGATTTAGAAGCAGATTATGTTGGTTTTAATGTCCCAGATGCATTTGTTGTTGGTTACGGATTAGATTATGCAGAAAAATACCGAAACTTACCATATGTTGGTGTGCTAAAAAAAGAAGTTTATTCTTTTTAAGCTAGGTTTTGTAAACGTCTAATTGCTCATTTCTAGCAAAATTAGAATTTTGAAAGAAAAACAGCAATAGAGGACATAGCCTTAAATTTAAGTTCCTTTTTAAGAAGGCTTTTCATTGTACGCCAAAAAAAACGTATGTTAAGATAATCATTAGTTTTTCTGTTTACCTTGTGAGGAGGCTAGGAATGAATCGAGCATTGCGCTACGCCATATTGTATTTATTGATATTTTTTGTGATTGTAGGTATTTTTGCTACGTTTAACACAAATAATACCCCTACTAAAAATATTCGCTATGATGAATTTATGACTTCACTTTCAAAAGGTGATGTTACCAACTTTTCAATGCAACCAGAACAAGGTGTTTACTTTGTAGAAGGTTCCATGAAAGGATATGAGGAAGGAGAAAAGTTTTTAACTAAACTTCCTTATAATAGTGAAAAATTGCTAGATAGAATAGATTCACTAGCAACAGCAAATTCAGTGAAAATTGATGTAATTGAAACTTCTAAAACAAGTGGCTGGGTACAATTCTTCACTGGCTTACTACCTTTCTTGATTATCATCATTTTATTCTTCTTCTTATTGAGCCAATCTCAGGGCGGTGGTAACCGTGTGATGAACTTCGGTAAGAGTAAGGCAAAACTGTATGATAACGACAAGAAAAAAGTTAAATTCCCAGATGTTGCAGGTGCAGATGAAGAAAAAGCAGAACTAGTAGAAGTTGTAGATTTCTTAAAAGATCCACGCAAATTCGTGGAAATTGGAGCACGTATACCGAAAGGGATTCTTTTGGTAGGTCCCCCAGGTACTGGTAAAACATTACTTGCTCGTGCTGTAGCTGGCGAAGCTGGAGTACCTTTCTTCTCAATCAGTGGTTCTGATTTTGTTGAAATGTTCGTCGGTGTCGGGGCATCACGAGTACGTGATTTGTTTGAGAATGCGAAGAAAAATGCGCCATGTATCATTTTCATCGATGAAATTGATGCAGTTGGTCGTCAACGTGGAGCAGGTCTTGGTGGAGGTCACGATGAGCGTGAGCAAACACTAAACCAATTGCTAGTTGAGATGGATGGTTTTGGAGCAAATGAAGGTATTATTATCATTGCGGCTACAAACAGACCAGATATTTTAGACCCAGCACTTCTTCGTCCTGGACGCTTTGACCGTCAGATTACTGTAGGTCGCCCGGATGTGAAGGGCCGTGAAGCAGTACTTCAAGTACATGCACGTAACAAGCCTTTAGATGACACAGTGGACTTGAAAGCGATTGCTCAACGCACACCAGGATTCTCAGGAGCAGATTTAGAAAACTTATTGAACGAGGCTGCACTTGTTGCTGCTAGAAGAAATAAGAAAAAAATCGATATGTCTGATATTGATGAAGCAACGGATCGCGTTATCGCTGGACCAGCTAAATCAGGTAAGGTTATATCGCCAAAAGAACGTAAAATTGTTGCCTTCCATGAGGCTGGACACGTAGTTGTTGGGTTAACTCTAGATGACGCAGAGATCGTTCATAAGGTAACCATTGTCCCTCGTGGGCAAGCTGGAGGATATGCAGTAATGCTTCCAAAAGAAGACCGTTACTTCATGACTAAACCAGAACTTCTGGATAAAGTTTCAGGATTACTTGGTGGACGTGTTGCTGAGGATATCGTCTTTGGAGAGGTATCTACAGGTGCTCACAATGACTTCCAGCGTGCGACAGGTATAGTGAGAAAAATGGTCACTGAATATGGTATGAGTGACAAGTTAGGACCAATGCAATTTGGTCAAACTCAAGGAGGAAATGTATTCTTGGGCCGCGACTTTAACTCAGAGCAAAACTATTCGGATAAGATTGCTTATGAAATCGACCATGAAATGCAAACGATGATTAAAGAGCAATACGAACGAACTAAACAGATTTTAACAGAGAAACGCGATTTGTTAGATTTAATCGCAAATACGTTATTAGAGGTTGAAACGTTAGATGCTGCTCAAATCTTACATTTACAAGAGCATGGAACTCTTCCGGTTCGTGAATACGACCAAGATAACCAAGCTGTTGATTTAAGTAAAGATGAGAAATCTGATGCTACAGGTGCAGTTTCTGACCCTACTATTGGTGACTTACCAAAAGAGGATGGAGAAACTAGCGAGGCAGGTCCTATTCAAGAGGAACGTCCAGATGATACATCAGGTCCAATTCAAGAAAAACGACCTACAGATAAATAATAATATATAAAAGCTGAGTGATTTTCGTCATTAGACGAGTCACTCAGCTTTTTTATTCCGTGGGAAATATGGTATGATGTTTTGGAAATCTACGTAAAGTGAGGAAAAGCTTCATGATACTTGTGCTTGATACAGGAAATACGAACATAGTTTTAGGAGTTTATCAAGATGATCAGCTAATCCATCACTGGAGAATGGAAACAGACCGTCGTAAAACAGAGGACGAATTCGGGATGCAGGTCAAAGCACTTTTTTCCCATGTGAATATATCCTTTGAACAAATAGAAGGTATTATTATTTCCTCGGTGGTTCCACCAATCATGTTTTCATTAGAGGCAATGTGTAAAAAATATTTCGGTATAAAACCCTTAGTAGTAGGTCCCGGTATAAAGACGGGATTAAATATAAAATATGAAAACCCACGTGAGGTCGGTGCAGATCGTATTGTCAATGCAGTAGCGGCAATTCATGAATATGGTGCTCCTTTAATAATTGTTGATTTTGGAACAGCAACAACATACTGTTATGTCAACGAAAAAGGAGAGTATATGGGAGGAGCAATAGCTCCCGGCATCGGAATCTCCACAGAAGCATTGTTTGAAAAGGCTAGTAAACTTCCTAGGATTGAACTTACTACTCCCGAGCATGTTATAGGAAAAAACACAGTTTCTGCCATGCAGTCAGGGATTGTTTTTGGATATGTTGGGCAGGTTGAGGGCATCGTAAATAGGATGAAAAAAGTTTCTAAAAAGGCACCAAAAGTTATCTCCACAGGAGGGCTAGCTTCTTTAATAGGAAATGAGTCGACTGTCATGGATATCATTGATCCCTTCTTGACATTGAAAGGGTTATATTTAATTTATCAACGAAATTTAGAAGAAAGAGGTATAAAATAAATGAATGATTATTTAGTAAGAGCTTTGGCTTTTGAAGGCAGTGTACGTGCATTTGCAGTTCGCACAACAGATACAGTAGGAGAGGCGCAACGACGTCATCAAACGTGGCCAACTGCCTCTGCAGCACTTGGTAGATCAATGACAGCAGCCGTTATGATGGGGGCAATGTTAAAAGGTGAGGACAAGTTAACAGTTAAAGTGGAAGGCGACGGTCCTATTGGTCCAATGATCATTGATAGCAATGCAAAAGGTGAGGTTCGTGGATATGTAACCAATCCTCAAGTACATTTTGACTTGAATGCCGTTGGTAAGCTGGATGTTCGTCGTGCAGTAGGAACAGAAGGTACTTTGACTGTTGTGAAGGATTTAGGTATGCGTGATTTCTTTACAGGACAAGTACCAATTGTTTCTGGCGAAGTAGCAGAGGACTTCACGTACTATTATGCAGTATCTGAACAGGTTCCTTCCTCTGTAGGGTTAGGGGTTTTAGTAAATCCAGATAACTCTATTTTGGCGGCTGGAGGATTTATCATTCAGTTATTACCAGGAACAGATGATGAAACAATTACAATTATTGAAGAACATTTAAATAAAATGGAACCAGTGTCCAAGTTAATCGAAAGAGGATTAACTCCCGAGCAACTATTGTTTGAAATTTTAGGGGAGGACAATGTACAAATATTAAATAATATGCCTGTGGCGTTTGAATGTAATTGCTCTAAAGATCGATTTGGCAGTGCTATTATTAGCTTAGGAGAAAGTGAAATCCGGGACATGATAGAAGAGGACGGAGGAGCAGAGGCTCATTGTCACTTCTGTATGGAAAAATATAATTACTCAGTAAATGAACTGGAGTCCTTTATCGATGAAATCAATTCATAATAATATTCCATCTCAACCTAAACGACATTTAAAAACTAAACCGGTACTTGTAGTACTTGGTATACTTTTACTTGGCAACCTACTTTGGTTTATAGCTTGGTTAATACCAAATGATCGACAAGCAAAAGCATCTGAAGAAGTCGCGTCAGTTGATGGAAAGGTTATTACGAAAGAGCAATGGATGGCTTCAATGGAAATGGTGTACGGGAAAGAAGTACTCTTGGACATGGTTAATGCAGAGGTAATGGAAGCTGCAGCTAAGAAAAATGATATTAAGGTAACAGATGATGAAATAAATTTAGAACTGGCATTAATACGTTCTACAAGGGAAGGCACAGACACTTCCCTTCAAGCATATGACGAAGAGGTATTAAGGAAAAAAATTCGCGCTCGTCTAATTTTAGAAAAGGTATTGGCAAAAGATATTAACGTTGAGGCGAAAGAGATGAAAGATTTCTATGAAAATAACAAAAATCTCTACAATATCCCAACTTCCTATCGTACTAGTTTAATTTATATTGCTACAGAAGAGGAAGGTAATGCTGTTTTAACAGAATTAAAGGATGGCTCTTCCTTTGATGGATTAGCAAGAGAGCGCTCCATAGATCCTAGCTCCGCGAGCTTAGGGGGAGATGTCGGCTACATTTCAAAAGGCACTGATTCGATAGATGAGGCTATAGTTGAAGCTTTAACAAAGGTTAAAGAAGGAAAAACGAGTGGGGTAATTGCGCTTAAGGATGGTAGGTACGCGATAGCACTTGTACAGAATATATTTGAAGGGCAAGCCTTCTCTTATGATGAAGTAGAAGGTCATATAAAGCGAGAGCTTGCGCTGAGCCAAATACCCCAATCCGTAACTCAAGAATCATTCTGGCAGGAATATAAAGCAGAGTGGATATACGGTGAACAATAAACAAAAATATTTTTTAATGCAATAGGCGATGGACAAAGAAAAGCGAGAATCTCAATTCTTGGTTTTCTTTGTCTTTTTATTTATCGTAAAGAAAATTAGTAGTTTTGTATTGATAGAGAGAATTATAGGTAGACTATTTTTGTTTGAAGTCGCATAAAATTAAGAGAGGCTCCAATAATGTAGTGGATCTTACCTCGAAAAAATTTACTTTATTTGGCGAACTGTATTAATTGACAGTAGTTCTCTAAGATTGATATGATATAGGAAATAAAACCTATCAATCAAGTAGGGATTAGGAGTGAATCGTAGAATGGCAAAGTTAGCGAATAGTGTAGCGGATTTAATAGGTAAAACACCGATTGTCAAACTAAACAGAGTGACTAACCCAGAAGATGCTGAAGTTTACGTAAAATTAGAATACTTCAACCCAGGTAGCAGCGTAAAAGACCGTATTGCTCTAGCAATGATTGAAAATGCTGAAAAATCGGGTAAATTAACTGCTGACAGTACTATTATCGAACCGACTAGCGGAAACACAGGGATTGGACTTGCGATGATTGCCTCAGCTAAAGGGTATAAAGCGGTATTAGTAATGCCTGATACAATGAGCTTAGAGCGTAGAAACCTACTTCGTGCTTACGGTGCGGAATTAGTTTTAACTCCTGGAGCAGACGGTATGAAGGGAGCAATTGCGAAATCGCAAGAATTAGCGGACAAAAATGGCTGGTTCATGCCCCAACAATTTAATAACCCAGCTAACCCAGAGGTACATCGTTTAACAACTGGTCCTGAAATTGTTGAAGCGTTTGACCAATTAGATGGATTTGTTGCAGGAATAGGTACTGGTGGTACAATCACAGGTGCTGGTGGCGTGTTGAAGGAAAAATTCCCAAACATTCATATTGCCGCTGTTGAACCAAAAGATTCTAGTGTTCTTTCTGGTGGTAAACCAGGACCCCATAAAATCCAAGGAATTGGAGCAGGATTTGTACCAGAAGTGTTAGATACAGAGTTATACAATTCCATTATCCAAGTTTCTAACGAGGACGCTTATGCAACTTCTCGTGAAGTAGCTAAAAACGAAGGAATTTTAGGCGGAGTATCTGCAGGAGCTGCTATATATGGAGCGCTTCAGCTGGCAAAACAGCTTGGCAAAGGTAAAAAAGTTCTTGCTGTTATCCCTGATAACGGTGAGCGTTACTTAAGCACACCTCTTTATCAATTCGAAGACTAATTAAGTGCTTGGGAAGTTAATTTCATAATAGTTGATTTCATGAGAGGAAGTTTATTTACTTCCTCTCTTTTTTGTGGCAAAGAGCAACAGTTTCGCGTTAAGATGAAGTCAGATTGTTTTTTTAGGGGGATAAAAAATAGTGGAATTACACCTTGATACACATTCTTTTCAAATGTCTAAAGAGGCATTTTTTTATGGATATAAAGAACTTACCAAAAATGAAACACATCATTTGTTCTTAGAGAGCGGGAGAGGTGGGCATCTTTCTGTTGCAGCATGGAATCCTTTAGCTACTGTTAAGTCTGATGAGAAGGGAATCCACATTGTTTGGAGAGAAGGAGAAAAAGAATTTAGAGAAGGTGAACCTTTAGAGGAGCTAGAGCGACTCATTGCTGAATATAAAATCCTTTACGATGAAAAGCTTCCCGATTTTCAAGGAGGGGCTGCTGGTTTTATTAGCTATGATTATGCTAGAAAGATAGAATCCCTACCAAATCTCTCAAAAGACGATTTGCAAATACCGGATATCTATTTTTACCTGCTAGACTGCTGGGCTGTTTTAGATGTGGAGACAGAAGTGGTAACACTGATGAAGCTCTCCAACAGTAAAGAGGACTTAGTTAAAATGGAGGAACAATACAGACAGGCAGCTGACCAAGGCATATCGTCCAGAATATTTCTACCGGGAGCTGCCACGGAATTTCATGAGGATTCAGCTCAGCTACATGTATCTGTTAGTGCAGAGGAATTTAAAGCCGCTACTCTAAAAATTCAAGATTATATTGCTCAAGGAGATGTATTTCAAGTTAATTTATCAGTTCGCCAATCAAAAGAGTTAAAGGCATCACCCGTCGAGATGTATGAGGCATTACGTACTTTCAATCCTTCTCCTTATATGGCATATATACATTCTCCGGACTTTGCTGTTGTATCGGGATCTCCAGAACTGTTAGTGAAGAAAAAGGGAATGGAACTTTCTACACGTCCTATTGCTGGTACAAGACCTAGAGGAAAAGACGAAGCAGAGGATATATTGTTGGCTAATGAGCTGATTGAGAATGAAAAAGAGCGTGCTGAGCATGTAATGCTTGTTGATTTGGAACGGAACGATTTAGGACGTGTTTCTGCCTATGGCACCGTTGAAGTGAATGAGTTCATGGCGATTGAGCGATATTCTCATGTCATGCATATCGTCTCCAATGTAAAAGGAGAGTTACGTCCTGGTGTCACAAACGCAGATATAGTACGGGCAATGTTCCCAGGTGGTACTATTACTGGCGCTCCTAAAATAAGAACGATGGAAATAATAGAAGAATTAGAGCCTGTGCGAAGAGGTTTGTATACAGGTTCTATAGGATGGCTTGGTTATTCAGGGGATATAGAGCTTAATATTGTTATCCGGACGGCGTTTATTCAAGATAGAATGGCACATATCCAAGCTGGAGCAGGTATTGTGATTGATTCGAAGCCTAGCGCAGAATATAAGGAGTCGATTAACAAAGCTAAGGCATTATGGCAGGCGAAGGCAATGGCAGAAGGGGGAAGCAAATGATATTAATGATTGATAACTACGATTCTTTTACCTACAACCTTGTGCAATACATCGGAGAGCAGGGTGTAGAGGTAAGGGTCGTCCGTAATGATGAGCTTTCTATAGAAGAGATTGAACGATTGTCACCTCAAATCATCGTTGTGTCTCCCGGTCCCTGCACTCCGAATGAGGCAGGCATTAGCTTAGATGTAATAACCTATTTCGCAGGAAAAATTCCTATACTAGGGGTTTGTTTAGGGCATCAATCAATTGGTCAAGCTTTTGGCGGTAAAGTAATTCGCGCAGAACGATTGATGCACGGGAAAACGTCTCTAGTCTTTCATGATGATAAGGGTGTAAATAAGGATATGCCTAACCCGTTCTATGCTACTCGCTATCATTCTTTAATAGTGGAAAGAAAATCCCTTCCAGACTGTCTCGAAGTTACATCGTGGACGGAAGAGGGAGAAATAATGGGGCTGCGTCACAAAGAGTTTGCGGTAGAAGGTGTACAATTCCATCCCGAATCTATTATGACGGAGGAAGGGAAAAAGCTAATCCAAAATTTTGTGAAAGATCACTGTTACGCTAAGGAGATGCTTTAAATGGAGGCATGGAAGGATGGACAGCTATTTAAAGCAAATGAACTGACAGTATCAGCCTATGATCATGGCTTTTTGTATGGTCTAGGCTTTTTCGAAACGTTTCGAACTTACAATGGCGAAGTTTTTTTGTGGGACGAGCATTGGTCAAGACTCTCGAAGGCGCTGTCAGACTTTCGAATTGCAATACCATATGAGGAGCAGTCTATTCTGAAGGCTGTGAATTTATTAACAGCAGCGAATAACGGGGAAGATGGATATTTTCGATTAAATGTCTCTGCAGGCATTCATGACATTGGTCTTCAGCCAAGCGATTATCCTCAACCAACTGTTATTATATTTCGAAAGCCTCTTCCTTCTACCGTACGAGGAAAAGAGAAGTCAGCAATTTGGTTAAAGACTGTCAGAAATTCTCCAGAAAGCTCCATACGTCATAAATCCCATCACTTTGCAAACAATGTTCAAGCTAGATTTGAAATAGATTCTTTGGCCACGCAGGAAGGAATTTTTGTAAATGCAGAAGGTTTTGTTGCAGAAGGCATTACTTCTAATGTCTTTTGGGTGAAGGACGGTAAAGTATATACTCCCTCAGTAGAGACTGGTATTTTAAATGGCACGACTAGGAAATGGATTTTAAAAAACTGTACAATGGATATAGCGGAAGGTCTTTATACAAAGTCTCAACTAGAATTGGCGGATGAGGTATTTATAACAAACGCAGTTCAGGAAATAGTTCCGATTAAAAGTATTGGTGAGAAACAGTTTTTGGGTAACCAGGGCTCTGTTTATAAAGTGCTTCATAAACAATACGTAGAATGTATAGAGGGAGAAAGGAGGACATAGCATGAATTTACAATACAACTCGCATCCATTTGAAATGGGAGGAGTCACACTAGATTTTCGAAATGAAACAATCATAATGGGTATTCTAAACGTGACGCCAGATTCTTTTTCAGATGGAGGAAAGTTTAATGAGATAGAACAAGCTGTTGCTAGAGCAAAACAAATGGTGGCAGAAGGAGCAAAGATAATAGATGTAGGAGGAGAATCTACAAGACCGGGATACACACTCATCTCTGACGAAGAAGAAATTGCACGTGTGGTGCCTGTCATTAAGGCTATCAGTCAGCAGGTAAATGCTATTATTTCTATTGATACATATAAATCTACTGTTGCAAGAGCAGCTATAGAAGCTGGTGCTCACATTATTAATGATATTTGGGGAGCCAAAAGAGATACCAAGATTGCCGAGGTGGCAGCAGAATTGAATGTCCCTATTATTCTAATGCACAATCGAGATAATGAAGACTATGTAGATTTTTGGACAGAAGCGAAGCAGGATTTAGAAGAAAGCATTCAAATTGCAAGGTCAGCAGGTATTCCTTATGAAAATATTTGGTTAGACCCCGGTATTGGATTTGCGAAGTCTCACGAACAAAATATTTTAATGATGCAGCATTTAGCTGACCTAGTGGATATGGGCTACCCAGTATTGCTTGCTACGTCCCGTAAGCGCATGATTGGCAATGTGTTAAATTTACCTGTGGACGAGCGAATGGAGGGCACAGGAGCCACTGTTTGCTATGGTGTCCAGCTTGGCTGTCATATAGTAAGAGTGCATGATGTCATGGAGATTGCAAGAATGACAAAAATGATGGATGCTTTAATGGGCAAAGGCACCGATATGAAAGTGGAGGGTTAACGAATGGATTATATTCATTTAAACGATTTAGAATTTTACGGCTTTCATGGAGCGCTCCCAGAGGAAACAAAGCTTGGTCAAATTTTTAAAGTAACAGTGACGCTTGCTTGCGACTTAAAAAAAGCTGGAGAAACAGATAATTTAAACGAAACGGTTAACTATGCTGAGGTATTTGAGCTTTGTAAGCAAATAGTGGAGGGAAGACCTTATTTGTTAATAGAAGCTGTGGCTGAGAAAATTGCTTCTCGAATACTGGAGGAGTATAAAGAAAAGGTAAGTGGATGTCGAATACATTTAGTGAAACCAAATCCTCCGATTATTGGGCACTACACTTCGGTTGCTGTCGATATAACGAGAGGTACAATATGAATTTAGCATATATTTCTCTAGGTTCTAATATTGGAAATCGTTTAGAGTTTTTACAAGAGGCAGTCGGTTTATTGAAAGAGACAAAACAGATAGAGGTAAAAAGGATGTCATCGGTCTATGAGACAGATCCAGTGGGATACGTGGACCAAGCCGCTTTTTTAAATATAGTCGTAGAGCTTGAAACTTTATATTCTCCTCATGAATTATTAAAAAAATGCAACGAAATAGAGGACTTGCTCGGAAGAAAGAGATTAGTTCGCTGGGGTCCGAGAACTGTAGACCTTGACATTTTGTTGTATAATGAAGAAAATATGAAAACGGAAGACCTAATCATTCCTCATCCTAGGATGACAGAAAGAGGGTTCGTGCTTGTTCCGCTTGTGGAAATAAACTCTGAATTAGTCCATCCAAGTACAAAACAAGCTTTTTCGAATATAGTGCATGATCAGAAAGAGGGCGTCCATTTATGGAAATCGTTCGATGGGGTCGACGCATTCGTGCATTTCGAAGGTTAAAGATGATTAAGCAAGTAGAACTTGCAAAAGAAATGGATATGTCTGTGTCTATACTTGGCAAAATAGAACAAGGTAAGCGTGTTCCAACCGAAAAACAGTTGGAAAAAATAGCTGCTATACTTGATATAAAGCTAGAAGAACTAAAAGGAGTAGCAGAAGAAGGTGAAGAATAATGACTAACGCATCAACTAAACCATTTCAAATTGGTAAGCACGTAATGGATAACCGAGTAGTTTTAGCTCCTATGGCTGGTATCTGTAATTCAGCATTCCGCCTAACAGTAAAAGAATTTGGAGCAGGACTAGTCTACGCTGAAATGATCAGTGATAAAGGGATCGTGTTTAAGAACGAAAAGACTTTGAGCATGCTTTATATTGATGAGCGAGAAAATCCACTATCACTTCAGATTTTTGGTGGTGAGAAGGAAACGCTTGTAGCAGCTGCTAAGTATGTAGATGAACATACTTCTGCAGACATTATAGATATTAACATGGGGTGCCCAGTTAACAAGATTATAAAATGTGAAGCTGGTGCAAGATGGCTTCTAGACCCTAACAAGATATATGAAATGGTTTCTGCAGTTGTAGATAACGTAAAAAAACCGGTAAGTGTTAAAATGCGCACTGGCTGGGATGAAGAGCATTTATACATGGTTGAAAATGCTCAAGCTGTGGAACGAGCTGGTGGAGCAGCGGTTGCCGTTCATGGACGTACTCGTGTGCAAATGTATGAAGGTCATGCAAATTGGGATTTAATCCGCCAAGTAAAGGAAGCAGTAAATATACCTGTCATCGGTAACGGTGATGTAAATACACCGCAAGATGCGAAGCGTATGTTAGAGGAAACAGGTGTCGACGCAGTAATGATTGGACGCGCTGCTTTAGGGGATCCATGGATGATTTATCGTACAGTGGAATACCTAGAAACAGGAGAATTGAAACCAGAGCCGACAGTCCAAGAGAAAATAGATGTATGTTTATTACATTTTGATCGTTTAACAGCTTTAAAGGGAGAAGGCATTGCCGTTCGTGAAATGCGTAAGCATGCATCTTGGTACCTTAAAGGCATTCGAGGGAATGGTACAGCAAGAAATATGATAAACCAAACAGAAACTGCGCAAGAGCTTAAGGACTACTTACGATTCTTTGCAGAAGAATCCTCAAAGGAATATAATGAGGCTAGTACAATTCTTGCTTAATTAGTGGGCTGTCACGACAAGTGGCGGCTCTTTCCGTTTTTATCATACGTCAGAAAAATGAAAAATCTTCGATTGTGAAATAAAAGATGAAGAGAACCCTGAAATTGTGTACAATAAATGCAACGTAAATGATACTTGCGAATAATAGATTGCAAAAGGAGTGAAGGAAATGTCTAACATGGAAGAATTAAATGATCAACTTTTGGTGAGACGCCAGAAGATGACTACTATACAAGAAAAAGGATTAGATCCTTTTGGTGGTAAATATGAAAGAACTCATTTAAGCAATCAAGTTATTGCTGAATTTGATGAGTTCACAAAAGAACAGTTAGAAGAAACATCTCACGAAGTAGTGGTTGCAGGTCGAATTATGACCAAGCGTGGAAAAGGGAAAGCTGGCTTTGCGCATATCCAAGACTTGGGTGGGCAAATTCAGATATATGTACGAAAAGATGCAATCGGTGAAGATGCCTATGAACTATTTACAACAGCTGACTTAGGAGACATTGTAGGAGTTCGCGGAAATGTATTTAGAACTCAGGTAGGTGAATTGTCAGTAAAAGCAACAGAATTTACCTTCTTAACAAAGTCATTACGTCCAATGCCGGAAAAATTTCATGGCTTAAAAGATGTGGAACAACGCTATCGCCAACGCTATTTAGATTTAATGACTAGCGAGGAAAGCAAAAATACATTTATCACTAGAAGTCGAATCATTCAATCGATGCGTCGTTACTTAGATAGCCAGGGCTACTTAGAAGTAGAAACGCCATTGTTACATACTGTAGCAGGAGGGGCAGCAGCTCGTCCGTTTATTACGCATCATAATGCGTTAGATATGGAGCTTTACTTACGTATTGCAATCGAATTACATTTAAAACGCCTAATTGTAGGTGGACTGGAAAAGGTATATGAAATAGGTCGTGTGTTCCGTAACGAAGGTGTATCTACTCGACATAACCCAGAGTTTACAATGATTGAGTTATATGAGGCGTATGCTGATTATAAAGATATTATGAACCTGACAGAGAACATGGTAGCGCATGTAGCGCAGGAAGTTCTAGGTTCTTCTACCGTTAAATATGGAGACGATGAGATTAACTTAGCGCCTGGCTGGAGACGTTGGCATATGGCTGATGCGGTTAAAGAGACAACTGGAGTTGATTTCTGGAAAGAGATGACGAAAGAGGATGCTCATGCATTGGCTAAAGAACATGGTGTAGATGTGAAACCTTCTATGGAAGTAGGACATGTGTTAAATGAATTCTTTGAGCAAAAAGTAGAAGAGACTTTAGTTCAACCAACATTTATCTATGGTCATCCAGTAGAGGTTTCTCCGCTTGCGAAGAAAAATCCAGAAGATGGACGCTTTACTGATCGTTTTGAGTTGTTTATAGTTCGTCGTGAGCATGCTAATGCGTTCACGGAGTTGAACGATCCTATCGATCAACGTCAACGCTTTGAAGCACAATTAGAAGAAAAAGCTGCTGGAAATGATGAAGCACATGAAATGGATGAGGATTTCTTAGAAGCTTTAGAATATGGAATGCCACCTACAGGAGGACTAGGAATCGGGATAGATCGTTTGGTAATGTTATTAACAAATTCTCCATCTATTCGCGATGTCCTATTATTCCCTACAATGCGTCATAGAGATTAAAAGGAACAAGGAAAGAGATACTACCATTGGTAGTATCTCTTTTAATTTACATCACTATATATAGTGCGCCGAAAGTTTTATTTATTTTTTTGTATAAAACCCTTGTAAAAGGTGCACACATGGTGGTATAGTAATCAAGTTCTCATTTTTACTTCGAATTTCACGAAAAACAATTTCAAAAAAGTTGTTGACATTGAAAAGTAGATTTGGTATGATATTAAAGTCGCCAAAACGAAACGGCGCAATGAACATTGAAAACTGAACATGCAAAACGTTAAGAAATATAGCTTGATAGACTAGTTCTTCAAGCAAAAGAAATGACATCATTTAATGATGATGCCAGCAAAACAAAATGAGCTTTTTAAGTTCTCTATTATGGAGAGTTTGATCCTGGCTCAGGACGAACGCTGGCGGCGTGCCTAATACATGCAAGTCGAGCGAATGATGAAGAAGCTTGCTTCTTCTGATTTAGCGGCGGACGGGTGAGTAACACGTGGGCAACCTGCCCTGTAGATTGGGATAACTCCGGGAAACCGGGGCTAATACCGAATAATCCATTTCCTCACATGAGGAGATGTTAAAAGACGGTTTCGGCTGTCACTACAGGATGGGCCCGCGGCGCATTAGCTAGTTGGTGAGGTAACGGCTCACCAAGGCGACGATGCGTAGCCGACCTGAGAGGGTGATCGGCCACACTGGGACTGAGACACGGCCCAGACTCCTACGGGAGGCAGCAGTAGGGAATCTTCCACAATGGACGAAAGTCTGATGGAGCAACGCCGCGTGAGTGAAGAAGGTTTTCGGATCGTAAAACTCTGTTGTGAGGGAAGAACAAGTACGAGAGTAACTGCTCGTACCTTGACGGTACCTCATTAGAAAGCCACGGCTAACTACGTGCCAGCAGCCGCGGTAATACGTAGGTGGCAAGCGTTGT
>NZ_JBNNVC010000008.1:0-68053 GCF_050280345.1 Psychrobacillus sp. NPDC093200 | reverse complement strand
GTTTAGCCGACGGGATCATTGTCCCACGCACCCGTACGTCCTACCCTGGCTACTGATATATTAAATCCTATAAAAATAAGGTCAACCAGTAAAAACTGGTTAACCTTATAATACGAAAGCACCCGTTAGTTGAATAAAGACCTATTCTTCTACTGCACATTATGGTCGAAATATGAAGTAACTTAAAACCCCCTAAATTTAAAATGTAGAATATATTCAGTCCTTTGGATGAATGATAAAACAATTAAATTTTGTATTATTAACATGGGTAACACGATTTATATTCAACTCGTTATCACTTTGATGTCACTATTTTTTATCTATGGAGGTTTAAAAATGGAAGCTTATATGCGTTTAGAGTTGTTCGTACAAAATTTGAAAAGGTCTGTTGACTTTTATAAAAACGTAATTCAATTAGAGTTATATTCTCAAAATGAAACTAGCGCTAGATTTAGATCCAAAAATCTCAATATCCTTTTAACGCAACAAAATATTCTTTCAAAGGACCATTATTTCAGTAATATTTGTACCTCTCGAAAAGGAGTAGGTGTAGAGATAATCATTATTGTTCCTGATATTCAAAGTTTTCATCAACATGTAAGTGAGATGCAAATTGAATTAGAATCCCAACTAAAACAACAAGAATGGGGCCTGAAAGACTTTCGTTTGGTCGATCCAGATGGATATTATTTAAGAATCTCTTCACCCCCTAAATAATCACTCTGTTTTATTTACTTTGTTTATATTTAAAATGATTTAACCTTTCTTTAAGGATGATAGTTCTTCTTATCGTCTATTGTGACTCTTGCCACCCTCTTTCTACCGACTATTCATCACCACTTCTATTCATGAAAATTTAAATCAGAGTCATGGAGTGTAAGAGTCTTTTTATTAGTTTTATTTATATCTAATAAGAATGTACGTTCTATTTTACTTGTACATTATTGATTAATAGACTATAGTTAAATCATTACATATATTGGGAGGAAATATAATGATTTCTAACAACTTACAATCTTCAGTAGTACTAGTTGAGTACACTGATACATACGATGAACACTTATCCAACTACCATTTAGGTGAAGATCAACTCCAATTTACCAGTCTGCCTTTGGATAAAATTAAAAATCCTAATGTCTCTAACAATGCTAAACATGTATTAATTCTTGAAAACAGTGTGCCCGTAGGCTATTTTGCTTTAGAAGATGGAGAAAAGCTTTTTAAATACAGCAATAATTCTAATGCTCGTTTGATGACAGCTTTCTCGATTGATTCAAGAAATCAAGGTAAGGGATTAGCAAAGAGCGGACTTCAGTTTGTTAAAAATAATTTTTCCGAAACTGACGAGGTAGTCCTCGGTGTTAATAAAAGAAATATACCTGCTTATAATCTTTATTTAAAAACAGGATTTGAAGATGAAAACGAATTTTATGAAGGCCCAAAAGGTCCTCAACATATTTTGCATTTGAGAGTATAACAGGAGAGCTATAAAGCTCTTCTTTTATTTATCCTTTTATTTTCTAAGACGTAGTATGTGTCAAATGCGACATAGAACCTCAACGTCTCTACTTCAACTAAACTGCACCGTTAGTTTAAGTGTAACATTTCACAATACATACCTGGAATCAACTTAATGGTATAGACATAAAAATAGGCCATCGAAATGATGGCTATATTTTGCTAAAGCACCCATTACTTTAAGTGCAATACTTCACTATCTTTTTTACACATCAATAAACTCAATATCTAATATGTGTTGTCTATTCAAGAAAGACGCTTTCTTATTAAAGAAAGCGCGCTTTAATGAAATAACTAGAACAACATCTCAGTCTCAAAATTAATTACTTCTACTTTAACTAAAGCTCCTTTTCTTGAATAATATTACTTCTAAATGGATAAGTATTATTTTAAAATTCGTTTTCTAAGATGCGTTGCAAAAGAGACATCGATTTAGCATTTAATTCAGTAGTATATATAAGAACTCTCCGTAATTCCCCCGCTTAGAACGCTTTTCGCTGGTAAATGATATTGGTAAGTCCCCAAGAGATAGCATAGACTACCATGATGCCAAGTGTCGCTCCTGTATATAAAGACGGGACAGTTAAATTAACAATGAAATCAGTTATTGCGGTTAAATGTTCAGTTAAAAACGTGACAATAGCCGGACCTATAGCTGCCAAAAGGATAAAGCAAATGAGTACAACCGGGAAAATATAGCCTGGTTTAAATATATAAAATAATGGAAAGGTAAAAGCGGCAAATAATAAGAATAAGCCACAGCCAATCGCAATGTCAGTCATAGTAAAAGGTTTATTGAAGGCGAATAATGATAGACTTGTCACCCCTATTGCTAAGATCATGTAAATAATAGCACCAAGATAGCGTGAAGCGATAATTTCCGTACGTGTATATGGTAAGGAATTTAATAATATGTTTGTCTCTGCTTTTTCATCGTAAGCATATGTGTTAAAGGGAATAAAAATACTGGAAACGAGAAAAGTAAAAACTGGGTCTTTGCCCATAATAATAAAGAATAAGATAAAAGGAATAAAGAATAATAGCTGCCTTTTCTGCAGAATGACGTCACGTCTGATTAAATTAAACATGGTGTATTCCTCCTTTCAAGTGATACATGATATCTTCCAGAGAGGCGTGATCAATGGCAACTGAGTCTCCAAAGATATTACTCACTGCTTTAGTATTGTCCGTTAATGCTTCAAATCCTGTTGATGCACGATGAACATGAATAAATGCCTTTTCAGTATCTCTATCCAGAAGATCCAATCTTCCTTTAACGATGGCATAATTTTCAGCAACGTCGTGAATGGACTGATTAAATACTAATTCGCCACTCTGCATAAAAGCTATATAATCTGCGATCCGATCTAAATCTGTTGTAATATGTGTCGAGAAGAAAATGGTACGATTTCCATCAACCATTAATTCCTGTAAAAGATCCAACAATTCTCGTCTAAAAATGGGGTCTAAGCCTGCTGTTGGTTCGTCCATAATGATCAGCTCTGCATGATGAGATAGTGCTATCGCCAATGAAGCCTTCATTTGCATCCCTTTTGAGAAAGTTTTTATTGCTTTATTAAGTGGTAATTCGAATTTTTCGATATATTGATAAAATACTTTATCATCCCAGTGTTTGTATGCTGGTGCTACAATCCGTTTTATATCTTTCATGTTTAGCCCTTCAAAAAATACATTGCCATCATACACAAATCCAATGCGCTCCTTAATCGCCTTCTCATGTTTCTTGTAATCCAACCCAAAAAGCTTAATTTCCCCAACATCTGGTCTTAATAGATTCATCATCATTTTTATCGATGTTGATTTACCAGCACCATTTGCTCCAATGAATCCCGTTACAAAGCCTTGCTTCACTTGTAAATCAATATTTTTTACGGTAAAATCTTTAAACCTTTTCGTTACATTTGTAAATTCAACCACATTCTCCATTCCATTCACCCCTCATATAAAATCTTTAATAAGTCCTGCAGCTCATCAAATGACAGTCCAATTTCTCTGCTATTTGTTATGACTGCACTAAGTTGCTCCTCAATGACCTTCAGCTTCTTCTCTCTTATAACCTCTAGATTTTGCTCTGCAACAAAAGACCCTTTTCCGACAATGGAATAGATAAAGCCCGCTTTTTCCAATTCCTCATAGGCACGCTTCGTCGTTATAACACTAATTTGCAGTTCTTTTGCGAGGTTACGCATAGAAGGTATTGCTGCCCCCTCCTGAAGTTCACCTGCTAAAATAAGCGATTTAATTTGACTCGTAATTTGTTCATAAATCGGTTCCTTTGAACTGTTGGAAATAATTATTTGCATGCCAATACCTCTTCTTTACTTTTTTGAAAACATACTTTACAAATGTCATGTACCGCTTGCTGAAAACAGTCATCGAAGACCAATTTGCATAAATCACTCACATCCTCATATATTGTATATATACTATAATCACATTATATACACGCATCAAACAATCGTGCAACCACTTTATTTGAAATTCCAGAAAATTTTATATAAAAAAGCCATAAATTAATAGAATAGAAGCCTGAATAAGCATATTTACAATAAAGTATCAGCTATCTAAAAGATGATATTATTCATTTCTAACTATTTGATTGAATTACCACCGTCAACTTTAAAATCACAAATCTTAAGAGCATATTTTGATAAAAGACTTATCAAAACATGCTCTTAGGATTTAAAAGATAATATTATTTTTGATTACTTTTGAAATTCTATTTGTACTAACTTGGATTAATTTTAGAACTATCTTTGCAAATTTTCTTTACAGTACTCTTATAATAGACAATTCCTTATTCGAGAATCTGGACCGATTGTTGAACACAAATAAAACATCCAGATTCAACTAAACTGCACGGTTAGTTAAAGTGTAACCCTTCACAATTTCTAGCTATTTTAACATAAGTATCAAAAAAAAATTACCTCTCAGTTAAACTAGAGAGGTGATTTTAAAATTTCTTTACAAATATCAGTAACAGACTTTAATGTAACTGGACAGCAATGAATATCACACCATGAAGGAGATAACACTTTTCTGTTGTAGCTTTAAAATAAAGTTTGATTAAAGATATCCTTTTAACCTTAAAAAACCAGCAAATAAACAAAGTAACCCGTCTTGATTTAAAGTATCAAACTTTATTTAAAATTAACACTAAAATGGAAAATAAAACAGCCTGTCTTTAATAATAATTTTGTTTTAAAGAATGTTGTAACAGCAACAAAGAGGAACATTAATTAGCGGTTATTTCCACTACATTGCTTTCGATGCTTCATTGCAAGTAAAACATGTAGTGAAAAGGCAAGAGTACTGTTATCTCAGCGTTCTTGCCTTTTATAATTTTATATATAAGACTTTTAGAAAGAGCCTTATTTTATTTTTTCTAAAATACCGATTAATTCATGCAAGCTTTCAATAGTGTAGGTTGGCTGTACTTCTTCTGAGACAGGCTTGTTTTCACGATTGATCCAGACGGATTTGATTCCTACACGGGATGCTCCGAGGATATCGGTCATTAAATTGTCACCAACCATTAATACTTCGTCCTTTTCTACACGAACGAGCTCAAGTGCATGTTCAAAAATGGAAGGGTCAGGCTTCCCCTTTCCGAAGCCGCCAGAAATTAGAATATGGTCGAAATAGGGTGCCATCTCTGGTGTAATTTCAAGCTTAGTGTTTTGTAGGCTTGGAGAGCCGTTCGTCATTAGAAGCAATGTGTAGTTATCCTTTAATAAGTCTAGAACTTCAAATGTTTCTTCATATACAAATGGACTTTCCATGCGCATACGGGGAAAATATTTTGCCAGTTCTTCTCCGAGTGCAGCATCTTCCACGCCGAGCTTATCTAAACCGTTTGTCCAGGACTGCTTTTGATAGTCAGCAATCAGTGCCTTCATCTTTTGAAAGTCTTCTCCTGGATCATCAAATATTCCCCATAATCCTTCGAAAGGATTAATGCCAATCATCTGTGTGAAGGGACGTGTTTCGTATGACTCGTATAACTGGCTTGCCGATTCACGAACGGCTTTTTCTAGCTCTACAGTATTCACTGCTACCTTAGTAGCGGCATAATCACATGTTTTCTGAAAAGCCGTTGCTACGCTCTTTTTGTCCCATAGTAGTGTGTCGTCCAAATCAAAAAATATAGCCTTTGTCTTCATCTATGTACCCCCTCCACTAACTTACTTATTACTTTACCTTAGTGAAGGGAGGTATGTCACTAGGGTTGATTAAAATGTTAATAATGTATTGAGAGGGCCTTCTGAGCGAATTATATCCTCGATTGATTTAATGGCAATGGGAAAGTAAGGGAAGCCATATACATAGGGTGTTATTTCGTAGAGCTGAAAGTAAATGACAATAGTATGATCCGCTAGATAATAATCTTGGTCTGGTCGGATAGCAGTGAAATCTTCCAGAAGAGGAACATCCCATGCTTCTATTTTCTTCGAAATGATTTGAGATAATCTCTCCACATAATTACTATTTGGATTAAACAAATCCTTTAATGCGTATTGCTTACCAGTGGTAGTATCAAAGGTTAATGATTTAGTAATCGTCAATCCATGAGCTCCTCCAGTAAAGGAATACACGGTGAGGCTTAAGCTTAAAATATTTCGCTCGTTCGTCTTAATTTCGTAGGTGCCTACCATTTCCACTAAATATTCATTATAGAAGCCTTGTTCGATTAGAATATTATTTAATAGAGAAACTATGTCTCCATTAATCTTTTTTTCTGCAGACGAATGAGGTAAGTTAGTAATATGAGGATAATTGACAGAAATGTTAGGTTTTGAATGGGAGATGTATTTGTTTGTAACGCAAACTGGAAAATCCACTGTTCACAACCTTTCAAGCATAATACTAATTATATGAATGAAGGGAGTTTCGTATGTTTTTAAAAAAAATAATGATTAGAAACGATGAGAGTATTTTAGAAGGAGAATATCCATTCACTATACCGACAATCCGGAACTTTAGGGAACTTGAGCTTACAAATAGCGTCACCTTCTTTGTAGGTGAAAATGGAACTGGGAAATCCACTTTATTGGAAGCAATTGCTGACCAATGTGAATTTAACACAGCGGGTGGAGGAAGAAATAATTATTATGAGGTTGATGCTGCAGAAAGCTCACTAGGTAAATATGTGAAGCTATCATGGATGCCGAAGGTGACAAATGGGTTCTTCTTGCGAGCAGAGACATTTTACCAATTTGCTTCTCATGTTGAAGAAAGTGAAAGTATTAACTTTTATGGTGGGAAGTCTCTTCATGAGCAATCGCATGGCGAATCCTTTTTATCGTTGTTTTTACACCGTTTTAACGGTAGAGCAATTTATTTGTTAGACGAGCCGGAAGCTGCACTTTCACCACAGAGACAGCTGGCTTTTTTAAGAATTATGCATGACTTAATACAAGAAGAGGATTGCCAATTTATTATTGCTACTCATTCTCCGATTATATTAGGATTTCCAGATGCAACGATTCTCAGCTTCGATAACGGAGAAATTGAAGAAGTGGAATATAAGCAAACCGCTCACTATCAAACGACTAAATATTTTCTAGATCACCGAGAGAAATTTTTAAAGGAGTTATTGGAAGGTGATTAGATGCCTGTAATTATGAATTATATAGATGAAATGCTTTATACCATTGCTATTTTTTTACCTGTCCTAATTATCTGGAGGCTTATTCGTTGGAAGAGGCGAGGCTTTCATTTAAGGGAAGGTTTATATGAGTTAGGTGTATTATTTCTCATTGCAGTATTAGTTGGCTTGTTTTCTCAAACAATCATACCAAAGTATGGAGAGGAACAGGCTTATGTAAACAGTATCAATTTGGAATTGTTTCGAGTTTTAGAGGAAACGTGGAACGCTATCATATATTTAGGGTATTGGGAGCCTTTTTATATTAACTTCCTTGGCAATATTGCTCTATTTATACCTATTGGTTTTCTCTTTCCTCTTGTCTTCAAACGTATGGAGATTTTCCCCTTTCCTGTAATTATGGGATTTCTTATCTCGCTATTTATAGAAATCGTTCAAATTCCGCAAAATAGGAGCAGTGACGTGGATGATCTTTGGTTAAATAGCTCTGGAGCGTTAGTAGGTTATTTGATTTATTTATTGGTTAGAAGGAAATTTCCTGTTTTCTGTAAGGTGTTCAAGAAAAATCATGCAACGAGTTTATAAATTTCTCGTCCGGGGTAAATATTATTCGGAGAGAAAAAAGCAAGGAGACAACTAAGAATGATGATACAAAAAGATACACAAACAGAACAAAGAAGAGACAATATAATTGAAGACCTTGTAAACAAAGGTGTTTTTAAAATTGATGGAAAACAATTATATGAATTGAATTTTTACGAATTAATGAAGCAATATATAAATGAAGAGAAACAAACAAATTAGTGCCTAGTATAAGGCACTTTTTTAATTGCATTTATCTATTTATATGGCTAATGGTCGATAATAGAAATGTGGTACACTTGAGTCAAACACAGATGAGGTGGAGAAAAACTTGACAGCTATACAAAATTTAAATGAAACATTACAGAGAAAATGGGCAGAAGCAGAATTTGCCTTTGAGATGCCTATCCAAACACAACTTATTCCGCATATGCTTGACGGTTCAGATATAGTAGCAGAATCACCAACGGGAACAGGGAAAACACTGGCTTATGTGCTTCCTTTACTACAATTGGTAGATCCTTCAAAAAAGCAAACACAGGCATTAATAATGGTACCTTCTCAAGAATTAGGAATGCAAATTGTCGAGGTATTGAGAGAGTGGGCTTCAGGTACTGGTGTCTCAGTTGCTCAGCTAATCGGTGGCGCGAATATTAATCGACAAATTGAAGGCTTGAAGAAAAAGCCGAATATAGTAGTAGGAACACCTGGTAGATTGCAGGAGCTTGTAAAGGTGAAAAAGCTTAAAATGCATGAGATTAAGACGATTGTGTTAGATGAAGGTGATCAGCTACTTAGTAGAGAGCATCGGACTACTGTTAAAGGATTAATAGATGCAACAGTTGAGAGACAGCTTGTCGTGACATCGGCAACAATAACAGAGGAAATTGAGCTAGTAGCAGAACGAATGATGAAGGAACCAATAAGAATTCATGTGTCAGCGGAGGAAGTACCAGCAAAAGGTGAAGTCATTCATAGCTTTGTAAAAACAGAGACTAGAGACAAGACAGAGCTATTAAGAAGGCTTTCGCATTTTAAGGGGATGAGAGGATTAGCATTCGTTAACAGTCTAGATCAATTACTGATGAAGGATTATAAGCTATCTTATCGAGATGCTCCAATTGCATCTCTTCATTCTGAAATGAAAAAAGAAGAGAGAAAAAAAGCATTGGACGACTTTAAAAATGGAAAAGTGAGCATTCTAATCGCTACAGATGTTGCAGCCAGAGGATTAGATATATCGGGACTTACTCATGTTATTCATGTAGATGTACCACATTCAATTGAGCAATACTTACATCGTTCAGGGCGTACTGGACGAGCAGGTAAGGATGGAGAGGTATTAACTCTTTTAACATATAACGACGAAAAAACTTATAAAAAATGGACAAAAGAGCTTCCAAGCAAGCCAGTCCAAAAAATATGGTATCGCGGTGAATTAATAGAGGGATCATCTAAAACAATCGATAAAAAGGGGAAATAATGTATGGATTTTCAAAAAAATCTAGAGGAATATGCTGAGTTAGTTGTTAAGGTAGGTCTAAATATTCAAAAGGGGCAGCCTCTACTCATTAATACAACAACAGATACAATCGATTTTACAAGACTTATTGTTAAAAAAGCCTATGAAGCAGGGGCAAAAAGAGTAGAAGTAAACTATACGGATGAAGTAAATGCTCGATTATTTTACGATATGGCCCCCGATGAAGCATTTCACGAAGTGCCAAAATGGGTTGTTGCTCAAAGAGATGAATTGATTGAAAGTAAAGGTGCTTTATTATGGATTGACGCCGATAATCCCGATCTTTTAGAGGGTGTGTCAATTGATCGTATTTCTAACTATCAAAAGGCTTCTGGTAAGGCATTAGAAAATTATCGTAAAGCAGTGATGAATGATGTGATTACCTGGTCAATCGTAGCAATGCCCTCTAAAAAATGGGCTGCGAAGGTTTTCCCAAAACTCCCAGAGTCAGAACAAATGGATGCATTATGGGAGCTTATATTTAATGTAGTACGCATTGGAAAAGGAACTGCAGTCCAACAATGGCAGGAACATATTAATAATTTAGAGTCGCGTGCTGGATTATTGAACGAAAAGCGCTATAAGAAACTGCATTATACGGCAGATGGAACAGATATTGAAGTAGAGTTACCAAAGGAACATATTTGGCAATCAGGAGCTAGTAAAAATGCTCAGTCCGTGCCATTTATCGCTAATATGCCTACAGAGGAAGTATACACTGCGCCGCTAAAAACAGGTGTGAATGGATATGTAAGTAACACTAAGCCTTTTGTCTATCAAGGAAATGTTATTGATGGCTTCAAATTGACGTTTAAAGATGGAGAAATTGTTCAAGTTCAAGCAGCAACAGGCGAGAAACTCCTACAAGAGCTAATTCAAACAGATGATGGCGCAAAATATTTAGGCGAAATTGCATTAGTTCCGCATGAATCGCCTATCTCCGCATCGAATGTATTGTTTTTTAACACTTTATTTGATGAGAATGCCTCCAATCATTTTGCTATTGGAGAAGCATACCCAACTTGTGTAGAAGGAGCTCGTGGCCTTACTACAGAAGAGTTAGAAAATATGGGTATCAATACTTCTATTGTTCATGAGGACTTCATGATTGGAAGTGGAAATATGGATATAACAGGTGAATTAGCTGATGGAACAAAAGAACCCATCTTCATTAAAGGTGCTTGGGCATTTTAAGGAGCTGATTATTGTTGAAAAGGTTGATAGGCATATTCATCGCCCTTTTTATAATATCTAATACTTACTCAGTTGAAGCTAAGGGGAAAGAGGTGTACATTCCTTTAGGTGATTCTTTAGCAGCTGGCCAAACACCAAATCAGGCAATTGATGCTGGCTATACAGATTTAATCTCTCAGGAATTAAATAGATCAAATCTGCTTGGGTTTTATTCCAAAGCCCTAGCTTTTCCCGGATATACAACTGCTGATGTCTTAAGGACTGTTCAAACAAAGGAAGCACAGGAGCTTTTGGCTAATGCAACACTAGTTACGATATCCGCAGGAGCTAATGATCTTTTAAGACTAGTACAGGTTAATCCTTCAAGTGGAATGGTCTCTTATAAACAGGTCTCTGCTAATTTTGCACTTAATAATGTGAGAAAAAACATGGAGGCAGTTCTGGAAAAAGTCCAAGCAGCAGCTCCGAAAGCTAATATATATGTAATGGGTTACTATTTTGCATATCCTCATGTGCATGATTCACAAAAGGTGGGAATTGGCAAAGAGTTAGATCAGCTGCATGCTATTCTTCAAACAGTTGCAGAGAAAAATGGAGCAACCTATATTTCGGTTGAAGAGTCTTTCAAAGGAAAAGAGAGTACTTTAATACCAAATGTTGCTGATGTACACCCTACCATGGAAGGTTACCGGCAAATGGCAAATTCGTTCTTTACAAAGTACAATTCACGTATGCTCGTATATGAACATGAAATGCCAAAGCCAAATCCTTTAACATTCGAGGAACTTATAGAAAGTCAACGTACAAATGCAAGTGGAAATTCTCAAGCTAAAGCAACAGTGTCCACTGGCTACCTATCGTTGACGAATGTAAATTTAATATCCAAAGTTTTTCAGAGGATTCTTTTATAGAGAATTTTGGTGAAAGTAATAATTCAAAAAAAGCAGGAGAAATCATATGATTTCTCCTGCTTTTTTTTATTGGAGGTGACTAATAAGTCTTGTCCTTCTAAATAATAGTGGTACCTTGGAGAGGCTATGAAGAGCCCATATTAACTTTAATAAGTTTCTAACTTAGTTCAATTAGCGTTTTACAGTTTTTTTGGATTTCATTGCTTTACGAACAATAGGGTACACAACAGGTGCCCATTTAATAGCTGCTTTTACTAGTTTTCCTACTTTCATAATCAATCGCTCCTTGTTGTTCTATAATATCTTATTCCCATTTGAGGAGCTATTAAACATGCCGTAACACTTTGACTCCTTGTACGATGTTCCATATAAGTAAAACTAGATTGATCACTGTATATAAACCCATAAAAATAAGAGCAGTAGTCATACTAGTCCACATGGAAGCAGAATCTCCAGTAAAGCCTAAAGGTAAAAAGTTTGCGAATATAGCCAGCATTAAGAACACAAAGAAAATAGTAGGGATGATATGAGAAATTAATGAACGCTTAGCGTGGTACTTTACCTCTTTTTCCGATGTAAGGAAGTAAACGATAATCGGGAGAATGAAAGGGGCAAACAAAATAGAAAAATATGTTGATGCACTCAAAATTTTATTGGTATCCATTCATAGTCTCCTCATTATTATTACTTATCGCTCTCCCTACGGAAAGCATCCATCTATAGCTTATATCTAGTTATTCTAATACAAATCTAACGAGAATGTCCTTATATTCCTCTACTGAAGATATAGAAACGTATTCCTGATCACCGTGCCAGTCAGAACCGCTTGGTCCAAATTCGATAGCTACTGCACCCTTAGCTGCATAATAACGCGTGTCGGCCGCACCATGCTGTCCAAATAGAACAGTAGGTGTCTGTCTAATCGAATTACAAACTGCTAAAAGCTTTTGTATATACTTGTCATCTTCTTTATTGGTGATTGCTGGGGTGTGTCCTTGGAAGTGTATTTCACTACCAGGATATTTTTCTAAAAGATCTCTTAGTTCCTTTGTGATTTTCTCAGCGTCTTGTCCAGGAACAAATCTTAAGGAGTAACTAATAACACATTTATCAGGTACCATATTATAGCGATCTCCTGCTTCTATTTTTGCCAAGTTTAAGGAAGGATAATCATAATATTCATTGCTTGCCTCCATAAAAGAGCAATTTCTTAGTTCCTTATCGAATAATATTGCTTTTTCAATCGCATTATCTCCTTCCCAAGGACGGCTTCCGTGCGCGGCTTTCCCTTTTAAATGGATATCCCATTGTAAAATTCCTTTAGCCTGAAGACCGATATTAACATGAGTTGGTTCACCACAAATAACGAAGTCTCCACAATGACCTTGTTCAACTAAGTGTTTGGAGGTTTTTCCTCCTGTTTCTTCATCAGTAACTATATGTAGCTGGACTTTTTTAGTAAGCTTATGTTCATCTTGTGACAGTATATAAAAAGCCTGCATCATTGCAGCAACGCCTGCCTTCATATCTGCAGAACCACGCCCATATAGTCTATCATCAATAATTTTTGGTTCAAATTGCTCGGGATTTCCTGGAACGACATCAATATGGCCATTCCATACGATAGTTTCCTCACCGGCTCCTATTTCAGCTACAAGCATTAGCTTAGTGTTTAATTCATAGGTTTTTGTTGATATGTTTCTCTTTTCTAGCCAGTCCTTACAGTAGAGCAGTGCCTCGTTAGCTCCGTTCAAATCATTACTCTTTATTTTGATTAAATCCATAAGTAAATTTATCAACCAAAACACTCCTAATAATAGATTTATTATTACTATTATAATACCTTTAGGGGTTGCAATATAAACATGTATCGGCTACAATGAACTCAAATCAAATAAATTCTAAACCACAAGGGGCGTCGCTATAGCGGCTGAGATAGTACCCTTAGAACCTGTAAGTTCATGCTTGCGTAGGGATGTGGATGGATACTGACAATCGCGCGATGTCTGGCTCTGTCCCGACGGCGTTTTTTTTGTGGTCAAAAAAGGGGATTACAATGAGAAATCAGCGTGTCGTATTGTTAGTAGAAATAGCTATATTCGCAGCATTAGGTTATATATTGGATTTAATAGGATTTGGGATGCCACAGGGTGGAAGTGTTACCTTTGTGCTTGTACCCATTATTTTAATAGCATTTCGCCGTGGTATAGTGGCAGGTGTTGTGACAGGATTTTTGATTGGACTATTACAGGTAGTTACGGGGCGCTTTTACCCGGCGCCATTATCCTTTGAAATAGTAGTTATTCAAGTAGGAATCGATTACTTTATTGCTTTTATGGTGGCGGGATTGGCAGGTCTATTAAGACCAGCATATATGAAAGCATTTGAAAATCAAAACAAGAAAAAAATGGCGATAGCAATTGTAATAGGTGCCTTAATTGCCTCATTTTTGCGCTACTTGGCACACGTTTTATCAGGGATACTATTTTTTGGTGAATTTGCTGAGGGAGAAAACGTAATTCTTTATTCCTTAATTTATAATTCTACTTATATGATTCCTGTGTTCTTGTTTGCCGCTTTTATTTGTGCGATTCTATTCGTAAAAGCCCCACGCCTATTAATGCCGAATTCATAAGATATATGATATGATAATCATACATCTAAGTGAAGAAGGGATCTTGTAAAGATGATAGCAAAAACAAATGAAGAGTTAGAAATGTTAAAAAAAATAGGCCAAATTGTTGCTGAAGTACGAGAAGCGATGAAGGCTGCAACTAAACCGGGTGTAACTACCAAGGAGCTAGATGAAATAGGCGGCGAGTTATTTAAAGAAAAAGGCGCTATTTCTGGACCTATGGGAGAGTATGATTTCCCGGGGTATACTTGTATAAGTGTGAATGAAGAAGTGGCTCATGGAATTCCAGGCTCCCGTGTGATTAAAGAGGGTGACCTTGTAAATATCGATGTATCCGGTTCATACGAAGGGTTTTTCGCAGATACTGGAATATCATTTGTAGTAGGCGAAGGGTACGAAGACAAGGAAAAACTTTGTCAAGTAGCGGAAAGTGCATTTAATCGTGCTATGCTGAAGGTAAAAGCAGGTTCTCGTCTAAACCAGATTGGTAAAGCGGTGGAAAGAGAAGCGAAGGATAATGGATTACATGTCATCATGAACCTAACAGGTCATGGTATCGGAAAGTCCCTGCATGAAGCACCCCAGCATGTCTTAAATTATTATGATGCTTGGGATCCAACAATTTTAAAAGAAGGTATGGTTCTAGCAGTAGAGCCCTTCATCTCAGCAAAAGCTGAACATATCGTAGAGTCAGGGGATGGATGGACGTTTGTAACTCCTGATAAATCTCTTGTTGCACAAATTGAACATACAATTATAGTTACAAAAGACGAACCGATTATTTTAACTAAATTAATTTAAATGAGTGAATTTCATTAAATAGCGCTTTTCTATTAAATACAAAATTTGTCCCTCTGTTAATTTAGCGGCAGTAGGCAATATAAAAAACACCAACGACTTAATTTTTCGTTGGTGTTTTCTTTATAAATAGAATTCCCGCTACTAAGACAGCGCTTAAAAACAGGGAAGCTGTTGAAATTAATAATTCATTTATATTATGACGGACTGCTATACCGATAAAAGCCCATATAAAAACTAATACAATAGCACGATCATCATAATGATACCTAAAATGTAGAGCGATAGCTGTTGCCAATGTTAAGAAAATGACAACCCATAAGGAGATTGTAATGCCAAAACCGCTAAATTCATAATAAGTAAGCACATAATCTAAATTTGCTAGCGTCGCAACAAAAATCCATCCCAAATAGATAGATATTGGCACTCGACTCTTCCAATTGGACTCATTGCTGGAATAAGTTAGATATAGTAAGAATAAGAACCAAAGTAGGGCAATGATTGTAATGAGGGCAAAGCTAAATTTTTCATAATGCCATAGTAAAATCCAAGAGATATTGAATATACATGTTGCTAAAAATAATAATACTCTACGTAGGGGTATCTTCTGTTGATTTCTATATTCTCTTATAACATTCCAAATCCAGAATGCAAGTAATATATAAATAAAGATCCAAATTGAAAATACATAGCCTGCTGGTGTAAAAAGTGCTGGTATTCTAGAAGATATTTCACCAGTTGTTTGACCATTTATAGGTAGAGTATTTGCAAGTATATTAACAATAATCGTTGCAATATAACCACAAATCAAAAGGATAATTTTGATCAATAGATCCCCCTCCTTCTATATTTAATAAGTATACCTTTCAAATAAAGAGCGCACAAATTCAATTATAGAAATAATGTGACAAAAAAACGAATAATTGACATGGTGAAACATGGTATAATAGATTTCAAGGCAATTTTTAAAATAGGGGGAATTTTCTGGTGTTAAAACAAAATTATCCAATAGTCTGGGATCTTGATCGTTTTTTTCTAGGTGGCAGTAGCTCGTCAGCTTTACAACAACATTTAGATGAAGTAAAAGTGAAATTAGGTAACTTTGAAGTAAATATAAAAAAATTAGAAGTTCCAACCGCTGTACAAGAGGCGAAACAAATTAGCCAAACAATTGAAGAATTAAGGGATGTAGCAGTAAATTTGTCGGAAGCTAGTGCTGTGATTGGCTGCTATCTAGCTCAAGATACGACAGATAAAAAAGCAACATTATTACAAGGTGAAGTTGGTTCATTGTATGCTAGGTTGTCTTCCTTAATGAATACTATACAACAGGTATTTAGTAAAACGGAAGGGTCAGTTTGGGAAGAACTTTTAAAGACAGATGAACTTTCACAATTCGAGTTTGTATTGAATGAATGGAGAGAGAATGCGAGTAAAATGCTCTCTGAAAAAGAGGAAGATTTAATAACAACACTTGAGGTGGACGGTTATCATGCATGGGGCCAATTATACGATATGCTTGTAGGAGACATTCGTATTAAAATAACTATTGACGGAGAAGAAAAATCTCTTTCAGTAGGACAAGCAAACAATTTGAGCTCCAGTGACAAAGCTGAAATCCGTAAGGAATCGTTTGAAGCATTGGAGCTTGCATGGACAGAAAAAGAAGATTTTATAGCAAAAGCGCTTAATCACTTAGCAGGCTTCCGCCTAGCGACCTATAAAAAGCGGGGCTGGGACAATGTTTTAGAAGAACCACTATCTATTAACCGTATGAAACAAGATACACTAGATGCAATGTGGGGAGCAATCTCTAAAAATAAAGCTCCGTTTGTGGAATATTTAAATAGAAAATCGGCGATGCTAGGCGAAAATGCGATGCATTGGTATGATCTAGATGCACCAGTTAGTGCCTCTACCGAAAAAATGGATTTTCAACAGGGTGCTGAGTTCATATTAAAGCATTTTAAAGAATTTGGACCAAAGCTAGAAGAGTTTTCTCGTCATGCTTTTGAAAATGGGTGGATTGAAGCAGAGGATCGTCCGAATAAACGCCCTGGTGGGTTTTGTACGGGTATGCCAGTTTCACAAGAATCTCGTATCTTCATGACATATAGTGGTACTATGTCGAATGTTTCCACACTTGCACATGAATTAGGTCATGCCTTCCATTCATATGCTTTAAGACCGGTTCATTGGATGAATACGAGATATGCAATGGGTGTTGCGGAAACTGCTTCGACCTTTGCTGAAATGATTGTAGCTGATGCCGCTGTTCGTGAATCAAAATCGACAGATGAGAAAATCGCTTTGCTGGAGGATAAAATTCAGCGCAGCGTAGCTTTCTTCATGAATATTCACGCTCGCTTCTTGTTTGAAACAAGATTTTATGAGGAACGAAAAGAGGGAATTGTTTCTGCTACACGTTTAAATGAATTAATGGAAGAAGCTCAACGTGAGGCTTATGGAGATGCGTTAGACACAGTACATCCACATTTCTGGGCTTCTAAATTACATTTCTACATTACTGATGTTCCTTTCTATAATTTCCCGTATACTTTTGGTTACTTGTTCTCTTTAAGTATTTATGCAAAGGCAAAAGAGGAAGGTACAGGTTTTGAAGAAAAGTATATTGCATTATTACAGGATACAGCGGTCATGTCGGTAGAAGACTTAGCTATGAAACATCTACAAGAGGATATTACAGAGGAAGCGTTTTGGAAGAAGGGTATTGACCTTTGTATACAAGACGTCCAAGAATTCTTGCAATTAACTAATGCTAAAGGGTGACGGTGCTTGATTTATTTAGAAGGAGCTAGTTGTTACTTAAGAACTTTGAATGTGAAAGACGCACCTGCTCTTGCGAATTTAGTGTATGACAATAAAATGTATTGGTCTGTTTTTGAACCATTACATCAAGAAGAATATTATACAGCTAGTGTACAAAGAGAAAAAATTCGAGAATCACTTATGCTCATGCAGGAAAAAAGAGAATATAGTTTTGGAATTTTTACACATGAACGAGATGACTTGATTGGAAGTATATCGCTTTATAGTTTAAAGCGAATGCCTTTTTCAAGTGGCCTCATTGGATACTCTATTGATCAAAGACACGTCGGAAAAGGAATTGCCTCAGAGGCAGTTCGACTTGTTAAACAATTTGGTTTACAGGATGTTCAGTTAAATCGTATCGAGGCATATGTATCTCCAAGAAACTTTGGTTCTATCAAGGTATTGGAAAACAATCACTTTGTTCGTGAAGGCTTACTTCGCAAGCTGTTATTTATCAATGGGAAATGGGAAGACCATTATATGTATTCTTCTATAAGAGGAGAGTTATAGCGTAAAAGAGGAGGCTATTCTAGAATAGCCTTTTTCTATTGGAAGGGTAAAGGAAATTATAATCACTGTAGTAGAGAAGAATTTAAAATAAAAAAGATTTAGCCTCTGACTTTATCAGAAGCTAAATCTCTTATTATGACGATTTCCTGGGAAATATATTATTTTTTGTCGATATTACCATCTGTAACAAGGTCTAATTTGCCAGTGTGAGGGTCAATAATGAGTCCATGAACTGGAACCTCTGGAATCATTAATGGATGACTTCGAATCATATCAACGCTATGTAAGACACTTTCCTTTACGTCTGAAAATCCTTCAAGCCATTCTTCTACCTCGATACCTGAGTTTTTTAGTACATCAAATACACGAGGGTCAACTCCACGAGCTGTCATCTTTTCAAGAATCTTATCCGTTTGTATAGAACTCATTCCACAATCATGATGACCAATTACATAAATCTCATCTGCTTGAAGCTCGTATACAGCAACGATTAAACTACGCATGATTCCACCAAAAGGATGGTTAATAACAGCACCGGCACTTTTAACAATCTTTACATCACCATTTTTCAGGTTCATAGACTTTGGAAGCATTTCAACTAAACGCGTATCCATACAAGTTAGAATAACTATTCGTTTGTCTGGAAATTTAGTCGTTACGTAAGGCTCGTAGAGTTTATTTTCTACAAATGATTTGTTGTAGTTTAAAATGTCGTTCAAACTTGGCATAGTAATTCCTCCTTCTTTATCTATATATTATACGAAAAAAAAGGACTTTACTTAAGATTTGTTTGAAACTTTCCTAATTTTTTTTAATTATCTCATTGCTCTTCTTTTATTAGTGGTAATAAAAAATGATTTACCTGTACCGATAGCTACAGATTGCAATGGTTCTGGAGCAAGGTGGACAGGGACTTCGATTACACTACTTAACCATTCTTCTAAGCCTTTTAATAGAGCGCCTCCACCAGTGAGAACTACACCGTGATCCACAATATCACCTGAAAGCTCAGGAGGACATATTTCTAAAGTAGCACGAATTGCTTCTAAAATAGCCTCTAGAGATTCTCTTAATACTTCTTGAATTTGTGTGGAGGATAGCTTTACTACTTTTGGTAATCCTGTCACAACATCTCTTCCGCGTATTTCCATTACTTCTTCAGTATGAGGAACAAGTGCATATCCAATAGTCATTTTTACTAGTTCAGCTGTAGGTTCTCCAATGATTACATTAAACTCTTTACGGATATAGTGAATGATTGACTCATCCATACGATCACCAGCAGCTTTAACTGTATTCGAAGCAACTACTCCACCGTAAGAAATAATGCCTACTTCTGTTGTACCACCACCAATGTCTACAATCATACTTGCAACTGGCTCATTAACTGGCAAGCCTGCGCCAATTGCTGCGGCAACAGGCTCTTCCATAAGCTGGACTTCCTTTGCTCCACTTTGACGGACAGCATCCTGAATCGCTCTACGTTCTACAGATGTTGCCCCTGATGGTGTACACACAATAACCGTAGGTTTCCGAAGTGCATTTCCCATTTTCTTGCTCGCTTTTTGCATGATCAACTTTAAAAGCTGAGTTGTTACATCAAAGTCAGCGATTACACCATCCTTAAGAGGTCTAATGACTTCTATAGAGGTTGGTGTTTTACCAATCATTTTCTTTGCTTCTGATCCAAAAGCAACGATTTCTTTTGTTTTTGTGTTTACTGCAACAACAGTTGGTTCATCTATAAGTAAGCCTTTATTTTTCGTATAAACTAAAGTATTAGCAGTTCCTAAATCAATACCAATATGTGAATTTGACAACATATGTCTTCCTCCATTTCAATTGCTCTACGTTATTATAATGGAAAATAAACTAAATGCCATTTGTTACATAATGGAAGATTACATGTGTTTCAATCCTTGCAATTAGTAAAAGACTATTAAAAGGTAGGGAACTGATTATATTAGCCTAATTTGTTTTCGTTTTGTAATACAAACGTATTCAAAATGAAATGAAAAAAATAAGAAGTAACAAGCTTTAAAATAAAAAACAACCGCAATTGTCATTGCGGTTGCTAAGATTAAAATTTATTTGTTGGTTTTGGATCTACAATAATTGCATCTTGGTTGTTCATTGGCCCTGAGAAATAGAACATGATTACTGCTCCAATTGCTAGAATACCTCCAGCGAAACCAAGAACTGTTGCTATGAATAAGCCCATTTTTAACACCTCACTATTCATATTACTATTATTATAACTTATTTTCACTAGATTTGTAAAAGGAAAAAGTTATTTTTGTGAACAGATTGTGATTAAAAAGCCCAGTTCCCATTTCGGAAAATCGGTTCTTTTGTTCCATCTTCTTTTATTCCATCAATATTCATATTTTCAGAACCAATCATAAAGTCTACATGAGTAATACTTTCATTTAAACCGTTGGAAGCTAGTTCTTCACGAGTCATTTTTTTACCGCCTTCGATACAGAATGCATATGCACTACCAATCGCTAAGTGGTTTGAAGCATTTTCATCAAATAATGTGTTGTAGAATAATAGATTCGAATTAGAAATCGGAGAATCATGTGGTACAAGTGCTACTTCTCCAAGATAATGGGAGCCTTCGTCTGTTGCAACTAAATGCTCTAATACTTCTTGGCCTTCTTCTGCTTCTACTTTTACAATGCGACCCTTTTCAAAAGTTACGGTAAAATTATCAATAATATTACCACCGTAGCTTAAAGGCTTGCTACTAGCTACGTAACCATCTACGCCAGTTTTTAATGGAACAGTGAACACTTCTTCAGTAGGCATATTGGCCATGAAGTCCTCACCTTTTTCATTAGTGCTACTAGCTCCACACCAAAGATGACCGGTAGGCAACTCAATTGTTAAATCTGTACCAGGTGCCGTGTAATGAAGCTTTTTATAATTTTTGTCATTTAGGTAGTCTACCTTTGTATGCAATAATCGGTCATGCTCTTTCCATGCAGCAACTGGGTCTTCTAAGTCAGCTCTCACCGCACTAAAGATTGCTTCCCATAATGCTGGAACTTGCTCATCTTGAGGTAGGTCTGAAAATACTTTGGCTGCCCATTTTTTTGAAGGTGCTGCAACAACAGACCAACTAATTTTGTCCGATTGAACATATTGACGATATTTAGACATTGCTTGACCTGATGCCTTTTGGAAAGCTGAAATTTTACTAGAATCGATACCTTTTAGTAAATCAGGGCTTTGACTAACAATGCTCATGAATGCAGCTCCAGATTCAGCTAATTGTTCTCTTTCCTGTACTTTCCACGGAGGGAAGAAATCAAAAGAATCTTTAGGGGCTAATTCATATCGCATACGTGTTAACTCGTCATCTGAAAAGTCTACATATACTGTTTTTGCACCAACTTCATAAGCTTTTTTAGTTACTAAGCGAACGAAATCCACACTTTCTGTAGATGCAGCAATATATAAATCTTGCCCCTTTTGAATATTAACTCCTACTTCAACAGCTAAAGCAGCATACTTTTCTAACTTATTTTCAAAGGTTGACATATTCATACTTCCTTTCTTTACTTAAGAATATAGTATCAGTCTTTAGGGTGCTTTATCAATCCTTCACAGATAATTATGACAAAAAATGTCCACATAAATTAAATAAAATTTATAGTTAGAATCTTTTTATTAAAATACTGATAAATTAACCGAAATAAAGTACAGAAATAGAATGTGGGGGTTAATGAATTGGATAAGTCTACAGTAATTGGTCTCATCTTAGGAATAGTAGCTTTAGGAGTAGGAATGGTTCTTAAGGGAGTAGGGTTAGCTGCACTATTGAATCCAGCGGCTATTCTGATTATTATCGTTGGAACCATAGCAACAATTGTCATAGGATTTCCTATGGATGAGTTAAAAAGAATTCCTAAGCTTTTTGGTGTAATTTTTAAAGAAAAAAAATTAGTGCCTGATAGTGAGGTTATTAAATTGTTCTCCAATTGGGCTGATTTGGCTCGTAGAGAAGGGTTACTTGCGTTAGAAAGTAAAACAACAGAAGTAGAGGATCCATTTCTAAAAAACGGCTTAACTTTGGCGATTGACGGTCAAAATGCTGACTATATTAGAGATGTCTTAACAGAAGAGATTAGCGCATTAGAAGAAAGGCATTCAACAGGGGCACAAATTTTCACTCAAGCAGGTACATATGCACCAACCCTTGGAGTACTTGGTGCAGTAGTAGGTTTGGTAGCTGCCTTGGGAGATATGAACGATGTTGAAAAGCTTGGACATGCTATTTCTGCAGCGTTTATCGCTACATTGCTAGGGATTTTTACTGGCTATGTCCTTTGGCATCCGTTTGCAAATAAACTAAAAAGAAAATCAAAACAAGAAATTAGACAAAAAACAATGATGCTAGAGGGAATTCTTTCCGTTTTAGAAGGAGATGCACCTCGCGTGATAGAACAAAAGCTGGCTTCTTATCTATCTATGTCTGAACGTAAAAAAGTTTTAAATGAAAGCGGGGAGGCTGGCCTTGGCAAAGAAGCATAAAAAACATCAACATGAAGAGGAAATGAGTGAATCTTGGCTTCTTCCTTATGCAGATATTTTAACCCTGCTATTGGCATTGTTCATCGTGTTATTTGCTTCTAGTACCGTAGACCAAGAAAAGCTAAACCAAATGTCTGCAGTTTTTAATCAGGTATTTGATGGAGGCACGGGTCTAATGGAACAGCCATCTCCTATGGATGTTCCTAGAAATAACAATAGTGGTGACTCCAATCAAAGCATGGCTTATATTGAAGACCAGCAAGCATTGTCTGAGATTCAAGATAGTGTAGATGAGTATATTGCAGTGAATGCACTCGAAAAACAATTCGCAACTGAATTAACAGATGAAGGATTGTTAGTGACTATTAGAGATAGTATTTTATTTGATATGGGAGAGGCAGAAGTAAAGCAGGAATATAGACAAATTGCAGAAGATATTTCTGATTTGTTAGTATTTGATCCACCTCGAAATGTGGTCATTACAGGACATACAGACAATATTCCGATATCTAGTAACATTTATGCCTCTAACTGGGAGCTAAGTGTTATGCGTTCGGTTAACTTTTTGAAGATATTAGTGAACAATCAAACAATCGATCCGCTATATTTTAGTGCGAAGGGGTATGGAGAGTTTAGGCCAGTTGCGTCAAATGACACGGGGGAAGGACGAGCAAAAAACCGACGTGTTGAAGTATTGATACAACCACGTGTATTAGAGGATGGTAGCTTAAACGATCAGCCACAGTAAAGATGAAACTGACAATTATTTAAAATAGTTGTCAGTTTTTGTTTGACTTTCTTAAACAAAAGTTTATAATTAAAACAAAAGTTCAAAAGAGAGGAGGTAAAGGTTTGGAATCAAAGGAAATTAAAGTTTTAACATATCTCCGTAAAAATCCATATGCTTCGCAGCAGGAAATGGCAGATGAGCTAAAGATGTCTAGGCCAGCTGTAGCTAACATCATTTCTCAGCTTATAAAAAGCGGGAAAATAATTGGACGTGCATATATATTGCCCGAGAATAAAGAAATTATTTGTATAGGTGGAGCGAATGTTGATAGGAAGTATATTGTAAAAGATAAATTACAAATGGGAACTTCCAACCCAACCACAAGTCTCCAAAGCATAGGGGGTGTAGCCAGAAATATCGCCGAAAACTTAGGCAGGCTTGGAAATACCGTTCGCTTGCTTACAGTTGTCGGCAATGATATGGAATATGCCTCGATTGAAAAGGCTTCTAGTCATTGGATGAATTTATTTTCTGTGGAAAAACTTGCAAACTACTCCACGGGAACTTACTCAGCTGTTTTAGACAGAGGAGGAGAAATGTTATTTGCTTTAGCCAATATGGATATTTATGATCAGTTGACAGTAGAATACATGAAAAAACAAGAGGCTTATCTGACCAATGCACAGCTTATTATAATAGACATGAACTGTCCTAAGGATGTCATGGAATACATTCAAGCCTTGGCAGTTGGAAACAAAATACCACTTGCTATTATTCCAGTATCATCTCCAAAGATGAATAGGATGCCAGAATCATTAGAAGGTATAGAATGGCTCATAACTAACAAGGATGAAGCCGAAACTTATTTTCAAAAACAAATTATCGATGAGGATTCATGGAAAAACACTGCTGAAGCATTCGTTCAAAAAGGTATACGTCACGTGATAATCACTAATGGCAGCAAGGGTGTCGTGTTTGCTGGAGAAGAGAAGGAAACTATGTTTATGCCTGCTATACATACTGAGCAGGTTGTTGACGTGACTGGAGCAGGTGATGCATTTGTCTCTGGGACTCTTCATGCGTGGCTAGAGGGAGCAGAGGTACAACAGGCAGTGTTAACAGGAATGATAAACGCAACAAAAACACTACAATCTGCAGAAACAGTAAGAACTGAGCTATCTAAAATGAAGCTAACTAATGAACTGGAGGAATATACACAATGAAAAAATATTTAACATACTCACAAGAAGTAGAACAAGGAATGGCAGAAGGAAAAGCAATAGTAGCACTAGAGTCAACAATCATTTCCCATGGAATGCCTTATCCTCAGAATATAGAGATGGCAAGAAAAGTGGAGCAAATCATCCGTGACAATGGAGCAGTTCCAGCAACAATAGCAATAATGGACGGGAAAATTAAAATTGGACTTTCAAATGAAGAATTAGAAACTCTTGCAACTAGTAGTAATGCTAGAAAAACTTCTAGAAGAGATTTACCTTACGTAGTGGCTTCAAAAGAAATTGGTGCTACTACTGTTGCGACAACAATGATTTGTGCAGATCTTGCAGGAATCCAAATGTTTGTAACTGGAGGTATCGGTGGTGTTCATAGAGGAGCAGAGACGACAATGGATATTTCTGCAGACCTTGAAGAGCTTGCTTCTACAAATGTTGCGGTAGTTTGTGCGGGTGCTAAATCTATTCTAGATATTGGGTTAACATTAGAATATTTAGAAACAAAAGGTGTGCCAGTTGTAGGTTTCCAAACAGAAGCATTCCCAGCATTCTATACAGCTACTAGTCCTTTTAAATCTAACTTCCGTATGGATGAGGAAAAAGAAGTTGCTGAGATGTTAAGCGTGAAGTGGGAGCTTGGTCTTCAAGGAGGAGCTATTATCGCAAATCCAATTCCAGCAGAGTACTCATTGGATGAGGAATATATGAATGGAGTAATTCAATCAGCATTACAGGAAGCAGAAGCAAATGGTATTAAAGGTAAAGATGTTACACCATTCCTACTTGGAAAAGTAAAAGAGCTAACTGAAGGTAAATCGTTAGAATCTAATATCGAGCTTGTATACAACAATGCAAAAGTTGGGGCAAAAATTGCAGTTGAATTGAATAAATTATCTTAAGTAATAAAATCCTTTCCTAATCTTAGGGAAGGATTTTTTTGTTACATTTACATGAAAAGCATGAATAGATGGCAGATTTCCGCTTTAGTCGGACGCTTTCCGTGGGGTGAGCGAGAAGCCATCCCTGATGCTTGCGCGTTGTATGTGATGACTTATCTGCCTCAATCATCCCACAGGAGTCGCCGATTGTCGCTCCAATTTTGGTTTAGGTAATTGGAATGGTTATAGAAAAGAAAAAGAGAGGTAACCTTGGAATAGACCGGGTTACCTCTCTAATAGTTTGTTTTTCCTGTGATACAGTCGATTTAGACTTGCGAAAAAGACTTATGCTCAGCTTACTTTCTTAAACTACCAAGCTCTGCAACAATTGCTTGCATTTCACTTGGACTAAAAGAATCTCTTTTGTTGACCATTTCATATAAATATACGAGATCTTCATAGGCTGTAGCTTTAAAATCCTCTGATTTCATCGCATCTACATTTACCATACGTAATTTTTCCTTGATTGTTTCAAGCATATAGCTGATATTTTCAACGGAAGGTTGAGTTAGATCCATTCTTTTGTACCTGCCTTTCATACATTAGAAATATCATTTCACGCTACGGATGGAATGTCAAATACTAATTAAGACTTGCTAGCCAGTTTTTCTTCTTTTAGCTTGTTTTTTATACGTTTCGTTTCATAAACTATAACTCCGGATAGGCCAAGTAATCCTATTAAGTTAGGAATAGCCATTAAAGCATTGGTAATATCCGAAAAGGTCCATATCAAATCTAAAGAAACAACGGATCCGATGAACACCATGGCAACAAATGCAATACGATAAATGATTAACAACGACGGATTCTTAAATAAGTACTGGAAGCATTTTTCTCCGTAATAGGCCCATCCGAAAATTGTAGAAGATGCAAAGAAAATTAGACCTACAGCAATTACTATTGGCCCCCAATCCCCAAGGAAGTGACCAAAGGCTGCTGAAGTAAGATCTCCACCAGTTATATTAGGATCTTTATACATCCCAGACATTACAATCGTAACTCCTGTGATTGAACAGATTATAAACGTATCTAGAAATACTTGAGTCATAGAAACGAGAGCCTGTCGACCAGGTAAATCAGTTTTTGCAGCCGCGGCAGCTATTGGAGCGGAACCAAGTCCTGCCTCATTAGAGAATACGCCGCGTGCAATACCATAACGGATAGCTGCACCAACAGCTCCGCCAACAGCTGCTTCTCCTGTAAACGCAGATTTAAAAATAATAGCAAAAGCTTCAGGGACTGCTGTAATATTGGTAACCATTATTACAAGACCTGCGAGTATGTAAAATAAAGCCATTACCGGTACAAACACTGCAGTTACGTTACCAATAGATTTAATACCTCCAAGAATAACGAGTGCGGTAAAAATAGTGAGAACTATGCCAGTAATCCACGTTTCAATTCCAAAGGTAGATTCAACTGCGCTCGAAACTGAATTAGCTTGTGTGCCGTTTCCTATTCCGAATGCAGCTAATGCGCCAAAAATAGCAAACAGCACTGCTAACCACTTTTGTTTTAAGCCATGTTCTATGTAATACATAGGTCCGCCGGCCATTTGACCTTTAGCATCCTTTACACGATATTTAACTGCTAGTATTGCTTCACTATATTTGGTTGCCATCCCAAAGAAAGCGGAGAACCACATCCAGAAAACTGCACCAGGACCTCCTAGTAAAACTGCAGTAGCAACACCGACAATATTACCTGTCCCTACGGTAGCAGCAAGTGCAGTAGTTAGCGCCTGGAATTGTGATATATCTCCTTCCGCTGTTTTATCATGCTTTCTAGAAAAAGTAAGCCTTAAAGCTACTGGCAGCAATCTAATTTGTAGGAAACCGACTCGGATGGTTAAAAAAATTCCTGTCCCTACTATTAGGATGAGTAGAGGGATTCCCCATAGTACATCTGAGACACTTTTTAATATTTCTAGTAACTTATCCAATTAATATCCTCCTTAATTCGTTTTGTTATTAAAGTTTTTGCTAGCATCTCAAAAAATGAGGAAATAACAAAATTTTAATAAACTAACTTTATTTGCATTCAATTCCTTTCACATTAATTTTTATCCTTTTAACAATATTCGTAAAATTCTCTCTAATAGTCAAGCTTATTTTTGTAAAATATTATTATTAATAGTTTGATTCGTAAAAGCCAGGGTATAATAAAATTAATATAAAATAGCTAAATTTGGAGGTCATACGTATGAGTGAAAGCAAATTCGTTAAAGGGATACTATACGGTGCTATTCTTGGTGGGGCGCTTACAATGTTAGATCGAAAAACAAGAGATTCCGTAATGAACCAATCTCGCCGAGTTAGAAACGAAATTAAATATTACAATAAAAACCGTGACGAGCTGAAGCAGACTATTGAACAACAGGTGACTAAATGGCAATCAGTTTATAATCAATTCACTTCAGATGCAAAATATATTTCACAAAAAGTAAATGAAGTTAAAGAAATTACACCTCAAGTTAAAACTCTTGTTACTGATACAAAAGATACTTTCTCACAATCAAAAGAAGAGTATAAATCAATTGTAGTTCCAGAAAATGAGGAACCTAAAAGTATTTACGAACCAAAATTACAATCTTAAATGTAAAGGAGAGGAAGAAATGGTATCAAGGATGGATCAACCTCATAAATCAAATAAGAAATCTTCCTCTCCAGGCTGGTATCAAAAGCTAAAATTTTTAAATTTTAAAAAGAAGGAGAAAAAGAAAGAGGAGCGCCATGACTTAACATCGTGGTCTGGGTACTTCAAGCATTTAATCGCCCATATCCAGCGAACGGATATTACTGGTCTGGCAGCACAGTTAGCCTACTTTTTCCTTTTATCCTTATTTCCTTTATTAATTTTTATCGTTACATTACTGCCTTATCTCAATTTAGATGAGGCTCAGGTTTTCCGCTTCATAGAAAACTATGCACCAGCAGAGGTTTATAAGTTAATTAATGGTACTGTCTCGGATGTACTAGTCAGTCGGAATGGAGGGTTATTATCTATCGGGATTCTCGGTACGATATGGTCTGCTTCAAATGGGATGAATGCAATTGTGAAATCCTTGAACAGGTCTTATGATATTGAAGAGACTAGACCCTTTTTTATCGTTAGAGCTTTATCTGTAGTCTTTACTTTGCTGATGATACTGCTTTTCGCTGTAGCACTTGTTCTACCGGTTTTTGGTCAACAAATTGGTACTATCCTATTTTCTTATTTTGGTTTCCAAGAGGACTTTGTGAATCTATGGAATAATATCAGATGGACACTTACTCCGATCATAATGTTTATTGTGCTTTGTGCACTATATTGGATTGTTCCAAACATTAAGCTAGGACTAAGAAGTGTTTTCCCTGGAGCAGCATTTGCTACTCTGGGATGGATTCTCGTATCTCTAGTATTCTCTTTCTATGTAAGTAACTTTGCTAACTACTCTGCGACTTATGGAAGTATTGGGGGGATTATCATCCTCATGTTATGGCTCTACTTCACAGGAATAATTCTGTTGGTTGGTGGCCAAATCAATTCTGTAATGCAAGAGAGAAAGTTACAACTAGATAATAAGAAAGCAATGAAAAAAGCTTAATAAACACCCATGGGTTGAAGATATTTATGAATTCAACCCATGGGTGTTTTTTGGGTTAGAGGATTGAAAGGGGTCTTTTATCTGGTAAATTGCGCGGACGCCACTAAAAAGATGAAAACGTCACGTAAGTAGGATAAATGTCCAGTAAAGTATGGCAAAGTATCTCCTAACCAAGGAAAGCGCCCCTAAGTAGAGAGAAGTGTCTCCTAACCAAGAGGAAAGCGCTCCTAAAGTATAGAGAAGTGTCTCCTAACCAAGGAAAGGCGCTCCTAAAGTATAGAGAAGTGTCTCCTAACCAAGAAGAAAGCACCCCTAACGGAGGGAGCTGCTCACAAAAAGGTTTGATTAGAAACAATAAAAATCGTTCACTCAAATCAAACAATTTCGCACAGCGCCCGAATTTTTTCTCTTAACAATAAAAAAGCATCCGTCTAAACAAGACGGATGCTATGCTACATTAAATTTTACGATTTAACATTCTTAAACCATTTAAGATAACGAGAATGGTGCTGCCCTCATGTCCAATAACTCCTAAAGGTAAGTCTACAACCTGTAAGAAGTTGGAAACGATAAGAATGGTGATTACTGCAAGAGAGAAAAAGATATTTTGTTTTACGATTCTTTGCATTTTACGAGACATTTTTACTGCATAGGCAATTTTGCTTAAGTCATTTTTCATTAAGATGACGTCGGCAGTTTCTAACGCCACGTCAGTTCCTTCGCCCATTGCAAAGCCAGTTGTTGCTGTTGCTAGGGCAGGAGCGTCGTTAATTCCATCCCCAACCATTCCGACAAATGAATGCTCCGCTAAGAGCTCCTTCATATGCTGAACCTTTGTTTCTGGGAGACATTCGGCAATATATTGGTCTATTCCAGCCTCTTTAGCGATTACCTTTGCTGTTTTTTCATTGTCGCCGGTTAGCATGACCGTTTTGATTCCTAGCGATTGTAAAAGCTTAATAGCCTCTTTAGCTTCTTCGCGTACCGTATCTTTCAAGGCAGCAGCAGCTGCAATTCCCTTTTCATCACGCATGAAAATTACTGTTTTTCCTTCATCAGCTAAGGCAGCAGCGACTCCATCTTGGAAAGCAAATGCATCCGCTTTATTTACGAATTCAGGCTTGCCAACTAAAATTTCCTGACCGTCAATTGAAGCTCTCAGCCCGAATCCTGGTCTGTCTTCAATGGAGATGATTGGAAGTTGTGTAATTCCCTCTGTCTTAGCAAATGCCGAAATAGCCTGTGCAAGTGGATGATTGGACTGGGATTCAATTGTAGCAAGAATAGTTAGAGTAGATAAACGATCTAAATCATCTCTTACAAAGAAGTCTGTTACGACTGGTTTCCCTTGAGTCAGTGTACCAGTTTTATCTAGAGCAATTGCTTTCATTTCACTAATATTTTCTAAATGCATTCCACCCTTAAACAATATTCCATTTTTTGCACCGTTTGAAATAGCTGCTAGAGTTGCGGGCATGATAGATGCTACAAGCGCACAAGGGGATGCAACTACCAATAAAACCATCGCTCGGTAAAAAGTTGTGTTCCAATCCCATCCAAGTAAAAAGTGGGGGAGAACCATCATAACTGCTACTGCAATTAGAACTACTTTTACATAAGTACCCTCAAAACGTTCTATAAATTGTTGGGCAGGAGACTTTTCATCTTGCGCAGTTTGTACAAGATCAATAATCTTTTGGAATAAAGAGTCCTCGTTGGTCTTAGTCATTTCCATTGTAATGGCGCCGCTTAAGTTAACTGTGCCGGCAAATAGAGTGTCGTTTGGTTGCTTAGAAAGGGGAATAGATTCACCACTAATAGCTGCTTCATCAACGGAGGTCATTCCATTAATCACAATCCCATCAGCAGGAATTCTTTCTCCTGGTTTTACTACTAAATTATCACCGACTGCTAAATCCTTTATTGAAACACGTATGGTGCTTCCATCAGCTTGAAGCTTCCATGCTTCCTCTGGTTGGAGCTCCATTAACGAAGAAATCTCTTTTCGGCTTTTATTCATCGTATATGTTTCCAAAGCGCCACTTACAGCAAAAATAAAAATAAGAATAGCACCCTCAGTCCAATAACCAATAATGGATGAACCAATTGCTGCAAAAATCATAAGCATTTCTACATTTAATTCTTTTTCCTCTATCGTTGCCTCTATTCCTTCCTTAGCCTTAGCAAATCCACCAATTATAAAAGCTAATACGTAAAAGACGATGGAGACTGTTTCAAAACCTGATTTACCTATAAACCAGGCGATTAATATTAAAAGCCCAGAAAATAGAGCTGCAATCAATTCTATATGGGGCATTACTTTAGATAGGAAGGTATCCTTTTCTTCTATAGTCGACATATAAATCCTCCTCTTGATAGTGATTTTCATTATTAATTCTCTGTAAAATAGAGTAAAACTGGATTTTCACTATGGAAAATCCAGTTAATTTAAATTAAATATTACTTTATAATAATTATAATCTAGAGAATTTTAACTGTCAACCATTAAAATTAAGAGAATACAGGCTCTTTATACAATGACAATTTTTCTAACGATGATTTGTCTACATCTGCATGAAGACTATTACCATGAGAGTCCATGGTCACAACCGCCGTGAAATTTTCTACTCGTAAATGCCACATTGCTTCTGGAATTCCAAATTCCATTAAATCTACGCCTTCTACTTCTTTAATGCAGTCAGCATAATATTGTGCAGCACCACCAATTGCGTTTAAGTATACTCCGCCATGCTCGTTAAGTGCAGCTAACGTTTTAGGGCCCATTCCACCTTTACCTACAACTGCACGTATACCAAACTTTTTCATAATATCACCTTGATATGGCTCCTCGCGAATAGAGGTAGTTGGTCCGGCAGCTCGAACATGCCATTTATCATTATCGTCCTTTTGCATTACCGGACCGCAATGATAAATAATATGGCCATCAAGATCTACTGGTGCGTCGTGGCTCATAAGGTGGTGATGAATAGCATCGCGACCAGTGTACATACGTCCAGTAATTGAAACGACATCTCCTACTTGAAGGGAACGAATTTGCTCTTCGGTGATAGGGGCAGAAAGCTCTATAACTTTTTTAGGTGCTTCTTTTTGAGTTTCGTCTTTAAATTCAATTTTCTCACCATCTTGGTAATGCCATTCAATAATTTCTCCTGTGGAAGGATCTATATTAATGGCCATACGGCGATATGCCCAGCAATTGTATGCTACCGATACATAGAAACTCGCAGGGATACGGTGCATGACACCAATTTTACAACCAAGCAGAGTTGCCTCGCCTCCAAAGCCCATCGTACCAATTCCTAATGTATTTGCTTTTTCCACGATATAAGCTTCTAGTTTGGCTAAATCTTCATTTTGATTAATATCATCTACGGAACGGAATAATTGCTCCTTTGCCAAATCATATCCAGAAGAGCGGTCGCCACCTATTCCTACTCCTATAAAGCCGGCTGAGCAGCCTTGACCTTGGGCCTGATACACAGAATGAAGAATGCATTTACGGATGCCATCTAAGTCTCTTCCTGCACGTCCAAGACCTTCTAATTCTGTTGGAAGGCTATATTGGATGTTTTTATTTTCACATCCGCCACCCTTAAGAATAAGCTTCATTTCTATATAGTCTTTTTCCCATTGTTCAAATTTAACTACAGGTACACCTTCTCCTAAATTATCTCCACTGTTTTTACCGGTTAAAGAGTCAACGGAGTTTGGACGTAGTTTAGCATCTTTAGTAGCAGTAATGATAGCTCGTTTAATAGCTTCCTTAATTTCTATTTGATTTACACCAACAGGAGTTTTAATCTTGAAAGTTGGTAGTCCTGTATCCTGACAGATAGGTGAAATATTTTCATCTGCCATTTGAATATTATTTGTAATTGTATCTAAGCTCATTGCAGCACGAGTACCTTCATTTTCAGCAGCTTTTGCTTTTTGAATCGCTCTTCTCACATCTTTAGGTAAGTTGGTAGAAGTTTCGGTAATCAAATCATAAATACTTCTCTCTAGTTGTCCCAATTGCATTTGGTAGCGCCCCTTTTATGTATGTAGTAACAAACATTACAAGTATACTATTTTAATGGAATGAAAAAAAGAGCAGCTTAGCGACTGCTCTTTTATGCAATGATGACGTTTATATTTCATGAACCTTGTTTCATTGAAAGGAAAATAGAATTCTAGAAACAATAATAATTGCTCCAAAAACAAAAGGTATCGGAAATTAATTTCCCGATACCTTTAGCTAAAAATACTACTCTTTAGAGTTTTTAAATTGTTCCATTTTTAGTTCTAAATCATCCATCATTTGAATAAGTCTGTCTATATCTTCTAAATCAGTCGTCTCAGGTTCAATAGAATCAAGTACTTCTAGAAACATTTGAAGTCGGTCTTTTAAATAAGATACTTGTTGTTCTGAATTTGATATTTGATTGCCCACAGAATAACACCTCACTTTATAAGATAAGAATATAACATCAGCGGCATAAAAGATAGGTAAAAAGAGTTATTTTATTAATTAATTCATTCAAAATATTTACACTATTCTGTTTATGTGATAAGGTATGAATAAGTTATACGAAAGGAGGCCGTAGTGAATAGTCGAAACCAATCAATCATTAGAAGGAGGCGGTTCAGACATTTCACCGGCAAAATAGCCGCAAATGCAGTTATGAATACTCACAAGGATTTTAGTAATATATAAAGGCTCGGTCAATCTTAAGTGATATTGACTGAGCCTTTTGTTGTTTAAATAGCATGAAAATTTTGTTATGATAACCTGGATTATATTAAAAAGATGAAGAGGTTATCCAATGCAACAATTTACAGCTTTAGAGAGCAGACGTTTTAAAATATTAGTTATTATAGTTTCCATTTCAGGGTTTTCCCAGGGGATGCTCTTGCCTTTAATCTCGGTCATTTTTGAACAGGATGGGGTAAGTGCAACATTAAATGGATTGAGTGCGACAGGTTTATACATAGGTACTTTGTTAATCTCGCCGTTCATCGAGCCACCACTACGCAAATATGGATACAAGCCGATGATTGTTATAGGTGGGCTTATAGTTATAGTTTCACTTCTGCTTTTTCCTTTATGGAAAAGCGTAGCCTTTTGGTTTGTGCTTCGTTTGTTAATAGGAATTGGTGATCACGCACTCCATTTTTCTACTCAAACGTGGATTACTAGTTTTTCTCCTCAGCATCGCTTGGGAAGAAATATAGCCATTTACGGACTTTCTTTTGGGATAGGCTTTGCAGTTGGACCTTTGTTTGTCCAACTGGTAGAAATTTTTGAGGGTCTTCCGTTTATCGTCTCAGGTCTTTTATGTTTATGTGCCTGGGTTCTAGTATTTTTCTTGAAAAATGAAAAGCCAGAAACAATTTCTTCTTCAACTGTAAACGGGACATGGAAACGATTTGGAGCAACTTTTGCAGTAGCATGGATTGCTTTTATTCCGCCATTTAGTTATGGCTTTTTGGAATCTTCCCTGAATGCTATTTATCCGGTATATGCTCTACGGAACTCGATTGAAATTAGTCATTTATCATATATTTTAGCCGCATTTTCCATTGGGGGAGTAGCTTCTCAATTACCCCTTGGCATGTTGAGTGATCGCTTGGGTAGAAGGCAAGTTTTGTATAGTATGCTTGGATTAGGTGCTTGTACGTTTGGAGCAGCTAGCTTTTTTGAAACCTCTGCAATAATTGTAGGTGCTTTCTTCTTTATAGCGGGAACCTTTGTAGGATCTACCTTTTCTCTCGGCATAGCTTATATGACTGATTTAACTCCCAAAGAGCTATTACCTACTGGAAATTTAATCTGTGGTATTTTTTTCAGTCTAGGAAGCCTTTCAGGCCCCTTCTTTGGAGGATTGTTTATTCAATTGTTTGAGGGAGTTAGCTTTCTAATTCTCATCGCTATACTTCTCGGTGTCCTTGCTATGCTTATATTTTTTACAAAATCTAAGAATCCTATCCACTTTGTGACCGATAAAATGTGAACCAATATTTGGCTACCATCACTCACTTGAGCAATGGTAGCCAAATTTATTTAGTATTCCAACTTATTCCTAGAGTATTGACATTACAAGTTCATTTAATATAATTGTATAGCTTCATTTACATTTGATATCTCAAGAATTGAAAGAGAAAAGGGGAAGACTTATGTGGTTTATATTTGCTCTTTTGACTGCCTTAGCATGGGGAGGAGCAGACTTATTTTATAAAAAGGGTACAGATCCTAAGGATAAATTTAGCCATTTGAAAATAGTTGTAATGGTAGGTTTGGTCATGGGAATTCATGGAACATTATACATGTTCCTTAAGGGCATTCAATTTGATCCGATGGATATGGTGTTGTATCTACCTGTTTCTGCACTTTACATACTATCAATGGCTATAGGATATATTGGGTTGAGATACTTAGAACTCTCAATAGCATCGCCGGTTCAAAACTCCTCTGGGGCTATTACAACGATACTCTTATTTATCTTTTTTACCCACTCGCTAAGTGCATTAGAGATAATATCTATTATTATTATTACATTAGGGGTAATCGGACTAGCTGTTTTTGAAAAACAACTGGAAAAACAAGTGCTGCAAGCAAAACCTAAAACTATAGATACTAAATATACTATTGGATTTATGGCTATTATATTTCCAATTTTATACGCATTAATTGACGGGCTTGGAACGTTTGCTGATGCAGTATATTTAGATGAGCTTAGTTTAATCGGGGAGGACGCAGCTCTACTAGCGTATGAGTTTACGTTTTTTATTTGTGCAGTAGTGGCTTTTGTTTATCTGAAGGCTATAAAAAAAGTCAAGTTTAATATATTCAAAGAAAGAGACAAGACAAGTGCAGCTATTTTAGAAACAATAGGTCAGTTCTTTTATGTATTTGCCATGTCTTCAAATGCAATCATTGCGGCTCCAATCATTGCTTCCTATAGTATTTTTTCTGTGTTATTATCTAGAGTCTTTTTAAAAGAGAAGCTAACGAAGAAGCAATACGGTGTGATAATCGTAGTAATCGTAGGCATTGCTTTATTAGGAATAGCAGATGAGTTATAAAAAAAACGTAAGCTTCTAGCTTACGTTTTTTTGGTGTGTGTTATGGTTTTAAGACAAATTTAATACTTTCCTCTTCATGATCATGAAATATTTTATAGGCTTCACTAGCCTGCTCTAACGGGACTCTATGCGTAATAATTTGAGTAGGATCAATATCTCCATTAGTAATCATTTCATATAGTTTAGGCATATAGTGTACAACAGGTGCTTGTCCGGTTTTTATAGTTACATTTCGTTCAAAAATATTACCGAGAGGGAACATATTGTAATTGGAACCATAAACACCGGTTAATTGGATCGTACCGAACTTTCTTACCGCTTCTATTCCAATATCAATGGCGCTTAAAGTACCACCCTGCAATTTAAGCTTTTGTCCGACTTTTTCCATTGTAGACATTTTGCCATCCATACCAACACAATCGATAACCACGTCTACACCGCCGTTTGTAATTTCTCTAATGTATTTACCCATGTCATCGTATTCTTCGAAGTTGTACGCTTCAACTTTGTTCATTTTAACAGCATGATTTAAACGATATGTTAAATGATCGACCGCTATAACACGTTTTGCGCCTTTCATCCAAGCAAATTGCTGTACCATGAGTCCGATAGGTCCAGAGCCAAGTACAGCAACAGTATCTCCTTGTTTCATACCTGAGTGCTCGATACTCCAGTAAGCTGTAGGAAGTACGTCTGAAAGGAACAGCAATGACTCATCCTCCAATTCACAGGATTCTGGTATTTTGAAAGGCATATAATTTCCATAAGGCACTCGTAAATACTCGGCTTGACCACCAGGGAAGTTGCCATATCGCTCTGTGTAGCCTAAGTATGCTCCAGAGTCGATTAGCGGATTATCGTTGGAATTATCACACTGACTTTCCATTTCATTTTGACAATAAAAGCATTCTCCACATGAAACGTTAAAAGGAATTACAACCCGGTCACCCTTTTTTACTTTTGTTACTGATGGACCTACTTCTTCCACTATTCCCATGGGTTCGTGCCCGATTACAAAATCCTTACGTGTTGGCATACCGCCTCTGTAAATATGTAGGTCTGACCCACAAATAGCAGTAGTAGTAATACGTACAACAATATCGTCGCTTTTTTCAATTTTGGCATCAGGAACTTCTTTAACTTGTATATCTTTTGCGCCTTGATAAGTTACTGCCTTCAAGCTATCTCCTCCTTTAAAATGTTTTCTATATTAATTATTACCCTGGAGGAAGTAAAAAAAACTTCAAATTCAAAAAATAGCATAGTGCATTAAATTAACTATCTTGTCTTGCGCGTCATGATCGATTTTTTATGTTAATTATTGTATCTTCCTTGGAATGGTTAGATTTTGGGATGATAGAAAGCTCACCATTGGATTCTAAAATAACGACTTGAACTTCATCCATAGATAAATTACCATCCATTCGAACCGATTGGATAACTTCATCTTCACGTATTCTTTCTTTTTTCATTGTTTTATAAAAATAGCTTCCATTGTAATAAAGCAATGCTGCATCTGCAGTTACAATATCATCAAAAGTATCTGATTTTTTACTGCTAAACGAAAATAGCCATTGGAGAGCAATTAACACAAATACAGCTGCAATCCATCGAAAATAGAGACCTTATTATCAAGCATAAAAGTAGCAAATACTGAACCAATAGATACTGTGATTACTAAGTCAAAGGCATTTAACTGTGCTAAGGAGCGTTTTCTAGCAAGTCTCAACATGATGATTAAGACGATATAAGCCATGACACCTAATAGGATTATTCGCCAGATTTCCAACCAGTTTAAATCAAACAATTGACACCCTCCTAAAGTTGTTTTTTAAATTCTTTACCACAACATCTATTAGGAAAACATAAGGGACGTCAATATTTATTGAAGGAGAGATGACATGAAGAAAATAAATATATTTTTGTTGGGATTGATAATTTTGAGTATACTTACAGCCTGTGGTAAGGATGAGGAACTTTCTAATGGTACAGGTATAGCTGAGGAGGACCATGATGACCATGAGGGACATAGCCACGAAGGTGAAGAAAATATTGTGGAATTAGATTATGCAAAGTTAGATCAAGCAATTGAACAGGTATTGGAGGAAATCCCTAGCTTTTCAGTTCAAGAAGAAATTGAAAAGGGTACAGAGGAGAGCATCTTAACTTACTTCAATGAAGACAAAATGGAGTTCCGCTTAAAGGTAGAAAGCGTTATAGGAAATAAAGAATATGATAAAGAGGAGTTAAAAGTATACTCCCAATATTATGTGAAGGAAAATTTGTTGGCGATAGAAATGGCTAAAAAGAAATATAATATCGAGGTTAAACCTTCAGAGGTTGCTAGCTATATAGAAGAGAATGTAAAGGGCATTGTTCCAGAAGAAAAGGAGCAATATGCTAAAAGTATTGGAGTTACTTTAGAAGAATTAGATAATATCTTTGATCGAGATATCTATATAATGGATGTACTCTGGTCTAAGCTAACACCAATTTTAATGGAAAAATACAAACAGGGAGAAGGAGAAAGTGAAGAGGAATATATGGAGAGACTCACAAATGAATTCTATAATGCATAAAAGAGCAATCTAAACGATAGTGTTAATCCCTTTGATTATAGGAGAGCCTCTTGATCTTAGCTTTAGACATCGTGTTTTGCGGGGAACGATAATCCTTCAGCCTTGTAGGAAGTCTACGGACAGGCATATCTATAAGATTATTAAAAAGACGTGAAGTCAGTGGACTCAACAGTCTAAAATTATTCGGCAATGATATAGAATAAGTCTGTCCAAACCTACATTAAAACAAGGGAATTTAGAACTAAAGGGCAAATTCAGTGTATTTTAACGCTTTTTTAAGTTGGAGGGATGAAGATAACAGTCCATCGTGTGGTCGTTGATCATTCCAACAGCCTGCATATATGAATAGCAAATAGTGCTTCCAACAAAAACAAAGCCATCTTTTTTTAAACGTTTACTCATTGAATCACTTATTTCATTGGAAGTAGGTACATCATTAACCGAATTCCAATGATTGATAATAGGAAAGCCATCAACAAAACTCCAAATATAATTAGAAAAAGATCCATGTTCCTTTTGAATTTTTAGGAAAGCGTGGGCGTTAGTTATCACACTAAGAATTTTAAGGCGGTTTCGAACAATTCCGCTGTTCTCACGAAGAGATTGGATCTTTTCTTCATTGTAATTAATAATTTTGTTGGCCTCAAAGTTATCAAATGCTTGGCGATAGTTTTCACGTTTTTGTAATATTGTCCACCAGCTAAGTCCTGCTTGAGCGCCTTCGAGACATAGCATCTCAAATAGGTGTCTATCATCATAAACGGGGACACCCCATTCTCGGTCATGATATTCTTTGTATAAAGATTCCTTGCCAACTACCCAATTACATCTATTCTCCATGTTTAAGGTCATCCCCTTTTAATACGAACGTATATTCTGTTTTTATTGTATTATAGAAAATACTAAATAGCAATAAAAAATGGTTGGTAGTGATATTCCACTACCAACCATTTATAATGTTAACGATCTTTGTCTTCATCACCCCAGCATTCTACTTCTCCTATGTCAGGTACATTTTCCTTGTAGAATACAGGATCCAATCCTTTTTTTCGTTGTAACACATAATCATTTATAACACGTTTGGCAATTTTCCATAGCATAAGGATAGCAACTAGGTTAATGATAGCCATTAAAGCCATAAAGAGGTCAGCTAAATCCCATACAAGTTGAACTTTTGCCACGGAACCAAACATAACAAAACCGACTACAAGTACACGGAAAATAAGTAGCATAGTCTTGGATTCCTTGATAAAGCCGATGTTTGTTTCGCCGTAATAGTAGTTACCTATTACTGAGCTATAAGCAAACATAAATATCGCGATGGCTAAAAATGTACTTGCCCAGCTACCTAAGCTATCAACTAAAGAAACCTGTGTTAAATTAACCGAAGCTGCTTCAGATTGAAGGTATGCATCGCTAAGTAAAACAATGGCAGCTGTTGATGTACAAACAATTATTGTATCAATAAAAACACCAAGTGTTTGAATGAGACCTTGTTTCACAGGATGAGAAACGGAAGCAGTCGCCGCTGCGTTTGGGGCAGAACCCATCCCTGCTTCATTTGAGAATAATCCTCTTTTAATCCCATTCATGATGGCAGCTCCGACCATCCCTGCAAATGCTTCTTCAAAACCAAATGCTGATTTGAATATAAGAATGAATACATTTGGTAATTCACTAATGTTCAAAAAAACTACAAGTAGAGCAACAGCAATATATGCTAATGCCATCACTGGTACTAGAATTTGCGTAACACTTACTATTCGCTTAAGACCACCGAAAACTATGACTGCAGTAAATATTGATAAAATGATACCAACTACTACTCGACTAGATCCAAAGCTCTCTTCAAAAGCAATAGTGATAGTGTTGGCTTGCACTGCATTAAAAACAAATCCATATGTAAGAGTAATCACAACTGCAAAAAGAATACCCATCCAACGCTTATTTAATCCTTTTTCCATATAGTACGCTGGTCCACCACGGTACATGTTACCATCTTTAACTTTGTACACCTGTGCCAGAGTACTTTCTATTAAAGAAGAAGCACCACCAATAATAGCAATCATCCACATCCAAAATATTGCTCCAGGTCCTCCGAGCGCAATAGCGGTCGCAACACCAGCTATGTTGCCGGTACCAATGCGAGAGGCCGCAGATATTGTAAAAGCCTGAAAGGAAGAGACGCCTTTTTTTCCAGAACTATCAACAGTAGCTTTTTCTGTAACAACACGGAACATTTCTGGTATTAATCTAATTTGAATAAACTTTGTCTTTACTGTGAAAAATATTCCTACTCCTACTAAGAGTATGATTAATATGTAAGAATATAAAGCATTATTCACATCCTGTAACATACTTTCAAACAAACTCATTATTAATTCCTCCTAAAAATCCGTAACGCTAGTTATGTAATACCTATTTTATATAGATTGGTTTAATTTCTCTTATCTAAACATCTCACAAATGCTCATTTTGTAAGATGAATTTTGTTGAGTAAATAAATAGAGTTGGTTTTGTGTAAAAACCAACTCTCTATTTTCAAACAGAAATATTACAATCTAATAATTTTATAATAAAAATTTCAAAGAGGAAAGTCTAATTACACTATTTGTGTAAATAGGTATAAAAAAATATGGATAAAAAGATTATTCTTTTTATCCATATCAAGTTAAAGAGTAGGTAATTCCGCTCTTTCCTCGGCTGAAAATACACGAGAATGAATATGAAATGCAAGACCTTCTGTGCTTTCAAGAGAAAAGGCGGCCCCCATGCCCTCGACGACATCTAATATTAGCTGTGTATATTGCCAATAAGTGTAGTGAGACTGGTGCATATAGTAGGGCGCATTTCCAACTGTACCAATTAGGAGGTCACGACTTCCGATATAGAAGTCTCCCTGCCTGTAGCACATTGGAGCAGAACCATCGCAGCAGCCAGCAGACTGTACGAACATAATTGCCCCATGCTTTGTCTCAAGCTCATTGATTAGCGTAAGAGCTTTTTCTGTTGCTACGATGCGTTCTACCATTCTTTCATCTCTTTTCTAACTTTTTAGAAGAAGCCCATTGCTGATTTGTTGTAGCTAACTAGCATACATTTAGTTTGTTGATAGTGTTCAAGCATCATTAAGTGGTTTTCACGACCGATACCAGATTGCTTGAATCCTCCGAATGCTGCATGAGCAGGGTATTGGTGGTAAGTGTTTGTCCAAACACGACCAGCTTGGATTGCACGACCAGCACGGTAAGCTGTGTCAATGTTACGAGACCAAACTCCAGCACCTAATCCGAACTCAGAATCATTCGCAATTTCCATTGCTTCGTCAAAGTCTTTGAATGTAGTAACAGAAAGTACTGGTCCAAAGATTTCTTCTTGGAAGATACGCATTTTGTTGTTCCCTTTGAAAACTGTTGGTGCAACATAGTAACCGCCTTCGTGGTCACCTTCAAGTTTATTTTGAGTTCCACCGATTAACAATTCTGCGCCTTCTTCTTTACCAATTTCAATGTAAGAAAGAATTTTTTGTAATTGTTGGTTGGAAGCTTGAGCGCCCATCATAGTTTCTGTATCTAATGGGTTACCAATTTTAATAGCTTTAATGCGTTCTAATGCACGTTCCATGAATTTTTCATAAATTGATTCTTGAACAAGTGCACGAGATGGACAAGTACAAATTTCACCAGAGTTAAGCGCGAATAATACCAAGCCCTCGATTGCTTTGTCTAAGAACTCATCATCTGCATCCATAACGTCTTCGAAGAACACGTTAGGTGACTTACCACCAAGCTCTAATGTTACAGGAATAATGTTTTCAGTTGCATATTGCATGATTAAGCGACCAACACCAGTTGAACCAGTGAACGCTACTTTTTGAATACGTGGGTTTGTAGCAAGTGGTTTCCCAACTTCTGCACCGAAACCGTTTACAACGTTTAAAACACCAGTTGGTAGGATATCTTGGATAAGCTCTATTAAGACCATTAATGAAGCAGGTGTTTGTTCAGCAGGCTTCATAACAATTGTATTACCTGCAGCTAAGGCTGGAGCGATTTTCCAAACAGCCATTAGTAGTGGGAAGTTCCAAGGAATAATTTGTCCTACAACCCCGATCGGTTCATGAAAATGATAAGCTACTGTATCGTTATCAATTTGACTAATACCGCCTTCTTGAGCACGGATAGCCCCTGCAAAGTAACGGAAATGATCTATAGCCAATGGAATATCAGCATTTAATGTTTCACGAACTGCTTTCCCATTATCCCAAGTTTCCGCAACAGCAATTTTTTCTAAGTTTTCTTCCATGCGGTCAGCAATTTTGTTTAAAATAATCGCACGGTAGGCTACAGATGTTGCAGCCCAAGCACCTTTAGCAGCATGAGCAGCATCTAATGCAAGCTCGATATCTGCTTCTGTAGAACGAGCGGCTTTAGTAAATACTTCACCTGTAAGTGGTGATACTACATCGAAGTATTCTCCGTTAACTGGAGCTACCCATTGTCCACCGATAAAATTATTGTAATGATCTTTAAAGTCAACTACTGCACCCGCAGTATTAGGATTTGCATAAATCATATTTATTGCCCCCAAAAATTATTATTTTTATCACTTAATGTTCAGACGTCTGACGCCTTGCAATAATCACATCATGCACCAGAAAAAAAAAGAAAGCAAGAAATAAATTCATTTTTTATTCACAATTAAAAATAAAAGTTTCTTTTTAAAATTGAAAATATACAATTGGTTAATATGTAATTATTTAACATTAGATAATTGATATATAACAATTTTATATATATTTAACTGGATTTTTGTGTTATGTATTATAACAGAATAATAAAATAATTCATGAATTTTTATGCATATATAATGAATCTTTATTCTAATTTTAATTAAGATTTAGATTAGCTTTCATAAGGGATATTTCTTTACTAAAATAAAAATATATTATTAAAAAAATCTTTTCAGTAAACTGTTTCTAAAAAGATAATATTTATGCTGATACGTTCTAGAATGGTCTGAAAATAGAACATATAAAAAGGCAAGAATGTTGCTTTAACAGCAGCATTCTTGCCTTTTCAATATATTTTTAATGATAGAGAGCTCAACAGACAGTCACCGAGGATTTATATACCTCTATATTTGATGGCCAACCCTTTTAAGAAATTTCTAGCAAATTTGTCGCCACATTCTTTATAGTTTCGGTGACCTTCTTTTCGTAGGATGGCACTTAACTCACTTTTCGTAATCGCTACTCTTGACTCTTCTAGAATATCAATCATATCCTCACTTGTTAATGCCAATGCTATTTTCACTTTCTTCATAAGCATGTTATTGACACTTTCACTATTTCCAGATGGGGATGGTGGGGCTACCTGTTGTCCTGGTTTTTGCTCCTGTGGTCCTCTTTTAAAAGTAATAAGACCATTTAAAAAGGAATCTAACATTTTATTGTTACATTTTAATTGGTTATCTTCTTCCTCAGGACTCTCATCATAGTCACTTTCAAAACTATCCTTGGATTTAGTTAACAGCTTCAAGACGTCTTCCTTGGAAATTTCTACGCCACCAAGTTTAAAGATTTCAACCATTTCTTTGTTTTTAATATCTAATGCATATCTCAATCGGATCAATATATCATTATTTTCCATTTATAATCCTCCTTTAGCATTTAAATGCTTCTAATGTTATGTAACAGCTTTCCTTCTACAGTGATAAACAGTATAGAGGAAAATCCGAGAATCACTCAGATTCCCGGATCCTTTTTACAATGAACCATTATTTTAACGTAAGCAAAGTAACTACTTCAATATGAGCTGTCTGTGGGAACATATCAACAGGCTGCATATATTCTACATGGTAAATTTTCGTCAGCTCCTGCAAGTCCTTTGCAAGAGTGGAAGGATTACATGAAGTATACACAAAACGTTTAGGTTTTATTTCTAGCACTGTTTTTAGAAGCTCCTGATCTAACCCAGTTCGAGGTGGATCTACTGTCAGTATGTCTGGTACAAATCCTTCGCTCTGCCATTGTTTCAACCATTTTTTTGCAGTTCCATGAACATACATCGTGTTTTGGTAGCCGTTACGTTTAGCATTTTTCTTAGCATCCTTAATAGACTCCTCAATAATGTCCATACCACGAACCTCTTTAGCATTTTTAGCAAGCCAAAGCCCAATTGTTCCGACACCACAATATGCGTCCACTACTGTTTCTTTACCAGTTAATCCGGAAGCTTTTTCAATCTCATCGTAAAGGTGCTCAGTTTGTTCAGGATTCAATTGGAAGAATGCACGAGCAGATAGGTCAAATGCCAATTCTCCAAGTTTTTCTTGAATGATTTCCTTACCAAATAAATTGAAGGTCGTATCACCAAACACTAAAGATGTTTTTCCAGGGTTAATGTTCTGGCTAATGGACACAATATTAGAATCAATTTTGCGAATCATTTGTACAAGGTCTTCTTTACGTGGCATTTTCTTTTGGGTAGTCACTAAAGTCACTTGGATTTGCCCAGTTTTCATTCCGGTACGCACAACAATAGTACGAACAAGTCCCTGAGGATTTTTATCGTCGTAAATTGGAATGTTAAGCTCTTTTAAGTACGCTTTTATTTCGTTTGTGATACGGGTAGTGGCAGGATGTTGTACCATACATTCGTTAATATCGATTAACTTGTTAGTACCTTCTGCATACAAACCGGCGATTACATCATTACCTAGCTGTCTTGTTTGAAATTGGCTTTTGTTTCGATATAACCAAGGGTTTTCCATCCCAAGCGTAGATCTGACCTCAATCGTTGGAGTTAGGTCTTTCATATATCGCTCAAGCGCTTGGATTACCATGTCTCTTTTTTCAATTAGCTCTCGCTCATAGGTCATATGCTGAAGTTGGCATCCTCCGCAAGCCTCGTAAACTGGACAAGGTGGTTTCACTCTGTCTGGAGAAGCCTGTCTGATTTTTTTTATCGTTGCTTCTGCGTATTTTGGAGTTACTATAGTTACTTGAGCAGTTACCACTTCTCCAGGAAGTGCTCCTTTAACAAATACTACATTGCGCTTAAAGAAGCCGACTCCTTCACCATTAATGCCTAGCCTCTTTATAGTAAGTGGGAACTCTTGTCCTACTTTTATAACTGTTTGTTCTTTCATATCCTTCACGTCCTTTATCAACCAATAAAACAGTATAACTTTTTTATATGGTCGGTTGCAAGTTAAAGGTGCCAGTTAATGATACTAACTGGCACCTAGTTGCATTAACATCTATTATAAAGGAATTTACTGTGGAAGAGAATAATCAGGTATATCTAGTTTGGATAAGTTAAGATCATTAATCCTACCAAATGTATAGCCTCTTTTTTTCGCTTCTTTAATAAAGGCCGGAAGCCCATCTGCATTGTCAGGAGACACGGTATGCATAAGGACGATTGCCCCTGGATGAATTTGTGTTATTAACTCGTTGTAAGCATATTGACCACCTTTTTTCTGATCTCGATGCCAATCAATAAAAGCGATTGACCAGAAAAAATGCTGATGACCAATTTCATTTGCTGCAGCTAATACATCTTCATCAAAAATTCCCTCGGGAGGTCTAGTGACAGTAGTTCTCTCTAAAGAAGTAAGCTCTTTTAGACGGTTATCAAATTTCTGTAGTTCTTTTTTTATTTCATCCTTTGACATTTTTGCAAGATTTGGATGCCCGTAAGAATGGTTACCTATTTGATGTCCTTCTTCAATCATACGTTTTACGAGTGGGGTGGCACTCTCTAGATAATGGCCTGTTAAAAAGAAGGTGGCACTAATATTTTCTGCTTTTAATGTATCTAAAATACTAGCGGTATAGCCGTTCTCATAACCATTATCAAAGGTGAGGTATATAATCTTCTTGTCAGCAGGGCCTTTATAAATTGCCCCGTGTTTTTCTAACAATGCATCTAGTTCTGCTCCGGCCTCAGGTGGAACTTCATCTCGAGCTTTTTTAAATCCCCAATGTATCTCCTTCGCTTCTGCCGTAAATGGCTCATAGGAAAAGCCGAGGCTTATGATAAAGGTTGCTATTATAATTCCTATTAAGTGCTGCTTCCACATAATTATTTGCTCCTTTTCTAATGAATGTTTGCACAAAAAAGCGCAATCTCTTTAAAAATAGATTGCACTTGGGAATGGGATTTATTCATTTTTACCAGTTGGTTAGTTTTACTACAATGCAAGTGGACTTCCTATTTATATATATCATTTAAGGCACTTTCTAGATCAGGGAAGTAGAAGGCGAATCCAGCTGCTATCAATACTTCAGGAAGTACTTTTTGACCCTCTAAGACAAGTTGGCTTTTTTCGCCAAGTGCAAATTTTAAAGCAAATGCTGGAACCGGAAAATAATGCGGTCTTTTTAATACGGTCGCCAGTGTTTTACTAAATTCATTCATCTTTTTAGGATCGGGGGCAACTACATTAAAAGGTCCGCCTATATTGTTCTCAATTGCAAATAAAAGTGCATTAGCGACATCCTGAACATGAATCCAGGACATCCAATTGTCTCCTTTTCCTATAGGACCGCCAACAAACATTTTGTAGGGTAGTGCCATTAACGGAAGCGCTCCTTCTGTTCTGCCTAATATAATTCCAAATCTCCCAAAAGCTACTTGGACTCCATATTCCTCAGCGGAGGAAGCCTTTTGCTCCCAATCAGCTACTGTTTTAGCTAAGAAGTCATGTCCTTTCTCAGTAGAACGTTCGTTATATATTCTCTCGTTAGAAGTGGGGTAAATTCCTATAGCGCTTGCATTGATTAATACTTTTGGTTTTTGCCCTAATACTCCTATAATACGAATTATTTCGTTGGTGGCTTGCATTCTGCTATCATAGATTTTTTCTTTTTGCTTTTCTGACCAACGTCCGTTATTAATCGATTCTCCAGCTAAGTTTACTATTGCATCAATACCCTCCAAATATTCCTCAGGTCTAGTATCATTTGAAAGCCAGTTAATGTATGTGACGTTACCTTGTTGATGCGAGCGTGACCTCGATAAAATAATAACTTCATGTCCTTTATGTTCCAACAGCCTCGTCAAAGCTCTTCCTACAAAACCAGTTCCGCCAGTTATTGCTACTTTCATCTAAATCAGCCTCCTCTTTACACTATAGTAACAGTTCAATCATTTATCACACACGAATTTATACGTTATACTTAAAGTAAGTGGAATGGAGAGATTATCGTATGCCGATTATTACAAAAATAGGACGTCAAAAAAAGAATAATGAACGGTATAATTTATATTTGGATGAAAAGTATGCCTTTAGTGTAGACGAGGCAGTCTTGATAAAATATCAACTGACTAAAGGAAAAGTCATTGAGGCTTTCACTTTAGATGAAATTGTTTTTGATGATGAAGTGCGAAAGGCTTATAATAAAGCCATCAATTATTTAAGCTTTCGGATGAGAAGTGAGCATGAGGTAAAGCAAAAGCTATTACAAAGTGAGTTCGGCGAGGCTGTCGTGTTAGAAGCTATTCGTAAATTGTATGAGCACGGATTTCTAAATGATGAAAGTTTTACAAAGGCTTTAGTTGAGACTCAAAAAAATAGTAGCAAGAAAGGCCCTGCTGCTATTCGTCAGGAACTGAAGAAAAAAGGGATAGAAAAGGAACTTCAGGAGGAAGTGCTTGCTACATACTCGGAAGAGGAACAGGTTTCTATTGCCAAAAAGCTAACTGAAAAAATTATCAATCAAAACCAAAATAAAACCCCTCGGCAAATCAAACAAAAGGTGCAGGAAAACCTTCAAAGAAAAGGTTATAACTTTAGCATCATTTCTCAAGCAATTGATTCCTTTGAGCTAGAAAAGAAAGATGAAGAATGGCTAGACATAATTGCAACTCAAGGAGAGAAAATCTGGAGGAAGTATTCTTCCAAATATAGTGGCTTTGATCTGAAACAGCGTGTGAAGCAGGCACTTTACCTAAAAGGATTTCCTGCTGAGCATATAGACTTGTATATAGAAAAGAAGGAGTTGGAAGCACTAGATGAACAATAAAAAATATAGTCAGATGTCGGAGCAGGAGCTTCGAACTGAAATTGCTAACTTAAAAGAAAAGGCAAGAAAGGCAGAGCAATTAGGCATCGTTAATGAGTATGCAGTATATGAACGAAAAGCAATGATGGCTCAATCTTTCCTTACTGATGTCAATTCGATTAAACCAGGAGAAATGTATAGAATTAGTGGTGACCCAGGGATGTTCTTTCAAGTAGAATATTTAAAAGGTAAATTTGCTTGGGGATATCGTTTAGGTGGAGATAAGTACGAGGAAGCATTACCAATTTCTATACTAGAGCCATTAGAGGAAGGAAAATAATATGGAAACTAAAATAAATGAGTTAACAAATTTATTACTAGAGAAAAATGATAAGCTGTCCTTTGAAAAGGCAAGGGCTTGGATAGAATTACTATGGTCTGATTTTGAATCATCCTATGCGCGTGCAGGTTATGAATACAAAGGTGCAGCGGTGACAGAAATGGTCATTAAAAAGTGGATAGATGGCTACGGCGGACAATTGCATGAGTTTGCAACCACGAATGAAAAATACAAGCATTTACTGGATACAGATTAAACGCTAGGAATATGATTCCTAGCGTCTCTGTTTTAATGAGGTAAAAAGTCTAATTTTTTTCTTAGCTTATCTTCACTGAATATCCAGCCTGTGTATGAGTTGATAATCTCCAAGTCTTCATTCAAGTGCACAACTGCCACAAAAGGATAATAATCGTTACTTCTATAACGTAAATCGATAAGACGTACTTCGTGAATATGTTCGAACTTTGTTATTTCCCATCTGTAAATAGGCGAAAACGAAGTGAAGGCACTTAGGTTTGTATCTTTAAGCGCTGCCTCTACTAAAGGAGAATCAGGAATTTCCTCTCGTTCAAACTTATCATAAATTGTAATGGAACGTCCGTATGCTCTACCTACATAATGATGGGTCTCTGAGCTAGCTGCAATTCTCCATTGAAAAAATTTTATAGTGGGAGCAACAATAATTTCTGTTGTATCTGGAATCGTTTTCTTTACACTATTTTTAACAGCACTTTGCACCGCAAAGCGTAAAATGTAATAAATAGCGATTATAGCGTACATTGTTAGGAATGTAGGTACTGGATTAAATCCAAACATCCATAATAATAGGCCTAGTACATGAATGCCAAATATGATTGGATCGAATGTATTTATGACTCCCAATGCCACCCATTTTTTAGAGAAGGGGCGCAATGCCTGAGTTCCATATGAATTAAAAATATCAACAAAGACATGAAGAAACACTGCTAAAAACGTCCAAAGCCAAAGATGAAGCCAATTTGCTTCAGGGATAATTAACCACAATACACCAGATATTAGTAACGGCCATAAAAGAACGGCTGGAATAGAGTGGGTAATACCACGATGATGGCGTATGTAGATTGCATTATTTCTTAATTTTAGAACAGTATCTATATCAGGGGCTTGAGATCCGATTATAGTTCCTGCAATTACTGCAGTAGTAGTTAGAGAACTACTTGTAACGACGGGATCTGCCATTGCCAAACCACCAAGTGCAATACCCATAACGATATGTGTACCTGTATCCATGTGTGACCAGCTCCTTTAGGAAACAAGTTATCTTAATCATAAGATAAAGTAGATAAATTAACAAAGTAATTATTAAAGTTATACCCTATTATTACACACCATAATCGCAGGGAAAGGAATCTAAATGTGAACGAATTATATAATAAGCAAATTGGTGAGTCACTAGTATCCTGGTTTTTAGAGGAAAAACGAGATTTGCCTTGGAGAAAAACAAAAGATCCATACAAAATTTGGGTCTCCGAAGTAATGCTACAGCAAACAAAGGTTGATACAGTTATCCCTTATTATGAGAGATTTATCTCTAAATATCCCTCTCTGGAATCACTTGCAGAAGCGGAAGAGGGAGAACTATTAAAAGAGTGGGAAGGCTTGGGCTATTATTCAAGAGCCCGTAACCTGCAAGCAGGAGTAAGGGAAGTTGTAGAAGAATATAATAGCGTCGTACCGAACAACCGAAAGGAAATATCAAAGCTAAAGGGCGTTGGACCTTATACGGCTGGAGCAGTGTTAAGCATTGCATATGATATTCCGGAGCATGCAGTTGATGGAAATGTAATGAGAGTACTCTCTCGAATTTTATTGATAAAAGAGGACATTGCTAAACAAAAGACGAAAAAGATATTTGAAGAAGCTGTTATGAACTTGATGTTTAAGGATAACCCTTCAGCATTTAACCAAGGTTTAATGGAACTTGGGGCTATTATATGCACTCCTACAAAGCCCAAATGTTTACTTTGTCCAGTGCGAGAATATTGTTCGGCTTTTTATGAGGGAGTTCAAGAGGAACTGCCAATAAAAACAATAAATAAAAAGACAAAATTACATAAAATGAAGGCAGTAGTGATTCAACGAAATGATGGTAAAATTTTGTTAGAGAAGCGTCCCTCTAAAGGATTGCTTGCAAATATGTGGCAATTCCCTATGGTTGAGCTGCCAACTTCCACCCATACAGTTGAGGAAGTGGTAGAGCTTGACTATGGAGTGGAAATTCAAAAAGGAAAAGAATTGATAGCATTTAAGCATATTTTTTCTCATCTTGTTTGGGAAATCGAAAGCTTCGAAGCAAAGCTTATGAACGAAAAAAAAATATCATTGAATAGCCAATGGTATTCTATAGAAGAAGTTAACAATCAACCAATGCCTATTCCCGTATTAAAAATGTGGAATGCATGGAAGGAAAGGAAGAGTATCACATGACAAATCCGGTAGCATTAGTAACAGGTAGCAGCAGAGGTTTAGGAAAATCAATTGCCATCGAGCTTGCGAAAAATGGCTATGATATTGTGGTCAATTATGCGCGCAGTAAAACAGCTGCATTAGAAACTGTTCAAGAAATTGAAGCTTTAGGTCAAAAAGCTTTGCTTATTCGTGCAAACGTAGGAGATATAGAGAAGCTTCGTGCGATGTTCCAAACAATCAAAGATGAGTTCGGTCGTTTAGATATTTTCGTTAGTAATGCTGCTTCTGGCGTTCTTCGACCAATAATGGAATTAGAGGAATCCCATTGGGACTGGACGATGAATATTAATGCAAAAGCAATGCTTTTCGGAGCACAGGAAGCTGCGAAGCTTATGCCGAATGGCGGTAAAATTTTAGGTATTAGCTCATTAGGATCTATTAGATATTTAGAAAACTATACAACAGTAGGTGTATCTAAAGCTGCTATTGAGTCTATCACTCGATATTTGGCAGTAGAGCTGGCTGAAAAAGGAATTGCAGTTAATACAGTTTCCGGTGGAGCATTAGATACTGATGCTTTAAAGCATTTCCCAAACAGAGAGCAATTATTAGAGGATGCTCGATTGAACACTCCGGCAGGTCGAATGGTTGAAATTGAAGACATGGTAAAAACAGCAATGTTCCTGCTATCCGACGACGCATCAATGATCCGTGGACAAACTATTATAGTGGACGGTGGACGTTCGATTAAAATGTAATTGTTAGTATGTGGTCATTAATTTGGACCGCATAGAGAGGAAATCAATTACTTTCTTCCAGTTCGCCGCAGTAAAAAATTCAATTTAACATTTTTAAATTTCAAATGAATATTATCTCCAAAAGTGCACATGATATATTTTGTACGGAGGTGAAATCCATGAAAAAGAATAACAGTCAACAACCAAACAAAAGACAAGAGTTTGCTTCAGAAACTGTAATTCAACAAGTTAAAGAGCAAAACCGTCAAGCTGAAATGAAAAAACAACAAGCTAGCGGGAAGTTTTCGAACGGTTCTTCTAACCAATCAAAATAACATGGATTCACCAAAAATCAGCGAGGGCATTTTGCCTTCGCTGATTTTTTTACTACAGTTTTTTCCTATGGATTGCTATAATAGGGAAATAAGTATAATATTCAATTTTGCGCTTGGTGAAAAGGTGGCTAAATCATGGCGATTCCAACAGAAGGAGAAATTATTCAAATTCACAGCTACAAGCATAATGGCCGTATCCACCGTGTCTGGCAGGAAACGATGGTTTTAAAAGGCACCAAGAATATTGTGATAGGTGCAAACGAACGTACTCTTGTAATAGAGGCAGATGGCCGAACATGGATTACAAGAGAGCCTTCCATTTGTTACTTTCATGCAGAGCATTGGTTTAACATTATTTGTATGCTTCGAGAAGACGGCGTATATTACTACATCAACATTAGTTCGCCATTTGTCTACAACAATCAAAGGTTAAAATATATTGATTATGATCTAGATGTGAAGGTCTTTCCAGACATGACCTACACTATTTTAGATGAGGATGAATACGAACAGCATAAAAGAGACATGAATTATCCAGATGAGATGGATGCTATTCTTGAGCGAAATATAGAAAAACTAATTTCTTGGATTAAGCAAAGAAGAGGGCCTTTTGCTCCCGACTTTATAGAGGCATGGACAAGTCGTTATCATTTTTATAAACAGCTGAATGAATAGTTGAAGAACCTGTTGACTTTACAACAGGTTCTTCCGTTTTAAGAAAGGAAGTAATTTTGTGAGTACCATGAAAAGATATATGGAATTTGTAAAACCTTATAATTGGCAAATATTCCTGACAATTGTTATTGGGGTTATTAAATTTGCAATTCCACTATTTATACCTGTATTGATTAAGATTGTCGTTGATGATATTATTGGCGGCGATATGTCAACGGATGAGAAAATCCAACAACTGATTTATTGGCTTGGTGGTACCGCATTGGTATTCTTAATCGTTCGTCCACCAATCGAGTATTATCGACAATATTTGGCACAATTAGTCAGCAATAAAATTTTGTATGATATACGTCAAAAGCTATATATACATCTTCAAAAACTCAGCTTAAAATACTATTCCAACACACGTGCAGGAGAAGTTATTTCTCGCGTTATTAATGATGTAGAACAAACAAAAAACTTTGTGATGATTGGCTTGATGAATGTCTGGCTTGATCTAGCTACCATTCTAATAGCTATTGGCATTATGTTGACAATGAATGTCAAGCTGACATTAGTTACCTTAATAGCATTTCCGTTCTACGCATTCAGTGTTAAATTCTTTTTTGGTAGACTTCGTGATTTAACAAGAAAGAGATCCCAGGCTCTTGCAGGAGTACAAAGCTATCTTCATGAACGTGTCCAAGGGATGAGTATTATTAAAACCTTTACACTAGAAAAACATGAACAAAAATTATTCAATGAGACGAACGGAGAATTTCTAGATAAAGCAGTGGATCAGACGATATGGAACGCAAAAGCATTTGCTGTAGTTAATACTATTACGGATATTGCTCCACTATTAGTAATTGCTTACGCTGGATATGAGGCTATTCATGGAAGATTATCTGTAGGAACGATGGCTGCGTTCATAGCTTACATTGAGCGCCTTTATAGTCCCTTAAGACGATTAGTTAATTCTTCAACAACATTAACACAATCCTTTGCTTCTATGGATCGAGTATTTGAGTTGATGGATGAGAAATATGATATTGTCGATAAACCTGAAGCTAAAAAGTTAGGCAATACATATGGGGAAGTAACCTTTTCCAATGTTTCCTTCCAATATGAAAAAGACGGTCAAACTATCCTTAATAATATAAACCTTAGAGTAAATGCTGGTGAAACAGTTGCATTTGTCGGGATGAGTGGTGGGGGTAAGTCCACTATTATTAGCCTGATTCCCCGATTTTATGATGTGACATCAGGTAGCGTACAAATCGATGGAAAAGATGTTCGCGACGTGACGATTGAATCGCTTAGACAACAAATAGGAATTGTCCTACAGGATAATATTTTGTTTAGTGACTCCGTAAAATCGAATATCTTAATGGGTAAACCAAATGCAAGTGATGAAGAAGTAATAGAGGCGGCAAAAGCTGCTAATGCACATGACTTCATTATGGAACTGCCTGATGGATACGAAACAAAGGTTGGAGAGCGTGGAGTTAAGCTTTCAGGAGGTCAAAAGCAACGTGTCGCAATTGCACGTGTATTTTTAAAAAATCCAACGATATTGGTTCTAGATGAGGCGACTTCAGCATTAGATTTAGAGAGCGAATCTTTAATTCAAGATTCTTTAGAGCGTTTGGCACAAAATCGAACAACAATTATCGTAGCACACAGACTTTCCACAATAACGCACGCAGATAAAATATTTGTTATAGAAAATGGAGAATTAGCAGAGGTAGGTTCTCATGCTAAACTCATGAAGGACAAAGGGGTATATTATAACTTATTTCAAATACAACAATTAGATACTGTGGACTAACAAACACACCCAATAAGGCGATTTTGTTCTTATGGGGTGTTTTTTTATACTATTTTTATGGATTATTGAATATAAGGAAGGTTTTAAATAGTCCGAAAAGTATTGCATAAAATGCTAAAATGTGTAAAATATCAATATGAACAAATATAATGAAAATTTTAAATAGTCTTGTAAAAAAGGAGGGTTATCATGGAACAAGGAAAAAAAGTATTAGAAGTGAAAGGTCTTCAAACTTCCTTTTTTACAGATGATGGTGTTATTCCATCTGTTGATTATGTAGATTTCCATGTTAGAGAAGGGGAAATCTTAGGCATTGTAGGCGAATCAGGCTGTGGTAAAAGTGTTACCTCACTATCAATTATGGGTCTAATTCCTAGTCCCCCTGGAAAAATAACAAATGGAGAAATCTTATTTAAAGGCAAGGATTTAACTACTTTCTCTGAAAAAGAGATGAGAAAAGTAAGAGGAAATGAGATTGCTATGATATTCCAGGAGCCGATGACCTCTTTAAATCCTTTATTTACAATTGGGAATCAGCTTATGGAAGCTATAACCCTACATAAAAAAGGATGGAGTAAAAAACAAGCTAAGGACAGAGCGGTTGAGATGCTCAAGCTTGTTGGTCTTCCTAGAGCAGAAGCACTTATGAAGGACTACCCTCACCAACTTTCAGGTGGTATGCGTCAAAGGGTTATGATTGCAATGGCGCTTGTATGTGATCCAGAGGTGTTGATAGCTGATGAACCGACTACAGCATTAGATGTTACGATCCAAGCACAAATCCTAAAGCTAATGCGAGATCTGAATAAAAGACTAAATACAGCTGTACTTCTTATCACTCATGATCTTGGTGTAGTGGCCGAGACCTGTGAACGTGTAGTGGTCATGTATGCAGGAAAAGTAGTAGAAGAAGGACTAGTTGACACTATTTTTAAAAACCCTCAGCATCCATATACAAAGGGGCTACTTGCATCAGTGCCTGACATGAGATACAAAAAGCAACGACTATATTCTATTCCTGGTAATGTGCCAAAGCCAGGAGTTATAAAGCAGGGCTGTCGATTCGCTGCAAGATGTGAATTTGCATTCGAACGCTGTCTGCAGGAAAATCCTCCTCTTTTTGAAACATCGGAGGGACATAAAACAAGATGTTTCTTGTATGACTCTAAGGAGGTTGCAGATTATGACAGAGCCGCTGTTAAAAGTTGACGGACTGAAAAAATATTTTCCTATTCGTTCGGGTGTTTTGTCAAAAAAAGTGGGTTATGTGAAAGCAGTAGATGACATATCTTTCTTTGTGAATGAGGGAGAAACGTTAGGGATTGTTGGAGAATCAGGCTGCGGTAAATCTACTACAGGCCGTATGCTTATGAGATTGCTAGAGCCAACAGAAGGAAATGTGATGTTTGAAGGAAAGGATTTAACGAAGATTTCAGACTCGGCCATGCGCAAGGTTAGACGAGATATTCAAATGGTGTTCCAGGATCCTTATGCTTCTCTAAATCCTCGTCATACAGTGGAGAAGATTTTAATGGAGCCGCTTATAGTTCATCAAATCGGAGATCCTAAAACTCGCAGACAAAAGGTTCATGACTTTTTAGAAATTGTAGGATTGAGCAGCTATCACGCAAAACGATATCCTCACCAGTTCAGTGGTGGACAAAGACAGCGTATTGGAATCGCTAGAGCACTTATGACCAATCCAAAGCTGATTATAGCGGATGAGCCCGTTTCTGCACTCGATGTATCCATTCAAGCTCAAGTTTTAAATCTTATGCAGGATTTGCAAAAGGAGTTAAAACTTACCTATATATTTATCGCCCACGATTTAGGAGTGGTCCGTCACATTAGCGACCGAGTAGGGGTTATGTATTTAGGTAGAATGGTTGAACTTGCACCTAGTGAGAATTTGTATGCAGAGCCGCTGCACCCTTATACAAAAGCACTTCTCTCTGCTGTGCCAGTACCTGATCCACAATTTCAAAGGGAGCAAATTATATTAGAAGGAGATATTCCAAGCCCTTCTAACCCTCCTACAGGCTGTACATTCCATACACGTTGTCCTTTTAAAATGGACGTTTGTACAACCGTTAAACCGAAGCTAGAGGAAGTTAAGAACAGTCATTTTGTTGCCTGCCATCTTTATAATGAGGCAGTCCAGCATTGATAATATAAATTTGGAGGGGTCCATGTGAGAAAAAAGAAATTATTGTCTTTTATGTTTTTAATGATATTTGCCGCTTTTACAATCGTTGCTTGTTCAAGTGATGAAACCGGAGGAGATAAAAAAGGAGAATCCTCCTCATCATCAGGGGATAAAGTATTAGTGTTTGGTCGAGGGGGAGACTCTGTTTCTCTAGATCCTGCTATAGTAACTGACGGTGAATCATTTAAAGTTACACAAAATGTATTTGAAACACTATTAAATTTTGGTGAAGAAGATACTACTATCCAAGCAGGCCTTGCCAAAGAATGGGTAACATCTGATGACGGTTTAACTTATACATTTACTTTAGAAGAAGGAGTTAAATTTCACGACGGTACAGATTTTAATGCTGAGGCTGTTGTGAAAAACTTTGAACGCTGGGCTAATGGCTCAGAGGAAAAATTCTATTACTATGGCTCTATGTTTGGAGGATATGCAGGCGATGAAGGACATGTAATTGAGTCAGTTACTGCTGATGGTGATTACTCAGTAGTATTTAAACTTAAACGTCCACAAGCTCCTTTCTTAAAAAATATTGCTATGAGTCCATTCGGAATAGCAAGTCCAACGGCATTTGAAAAAGATGAAGAGAAATTTGGAGATAATCCAGTAGGAACAGGTCCATTCAAATTCGTAGAATGGAAACGAAATGATTCCATTACAATTGAAAAATATGAAGATTACTGGGTAGATGGTATGCCTAAGCTTGATAAAGTTGTATTCCGTGCTATTCCGGATAACGCAGCACGCTTAAACAACCTACTAGCTGGAGACATTGATTTGGCTGATGGGGTAAATCCGTCTGATCGTAAAACAGTTGAGGGTGATTCTACTCTACAACTGTATGAGCGCCCGTCCATGAACGTAGGTTACTTAGGTCTAACGAATACTAGACCGCCTTTTGACAACGTAAAAGTACGCCAAGCAATGAATTATGCTATCGATAAGCAAGCAATTGTAGATGCTTTCTTTGAGGGCGGAGCTGAAATCGCTAAAAACCCTATGCCTTCTTCTATTAGTGGCTACAATAACGATATTCCTGGTTACGAATATGATCCAGAAAAAGCAAAGGAACTTTTAGCAGAAGCTGGATTAGCAGATGGCTTTGATATGGAGCTATGGGCTATGCCGGTTCCAAGACCTTATATGCCTGACGGAGCAAAGGTTGCAGAAGCAATTAAAAATAACTTAGAAAAAGTAGGCATCAATGCAAAAATCGTTTCTTATGAATGGGCAACATATTTAGAAAAAGCTCGTTTAGGAGAAGCTGATGCTTTCTTACTTGGATGGACTGGTGATAACGGGGATGCGGATAATTTCCTTTATGTATTGCTAGACAAAGATAATATCGAAAGTAATAACTACACGTACTATAGCAATGACCAATTACACGAAATTCTAATCGAAGCACAATCAGAGGTAGACGAAAACAAACGTATTGAATTATATAAACAAGCTCAAGAAATAATATTTGAAGATGCACCATGGGTTCCACTTGCTCACTCAACACCATTACTTGCTGGTAAAGCAGAATTGACAGGCTTCACACCACATCCAACTGGCTCAGACAAATTAGGAAACGTTGACTTTAAGTAAAGACTGATGGGGGAGGGAGTCTTCTTGATTCCTTCCTCTTTTAAAGGATAAGAAGTATTTTAATTGTCAGGTCAAAGAGAGAAGCTTGTATTTCATATTTTAAGATGAAGAGGGTGAAAAAACATGCTTCACTATATTGGAAAGAGGCTGTTGCAGCTTATACCAGTATTGCTTGGTATGACTTTTTTAGTTTTTATGATTATTCGTGCTATCCCAGGTGATCCAGCACAGGTTATTCTGGGACAATTAGCTTCTAAGGATGCTATTGAATCACTAAGAGAAAGCCTAGGCTTAAATAATCCTTGGTATGTGCAATATTTTGATTATTTATTTGGTCTTCTTCAAGGTGATCTTGGTGAGTCGATGCGAACTGTTAAGCCAGTAGCTTCTGAAATATGGCCGTATCTTGCTGCCACGTTTGAGCTAGCGTTCTTTGCAATTCTAATAGCAGTTATTATAGGGGTAAACGCGGGAATTATATCTGCATGGTTCCAGAACTCTTGGTTCGATTACTTAGCAATGGTACTAGCTTTAATAGGTGTTTCGATGCCAATATTTTGGTTGGGGTTAATGGAGCAATGGATTTTTGCCGTAGAATTACACTGGCTTCCAACAGGTGGGAGGCAGGAAGCAAGAGACCCAGTTTCAGCAGTCACCAACTTATATGTAATTGATACTATTATTAATGGCCGTTTTGATCAGCTTGGTGTTGTTCTCAAGCATTTGTTATTACCTAGTATTGCCTTGGCTACTATTCCAATGGCTATTATTGCTCGAATGACTAGATCTAGTATGCTAGAGGTTATGAGAGCGGATTATGTACGAACAGCAAGAGCTAAAGGCCAAAAAATGTTTTGGGTAGTATATAAGCATTCTTTGAAAAATGCCATCATTCCAGTCTTAACAGTAATCGGTCTTCAAATGGGCTTACTTTTAGGAGGAGCTATATTGACAGAAACCATCTTTGGATGGCCGGGAATTGGTCGCTATATTTACGATGCCATTCAGTTCCGTGATTACCCTGTTATTCAATCTGGAATATTAGTAGTTGCTTTTATATTCGTTATGATCAATTTATTCGTTGATATTTTATATGGATTAATTGATCCACGCATCAAGTATGACTAAAAGGAGAGATGATGATGACCCAAATGGTTCCAAAAGCACCGGATAATTTATTGGCTACCGAAAAGGACATATCAGCTGGTCCTTGGAAAGAAGCGTGGAGAGGTTTCCGGAAAAACAAGGTGGCGCTTGTCGGCACTTTTATCGTATTTTTCTTTATAGTAGTCGCACTAATAGGACCTTTTCTGGTCCCACAGGGTATTGATGAACAATCCATGACGAAACATCGACTTTTAGCACCATCTAGTCAGTTTTGGTTTGGCACGGATGATTTTGGCAGAGATATATTCTCTCGAATTGTGCATGGGGCTAGAATTTCTCTATGGGTAGGTTTTTCCTCAGTAATCGGCTCTGTCATTATAGGAAGTATATTGGGAATAGTAGCCGGCTACTACGGGAAATGGGTTGACATGATTATCTCCCGTATCTTTGATATTCTACTGGCTTTTCCTAGCATTCTTCTAGCGATTGCAGTAGTTTCTGTGTTAGGTCCATCTTTGCAAAATGCTTTGATTGCGATTGCAATTATCAACATTCCTAACTTCGGGCGACTCATCAGATCAAAAGTGTTAAGTATTAAAGAAGAGGAATACATAACCTCTGCTAAGGCAATTGGTATGAAGGATTTTCGTATCCTTTTCTCGCATATTTTACCTAACTCTATGGCACCTGTTATTGTGGCTGGAACCTTGGCCATTGCTTCTGCAATTATAGAGGCTGCCGCACTAGGTTTCTTAGGCTTGGGAGCACAGGCGCCAACACCCGAGTGGGGCAAAATGCTAGCGGATGCACGAAACCACCTCCGAACAGCACCGTGGACAATGATTTTCCCAGGACTTGCTATCATGTTAACAGTCCTTGGTTTTAACCTTATGGGTGATGGCTTAAGGGATGCATTGGATCCAAGAATGAAAAACTAAAAAACACGTATCTCCTAATGGCACTCATTGCCAAATGGAGATACGTGTTTTTTAGTTTTAATAAGGAGTTTCCTCAATCTGTACAGTTAATTCCTTACTGTGGAAGTTCTGATAAGCAGTTATGAGCTTATCCACATGCTCTAGCTGTTCTTCATATTTTAAAATAGAAGAAAGTAAATGCAGGAGATGGTACGTAGAGAACTCCTCCTCTATTTGGGTTAAGGCTATTTGTTGGACGAATATATTCATAACCTCTTGTCTTTGAATAAATGCCTCTGGACCGTGCCATTCCATATGATCTGCTTTAAGCTTGCCAATAAATTTCAAATGGAGCTGCTCATGATAAGTCAAAAGTGAATCTAATCTTTCTGTTATCATCATTCTAAAATGCTCTGGAAGGTCATTTAATTCATTTTCATGGAGATGCAATCTTTTTAATACTTCTAAGCTATTGTATGAAATCTCGATGAGCTCGCGATAAACGACTGCTTTTCTACCTTTTGAATGTGTTGCTTTTTTTGTATATACTCTTTCTTCCTTAAAAAAGGAGTATATTTGATCGATTCGTTCTAATCTACCTTTTAGCTGACTTATTGCCTGCTTACTAGACTGGTGATCGGCCGCGTTTCTGGAAGCGATTCTAATCCATCTTATAATTTCATCCTGTGTGTAATGAATAGAGTTAAAAAGCTTTGTCTCAAATTTAGGTGGAAGAAATACTAGATTTACGACAAAGGCTGAAATTACCCCAACGAGAATGGTACAAAATCGAATCAGTGCAAAGGTTAAAAATTCATCGCTTTGTATCTCCATAATGGCTATCACAGTAACTAATGCTAACGAAACAGTTTTTTCTAGCTTAAATTTGAGCATGATGGAAATGGCGACAATTGCAGCAAAGCCAACAGCAATAATATGATTGCCAAAAACTAATGCAAAAATGACTGCAATAGCTGCTCCAATTAGGTTAGATTGTATTTGTTCAATAACGGTTAAGTAGGATCTATAGATAGATGGTTGTATCGCAAAAATTGCTGCTATTCCTGCAAAGACAGGACTAGGAAGCTGAAGTAGTTCAGCTATAAACAAGGAAAATACTATAGCAACTCCAGTTTTAAATATGCGTGCGCCTAATTTCATTCCATCCTATCCTTTCGTTAACCTTATTACTTTGATTTATTTAGTTGAGCAAAAGCATTGTCTACAGCATTAATTGTCTCTACTATATCATTTTCTGTGTGAGCTGTAGTAATAAACCAAGCTTCGTATTTAGAAGGTGCAAGATTGATACCCTGCTCAAGCATAAGCTTGAAGAATTTAGCGAACATCTCACCATCACTAGCTTCTGCCTGTTCGTAGTTTTCAACCTTTACATCGGTAAAATAAACGGAAAGTGCACCTTTTATGCGATTGATTGTAATTGTAATATTATTTTTCTTAGCTGCATCTAAAATTCCTTTCTCTAACAATGCACCTAATCTATCTAGCTCTTCATATAAACCGGGAGCCTGAAGAACCTCTAAACAAGCAATTCCTGCTTGCATTGACGCAGGATTACCAGCCATTGTTCCAGCCTGATAAGCAGGTCCAAGTGGTGCTACCTGCTCCATAATTTCTTTCTTACCGCCATATGCACCAATCGGAAGTCCTCCGCCAATAATCTTACCCAATGCAGTTAAGTCCGGTATTTGGCCAAGCATAGTAGATGCAGCTCCATAATGGAAGCGGAATGCTGTAATTACTTCATCATAGATAACAAGAGCTCCCTTTTCTTTTGCAATTTCGTGAACTAGCGCTAAAAATCCTTCATTAGGCTCCACCATTCCAAAATTACCTACAATAGGTTCCACTAAAATACAGGCTAATTCAGAACCCCACTTTTCCATAGCATCCTTGTATGCCTGAGGATCATTGAATGGAATCGTTATAACTTCTTTTGCGATAGATTGAGGTACTCCGGCAGAATCGGGAGTTCCAAGAGTTGCTGGGCCTGAGCCTGCTGCAACTAAAACTAAATCAGAGTGCCCGTGATAGCAGCCAGCAAATTTCATTACTTTTGTTCTTCCTGTATAGGCACGTGCAACTCGTATTGTAGTCATTACTGCTTCCGTCCCTGAGTTAACAAAGCGCACTTTATCCATTGAAGGTATAGCATCTTTTAGCATTTTAGCGAATGTAACCTCATGCTTTGTTGGGGTACCATATAATAAGCCTGTTTGGGCCGCCTTTGTAATAGCTTCTGTAATATGCGGGTGAGCGTGTCCGGTAATAATAGGACCGTAGGCTGCTAAGTAATCGATATACTTGTTTCCATCTACATCATAGAAGTATGCACCTTCTGCTCTTTCCATGACAATAGGTGCTCCGCCTCCAACTGCTTTATAGGAGCGGGAAGGGCTGTTTACTCCTCCAACGATATGTTCTAATGCATGTACCTGTATTTGTTCAGATTGTGTATGTTTCAATGTTCTACCTCCATTATTGAATGTATGTAAGATGAAAATTATAACTTGTCTTTCCTAAAACTTCTAGTCATAGTGGTTACTTTTAATATTTTAGACAAATAAGAGGAAAAAGACTAAAGAAATTGAACATACTTATAAAGTTCGTTACGATATAACTAATATTAGAGGAGGGATTTTGATGGAACAATTAGAAGGAATGGCCGCACCTAAATTTTCATTAAAAAATGAAAAGGGTGAAGTCGTATCATTGGAAGACTTTGCTGGAAAGCAGTATGTCATTTTGTACTTTTACCCTAAAGACTCCACACCGGGCTGCACGACGGAAGCATGTGAGTTTAGAGACGCCTATGAAGATTTTTCTGATTTAAATGCAGTCATTCTTGGAGTAAGTGCAGATGGTGAGAAGGCACATACAAAATTTATAGAAAAGCATGGACTACCTTTTTCTTTATTGATCGATGATAATCATGAAGTTTCAGAGGCATACGGAGTATGGGCATTGAAGAAAAACTTTGGGAAAGAATATATGGGAATTGAACGTACAACCTTTTTGATTGATCCAACTGGGACAGTGGTGAAGGAGTGGAGAAAGGTTAAAGTAAAAGATCACGTAGAAGAAGTGCTACATACATTAAAATCCTTAGTAAAAGCTGGTGAATAAATAGATGAAAATATTATTTTCCTTTTTACCGAAGGAGGAGCAGCGATTAAGCTTGATCAATCGCTTTCCCCAAGTAGATTTTATCTTCCATAAGGGCTTAAATGAGAATGAACTTAAAACAGCTAGTGTTTTTGTGACGTATGGGGAGGACCTTAAATCTTCACATATAGAAGGTGCTAAAAAACTGAAATGGGTTATGGTTGCCTCAGCAGGTTTAGAAAAAATGCCTTTACAAGAAATAGCCCAAAGGAACATACTTCTCACAAATGTGAGAGGTATTCATAAAACACCTATGGCCGAATCCATTTTGGCTCATATACTTTCTATTAAAAAGTCCCTGCCTCTCATAGCTGAAAATCAGAAAAAGGCAGAATGGTCGAAAAGAGTTCCCTCATCGGAGCTTTATGGATCAACAGCATTAATAATAGGGCCGGGGGCAATTGGTGGAGAAGTAGGAAGACTGTTACAAGCATTTGGAGTACACACAATTGGTTGCAATCGTAGTGGAAAAACAGCATCTTATATGGATGAGATGGTATCATTCAAGTCATTAAAAGAGGTATTACCAAAAGCTGATATAGTAATCTCCATACTTCCTAGCACTGAAGAAACGAGAAGACTGTTAACATACGAGCACTTCAAATCTATGAAAGAGAGTGCTATTTTTATGAATTACGGACGTGGGGACTTATTGAAAGAGCAGGATTTGAAACAAGCCTTGGAGGATAATTGTATAGCCTATGCTGTATTAGACGTTTTTGCAAAGGAACCACTTGAAAGTGATCATCCGTTTTGGAGTATGCCAAATGTAATCATCTCCCCACATATCTCTAGTCACTCCTCTCAATATGTGGTGAGAGCACTTGAAATTTTCTCTAGAAATTTAACTATCTACTTAAATGAAGAAAGCAATTTTGAAAATGTTATAGACGTTTCACGAGGATACTAAAGTGTATTAATACTATGTTAATAGTCGAAAAATTTGACAGCGATAGTATTTCTTCTTTATACTTATTATAAACTTATCATTTAATAATGATTATAAAGAGAGGTGCATAGCGATGACGGAAGTACATTTAAGAGACGCTTTGGATACATTGAAATCAACCGGTGTACGTATAACGCCTCAACGCCATGCGATTCTGGAATTTATTATTCAATCTATGTCACATCCCACTGCGGACGATATATATAAAGCGCTTGAAAGTAAATTTCCCAGCATGAGCGTTGCTACTGTCTATAACAACTTACGTGTGTTTAGAGAAGCGGGCTTAGTAAAGGAATTAACATATGGCGATAATTCAAGTCGTTTTGATTTCATCACAAATGACCACTACCATATGATTTGTAATTCTTGCGGTAAAATAGTTGACTTCCATTATCCAGGATTAGATGAAGTAGAGCATCTTGCCTCTCATTTGACCGGTTTTGATGTTAGTTCTCACCGAATGGAGATTTACGGTTCGTGTCCTACATGTAAGGAACAAGCAACTAAAGTCCAATAAAAAACCGAGCGTATATTCGCTCGGTTTTTATTTTGTCTAAATTTTAAAGCGGCCAATAAGTTGTTCTAAATCCACTGCTTTTTCTGTTAAGTCCTGCGCCACTGTGTTGATTTCCTGCATGGTTGCTGTCTGTTCCTCTACAGCAGCAGAGATCATTTCGGTCTGGGAGGATGCTTCTATCGTATGGCTGGCAATTTCAGCTACTGATGCTGCAACTTCTTCAGCACTTGCTGAGATTTGCTCAGATGTAGCTGAAATATCTTCTATCTGGTAGGTAACTTGCTCATTCTTAAAAATATACAAAACAATACAATAAAATGAAAAATAATTGATACGTAATTAAACGTGGGAATAGTACAAGGTCGATGACTGCCTAAACAAATGGAGAAATTAGTTCTCAAAGCCACCTAGACTTTTTTATTTTACCTAAATAGGAAAGGTACGCAGAGTAAATGGGGAAAATTATTTTGATTTACAATACATAGTAAGAAATCGTCGATATCCATTCCAATTGATTAGTGTTGGCTAATTTAAAAAGTGAGGAGTTTCTATATCTTCTAAGAAACAGAGGTGCTGGTTATCATGATGATGCTAATAATGCGATGCTTGCAATGTGGAGAGTAGAGAAAGAAGACTTCGTTTCATTTCACTCTATATGAGTATACTATGTTAATATAAAAAAGCACTTTGCTTAAAAGCAAAGTGCAGGGATTATTTTTTTCTATTGTAGCTAATATCAAATTCTTCTCCTTCAAGAGTAGGATCCAATGTAAGTGGTTCTTTGCAATACATACACATATCTACTCGTCCTAAAACTTTCGTGTGTTTTCCACAATTGGGGCATACTACTTGAACAGCTTTAGTAGATAATAAACCTATCCATCCATATACAGCTGTACTTCCAATAATAGAAAGTAACCCAAGTGTCATAAATATTGTTACTAAGATAGCGTTCTCTCTAAAGAAGATAGCCCCGTACATGATAATAAAGCCAAAGAATATTAGACCAAGAGCAAAGGAACGAATTCGATTTATTTTGTTTTTATAGGGTTTCATTTTTTAGCCTCCTAATTATACCTACACTATAACATATTTTTTTATAAAGGAATGTTATTAAAGTTTAAAGAGGAAATATCAAATTATTGTCGAAGAATAATACATAAGTTAATAAAGGAGGCTTTCACATTGGAAGCGTTGTTAAGACCTATCTATCAAGAAAGAGCCAGTGATTCAAATACATTAGGCATAATATTAATAGAAAAAATAGAAGAAGTCAGTCCTATTACTGATACCTTTGATTCCATATTGTTCATTATAACTAAAGATTCTCCTATTCCGGTTTTTACTAAGCATTATACGTATAACGACAAAAAGGCAGCATTGCATATTATTACGGAGAAACAAATTAGAAAATGGTTTATAGTAGGAGCCAATCCTAAGTTAGTGGGCTGGATGATCAATGGGAGAGTAATATTTGATCGAAATGAATATGTAGAAAACCTTAAAAAGGAATTACAGGATTTCCCGGTAAACGGCCGAAATGTAAGAATGGGAATAGAATTTGCAAAGCTTAGTAGAAGCTATATGCAAGCTAAAGTATTCTTTGAGCAATTAAATTATCTAGATGCTTATAATCATATTGTAAACTCACTGCATCATCTAGCTAGATTAGCTATTATTGAAAAGGGGATGCACCCGGAGGTTATGGTGTGGAAGCAAGTAAAGCAATTAGATCCTTCTATATATAAATTGTACGATGAGTTAGTGTCGAGTGGAGAAACATTAGAGAAAAGATTAGAACTTTTATTTTTAGCAAGTGACTTCTTGATTCATTCAAGAACAAAGGATGGGGCACGACATATAATCGAAGTACTTTCTTCTAAAGAGTATTGGACGATACAAGAGATTCATGAACAAGAGGAATTAAAAAACTATTCCGTTGACCTTGAAGTATTTATAGAATTCTTGGTCGATAAAGGATTAATTCTAATAGAAAAACAACCTACTAAAAGCAGCCATATTCTGCATAGATACTACAAAGTTAAAGAGTAAAAAAAGGTCAACAAAAAACGAAATAAAAAAATGCTCGTTTTTTGTTGACATATACATTAAATATGCGGTATTATAATAAGCGTCGTCAAAAACGAATTAAAAAACAGCAGAAAATTAATAAAAAAAGTTTTTTGAAAAACTTCTTGACTAGCCAGTTGAATGGTGATAAATTAGAGAAGTCGCAAAAAACGACAACGCAAAAATGAACATTGAAAACTGAACATGCAAAACGTTAAGACATATAGCTTCAAACAACTTCGGTTGTATTGACGCAAAACAATTTTTGACATCATTTAATGATGATGCCAGCAAAACAAAATGAGCTTTTTAAGTTCTCTATTA
>NZ_JBNNVC010000007.1:80965-135901 GCF_050280345.1 Psychrobacillus sp. NPDC093200 | reverse complement strand
CCTGAGCCAGGATCAAACTCTCCATAATAGAGAACTTAAAAAGCTCATTTTGTTTTGCTGGCATCATCATTAAATGATGTCAAAAATTGTTTTGCTTCAATACAACCGAAGTTGTTTGATGCTATATGTCTTAACGTTTTGCATGTTCAGTTTTCAATGTTCATTGTGTCGTTTTGTTTCGACAGCTTTATTATCTTATCAAATCTAATCATCAATGTCAACAACTTTTTTTAAGTTGTTTTTTTGAAATCAGAAGTAAAAATGAGAACTTGATAACTATACCACCCTATTTAACTATTCGTCAACAGTATTTTTAATAAAATAAGCGAAAATATAATAACAATCTATTCTGATAAGTCTTTTAAAATCTTTTAGACTTTCTAATCCCTCTCTCAATGCGCTTTAGACGGCTTTAATTCCTGATTTTATTCATAAGCTAGAAGATCAATATCCTCCCATACGTATACTAGCTCATTAAGCTGCACTCCACCAATTTCAACTATTATACTATCAATCTTCTTTGCACCAAGCTTTTCATAAAACTTCCGCGAAGGGTTATCCTCTAACACAAGCACTAACATAGATGAGATTCCCTGGCGCTTTAGTTCTTTCACTATTGGTTTAATCAGTAGTTTTCCGACACCTTTCCCCTGATACTCTTGCAAAATATAAATGGCATATAACTCTCCATTATACTTAGAGTACTTCCTACTTCGTTCCTTGCCACCAGAAGCAAAACCAATCACTTCCCCTTCTTCATTTTTCGCTACATATACTTCTCCATCGGGTATAGCAGAATACCAATACTCTACTCTTTTTTCATAGGAAAGGTTTTTTAGGAAATCCTCTGGGACAATGTTTATATAAGTAGATTTCCAGCTTTCTACGTGAACTCTTGCGATACCCTCTGCATCTGAAGGTGTTGCTTTTCTTATTTGCATCACTACAATTCCCCCCATTATCTTTTCGAGTTTCTACTATATAAACTATTTCTCTATTATCTCTTTATAACCCTCTTATTAAAACACATAAAAAAAGAGAGGCACTTGGCCCCTCTCGATAGCTTGAAAATTATAAGAATATGAAGTAGGCCACAAATATTACCCATAGCCCATACATTATCGGATGAATCTCTTTTATTCTTCCAGCTACAATCATCGTGATTGGATAGAATATGAAACCAATTGCTATACCAGTTGCAATTGAATAAGTTAATGGCATTGCAATTACAACAAAGAATGCTGGAACTGCTACTTCAAATTTCGTCCATTCTATACTTCCTAAAGATGAAACCATAAGTACACCCACTATAATTAATGCTGGTGCCGTTACATAAGAAGTTACTACATCTAATACAGGATAGAAGAACAATGATAATAACAAGAGAACCCCAGTAACAACTGCCGCAAACCCTGAACGAGCACCTGCAGCAACACCGGCTGTAGATTCTACATAAGATGTAGTAGTTGAGGTACCAGCAACAGCTCCGGCAGTTGTAGCAATAGCATCTGCTAGTAAAGCTTTACCTGCACGAGGTAATTTATTATCTTTCATTAACCCTGCTTGGTTCGCAACGGAAATTAATGTTCCAGCTGTATCAAAGAAGTTAACAAATAAGAAGGTAAGTACTACAATTAAAAATTGTGATGTCATTAAAGATGCTGGGTTTTCAAAAATAGGTTTGAGTGCTGCCCCGAAAGTTGATTCCATACTTGGAACCTCTCCAACAATCGCATGAGGAACTTCTACTAACTTAAAGATCATACCTACGATAGCGGTAATTAACATACCGTAGAAAATTCCGCCTTTAACGCCTTTAACCATCATAATAACTGTTATAATAAGACCAAAAATTGTTAATAGAACATTTGGGTCAGCTAAATCACCAAGCGCAACAATCACATCAGGATTACCAACGATAATCTTTGCGTTTTGTAGACCAACAAAGGTTATGAATAATCCAATCCCCGCTCCTACCGCATATTTAAGCTCAGATGGGATGGCATTAATAATAGTTTCACGAATACCTGATAAAGAAAGTAAGATAAAGATTACCCCGGCTACAAAAACACCAGTCAAAGCGACTTCCCATGGAATTCCGAATTTCAGTACTACAGTGTAAGCGAAGAAAGCATTGAGACCCATACCAGGTGCCAAGGCAATCGGGTATTTAGCCAGGACACCCATTAAAATAGAACCTAATGCTGCTGCGATTGCAGTAGCAGTGAAGACTGCCCCTTTATCCATATACATAGATTCAGGTAATCCAGGCACTGATTCTAGTGATAACGTCATAGGGTTTACCACTAAGATATAAGCCATAGCTAAGAACGTTGTTAATCCACCAATAATCTCGCGGCGATAGTTAGTTCCTAATTCCTCAAAACGAAAATACTTTTTCATAAGTTCCTCCATTTTTTGTCGCGATAACGAAAAAAAGTATACAACCATTTTCGGTCGTATACATGTACTATCCCCAATAAGTGAATATAAATAGGCTCACTCATCGTAGTCGAATCATTTACGGTGATTCGGTAGAGACTTTTGGGCCTTATTCCCAACGTTATACGACGACATAATTAAATTATATATGTAATATAACACCGAATTATGCCGAAATCAATACTAAATACGAACATTATTTAATTTAACCAAATAATAGTTCGTTTTCTGCTTATAGGCAAAATAATTTTTAAAGTAAAATAGACCTATATTTCTCAGAATAAAAATACCTTGGAAAACCTATAAAATAGGCAGTCCAAGGTTTTATTTATACTATTCCCACTCATAGTAGCATGTGGCTTACTCGTAATATCATAAAGCACGCGCCAACCATTGAAATATAACGCTGTTTATCAACACAGAAAAACCCGTTCAGATCATGTAATTCTTGTCCTCATTTGTAGCTGGTGAACCCCTGTTTACAACGCTATTAGTTTGAATAATGGCTATGTCGTTTCGAAAGAGATATCTGATGACGAGTTTTTTTGTCAACGAATCTGAAATTTAGGAGAATAATAAACTCTATCTTCAATTTTAAAAAAGGACATCGAATAAGAAAAACATAGGGAGATTTTAGTCTTCCTATGTTTTCATTCATATTAATTATCTGTTTGTTTTTGCTTCTTTTTCAAATACTCCGCACGTATTTTTTCAAGTTGCTGCTTTTTATCAAATTTGGCAGGCTTGTGTTTTTCATGATACTTTGCCACAACTGCCTTTCCTTTGGTATCCAATTGGTATTTCCCCACTTTGTTCACCTTCTTTTCTTGTCTTTAAAGAGAATCTATTCAACAAATATAATATACCTTACTTTACTGAATTAAACCTTTTTACTTTATTAGTGTACTGCCTAACCTTGAATATATCAGTAAAAACTTATTAAAATAATTCTTAGCCAAATGGTATTCATTATACTTATCTTTACAACCTAAAATTTGCTGATTCATTTTAATGTAAAATGACAATAAAGTTCTTTAATTTTAAAAGAACAAACAAACATAACCCCTTTCTAAATTTAGAAAGGGGTTATAATATAATCGTTTAACTTTTGATGAAAGATACTTACTGCACTAAAAATATAACAATAAAGTCGTTTAAAAATCTAATTTTTTTGTTCTATAATCGCGTCTGATTGCTTATTTTGCTAATTTCTTAAGTACATAATTCCCTTTTATACCTGCTGAATTTTAGTTTTTTTACTATTGTTGATTACCAAGTTAACAATTAGCCATACAACTTGAATTATTAAGGGAAGTATAAAGGCGATTAATAAAACTATAAATGCTGCTAATTTTGCCTCAAGTGTTTGAATTGCACCTGCACCATCAACCTCCCTTAACCAAACGAAAGCCGTACCTACTGCAAAAATGACAACCCAAAAAGTGTTAGCAATCCACCATAAGAACCAAAGCTTTTTCATATTCTCACTCCTTATCTTTCATCACAATTGCTGATAGCAATCGAAAATCAAACTTTTTATTTTATGTATAATCGTTCCACTACTTACTTCTTTATATTTCTATCTTACAGTGCGAATGAATTCCTGTTAATGGACCTGAGATATATTTAAAACTAGGGCTTGAGATGTATAAAATTCAACTGTTTCCTTCACTTCACTGTATAGACCATTTGTTAAATAGAATGACTCGCATTATTTTTTAAACGACTTTAAAGTCATCAATCAAGTTCCTAATTTTAACTAAACAAAAAAACCTCTTCTAGTTATTTGTTATAAATAACTAAAAGAGATTTTAACTTTTGAAATATAAAAAGTTGTACGTTAATCACTGATAATTCTTAACATACTAGGCTAGACATGGATATGACTGCGTTTAACCTGTTTAGATTATATTACTGAAGAGTATTATTCCCACTCAATAGTTGCTGGTGGCTTGCTCGTAATGTCATACAGTACGCGGTTGATGTGTGCTACTTCGTTTACTAAACGAACAGATACTTTTTCTAGAACGTCCCATGGGATACGTGCCCAGTCAGAAGTCATGCCGTCGATAGATGTTACTGCACGGATACCGATTGCGTAGTCATAAGTTCTTGCATCCCCCATTACACCGACGCTACGGATATCAGGAAGTACAGTGAAGTATTGCCAGATATCGCGTTCTAAACCAGCTTTAGCGATTTCTTCGCGTAGGATGGCATCTGATTCACGCACGATTTCTAGTTTCTCTTCTGTTACTTCTCCCAATACTCGGATAGCTAGTCCAGGACCTGGGAATGGTTGACGCCACACGATTTCATCAGCTAAGCCAAGCTCTGAACCTAGCTCGCGCACCTCATCTTTAAATAAAGTTTTAAGAGGTTCAATTAGCTTGAATTGCATGTCCTCTGGAAGTCCACCAACATTATGGTGAGATTTAATCGTTTGAGCAGTAGCTGTACCACTTTCGATAATGTCTGTATAAAGAGTTCCTTGTGCTAGGAAATCCATACCTTCTAGCTTAGAAGCCTCATCATCAAAAACATAGATAAATTCATTACCTATAATTTTACGTTTTTTCTCTGGATCAGATACTCCAGCCAATTTACTCATAAAACGCTCACGAGCATCAATTTTAATAACGTTCATATTGAAGCCTTCAGTGAAGGTTTTCATTACACCTTCTGCTTCGTCTTTGCGAAGTAGATTATGGTCAACGAACATACAAGTCAGCTGGTCACCAATTGCTTTATGGATTAACACTGCAACTACAGAAGAATCTACTCCGCCGCTTAGTGCACATAGAACTTTTTTGTCTCCAACTGTTTCTCGGATTTTTTCAATCTCCATCTCGATGAAGCTTTCCATTGACCAATCACCTTTTGCTTTACAAACATCAAATACGAATTGGCGAAGTAATTCTAACCCGTATACAGAGTGACGAACTTCTGGATGAAATTGTACTGCATATAAGCCTTTTTCAACATTAGCCATTGCTGCAATGTCACAAGATGGACTTGTAGCGATTACCTCAAAACCTTCAGGAGCTGCTGTCACGTGGTCTCCATGACTCATCCACACTACATGGTTAGAAGGAAGATCACCAAACAATGTCGTTGGATTCTTTATATCTATTTCAGCTCTACCATATTCTCTTGTAAAAGACTTTTCTACTTTTCCACCAAATTGGTAAGCCATCAACTGCATTCCATAGCAAATTCCCAAAATCGGAATATTTAAGTCATAGATTGCTTTGTCAATGTGAAAAGCGTTAGTGTCATAAACAGAATTTGGACCACCAGAGAAAATAATTCCTGTAGCGTTCATTTTCTTAATATCCTCTGCTGTTACTGTGTGAGGATGTAACTCACTATAAACTCCGAATTCACGGATACGACGTGTGATTAGTTGATTGTATTGACTACCGAAATCTAGAACAACAATCTTTTCTTGCTCTTTCAACAATGGAGTTGAAGACATATGCATTCCACCTCTTCTAATATTTGTGCCAATTCACTACGTATACAAAAAAAACGCGTGCGAAAGTATCCTCTTTCTACGCGTTTATGCTTACTACATTAAAAGGTGAATGCCGCCACCTAAAAAAGGCATGACTGCATTCACCTTCATAGTCAAGTTATTAATGGTAACTTGGTAGAAACATCCGAACCATATTATCGGACATATACGAGGGCAACTGGTCAATTTAATTTGACTTCAGTTTACAGGTTGTTGAGGTTAAAATCAACCGCTTAGCTGATTGATTAAATATTCCCAACTTTCTCTAATTGACGCGTAATTGAGTTCAGTTTTATTGTTACCATAAAATCCTTGTTGATACGCTTTAGTTAGCCTTATCATATGAGTATCGCCAAAGTCCTTGTCTACTTTTCGTGCAAAGTCCATCAAGGTTTGACCTTGCTCTCTTACAAGGCCGCGACGACTCAATTGCCGTAGCAGCTGATGATACATTTTTTCGAAGGAATTCCAGTCATTTTTTCGCAGCCTTGATGTTGGGATTAAAACCTTTGACAACCATTTGCCTCGGTGTATGTAGGCAAATAAGCTTAAGATTCCAAGGATAATGACAAACCAAAGGATTGTCACTTTCTTCTCACTTATCCAGTCTATAATGGTTTGTAAAAAAGCTGTAAAGCTGAAAGACACTTCATCCTCTTTTTTAAATCCTTCGCTCTTAGGAGTTTCCTGTTGTTCTTCTGGCGTTAGTAGTTCGTCTGTCTGTTTCTCAACATCGTATACAATATCAGCGCTTGAAGAGAAGCCGATCGTTGGCTCAAACGTTATCCATCCCACATTTGGAAAATAAGCTTCTACCCATGAGTGTGCGTTATTGTTCGTTACCTCATAGACATCTCCCAAATTCTCCATATTCGTACGATCCCCAGGTGCAAAGCCCTTCACCCAACGTGCTGGAATATCAATAGAACGAAGTAAAACTACCATAGATGTAGAAAAGTTATCGCAATACCCTACCTTCGTATCAAACAGAAATTGGTCTACGTAATCGGTGTCCTTATCAGGTATTGCAGCCATTGTTTGGTTGTAGCTAAAACTATTTGATCTAAAATATCTTTCAATACTATTCGCCTTATCATAGAGGCTTGACTTGTCTTGTGTAATACTAACTGCTAGCTCTCTCACTCTATCTGGCAATGTATCTGGTAGCTGCAAATATCTATCAAAATCACTAGATAATGAATTCAAGCTCTCTGTATTAGTAGCACGCAACGCTTTCAGGCTGTACGTAGGCTCACTAAATGAAACATTGTAATCCCATAGACTAGAATTAGAGCTATTAAGAACCGAAATTTTTTGATTTAATGGGTTTCGTGTAAACATTGCTTCTTCATTTGTTTGTATGCTTTTAATGCCATATGGCTGAAGGATTAACGGAAAATCTTGTGCCATAACTATGTTGGCATCTGTTGTTAAATTATCTTCTCCTGGTGGTATATCGCTTTCAAATATCTCTCCAATTCCAAAGTTTTGAAGCTCTACCTCACTCTCCGACTGAATCCACCCTTTAGAGGTATATGTGTCCTTTGTTTCTACCTTCCAATATTGCTGTGTATTTACATCTGCCCAAAAAATAGGCGTATCATCGCTTTGGAAGGCACCACCTAACTGTTCATCATTTTCTCCATATCCAACCTTCTTTATGCCGCCTGTACCTTTCACTCCTCCCTCACGCTCGTCCACTTCAAGAGTAGAAGTAGTGAAAAAAGGAACAGGATCTGGCCAGATTGGTCCTGCTTTTGGCAAAGCATAAGCTGTGATACCGCTAATTGCAAGCAGCAGTATTAAGCTGCCGATGGAAGCAGTAATAAAAGTACCTTTAAGTGATATATTATTCTCTACCAATAGCTTTTGAATGTACAATAATCCCATAATTATAAATCCAGATATTAGAGTAGTGACTATGGAATCTTTACCACTATACGGGCTAAATGCATCCAAAATGGTTATAAATAATACCGTGAGGATAAAAAATAGCAGAAGTGTCTTCCGAACTCTAATCCAATAATTTAATAAGTAGGTCGTCATCCAAAGCAATACAAAAAATAAAAACGTACGGAATGGATCAGTAATCGCTCCCCATTCTTGACTAAAAATAGCAGAAAAGTTATGTAGAAGCTCTACACCAAGATAATCTAAAGAAACCTTCGAGAAAAAGGAGTAATCAGTGTATATATAAACTATTATCCAACATATAAATAATAACTTAATAGGTATAGCAAGCTTCCAATCCAATTTAATAAAGTAAAAGAAGAATGAGATGGCCAAATAAAAGACAAACAATGACAAATGGTCCGTATCTGTCAATTCCATTACCGGCTTTAACCATTCCACCATCAAAAGACAAGTAAATATATAAATGAGAAGAGAAACTATTTTCTGCTGGTAGCTTTCTTTCATGAGCGATTCACCTCCATAAACGCTTGGGCAAAACGATCCTTCGTAATATTATGAACTTCAACTCCTCTACTTTTCGCATACTGGTAGAGGGCATTTTCATTTTTATTTGGTTTTTCGTCTTTATTTTTCACGACAAAACATCGACACACTCGCAGGTTTCCTGCATTTCGTTGTATCCCATCAACCCACTCATGTGTTAACTCGCTAGTAATGTATAACAATGAAGTTGCTTGAGCCAAAGTAGGCTCTTGCGATATTACTTGATCGATTGGCTTGTCTAAATCTGGCTGTACCTTCGTTAGATGATAAAGCACTCTATGAAGCTGTTCCTCATTTTCTACATTCTGTACGAAAAAACGATTCTGTCCTATAGATAGAAAAGCGCTACTAGCTTGGTGACGGACAATCGCCTGCATAATAGATGCAGATAAATCTACCACGTCCTCGAACATAGGAGACAAAGTCCGATCGATTAATATAAACAAATCCTGTGATTGACGATCCTCAAATTCCTTTGTTTTAAGGGTTTGAGTACGAGCAAATGACTTCCAGTGTATCCAGGATACTCGGTCCCCGGGCTGATAGGAGCGAACCCCCGTAGCCATAGTTGTATCTTTCATAACCTGAATTCTTGAGGCCGCTGCTCCCTGATCATACCTAGTTTCGATAGGAATATAAACCATATCCACTAGATTTGGAAAGACGAGTAAGGTTTTAGTATTAGGAATGAATACATTTTTTTTCACCCATCCAAACAAATCGCTTATTTCGATTGATGTTCCTTCTAAAACATGCTCCCCACGAGGCATATGTTCAATTTCATATGTCCAGGTAAATTCTTTTTTCATACCCCAAAAGATGAGCTGTTTCTTAGAGCCTGTATGCAAAAGTGAATTACTCACTCTTTCTTCAAACCAAACAAACAGCAAGGGAAAGCTATCATTTCTTGTCACCTTGATTGTTGCAGAGAATTTTCCTCCGCTATATACCTTTCGTGTTTCAATCGTCCGCTCGGCCTCTAATTTGGATAGAGGATAAAAAAACAGGAGCACCGAATATAGAGCTATAGGGACAATGAGGTAAAAAAGAAACCAGCTCACAAATCCTCCCTGGAACATTGCGTAAACAAAAGCGACCACTAATAGAAGGAGGACTCCACCAATACCTTTAAGTTTCTTAAATCCCTCTAACCAACTATTCATCCGTTTACCTTCCTCTTTATAGGGACAGAAGTTCTTTTTACAACACGAGAAAGTACTTCCTCAGAGGATATACCATCATATCTTGCCTCTGGTCGAAGAATCACACGATGTCCAAAAACAAATGGCACTAAATACTGAATATCATCTGGAATAACATAGTCTCTCCCCTGTAACAATGCATACGCTTGTGAAGCACGCATTAGAGCAATAGAAGCACGAGGACTTACCCCTAGGTAAATATATGTATCAACTCTAGTTCTATTAGCAAGGTCTACAATATAGCCCTTCATGGTTTGATCCACGCTAACATTTTTCACTTGCTTTTGAAGATGAATAAGCTCTTCCAACGAAATGACTGGTAGAAGGCTGTCAATAGGAGAGGCATGCTCTAATCTATTTAACACTTCAATTTCTTCACTTGGATGTGGATAGCCCATTTTCACTCTCATCAAAAAGCGATCTAACTGAGCTTCTGGCAATGGATATGTACCCTCATGCTCTATAGGATTTTGGGTTGCCATAACAAAAAATGGCTTTGGTAGCGGCATAGTAATACCATCGATTGTTATTGATGATTCTTCCATTCCCTCCAATAACGCAGATTGTGTTTTTGGCGATGTACGATTAATCTCGTCAGCCAACACAATATTTCCTAAAATAGGTCCAGGTCGAAACTCAAATTCCATTTCCTTAGGATTATATATAGATACTCCTAATACATCTGAGGGTAATAAGTCTGGCGTAAATTGTATTCTCTTAAACTCTGCTCCAATAGATTTAGCGAGAGCTCGTACCATCATAGTTTTACCCACTCCTGGTACATCCTCTAGTAATACATGTCCATCTGCCAAAAGTGAGATGACTGCTAATTCCGCAATGCTTTTCTTCCCTATCATAACTTTCTCTATGTTAGTAATAATTGCTTGAATCTGTGCTTGATCCTTCATATGATTTCCCCCAAAACTATCATTAAATGATTAGTTAGAAAATTTTTATAATACACTCTAAGCATAACGAAAATAAAAGGATAAAACAATTTAAAAATTACTTATCCTATATAAAGAGTTATATTATGCCAATTTTTTCGAATCCAAAATCTAGCTTAAAACTGTCTAAAATCTCTGCTGTAAAATTTGATTCGTAAAATTTATAATATATGAATTTAGTATCCAGTTCTTAATCCTATTTTTAAAATTTATAAAGCTGTACCTTAATTTAGACGACACTTATTTAAAAAGGATATATTTTGGAACTCAATCTATTTCATAATTTCTATTTAGTTAATGATATACGAACAAAAGAAGAATAGGCGGATACGTTCAGTAGGTAGAGCAATTAAATATATAGTTTTAATAAAAAAATAACTAAAAATAGTTCCCCTTTGATAAACGCAATAAAAAGCATGAAATTTCTATCTCTAGAAATTCCATGCTTCTATTACTTCCAAAAGTCATCGAAGATAGTTATTGGTAGCTGTCGTTTATGCTCGGAACGGTCGTAGAAGCCAACAATCTTTTCTTCTACTTCCTGTGATACCGTTTTTCCTTCTAAATAGTCGTCAATGTCATCATAGCTTACACCTAGAGCAACTTCATCTGGTAAAGCAGGACGATCTTCCTCTAAATCTGCAGTCGGAATCTTCGTATAAAGATGCTCCGGTGCTCCTAGATGTTTTAACAATTGTTTACCCTGTCTTTTATTCAAACGGAAAAGAGGAGTTAAATCTACTCCACCATCTCCATACTTTGTATAAAATCCAGTGACTGCTTCGGCAGCGTGGTCAGTACCAAGTACAATTCCATTATGCATTGCTGCTATAGAATACTGTGCCTTCATACGTTCTCTCGCCTTTTCGTTCCCTTTAGCAAAGTCGCTTAAGGTGATGCCAGCTTCCTTCAATGCACGGTCGCTCGCATCTACTGCTTCTTTAATGTTAATAGTTACACGCTTGCTTGGCTGGATGAAGCTTAATGCATCCTGGCGATCAGATTCATCAAATTGGACACCGTATGGCAGGCTTACAGCGATAAATGTATAAGTACCTGCACCCATCTCTTCATTCAACTCATCTACTGCCATTTGGGCAAGCTTACCAACTAGTGTAGAATCCTGTCCTCCAGAAATACCTAATACCATGCTTTTTAAAAATGGATGCTTCTTTAAATAGTCTTTCATAAAATCGATACTTATACGAACTTCCTCTTTCGGATCAATCTCAGGCTTCACCTTCAAGGCTTCGATAATTTCTCTCTGTTTTTCAGACATTTTAATTCCCTCCATTATGTGCTATAAAATTATGTTCCATTTCCTTCACTTCTCGAATGTTACGCATTTTATTGTCCCAACACTTTTGGCTTAAATCGACTGGGTATTCCTCTGGGTTCAGAGATCGTTTATACTCCTCCCAAAGTAAATCTAGATTTTCATGAGCATATTGACGAACCTCGGTGAGCTCTGGATTTTCATATATGACTGCCCCGTCCTCTATAACCTTTACGTGTAATTCCTTTGCCTCAAAGTTCGTGACAAATTTAGAAACGAACGTATGAACAGGGTGGAACATTTTTAGGCGTTCCTCGTGGGTAGGATCCTCGTCATGCATCGTAATATAATCGCCTTCTGCTTTACCATTTTCTTTATCGATGATACGGTAGAGTCTTTTTTGGCCAGGGGTAGTCACCTTTTCAGTTGTAGACGAGATTTTAATAGTATCTTCCATCTCTCCGGCCTCGTTTTCTATAGAAACAATTTTGTATACTGCTCCTAGTGCAGGCTGATCATAACCTGTGATGAGTTTAGTACCGATTCCCCAACTGTCTACTTTGGCACCTTGAGCTTTTAAGTTCAAAATTGTATACTCATCTAAATCATTTGATACAACTATTTTGGCATTTGGGAATCCAGCAGCATCTAACATTTTTCTTGCTTCCTTCGATAAGAAAGAAATATCTCCTGAATCTAGACGAATACCGATAAAGTTTATTTTGTCTCCTAGCTCCTTAGCTACCTTGATAGCAGTTGGTACACCTGTTTTCAAGGTGTTATAAGTGTCTACTAGGAATACACAATCCTTGTGTCTTTTCGCATATGAAAGAAAAGCATCGTATTCACTCTTATATGCCTGCACCATTGAATGTGCATGTGTTCCAGCGACTGGAATACCAAACATTTTTCCGGCACGAACATTGCTAGTTGCTTCAATTCCTCCGATAAATGCAGCACGGGTTCCCCATATAGCGGCATCCATTTCCTGAGCTCTTCTAGAACCAAATTCCATTGCTACTTCATCCTTGACCACCTGCTTGATGCGTGACCCTTTAGTGGCGATTAACGTTTGGTAATTTACGATGTTCAATAGTGCAGTCTCCACTAATTGTGCCTCAGCAAGAGTTGACTCGACTCGAATAATAGGCTCATTAGGAAATACTAATTCCCCCTCCTTCATCGAATAAACATCGCCAGTAAAGCGAACAGTTTTTAAATATTCAATAAAATCATCACGATACCCAAGCCCATTTTGTAAATATTCTAAATCACTTTCTGAAAAATGGAAGTCTCTTAAGTATTCGAGACATCTTTCAAGACCAGCAAAAATTCCATACCCATTTCCAAAAGGAAGTTTACGGAAAAATAATTCAAAAACTGCTTTTCTCTCATGCATATTATCAGCCCAATAGGCCTCTACCATATTTATCTGATATAAATCAGTATGTAATGCTAAACTGTCATCTGGATATTTTTTTCTCATGATGATCTCCTTCTCATAACTATTGAACTTAGTATACACTATTTACCCTTTTGCATGGAAAATTAACCACTGGAATAGCGAGGAGAAAGCTCCTTGGTTTCTGCGAAAAAGGAATAGCTGATTTCCTCTTTAGTTAAGATACTTTCCGCGGATCCGCGTCGCTTACGCTTCGTTTTTAGGATGACTTATCTATCTTCCTCTTGTCGATTCAATCAATATGTAATAGATATTAATGCATAGGTAGCAAACTACTATTTATAAAATTACAAATAATTTTTTTTCCTTTTTGAACACTGAAAACCATTTAATCCTTTACCCCACAAGAAAACCAGCCCAAAACTGGACTGGCTAAGTGGCCTATCTTATTATTTACCTAAAGGGGATATGACCGTCAAGACATAATCGGCAACGGCGTCAATTTCCTCCTGCGTTAATGTATCTTTAAAGGATGGCATAGAAGTTCCTCCATTAGTGATTCGCTCTATTACGTTTTCTCTGTTTTCCGCGAATTTACTATCCTGTAGATTCGGCCCATTATGTCCATTCGCACCTTGATCTCCGTGACAAGCTATACAGCTATTTGTGTATACCCCAAGGCCAAAATCAGAGCTAACCGTCTCGCCTTCCGTTTCTTCAGTAATGTCTACCTTTTCTTTTACAGAGCCATCGATCACTTGCCCTTCTGGTAAAGTGCCCCCAAGCTTAAAGGTATAGATTTTATCTCCATGCTTCGAGCCCGCTAAAGCATTACCTGCTGCATAAATTGAAATGTATTGTTCACCATCTATTTCATACGTGATCGAAGGAGCATTGGCTCCTGCATCCATCATGTACTCCCATAATTGGTCGCCTGTTTTTGCGTCAAAAGCAATGAGTCTTCCATCATTATGACCTACAAATACAAGGTTCCCTTTAGTAGTTAAAACCCCACTATATGCTTGTGCATCCCAGTTTTGCTGCCACACAATTTTATTTGTTTTCACATCTAACGCGGTGACTGTTCCTCTAACCGGCGCATTAGAAACTGGCTGCATTATACTTCCGATATACATTGAGCCTTCTTCAAAAGCTTCTTCTTCCTGTCTTGCAAATGAAAAATAATTATCATTCCCTAACACATAGAACAATTCAGTATCAGGATTATATGCTGAAGGTGGCCAGTTTGCTCCGCCTGCTGGACCTGGCTTAAGCGTAATTGGCTCCTCCCAGAAAGGAGTAAAAATATCTCCTATTTGACCTTCAAATTCATCTCCTAGATCCTTATCCACGTCCTCCTGGAAAACTCCTTGAGGCACAAAAGCATCACCTACTGGGAAAGGTTGTGTTGGAGAGGTTTTTTGTTCTGCCAGTTGCGGAACTGGCTTCTCTTCAATTTCAATAAGAGGTGTCCCATCTGTACGATCTAAAAAATACACCCAGCCAGTTTTTCCTGCCTGCCCTAGTCCCTTTCTCATAACCCCGTCCTTCTCTACGTCAAACAAAACAACAGGGTTTGCTGGATCCATATCCCATATATCATGATGTACCTCCTGGAAGTGCCAAACGTAATCTCCATTTTCAGCATTTATCGCAACAACTGAGTTAGCGTATAAATTGTCTCCCTCTCGATTACTACCGTCTAAGTCCGGAGCCGTATTGCCGGTAGCAAAGTAAATATATCCAAGCTCTGGATCAACAGCTGGAGTGTTCCATACAGGGCCTCCACCAGTCAACCATGAATCATTGTCCGGCCATGTATCGCCATTTACATCTCCTGGTCCCGGTATCGTATAGAATCGCCATACCTCGTATCCTAAATCAGCATCATATGCCATTACACGACCACGAATTCCGTATTCTCCACCTGCTACACCGGTATAGACCTTACCATTGTAGTAAAGAGGTGCACTAGTAACGGTATAGCCTTCCTCCCATTCTGCCACTTTTGTTTCCCACTGCAATTCCCCGGTTTTTTGATCAAGTGCGATTAGACGAGCATCTAGTAACCCAGCATATACTTTACCATCTCCTACCGCTAAACCTCTTGTTGTCCAGCCACAGCAAACGGTATCCATCTCTTGACTAATATCAGGTTCGTAGGCCCAAATTTGTTCTCCCGTTTTTGCATCTAGAGCAAAAATGTCATTTGCTCCAGTCGCCACGTACATAATTCCATCAACGACTAATGGAGTTGCCTCCCCCGAATACTTCGGCTCTGCCCCAGAACCTAAGCTCGTTACCCATGTCGGCTTCAAATCTCCAATATTTTCAGATGTAATTTGATCGAGAATAGAATACCTCCTATTATAGTAATCTCCCCCATGAGTCACCCATTCCTTAGAAGAATATTCTACTTTTATATTGGGATTAGATGGACTTGGTGTCACCTTTCCTTCTATCTTCGGCTCTTCTGTTTTAGTCTCCTGTACGACTTCCACTTCTTGTGGCACAACAGGCTGCACTTCTTCCTTGTCCTTGTCTGCAATAAGATAAAGCCCAAATATCACGACCATGGCAATACAGCTACCTACAAATATTTGAGATATGACTGATGATTCTCTTCTTCTACGCATTTCCTTTCCCCCCTTTATTATTCCGAACAGCTAAAGAAAATAGATTCAATACACTACAAAATATGCGCAGAAATTATTTTTAATTCTCTCAAAAGGAAATACAGTCACATATTTAACAAATAAATGTGAGGTAACGTTAATAGAATTTCCTGTTCCATCGGGCCATGACTATTCAAATCTCTCTAAAGTTAAGAAAGTGCCAGCCTTGTAAACTATCTCCTCTCAACCCTATTTTCCTATGTATATTTTCACCTAGCTAAAAGGCGGACAAAGGTATGCAAGTGCATGGAAGCATATGCTTTCTTTTCGTAAAAAGAGCTTGCATGAACCCCAAGATTGGCTACTCTTTTATTTTACGTTGATAATCACTCGCAGCCATTTCTTCCTCTTAAAGCTTTTGTTTTACATATGATGGACATCCTAGTTGTTCGGAGCGACCTCCTAGTGGATAAGCGCGCGGGGCTCGATCCATGCCCCCTGAAAAGCGTCCAACGTAGCAGAAATCAACGGCATAGAAGTGGATAAAAAAAGCCTCGAAAATTTTACGAATCGTAAAATTTCCGAGGCTTTTGATTTTGTAAGATGTGTTTTGTCCCAGTATTATTTAAATGATTATTTAGTTAAATCTTGGCAGCCCTTATAAATGAGGTTAAAGAGCTCTTCAATATCCTCTTCTTCTACACATGAGAAAGCTACACGGATATCCGTTTTATTGCTAGCAATAACACCGACTCCATACTGATCTAATAGGTGTAATCGAAGCGTTTCTGCATCTAGATTGTGAAGTTTTAGGCACATAAAGTAGCCAGAGTTAAATGGATAGTATGTCCAGTAAGCATCAAATTTTTCATTTGCGAGCACTTCTTTTGTTTTAGTGGCTCTACCTTGCATAATGTTAAATTTTTCTTGCTTTTCCTTTGGGAACTCATCTGACTGAAGAGACTCAAGGATCATCGTTTGTGAAATGTGGGATCCACTAGAGATTGTACCTCGGATAATTCCCTTAGTTTTTTGCTCCAATGCATCTAAAACATCTGGCCCCGCTGCATAAGTGATAAACCCAACGCGAAGACCCCAGACATAATTTTCTTTCGTTGCCCCATCTATTTTGATAGGTAAGATATTAGAATGGGCACCCGCAAGCAGAGCAAAAAGAGATTCCTTAATAGAATCCTCATAGAATAAACCAAAGTAAGCATCATCTAATAGTACTATTAAATTCAAGCCTCCATCTGCAGCTTCCTTCAAGGCTTCCACTATTGCTTCTCCTTCTTGAATTGATGGAGTAAAGCCAGTAGGATTGTTCGGGAAGTTTAACACGACAATTGCTTTTCCTGTTTGCTTCAAAAGTGTTGCTCGGAAACCTTCTACATCAAAGCCCCCATCTCCGTTAAATAGAGGGAATGTTTCTACCTTGCCGCCTCGTCTAACTTGAAAGACTGTATTGTAGTTACCCCAATAATGATCAGGAGTAATTAACACATCTCCCGGATTCACAAATAGATCAGCAACAATACTTAACCCATGGGTTAACGCATTTGTAACAATTGGCAATCCAAAGGTTTTGCCTTGAAGAGAGGGGTTATCGATAAGTAGTTTTTCCTTCCAAGCAGAACGAAGTGCTTCCTTTCCTTGCGGCGGAGCGTAAGGATAAATGTCACTTGGATTATAATCTACTTTATTTTGGATGTGGCGAAAATGCATCGGCTCTCCATTTTCAATAGCTATTCCAATAGTAGCGTTAAAGCGGTGTGCTTTTTTCCCAGCCTCCGCACTTTGACTCAATATTCCTTTGGGATAGTATAAATCCTTGCCTAAATCGGATAACATATTAAAAATTGCTGGATTTTCTTTTTGCATCTTTTCATTTAATTGGACAGCTAAAGTATTCATCTATTGGTACCTCCAGAATTTCTATTTTAAAAACATTGTACTCTATTTTATTCAGGGATTGTATCCTTTCCCATAATATATTGAGTATTCCACGAGGTTGTCACGACTTTTTATCTTCTATTTCTAGCAAAATAGGGCAATGATCGCTGCCTAATATATGCGAATCAATCGAAGCGCTCTTTAGTCTAGGAACTAACTTTTGAGAAGCAATAAAATAATCGATGCGCCAACCGATATTACGTTCCCTTACCTTACTCATATAGGACCACCATGTATAGGCACCCTCTTTGTCAGGATGGAAGTACCGGAATGTATCTACAAACCCTTCCTCCAAAAGGGAGGTCATTTTCCCTCTTTCCTCTATAGTGAATCCTGAATTTCCTCTATTAGATTTAGCATTTTTTAAATCTAGTTCGGCGTGAGCAACATTCAAGTCTCCACACATGAGGACAGGTTTTACTGTATCCAGCTGCTTTAAGTATGTACGCATTTCGTCTTCCCATTCTAATCTATAAGGGAGTCTTGTTAAATCACGTTTGGCATTTGGAGTATAAACATTTACCAAGTAAAAGTCCTCGAACTCCATCGTTATGATACGTCCCTCATCCTCCGTCTCTAATTCGCCTACTCCATATTTAACGGAGAGAGGCTTTATCTTAGTGAAGATAGCGGTTCCCGAGTACCCTTTTTTCAATGCATAATTCCAGTATTGCTCATAGCCTTCTAGCTCTAAGAGGATCTGACCTTCTTGAAGCTTCGTCTCTTGCAGACACACGACATCAGCATTTACTTCCTGGAAGTAATCTAAAAATCCTTTGTTTACACAGGCTCTCAACCCATTTACGTTCCACGATACTAACTTCATTTTAGTACCTCCCAATAAGAAAAGCGCATTCGCGCCCTTGCAGTGATAATTTTTCTATATATGTACTTACTCAAAAGCATACAGAGCAAAATATGCTTGATTTCGCTGAGTCGACGCATAGTGCACCTATCGAAAATTATGGCACGGAAACAAGACAACTACTTTGTATTGAATAAAAAACCCGATTTAAAAAGATCAGGTTAACTTTTCTATCATTGTATAACTCTCTTATTATAAAAGGAAACTAAAAGGTCTGTAAATTAGCAATAAGACAAATGTATATAAACCCTAATTGTGTGCCAATATACTTTGAGCAAATTTATTGATTTACAAAAATTTATGGTATATATTTATCTTGTATTCGAGATATACGAATCGAAGATAAAAGAAATGGAGAGATTAATCATGAGTAAACGCTTTGAAGATAAAGTAATAATTATTACTGGAGCTGGTTCAGGTCTAGGCCAGGTAACGGCAGTAACTGTAGCGAAAGATGGCGCTAAGCTGGCATTAGTCGATTTAAATAGCAATGGTTTAGAGGAAACAAAAAAGCTAATTCTTGAAGTGGCGCCAGAGGCAGAATTGCTTCTAGTTACGGCAAATGTTGCAGATGAGGCAGCTGTGAAAAACTATGTGGATGAAACAGTAAACAAATTTGGGCGTATAGATGGGTTCTTCAACAACGCTGGAATTGAAGGTAAACAAAACCTTACAGAGGATTTCGGTATCGATGAATTCCACAAGGTAGTAAACGTTAATCTAAACGGAGTATTTTATGGCTTAAAATATGTACTAGCTGAGATGAAAAAAAATGGAGCTGGTTCTGTAGTAAATACTGCTTCTGTGGGTGGTATTCGTGGAGTCGGCAATCAATCCGGTTACTCTGCTAGTAAACATGGTGTAGTCGGTCTTACTAGAAACTCAGGAATTGAATATGGTCAGTTCGGTATTAATATTAATGCGATTGCACCAGGTGCTATTATGACGCCTATGGTTGAAGCTTCTTTAAAACAAATCGGTGGTGAAGAAGGCTGGGAAGAAGCAGGTAAGGAATTTGTTTCAGCCAATCCTATGAAACGTTTCGGTAAACCTCAAGAGGTAGCAAACGTTGTGGCATTCCTGTTGTCGGATGAGTCTAAGTTTGTAAATGCTTCTGTAATTACAATTGACGGCGGACAATCATATAAATATTAATGGTTAGGCCGATTAGAATTTAACAATCAGCCTGCTCTGGTCTAGCTTCAACGCCTATATTTGCCTATCGATGGGCAGACATAGACGTTGAGGCTTTTCTTATTTAAACAGTAATACTCTTAGTATTATTTCTTTGCCGCATTCATCAATAGATAAATAATACCCGCTAAAATGGCTATACCAAAGATAACTACTAAAAGACTAATCAACAACGCAACAAAACTCATTATTCTACACCCCTAATAATTTTTATAATTTTTTTCCTTGCCAATCTTCTTTCCTCTAATATTGTTTAGACAAGTAGTTTCTCTAATTCTCTTATACTCTCCACAATAAAAGTGGCATTCTCATTCTCTAACTCTTCTGCCGAACCATATCCATATGTTACTCCAATAGAATCGATGCCAGTTAAATTAGCACCAATAATATCATGCTTTCTATCTCCAATCATGATAAAGCTTTCAGTGGTATAATCTTCGAACTGGTCTAAAATATATTGAATGATCTCTGCCTTAGCTGACCTAGTTCCGTCTAATTCACTACCTACCACCAAATCAAAATATTCATCGATTTGAAAGTACTTTAAAATCTCAATTGCAAAAACGGTAGGCTTAGAGGTGGCAATTACAAGCTTTTTTCTTTCTGTCTTCAATCTTTCCAGTAACAATTCAATTCCCTCATAAAGTTCATTTTCGTACATACCAGTTTTTTTAAATCTCTCTCGATAAAACTCTATGGCTTGTTGGCATTGCTTTTCATCAAATCCGTAATACTCAGCAAAAGAAACCTGTAGGGGTGGGCCTATGAAGCATTCTAGCTTTTGAAAATCCAGCTCCACAATTCCCATCTTTTCTAGTCCATATTGGACAGATGCTGTTATACCTTTTTTAGGATCAGAAATTGTTCCGTCTAAATCGAATAAGATAATCTCAAGTTTTTTCATACTCCCACTCTTCTCTATTAAATTTTCTGTTACTACTATTATATCTTAGTTAATTTCCTAAATAGTACTTTACCAGTAAAACACGAACTTTTGTCAATGAGTGATTGGAGCGACAGGCGGCAACACCAGTGGGATGATTGAGAAAGATAAGACATCACAAACGTGCACGTAGAGGGCAGTAATGGATTATCGCTCACCCCCACGGAAGGCGTCCGCCTAATGCGGAAATCAATTAAATTTTACTCTTTATTCTCTTCTCGATTGTTCGTGTTTCTTAATAATAATAGGAATTATGAAATTAACTCATCTAAATATTGCTTTCCTTTTTTAAAATAAAATTTATAATGGAAAGAACTAACAAAAAAGAGGGTGGATTATAGTGGAAGTTCAATCAATCTATGGGGATCTACCTCGATTAGAAACGCAGAGGCTAGTTCTAAGAAAAATAACGCTAGAGGATGCAAAGGATATGTATACATATGCCTCCAATCCCGAAGTCTCCAAATATGTGACTTGGGATACGCACCATATGATTGAAGATACAAAGGAATTCATACGTTTTGTTCTGAGGCAGTATGAAAACAAAGGTATCTCCCCATGGGGCATTGAATATAAGGAAAACGGTAAGCTAATCGGAACAATCGACTATGTAGGGTGGCAGGCAAAACATAATAGCGCCGAAATTGGCTATGTTCTTTCTCAGGAATACTGGGGACAAGGAATAACAACAGAGGCTGCAAGGGAGTTAATCCATTTTGGATTTACCCATATGGATTTAATAAGAATACAGGCTAGATGCTTTATAAAAAACATTGGCTCCTCCCGCGTTATGGAAAAAGCCGGCATGTCCTATGAGGGAGTTATGAGAAAAGGGATGAAGGTAAGAGGTAACCATGAGGATTTGAAGATTTACTCTATTTTAAAGGAGGATTTCTCTCTCTAAAAACCAAATGAGCTTGGGACAAAACCCACCTTAAAAATTTAAGAATCGGTGTTCTCCGCTACAGCGGACGCTTTCCTGGGGGCACGGGTCGAACCTGTAGTCTCTCACACGCGCTTGTCCCCTAAGAGTCGCGGCCTTCGCTCCGAACAATTTCTTCGACACCAAGTGAAAACTGTATATATTTTAAGTAAAAAGAGGACATCTGTAGTGAAATTAATAATTACCAAAACGAATTTCACTCAGAAAGAAGTATCCTTCTCGTTAGGGATTATTACCAGATTCAACTCACAGCATTTTTACGTTGCTTGAATCTACTCGTGTCCCAGCCTTTTCTTCATTAGTTAAATGCCTTCAAGCTCTCAAGTGTAGCTCCTAGAAATTTAGCCAGCTCTAGCATTCCATATTTGCCTGCTGTTTCTTCTGCATCCGCATTATAATTTGTATTTGTATTGACGTCATACGTGTAAACTTCTCCGTTACTATCTCGAATAAATTCGATGCCTGCAACGTCAATATTGTTTGCTTGTAGAAAGGCTTCATAACGAGCAATCCAACCTTCATCTAGATCTTCTTTAATCTCAAATTTTGGTTTAACTTCTGGCTCTTCCCCAACTGGACAGAACGCATCACCAATTTGACAGGAGTCTGCCGGGCAGAGCTCGAATCCCTCCGAGGTATCTACTCTAACTGCATATAAGTATTTTCCCCCTACAAACTCTGCTCTAGTAATATATGATTCTGGCGATTGGATATACTCCTGAACTAGTGTGATGCCATCCACTGGATCTTCAAAAAGTGACCCATATACATATTCCTTTAATCCATCGATTGTTTGGAACAATTGCACCCCTAATCCTTTACCAGCTCTATTATGTTTAGTGATAAAAGGGACTTTCCCTAATTTTTCTGCTGCTGAAACGATATGCTCCTTGCCAACAGCAGCAATTGTTTTCGGAGTTCGAATACCACTTGCCTCTAGCGCAGTGTACTGATTGATTTTGCTCAACTCTAGATTTAATGCTTTAGTTCCATTGAATACTGTTCTTCCATGGTGCTCCAACCACGTAAGTACGCCACCTGCCAATTCTGGTGCATATCTATGTCCTCTAGTGTGAGAAGATGCACTCATACGATTATAAAAAACGCCATTTGGTGGCTCTATTGTCAAGTCCACAATTCCTTTGTCCAAGTGCCAGGTCTCATAAGGCAACTCCAGCTCTTCTAATCGTTTGGTTAAATGAATTGTCCACTCATCATTTTCATGGATAATATAAATTTTTGACATATTAGCAGCTCCTTATCGTTTATTTATTACTTTCCTTATTTGTCAGGCCTTAAAACTTTACCTAGTAAACCACTTGCTTTTATATTACTTTACTACACTAAAACAAATTAAACAATATTCAGACTATTAAAATCATTGATCAATGAAAACCTAAGTATAAATCACAAGTCCCATTCACTATTTTAAATTGATAGTCAGACTTAGCTCAGCTTATGGTAGTCTAGCTACTGAACCTTAAATTGGACGTTTCCCTACTATGTATTATAAATAGGAAAAAGCTGTAGACATTTTCAAATTTCTTTGAATATCTACAGCCTGAGCACTATTTTAAGTGTATTTTTCTCTAATTAATACGGATCTGATTCATGACTATTTTCTACTGCTTGCTGTGGGGCTTTTTCACCGTCTACATCTCCAAGCGGATGCTGACTAGAGCCACCTTTTGGTGCATTTTTTAAACCTTCTCTTAGAAGTCTTCCGTATTCTTCATCCGCTTCCTCTGCCAAGGAAATCATCTTGTCTTGGATTCTTTGATCACATTTAGACAAATCATTTATTAGATTAGACAACAATTCTGTCTTCTCCCATTGTTCAAAATTACGGTAAGTTTCTCCTGCTTGTTTCGTATTATTTTGACGATCTATCGACTCTCTAACTAAGTTCCCCTTAATCATCGGAGTATATTCTTTGCCAGTTTGTTCAGCCTCATGCAAGCCATCTAAAATTGAAGGCTCATAATTTATGTGAGGGTTTTGGAAGGGCCCTCTATCTAAACGGTATGCCATTTGTCCGCCTGTTTGATTGGTTGCAACACGTTTCTTTGGAGAATTGATTGGCAACTGTAAGTAGTTAGCACCAACACGATGTCGCTGTGTATCTGAATACGAAAATGTTCGTCCCTGAAGCATTTTATCATCTGAGAAATCCAAGCCATCTACTAGTACACCTGTACCGAACGCCACCTGCTCCACCTCAGTGAAATAGTCCTGTGGATTTCGATTTAAAACCATTTTTCCAACCGGCATCCAAGGGAATTGATCGTTAGGCCACAGCTTAGTGTCGTCTAGTGGATCAAAATCTAGTTCTGGATGATCACCATCACTCATTATTTGAACGTTTAACTCCCACTCAGGGAAATCTCCCTTTTCAATAGCATCGTATAGATCTTGCGTAGCATGGTTAAAGTTTTTTGCTTGAATTTCTTCAGCTTCTGCTTGAGTTAAATTGCGTATTCCTTGTTTTGGCTCCCAATGATACTTTATCAGGACTGCCTCTCCCTCTTTATTAACCCATTTGTATGTGTTTACCCCAGAACCCTGCATCATACGGTAGTTTGCGGGAATACCCCAAGGCGAATAAATGAATGTGACCATGTGGAATGACTCAGGTGAGCTTGCACAAAAATCAAAAAATCTTTCTGCATCCTGAATATTAGTAACAGGGTCTGGTTTAAAAGCATGAATCATGTCTGGAAATTTCATCGCATCACGGATAAAGAAGATTTTCAAATTGTTACCAACCAGGTCCCAGTTTCCGTCTTCTGTATAAAACTTTACTGCAAAACCTCGTGGATCTCTCAATGTTTCAGGGGAATGTCCTCCATGAATAACCGATGAAAAACGTACAAAAAGCGGAGTTTTTTTACCTTTTTCTTGAAATAGCTTCGCCCGAGTATATTTTGCAATGTCTTCATCCCCGACTGCTCCATACGCTTCAAAATACCCGTGTGCTCCAGCTCCGCGAGCGTGAACGACGCGTTCAGGAATTCGCTCTCTGTCAAAATGGCTAATTTTCTCGATAAAATCATAGTTCTCTAATGTTGCTGGGCCACGGTTTCCAACCGTTCTTATATTTTGGTTGTTTGTAATTGGATGCCCCTGTCTATTCGTCAGTGTATCCTCTGTCTCTCGGTTAGTTTCATTTTTAGAATGATCCTGTGCCATCTTTCATCCTCCTAAGCTTAAACTTTACTTCGTCTTCATTCTGTCCAAAAGTAAAAGTAAATATTCTAGCAAAGGAGAAAGGAAGTAGCTAATATGCAAGTTCCTTCCACTTAGATGCATCACCTAAATTGTTATTTAATAAATAATACTGAAATCGCCCTTCATAAATCAGTTGAAGCGCTGGGTGCTCTGCAATATGATGTGGTTGAACTAAATAAGTAGGAGTGTCTATGCTTAAAGTAGAAGATTCATTCATAATCGTAGCTACAAATTGAGAACAAAAATATGCATTTTCCCGATGAATTTTCAATCGAAGGGCAATTCCAAACAAACCAAGCAAATTATATTTATACCTATCTTGTTCCTCCCGAAATGCAAGTACTCTGTTTTGCATTTGCTCAAATTCGCTTAAAGATATTTTGCATTGAAAAATAGAACAGTTGGCGTTTTTAAACACCCCGCCCCTCGCGTTTTCTTGAACAAAGCCACCATTTATTGGGTTATATCTCTGTTTTCTACCGAAGCTATACATCTCATTCAATTGCTCATCAAAGGCAATCGACGCGTGATTTCTGTTTCTTCCCGTATACATTCCAATCATTTTAGAAAACCATGTACTTGTGTCACTTAATATAATATAGACCGTCTTCTCCACTTTTCCACCCCATCAACAAGATGCTCTCTTTTTGTTCCTTCATCATCTCTTATTTAAGAGGATTTACTGAACAGTCTGCAGGAGGAAATCAACTAAGACCTAAGATGTATTTTTTGAATTTATTGGCAATACAATCGAATTTATAATTAATTATATTTAAAAATTAGACAAATAGAAAGAATGTGTTGTGTAGGTAGGCAAATATCAATTTATTAATGATTGTAGATTATATTTATTATTGATAAAATTCTTTCGTTACATAGTTCTTGTGAAATAGTATATTAAAGAAAATTTTGTCTTATATAGGAGGATAATAATGTCTAATTATAATAGAGAAGAACTAGTTTTATTAAATAACGTACTACTTGCTCTATTTTTAGTAGCAGATTTTGCACTTTTTCTTCATTTCTCTAATAGTTCTTTCCCATGGTTTGCATTACTAGGCGCAGGTATTGGTTTAGCTATTATTGTTCTTTGCTGGGCAGAAAAAGTACAAATCTATTTCATTGCCAGTTTGCTAGTTTTTACAGGCTTATTTTTATTAATCTACAATTGGCATTCAATATTCCATTAATCAAATTATAATAGGGGGTTTACAAATATGTCAGAACAAGAAAACAAAGAAACTTTTTTAGATAAACGTTCTTCGAGACGGAAGTTTATCAAAAACTCAGGGCTTACAGTCGGAGGCTTAGTACTAGGTGGAGCTATTGGTAGCTTAGTTGGCGGAAAAGAAAGTACTACTAAATCTGGAGTCGAAACAGCTCATAAGTCAGTTGATTATAGTGAGACACGCCAGTTTTTTGTTCGTCAAAAGGATTTCGACGCACTTGCAGCTGCTACTGAGCTTATCTATCCAGAAGATGAGCATGGGCCAGGAGCAATCGCGTTAGGAGCACCGTATTTTATCGATAAACAATTAGCTAGCCCATGGGGAAGTAATGCCGATGACTATAGAAAAGGTCCATTTAAGGCTGGAGAAATTCCTTTAGATAACAGTGAAATCTTTTTACAAGGAGTTCGCAAGCTAAACGAGGTTTCAGAGAAGCAGCATGAAGGAGCACTATTCAAAGATCTATCGGAAGAACAACAAATTGCTATCTTAACTGCATTCCAAATGGGTGAAGTAGAAATGCAATTTATCAACTCTGCAGTATTCTTTAATTCATTAAGATCTGCAACACTTCAAGGATGTTTCGCTGATCCACTATATGGAGGAAATAAGGATATGGCAGGCTGGAAGATGAAAGAATTCCCAGGAGCTCAAATGTCGTACACTGCCTATTTAGATAAAGAAGAATTCGTATCAATACCACCTGTAAGTCTAGGTGGACATAAACACTAAGCTATTAAAAAAATGGAGGTTACTAAGGTTATGGTTACAAAATTACCAAAGGTGGACGTTGTAACAACTGGTATGGGTTGGACAGGCGGAATAGTTGCTGCTGAGCTAACAAAAGCAGGCTATAAAGTGGTCGGTCTTGAACGTGGAGTTGAAAGATCTATTGAGGATTATCTGCACGGACATGATGAATTAAAGTACAACGTTCGTAAAGAGTTAATGCAAAAATTAAACAAGGATACTATTACTTTTCGAAATACTTTAAATGACGAAGCTCGTCCAGTTCGCGATGAGTCAGCATTAGTTGTTGGTACTGGAACTGGCGGCGGTGGTGCCCACTGGGGTGGACAAACTTATCGCTACTTCCCTTACGATTTTGAAATTCGCAGTAAAACCATTGAAAAATATGGAGAAGGTAAAATCGGAAAAGATGTAACTATTCAAGACTGGGGCATTACCTATGATGAAATAGAACCTTACTATTCCAAGTTTGAACAAATGGCTGGTATTTCTGGGGAGGTAGATCCTTTAGCGGGTCCCCGTTCAATTGACTATCCAACACCACCATTAAAGAAACTAAAACAAATGAAGATGTTTCATGAAGCTGCTGAAAAACTTGGTCATCACCCATTTGTCGTTCCTACAGCAAACGTATCCGAATCATATACAAATCCAGATGGGGAAACACTAAACGCTTGTCAGTACTGCTCTTTCTGTGGTAACTATGGCTGTGAATACGGAGCTAAGGCAGATCCGATCGTTACAGTTATACCTACTGCTAAGAAAACAGGTAACTTTGAATTGCGTACCCACTCTTTAGTAACTCGTGTACTTTATGAGAATGGCAAAGCAACTGGAGTATTGTATAAGGACATCAGAACTGGTGAAGTATTTGAACAGCCTGCTGACGTAGTAGCATTAACAAGCTATACATTTAATAACGTCCGCCTACTTCTTTTGTCTGGTATCGGGCAGCCTTATAATCCGAAAACAGGCACCGGGGTTATCGGGAAGAACTACACAGATCACCATACTATTACTGGAGCAATCGGTTACTTTGAAGAAGAGAAATTCAATAGCTTCATCGGTACTGGCTCTTTAGGTTCTGCATTTAACGATTTCAATGCAGATAATTTCGACCATAATGGAGTTGAGTTTATCCATGGTGGACAAATTGAAATGCACTTATTCGGTAATGAACCAATTGCTAACAATCCTGCTCCTTTTGGAACACCAACTTGGGGTAAAGAATTCAAGAAAAACTCTTTACATTACTTCCATAGAAATGTAACCGTTGTTTCTCAAAGAGCCATTTTACCGAATAAAAATCACTACCTTGATCTAGATCCAGTCTATAAAGACGATAATGGTGATCCATTAATTCGTGTTACATTCGACTATACTGCGGAGGACCATAAGCGTAACGAATTCCTAGTAGAGAAATGTGCGGATGTAGTAAAAGAAATGGGTGCTGACATTATAGATGTAATCCCTATGGCCGAACATTTTGGCGGAAGATTCACATTCCAGCATGACGCTGGTGGAGCAATCATGGGAGACAATCCAGAAACATCTGCAGTAAACAATTATCTTCAAATGTGGGACGCTGAAAACTTATTTGTGTGTGGAGCTTCTGCTTTCCCTCACTTTGGACCGACTAATCCAACCCCAACAGCTGCTGCCCTTACTTATAGAGCAACAGAAGGTATGGTACAATACCTTAAAAACGGTGGCGGACAATTAGTATCAGCGACAAAATCAAAAGAATTAGTGTAATCTCTTATATAGGTATAGATTAGTCAACGAATCGAAGCTAGAAGAGACCATTTTTCTGTAATGATGTGTTATAGTTAACATGCGTCAACATTTATATTACAGACAAGGAGGAAACAATATGCCAAATATAGGTATCCCGGGTCTAATACTCGTTTTAATTATAGCTTTAGTTATCTTCGGTCCTTCCAAACTGCCTCAACTAGGAAAAGCAGTTGGTCAAACTTTAAAAGAATTTAAAACTTCTACAAGAGACATCATCAATGATGAAGAAAAAGATGATAAAAAGCTTGAGGATTCTGAGAAAGAAAAGAAAATATAATATATAGTTTCCAAAGAGGTGGGTAGTGACATTAGTTACTAGCCCACTTTTTTGCTCATAAAAGATACTTTAGTGAGCAATAGATATAGAAGTCCTATATTTATATAGCAAAAAAGACAGCTATTTTCTAATAGCTGTCTTTTCTAGCTTAAAGGCACTCTCCGATGTTTTAAATATTTCTAAAAGTGTATCTGCTATTTCTTCAGGTGTTTCTATACACCCTCCCTCTAGCCACTCTAATATTACTCCATACGACCCATACATTTTATAAGTATTAAAATGCTTAATCCCGATGACTTCATTAGACTGGTCTAAGTAAGTAATACCATAAAATATTTTCTTAAATTTATTTAAAAAACTCTCTTGAAAGCCTGGTATGGTGTCTGATATATATAAAAGACTGTACACCCTTCTATGATCATATAAATGTCTGAAAAAAGCATTCGAGGTAGGAATAATTTTACCATAATCAACTACCGAACTTCCTAAAAATGGACTGTGAAAGGCATATTCTAGATCCTTTAAAGTTTCTTTTACAAGCTCCTCGGCAAGATCTTCTTTATCCTTATAATATATATAAAAAGTACTTCTATTGTAGTCTGCTCTGTCTACAACATCAGTTATCGTAACATTTTTATATCCTTTTTCTTTCACTAAATCTATAAAATGAGACTTGAATATCTTCTTTGTTCTTCTCACTCTTCTATCTACATTGATATTTTCAGTAGTCACACATATTCTCCTTTATCGAACTTTCCCCTATAATGGCTATTTTATATAGTTCCAATTCACGATGAATATTATACCTCATATTTCATTCTTTAGGTAGGAGTTTTTTCTAAGTATTATACAAATAACATAGTCCTTATATACTATCATTCCCTTGGAAACTTACATTTTTACTTTTCGTCTCCTTCTATAATGCATGTTTACTTTCATGCAAAATAAATAACAACTTTAAAAAATTCTACATAGAGGAGGTAAGCGAGAACGTGAAAAACTTTTTACATTTTGGCTATTTACAAGCAATTTCATGCATATTTCCTGTCATTATTTTTGGAGCTTTAGCCCTTTCTAAGATAGTCTCTATACCATACCTGCCCCGCTATGATTTCATACTTATTATTTGTATAGCTGGCCAAATATTTATGCTAATTTCAAAGTTAGAGACATGGGATGAGTTTAAAGTCATTTGTCTATTTCATGTAATAGGTTTAGCATTGGAACTCTTTAAAACCTATATGGGATCTTGGTCATATCCAGAGAATGCATACAGCAAAATTGGGGGAGTACCGCTTTATAGCGGTTTTATGTATGCAAGTGTCGCAAGTTATATTTGTCAAGCTTGGCGAAGGTTCGACTTACATATCTATCATTGGCCACCTTCTATTTCAGCTACAATTATGGGAGCTCTTATATATTTTAATTTTTTTACACATCATTACTTTTTCGATATACGCTGGTTTTTAAAGGCTCTTTTACTTATTGTTTTCTTCCGGACTGTCGTCAGCTTTCGAGTAAAGGAAAAGGTTTATAAAATGCCAATCGTCTTATCCTTTTTGTTAATTGGTTTTTTCATATGGATCGCTGAGAATATCACTACCTTTTTAGGTGCTTGGCAATATCCTAACCAAGAACAAGTGTGGTCCATCGTTCATATTGGGAAGATTAGCTCTTGGTTTCTACTCGTGATTATAAGCATTATTATTGTCGTTCAACTGAAAAAGGCAAAGAACGGCTCAGCACTTGTACGCTAACTACTATTCATACTGGAGTTCTAGAGTTTTCTAAAGGATGTACGAATAATAACTTAAAAAGGACATTTGTAGAAGGATTCCTCCTTCTAACAAACGTCCTTTTTTAAAGTGTTCAACTTAATTTTTCAATAATTTGTTTTGCTGTTTCTTTCCCATTCTTAATGCAAGGTCCAATACCAACTCCATAATATGAGCAACCAGCAAGTATGACTTGAGGAAATAATGTAGACATTTTTTTCTCAATAGATTTGATAGCCTCCGCATGAGCCATATGATAGTTTGGCATTAAATCATTCCATTTCGTTACTTCAACTACTTGAGGTTTCCCATCAAGCTTCAAACTATGTTGAATATCTTGCATTGCCACTTCTATAAGCTCTTCCTCGCTCATATGCTTCATCTTTGAAAACTCTGGATTAGTGCTCTTATAAAACATACGGACTAATAGCTTGTTATTCTTTGAGGTGTGCTCCCATTTCCGACTAGTCCATGTGCAAGCGTTACATTTCACATTTGAGTTCTCCGAAACAATATAACCAGTCCCCTCTGCCGGCAGCTGTTCATCCGATATATCAAAACCAAGATATATGCTGATTAACGAAGAATTTTTAAACTTGCTGAAGTCCTCATTCAGTTGTTCATTATTTAGCACTTCTTGTGCAACTTGATGAGGTGTGGTCAGCACTACATAATCTGCCTCTATTATTTGTCCGTCTGACAGATATACGCTGTACTCACTCTCCCCCTTTTTCTCAATTTTTGTTGTATGAACACCTTTTATAATTTTAGAATCCTTTAATTCATCTTCTATTTGATTAATAAGTGTAGATAAACCGTTTTTAAATGAAATAAATTTTTTGTTAGCAGATTTTTGGAATTGCTCCTTATTGGCCCCAAGCCCTTTAATGATGCTGCCATACTTATTTTTATAATCAATTAAATAGGGTAAAGTTGTTTCTAATGTTAGCTTGTCCAAGTCACCTGAATATACGCCTGATAATACTGGAGCTACTTGTTTTTCTACTAGTTCTTCTCCAAGGAAGTATTTTAAAAACGAACCAATTGAGTCTTCTTTTGTAAAGCTTTCGTTAGTTAGCTCTAAGTCCTTCAGTGCCTCCTGCTTTCCTTCTCCAGAAACAAGTGAACTACTTTCTAGCGATTCCACACTTGTAGGAATTCCAAAAACTGAGTCTGCTGGTATTGCATGCAACTCATTATTAGTATAAATATAGGAAATCCCTGTTGCGTTATATACTAGCTCTTTTTGTAAACCAAGTTCCTCCACAAGGGGCAATATTGATTCGTGACGTGCTACTATGGAGTCTGCGCCAACTTCCATGATAAAATCGTCCTCATAAACTGAATGTATTTTTCCCCCAAGATAATCATTCGATTCCACTAAAGTCATTTCCACATCTAAAGCTTTTTCCTTTTTAAGCAGATGCAAATAATGCATCACAGAAAGTCCAGTAATTCCACCACCAACTACAACTATCTTTTTCAAAAAGCTCACTCCTCTGTTCTTCTTACGTACTATGTTATCTTAAGTATAAACAGAAAATACAGGATAGAGTATGATTTCTCTCACTCTTCTAGGTGATTTTCTCTGATAGTTTACAGGATTGTCAAATTTGGATAGAGAAAAAACAACTGAAGAATAAGGTTTATAATTTCGCATGTATAGTTGAAGATATTTCTGTTTGAAGTGATTGACTATCAGGATTCCTTTGGTGGTTAGTTCTTATAAAGATAGCAAAAGGAGTACTTAAGAATAAAGCTTAAGTACTCTTTTTGCAAAGAAGGATAAAATTAGAGAAAAAAACCAAAGTAATAAAGACATTTTTCTAATTCTTTAAAAAGGAGCAGATAGTATGAAAAAACATTCTTTGAGGTTAGCGTTATTGTTTATGTCTATTGCTTTGATTGTTTCACCATTAACTACTAAAGCTGAAACCGGACCCCAAGAACAGTGTTTTAGCCAAGAAGCATGTCAATTGAAGGGTGACTTAAGAAAGCTTTGGACAGAACATGTCATGTGGACTAGGCTTTATATTGTGAGCGCTTTGGAAGGTCTGGACGATCAAGAAAATGTACTAGCGAGGTTATTAAAAAATCAGGAGGACATTGGGAATGCTTTCAAGACTTATTATGGAGAAGCTGCAGGCAATAAATTGACTGCGCTGTTAAAGGACCATATCCTCATCGCTGGAAACGTAGTGGATGCGGCAAAAAGAGGTAACAAAGCTGATTTGGAAAAATACAATAAAGAGTGGTATAAAAATGCTGACGACATAGCCGAGTTCCTTAGCAAAGCCAACCCAAATTGGCCAAAAGCAGAATTAAAGGAAATGTTGGAAATGCATTTAGCTTTAATAACAGAGGATGTTACGGCAAGACTGGCAAAAGATTGGGATGCATCTATTGTTGCTTTAGATAAGGGGTTAGATCATATCATCCAGCTAGCTGATACATTATCAAATGGAGTCGTAAAACAATTTCCTAATAAATTTTAAGACAGGATTGTTAAGAAAAATCTTTAAATAATTAAGTTAGAGTCAACCTTCTTACTTTCTTCTTGCTACACTCTATGAGTGTAGCGACTGACTACGACTTCAGTGGGCTTATCGCTCACCCTACGGAAAGCGCCCACCTAAAGCGGAAATCAGCCATCCATTGTTCATACATTTTACTGTCGTTCCGAGAAAATAAAAGGATAGATAAAAGTGGAACAGCTTTATCCATCCTTTTTTTACTACATATAAACATTATCCACTTACATTTTTCTTAAAACAGCACGAACAGGACTTCCATCTGCTCCAACAATTTTTAATGGCAAAGCGATCAGTTCATAGTCTCCAGCAGATACATCCTGCAAATATAAGTTCTCTAGAATGTGTACCCCATTCCTATATAGCGTATGATGTATCGGTAAATCTTTACTATCAGCTGCATCTACTGAGGGAATATCTAAGCCTAACAGGAATATTCCTTTGTTCTGTAGAAACTCACCAATATCTTCTTTTAACAAGGTAAAATCCTCTGGAAATTTTTCAACTTGAACCTTTTCTTTTGTTTTTAAGATTAGCCGCCTAACTCCATCTAGGTCAAAATTCATTAACTCTTCTTGACCAACCCATGGTATTCCAGTTACATCTATTACTTTGGCTGGTCCAATGTAATGATTAACATCTAACTGTTCGATCGTAGCCGCACTACTATTAAAATGAAAAGGTGCATCCGCATGAGTTCCAGTATGCACACTAGCTGTTATCTGACCTATATTAACAGAGCCTGTCTGCTCCTTTGTGTGAGCCACTTCAAAATGAAAAGGAGTATCCCCCGGCCATGTTGCAATTTGGTTCGTTAACGGTTGTGTAATGTCTATCCATCTTTTAGACATCTTTCTTCCTCCTATAAGTCAGTTCTTAGTTCCCAAAGCTCCGGAAAAAATCGATGATCGAGTACCTTGCGCAAATAATTGACGCCAGATGAACCACCAGTTCCAACCTTAAAGCCTATTATTCTCTCCACTGTTTTCATATGACGAAAACGCCATTGCTGTAACCAATCCTCAATATCAACAAGCTTTTCAGCCAATTGATAAAGATCCCAATACTGATTGACATTTTGGTACACAGTCTTCCATGCATCTGCCACTGACTTGTCTCCAGAATACGTTATAGAATAATCTCTATTCAGAAGAGCAGGATTTATGAAAAAACCGCCCTTCGACAAAGCTTCAATCGAGACATCATAAATGCTCGGTGCATGAAATGCCTTCTCTAGCTGTTCATGCAGCTTCTTGTCCTTTTCATAAATTTTCAATATATGTGCTGTTTTATAGCCAAGAGCAAACTCAATCTGCCTATATTGATATGACTGAAATCCAGAGGACTTACCTAAATGATCCCTAAACTCTAAATACTCAGCAGGGGTCAAAGTAGATAGTACATCCCATGCTTGGATAAGTTGTGATTGTATTTTCGTTACTCTCGCTAGCATTTTAAAGGCGGATTGTAGATTATTAGCTTGAATAGCCTGTATAGCACTATTTAGCTCATGTAGGATTAACTTCATCCATAACTCGTTTACTTGATGAATGATAATAAATAGCATTTCATCGTGATGAGTAGATAAGGTTTTTTGGCTAGCCAGAATAGTATCTAACTGAAGATATTCACCGTAGGTCATATCCTGCTGAAAGTTAGTATGAATCCCCTTTTCATTTGAATTATTATCCTCTTGTTTAGCAAATTGTCCGGACAATTCCTCACTCCTTCCTAGGCAATTACTTCTCGTTTATTTTCGAATTTCAAATACTCCTCTTTTTCCATAATCTCCTTTAAAAATTGAACGGTCTCCCAGACTTCCTCAAAGGTATTATAGAGAGCAACCGGAGCCAAACGAATGCCATTAGGAGAACGGAAGTCAGGAACTACGCCTTTTTCCTTTAATGCCTTACAAATTCTTGCCGCTTCCTCATGTAATAGAAATAAGTGTCCTCCTCTTCTTTCCTGCTCCAGTGGAGAGACATTCTGAAATGCATATTCACTTAGCAGTTCATCTATTAAACAACGCATATATTCTGTTAGTTTCCATGATTTATCCCTAATTCGTGCTATGCCAGCTTCCTGAAATATTTGAAGAGAACCATACAATGGGGCTGCACTCAAAATATGTGGTGTCCCTATTTGGTATGAGCCGACCTGAGTAGCAGGCGTCATTTTAATGTCTAAGTCAAACTGCTTATCCTTATCTGATCCAAACCAACCAGCAAGTCCTGGGTCAACTCCAAAGTGTTTACGATTAACATATAATCCTCCGACTGACCCTGGTCCTCCATTTAAATGTTTATATGTACACCAAAAGGCAAAATCAACTCCCCATTCATCCATGGCATGTGGAATAGCTCCTATGGAGTGACAAAGATCAAAACCAATTAAAATATCCCTTTTGTGAGCCTCTTCTGTTAACAGCTTCATATTCAATATTTGTCCACTGCGGTAAAGCACACTCGGCAAAACAATCAATGACACGTCCTCTGTCATTGCTTGGATAATATCCACTTCCTCCAATAGCATGCCATCTTGGCTTCTTACTATCTTCATATGCTCGCTTGGGTCATATCCATGAAGCGCCAGCTGACTACTAACCGCGTATAAATCGGAAGGAAAATTCAATTCATCCACTAATATTTTCGTTCGGTTGCCATGGGGCTTATAAAAGCTAGCTATCAATTGATGAAGGTTTGAGGTGGTAGAACCGGTAATGATGACCTCCTCTTCCATAGCACCAATTAACGGTGAACACATCCCTCCCAGCCTTTCCGCAAAATAATACCAAGGATGCTGCCCCTTCATCCAACCATCAATACCTAAATTCTTCCATGAGTCGAGTAGAGATAATACTGCTGATTCAGCCCTTTTGGAAAGCAGCCCCAATGAATTCCCATCCATATAGACAGTTCCAGAAGGAATATAAAATTCTGTACGGTATGTTTTCAGGGTGTCCTCTTTATCTAGCTTTCTAGCGTACTCTTTTGTGATGTCCATTACACACCCTCCTTTTACCGAATTTTCTATCTATTATAAAAGAATATTATTATATGTATTGATTTATGTCAAAGCAATACCATTACACACGACGACTTCTATATATATGGGAGGAAAGGAAGGTCATTAATGAGAAAGGAATAGTAAGTAAATGTTTCAAAAAGAATTTATCAAATAGCATAAAATGATTAATTCTTTAAAATATATAATTTAAAGTAGTACTTTCTATAAGGAAATATCACAAAATATAAAACAATGTATGGAGTTTATTAAAAAAGGTCTTTATTCTTTAAAATAATTTAGACAAGTAGTCCTTTGACCTCTATCAACACATTAAAAAATAATAGGATGTGATAGAGGGGGTGAAAATGAATTAACAAGTTCCTTTAATGGAAATGCTGTTAGGATGTGATAATTATCCTTGCTGCTGTTTCAAAGGTAGTCGAGGAACTACTGGCACTTCTGCGGCTACTGATGTTAAGGAAAAAAATGAGGCTGTGTTATTCTACTTTACACATGCTTGCTTATACTCCCGGAACGAACAGTTCCTAATAAGAGGTCTACTTAAGTCTTTCTTACACAACATTAAACAGATTTAAGCAGGCATAGTCTAAAGAGGATAATGCAGAGCTTAATCGGTTAAAGTAAATAAAATTAACCGACTGCAATATTCGTTAATGGAAAACCAATCCCAAAATACTATGAGACACGTAGTACAAGGCAAAATAGCGGTCTGGCAATTGTTTTCTTGAATAGAGATGCATTATTAACCTTAAGAAACCAAATTTTTGACCTGCCCGTTACACTATCAAACGATGACGGAAATAGACAAACAAACGTAAACGCTTCACTTATATCCAAATATTGACTGAGTGCATTCAATATGCACTCTACTTTTTTAAAGTAAGAACTAGAAATAGGAGCAATTTTTTTAATTGCTCCTATTTCTAGTTTTTGTTTTTTGAAAGCCATTTATACTATCGTTTAAGCATTTCTTATATTACATACTTTTCTTTTTCTTTTAGAGGGACAAATGCCAAAATATTGTTCATTTTGAAGGTTCTCTTTGTTTTTCTTAAGTAGCAATATGCTTGAAATGAATCAGCTTTTAAACCTATTACCTTTATTCTTCTTTTGCTAATTTCCCCATTTTCATTTATATAAATCATCTCTACTAATTGATGATATTTTAAAGCTTTTAATATCAAAATACGCAAGCCCGTTTCCTCCTTTTACAGCATTGTATGAAACATACGTTCTATTTATTACTAAAAAAAATATTATATCCTTTGACTTATATAAAAAAAGAACAAATTCTAGTTAGAAAATGTTCCCTTCATTTACCATGTTATTAAGTTATAGGAGATGATTGATCACTTATAATAGTAGGTTCGTGTAAAGCAGCATTATAAGCGATCAAAGTAACGCCAAGCCTTTCTTCCAATTCACTTAGCTCTTTTAATTGCTCGCTATCTAGTTCCGCAAATTTATAATCTTCCATATGGATCATCCTTTCTTTCTATTTATCATCACCTTTCTTCAATGATTTATGCATCGTATCATTAGTTTTCTAACAGCAGCTATTATTTTAAAAGGCTTGTTTGTATATTTATTGATACATCCCAATAAAGCTATATACTGCACCGACATAACATTATCATGGTAACCCTATCAATCAATCTCAAATTATACTCTTCAAACAATTTTATTTTCTCCAATGAGTAGGAATTTTTAGTCTGTCGGGTAGCTTAGTAGAAATATCTCCGTTTGCCGCATTAATTTGCATTTGAGTGAGGAAGAACGAACCAGTTAAATTGGCTCCACTTAAATCTACATCCCTTAAATCTGCTCCTATCCAATCGACTTCTCGTAAATTTGCTTCCCGTAAGTCAGAAGCAATAAGGTATGCGCCTCTAAAACTGACACCACTTAGATTCGCTCGCTTAAGCTTAGCCCCAATTAAATCTGCTCCTCTTTTTGAAAGCTGGGAATTTTTTTTGTTTTTGCTGCCATTTCTCATTGCTTCATAGCGTATTAATTCACTTGCTTTTATCAAGATTTCATTTACAAGCACCCTATGTAAAGGAATATTCACCGTTAAAAGACTTTCTATTTCCAAGGATGTTAACTCTTCTGTTTTATTTATCAATACTTGGACATCCTTGTGTAAGGAAGATGTTTTATCATAAGAAAGAATTTCCGACAAATATAAAAGCATTTCATGTAGCTGATGCATAATTGGCAAGGCAAGAAACATTTGATTAGCTATGTTAGGATTATCTCTCCAATCCATTCCTTTAAAGGTCTGCTGAGATACTTTCTGTCCTGCTCCAATGCATTCAAAAACCGTACAGCCACGATATCCTTTGTTTCTTAACTCACTGTGAATACCACAACGATATTCAGACTGTAAATACTGACAAGGTCTTCCTCCGTCTTTATTGCAGGCGAAATCAGAGGAAGCCTCAAATGGTAAAGCAACACAGCATAGTCCAAAACAATTTTGACAATCTGGAACTAGGTCTGCTCGTATTTGATTAGAGTTATTAGACATAGCACTTCTTCTCTTTCTTCTTTGTTTTTTTATGCTTTATGTTCTCAGTTCGGCTCTATCTGACCTATTTGAAATGAGCGTTTTTCTTGATCGCTCGTAATCGCTTCTATTACACCTTTCGAAATTTCTGAATGTGTTAGCCATCTGGATGTATTGCCTTCTTGCATAAAACCTAGCTGGACTTGATAATACGAGCAATTTTGTGAAATTGGAAGGCCGTTTCTAGTCTCTTCCACATTCGAACTACTCCCTAATATGTGATAGAGTTTCCAGTTGTGCTCCCACTTAGACATTGCTTTTATTAAAGTTGGTAAAGCTTTGCTTGCATATGAATGAACCCATGCAATAACTACATCAATTTCTCCTTTTTCCTTTATAAGCTTTTGTATCTCTTCTTCCCATTGCTGTTCATTGCTATAGTCCACATATAAAGGTGTAATTGTGTGTGCTCCAGAGGATTGCTCTAAAAGTTTTTGCATCTTTGTTTGATTTCTTGCGACCACGGTTACATTGAATTTTTTTTCTTGAAGTCGTAGAGTTGCTTCTCTTAGCATTCCTGTGCCACCAATTACAAGTGCATGTTTCATCGGTTCTCCTCCTTAAACAATTGAAAATATATACAATTCTATTTTTATTGTATCAAATTGCAAGAAATTACATTTAAGAATTATTTTTCATAATTTCTATTATATAATTTGATTTACGCTTTCCGTGGGGATTATGATAAGTTAATCCAATAAGAAAATGAACAATATTTGGATAGAGTATAGTTAATACTGCTATTTGAAAGGTACTATTATCAATAATTTTATAAATAAAAAACCCCCACTGTTTAAGTGGGGGCAGAAAAGAAAATTATTCAGCTTCAGCAGCCATAAATGCCGCAGATACTTTTTCAAATTCCTCATCGCTTTCAATGTTAGCTAGCTCGTCTTCGCCTTCAATACGTAAGAAAAATACATCGAAATCTTCATCTGTTTCTTTTTGTACTTCATCCGCAAAGCCAACAGCTGCATAAGTATCTCCTTCAATTTCCAACAAACCTAATACCTCAATATCTTGTTCTTGGTCATTTTCATCTATAACAGTAAAAATATCGCCAATCTCAACTTTACCAGTGTTTTCTTCCATTCCAATCTCCTCCTAACAATGATCTAATCTGTTCAAGTTTTTCCACCTGATATTTCATCATTACATATTTAGAGGCAAAAGAAAAGAAGTAAGATTACAGGAGATGCAATTTTACATATTCTGTTACATCCTTATCAGTTGCCAATGTTAATATGTGTTTCATATGCTTCCTTAATTCTTCGTGATTCAATTTAGCTATTTGTGACCTAGCTTTCAAAATAGCCAAAGGGTCCATCGACAACTCATCCACACCAAGTGCAAGTAAAAGAGGTATGGCAATTTGCTCACCAGCCATTTCTCCACAAACACCTACCGTTTTTCCGTTAAGATGCGCTGCCTCTACAACCTTTTGAACTGCTCTTAAAATTGCAGGATGATATGGTTGATATAAATAGGATACTTGTTCATTCAAACGATCCGCCGCAAACATATATTGTATCAAGTCATTTGTTCCGATAGAAAAAAAGTCAGCCTCCTGAGCGAATAAATCCACAATCATTACAGCTGCAGGCGTTTCCACCATCATCCCAACTTCTATTTCTTCCGATACAATAACTCCTGCATTTAAAAGCTTTTGTTTTTCTTCAAATAGAATTGACTTCGCAGTCCTAAACTCCTCCAGTGTGGAAATCATAGGAAACATAATTTTTAACTTTCCAAATTTGCTTGCCCTTAAGAGAGCTCGCAACTGTGTACGAAAAATTGTCTGCCTATCTAGACTAATCCGGATAGCTCGATAACCTAAAAAAGGATTCATTTCATTTGGAAGCTCTAAGTAAGGCAATGCCTTGTCTCCACCAATGTCCATTGTTCGAATCACGGTAGGTCTGTATTCCATCTTGGAAATTACAGCTTGATAAGCTTCAAATTGTTCCTCCTCATCTGGTAGTCTATTGCGATTCATGTACATAAATTCGGTGCGAAATAAACCAATACCTTCCCCACCTTCAGAAAGTACTGTTTCTCCATCCTCAGGAGCTCCAATATTTGCAACAAGATGAACCTGATGCCCGTCCATCGTAACACTAGACATGGAAAGATAATTTCTCAACAATTCTTCTCTTTCTTCTAATACCTTTTGTTTAGTAAGATAAAACATTTTTACGTCTTCTGGTGGATCGATTATTATTCTTCCCTCTTCACCATCTATAATAAGCAATGTACCATCTTCGATATCAAAGGTCCCTGTTTTTGTACCTACAATTGCTGGAATTCCTAATGAACGAGCCAATATTGCTGAATGAGAAGTAGTCCCCCCAATGTTAGTGATAGTTCCCTTAACATATTGCTTGTTCAAATGAACAGTTACCGAGGGAGTCAAGTCCTCTGCTACTATAATTATTTCAGAATCTATCAAGCTCAAATCAGGCAATTTTACTCCTAATAAGTCGGCAAGTAGTCTCTTTGAGACATCCTGAATATCTATAACTCGGTCTTTCATGTAATCATTATCTAGTGCGAGGAACATCGCCCTGTACATGTCTGTAATCTCAGTTAAAGCTGCCTCTGCATTTTTCCCTTCATTGATTTGTTCAATAATAGCCGCAATCCAAACAGGATCCTCTAAAACGAGCTGCTGGGCAGAAAAAATAGCAGCCTTTTCTTCTCCCAAATGTTGACGAGTTGCTGCATATATTAACTGGAGCTGTTCCTTTGTACTAGCAATGCTGTTTTTAAGTCTATTTACCTCTATTTCTGCCTCCTGGATATGGTTTTGATCATATGAAAGAATTGGTTCTACAAAGCTATACGCCTTTGCAATCGCGACACCAGTTGAAGCTGGAATCCCTTTTAACTCTCGCATAGTTCACCAATCCCATGAGAAAGTATGACTTCAGCTAGCTTTTCTAGTGCCTCAGCAGCATCGTCGCCGTCAGCAGAAATAGTAATGGTTGAATTTACAGGAATAGATAAGGTCATAACTGAAAGTATTGACTTCAAGCTTACTGACTTACCATTGAAACTCAATTCCATTGATGACCTACAAGACGCAGCACTTGAAACTAATAACGCAGCCGGTCTAGCATGAATACCTTCCTGAGCTGTAATTTTAAAACGCTTTTTCATCGTCTCACCCCCGTTAGGTTTATAGAAAAAAAGAGAGGCAGACCCAAAAGGAAGTCGGCCAGTCTTCAATTTATTACTATGTGAGTTTACTCATCTAGACACCTAGGTGAATCAACTTCTAATTTACTGGATACGCCAAATTTCAACCTTTATTTTCGAAGTTTATCTACTTCATCAGCGACAAACTGCACACTTGTGCCAACAATTACTTGAATGCTTTTCGGACCGACAACATTAATACCATGTATTCCTGATGACTTTATTTTCATTTGATCCACTTGGTCCATATCTCTAACTTCAACGCGTAAGCGAGTAGCACAATGCTCTACTGATGTTACATTTGACTTGCCACCAAGACCAGCAAATATTTTAGTCGCCATCGTTGCAAATTTATTGTCAGTAGTTGATGTTTCCTCAACTTGTTCAACTTCATCATCTTCTCTTCCTGGAGTTTTCAAATTGAATTTGACGATTAAGAAACGGAATAAGAAGTAGTAGATGACCGCAAATACTAGCCCTTGGACAATCAGCATATAAGGTTGATTTGCGATTGGAATGCTCAAGCTTAAGAAATAATCGATAAATCCAGCACTAAATCCAAAGCCTGCTGTCCACTGGAAGGAAGCTGCAATAAATAAAGACAAACCTGTCAAAGCTGCATGAACCACATATAATGCTGGTGCTAAGAACATAAAGGCAAACTCAAGAGGCTCTGTTACGCCTGTAAAGAATGAGGCAAATCCAGCTGCTAGCATTAAAGAGGCAGCTTGTTTTTTACGCTTTGTTTTAGCAGTATGGTACATAGCCAAAGCGGCTGCTGGTAAACCGAACATCATAATTGGGAAGAAGCCCGCTTGATACATCCCTGTTACGCCCTTGACACCAGAGCTCGACCAGAAATTTTTAATGTCACTTATTCCAATCGTATCAAACCAAAAAACAGCGTTTAACGCGTGATGTAAGCCGGTTGGAATTAAAAGGCGATTGAAGAATCCATATAGCCCTGCTCCTGCTGCACCTAATCCGCTGATAGTTTCTCCAAATGAAACCAATCCTCCGTAAACAATTGGCCAAATAAAGAATAGTGCTACGGAAACAGCAAGCATCACAAACGAAGTAACGATTGGCACCATTCGCTTACCACTGAAGAAAGCAAGGAAGTCCGGCAGCTTTACATGACTGAAGCGATTGAACATAGCTGCAGCTATAATTCCTGAAAGTATCCCTATAAATGCATTATTTACTTTTTCAAATGATGCATCTACCTCGCCTACATCAATTCCTTGGAGCAAGGAAACTGTACCTGGAGATAGCATAGTCGTTACGACTAAAAATGCAACCAAACCACTAAGAGCTGCTGCGCCGTCTCTTTCCTTGGAAAGTCCAATTGCAACTCCGACCGCAAACAGGACTGCTAAATTATCTAAAATTGCTCCTCCAGCTTTAATAAGGAAAGCTGCAACTACATTACCACTTCCCCAGCCTGTTGGATCCAGCCAATAACCCACCCCCAGCAATATAGCCGCAGCCGGCAATACAGCTACTGGAAGCATTAATGAACGACCGAGCCTTTGAATATAGCTTTTCATTGATTAACATCTCCTATTCTCCTTATAGATTTAGGGAATCTTTAAAATGATTGCTTAAGCCAAAACAATTAACTTGCTCTTCTCACCTCCAAATTCCTTTCAATTTTTTCACTTGGAGAAACTGGTCATCAAAACCGTTTTCCCCTGTTCGCAATGTTGTACTTGTTCTAATTGAACAGTCTTTTCTGCACTATTAGTTATGACAAGAGGTGTTACCAGACTGGCGGCATTCTCCTGTAGAAAATCCCAATCCACCTTTAGTAGCAGCTGACCTTTTTCCACCTTATCCCCTGCTTTTACACAAGCAGTAAAGCCTTGTCCCCCTAAGGAAACAGTTTCCAATCCAACATGGATCAGAAGCTCTGTATTATCGTCTGTTCGTAGACCAATCGCATGCTTTGTGTTAGCAAGATGTATAATCGACCCACTACAAGGAGCAAGAATATTTCCTCCACTTGGCATGATGGCTACTCCATCTCCTAGCATCCTTTGACTAAACACCGGATCTGGAACATCATCTAAAGAAAGTACCTCCCCATCTACAGGGGCGAAGATGTGTAACCTCTGCTTAGAAAAAAACCTAGAAAACATACTTTTTATCCCCTTTGCACCTCTTTTATCACACTCAATAATTCCTATACACCATGTATATTGTCTAGTCCCACATTAAAGAACAGAAAAAAGGAGCAGGCAATGAAATTCATGCCAACTCCTAAAAAGAATTATCTTTTCTCTTACTCCTTCATCTAAAAAATGCTCTTTGACAAAGTTTCTTCCATCAAAGAGCATTTCAAATTATTTCAAACCACTTAAAAATTCTGTTAGCTTAGAGGCGTCTGTGATATTTTCGTTACATCGTATGCTATCCACGCAAATGGTATTTCCTTGTTTCGTAAATGTTCCTTCATTTCCTTTTTTCGAACTCACCATAAACATAGTGACGTCTTCGAGGTGATTACAGATGGCACAAATTCCTTTCTTCACTTGGTTACCATATGTTCCACGTCTTCCATGTAATTGGCCATCTTTTTCGTATATTATATACTTTCGATTAGTACCATTATCGGTGATACAGAAATAGACTGAACCAATTCTTTCTTCTACGCTTTGTTTAGGGGCCTTTAGTTTTTTATCCTTTGGAAAGAATTTTTTTATCGTATGCTCCGAAACCTCTGGAAAAGGAATTACTAAAGTTCTTAGTTCTTTTAAAAAGGCTTCTAACTGTTCCTTGTTCTCTAGGTCTAAAATTTTATCGATTAATAGCTTCTGTTCTTTGTTTAAATCCGTAAAGGCCTCACTGTTTTTTTCTTGGACAAGTTCCTTTAAAGCTTTGATAACTGCTTTATCCTTAGTAACTCCAAGCCCATTCACTAACTTTTTTGCTTGTTCCTTTAGGATGTTGTATTGAATCGGTTGAATGAATTGCTCCATATCCCTTACTCCCCACTCTAATTTTCTAATATATAAATTACCAATCTTTGTTAATAAGTGCAATTAATTAATTTTTCTCAAATACAGTGAGGCTTATGTCAAAATATCCAAAAGCTCAGTAATACTAAAAATTACGTGTGTTGGGATAGCTTCGCTTGGGAGAGATATTACATTATTATTTGATTCCTTTGCGAGCTTAGCTAGGAGAATATCCTCCATTCCTTCAGATCCCGCTCTTGCATTGGACTTTACTTGCTTGAAGTGGTTTGGTAGGCTCCTATTGATCCATACAGCCCTTACTCCCGTCTTGTTTGCTGGAATAATATCGTGATCAATTCGATCTCCTATATGTGCTACAACAGCTTGAAGCTCCTTAAACACCCTTGTATCTGGCTTAGCATAGCCAGCTGTATCAGGGGTAATTATTTTATCAAAACATGCAGTAAGCCCTAAAGCATCCAATACAGGCAGCTGATACTTTAAATAACCATTTGTTATAACTGCCAGTGAATATCCCCTTCGCTTTAACTCCTGCAGAACTTCTATAATTCCTTCTTCTAAGAGATAGATTGAGGTTGGCATACAATATTTTTTCACTATCTCTTCCACATTAATCGGGAGGTTCAGGTTTATGCTATTAGTATATGAATTCACAATTTGTTCCCAATCATATGCCTCAACAAATTTCCCCTGGCTCAATAGAGTTTGATGCTTTAGGACAAATGCTTCTACACAATCTACAGAATCTCTCTTTTTCTCATGGATGATACGCTGTATCTCTGGAAACACATGACTAACAAAAGGGTTTTGCATAATGGTTCCATCCAAATCAAAAGTAATCCATTTATTCATTTTATAACAACCCCAATTGTAAATATTTTAAACCTCTGACCACAATAAAAACCCTCGCTTACACGAGGGCTCGCATTATTTAATAATTAATATATCTTCCCTTTTTGGCGATCTCATGAGCTAGACGAATAGTAGACACCGACATTTCCGCATAGGTCACTTCTTGCTTAGGATTAAATTGATTTTTAGATGTCTCAAATAGCCCGTATTTATTTGCTAGAGCGACATATCCAATGTAATCAGGATTTATATTTTTTGTATCCGCGAAGTCTACCTTGTATATATCATAGTGCTTTGCAGCATGCTCTAAGCCGAGTACTCTAATATACCATGTAGAAAGTTCTTCTCTTGTTACTGGTGAGTCTACATCAAATTTTTTGCCTTCTACGTTCAGAATTTCAGAACCAACCGCTCTTTCAATTACTTGATATAATGGATGCTTTGGATCGATATTATCAAACGTTTGCTCCATTGCTTCATTTTCATAATAATATCTTCCCTCATAGAAGTAGGTGAGAGAATTCATCAGAATTTTAAGTGCTTCACCTTTTGAAATAGCAGCATCTCCATTAAAGGTTTTGGCATCCTTCACATCTAAAATCTTCGTGCTAATTAAGTAATTGAGTTCTTCCTCAGCAGTCGGGTGTGAAACAACCACTGAGCTTTGCTCTCCATATAGGCTGCTCCATTTACCGGTCTTAGCATCTAGTGTACTGTAAAGGCTATCGTTGTAGACAGGCACATACAGTAAATCATAATGCTTATTATCCTTCTTTTGCATTTGCTTTGTATAATTTAACTTTACCTTTAAAGAACTACTTAAGATTGCCATTGCCTCTTTCTCAGGAAGTACATCCTTTACAGAAGGCCACTCATCTATTTTTTGTTCATTTACATATAGGCTGCTTAGTGAGCCATCTGCAGAAACACCTACGTTAATCATATCTCCGTTTACTAGTATTCCATTCACTACTCGAGGGAAGGAGAAGTTATATGTTCCCATTCCTTCATCATAATATGGCTCGTCAACTGGCATGCTAAAGTTATGCAAGTAAGATGGAATCCATTCTTTGATAAAAGCTGTTGCTTTCGCTAAGGCTTCCTTTTGAGAAATTGGCTTTGATACGGCTTGCTTTTCTCCTAGCTCTTGAAGTAAATATCCCATCATATTATGATATTGAACAATTTCTCCAGTAGCTTTATTAATCTCAATACTAGCACCACTTCCACCATTTTTGTGGTTATACATGTACTGAATGCTGTAAACAGTCTGACCATTATAATTTTCAATTTCATCAATTGATTGGATGCTTAGCTTCAATTTGTCTGATTTATTTTGTAGGAGCTTTTCTGCAACTTTTTTAGCTTCCTCTACCGTTATTCCCTTTTGTTTTGCAGGTAGAGGTTTCTCTACAATCTTTGTAACCTTTGTCTTTGAAGGAAATTTATCTGTCAATCCATTTGCAGTTAACCATTTGCCAGTTGAAGCATGGACCCCAATAAAATTACCCGTTGGTTGATAAATCAGCTTAACCGTGCGCTCTCCTGACTGGTAATCCACATTCACCTGATATTGAAGCTCTACTTTAACATTTTCTTTTAATTTACTTAATATATCCTTTTCAGACTTAATGTTTTTCACTTCGTCAAAAGTGTTTTTTTCTTGTTTGGATGGATATTTGTAAAAATTAGTGATTTGACCATTTCCAAGAATCGTCACTTCCACGCGGTTATCCGATATTGAAATATCATTTTTGGTTTTTGAGAAGGAGAAGGAATAATTAATAGGCTCTGTTAAAATGCGAGTTGGATAATAATAATTGTTATCACTTTCTAACTTGTATGAGTCTTCCTTCAACAAACTCTTAACGAAGTCTTCTGCTAATTTTCTTGCTTCATCCTTGGAAACCTTCGCTGGAAATAAGGCATCCGATCCAATTGGTGGTGAGTACGAGTAATGTTCGATGTCTAAATTTTCACCAACAAATCCCACGTTGCCATATACTCTTTTTCCTTCAACCGTTTGAGTAAAGCTAAGATTGTATCGAGTTGTCTCATCCTCTGGGAAGTAATAGCTGCCACTACTCATTTGAAAGTCACTACTTTTTAATGAATCAAATTGCTTTGGAAAATACGAGCGAAACTTTTTAATCAAATCTTCCTTCGTATAAACAACCTCTGAAGATGCTACCTGAACTAACGGTTTATCCGGCTGCCCCAATCCCGTAGTTGCCGCGCTAGCAGTAGTAGAAAATAATCCAACGGTCAATGCAGATGAAGTCAAGATGATCCCAAGCTTATTTAATTTAACCAAGATTGTCCCCCATTTTGTAATCTCATATTTTTTATCTATCTTCCCTATGCTTGTCTATTAATTTCCCCTATGGAATAGGTTGCTTGAACATAATTTAGCTCTTAAGTCTCCTCCCTTTTATAGAAAAACACAAACCTACTTATTTATATGCTAGATAGAATCAGAATATTCCATATTCATAAAGTTTTTTTAAAACATTACTAGAGAAATAGTTTTAATGAAAGCCACTTTGAGGGGATTGTAGTAATTCGAGGAGTGATTGTCGTAATCCAAGCAATGATTGTAGTAATCTATTGGGCGATTGTAGTAATTCAAGCCTGTATTGTCGTAATCTATTGGGGGATTGTAGTAATCCATATCAATATTGTCGTAAACAAAAAAGATCGTGATTTTCATCACGATCTTCATTTAAGATTTATGGATTAGTTGACCATAATCCAGCTGATTTCAGTAGAATTCTTGGATTCATCTTCAGCTGGGCTACCATGAAGTCAGCAATGTCTTCTGGTTGCATAACTTTTTCTGGATTGCCATCTGTAAGATTTAATTCAACTGCCATATCTGTTGCGACAGTACTTGGTGTCAATGTTACTACACGGATATTTTGCTTTCTTACTTCTAGCATTAATGATTCACTTAGTGCGATAACTGCTGCTTTTGAGGCGCTATAAGCACTTGTGACTGGAGCACCTTTTTGGCCAGCAGTAGAAGAAATATTGATAATATCTCCTGCATTTTTTTCAATCATATCTGGTAATACTGCTCTTGTTACATAGTAAACACCCATGACATTCACTTGAATGATTTTAGCCCAATCTTCTGGGTCTACTTCAAGAAACTTGCCAAACTTTGAAATCCCAGCATTGTTTACTAAAATTTCAATTGGACCTAGCTCGCCACGAATTTTCTCAACTGCAGCATTCACAGATTCCATATTGGAAACGTCTGCAGTAGCTAAAGAAACCTTCACACCGTACGATTGCAATTCACTTGCAACTGCCTCTAAATTTTCTATTGATCTTCCCAAAAGTCCAAGGTTGATCCCCTCTTTAGCGAATGCTAAGGCTGTTGCACGACCGATGCCTCGACCTGCACCAGTAATCAATGCCGTTTTCCCTTTAATTGCTTGCATGCGAATCTCTCCTTATGTACACATTTTTCCTTACACATTTAGCGTACCCTCATTCGGAGAAAAAATATATTATTTTGCTTTAGATGGCATTTGCTTAGCAGGCGGTTTTATTTCCTTCACGCTTTCAATCAAGGCAAAAATCACGCCTAATATTAACTGAATGAACCCAAAGGACCTTAAGCTTTCATTTTGCAATCCTATAATTGTACTCACCACAATAATCATTCCAAAAATAATCATATATTTGCATATTACTAGTGGCTTAACATTCCATTCCAAAAGCTCGATTTTCAGGATAAAAAAGATAGCTCCAAATAAAAATAGTAAAGAACCTAAGTATATTAAAAGATATTCCCCTAATAAAACTCCGCCCAGCACAATGACTGGTCCCGAAATTAGCATGAATATACGAATTATTTTGGTGTTAACAGGCTTCTTTACTCTCCTTGTTTTCCTCGAGCTAAGTACCATTGCACCTAAAAAAAATAGCCCCACCCCGTAAATCATTAAGAATGAATTATCAAGCGTTTCAACCTTTACAGACATCAAAAGAGAACCACACAGCATAGATAATACTCCTAGTAAAAGTGCCATATAACACCCCGAACATTTTTACCTAATTATCCCATAAAAAGTAACTAAATGGTATTAGTTTTTAACTTAGCAAATACTTTGCTATCAATAAGGCTGTAAACGCAAAAGGGGTTTGTAATATAAATCCGAGCATTATATATAGAGGTATTTGTTTTCCCTTAATCATTTTAGTTAGTAGCAAAACACGAATACTATATACGCAAAACGGTATTAAAAGTATAACCGCAGTAATTAGGCCGGGCACATACCTCTGAAAAAAAATACCTTGAAGGACATGAACAATTCCATTCGCTAAAAAAATTCCTCCAACCATCAGCATTAAAAATGAACTAGGAGCCATCCCTAAAAATCTTTTATTTGCTGCAGTGACTAAACATCCCACAGTAACAATCACCCATAGCAAGCTAAAGGCAAGCGCAAATTCTTCTTCTGTTACTTGAAAGGGAAGTGGCAGAATAAATTTCTCTACTGTCAAAATTTCCTCTACATCATGAAGAAGAAACACGATCGGAAACATCCATAAAAGTTTTTTTATTTTTATATCTTCCATTACTTATCATCCTATTTTATCTTGATGCTTATATCATTCTCCAAATAATTAGGATATCCCTGCAATTCAAAGGTCACTGGATTTTCATACATTCCTTTTTCTAAGGTAAATACTTGAAAATTCTCCGTATCAGAGAATCTATTAGATACGCTTAGCACGATATTCTTTCCATTTGTATCTAATCCATTATTAAAAAGAGTGTGCTTATAATGTATATGTTCATCTAGTCTTACTGCGAATCCTTCTTCGCTTATATTTTCAAGCTGTAACGGATACTGCTCGGACATAGAAACAACCTCTTTTTTATCAAAATCTATGACGACCTCTCGCTCATCCTTTGGTAAAGCGACTAAATCACCAATGACTAAAAATAACTCTTTTGGTTCCTGAAAATAACTGCTTTCCAAAAAAAACGTTCTTTTCGTATTATCTGCACTCCCAAAACCACTAATGGAAGAAGATCCATTTCCCCACATATCCCCATCTCCATCTTGCAATTCAATGGAAAGGAAATCAAAAATTACCATATCATTTTGGTTATCTGTTTCTATCTCAATAGCAGCATGCAAGGGTGAAATTTTCACTTGTTCAACCGTAAACTTTTGCCCAGCTACTATCACCTCTTGATTAATATTATATTTCTTTGGTTTTGCTATTTTATTATTTAATGTAAAAGGTATTACAAATTTTAGTTCCTCCTGCCCTATAACGGACACTTCTAATTCAAAGGATGGATTAGAATAATCGATTACACTACTCGGATCAGAAATTCTAATCGTGTTCTTTATTTCATTGGTTTGTTCATCTTGCGCAAAATCTGAAGTTACATATACAAGACCCAACTCTTCCTCATTCTGTAGCAGTACAGTCTTACCTAAGCGATAATCATTAACGGATTGAGGAGACTCGAGGGTATAGGAAAGTAACATTCCAGTTTCATCTGCAATGACACCGTCTAATGTAAAGGTAACCTCGTTTTCTGTGTTGGATACACCGATTTCCTCAAAATAGTTATTTTGAACACTGTCTTCTACCCCTCTGTCGTATTCAATAATTGCTACAATAGCACCTAAGCCAGGTATGCTCTCAAAAACCTGAGCAAAGGCTGGAGAGATTCGGGTCATAAAGGTAAAGCCAAGGAACAGCACGGCTACTGCTGATAAGCTAAAAACTATTTTTGTTTTGCGTTGTTTTTTTCTCTGGGCTAGCTTGATACCATTTAATATGGCACTTCCAGTAGATTGACTAACCTGGATTACCTCCATCTGCTGATCCATTAATTGCTGTACCTTTTTTATACCGCTCATCAAATATCCCCCCCTCGCTCACCCATGAACACACGAATTTTCTTTAATGTATGGTGTAACCTTGATTTTACTGTCCCCTCTGGAATTTTTAGCCTTCTAGCTATTTCACTAACCTTTAAATCATTAAAGTATTTTAAATGAATAAGCTCTCGCTGTGCAGTTGGCAGGGCTTGAAGTGCTAAATTGAGATCTGGGTTAGAAGTATTTTCTTCTTTTTCTACATATTCATTTAAGGATGCTAGCTTCCCTTGTTTCTTCAATGTATCCATGCAATAATTCAACAGTATTCTTACAAGCCATGTTTGAAAAAAAGATGACTCCTTCACTTGATGACGCTTTGTATAAGCTCGATAAGTCACCTCTTGAAGAGCCTCCAGTACTTCATGCTCATTTTTCAAATAGATGAAGGCTGTTTTATATAAAACATCACGATGTATTTGCATTAGCTGTAAGAAAGCATCGTCATCTCCAGCGATTGCTCTCCTAACTAGGTGCTCCATTTTCGCTCCCCCTCTTTCGTATCTGTTAGACTCTCTTTTTAAAGAAAACGTTCAATGGAAATAAAATATATTTTTAATGGAAAAAAGCTACGTCTAACGTACTGTATTCTGCATTTTCTCTTCCTCTTCCTTTTATTTGTATGTTAAGATAGTGACCGATTGAAAGAGAGAGGTAATTGATATGAAAAAATGGATTATGTATTTGTTGTCCTTAACCATTTTGTTAGGGGCATGCAGCAGTATAGATGAACTAGTGGAAGAAACTCCATTTACAGGACCAACTGAGGAAACTCAACAAACTGAAAAAGAACCAACAAAGGTCACGTCACCAGGTACCATTCACGATATATCTAAATTTGAAGAATTTCCGTTAGTCAGCGTGATTGATGGAGATACGATTAAAATAAAATACAACGGTGCAAATGAAAATGTTCGTTTTTTATTGGTAGACACTCCTGAAACTAATCATCCAAAGCTTGGAGTACAGCCTTTTGGACAGGAGGCAAAGGATTTTACGAAACAGCTACTAGAGGGACAAGATACGGTCTTCTTAGAGTTTGACGTCTCTTATAGAGACAAGTATAATCGTCTCCTCGCCTACATTTACACTGCTGATGGTAAGAGTGTCCAAGAAGAATTATTAAAAGAAGGACTTGCTCGGGTGGCATATATATACGCCCCGAATACAATGCATGTTGACTGGTTCGAATCTATTCAAAAGTCCGCTCAACAACAAGCGGTTGGCATATGGTCTGTCGAGAATTATGTAACAGATAGAGGCTACGATAAAGAGGCGATTGAGGAGTTAGAAAAACTTACTGAAACAGATTCAACAAAAAACAACGATGCTGATTGTACGATTAAAGGTAATATCAATTCTAAAGGTGAAAAAATCTATCATACACCTGGACAACAATATTACGAAATGACAATTGCTGAAGAGATGTTTTGTAGCAAGGAAGAAGCTGAAGCAGCAGGCTTCCGAGGTACGAAAAGATAACAATATTTTATTTCTTACTAGTTCAAACCAGCCTCATCATTCTGTGATGGGGCTTTCTTCTATATTTAACTCCTTATAAAAAGTATCAACCAATGGAATAATATTAGGTTTGGAATGATAAACTTGGTTTTGGATATTAGATAAGTCTGTATTAAAAACTGTCTTTCCATCATACAAGTAAACAGCGTATCTCCAGCCAACGCTTCCTTCCTGATCTTCATGCGGTATAAATTCAAGCTCATTCACTAAATGGAGGAACTCATTGACTTTGTCTTGGTCTTATATTGTTTTCATTTGTCCAGTACTTCCATCTTGAATAACAACCTGGAACTCCATCCATAGCCAGACAGAAAGACGTTAATGGGGATTTCTCCTATAGTGACGGCTAGCTTCGGTGGTTTTTGTCTAATCGCAGACTGCTCCAATTGTTCGTTTTTCTTTATAGATGCTATCTTCTCCCCTTCTCCTGACCAATAAAACAGATTTAGGACAGCTGTCATCACTAAAAGTGCTACATTCATATAATTGTCCCCCCTTTTTGAATTAGTCGTGTATTATATACAAAGGTTACCATAAGATATCTTGAAGATAATGACCTTAAATTGCAAAGAAGTCTGTCCGGTGATATACAAAGGAACAAATAAATAAAAAGGCAGCCCACATTAAATGGAACTGCCTTATTCTCTGAAAAATTTAATCCATATTGAAAGTAAATAAAAGCCTATAAAAGTGAAGGCTGTGATGGAAAAGAGAGAATCATTTATAGTGACTAGCAAAAGCTGAACAACAATTAACAGTGTAAATGCTTCCCTCATCCACTCTGCTTTTTTTCTATGTAAAACAATTTGGATTATGATAATTACTAGAAATAGTATAGCTATTATAATATTTTCGTTTGCTATATTGTTCATGAATTCATAAGTAGCAAAAAATAACAACAGAAAATACGGTACCTCCATATATAGCCGGGGTTTCTTTTTACCAACAACTACCACATAGGTAATTACTGCAAGGATGCCAAGAAAATGTCCTTTAGTTCCTCCATTAAAATAAACGATTGAAAGCGGCATTTGGCTAACTAACGAAAAGTTAAATAAAATATAGGATAGCTTCCACACAAGAATATAAGTAAAAAATGCATTACTAACCCATTCTCCTACTTTTTCTTTTAAAGCAACTCGATAGAGAAAAGAACTTATAAAGACTGCTCCTATTACAATTATCCATATCGCAGGAATCGTTATTCTCCCAATTTCTAAATAAGACATTTGGAACTCCTTTTGCAAAAATAATACTAGTTTTCTCTACTATGACACATTCTTCTTTTGTTCGCAGTTATTTGTGCTCGACTGCCACTTCTCATCCACCTGAAGAATTACCTATACTCAAATAAAAGTCATTCTTATGGCTATTTTAAACATGAAAAAATCCACACTTCTATTTTCTAGAAGTGTGGATTTTTTACTGAAAAGCTGCCTCCTCGATTTTTCTCCATTTGCTTGTCGGGGCAGTAATAGGTGCTTGCGCTTTTCTTATTTGTCTAGCGCAAGCGCCTTGCCCCTCGAGGTC
>NZ_JBNNVC010000007.1:0-80866 GCF_050280345.1 Psychrobacillus sp. NPDC093200 | reverse complement strand
CAAATGGTTAAAAGCTCCGGTGGCTGAGGAACTGCCTCCTCGCTTTTCCCCATTTGCTTGTCGGGGCAGTAATAGGTGCTTGCGCTTTTCTTATTTGTCTAGCGCAAGCGCCTTGCCCCTCGAGGTCAAATGGTTAAAAGCTCCGGTGGCTGAGGAACTGCCTCCTCGCTTTTCCCCATTTGCTTGTCGGGGCAGTAATAGGTGCTTGCGCTTTTCTTATTATCGAATTGTTTTTAGAGCTGTTGCCCAAGGAATAACTTGGTCTAACATTTGATTTACAGAATCTGCTTGAACTGCAGCTGGTTTGAAATCAGTACCATTTTCAAAATCAGTAAATAATGATAAAGCTGGGTGTACGCGAACATCTGCAACTAGTAATTCCCCTAAGATTCCGCGTAAGTGTTCAGCTGCACGAGCTCCACCTACTGAACCGTAAGATACGATACCTGCAGCTTTGTTGTTCCATTCTACACGAAGATAATCTAAAGCATTTTTCAATGCACCAGTAATAGAGTGATTATATTCTTGAACGATGAATACGAATCCGTCACAATCAGCTACTCTTGAAGACCAAGCAGCAGCACCTGAAGCGTCTCCGCCAGCTTCCCCTAATAATGGAAGTTTGAAGTCAGCAATATCAATAATCTCATATTGAGCATCTCCACGTTTGTCTGCTAATTCTTTCACCCAGTTACCTACTTGTGGACTTAAGCGTCCTTCACGAGTTGACCCTAAAATAATACCTATTTTTAACATTTCTTTTCCTCCTATTTCTTTTTCTTTGTTATTTTGTCCAAAAAGTTTATTCCATAAACTCATACTTATTAGCCTCCTAGTTTTAGAACGCCAAATATTCTAACCCTTATATTTCGAATTCGAGATATATATCAAAGTTACCTCAACTTCATATATCTTTAATTCGAGATAATAATATCATATATAAAACTTAGAAGTCAACATTTCTTAACTTTAAATTTTATTTATACTTTATTTATAATCCAAGTGTTAAAATATAACTATCTAAATTTTCTAATAAAAAAGGATTGTTTTAATGCATAGATACAACCACATAGAAAAATTGTTGTTTTGTTCAACTCTTTTGAATGAAAAAAAACTTCATAGGAAGCTTGAAGGTAAAACAATTCTTATCACTGGAGCCAGCTCGGGGATTGGAAAAGAGCTAGCGTTTGTTTTAAAAGATATAAACGTCCACCTCATTTTAGTAGCTAGACGCGAGGAACAACTATTATTAATAAAAGCAGAAATTGAACAATCCAATGCCAAAGTTAGTGTCTTTTCTGCCGATTTGAGAGAAATAGCAGAAATGGACAACCTGTTACACTTTTTACATCGACAACCTGATGGAATAGATATTATTGTGAGCAATGCTGGATTATCAATCAACCGATCCATTGAAAAATCCTTAGAACGTTATCATGATTTTACTCGAACAATGGCTATTAATTACTTTGCTCCGGTTAAATTACTCTTGTCTACAGTTCCTTTATTAGAAAAAAATAAGGGACAAATCATAAATGTATCTACCATTAATGCATTACTTCTTCCTATACCTTTTTGGGCAGCCTATCAGGCATCTAAATCTGCCTTTGATACATGGTTTCGCTCAGCTGCTCCAGAGTTAAACGGGAAAGGTATCTCGACTACCTCCATTTATCTTCCATTAGTGAAAACTCCAATGATCGAGCCTACTGCCGCTTACCGAAATACTCCTGCCATGAGTCCAGTTCATGTAGCGAATATTATTGCGAAATCCATGTATACCAAAAACAAAATCTATAAGCCATGGTGGCTATTCATTGGTCAGATTGGTTCGTTGATTGGTCGAAGAATTTGGGAAAAAATATTACCTAGATTTTTACTGAAAAGAGGGTTGAACAAATGATTGGTTCCTTATTAAAAGTATTATGGAAGATGGGCCTCCTCTCACCTCTTGGATTATTTAGTTTAATATCTACTATTTATAAAGAAGGTATTAACTTAATGGTTTTAGTGCGCCTGGCGGAAAAAAAATATGGAAATAAAATTGCGTTAGTGTGTGACAAGGAAAGCTTTACTTATAACCAACTAGCTAAGCAATGCGAAGCTGCTTCGATTTATTTAAAAAACAATTACCATATTAGCACTGAGCTACGAGTTGCCTTTCTATGTAAGAATCATCACTATTTCGTGCAATCTATTTTTGCTGTTTCTCGCCTTGGAGCAAACATTTATTTACTTAATCCTGATATAAGTAAGAATCAGTTTAAACAATTGGTTGATGCCTATAATTTTGACTTTTACATACATGATGAAGAAGCCTTTTCACTCATAGACGAGCATCATCTATCCCACCAAGCTATTATTAGTAACTTTGCTAGCAATATTAATGAAAATATAAATATGAGGGAAGTACCACTCAAAAAGTCCTCTAAAAGTAATCTCGTCTTACTAACTGGAGGCACAACTGGGACACCTAAAGAAGCAATCCATAAACCTTCTATTCTTAATTACTTAAATCCGTTTTTAACCCTTTTAAAACGCTTGAAGTTAATGCAATACCAAACAGCTTATATAGCGACGCCACTATACCATGGTTATGGTATAGCTATATTGCTTACGTTTATTGCATTAGGGAAAAAAACGATAATTTCCGAGAACTTTCGAGCAGAAAAGGCAAGTAAAATTATTAGTGAGCATAAGGTTGAAGTAATCACAGTCGTTCCGCTTATGATTCATAAATTACTTCAGGTTTCTTCCAATGACTTAAGCTCTCTACAATGTATTGCTTCAGGTGGAGCCAAGCTAAATGCTAAGCTGATAGCTGAGGTTAGCAACAAATTAGGGCAAGTATTGTACAACCTTTATGGAACGTCGGAGGCAGGGCTTAATATAATTGCTACTCCTCAGGATTTACAGTACTCCTCTTACACTATCGGCCGATTGGTTAAAGGAGTGCGACTACAGACCATCCACAACGGGAAGCCGTTAAAGGAAGGACAGGTTGGTCAGCTTTGTATAAAAAATAAATGGTCTATGAAAAACACAGGTGCGTCATGGATAGAAACCGGAGATTTGGGCTATAGAGATCGGAATGGTTATTATTTCTTGTGTGGGAGAACAGACGATTTAGTTATCTCTGCTGGAGTCAATATTTATCCAATCGAAGTGGAACAAGTATTAATACTTCATCCTTCAGTAGAGGAAGTAGCTATTGTTGGTATACCTGACGAGCAGTACGGCCAAAGATTAGTAGCATATGTAGAATTAAAGAGCAGTACTGAGTATGTAACAAAGGACATCTTAATAGAGTGGCTTAGCCTAAGGGTCTCTCGCCTTCAACTGCCAAAAGAAATAGTATTCGTCGATCAATTACCATATACCGCTTTAGGTAAGCTAAATAAAAAACAGTTAGCTTGAAATAGTGGTTATTGCGCTGTAGGATTTGATGAAAATGGGTCTTTTAACAGCTCTTTCGAAGAATATGGTTGATTTTTGGAGTATGAGTTTTCCTGTAGATTTCTTTACTTTTGTCTAGCGGGTGGCTAAACTATGCACAGAAAGGTGGAGCAAAATGAGAACTTTCGAGGAGTTGCACACAATTGAAGCTGTGGACAGTTTCATTTCCAGCAATCCATTATCCTTTATTTATATTTCGCATACAGACTGCAGTGTTTGTCATGCCCTTTTACCACAGGTCAAGAAACTAATGGAAAATTTTCCAGAAATACAGCTTGCACATATAAATTCTGCAAAAGTGGAAGAGATTGCTGAACGGTTCATTGTTTTTTCAGTCCCTGCGCTGCTTCTATTTATAGATGGGAAAGAATATTTACGGGAAGCGCGTATTGTCCATATGAGTCAATTCGAAGAGAAATTACAGAAGATTTATGAAGGTTATACAAATTAAAGCTATTCTCGCATTCTGGGGGGATAGCCCTTATTTTTAAATCCTGATAAAGTGGATTTCTATTTTGTTGTAGGTTTTGGCTAGTAAGTTTTTTTAAGGAGCGCAAATAATTTGCAGAGGAATAAACCAACTGTTGAGAGCTATTTACCGAAGGATTGCTCTTCTTTACTACAATGTCTTCACTTTTTACGACAATCCCAACGGTTTTTACGACGATCATGCCGTATTTTACTACAATCCAGAAGTTTTTTACTACAATCCTGTTTCACGAGAGGACATTTCTTATCTTAATGTAAAAAAATCCCTTTCAAATTTCTGAAAGGGATTTTTTAAGGTTATTTTTTATAATCTGCTTCTAAATCAGCGGTTGTTCGAGTGTTTTTAGAAACTACATTTCCATCCAAGTATTGATGGAAGAACCATTCTCCTGCACCGATAATAAGCGCAGCAATAAATGAACCAAGTGCAATAGATCCGTTGGCATCTACTAGAGCAACTTGCATATACCAAATAGTTAGAAAGGCAATGATAATATCTCCGCCTGTCGCTATCATATTACGGACATTCTGACTGGAGCGATTTGCCGCAAGACGGAATAATAGAAAGTCTCCTAAAATGTAAGCTAATACAGTTAATATTAAGCTAGTCCAAATAGAATCCATAAATGGGACATCAAAAATGAGCGTCAAAACCACAATAAGGACTACTGCAATCATGACAAATTTAATAAGAAGTGCTTTTAAGTGATTCATAGTATGTCCTCCTTTTTTGTTGTATTTCTCATCTACCCTATTTTTCTCTAGTTAAATCCTGTTTTTTATGGGCTAAGCGTACTTCCATAACCTAAATAGAACTTTGCACTTACATATAAAAAGCCTCCTTCTAAATAAGAAGGAGGCCAAAATTATACACTTTATTTTGTTGTTTCTACTTGATTTTCTTCTTCTAGCTTACGAAGTGCAGCAGGGCTTACATCTACTCGTTTTAAGAAGAAGGCTAATACTAATGCGATTATGTTCATAACCAATGCTACTAGGAAAGAATATTGAATACCTGCTAGTAGGGCTTGTTGACCTAATAATCCCATAGATTGCTCAGTAAGAGTAGCAGGGTCTACTTTAGACATTAGACTTTCTCCTTCTTTTGTAGTCACATAATTCATGATCGATACTAGAACTGCAGTACCTATAGAACCAGCAACCTGTTGAGCAGTGTTATTAACAGCTGTACCATGCGGGTTTAAGCGTGTTGGTAACTGATTCAAACCATTGGTCATGATAGGCATCATAACCATAGACATCCCAAGCATGCGAGTTGTATAAATAGAAATAATATATAAGTATGAAGAATCTATTTGTAACGTGGACAATTCATACGTCGAAATTGCTGTAATAACTAATCCGATTATCGCTAAAAGACGTGGTCCAAACCTATCAAATAATTTCCCTGTAATCGGAGACATGATTCCCATAATAATTGCTCCAGGTAGCATCATTAAACCTGAGTCAAGAGGTGAAATACCACGTACATTTTGTACATACGCCGGTGTTAAAATCATACCTGAGAACATTGCTACCGAGTTAACAACAGCAATTATAGACGCTAAAGTAAACATCGGATATTTATATACACGCAAATCTAATAGTGGTTCGTCTAGCTTCAGCTGACGTACAACAAAAATTACTAAAGATACAGCTCCGACTATTAAGGTTGTTAATACAATTGCGTCATCCCAACCTGCTGAGCTTGCTGTGCTGACACCATATAATAAACCACCAAAACCAAATGTAGAAAGAATGACAGATGCAAAGTCAATGGTTGCAGTTTTATCCGTCTGCATTACATTTCCTAACTTCCATACAGCTAAGCCTAAACTAATGACTGCTAACGGCAGAATCATGATAAAAAGAACACGCCAGTCATAGTACTCTACTATAAACCCTGATAATGTAGGACCAATCGCTGGTGCTGTAATCATAACTAATCCAAAAATCCCCATTGCAGCTCCACGTTTTTCACGTGGGAAGGCAACTAGCATAACATTCATCAATAATGGCCCCATTACGGACGAACCTGCAGCTTGAACCATACGACCAGTTAATAGCAGGCCAAAATTTGGTGCTAATGCTGCCATAGCAGTACCTAATGTGAATATCGCCATTGATGTAATAAACAACGTTCTATTTGAAAACCTTCTTATTAAAAATGCGGATGCTGGTATTAATACTCCACTCACTAGCATGTAACCCGTTGCTAACCATTGTACCGTGGAATAATCGACATCTAAATCCACCATAATGGAAGGCAACGCTACGTTTAAAAGCGAGTTATTTAAAAACGACACAAATGCCCCGACAAACAGTACGGCTAGCATTAAGTACGTAGATTTTCTATTTTCAATATGACTCATCTTTCGTCTTCCCCTATTCTATTTTTCTCTTTTTATTTCATTACTCGAATTATATTAAACCATTAGTCCATTTATTTCAATATATTTATACTCAAGGTTTAAAAACATTGAACTTTATGTTCACAAAATATATACTAAAGCCATCAGTATAGTAGTGGAGGACTTATGAATAAACGTAAAAGACATGTCGCAGATGTAGCCTTAATGCTTTTTGTGGAAAAAGGCATCCAACAAACATCTATACAAGATATTATAGATCGAGCAAATATTTCAAAAGGAACTTTTTATAATTACTTTACTTCAAAAAATGATTGTATAGCAGAAATACTTGAAGGATTACGTTATGATGCTAGTCAGCTTCGTATGCAAAGTCAGGTCGGGAAAAACGAAAAAGACCAACAAGTTTTAACCGAGCAGATTTATAGTATCATTCAGTTAAATGAAGAGCGGAACCTTCATGCACTCTTCGATGCCATTCTTAGTTCTAACGAAAAAGATCTAAAAAAATTGGTTTTACAGCATCGCATATTTGAATTAGAATGGTTAGCCATAAGATTTAAAGCTGTATTTGGAGAAGAAATTTCAGAACACGCCTTTGAATGCGCTATATTATTCCATGGTATGCTACAGCACATTATGTTTACGATACGCATAACTAACGCACCATTCTCACTCCATCGGATTGTAGAGGTTTTACTTGAATACATTGGCCTTATCATTCCCCATATGATTCAACATAATACTTCTTTAATCGATCAATCTACTTTCCATTTGATGCGAATGAATATAGATAGAAAACCGCTAGAAATAAACGAACTATTGGAGATGGCCAAGCATCTTAAAGCAACAGGGAACTTCACAATGGAACAAGAGGATCTCTATGAGGCCATTATTTTTGAGCTTAAACAGGAGCGTATACGTAAAAGCGTGCTTCAGTCACTGCTTAATCCTTTCTTAGTAACCTTTAATGGGACATCTATTAAGGGTCAAACTCAGACATTCATCAATGCTGTTTGGTTTTATTTAAAACTGAAATAATAAAGTAAACTCACCAAGAGAAAATCTTGGTGAGTTTTTTGCACTGTCTTTTGATACCGTCTCGATTTCTACAAAACAGAAGAGCCTTCTAAAAATAGAGGGCTCTTCTTTAAACTTCTTTCCATTTGTACAACGTTTCTTTTCGTTATACAGCGTTCTTGACCGCTTTTTGAAAATTTAATAACCGAATCTATAGTCTCTGCCTTTTTTAGACATTTCATGTCCTAAACGGATAGTAGAAACTGCTAGATCTGCATAGGTTACTTGCTTAGTAGGGTTGAATTGATTTTTCTCTGCCTTTACTAATCCCAAAGAGTCTGCCAACACAACATAGCCTGCGTTCTCGGCTTTAATCTTTTTACTATCTGTATAATCATTTTTGAATATTTTAGATTGCTTTGCAGCTTCCTCTAAGCCTAGAGCACGGATGTACCATACTGATAGCTCCTCTTTAGTAATCGGACTATCCACATCAAAGGTAGACTTGTCTGCTGTGAGTACTCCTAGCTCTACCGCTCTTTCTATTGCCTGATAAGATGTATGCTTAGAATCTACATTAGTAAAGGTTTGTTTGACGTTTTCTGAATCTCCTCCAGGAAAACCAGAATACATATACGTCAAGGAATTCATCATTATTTTGATGGCTTCCCCCTTCGATACAGTTGCATCCCCATTAAAGGTTTTTGCATCCTTAACCGTTAACACTTTTGCTTGTATTAAATAATTTAATTCATCTGCTGCGGTTTTATGAGAGACTTCTGGCAACACTTCTCTATTATATTGATTGAACCATTTACCTGTGTTTGCCTCTAATACTTGATAATCTTCTTCATTAAACTGTGGAGAATATATTAAGTTATAATGATTATTTTCTATCTTCTGATATTCTTTCATGTAACTCGTTTTTAATGAAACAGACTTCTTGAAAATCTCTTCTGCTTCTTTTTCAGAAATCACTTTATCCTTTGATGGCCACTCGTCAATCTGTGGTCTATTAATACTTATACCGCCTAAAGTGCCATCGTTTTCTAAATGCACATTTATTTGATCTCCTGAAACAAGTACTCCATCTACAATTCGAGGGAATGAAAAGTAATAGAGACCCCTAGGATCTTCATAAAGAGAATCTGTCGGAAGTGCATATTGGTGAAGATTAGAAGGTAAATATTCCTTAGCATATTGCACTGCCTTAGCTAGTGCTTCTTCATAGGAAATAGCTTTGTCATCTTTTTTCTCTTCTATATATTCCGTTATTTCACGTTTCATACTATGAAACTGAACTAGCTCTCCTGTTTTCTTATCGAATTCTATATTAGATCCAGAACCGCTTCCGTTTGAGTAGTTATACATATATTGAACACTGATTACATCTTGTCCATTGTAATTCTTCGTCTCTTCTACCGATTGAATAGATAGCTTTACCTTACCTGAATCTACCTTTAGTAGATTCTCTGCCGTTTTTTTGGCTTCTTCCTTCGTGATACCATTTTGCTTTGCAGGCAATGCCTTTTCTACAATCATTTCATATCCCTTTTTAGCAGGCTTCTCGGCTAAAAATTCATAGCTATTAAACCATTCACCAGTTGTTGCATTTAAACTAAGCACATCTGGCGTATAAACTAATTTCACATCATATTTATTAATTTCATCCGATGCAGTAATTTGATATTGTAGTTTAGCTGTTACATTATCTTTTATTTTTGCTAGTGCTTCTTTTGAATCATTCATTTTTTTCACATCTTCAAACGTTGAAGATTTACTTGGATTAAAACGATTAAATTCTACAATCTCTCCGCTACCTAAAATAGTTACGTTTACATTCTGATCTTGAATAGCAATTCCATCCTGGACTCGATTAAATGAAAAAGAATAACGAATAGGTCTAGTTAGAAGTTGAGGAGAATAGTAAAAATCATTCATCCCTTCTGTTAGCTGGTAGCTTCCGTTCTTGATATACTTTTGTACAAAGTCATTGGCAATTTTTTTAGCTTCATCCTTGGATACCTTTGCAGGAAATAAAGCATCAGCGGTAGTCACCGGCTCATAGTGAAAAGATTCTATCTCAAAATTGTCTCCAGAAAACCCAATACTACCGTAGATTTCCTTACCTTTTACTTGCTTATTAAAAGACATATCATATCTTGTTTTGTTTTCATACGGACTTTCATAGGAGTGCATATAAAATTCACTAGCTTTTACAGAGTCAAATATCCCTGGAAAGCTCGCTTTAAATTTCTTTAGCAGGTCCTCCTTAGATACAGTAACATCCACTGCTGCAACCTGAGTCATCACATTATATGGTTGTGCCCCTCCTGTACCAGCAGCACTTACAGCAGATGAAAACATTCCAATCGATAAAGCAGAAGCCGTTAATATAATACCTATCTTCTTCAAAAATAGTCCCCCTTTTACGGTAATAATTATATTGTAAAGTAAATTCTGGAAATTAGAAACTAAAATTTACCTAATTTTAAAATTATTTAATAAATTTTTAAGAGTTAGATATTATTAGATTATTTTAATTAGACTTTCAGGTTCTGTCTTATCTAAATGTTGTCATTTCACAAATTCTTTCATAGAAAAAAACGCCACTCACTCGGAGGGGCGTTTTCACTTATTTCATATAATTATTTACTAATTCATAGCATCTTTCTTTAGTAAGATCAGCTAAAGCACTCGAATACAGGAATGGCTCAAGTGTTCCACCCTCTGCTTCCTTGGATTTTTCTTCTGCGATTTTATCACGCTGCTTAATCCAATCGCGTTGTTCTATCTTTAAATCCTCCATTTCGCTTTCAGACAGTTGCTCTTTAAGTACACCATAAATTTCATTTAGAGCATCGTCCCATCTTTTGAATGTTTCTGATTTAGCTTGATTCATATCAGCTTGTGTTCCAGACTCATATACCTTGTCGAATTCCTTTAAACTAACTTCAATCTCATTTAATTTATTTAAATAAGTTTCCTTTGTTCCTGAAGGGTCACTAGCTGTTTCTTCAGTATCCTCAGCCTCTTCTTGAGTTGGCGCAACGTTAGTTTCATTTATATCCTTTTCTGAATTAGAACTGCACCCTACGATCCAAACAAATGGTAGCAGTAACAAAAGTATTTTCTTCAATTAAATCCCTCCTACTTCCACTTCTACCCATTAGACGTAACGATAAGCAGGAAAGTTTTATTTTTTCTGTTTTTTATAAAAAATCATACAAATCTCCTAATGCATATGCTGAAACCTACTTTTCATAATAATAGATCTTAGTAAATTCATAGGCCTTGCCTTTATCCTCACACCATTGCACAAAGCCGACTGTACCTTCACTTGAAAACGAAATCCAATCACTCATCAAATTACTATAATAAGATACGAGTTGGTAAATATTTATTTTGTATTCTTCCTTTTCTACTTTCTCGCTTAGCTGTTCTATTTCTTTCAGTAGTAATCTATCTTCTTGTATATTACCTAAGTATAGGTCCTCTGAAATATGGTGAAAAGATTGTTTACGTAGACCTTTTTCCTTGTATTGGCAAAACTCTTTAAACAACGGATAATCATTTAAATTTTCACTGTTAATAATATTGGTTAAAGCCCTTTCCATTCGTTCACCTTCCTTAAAACTTGATTTAAGTTATATTTATTATGTAAAAGTGGTGGACATCCACTCATAAAATTTTTCCTTTTCCTCGAATTGTGGATAATGAGCTGATTTCTCAAAGGTAATAAATTCTTTCTGTTCTGCTTTTAAAGCATCAAAGTATTTTTTGGCTGTATTATAAGTAGTATGATAATCGTACTTTCCCATTACAAAATAAACTGGTAATTCAAGCTTTGTAACGATATTAGGTAACGGTTTTTTTAACAAATCAGGTAACATCATTTTCTGTGAGTAGGAAATCCCATAGTTATAACGAATCACGTCCAATAAATTATATTCCTTGCTAAGAAAATTATTTAAGCTATTACCGTCTGGACTTTCGATAATTCTAGAGGTCCCACCATATTTCATCACATAATTTCTTGGGGTAACCGTGTCACCAATTTTAATATCTTCCACTAACCCTTGTAAATATGTAACATCCTCCATATTCCCTTCCTTTTCAGCTTGATCAATACAGAAGGCTAAGCTCTCTAGCTCACTTTCAATGGTATCACTCATTTGCCCGATACCAATATATGCCTCATATTTTTCAGGTGATTGATATGCAGCTTGGGTAGCAATATAGGTACCTGCCGAATGACCAATTAATATGATCTTTTCTTTATTAAGTCGCTTCGAAATATAATCGGACATAGCTAACAGATCCTCTACTAGTAAATCTGTTGAAAGATTAGAATAGTCCTCTGTAAAATGATATGATTTCCCACTTGCTCTTTGATCATATTGAACAACTGTAAAATCTTGTTCTAGCAAGTCTTGGTATTGAGAAGCGTACGGTATTTCTGAACTTCCTGGTCCCCCATGCACAAAAAGGATAACAGGGTTATCGGTATCATTGCCACGGATCAATATTTCATGGCTACTTCCATTAACCTCCATTTGCTCTAAAACACTAATACTGTTTTCCCCTTTAATAGATGCTGTCCATGTCGGAGAAAAAAGGGCTCCTATTAGGACTACTACAATTGATACTAAGATACATATTATTAATTTCTTTGTCTTTTTCACGCGAACATTCCCCTATTCTCTTACTCTTTTATTCTCTTTCTAATTGCCCTATCTTTCCTTTTTTCTTTGTTTTCATAATAAGTATAACAATTTAGTAAAATTTTCTAGTACATCTCCGGAACGAAATTCTAGTACATCTTAGGGATGAGATTTTTTTATCTAAAATAAATAGTGTGCGATTGCGAAAAAGTGATTCACTCATCACTCTCCCTTCATGAATTTGCTGTTAATACATCAAAGGATGACCTTCTCCCCTTTAAAACAAAAGTCCTTATTTTACAAAATCCCTATACAACCTTTCACCTGTTTTCTCAAAATTCAAACAAAATATTAAGCTATTATTTTCTTATCTCGCAAGGTTTGATTACAATAAATAAAAACCGACGGATTTAGCTCTAAAGCGGGAGGATTAATATGAAGAAAAGTAAAATGGCCTTAGCAATTGTTAGCACAACACTTTTATTAGGAGGTTGCAACGTGGATGTAGAGAATACAAAGGAAACCAAAATACTTGGAAATGGTGATATTGCTTTAGATAGTGAAAGCTTTGTCAGCGTTCAAGATTACAAAGGGGACGAATACACCTTACAAAATGGAGAAAAAACGGACAAAATCGCGGAGGAGAATCGTGATTCGATTGAACAAGCGGTAAAGGAGTTCTTTCTAAACAAGTATAAAACAGAGGTAAAAATCCATAACATCGTGGGAGCTGTGGACGGTGCCTCTGTATTCGTAGAATCTATTGGAGAGCCTCATTTTTACACTTTTGCCATTGTACCTATTAATGTGGAAAAGGAAAAAGTAGAAACAGACAAAGTGTGGTCTCAAGAGGGACAGATAGAAGACGCAATTTCTACTGGTCTTTATGCAATGGTTAATGATCAGGAATTTTCTAACCTTGATAAATACTTAAATGAAATAACTTCAAAAAATCCTATAGTAGGAGTTCGTATGGAGGCAGTGGAAAGAGTAGGTGCTAATGGATTTGCAACTCCCTATTATTACACAAGTGCCTCAGGTGAATACTTTACAGAGCTTTATAACAAATATATAGAAGACCCAACAATTAGCAAGGAAGAATTAAAAAGCTCATTTGAAAAGTATAATTTCGATTCTAATCTAATGCTCATCACTATTACTTTATATATGAAAGAATCCGATACCGACCCAGATGAAGCACTTTATGACCAAATTGTTTCCGACATTGAGCAAATGGAAGGAATACCCCAAGGCTCTTACTCGGTAATTTTACACGATAACTTGATTAACGCAGAGTATGCTAACGGCTCAAAAAAAAGCTCGATAAACAAGACTAAATTAAATGAGATTATGAAAGAATAGGAGTGGAAATCTCGATGACTACTATTAATCCTGTTTCTAACGTCCAGACAAATGATCAAGATTTAGTAGAATTAGCTGGTTCTCATGCTTATCGAAATTATCCAGAAGGTAGAATTATAACAGTTAACGATAAAGTATTCAGAGTAGTGGATACCCAATACGGGATGTCTTCAGGTCTTGATGCACTTACCGTCCAAAACAATGAAACAAAGGAATTGACTGTAGTTTTTGTTGGTAGCGCAGACAACAAGGATTGGATCGATACAAATGCAAAGCTACTAGCGGATACTCCTCCCGCTCAATTAGAGGATGCACAAAAGTATTTTGATTGGGTAAATACTAGTCTTGGAAACGTAGATTCAGTAACAGGTAACTCTCTAGGTGGTGGACTTACTAACTCTGTTGCAATTAATAACCCTCAGGTTAAGGCTGTAACATTGAACCCCGCAATCCTTCCTGCTGGTTTAGTGGATCCTACGATGATGTATGAGAATATCACCAATTATTACAGCCGCTTCGACTTTCTTACGAGCACAGAAGAAGCTATTGGAATGGGCAATAGAATACCAGGGAAAAAATATAACATTAACAATGGGGTTCCCCTGCTTTCACAGATTGTATCGAATCATACAGGCTACGTTACCCCTGATAAAGACGGGAACTTTGTTGTTGAAGTTGGTATAAAAGGACAGCCCGGACATGGATATATCCACATTGGTGCTGACGATCATATTGTAACAAGTATTTGGACAGGAAATCCTATTTATGGAGGCTATACTGAAAAAATTGAGATTAACCAAGAAAATATGATTTTACTCTCCAACGGGATAAGAGACCAAGTAAAAGGTCGAATAACAAATGTCAAAGAGTATATAGGTAACTCGGTAAGTATTGTTGAGGATGAGAATGCTAAATTCAGTCAGCGTGTAACTACCCTCCAAGAAATCTTTCAACAAATGCTTGAAGAAATAGCCGGAGACCCCGTTTTTAAGGGCATCGCAGAGACAGGGGCCTTTATCAAGGCAGCCATAGATGATCTAATAGATCTTCTTAATACAGCTGAGGATCGTTGTAGAATATTAAACAGCATTTTAAACTCTAAACCGGCTGAAATCATTGAGTTTATTACCTCAACTGACATAAGTGTAGAAACACTCTTCGCTCCAGCAAGAGATTATTTAAATCAACTTAAGCTAGACGTAGATAATCTAGTGACGAGAGCACACAATATTATGTATAAGGATATACCTGAATTATTTAGAGGAGGAACAGACAATTTTGTCGATGCAGTCGTCGGGGAGCTGGATGCGCACTATAACATCTTAAAAATAAATAAAGAAGAAGTATACAATCAATTAACTGAGTACGAAACTCAGGTTAATGACATTGCCAATTCCTTTATTAACCGTGATGTCAGCCTAGCAGATGCTATACACATGAGATCTTCACCTGGAGATCGTGTAGATGCAGTTCAAAAAACAGAGATTAAGACGATTCAGGAATCCTCTTATTTAGTAGTAGGAATGAAAATTAAGGAAGTTCAAGTCCAATTGGCCCATAATACGATAGTTACTTTAGGAACAACGATATTAAGTCCCATCCTTTCCATCCTAGAAGTTATTGCACTTCTAATAGAAGCTGCATTAACTGCCATTATCCTCGCTGTAAAGGCTGCTCAAAATATCGGTCTGTACGGAAATCCCATCGGTTTGCTGATGAGTTTATTTACAGATTATGAACAGAGAGTAAAAAGTGCTGTAGCTAGTGCCCTCGAGCCTCTTATAGAAATGGAGGTCTTAATGGAAAGTTTGCGCATTGGATTCAATAGGATGAATGCAAACCTACCGGAAATGCTAGACAATTTTAAGCCCTATCTGGATACTGCCATTTTTGAACCAGCTAAATTTGAAAATGTAAGATTGTACAATGTCGCTGCCTTAGCTATATTAGAGGAGATGGAGCTGTTATTTAACGAAATAATTTACCAGCTAGCCGATGAAAAAGCTAATGCAATCGAAGAAACTTTAGAGGTCTCGAAGAATGTATTAGGTAATCTACAAATATTAAAGGAACAAGTAGATCGCGGAACATTGTAAAAAATACAGAGTGGAACTCCAGTGCAGCGTTGCTACATTAGAGTTCTTTTATTTTTGCCCATGCATTGATTTTTTTAATGGATTTAAGCTAAAGCTTGAGCTTTCAAGCTTGCTTTGTGTTTAATCACTCTTTATACTAGACTTTGTGCTAAAAACAAACCGACCGTTCTGTTTTTATGGAAAGGAGTAATTGATATGTCCGTTGGGCAGGAAACTAAACAGCATATAATTCAGACTGCTGGTCATCTATTTCGATGGTATGGTTTTGAGGCAGTTAGTATTGCAACAATCATTAAAGAATGTAATACAACAAAGGGTGCCCTTTATCATCATTTTCCTAATGGCAAAGAAGAGCTGTTATTAGCAGCTATTCAATATACAGGAAAAATTATGCTACAGGATGCAAGGAATTTGTTGAGTGAATCCGCAGATCCTATAAAGGTATTATCAAGCCATTTAAATCATATTGCTTCACAAGTGGAGTTGAACCGCGAAATAGATGGTGTCCCCATCGGTAATATTGCTGGTGAAATGGCGATTAAAAACAATGAGATACGCCTAGCCTGTGATCAAGTTTTTAAAAGCTGGCAACAACTCATAAAAGACATATTTATTGACTGTGGTATGCAGGAGGAAGATGCAAATAATCTTGCAATCACATTAAATGCACTATTTGAAGGTGGTATATTATTAAGCATCACAAGTGCTTCTGGTGATCCGCTCAGAGCAATCGCCAAGCAAATCCCTTATTTAGTAGCACCAAAAAGTAATTTATTAAGAGAGTAGGATTTTCATGTCACAACCAATCAAAAAAACACCAATACTAGCAGCATTTCTTATCGCTGGTTTTGTTGGACTCTTTAGTGAAACAGCACTAAACATGGCGTTAGGCCAATTAGTCATTGAGCTCGGCGTTGAACATACAACTATTCAATGGCTGACTACTGGCTATTTATTAACACTTGGTATTCTAGTCCCAATTTCCGGATTACTGATTCAAAAATTCACCACTCGTCAGCTATTCCTGACTTCCTTGATATTTTCTATAATAGGAACTATTATAGCTGGACTTGCACCGACCTTTGCGTTTTTATTGATGGCTCGTATAGTTCAAGCTATTGGTACTGCGATTTTATTGCCATTGATGTTCAATACGGTTTTATTAATTTTTCCAATTGAAAAACGTGGATCAGCGATGGGTGTCATGGGACTTGTTATCATGTTCGCACCTGCGATTTCCCCTACCGTTTCTGGAATTATTTTAGAATATTTAACTTGGCACTGGATTTTCTGGACTACACTTCCATTCCTTGTATTTGCATTGATTTTCGGCTTTTTCTATATGCAGAATGTCAATGAGCTTACCCATCCGAAGATTGATGTTCTATCTGTTATCTTCTCTAGTATTGGGTTTGGAGGCATTGTGTATGGCTTTAGTGTAGCTGGCGATAAAGGCTGGAGCAGTTCGATTGTAATTATTGCTCTAGCTGCAGGAGTAATTGGTCTTGCCTTATTCGCTTGGCGTCAAAACAACATGGAAAAACCAATGATCAATTTAAAGGTTCTAAAATATCCAATGTTTACATTAGGCTTAATCGCCGTATTTATAGCCTTTATGTGTATTCTTTCAACTATGATTTTACTTCCACTTTACTTACAAACTGGATTGGCTTTAGCAACATTTGCCGCTGGTCTAGTCTTGTTACCAGGTGGAATTATTAACGGTATTTTCTCTCCAATTGTAGGACGCCTATTTGACAATTACGGTGCAAAGGTACTTGTAATGCCTGGCTTCATTTTAATCGGGATTGCATTCGTATTCTTTATGCAAATTGACCAGCAGACATCTCAGCTAACGATTATCGTGCTACATAGTGTAATGATGATTGGTGTATCGCTTGTTATGGCTTCTGCTCAAACAAATGGCTTAAATCAATTGCCTCGTCATCTATATCCAGATGGCACCGCATTAATGAATACTCTTCAGCAAGTATCCGGTGCAATCGGGACTGCAGTGGCGATTACCATTATGTCCTCTGCCCAAGCATCCTTTGTGACAGAGCAAGGTGAATCAGCTTCATCAGTAGACGCGTTTATTTATGGGGTACAAACATCCTTTAAATATGCTATAGCTTTAGCAGTAGTTGGTATTATCTTATCGTTCTTTATTAAAGGAAAGAAACAAACGGCTAAACAAAGTAATTAGTATTTTTGCTCCATTATAAAACACCCTCCAGTTGATTTGAGGGTGACAGACTGTAGACAAACACCATGAATTTTGGGTTTTGCCTACAGTCTTTTTTCTTTTAAGGGATAAAGCTAGAAATGTTAATCTCCGCTGCGAGCGGACGCTTTCCGCGGGCACGGCTTCAGCCGCTTCCCTCGCTACGCTCAGTCCAGGGTCTTCAGCTCGCGCTATTCCCTCTGAAGTCACCGCTCTCCGCTCCAATCAACAATGCTTCCTATTAAAGGAATGAGGGGATGGATAATGTAGCTGAGGACTTGCGACACAACCATTAAAGAAATATATGGAAAGAGTAAAGAAAAGCATGGTATGCGATGGACAACCCTAATGGAATAAAAAAATTCTCCATGCAGGCGATGCTTACTTTTGCTGACTTAATTCTTAAGAAACTAGCCAGATTTAACCTAGATTAATTGGAGAAGGGTTGGAAATCGAAATGATTTCCAACCCTTTTGTCTAGACTCTAACACCCTCCAGTTGATTGGAGGGTGTTTTAATTTATAAGGACATCAAAAGTCGAGTCCTCTTAAAATGCTTTGATGACAATTAAATCAAATAAAATGCTTAGGTTAATATAAGAATAAGTTTTAAAGCTTTATACTTTAAATGACACAGTAGGTTAAATAGATAAAAACAATTATTACAGGAACATTCCATTGTTGTGTGGAATACATATAGACTGAATTACTCTGAGCGTTTTCTTAGTGTAATTTATATTGCTAAATTAGTCAGAAGTGGGTGGTTAATCAAACACATTGCCTTTTATTAAGGGGCCTACTCTTTCTACTCCTGATAAACTTCCTCTTCTGAATGAAAACCATCTGTAATAACTGTGGTATTAAGATTGGATTTATTTACTGGAATTGGTGTTAATAACACCGAAGGAACTTCAATTTTTCCGTTTTTAACTTTCTGCCCCGCATTAATATTTTCACCTTTAGCCATGGATACAGCCAGTTTCGCAACCTCCTCTGAGAGCATGTGAATAGGTTTGTATACAGTCATAGTTTGCGTTCCTTTAACTATTCTCTGTACCCCTGCTAAATCCGCATCCTGGCCTGCGACTGGTATTTGTCCAGCGAGCCCTTTGGCCTCAAGTGCTTCTATTACCCCACCAGCAGTAGCATCATTTGCTGCAATTACTGCATCAATCTGCAGATTTGTTGTACGAAGTGCTTCTTCCATATTTGCATTTGCATTTACTGGTGTCCAATCCTTCGTCCATTGGTCATAAATAATGTTGATATCTCCATTCTCTATATACGGACGAAGTACTTTAAATACTCCCTTTTTCAGAAGATGCGCATTGTTATCCGTGATTGCTCCTCCTATAATCACATAGTTCCCTTTTGGTACAAGCTCTGTAATAGCCTTGGCCTGCATTTCTCCCACTTGTTCATTATCGAAGGAAACATACAAATCGAGATTAGAGTTTTTCACAAGTCTGTCATATGCAATCACCTTTATACCTGCAAGATGAGCCTTATGGACAATGGCAGCGGTTGCCTCGGCGTTATGCGGAACAATTACTAATACATCGACACCGCTTTGAATAAGTCGCTCTGCTTGAGATATTTGAAGTGCATCATCTCCATTTGCTGCAAATATTTCTACCTCGGCACCCAAAGCCTCCACAGCCTCCTTGAACAAATCTCGATCCTTTAGCCATCGTTCTTCCAATAAGGTATCCATAGAAAACCCTATTCGTATCGGCTCCTCCTCTTTTGGAGAAGGGGGTCCTTCCTCTGGTTTAATACTTTCCCTTTCAGCATCAGGGGAACAAGCAACTAACATCAGAATGATACCCAAAAGCCAAATAGGTTTAGCCCTTCGTTTCATCCTTTTCCCCCTCTCTTCAAAATTCCACTTTCTTACTTAACTTTGTTTTTCTATATTCCTTTGGAGAGACTCCACACATCTTTTTGAATACCTTGCTGAAATAATTAGGATCATGATAGCCAATTTCAAACGTAATTTCCTTTAAGCTTCGTTCTGAATTATTAAGGAGCTTTTTAGCCTTTCCAATTCGACACTCCGTAAGAAAATCAATATAGTTAATACCTAGCTTCTCCTTGAACATTTTACTAATATAGATTGGGCTTAGGTCGACTTTTTGCGCCAGTATATCTAAGGATATGTCCTTATGGGAATTATCATATATAAACTGTTTGATTTGTTGAATTTTATCAACTTCCATCCGTTCAAAGTAGCTCTTATAAACAGTTTGCATACGATCAAGCAAACGCGTAGTTTCCAATCGCAACTGACGATACTCAAGTGCTTGAAGTGGGAAAACAGGTACCTCTGAGTCAATTCCTAGTTCATTCATGACTCTATGTGCAATCCACAATAACTCCAATACTCTTTGTTGAGTGTAGATTAGTGCATTTCCTTTTTTCTCATGCTGTTGAATCATATCCAATACAAATAAGCGAATCGACTCCCAATCCCCTAGTCTTAACTGTTCGAAATACAGCTGCTCCCGTTGTCTGATAACCTGATAGTCTGTTTCAACTGTAATAGCCTGAACTTCAGAATAAAACCGATACTTTACAACCAAAGTGGGATCCATCGTAGCAATAAGAGCCTCTTGATAGGATTGTCTAATTTCCGAGAGTTCCCCATATACTTGACCAATTCCAATAAACCAATCCATACCGATGTTTTCTTTATTTAAGGATAGAATCTCTTTTGAAAATGCTATTGCCTGTGCACGAAATGTTTTATCAGGGTTTCTAAACACAATAATTGGTAATTGTCTTCCATATAAGGCACCAACCCAAGCATTGGTTGTTTGACGAACTTTCTGCTTGATGTCCACATACAAATGCTCTGCCTCTTCCGGTAAGAGTATAACAGCTACAAATTTTTCTTGTGTAGAAGGGGTATCTAACATTTCCACTAGTAAGTCTATATGCACTTCATGAACATGATCAAATAATAGCTGTGTCACAATATCTGTCTCTGCTAGAGTCAATGTTTTTTGCCACATTTCATTTGCTAGACGGCTGCTAGCCTCCGCTTCTTTTTCTACTCTACATTCCTCTAATACTTTACCTACAGTAGAGACTATTTCGGTTACTTTACTAGGTTTGAGTAAGTAATCTTTCACTCCAAGCTTAATAGCTTGCCTTGCATAATCAAACATATCGAATGCAGTTACCATCACAAACTTGGTAGATGAATTCGTTTCTTTTATTTTTTCTATGGCTTCTAGCCCATTCATGCCTGGCATCATAATATCCATTAACACTAAATCTGGACGAATACTATCTGCAAGTTCGATTGCCTGTTTCCCGTTTTTAGCCTGATAAAAGGAGTACTCTGGAAAAGATTTTTGAAGTATAGCCTGCATTCCTTCACGTTCTATCGGTTCATCATCGACGATCAGAAGTTTCATCATCATTTTCCTCCCATGCTATTGGAATTTGTATGATTACCTTTGTCCCTTGACCTTCTATACTATGAATAGTGATAGTGCTTTTATCTCCGTAAAACAAAGACAGCCTTTTTACAACATTTTGAAAGCCCATTCCTGTCGAATGCCCCTCGCTAGGCACAATATCTCCCTTAAGTAATTCTTCAATTTGTTTCGTTGTCATACCCTTGCCACTGTCTTCTATCTCTATAATCACCAATGATTCCACTCTAAGAATTCTAAACCAAATTGTGCCTCCATCTATCTCAGGCTCAATAGCGTGAATAACTGCATTTTCGATAATTGGCTGAAGTGTTAGACCTGGGATTTTTATATGTAAGCACGTCTCATCAATGTGAGATATAAATCGTAATCGATCGATAAAGCGAGCCTTTTGAATCTCCATGTATTGATTGAGAACTATAACCTCCTCAAATAATGTTACCGTTCCATCCCCTCGCTTGAGGTTATAGCGAAGTAATCCTGCGACACTTACAAGTAGGTCACTCGTTTCCTCTGCCCCGTCCAAATAAGCTTTTTTAGAAAGGGTATTTAAAGTGTTAAACAGGAAATGAGGGTTTATTTGACTTTGTAAAGTCTTTAATTGGCTCTCCTTTAGTAGAAGTCTGCTTTGTTGTAGCTCATGCTCCAGTTGTGCTTTTTGTTGAATTTCTTGTATTAAATCATTAATATTGATTCGCATTTCATCAAATGTTTTGGCTAGAAATGCTATTTCATCATTAGATTTCACTTCTATCTGCTGGTTGAATCTCCCCTGTGCTAATTCATTGGCCGCTTTTGTAAGCTGATGAACTGGTTTAGTAATGCTCAGTGAAAACCAATAAGTCGCCAATAGTAGCACACAGGTAATCAATAGCAGCAAATAAATTCCAAGCTTTTTTAACTCTTCGGATTGGTTAATGATGGCCCGATAAAATTCGTTATATGTCTTCAGTTCACGATCCAAAATAGTCAATGTCATTTCTGATATGTACATAGAAATACGATTAGCTTCATTGAATTCCTTGGTGGAGTCTTCTATATCTCGTTCCTGTATGAGCATAATAGAACGCTCCGTGGTCTCTACTAAGCTATCAATTAAATGAATATAATTCGTTAAGGAAAATGAATTCTCCACGTTTCTAAGCTCTGCAACATCCTCTTGAACCTCTTTTATATCTACTATACTTTTCTCCAGCTGTTGCTTATGTGCTTCTGTAGGATTTAGTAAATAATTGTTTAAACTAGTTATTATTTTTTGACTAGCTGTAGTAACTTCATTCATCCTTAAGTATCGCTGTAATACATCATTTGTTTGCTCTTGTGTTCTTTGGTTGTAATACGTGAGCATTAACCAAATGATCCCCATTATAACGAGGACTACTGAAACGAGCATCCAAATCTTTTTATGAATCGTAGTCATTGCTTAGTACCATCCAATTCAGCCATTCTTATTTCAGTTAAATAACCATCAGAGTCAAGTGGAACAGTTTCATTAGTTAACCATTTCATGAGTCTTTTCACGCTTTCCTTACCCATTCTCTCCGGTTGTTGTTCCAACACACCATCTAGTAGCCCCTGCTCTAGTAAAGTTCTCGATTCAATTCCATCATCAAATGTATAAATATGATATGGCTCTACCCTTGTACGTCTCCCAATTTCCTGTATCATAGGTCCAGCATAATTTGCATTGATTGCTATAAAAGCTTGTGCCTGTGGAGTTTCGTTCATAAGTTGCTGAGTTGTAGCCATCACCTGTTCCTTAGTATCCTCGGTCCCTCTTACGGTCACCTGAATTCCCTCATAGTGTTTAAGCACTTCTTGAATTCCTTGCAAGCGTTCCTTCTGGTAATGTGCTAGTTTCTTATCTCCTAGAATGATTATATCTCCAGTTGTACCCATTGTACTGACTAATCGTTGTGCGACCATTCTTCCTGCTTCGAGCTGATTTGAACCGATATAGGTCTTTCTTAAACTTTCCTCGACCGGGACATCGTTAGCGACTGTAATGACTGGAATACCGTAGAATGCAGCCTTCACTTTGGTCAATTCTTTAAATTCTTCATTATCTAGTCCCTGAACAATTATTCCGCTAACCTTTGAATGAAGGGCTATCTCCACTCTTTTCAAAAAATCTTCCTCGTTATTACCATAACTTCCCCAGACCTCTAATTGAACATTTTCTAATTTTGCTTGTTCTGCTGCACCTTGCCCGACTTTATTCCAAAAAGGGGTGTCCAGTTCCTGAGTTATAAGTACAAGGCGAATGGTATCCTCATTAGAGGGAATGGTTTTGGGCATTTCGCTAGTAGTACGGAGCGCCTGGGTTGCCGTGGAAAAGGTCAAATAACTAAAGATCAAAATAAGTGCTCCAAGTATGAAAACTACTTTTTTCCCCATTCCCTTCTCTCCTTGCATCTCGCTTTTTCTACTATATTACCATTTGTCCATTAATTGACAATAAGCTATATAAAACGGAAGTTCATTCTTCTATGAAGACACCTCTACTAAGCTTGATTTCCGCTTTAGACTGACGCTTTCCGCGGGGGGAGCGCTAAGCCATCACCGTCGTTTGTGATGACTCATCTGTCTCACTCATCCCACTGGAGTCGTCACCTGCCGCTACAATCAACAGACTGATCAATCTTTATTTTTAAAGGAAAAGTTATAATGTTGAAAATGCATTAAGATACTGCAATAGTTTTCAAGTATTATAAAAATTGTAAGAAATAAAAAGACAAAAAGGTATTAGACCTTTCTTAATACCTTTTGTCCATTTCTTCTATTAAGCTCTTTGTTTTCGTGTCATCACATCAAATATTACTGCTCCAGCTAAAACCCCACCACGTATCATATACTGATACGATATTCCAACGCCTAGTAGGTTCATGCCACTTGAAAGAGAGGCCATAACAATTGCACCAATGATAGCGCCAGTTACTTTTCCGACTCCTCCTGCAGACGAAACCCCACCTACATAAGCCGCTGCTATAGCATCTAACTCAAAAAGAGTACCAGCTGTAGTGGTAGCTGATTGAAGACGCGAAGTAAATAATATTCCTGATAAGGCTGCAAGCATCCCCATAGAGCCGAAGACGATATATGTAATCTTTTGTACGTTTATACCACTGAGATGTGCGGCTTCTGGGTTACTACCCACCGCGTAAATGTGTCGACCAAGCACCGTTTTAGTAGATAAAAAATGATAAATAATAACCACAATTACCATAATAACAACCGTCCAAGAAAAACCATTATATCCCGCTAAAATCCAAGTGATATACGCAATAATTCCTGATATTAAAATAAGTTTAATAGTAAATATTCCATTAGACATCACTTCAAAGCCATATTTCAATTTATTTCGTCGATTAGAAAATTCACTATAAATATACAAAAGTATACCAATCAACCCAACAATCAATGTCATAAGGTGTAATCCGTTAATTTGCATAAGAGATGGTATAAACCCATTTCCAATAGCGTTAAATTGACTGTCCTTAATAATAATTGTCCCTGTTCTTTCCGTTACCTGTAAAAGCGCCCCTCGAAATATTAACATACCTGCTAAAGTGGCAACAAAAGATGGAATACCGATTCTCGCAACTAAAACACCGTTAAATAAACCTATAACTATCCCGAAGATTAAGACTACTGGAATTGTAATCCATATGGAAACTCCCCATTGTGTCAAAAATATTGCTGCCACTGCACCTAAAAACCCAGCGACAAAGCCAACCGATAAGTCAATATGACGGATGACGATAACTAGTGTCATTCCGACTGCTAGCACAGCAATGTAACCTGCAGAATCTAGTAAATTACTTATATTTCTCGAAGACATAAATAAACCGTTTGTCATAAACGTAAATGTTAATAGAATAACTGCTAGTGCAATATACATTCCATAATCTCTTATATTATCTTTCACAAGGTCCTTAGCCTCTTTGAATAAATTCATGATTCTTCCCCTTTCTATCTATTGAGTAGCGAGTTCCATAATAGCTTCCTGAGAAGCTTCTTCCGCAGTCAATTCACCTTTTATAGACCCATTAGCCATTACATAAATACGATCACTCATTCCTAGCACTTCACCGAGCTCAGAGGAAATCATGATAATACTCATTCCTTCATTGATCAGCTGATTCATAATCGTATAAATTTCAAATTTTGCCCCCACATCAATACCTCGTGTCGGTTCATCCAAAATTAAGATCTTAGGTCCAGTAAACAACCATTTTCCAAGAGACACCTTCTGCTGATTTCCACCGCTAAGTTTGCCAACTATTTGTTCTAGAGAACTCGCTTTAATATATAAAGAATCCTTATATTCTTTACCGACCTTTACCTCTTCATTTAAGTTAAGGACTCCTCTGCTTGATATCCCCTTCAGATGAGCAGCAGAGACATTGCTCTTTATATCCTGTAGCAAAAACAAACCGTCTCCCTTTCTGTCCTCTGTCACATAGGCAATCCCTGCTTTAATCGCATCACTAGTATGCTTTAGTGTTTTAGTTACCCCTTGCATTTCTAACGATCCTTGAAGTTTATAATTTTTGGGATTGCCAAAAATACTTAATGCAAGCTCTGTACGCCCTGAGCCCATAAGGCCAGCAACACCAATAATTTCTCCCTTCTTGAGTTGAAGATTTGCATTTTTAACTACGTTTCTTCCTAGCTGTGTATCATAGGCAGACCAATCTTTTAATGATAAAACGGTTTCTCCGATTTTCTTGTCAGGTCGTTTTGGATAAATATCTTCGATGTCTCTTCCAACCATATTTTTGATGATGACATTTTCAGCCACCTCTCCCTTGCTTGCATCTAATGTGCAAATGGTTTTCCCATCACGAAGCACCGTTACCTTATCTGCAATATGGATAACCTCTTTCAGCTTATGAGAAATCATAATGCAGCTAATTTCCTGACTCTTCAATTCTTTTAAGAGTTCTAATAGATTTTCGCTATCATCCTCATTCAGAGCTGCTGTTGGTTCGTCTAAAATAAGTAAGTTAACGTCCTTGCTTAGTGCTTTGGCGATTTCCACGAGTTGTTGTTTACCTACACCTAATTCCTTAATCAATGTTTCTGGAGTCACTTTTAAATTCACTTTTTTAAGTAAACCTGTAGCCTGGACAATCGTTTGATTCCAATCAACAAAGGGACCTTTTTTAACTTCATTTCCGGCAAAAATGTTCTCGTAGACCGATAAATCAGGAAAAAGGGCCAGCTCCTGATAGATGATTCCAATACCAGCCTTTACGCTATCGCTGATTACTTGAAATTGTTGTACCTGTCCTTCGAATACTATGTCCCCATCATAGGTGCCATATGGATATACACCACTTAATACCTTCATTAGAGTAGATTTGCCTGCTCCATTTTCTCCGACTAAGCAATGGATTTCTCCCTTACCTACTTTGAAATTTACATTGGATAAAGCCTTAACTCCAGGGAACTCTTTGGATATGTTATTCATTTCTAAAATATAGCCACTCATTTCTCGTACCTCCCTCACCTATACAAATTAAAGATAGAGAAAAAGTGATTGAGCGCTACAACACTTTTTCTCCTCTTATTGGCTTTTACTCTATACCGGTGAATTCACTTGCCTCATAATACTCTGAATCAATTAACTCTGATTTCACATTGTCTTTATCAACAACAATTACATTTGTTTGTTTCGCTTTCACTTCTACCGCACCATTATCATAAGAACCAGTAGTTTCAGGAGTTTTTCCATCCAAAATTTCAACTGCCATGCCCATAGCGTCTTTTACTAATGAACGAACATCTTTAAACACCGTCATCGATTGTTTTTCATCAATAATGTATTGTACAGAAGCTTTCTCCGCATCTTGACCTGTTACAAAATAGCTTGTAATAGCACTATCAGAACCAAACACATCTGCGATCGACCGTGCAGTTCCATCATTAGGAGCAAGGATTAAAACATCCCCTTTTAAGTCATCACTCGCGGCAGTTAAATGTGTTTGTGCCTTGTTTTTTGCTTCATTTGAATCCCAGTTAGTCGTAATTTGCCCAATGATTTTTCCAAGCTGATCACGAGAAAGATCTGCAGAATCCTTTAAAGCCTCTGCTTCACTGGAGTTAGCAATTTTAAATGTGCCATCAGCGATTTTAGGCTGAAGCACCTGCCAAGCTCCCTCAAAAAATAGGAATGCATTATTATCAGATGCCGCCCCAGCATACAGGTAAAGTGGTGCATTAGAACCCTTTGCATTGTCCACTAAGTACTGAGCCTGTGCTGCACCAACTGCTAAACTATCAAAAGTTACATAGTAATCCACTGCATCGGTATCAGTTATTAAACGGTCATATGCAATTACTGTAACTCCCTCTTTCTTAGCTGCCTCTACTGCAGATGCAGCTGCCGCACCATCATGAGGAGTAATGATTAATACTTTAATACCTTTATTCAACAATGCCTCTACATTTTCTTTTTCCTTTGCAGATGATCCTTGGCTGAATAGGATTTCCGTAGAATAATCCGAATCCGCTAGAGCATCCTTAAAACGTTGCTCATCCTGTACCCAACGAGGCTCATCCTTCGTAGGCAACACTATTCCCACATCTACTGAGCTACCCCCACTTGCGTCACAAGCTGCTGCTACTATGGCAAATGTCATTAACATAAGTAAAAATGTGAACCCCTTGAACTTCTTCAACATTTTTAACACTCTCCCTTTGTATAAAATCCTTACATTTTAATTATAAATTCTGAATACTTTTATGAAAGCGCTATCAATAGCACTCTTTTAATATTACCTATACTTTTTTAGCTTTTTAGTATAAAAATAGAGACGAGCCACCTTGGGTTCGTCTCAAACAGAGAGTTAAGTTTAAACAAAAAATAGAAGCTGGCTAAAAGTATTCATAAATGAGCGTTTTGGTCAGCCTCTCCTTGGCTTTACTTTTTATTCTATAGTCTTTAAAAGTTTTTGCATTTCTGTAGCCTGTTTTTGTTGAGTAGTTATTATGTTTTCTACAATTGTCCGACATCGATACAGCAGCTTGGTGATGTGGAATCATTTCATAAAGGAAATCAAGACTGGGATCACCTGTTTCAGGTGCATCTTCCATCCCTTTTTCCATTATTTTTAATATATTTTGGTAATTATCATAATACGCTTTTTCATCCGGACCCAACTGTGCATGTGCTTGAATACTAAACATGCCTAGTATAAATGTAAAAAATCCTATTCTGGTTATTTGAATGCCTGTCCTCATATAATTGTACCCACCTACTTTTATGCTCATTTTATTATGCAAAATAGAGAATTACTTTATACAAGTCAGAATGTGTCATTTCTTGTTCAATAGATTGCGTTGTAATGCTCTTTCATCAGATTATTTATTTGTATTTAGGGTATACATTTAAAAGATTGAACAACTGAATCCAATATCGATTTCCACTTTAGATGGACAGTTTTAAGCGGGGTGAGTGATAAGCCATCACCTTCGCTTCCGCATGTTTGTGAGGTTTATCTGTCTCACTCATTCTGCTAGAGTTGGGCCTTCCGCTACAATTGATAAAGAGCTAAGTTTACAATCATATTTAAAAGCATTGTCAGGAGGAACATAGGAATCATGAAAAAATTATTACTGATCTTAGTTGTCTGGAGTTTGTGGGCTATCTATCCTTCGAATTCAATTGAAGCTAAGGCAGAAACATATACTATTTCGCCAAATAGCGAAACATATAATAGGAATCTAATGAACGATTCTAATTACAATAATGATACGAAACATTATTATTTACTTCGTACATATCTTGAACGACTTGAAGAAACAGGTGGTGGCACACTCGAATTAGAAAAGGGAACATACATAGTTTCTAATGTATTGTTCGTACCATCTAATACAACGATAAAACTTAAGGATGGCGCGAAAATTATGAATGGTAGTAAAACAGGTAAATCTAAGCTCGATGCTGACCACTCACTTTTCCATTTCATTCGTCCTTCTCTTGGTAAAAAAGAAGGTGTCTATGGAGGGTATGATGGTGAAAAAAATATTTCCATCATTGGAGCTGGTTCAGCGACGATTGATTTGAATTTCGAAAAGGATGCTATTGCTATAATTGCTGGTCATAATCAAAATATTAGGATTGAAAATATTAATTTTCAAAACATGTATTCCGGTCATTTCATTGAGATAGATGCAACAAAGGATGCTGTTATAACCAACAATAAATTTATGAATTCAATACCTTCAACAACTGAAATCAAAGAAGCAATTAATATCGATACTCCTGATAAGCTAACAAATGGCTGGAGCTCTGTTTGGAGTACGTTCGACAAAACACCTAACTCCAATATGAAGATAGAAAACAATATTTTCTACGGCCTTGATCGTGCAATTGGCACCCATAAATATTCAGGTGGTAAATATCACGATAAAATCATAATCAGAAATAATAAAATAGAGAAAATGCGTCAGGATGCAATTCGCGTGTTGAACTGGAGTAATGCAACGATAGAAAACAATATGTTTAAAAATGTTGCCCCAGGTAAATACAACGCTAACAGGGGGATTATAGCAAGCGGCGCCCTTAATCCTACCTTCCAAAATAATGTGTTTATAGACATACCACGGGCAATGCAATTTACTGCCTGGAAAAACAGTGATTCTGGTTCCGAATATGATATAACTTATAATGAGCTAAGTGAGGATAATAAAGATGCACTTTCTACAAATACTATTATGAATTATGTAGAGGATTTTATCCGTATTAATCCTACATTTAGAAAGTTTGATCAAGCGCATACAGAATTTATTCCTTTAAAAACAGTACAGTCTCCTTCTTCACCGAACAGATACCCTGGCTCATCAAAAGCGCTAAATTTAAGGGGGCAAAATAACTCTGAAGAGAAACTTGAAAGTACATTTGGTTTTAATGAAGATCTATCCAACTCAAAGCTACTAAATTTACATTTACAAAACTATTTAAGAATGTATCAGTGAGAAAAATGATTGGTACACGAGAAGTAATCATTGCTGTATAAGAGAAGAACATATTACTCATAAAATATTAAGATTTATACTAACAGCCTCTTAAGAATTCCTTGCTACGATAAACGTACCAAAATTGTTGGAGGTTACGTTTCATGGATTTACTGAGTATAGTGTCTGGTCTTTTACCTTATATAAAATATTCTATTTTCATTTTCATCATCTTAATGATTGGCTACTTCGTATTTAAGAGCTTTTTTCATAAAAAATATACAATACATCTATCTAAATTTTTTTTTTTATCATTTTACTAATTTGCTGGGGAATTGTTGTATTAGGTATCACAACTTTAAATAGACCGGCAATGTTTGCAGGTCAGTTTAATCTTAGTCTTTTGAGTAGCTATGTAAGTTCATGGAACAAATGGTCAGTGTCTGAATTTCAGCTAATCATCTTTAATATGTTAATGTTTGTGCCATTAGGAGTACTCTTACCGTTAATTCACCCAAAAAACAAATCGTTTTCGCGTGTACTAGTTATAACAATTGTATTCACACTTTGCATTGAAATTTTCCAATTTGTTTCAGGTAAAGGAATTTTCGAATTGGATGACCTTTTGCATAATACAATAGGGAGTTTAGCTGGATACTTTTTCGTAATGGCAATCATATTAAGCATAGAGCAGCGTAAGTTAAAATTTGCTCCAATTGTAAAAGCTATATCTATTCCTATTTTTTTTGTTGCATTATTTGGTGTAGCAACCGTTATATATAATGCACAGGAATTTGGAAATCTGCCATTCGAGCCTTCACAAAAACAAAACATGGATCAAATAGATGTCGAACTGGAAACAAAGCTCTCCAACAAATCATCGAACGCTTGCGTTTATTACAATTCAGATGTTAAAGATATGAAAAATTTAAAATCCATCTCTCGATCCATTGCACAACAATTTGATTTACAACAGCAAGGCGGCATCCGCAGGGAAGGAGAAAACCGTCAATTAAAATTTATAGATGATGAAGGCCTTGTCTATTATTTAACTTATTTCATGTCAAATGGTTTTTGGTCCTTTTCCTCTGAAAATTACAGTGAACAGCCGCCAAAAGTTGATATTGAACAACAAAAGCAGGTTATAGAAAATTGGTTAAATAACGAAGGTTTATTCCCAAGTAACGCTATCTATCAGCAGCAGGATGAACTTACAATTCGTTGGGATTTGGCTGAAGCAGTGGATTTACAAACTGTATGTGATGATTTTTCTCAAGGTTTCCTCGTAATCACACTCTCTGATCAGCAAATACCCGACAACATAATCTACGATGTTAATAACAATGAAATGGTTGGGAAAGAGAAAATCATTTCACAACAGGAAGCATATGAAGCTTTGACAAACGGAAAGTTTAACTTATTCAATCCTTTACAAAAAGGAGATACGCTAACAATAACGGATGTTCAATTAGACTATACTTATGATACTAAAGGTTATTATCAGCCTATCTATGTCTTTACTGGCAATGTTAACGATCCAGACTCCACAGTTGAAATATCAATTCCAGCTATTCAGTAAAAAAACAGCACTTACTTTGGTTAGCTAAAGTAAGTGCTGTTTTTTTACTGAATTTTATTGTGACCCTAATCTCTCATATTCAAAAGATGAAAAAGAGTCTTCTCGAAAGTCTAATAAACTTTCGAGAAGCCTCCGTTAATAACCTCATGTTAGCAAATCACTTTCACCTTACATACAAACCCATTCATATTATGGGTTCATACGGCAGGTTACATCATGCCGCCCATAGATCCCCAACTTAGTAACATGTTTAACGAATGTGAATATTAGTTGCCTAAAGCGCAGTATATAAACGTTTTTTCAGGATTGGTACTGTAATATCTTTAACTCTAAATAATGCAATAACGGGATTATGTTACCCTCTTGTTACCCCATTTAAAATTGAATAAAAAAATTAAAATAGCTCTTCCAAAGGTTCTTTGTTGGGCTTTTTAAAATGAACAGGTGTTCTCTGCCACAGCAGCTGGTCTTTTTTTAGTAAATACTGTAGTAGGTTATGCAAGCGCGGGTGTTGCAATTAATTAAGCCAATTAAAAATCAATTTCTTTAAACATTAGGAATATCACCTTAATTGGTGGTATTCCTATTTTTATTATCTAAATAGTTAAGCGTTAAAAAACTATACATTTTTAAAGTAGAGGAGAGAAAATATTCAAAGGATTAATTTTTTTCGAACTAGCACCTAATTGTTAGCCTTGAATACAATGTTATATAGTTGGGTGTTTATCACGTCATGGTTCTTTAGAAATCACTAACTTTATGAAGAACATTAATTATAAAAATAATTGCGCTATTTAGAAGGGACATGATTGTTAACCCACCTACTCCCTTACAATTTAAAATAAAGAAAGTGGTGAATTTTATGTCTCTTCCTAATATCCCTAATATAACGCCTTTAATTTCACTAAATCGTTGTGACACGATTAATTTACTTCTATCTTCTATAGCCTTAGAGGAGATTGGCTTATCCCATATATTAAATGCAGAAGGAGAAAAACTTCAAGCATTTCTAAAATGCGCTCCAAGATGTTTGAGTGACTTTTTGGACATAAATGAAAGCGTAAATAAGACACTTCGTACAGTAGTAAAATCTCAAATTTTGCTTGAATTTAAACTAGAGGATGTAGTTGAGTTAGATAGAAAAACACATTGTAAAGATGAATGTTGCGATGATTGCCGTAAGTCTCGTTGTAAGCATCATAGTAAAGATGAATGTTGCAGTGATTGCTGTACGAATCGTTGTAAGCATCATAGTAAGAATCCTTGTAAGCATTGTCAGGATAGAAAACTGGGATGAAATTTCCAAGGAAAGATGCGTACTTATATAGAAAGTCTTCAGATTGTTTAATACTATCTCATAGGAAAAGGAGAACACACTAATGAAAATGGATTATGCCTCAGCTCATAATGAAGAACTAGAGTATATAAATTTCTTTCAGTCTTTTTTACTATTTCTTACTAAAACATTCGACGCCATTTTAACTCACGAATCCTTATCTTTAGAAAAAAGCAATCAAATGGAACGGAATGTTATGACCTCCCTCTTCTTATTGTGGACTTTGCATGTATGCATTTTTTCCAAGAGAATATTAAATCCTAAAGCTTCGCATGAAAAATTAATCATTCAAACATTTGATGAAGATCAAACAGAAAAGATTTTTCTTCTTCTTCAACAATTAAAGAAAGAAGTTGAACAATATGCTTTTCTTAACAAAAGTTACAAAATACAATGCGAAAATACATTAGAACAAATTCTTGAATATTATCATTTAAAATCTTTTTCCAAGCCCATTGTAGAATCAAATCTTCAAGCTCCTCCTCCATGGATATCAAAGAACTATTAAAAAATAGGATTTGCCTCTTTATAAGGTCATCCTAATTTAGGAAGTGAGTATATGATTACATTTCCAGCAATTACTCTGTGTATGATTGTGAAAGATGAAGCTAATTGCATTCAGGATTGTTTAGAAAGTGTCAAAGGAATAGTTAGTGAGATTATTATCGTAGACACTGGTTCTACTGATCAAACAAGTGAAATATGTGAGAATTATGGCGCAAAAGTACATTCTTATAAGTGGAATAACAACTTTGCGGATGCCAGAAATTATGGATTATCTTTTTCAACAGGAGACTGGATTTTATGGTTAGATGCAGATGAAGAATTAGATGCAACTAATAAAGCAAAAATTCCAGAGTTTTTAGCAAATACCAATGCCTATCTACTTTCTCTACCTGTCCTTAATTACTATGGAAAATCAACACCTGTTGATAAAAACAATGCTTATTTGATATACCAGTTGCGGTTATTTCGTAATCATATAAATATTACCTTTCAGAACCATATACACGAGACACTTTTTCTACCGACAGAAGTAATGGAGAAAGATATCGAAAACATTCCAGTACCTATCCATCATTACGGTTATTTACAGGAGGTAACAGAAGCGAAACAAAAGGGTCAACGAAACCTTCAGCTTTTGCAACACGAGTTGTCTAAACCTGCACATAGCCCTTGGATAGAATACCATCTGGCTAGTGAATTTTATAGACAGGAAAAATATCTTCAAGCATTTCATTTAGTAAATCAATCAATTTTGCTTTTTTTACAAGAAAGTCAGAAACCGCCTTCATTACTTTATAAATTGAAATATGCGATTTTAATAGAAACAAATAATCTAGAAGGGGCGTGGCCAAGTATCGAGAAAGCGATTCTTCTCTACCCAGATTATGTAGACTTACATTTTTATATGGGCTACATTCTTTATGAATTGGGAAAATATACTGCAGCATTACAAGCATTTGAAAAGTGCCTTGAATTAGGGGATTACCATACAAAATATCTTGTTCTAAAAGGGGCGGGAAGCTTTAGAGCGTGGCGATACAAAGGATTATGTCTTGAAAAATTGGGCATGGTAGACGAGGCACATGAAGCATATCAGTGCGAAAAGAATGCAAAGATATCTTAGTGTTGTATTAAAAATTTAAAACTAAAGAAAACTCTAGTATCATTCTAGAGTTTTCTTTAGTTTTTTCTCTGCTTATTATTAATATAAGAGACATTTCGCTTATTCACTTTCCTTACCTGAATAGATTATTAACAGAACAGAACTTGTTCTATCAGTCGATATACCTAATAATTCAAAATGATAACAAATAAGAGAAAAATATCTAAAATGAATATCCCTAATATATTCTCAACCACTTTAATCACGAGAGAAGCTACTATTAAACTACTCTTACTCCCGTACAATAGTGAGGCTGTTTAACCATTAAAGCCTAAATACATCTAGCAACCGACCCACTTAACAATAGCTTTAGCCTTATGCTCAGACAATGGTTCCAACAGCATCCTTGCCTTGGTTCTTTCTACTCGCTCATTTCAATACTTGTTGATGTTCAAAAAATTCCTTATATCCAATATTGTTTCATCTAGTGTACTCCCTCTTGCTATTTAAGGTGGGCAAGTACTGGTCTTAACATAACATAATTATTAATTTAAAGAACTTTTGCTAAGGTCATCCGAAGGTGCTAAAAAAATTCGCATTTAATTTCATAAATCAAATGCAAATCGAAAAGGCAACTTTTCGTTCAACATTGAACGGAAGGTCGCTTTTCTTCATGCTCTATTTTTTTCCTTCATTAGTTCATTAATCTTCTTCCATTGACAGTTATACACTTCTTAAAAGTATAGAACTTTTTTTAGTTACTCAATTCATCCTTATTTTTATTTATTATTTTTAAAAAATTCCTCATTGTATTTTACTTTAGGGTCATTGGGTCGATATTTCTTAGCTTTATTATTATGTTCTTCCGCAAGGCCAATGTCTCCTATTTCCCAATAACATACACATAACTGAAGATGTGGATACCAGGTCGAGTAAGCCTCTTGTTTAAAACCTTGGTGATCTTCTTCCTCTATTTCAAGGGCTAAACGATACCATGTGATTGCCTTTTTAAAATATTTTTTATTTTTATATAGATCACCTAATCGACAAGAAACCTCTGGGCGTGGGACATCATAACAAATAGACATGACTAGTGATTCTTTTTCTTTTTCTAACTTGCCCAGATTTCTATAACACTCAGCCATATTTATACATGCGCGTATTTCATCCTCCACCCACCCTTTTTTTGTTGCTAAGAATGCTTGATAATAAAGAGTCGATTTGTGAAATTGAGAATGATCTTTTAATTCATTTGCATAGTAATATAAATCTCTTGGTGTGAATTCTTCTCCCCTTTTCAAACGATACTCATAAATTTTAAGGTTGCGGTCACTTTGAATAGAATGAATTGACTTATCATTTTTGCGATGAGTTATCGCTATGTCAGCAGAAAGAATATTGCCGCCAACTTCTAAATATTCATGGACAGGGCCGATCCATTTAAAGTAATTTTCCCGTTTAACTAAACGATTCCTTCTAAAACTAAAGCTTGGATTGCCGTATTCATCAAATGCAATATGATAATTCATTGATACTGCATCTATTGAAAGATCCAGTTTCTTCTTTAAATTTTTAAACTTTTGCAGGTCCTCTTTACGTAAAATATCATCCGCATCTAGCCATAAGATATAGTCCATTGTTGCATGACTGAATGAAAAATTTCTTGCAGCAGAAAAATCATTAATCCATGGAAAATCAATAACCTTTTCCGTGAACTCCCTTGCGATTTCCTTTGTCTTATCTGTTGAACCTGTATCCACAATAATTATTTCATCACAAATTTCCTTTACACTGCTTAAACATTGGTGTAATACCTCTTCTTCATCTTTCACAATCATACAAAGAGTTATTGTACACAACTCAATCACCACCAAATTAGAAAATTATAATAATATATGGTGTTTTAAGATATTTGGGAACCAAGTTGGTATGAATCCTTACATAGTATGTATTGTATACTTTGTAGCATGTCTTATCCAAAGTAAATCGAAAAAGGAACATAATAATACAAACCATTTCTTTATGTCTTGAATAATCTATTGAAAGAACAACTTATCTACTCTCAGAACACTTTTTAACTATTAGAAGTACTTCGTTGTTCAATAAAAAAAGAAAGAGAGAGGTTGTATGTCCCAGCCAAATATTCCTAATATCACACCAATAATTACGATCGATAGAGATGATGTGATTAACCTACTCTTGGCTTCCATTGCTTTGGAAGAAATTGGTCTTGCTCACATCGTTAATGCGGAAGCAGAAAAAATTCAATATGCTCTTGGTACCTTACCTGGATTGACTCCAGCAGCTACATTAGACCAAATATTAGCAGTGAATAACAGCGTTCAAGATATGCTTGATTTGGTAATTAAAAAAGAATTGCTGTTAGAAAGTAAATTAAAAGAAGTAATCAAAACCATTCCGAGACCGTGAAAAGAAGACTCCAGTGTCATCTCTGGAGTTTTTATTTATATGCTTCTAAATATCCTTTATTTGAGATAAATAATACATTTTATTAGCGGCATTGCACACTACAATAATGATGCAAGTAGTCATCTCGTTCAAATGGCAAGCTATCGCCTCCCTTCTCATTCCCTGTTATAAGGACATGCTCGCTTATTCTTTTGATTAAAGTGCTGTTAATTTCTCGCTTCATTAATAACATAAGAGACATTTAACTTATCTCCTTTCTACTTACCTGAATAGATTATAGACAGAGCACCCCATGTTTTATAATTTACTATATGAAGGATTGTTCAAAATTTATAAAGGAGAGATTAAATGTCACAACCAAATATCCCTAATATTTCCCCAAACATTACAATTACAAGGGATGATGCAATTAACCTACTCTTAGCTTCTATTGCGATGGAAGAACTAGGATTAGCCCATATTATTAATGCCGAAGGAGAAAAACTTCAATATGCACTCGGCACGTTATCTGGCTTGACTCCGCCAGCTTCATTGGAGGAAATCTTGCAAGTAAATACTAGCGTCCAAGATATGCTCGAATTAGCGATGAAAAAAGAACTATTACTTGACAGCAAATTGAAACAAGTAATTCAAATTACTGCTGGAGGTGGGACTACCGGTCCTACTGGTAATACTGGTCCAGCTGGTCCTACCGGCAATACTGGTAATACCGGTCCGGCTGGTCCTACCGGCAATACTGGTAATACCGGTCCGGCTGGTCCTACCGGCAATACTGGTAATACCGGTTCGGCTGGTCCTACCGGCAATACTGGTAATACCGGTCCGGCTGGTCCTACCGGCAATACTGGTAATACTGGTCCGGCTGGTCCTACCGGCAATACTGGTAATACCGGTCCGGCTGGTCCTACCGGCAATACTGGTAATACCGGTCCGGCTGGTCCTACCGGCAATACTGGTAATACCGGTCCGGCTGGTCCTACCGGCAATACTGGTAATACCGGTCCGGCTGGTCCTACCGGCGCTACGGGCGACACTGGTCCGGCTGGCGCTACCGGCGCTACGGGAGCTACCGGCGACACTGGTCCGGCGGGCGCTACTGGTGCTACTGGCGCTACCGGCGACACTGGTCCGGCGGGTGCTACGGGAGCTACTGGTGACACTGGTCCAGCTGGCGCTACCGGCGCTACCGGGGCTACCGGCGACACTGGTCCGGCGGGCGCTACCGGCGCTACCGGGGCTACGGGCGGCACCGGTGCGGCGGGCGCTACCGGCGCTACGGGCGACACTGGTCCAGCTGGCGCTACGGGCGCTACCGGGGCTACTGGTGACACTGGTCCAGCGGGCGCTACGGGGGCTACCGGCGACACTGGTCCGGAGGGCGCTACTGGCGCTACCGGTGACACTGGTCCGGCTGGGGCTACTGGTGCTACTGGTGCTACTGGTGACACTGGTCCAGCGGGCGCTACCGGGGCTACCGGCGACACTGGTCCGGCGGGCGCTACCGGCGCTACCGGGGCTACGGGTGACACTGGTCCAGCTGGCGCTACCGGCGCTACCGGGGCTACGGGCGACACTGGTCCGGCGGGCGCTACTGGCGCTACCGGCGCTACCGGGGACACTGGTCCGGCTGGGGCTACGGGCGCTACCGGGGCTACGGGAGCTACGGGCGACACTGGTCCGGCGGGCGCTACTGGAGCTACTGGAGCTACTGGTGACACTGGTCCAGCGGGCGCTACCGGCGCTACGGGAGCTACGGGCGACACTGGTCCGGCTGGGGCTACCGGCGCTACCGGGGCTACCGGCGACACTGGTCCGGCGGGCGCTACTGGAGCTACTGGAGCTACTGGTGACACTGGTCCAGCGGGTGCTACTGGCGCTACCGGGGCTACTGGTGCTACGGGGGCTACTGGTGACACTGGTCCAGCGGGCGCTACCGGCGCTACGGGAGCTACCGGCGACACTGGTCCGGCGGGCGCTACGGGGGCTACTGGTGCCACAGGCGACACTGGTCCAGCGGGTGCTACTGGCGCTACCGGGGCTACTGGTGCTACTGGAGCTACTGGTGACACTGGTCCAGCGGGCGCTACCGGCGCTACGGGGGCTACTGGTGACACTGGTCCAGCGGGCGCTACCGGCGCTACGGGGGCTACGGGCGACACTGGTCCGGCGGGCGCTACCGGCGCTACCGGGGCTACGGGCGACACTGGTCCGGCGGGCGCTACCGGCGCTACCGGGGCTACGGGTACAGGGTTATCCGAATTCGCCTATATTTATAACTTACTTGCTCAAACAGTTGCAATAGAAGCGGACGTTCCTTTTAGTACAAATGGTGTTCTTACACCTGGAATTACACATGCTCCCGGAACATCTCCGATTCTATTTTCCACTCCAGGTATTTACGAGGTTACTTTCTCCGTGTCAGGCACAGAACCCAATCAATTTGCACTATTTTTAAATGGCACGGAGGTTCCAGGAACGGTCTACGGTCAAGGTGCCGGTACGCAGCAAAATAACGGGCAAGCGATATTCTCTATAGCAGCTGGTGATACTCTTACTCTTCGTAATCATTCTTCTTTTGCAGCGGTTGGCCTAGCTAGTGTCATCGGAGGCACACAAGCAAACGTAAACGCCTCTCTTGTCATAAAAAAATTAAATTAACTTTGAATGAACAATCTAATTCTCACAAAGAGTACGTGAATTTGAAAAGTGCTCCTAAGAATTAATGGATTAATCAGCGCTTATAGATATAGAGAAATATTGCATGATATTCAATTATTTTTCAAAGGGACTCTCCTAAAGGTCACTTGTAGATGAAAAGCCTTTAAAAAGTAGGAATTTACTCATCGCTATTGTTGCACAATTAAAAAGAGTAAAATACCACTCGTAAAACAGATAATACCCCGCCTACAGATTGCAGGCGGGGTATTATTTGATTAATCTACAGGAAATGTCTGGGCATTTAGGTAAATGTAATAACAATTAGGTTATAACGATTTAAATATCACCATTAACATTTAAGCACATATGACAAAAAACATGGAAGAAAAGGCCTCCCAACAGTTTAGCAAACTGATGAAAGACCTTCTCTAAAATTAGTCATATGCATTTTTTTACACACCGAAGTGGTCAAAAAGTGGTCAAGTAGTATAAAACAAACTGGAAAGCTCTCATTTACAAAGGCTTTCTGGTTCTTTTTACATCATGCCGCCCATTCCGCCCATGTCAGGCATACCCATGCCGCCAGCGCCTGCTGGTTCTGGGATGTCTGCTACTACTGCTTCTGTAGTTAAGAATAGAGAAGCTACAGATGCAGCATTTTGAAGTGCTGAACGAGTTACTTTAGTTGGATCTACGATACCTGCGTCGATCATGTTCACCCATTCGCCAGTTGCTGCGTTGAAGCCCATGCCGATGTCTTCGCGTTTTAGACGATCTACTACGATAGATCCTTCTAAGCCAGCGTTGTTAGCGATTTGACGAACTGGCTCTTCTAATGCACGAAGTACGATACGAATACCAGTTGCTACGTCGCCTTCTTTTGTTTCTGCAAGCTCAGCTACTTTGTTGTATACGTTTACTAGTGCAGTACCACCACCAGATACGATACCTTCTTCTACAGCTGCGCGAGTTGCGTTAAGTGCATCTTCAATGCGAAGCTTGCGTTCTTTTAGTTCAGTTTCTGTTGCTGCTCCTACTTTCACTACAGCTACTCCACCAGCAAGCTTAGCAAGACGCTCTTGAAGTTTTTCTTTATCGAATTCAGAAGTTGTATCTTCTAATTGGCCACGGATTTGAGCAACACGGCTAGCGATGTTTTTTGTATCTCCGTTACCTTCTACGATTGTTGTGTTGTCTTTTGTTACTACTACTTTAGAAGCGCGTCCTAATTGAGTGATGTTCGCAGATTTTAGGTCTAGTCCTAAATCTTCTGTGATTACTTCTGCACCAGTTAGGATAGCTATATCTTCAAGCATTGCTTTACGACGGTCACCGAATCCAGGAGCTTTAACAGCTACTGCATTAAATGTTCCGCGTAATTTGTTTACTACTAGAGTAGCTAATGCTTCCCCTTCTACATCTTCAGCGATAAGTAAAAGTGGTTTGCCTTGTTGAACTACTTGCTCAAGCACTGGTAAGATTTCTTGAATGCTAGAGATTTTTTTGTCTGTGATTAAGATATATGGATTGTCTAGGTTAGCTTCCATTTTATCTGAATCAGTTACCATGTATGGAGAAGCATAACCGCGGTCGAATTGCATACCTTCTACCACATCAAGCTCTGTTGTGAATCCTTTAGATTCTTCGATTGTAATAACTCCATCGTTACCAACGCGCTCCATAGCTTCAGCGATTAGCTCACCAACTTCTTCATCACCAGATGAAATAGCAGCTACTTGAGCGATAGATTCTTTACCTTCGATTTGTTTAGAGATTGCTTTTAGCTCTGTCACAGCAGAAGCTACAGCAAAGTCGATACCTTTACGAATACCAACTGGGTTAGCTCCAGCAGTTACGTTTTTAAGTCCTTCACGAATCATAGATTGTGCAAGAACAGTTGCAGTTGTTGTACCGTCACCAGCGATGTCATTAGTTTTAGAAGCAACCTCTGCCACTAATTTCGCACCCATGTTTTCGAATGCATCCTCTAGCTCGATATCTTTTGCGATTGTTACACCATCGTTAGTGATAAGTGGTGAACCAAATTTTTTCTCTAGAACTACGTTACGACCCTTTGGCCCTAAAGTTACTTTTACAGCGTCTGCTAATTTATCTACCCCACGTAGCATTGCACTACGAGCGTCTTCACTAAATTTAATTTCTTTTGCCATGTTAATATGCCCTCCTAATTTTTCTTTTTAAGTTCTTTTATTAGCCAATTACAGCAAGAATATCGCTTTCGCGTAAGATTAAATAGTCGTGGCCTTCATATTTTACTTCAGTTCCAGCATATTTAGAGAAGATAATACGGTCCCCTTCTGCTACGTCTAATTCAACGCGGTTTCCGTTTTCTAGTACTCGTCCAGTACCTACTGCAACGACTTTACCCTCTTGTGGTTTCTCTTTAGCAGAGTCTGGAAGTACGATGCCAGATGCTGTTTTTTCCTCAGCTTCGATTAATTCGATTACAATACGATCACCTAATGGTCTTAACAAGTGAAACTACCTCCCTAAAATAGTTGAATTTATTTTTATTAGCACTCTCACACTTTGAGTGCTAACACACTTATAATAATAATTAAACTTAGAAGAATTTGCAAGTGAGAACATCATTTTTTTTAATAATTTTTAACGCTCTAATCCTCAGTTGGTTTAAAACCTATGAGGCTTCTAGTTTTTGAAAACGAAGATACTAAAGTTGACTATTAAAAATGATTATAAAATGGCTAAGGAGCGATTTTATTTTTGTTTTCCTTTACAATAAGGCTAAGGCTAGTACATCTGACAAAAGCAAGATTATCTATTTACTATCCTGATTAGTAAACTTATAAAAGCAACTGCTATAAATAGAAAGGATATTTAGATGAAACAACAAAAGACAGGTTTATACATATTAATCACCTACTGTGTGATGCAGCTCTCCGGTGCATTATTTGCTCCTCTTCTACTAATAATCTTTAACTATTTCGGCTTAGAAAACGCCAGGTACCTAGCTTCTGGATGGTGGGTTTTCCTTGGAATGGGAATTGCTACAGCTATCACCTTGCTTATGATTCGCCAAGACAAGAATTTTATACGACCTTTAAAAGGGAAGGCATCTGGTCTTCCCGGAGCAATTGGCTGGGGAATTCTTGGCTTTCTCATGGTTTTGTACGGCCAAACATTAGCTGCTAATATTGAAATTAGATTTTTTGGTATAGAAGCTGGTTCTGAAAATACGTCGCAGTTTATGGATCTTGGCAATTCAGTACCTTTTGTCTTTTTCTCCATTGTGCTCTTCGCACCTATTTTAGAGGAGCTTATATTCCGTCGCATCATTTTCGGAACTTTACTGCCTAAAACGAACTTCTTTGTAGCAGCGCTCGTTAGCTCACTGTCCTTTGCCGTCATTCACTTTGAGTTCACACACATACTAATATATGCTGTGTCTGGGTTTATATTCGCTTTCATTTACTATAAAACAAAGCGAATAATCACCTCTATTATTGCCCATATGCTACTTAATGGATTCGTAGTAATTGTTCAGCTGTATAATGAAGAAATCGTCAACTTTTTAAAAAGACTTGCTGAGTTGCAGCAATAAGGGGTAATCATAATGACTTTTTCATTTGTAAGTTTTCCTACAATAGAAACAGAAAGACTCATCCTCCGAAAAGCAATCGAACGGGATGCAAAGGATATTTTAGAGTTATATTCTAATGAAAACGTAGTACAGCATATGGCCATTGGTCCCTTTACTTCTGTTGAAGATGCTCAGGGCGAAATTAGTTGGTACGAGAAAATTTTTCTCGAACAAACTGGTATGCGCTGGGTAATAGAAGATAAAATAACCTTAAAAGTAATCGGTACTTGTGGTTATTTAAACTATGAGGCTGAGCATAAGCGTATAGAAATTGGCTATGATCTTTCACCTAATGCTTGGGGAAAGGGAATTATGACGGAGGCGCTTAAGCCCATCATTCATTTTGCCTTTCATGATATGAACATGAACAAAATTGAAGCTGAGGTCACTTCAGAGAATGATGCCTCCCTTCACCTTTTGAGTAAGCTAGGCTTTCACAAAGATGGAGTCCTAAGACAGCATGAGTTTGAAAAGGGACGCTATATCGATCTTGCTATCTATTCCCTACTAAAAAGCGAATATAAATAGGAAAGCCTTCGACTAGATAATAGTCGAAGGCTTTTTTTCTTATAAGATTGGTATCAGCGCCCGCCTTGCCCCTCGAGGTCAAATGGACAAAAGCTCCGGTGGCTGAGGAACTGCCTCCTCGCTTTTCTCCATTTGCTTGTCGGGGCAGACATAGGCGCTTGCGCTTTTCTTAGATCTCGTTTCGAATCATGTAGATGAGTGTTTGAAGTTCAACTGAAAGGTCAATCGTATGTACGCGAATCTCATCTGGAGTACTTATTGGGACTGGGGTGAAGTTTAAAATTCCTTTTACATTAGAGCCCACTAAAAGATCAGCTACTTCCTGAGCCGCACGACTCGGAAGTGTAAAAATCACTAATTCAATTCCGTATTCCTTTAGCTTTTCCAACATCACACTAGAATGAAATACAGGAATGTCACTAATTATCGTTCCTTCGAGTGGTGCCTTCGTATCGAATGCCACTACAATTCTAGTGTTATGGTTTTTTTGAAAGTTATATTTTACAAAAGCTGTTCCTAAGCTACCAACACCTATTAGTGCGACCCGTGCCGCCTCATCTTGGTCTAGTGTTTTTCTGAAAAACTCAAGTAGATGGGGTACATCATAGCCGTACCCTTTCTTTCCTAGCGCACCGAAATGAGAAAAATCTCTTCGGATGGTTGCTGAATCTATCTTCATCGCTTCACTTAGCTGTTGGGATGAAACTCGTTTATGATCTGCATTATGAAAGCTTTGTAAAAATCTATAATATAAAGGAAGTCGTTTCATTGTCGCTTGAGGGATGCGAGGTACATCACGTTTCATAAGTGTCCTCCTATTGTATAAGGCAAATTCATTTTTACACGTAACCTTTCTTTTATTGTAAAGGGAGAACGTTGCAACGACAAGTCCTATCTATTACACTTAGGATAGAATTGAGGTGCAAATTAACGTGATTGTTTTACAAGTAAACCAAGTAACTAAATCCTTTAACGGTGAAGATATATTAACAAACGTAAAGTTAGAAATTCAAGACCGCGACCGAGTTGCACTGGTTGGGCGTAATGGTGCGGGAAAATCTACTTTACTTAAAATAATTGCTGGAGAAATGTCATACGATTCCGGTGACATTATTATGCCTAAAAATATTAGACTTGGCTATTTAGAGCAGCATGCGGGTCTTGAATCGAAGCTGACGATTTGGGAGGAAATGAAATCCATTTTTAGTCATTTGATTGATTCTGAAAGAGAACTGCGCTCACTAGAAGCACAAATGGCTGACCCTTCTATCTATGAAGATTCAGAAGCCTATGCTAGAGTTGCAGCTACCTATGACGAGCTTCAGCTTGCCTTTAATGAGGCTGGTGGATACCGCTTTGAATCGGATATCCGCTCCATCTTACATGGTATGCAATTTTTCCCGGAGGATTATGATAAGCCAGTACAAGCGTTATCCGGGGGACAAAAAACGAGATTAGCATTAGCTAAAATGCTGTTGAGCAAGCCCGATTTACTTATACTCGATGAGCCTACAAACCATTTAGATATTCAAACACTCAGCTTCCTTGAAAACTATTTGAAAAACTATAGTGGTGCCATTTTGATTGTATCCCATGATCGATATTTCCTAGACCAGGTAGTAAATTTAGTGTATGAGGTTTCACGTCATAACGTTACGAGATACGTAGGTAACTATAGCGCGTATTTAACACAGAAAGCGAAAAATTATGAGCTCGATAAAAAGAAATATGAGAAGCAGCAGGAGGAAAAAGCAAAGCTAGAGGACTTTGTTAGCCGTAACCTGGCGCGTGCATCTACAACGAAGATGGCACAATCTCGAAGAAAGGTTATCGAGAAGACTGACTGGATGGATGCCCCAGATGGCGATGAGAAATCCGCTAACTTCGGCTTTACCATTGACCGTCCTAGCGGTAATGATGTTCTGCGTTTAGAGGATATTGCTGTAGGTTATCCAAATAAAACCGTTTCCTCTAACATCTCATTTTCCGTTTATAAGCAGGACCGCATCGCTTTGGTTGGACCAAATGGTGTCGGTAAGTCCACCTTGCTAAAAACTATTATGAAGCAGCTCCCTTCAGCTGGTGGTAATATTCAATACGGCACAAATGTGCAATTTGGATACTATGACCAGGAGCAGGCAGCTCTTACTGGCAATAAAACCGTCCTTAAAGAGCTATGGGATGAATGGCCTCTGATGAATGAGAAAGATATACGCAATGTGCTAGGTCGCTTCCTCTTCTCTGGAGACGATGTGCAAAAAACTGTGTCTAATCTATCCGGTGGAGAAAAGGCTAGACTTGCACTTGCAAAACTCATGCTATTGAAGTCGAATACACTTGTACTAGATGAGCCTACTAACCATTTAGACTTAGACAGCAAGGAAGTCTTGGAGAATGCATTGCTTGATTTTCCTGGAACGATTATTTTCGTATCACATGACCGTTACTTTATTAATCGAATTGCAACGAAGGTAATTGAACTTTCCTCTGATGATGCCACCCTTTTCTTGGGAGACTATGATTATTATTTAGAGAAAAAGGAAGAGCTCGAGGAAATCGCCATGGAAAATGCAGTGGTTCAAAACACTGTAGTTCAAAAGGTCAATACGTCTACAATTGATAAAGAGGCGAAGAAAAAGGAACGCCAGCTACGTCGTCAAATTGAGGAACTAGAAGGACAGATTCCTTCCATAGATTCAGAAATTGCTTCTATAGAAGAGAAGCTATGTGATCCAGAGATATTCCAGGATCATGAGGCAGTCCAAAAGCTACAAGGCGAATTGGATATACTAAAGGTAAAGCAAGACACAATCTCCAACGAATGGCTGGAGCTACAGGAACAATTAGAAGAGATTACAGGGTAAACCGATTGACTCGGTTTACCTTTTTTTATATGGGGAAAAATAATATTGTCGAACGGTCCGATTTTAGAGAGAAAACGACCAATTTTTGGGGTGAACTGTCCAATTATTTTCTCAAACCGTCCGATTTTTGGAGATGGTTCTGCGCTCCTTCTGAAAGAATATATAATAGCCTTGTTGTATTTTGTCGAACACTGGCATATATATAGGTCAAGTACCTTTTTCAACAAATTCTTTTTCCACATATTTATTAACATCAAAAATACTGTTATATCAATCTATCAACAGGTTTATCCACATTATCCACAGTTTTAAAACAAACTTTTCCACAAGGTGTAAGCATAAATAACCACAATATATTGAAAAAACACAACTTACTAACAAGTTATTCACAGATTGTGCATAAGTACGAATGTTCTCTATTGACAACAGAAATAATACGTGGTAAAAAATCCTCTTTTCTTGTCGAAGAAAAGAGGATTTCATTTAGTTCCAACTATTTAGTTCTAACCCTGGTCTTCCATTCATCGACAAATCTCCCGTTTGCCCTGCTGAGTACTTAGAGCTCCCAGCAGCTGCGATCATTGCAGCATTATCTGTACATAAATTTATAGGTGGTACATAGAATGGAATGTTTTCTTTTTCAAAGGCTTCTTCTAAAGATTTACGAAGTCCTTTATTTGCGGCTACTCCACCAGCAGCAATTACCTGCTTTACATTGAACTCTCTAGCTGCTCGTACGGTTTTAGTAGTCAGTACTTCTATTACACTTTGCTGGAAGCCAGCTGCTAGGTGGTTTGGATTGATCTCTTCCCCACGTTGCTCCGCATTATGCTGATAGTTGATGACTGCCGATTTTAAGCCACTAAAGCTAAAATCATAAGAGCCTTCCTCTAGCCAAGCTCTTGGAAATGGAACTGCTTCATCGCTCTCATTCGCCAGACGATCAATATGTGGACCACCCGGATAAGGAAGATTCAAAACTCTTGCAACTTTATCATAGGCCTCACCAGCTGCATCATCGCGTGTTTCTCCGATTAGCTCAAACTGACCGTCTTTCTTCATCAATACTAACTCGGTATGCCCTCCCGAAACTACTAGAGCAAGTAACGGGAATTCCATCGGTTGGACTAATGCATTTGCGTAAATATGTCCTGCGATATGGTGGACGCCTACTAAAGGAAGGTCATTTGCAAACGCGAATGCTTTTGCTGCGTTTATTCCTATTAAAAGTGCCCCAACCAGTCCAGGTCCTTCAGTCACCGCTACTGCATCTAGTTCCTGCGGTGTCATGTTCGCTTGCTTCAATGCTTCTTCGATAACAAGCGTAATCTGCTCCACATGATGTCGAGAAGCAACCTCAGGCACTACTCCACCAAATCGTTTATGACTTTCTATTTGAGATGCTACTACATTGGTTATAATCACTGTTCCATTTTTGACGATGGAAGCTGCGGTTTCATCACAGCTCGTTTCTATTCCTAATATATATTGATCTTTTGTCATTTGAATTCCACCCACATTACAAGAGCATCCTCTTGTGTATCTGTATAATAGTTTTTTCGAATGCCTCCGTCTTGGAAGCCTAGCTTATAATATAAATTTTTTGCGACTATATTGGATACGCGCACCTCTAATGTCATGAGGACTACTTTTTGCTCCTTCACGACACGAATAGCCTCGCGCATTAAGCCTTCCCCAATTTTATGTCCTCGCATCCGCTCAGCAACAGCCACGTTCGTGATATGACTTTCATCCATAACAATCCACATTCCACAGTAGCCAACAATATCCTTTTCCTCTGTTTCTGCTACTAAATAGTAGGAATATAGATTGGTCGACATTTCATGCTCGAATGCTTCTCTAGTCCAAGGAAGAGTGAATGCTTCTTCTTCTATTAAAAGAACCTGGTCAATATCTTCTATTGTCATTTTGCGATAGGTGATAGTTTTAGTTTCCATTTTTCTTCTGCTCTTTCATCCAGTTTGCCTCTGCCTCAGTTATTCGCAAATATTCTGGCACCGCTGTATGTACATTTGTAGGCTCCATGCTTTGAGCAATTTCTATTAGAACAGCTGCACTTGGTAAGGAGAACGCCGCTCCCGCCTGTTTTACCTTATCACCAAGCACCTCATTTATTTGTTCCCAATGAAGATTTACATCCATTCCAACAAATAAAACAGGCTGCTCCATTTCATCTAACAAAGTTAACAGGTCTACCATCGACATATGAGCTTCCTTCACTGTTTCTCCGTTTACATAAATTCCTGCAAATACATTTCCACGTCGCGCATCCATAATTGAACAAACTGCACCTTGGAAATATGGCGCATTCCCAGCTAGCACCTGTAGGCTTGAAACAGAGTAAATCGGAAGGTTCAGCGTCCATGCAAGCGTTTTGCCAATTGTTACACCAATTCGCACTCCCGTATAAGAGCCCGGGCCTTTTGCAACAGCAATCGCATTTAGCTCACTCGGCTTGATGTTAGCTTTTTTCATGAGTTCCTCTATCGCGGGCATCGTTCCAATAGAATGAGTTACCTTCACTGAGGATTTATATTCCGCAAGCACCTGTCCATCTTTCACGATTGCTACTGCAAGCGGTGTATGAGATGTATCTATTCCTAACCAAATCATTCAAAAAGCTCCTCACATAATTGTTCATATCGTTTCCCAAAGGGTTCAAACGTAAATCTGCGTTTGTCTCCTTCTAGTCGGTGAATCTGTATCGCTAAACGTTCTGATGGTAAATCATCCTGTATTAAATGAGCCCATTCGATAATACTTACCGCTTCACCATAAAATAGCTCGTCCCATCCTAAATCTTCATCACTATTAGCTAAACGGTACACATCCAAATGATTTAAAGGCAGTCTGCCCTCATATTGCTTCAATATCGTAAACGTCGGACTGTTCACATTTCTCGTGATTCCAAGACCCTTCGCCACACTTTTCGTAAATGTTGTCTTTCCCGCTCCAAGGTCTCCCTCTAATGTCAGGACATCTGCAGGATTTAGTTTTTCAGCGAGCTGTCGGGCTAATGCTTCCGTCTCCTGCTCCGAATCAATCAATCGTTCATACATCGTCGATCGCTTTCCTTTCAAGTACAAATCTATTTGACTCTATTATAAAGAATTACAGCTCATAATGTAACTATAGGGCATTTTTGTGGAGAGATCTCTTAAACAAATTAACGATAATCTATTTTGCAATAAGCAGTCCGCTCACTGGACTTCGAACGGTTTGAGACATTCCTCAATCTGTTCTACTATTTCCCGCTGTTTTACTACAATCCCATCGTTTTTTACGACAATTCGCGCTTGGTTTACTACAATCCACGTCTGGATTACTACAATCAACCCGTAGTTTACTAAAAACCTATATCCGCTCTACATTTTCCCTCTGATTTACTACAATCCAATCGTTTTTTACGACAATTCATGCCTGAATTACTTCAATCCCCTCGTAGTTTGCGACAATCCCCTTCCAGTTTACTACAATCCCCAATCTACTCTCCCTCTCCCATGCAATTTTCTCCAAACACTCCAAAACGCAAAAGGACCGCCTCACATCCCTTGTGAGACAGTCCTAAGTAAGATTTTATTGCAGTAATCGAAGCACTTTTTGAACTTCCTGCTCTCCAGCATGCTCCCAACGGTTTTTGTCAGTGATATTGCCATCCTGATCAACAGGCGACTGAAACTGATCGAAGCCAGTAGTGGTAAGCAATGAATTTTCATCCTTATCTAAACCGACGTTTACGACATGCTTAATCAAATAGGGGGACTGGAATCTAATGTGTGCATCAGAATCATCAAGCATCCCTTGAGTCACTGTAAAGGGAATTCGAAGGTAGATTGTTTCCCCTTCCTCGCGACAGAGGATAGAGTCAAAGCTACCTTTATGGTAATCCCAGTTTCCTCCGATTGAATAGCCTAGACTTGAGATACGATCCTGTAAATCTCCAAAATTTGCGAACTTACCTTCTAGTTCTGTGTTAAGCTGAAGCATTTGCTATCACTCCTTCATATGAATTCTCGTTTATAGAGTTTCCCAAAGCGAGCGATAACATACAGATGAGAAAATCATTTTTCTTTTTCAAAAAATAAGCTAATGACCTTTTCAAAAAGCCCTTTTTTTGGTGGATCTCGATTTATTTCTACGAGCTTATTTGCGATTAAATCAGACAATATTTCGTATCCCGCCTCTCCAAAATGGAGGCCATCATCTTTTTCTCCAATTAAAAGCTCCTTGTAGTTTTCTCTGGAATACATAGCGGTAAAAAAATCGATATAGTGACTTCCAGTTTCTTTGGCGACCTCATTTACTACAGTTGCATACCTTTGTAGTCTCTCATTAGTGCGATTTTCTTGTAAGAATTCATCTACAGGAGCTGGAGTGATGAGAATAGTTTTATGGGGACCAATTACTTTAGCAAATGTACATAAGTTTCGCTTATACTGCTCAATGTCTACTAATCGATGTGAGGCAGAATCATTGGCTCCAAATAGAACAGTTACAAAATCTGGCTTTTTCGCAATAACATCTGCGGCAAAGCGCTCGATTGCCTGTTCGGTTGTATTTCCCGAAACTCCAGCATTAATAAAGTCATAGTCAGGCAATTTATGAGATAGCTTAAACGTTAGCGCTGGAGCAGGGTAACCTTCTTTTCTTGCGGTGATACTATCACCAAAGCAAACGACAGTAGTCATATTACAAACCTCCAATCTATTAATTTTTATATTTTTATAGTGCTCTATAAGTTTATATTCACTAAAAAACGGTTATACAAACATATAAGACTGCCTTGGAGGAACATCATGAATAAAAAAAGAGTTACTTGGGTAGATGTCACAAAGGGTTTTTTAATGATTTTAGTAGTTATAGGTCATTATCCTGGTGAACTAAACTTCCCATTATCCAAATATATCTATTGGTTTCATATGCCAGCTTTTTTCTTACTAAGCGGTATATTTTTTAAGGAAATTAAAGAAGATGAAGCATCTAATAAAACCGTCAAAAAGAGATTCTTACAGCTTATGGTTCCGTATCTATTTTTCCTTTTATCCATTACCAGCATTCGTTACGGAATGGAGGTAGCTCAAGGTAATTATAATATATCTTGGTATCTTCAAGATTTATGGAAGCTAATTATTGCAGGAAGATTTGTACGAGGTGCATACGGAGTTTTCTGGTTTGTAACCACTTTATTCTTTACGTATTTACTATTTATGTGGATGACTAAATATTTAAGCAAAACAAAACAAATAAGCCTAATCGCTATTTGCTATTTAGCTGCACATTTGCAAAGTATTTTTGCTAGAGAAGTAATTAGTGAATCTGCAGTAGAGTCAGCACAATCTATTCCAATGGTATGGAATTTAGATGTAGTATTAATGGCAGTTGTATATTTCTCCTTAGGTTATTATGGTAAATCTCTTTGGATGAATGTAACCAAGCCTTGGCTTTTCAGTGCAAGCTTTGTAGCGTTTGGTATGATTCTAGCTGACCAAAACGGATTAATCAATTATAAGCTAAGTATGAAATTTTTACGATATGACCATATGTTATTAGATTTAATCGTTCCGATCTCCTTTATCATCGTCATTGTCGGTCTTTTCCAAAGAGTTACGAAGATGATTTCGTTAGATTGGTTAAGAAAAATCGAAAATCATTCCATTGCAATTATGTACTTACATATTTTTACGGACATGATTCTAAACGATTACGTTGAATATGGAGTCGTCGGTTACACTATATTATGTACTCTAATTCCAATTATTATTTCGGTCATTATTCAAAACGTTATCCCATATGGTAAATTTTTGCTAGGAGATATCCGCGCAAAAAAACCAATGCAGATAGAAATTTAAAAACCGCCATTTTGGCGGTTTTTTGATGTTTCAGTAAATATTTTCTAAATAAAAACTTTACGAATAAGAACATTTGTTCTAAAATGTGTTATAATAGAAAAAGCAATTGCATACCAGGTTGGGCGGCGGTCACTTCTTTCAAAGGGGTGATGCCAATGACAATTTACGAAACGATGAATTTGTTAATGCAGCTAAGTGCTGTCTTTCTAACAGCTTTTTCTATCGTAGTGACATTGATTATTTTCTTCATAAAAAAGAAATAACCGTCCCCTGGCAAAGGTTTGACGGTTATTTCTGACCTAGGACCAACCGCTCTTTCTGCGGTCTGCATATTGTTGGACTGGATATTGCAGTATCCAGTCCTTTAACTTACTTGCTTATTGTTATTATATACAGAAAGCAATGCATATTCAACTCATACTGGTCAAATATGCCTTACTTCTCTGCTTTTTACTAATAGATTTCATTACTAATGGATTACTTCATTTTATGCAACTATATTTTATATGTGTATCCTAAACAGTACAAATCTTAGATTATATAAAAAAGAATAGACATTTAAACGTCTACTCTTTTCTGATTTCTTCAACTCGCCCCTAATAAGTATCATTTCCGAAATATGTAGGCACCACGGTTTCATAAACCTGTCCGTCCAATTCATGTCTTAGACGCTTTACTTCAATTTGGAAATAATTCAAAATGTTTTCTTCGGTCATAACCTCAGAAACACTTCCGGTTATCACTGGCTTTTCTTTGGAGACCATTAAAACTTTATCTCCTAAATAAAATGCATGGTTGGCATAGTGTGTATTGATGACACAGGCTAACCCTTTTTCTTTCACTAACCTTTTAATTGTTTGTAGTATAATCTTTTGCTTTTGCATATCTAGATGCGATTCAGGTTCGTCTAATACTAAAATTTCTGGCTCTGCCACTAATGTTCGAGCGATTAATGCTAATTGCAACTCTCCCCCACTGACAGATGTACAGGATTCCTCTGCTAAATGCTTAATGCCTACAGAGTCTAATGCTTCTAACGCTAAAGCATAGTCCTTTTTAGATGGCTGGGCGAATGAGCGAATGTAAACTGCTCTTCCCATCGTCACTAAATCTAAAATGGAATAGCTGAACGTCATACTCGAAGCTTGAGGAACGTAACCAATTTTTGTCCAGACTTCCTTAGAATTCATATTAGAAAGCGGCTCGCCATCGAGTAAGGTTGCCCCTCTTTTCCAATCCTGTAAACCCATCATGCATTTTAATAGAGTTGTCTTCCCTGCACCATTTGGGCCAAGTATGGACAATATTTGACCAGGATGAAGCTCAAAGTTGATATCATTTGCATAAAGTAGTTTTTGAGCATCAGGATTTTTGGCTTTTTTGTAAAAATAATTGCCGTCCTTTACCTGTAATATCATTTCCAGCCACCTCCTGTTTTACGAAGTAAATATGCGAAAAAAGGAGCTCCGATAATAGCTGTCAAAATAGAAAGTGGGATTTCAGCTGCCGTTAGACTTCGAGCAAGATTATCAATGACTAATAAGTATACTGCTCCTATGGAAATAGATGCAGGAAGGACATATTGATTGTTACTCCCTACAATCATTCGAGCTATATGTGGGATAATCAGCCCTACCCAGCCAATGATACCAGCTATTGAAACTGCTGCCGCAGTGATCAGGGTTGCCCCTAAAATAATTAGCCATTTCAGCTTGTTTACAGAAATACCTAATGATAATGCCTCTTCCTCCGAAAGGGAAAGGATATTCAATCTCCAGCGCAGCACATACAAAATTAGTATTCCAACCAAAATAATTGGTCCACCAATCATTAAATCGCTATAGCTTGCAGTACCAAGACTACCCATCAACCAATATGTTATTGCTGGCAGCTTTTCTTCAGGATCAGCTAGGAACTTCACGAGAGAGATTAAGGCCTGAAACAATGCACTAGTAACTACTCCTGCAAGGACAAGCATAAATATAGGCATATCTCGTTTTACTCCACCTATTAAAAATGTGAAGCCAATTGCAAGCATCCCCATTACTAATGCAATGATTTGCATCGTAAAGCTATTACCGAATAACAAAATTCCAATTGATGCACCAAATCCTGCACCAGCGGAAACACCTAAAATATCAGGGCTAACTAAAGGATTGGCGAACATTCCCTGGAACGCTGCACCGGCGATAGATAAACCTCCACCGATCAGCATAGCTAATAAAATTCTCGGCAAACGGACATTCATGACGACTGTTTCTTCCATATTAGACCATGTTTGCTCCATTGGAATTATTTGTGAAAGTAATATTTTGATTTGAACAATGAAATCAATTTGATACCGGCCTACCCCAATCGAAATCAGACCAACTATGACAGGCAATGTCCAAAGTAATATCTTGATTAATTTAGACTTCATTTTTAAGACACCTTTGTATTAGTATTTTGCTGCTTCCGATGGTGGATTTAGAATTTCTTCCACTTGTGTATCAGTTAAATCATAACTATAGTAACGTTTGTAATAGTCTTTTATTTCTTCGTTCATGTCATACGTAAACAAATCTGGATGATTTTTTTGAGCCATCCATTTTAGCATCAATGGTGCATCTCCACTTGGTGGATACCAGCGATAAATACCGAGCGGCATTTTATAAACCTTTTTATCTTGAACTGCCTTTACTTCACTCCAGTCTTGGCTTTCGAAAACGTTGTTATACAAGTCCTCAGGCTGAGTTTCTGTAAAATTAGTGATATAAATGATATCAGGGTTCCATTTATAAATTTGCTCCATATTTACTGCTTTAATACCATCGACCTCTTCTGCTGCAACATCAATTCCACCAGTAGAGTTCAACCAACGGTTACCGTGCATACCTGTTCCAGCTACAGAAATCTCTCCATTATTATGGTATTGCAATACCATTACTCGAGGCATATCTTTCTCTTCAATACCTGCTTCGTCCAACGTGTCATAAATCATTTGTTGATTTTCTTCACCCTCTGCAATTATCTCTGCAGGTCGATCTGTTACACCAGTAATCTCTCCAGTTAAGGTCAACCAGCGATTCAATGTATCTAGCGGGTTAAGTGAGTCAGTAGCAGTGTCTAAAGCGACCGTTGTTATACCCGTATCTTCAAGTTTTTTCACCGTTTTTTCTTGATTAGCAATCTCAAAATATACATCTGGATCTAAAGACAATAGCTCCTCTACATTTACTTCACCATTTTCAATAAAGTTCGTTTTAGCATCTAGAATAGATGGTGAAATTTCCTTTAAAATAGAGTGGGAAGCTGCATTATAAGAATTTGGATGTATCCCTGCAATCTCCTCAGTAGAATTTGTAGCGATAAACCATGTAGAGAAATATGGTAGGATTCCACCCATTACAATACTATCCAATGTTCCTGGTATCTCTACCTCTCTATTTAATTCGTCTACAATTAGCTTCGTTTCTTGGCTAGCCTCTAAATCCTTACTGCCCACTTCATTATCATTATTACCGCAGCCTGCTAGCAATAAAGCTATGGAAGCCGATGCAATTAAATATCTATATGTACGTTTCCTCATTACATTTGTCCCCGCTTCTTATTGAGAATCATTTTCAACTACTAACTAACTTATAATAATTATCCCAAAAGGTCAAGAAAGCTTATTAAAAAAATAATATTCAGAATGCAATATAGTAAGATTTTGTCTTTTCATATTTTTAATTTTTGTGTTATGATGCAAACAAATGAGAATAGTTATCAATTAAATTAAATGGAGGGCTCTTTTTGGCTAACTCAAACAGTATTCTATATTTGGATCCAGGTCATGCCTTTGGATTGTCCAACCGTACCAATCCTTTCATGAACAAACATTTTACAATTATCGATCAATACCAATTAACTCAACATAATCTAGAGCCATACTGCTGTATAGTAGTTCACGATTTTGCAGACCAAGAGTATTTATATAAAAATAGAGCAATTATTGAAGGCTTTTTAGAGGCAGGTAAAATTGTTATTTTCGGGGGACATTTATTTAGAGAGTGGCTTCCTGGTTCTCCTATTTTTACTCCTAGAACTATTGAATCCCATGAAGATTACAAGGTATATAAGAAAATAGATCATCCCATTTTTGAAGGAGTAGACACGGATGATATGACCTATAACAAAGGTGTGGCAGGCTTCTTTGCTAGGGTGACACACTCCCCTGTTCCAGCTGGTTCAGATGTACTTCTGACTTTCCGAGACGGAATGGCTATTACATATATCGATAGACAGTCAACGAAAGGCACGATTTTAGTCCATTCTGGTCGAGATCTTTTCGCTCATCGCATGCAAAATAAATCGACAGATCGCATTAGCACTCAGCTGCTTCAATGGATTCAAGATGAATATCAGGAATTACAAAAGGGAGGCAGCACCAAATGAGAAAAATTGCCGTGATTTACAGTGGACATGCGCCTCATCACCGAACTTTTAATGAACCAAAATATAAGCAATACATTGACCGACTAATCTATTTCCCTGAATTCCAAGATGCTTCATTAGAGGGAGTAGATGTATTGTTTGTGCCCTCTCAATTAAATGAGCATTTATTGATGAATGCGAAGGCGAAAATTCATGCTTTTGCTAATAATGGAGGAATTGTAGTAGCCTTTGGGCCTCAGCCTTGGGAATGGCTCCCAAATCAAAAATGGGAAGAACGTGAGACTAATTTTTGGTGGTGGCTAGAAAAGGACGCAAAAAGTGGTTTAGTGTTAGCTGATCCAGAATATGATTTGTTCAACTATATAACCTTGAGAGATGCAACTTGGCACCAGCACGGTGTATTTTGGCCAGCGGAAGGTGCTCAAAAGCTGATCACTACTGAGGACGGAGGAGCTGTTCTTTACGTTGATAAGGCCAGCACAAAGGGTACTTGGATTATTACTACACTTGACCCAGACTATCATTTTGGCTCTTATTTCATGCCCGCAACTGAACGATTCCTAGATGGCTTTTTACCTTGGCTTGCTAAAGGTAATATATAAAAGAAACCTGTATCGAGATAAATCGATACAGGTTTTTTATTTATATTCGTTCTCTAATCCTAACTTATCTATGATATGTTACGTTTCCTTCGCTTGAAATCTCTAGCGATTTACTAATTAAAGCTCCCACTATGGGTTCTATTTAATGAAATACGATTGTTTTATTGCCCTCTACAATTATTCGGTTTTCCAAATGCCATTTTACAGCTCTTGCAAGCACTCGTCGTTCGATTTGTCGTCCAAGTTTCTTAAGGTCAGTCACATCATCCCGATGGTCTACTCGTTCCACATCTTGTTCGATGATTGGCCCTTCATCCAAATTGTTTGTTACATAATGAGAGGTAGCGCCAATCAGCTTTACTCCTCGTTCATATGCACGTTCATAGGGACCAGCTCCTATAAATGCCGGCAGGAATGAATGGTGGATATTGATAATGCGATTCTCAAAATGAGCTACAAAATCAGGAGTGAGTATTTGCATATATCGTGCCAAGATTAATAAATCCACCTCATATTGCTCCATTAAGCGAATCTGCTCCTCTTCCACCTGCTTACGAATTTCTTTGTTAGCGGGAATATAGTGAAATGGAATTCCTAAAGACTCTACCATCGGGCGAGCCGTTTCATGATTGCTTATGACAACAACAATATCAGTGTCCATATCGCCATTTTGCCATTCCCATAGAAGTTCAATTAAACAATGTGGTTCTTGAGAGACAAAGATTGCAGAACGAATTCGCTGTGCTGGATATGAAAACTTATATTCCATTCCGTGGGTATGTGCAACTTCCTCAAAATCCTTTTCCATTTGAGCTGCCTTTGCCACTAAGTTGTCCCCATGGTACGCAATTCGTATAAAGAACATCCCATTCTCAGGATTGCTTGAATACTGGCTAGACTCTATGATATTGCATTCATGCTCATATAAAAAAGTAGATAGCACTGATACAATACCCGGCTTATCTACACATTTTACTAATAGGCGTCCTCGATTTTCCAAAGTATTGTGATGCGTAATCAACACTTGCTTAACTTGTACATCGTCCATTTTTTATAACACCCTTTACGTAAATATTAATTTTCTCATTATCCTTCATTTTGAAAATCTTCACAAGTGCTTTATCTTCGACCAGAGAAAAAGCCTATGTAATATTTACATAGGCTTCTAACTTAATCTAAAATGATTAATTTAACTTGCTTTCTACCCCATTGCATTGCATTTTCATAGGATGGCATAAATACATCAATTTTATTACCTTTAATAGCCCCACCAGTATCACCTGCAATTGCCTCTCCATAACCTTCTACCCATACTCTTGTCCCAAGTGGAATTATACGTGGATCAACGGCAATTACTTTTTCTTCGGGATTGGCTCTTAAATCAATACCGTAGGCAGTTGTACCCGAGCATCCTGTACAATAGGCTGTATAGGCTGTTGCTTCCATCGTCATCTCAATGGAACCATCTGTTTTTGGTGCTTCTGCTACAACTGGTGCAGATACTTCAATCTTTGTCGATGCTGCGCTTGGAGCTACTGGCTCATTTGGTGGAGCAGTAACCCCCATCACCTGTCTCTTCGGTGAATCCTCCGATTTCCCAGTTCCTTGCTTCACTATTAATTCATCACCTGGAAATATTAAATCTCCTGTTATATTATTCATATTCATAAGTTCGCTGAGTGACAAATCATTTGCTAGAGCAATCCTATAGAGATTGTCCCCCTCGGTAACCGTGTAAATTACTGGCTCAGAACGAATTTTCATAAGCAATTTCATTGCATATAAGTCATCAAAATGTATATTAAAATCGTCCATCTCAGTTTCTAAGTCAGTTTCTTCGTCTACTAAATTCCTTTGGTCTGAAGCGTCGGTAAGAAGAATCATTTCATCCCTTTGATCCGTAGGGGATAAAACATTCGATGCGTGCGCTACTGAGTTTGTAGTTAAAGTAATTAGCGCAACGAATAAAATAGTCCTAACCTTGAACATAAAGTTCCTCCTTTGTACCTCTTTTCGTAAACTCTCTAGAGTATTGCCCCAAAACTTTAAAAAACAAACCCTCTAAATAAAAAAATAGAAGGTTTCGTTCGAAACAACTAAAGTTTTTAGAGAAACAAAGGACTTTATATCATAATAGATTGAGATTAAATTCATCAAATTCCTATTAATTCCACATTATAAAAATATCATAAAGAGTCATTGTATTAAATAAAAATACCCATTTTTTTCTAAATAAAACAACCCCTTTTCAACATCTACAAAATTGTATTTTCATTTAAAAATAATCGAATATTCACACTTTTAAGTGGGCAATTTTTAAAACTTAACGGGCGCAAGCTTAGTTTAGGACCTATATTTTTCGATTTTGGAGCGACTTTTGCATGGTTAGGAGACACTTCTGGCTATGATATGGGCGCTTTTCCCTGTTTTAGGAGCGAAAAATTCGTTTAGTCTGGCTTCCTTACGGGCGCTTTTCTCCATTTTAGGGGCGAAAGCTTAGTTTAGGAGCTATATTTTTCGATTTAGGAGCGACTTTTACATATTTAGGAGACACTTCTGACTTCCTTATGGGCGATTTTCTCCATTTTAGGGGCGAAAACTTAATTTAGGGGCTATATTCTTCGATTTAGGAGCGACTTTTACATATTTAGGAGACACTTTCAGCTTCCGTACGGGCGCTTTTCTTCATTTTAGGGGCGCAAACTTAGTTTAAGAGCTATATTTTTCGATTTTGGAGCGGCTTTTGCATATTTAGTAGACACTTTCTACTTCGTTATGGGTGCTTTACTTCATTTTAGGGGCGAAAACTTAATTTAGGGGCTATATTCTTCGATTTAGGAGCGACTTTTACATATTTAGGAGACACTTTCAGCTTCCGTACGGGCGCTTTTCTTCATTTTAGGGGCGAAAACTTAGTTTAAGAGCTATATTCTTCGATATAGGAGCGATTTTTACATAATTAGGAGACACTTCTGAATCCATTACGGGTCCGGGCTAGGAGACATATTTCTCATCATTTATTAATTTCACTATCGATTATTAATTAGAATTTTAAGCAAACAAAAATCCAGAGAAGAAAGCGATAAGCTCGTTTCTTTCTGGATCAGACTTTTATATCCATTTTAGGTTCTCCAATAGTTGATGAAAATTTTTTAAAAAGTTCTCCTTGCTCTCCTCGTTATTTAACGATTTAACATCTATCTGACTCATAAAGTGTAAAACCTCGGGATGATGATCCCAATTTTGTTCGAATCGATTCTTCAGCTCTACATACCAATCATATTGGTACATCCTTCGCATATGTCGGACGGCCCTTCGACTCTCTTCCGTGGTTACTTCCTTTGTCCTTCCATCTGAAAGAAACATGGACACTACAAACTTTGAAATATTATTAATATATTGGATAAACGTAGTGGATATCCTTTCTATCATACAATTCCTCCCCTGTCCCATTTACTACTATTATACGCTAAAACAGGTGGAAAAGATTTATTTTTCTGAATTTTATTTGAAAGAGCGTGAAGCTATATTTAGCCTCACGCTCTTTTTATATGAACGGTCATAAAAATTTTTATCCGGTCATAAATCTCGCGCGAACGGTCATAAAAATTTCTATCCGGTCATAAACCTCTCCCGAACGGTCATAAATTTCCCCATCCGGTCATAAACTTCATAATGCCTCGCGTTTCTTCACCTGGTGCTGATAAAAGGACGCTAAAAACGTTAAAAATGCGTAAGTGGTCGTCTTGACAGTAGCTTGTACTGGGTTATCCTTCGTTGGATCAATACATACAAAGTCAATGGCTCCTATCCCTTCACATTTCCCTACTTCATATAAAATATCAAATAGCTCATCCGAACGCATGCCGCCGGGTGTGGATGCTGGAACTCCGGGCGCATAGGCTATATCTAGGACATCCATGTCTACGGTGACATAAATAAAGTCTACTTGCTCCATCAATACAGATAGTACGTCCTGTATCGTTTGCTCGATGCCTTTTTGTCGCAGCTCCTTCAATCGTATCCGGTGAACCTCATAATCATTTGCAGCCTCTATTAGAGAAGGTGCATTATAAAAACCATGCAATCCAATATTGTAGACATGCTTCCCCTCGATCACTCTACCTTCTATTAATTGGCGAATGGGGGTTCCGTTTGTCGGACCGTGGTCATCTGTGGAGCGCAAATCTAAATGTGTATCTAACTGTAAAATACCAATCTTCTTTTCTGGCATAACCTTCTTTAATCCACGAATAGTTGCAGCCGTTACTGAATGATCTCCGCCAATTGTTACCTTCAATGCGTTTGGATATTCTCCTGCCACATTCTCCATAGCGTCCTCGATGTGTTGATGGCTACGCAATATGTCGGTGAAATGCATCTTTACATTTCCGATATCCGCCACCTTCAACTCACGAATGTCTATATCTTCATCAATATAGTATGTCGAGAATTTTTCCCATGACTGACGAAAGACATTTGGAAACTCAGATGCTCCTGAAACACTAATAGAAGACCTGGAAAGCGGTGCCCCAAGAAGCACTACCTCCCAGTCCTTTTTCTCACTTCGCCACTGGGGAACAATCCAGTCCTTGACCTTCATATCTTGATGTTCTATTCTCTGCCAGTTAAATGGAGCAGGCTCAATTGGTGCTTTTTTGTAGTCCATCTATGATCACCCCATTATCCACAACTACTTTTCCATTTTTTACAACGGTCTTCGTATGGTTCATTCCGTAAAAATATTGAAGTTGCTGATAGTTTTCGACATTTAAAATAAGCACGTCCGCCTTCTTACCAGATTCTAAAGAACCTATCTCATTTCCTCTGTTAATCGCATATGCGGCGTTAATGGTGGTCGCTGTCAGAACCTCCTCCATCGTCATGCCCATATTCATACAGGCTAAATTCATGATGAAAGGCAGCGAAATCGTTGGAGAAGAACCCGGGTTAAAGTCAGTTGAAATGGCAACCGGCACACCTTCATCCACCATCAATCGCCCTCGCGCAGAAGCTGCCTTTAAGAAAAAAGCCGTCCCTGGCAACAAAACAGCCACTGTTCCAGCCTGCGCCATTGCTTGGATTCCTTTATCCGAGGCTACCAATAAATGCTCCGCTGAAATAGCTCCTACCTCCGCTGCTAGCTCTGCTCCCTCATATGGCTCGATTTCATCTGCATGGATTTTAGGGATGAGCCCGTGTTCTTTACCAGCCAATAAAATTCTACGAGACTGCTCTGGAGTAAAGACACCCTTTTCACAGAAAACGTCATTGAACTCCGCTAGACCTAACTCTGCTACTTTCGGAATCATCTCATTGACAATCAAGTCTACAAACGCATCAGGATTTCCCTTATACTCAGCAGGTACCGCATGGGCCCCCATGAACGTTCTTACTACATCGATTGTATGATTCTCCTGAAGCTTCTTTGCAACCTGTAGCTGTTTCTCCTCTGTTTCCCAATCTAAGCCATAGCCACTTTTTGCTTCTACTGTTGTTATCCCATGACGAAGAAAATCATTTAGGTGTGCATATGTTTTCTCATATAAATGGTCAAAGGATGACTCTCTCGTTTTCTTCGTGGTAGCATGAATTCCTCCGCCGGCATTCATGATTTCCATGTAGGTAGCTCCATTTAAACGCATTTGGAATTCATTTTCACGAGTTCCCCCGAATACTAGATGCGTATGTGCGTCAACAAGTCCCGGCATAACTACACTGCCAGTGGCATCTAATATCTCTGCCTTCTCCATTAACTCTGGATGCTGCTCCTGAAGTTCTTCCTTAGTACCAACCGCTACAATGCGGTCTTCTTCTATTAATAGACTTCCATTTTCTATAATGTTAAGCTCAGTCATTTCTTTTCCCGTACGCGCTTTCTTACTAGCCGACGCTAGAGTAATTAATTGATTTGCATTTGTAATTAGTAGTGTCATGTATTCTCATCCTTTTGTGTTTAGCATTGGTATATGAACATTCTTCTCCTGGGCAGTTTTAATGGCAATCTCATAACCTGCATCTGCATGGCGAGCAACCCCCATACCAGGATCAGATATTAGCACACGGCTAATCTTCTCTGCTGCCATATCCGTGCCGTCTGCTACGAGCACCTGACCAGCATGCTGTGAATACCCCATTCCTACGCCACCACCGTGATGTACACTTACCCAGCTTGCTCCACCAGCAACATTCACTAATGCATTTAAGATTGGCCAATCGGACACTGCATCAGAACCGTCCTTCATTCCCTCTGTCTCCCGATTAGGGGATGCCACAGAGCCTGAATCTAAGTGGTCACGTCCAAAAACGATCGGAGCCTTAAGTTCACCTGAAGCGACCATTTCATTGACCTTAAGCGCAAAGCGGTGACGATCTCCATAGCCTAGCCAACAGATTCGAGCAGGAAGTCCCTGCCACTTCACCATCTTCTGAGCCATATCGATCCAGTTCACGAGCGCCTCATCGTTTGCAAACATTTCCTTTGCCAGTGCATCTGTCTTAAGGATATCCTCTGGATCCCCTGATAAAGCTGCCCAGCGGAACGGACCTTTTCCTTCACAAAACAATGGTCTAATATAAGCTGGTACAAATCCTGGGAAGTCAAAGGCATTCGCCACTCCCATTTCCTGTGCGTACTTTCTTATGTTGTTGCCATAATCAAACACCTCAGACCCCGCTGTTTGAAAATCCAGCATTGCCTGCACATGGTCAGCCATTGCCTTTTTCGCCTTTTGTTCATATGCTTTTGGATCAACCTTGCGAAGCTTTAGTGCCTCCTCTAATGACATATGGTTTGGAATATATCCGTTTAACGGATCATGTGCGCTTGTTTGGTCTGTCACTAGATCAGGAACAATACCACGTTCATAGATTTCTCTGTATACATCTGCACAATTTCCTACTAGCCCGATGGATGCTGGCTCTTTCTTTTCCTGTAATTCCTTCGCCATTCTCAGGGCATCATCTAAATCTTCTACTAAGTAATCGCAATAGCCTTCTTTTATTTTTCGTTCAATTCTTTTCTTGTCTACTTCTACTACAAGAATGACTGCACCTGCCATCTTACCAGCAAGTGGCTGAGCACCACTCATACCTCCCATACCACCTGTTAGGATTAATTTTCCACGGAGATCTGAACTGCCAAACACCTTTTTACCGGCCTCCACGAAGCTCAAATATGTTCCCTGTAAAATTCCTTGAGCACCGATATAAATCCAACTCCCTGCAGTCATCTGACCATACATCATCAAATCCTTATCCTCTAGCTCGTAAAAATGCTCCCAGTTTGCCCAAGCTGGCACCAAATTAGAGTTTGCAATTAGTACACGTGGAGAATGCTCATAGGTACGAAACACTGCTACTGGCTTACCAGATTGAATGAGTAGAGTTTCATCGTTTTCTAGCTTTTTCAAGGATTCAATTATTTGTTCATAGCTCGCCCAGTTTCGTGCTGCCTTACCAATTCCTCCATACACAACTAGCTCATCTGGATTTTCTGCCACCTCTGGATCCAAATTATTCATGAGCATCCTCATAGCAGCCTCTTGTGTCCATCCTTTGCATGATAGCTGACTTCCTGTTGGTGCCTTTATATTTTGTAATACATTTTTCATAAAATAACACTCCCTTTAAAATAATATAAATGCGATTGGTGTAACAATGATTAAAGTAAGTACAACCCGTTGGAACCAAATAACGACCATCTGACGAATTGTTAGCGGAATGTCGGTAGAGAGAATGACTGGAATAACAGCCGAGAAAAATAAAATCGCCGATACCGATACGACAGCTACGATAAATTTCGTCAAAGTAGTAGCAGAGGTCACTAATAAGGCAGGAAGGAATATCTCTGCAATAGATACAGATAATGCTTTTGCAGTAAGTAATGGATCTGGAATTTGCAAAGCCCAAGTAAATGGTAGGAAAATATACGCAATCCAATCAAACACCGGGGTATACATAGCAAGCAGCAACCCTAAAAGTCCAATAGAAAGAATGGATGGCAGAACACCCATCGTCATTATTAAGCCTTCCTTTAAATGCTGCAAAAGGTTTTTCCACAACGGCGGATTTGTTCGCACTGCCTGCATCGCCTCTGACCAAGCTATCTGCAGTCGATTTTCGTTAACAATAACCTCAGGGTCTCCTTCATCTACGATGTACTCATCCTTCAGTTTTGCTAAAGGCCAAATACGTGCCGTAATAGCTGTCACTAAAAATGTTACGACTAGTGAAACCCAGAAGAACCAGCTCCAATAAGCCATTAAGTCCAATGTATTTGCAATTACGACCATAAATGTAACAGAAACAGTGGAGAAGCCTGTTGCAATAATTGCAGCTTCTCTGATTGTGTACTTCCCTTGGTTAAACACGCGATTAGTCAGCAACAAACCAACAGAATAACTTCCTACAAAGGAAGCAACTGCATCTACTGCAGAACGTCCGGGAGTTCTAAAAACCGGTCGCATAATTGGTTGCATGAACACACCTATAAATTCAAGTAAGCCATAGCTGACTAGCAATGCTAAGAAGATAGCTCCTATCGGAATCAAAACACCAACTGGCTTAATCAGCTTATCCATTAAGAATGGTCCTACATTTGGGTCAAATAGCCAAGCAGGTCCGACGCCTACCAACAACAATATCCCTACTCCCAGACCAACCACTTTAAATAAGGACATGATAATACTGACCTTATCCTTATTCCATGTTTTAGTGACAAATGGATATACAGCTCCACATACAAGCATGATTACTATATAGATTGTTACAAAAGTAGGTGCATTCACTGATAGCCACGTTACAAGATGATCAAGTAGAATAGAAGATTTCTCGTTATACGTAAAGGTAACAAAGAAGCTAAAGATTCCTATTAAACTGCAAATAACAAACTTGAAGACAGAAAGCATCTCGGTCTTACCCTCTTGAACGAGCCCTTTATTCGGGATATTTACCAAACCCACCACTCCTTTTTCAATCAATTATAAAATTCAGAAAAGATTAAATATATGTAATATTGTTATAAAATAAAGGAATTTCTTTAGATAAGATGGAATTTTATTAAGAAAGAGAAGGAATAATTTATGATTTTTTGACAGAATGAATAAAATCATAAGAAATTCCTAAGGGGATACAGATTTAAAGCTAGATAACTATCGTAAAAAATGAGGTGTAATTGAGTGAAGCTCTTAGTAATTGACCGAGATCAAACAGAAAGAAATGGAATTCAGTGGTATATCAAGCGGTATCAGTTAAATATTACGACAATTTTAGAGGCGGGAAATATTAATGAGGCGGTTCAACAGCTTGAAGCAGAGAACCCAGAGGTTATTTTATTGGAGATGGAACTGCTTACTCAGGAGGAGTCAAATCGATTGAGAAAGGCTTTATCGCTAAATTCTCAGCACATCATTGGTATGACTGCAGAGCCTCTTTTTAAGCACGCATTAAATGCTCTATCTCTACGAGCACTCACCCTACTCGTTAAACCCCTCGATTTAAACATGCTAAAGCAATATATAACTCATGCAATAAGACAGAAAATAAATGTTCAAAGAGAGGTTCTCCCCTTAGTTGGCGATCATTCTATTTATCCTTCTTTATTTTTAGAGAAGCATCAGGTAGTAAATAATGAATTTACATTCTGTCTCATGTTAGAAACAGAGTTTTTGGAGCAAAACGAGCAGCTATTTCATTGGCTAGAATCTTTAAATCATCTGACTCTTTTACCCCTTTCTAAGCGCATTGTGGCATTTTCAACGGATGATTCCCTGGAGGGGCTTACTAAAAGAGCAAAAGCAATTATTAGAGAATGGACAAGCACACATAACGCAAACTTAAATATCGCGATCTATGATTTACCGAGAAAATCCATTAAGGAAATGTATCAAGCTATAAAAGAAACTCTAAAGCTACGTTTTCAGCATGGCTTCGGACAAGTTTTTCTTGTCAGCAAGCTTCCTAAATTTCATAGTTTAGATCCTTTTTTGACTATAGAGCAACAACGACTGTGGATAACAAGTCTTGAACAAAACGATGTTCAAACTATCAAGAGGTTTTTATATAGCATCACAGCCAATGACATCTACTATCAGCCGGACACCATCCGCATTCAGCTTACTAGCATACTTGCTCAGGTAAGGAGGTTCATGCTGAAATACCAAATGGAAAAGCGATTAGATTTAGAATTGCGATACAACCGACTCTTCGATATCATCCTGAATCATCCGGTCCTTTACACGATTATTCAGGAATTCGTCCTATTCTGTCAGGACACCATGAACCAATCGATAAAACAAAAAGAAAAAGGCCAGTTCGACTATGTAAATGCCGCCCTAGACTTTATCGATTATTCCTATACGGATCCTAAGTTAAATTTAGAGGTACTAGCTAGTTTTATAGGGATCAGCCAAAGCTATTTAAGCATGCTCTTTTCACAAACAAAAGCGATGACATTCAAGCAATACCTTAATCAAAAACGTCTTACTCATGCAAAGCAGCTGCTTCAGGAAACCAATTTAACCATCCATGAAATTGCATCAAAGACCGGCTTTAATGACGCCAACTACTTTTCAAAATTGTTTAAGGGGAAGTATGGAGAAAGCCCACTTTTGTATAGGCAACATGCAATTTTATCTATAGCGAAAGGCGCAGGTACCCTTTAAGTGTCATTTTTAAAATAGCTGTTTTCCGTTGAAGTAGTCGCCTGTTGCTATAGCTATAACAATAAAAATCGTATAAAAAATAAAACCATCACGTTAACAAACGTGATGGCTCCTATATTAACCAAACAATATTTTAACCAATTCACTTATTCCCAAATAACCAAACATAATGAGACATCCTATTAGTACGGCATTGGACACTAATTTGTTACGTGATTCTAAATTCTTGGCATTAAGAAGCAATACTAAAGAAAGGGCTAAAAATGGCATGAATAGAGATCCTAACGCTCCATAAATAATGATTAGTTCTACTGGTTTTCCGAAATAAAACAGAACCATTGGAGGGAATGTCAGCCATGCTAAATAGAAGCGATAAGCTGGTTCCTTTGTAGAAACCTTCTCTTTTCCAGGGCCTTTCTTTTTACGAATGGTTTTCATGAAATCTGCGAACAGATAAGGAACGCCATTCCAAACACCTAGTAGAGAAGTGTATGCTGCAGACCAGAAGGCCACTAAGAACATCCAGCGCATAGGTGTTCCGAATTCAGCTCCTAGCATGTCAGCTAGCTTAACCAGTCCTTCATCATCTCGAATACTCACTCCCGTACCTGCTAGGAACTGTGCCCCTATGACTAAACCAGCTAGTGTAAAAAGAGCTGTTAGAGTATATGCGACTTTGGCATCCAGACGCATGGCACTAACCCATTCCTTACCCTTCCACCCTTTCTCAGTCAACCAATATCCGTAGGAGGCCATTGTTATTGTCCCACCTACTCCACCGATTAAACCAAGCATAAGAATAAATGAACCTTCTGGAATACGGGGTACAAATCCAAACGCGAAATCACCAAAGCTTGGTAAGAACATTACTGCTGTACCGATAATCGTGATAAACATGACTCCAACTAAAACAGTCATTACTTTTTCAAACAGAAGATAGCGACCAACCCATATTAATATAAAACCTACGATTGAGTGGATGATAGCCCAAGCCCAAATTGGCATAATTGGGAACATGGCATGCATCGCCATCCCTGATGTGGAAGCAGCTGCTGCACCATATACAAAGCCCCATATAATTGCATAAACACCAAAGTAACCAGTTGCCCATTTACCGAGAGAATGCCAGCCATCCACAATCGTTTGACCGGTTTCTAAATACAGTCTCCCTACTCCCTCGTTCAAGAAGTATTTTAAAATGGCACCAACAATTACTGCCCATACAAAAGTCATTCCAAAAGATGTACCTATTACAAGCGATGTTATTAAGTCGGCCGTTCCAGCACCGGTTGCCGCCACGACGATTCCTGGACCAACCTGCTTCAGCTTCTCACCAAATGTAGCAGGTGGAATTAAATATTGATTTACCTCTTTACTCATCATATCATCCTTTGTTTTATGTATTTTTACATATTCTCCAGAAGTACAGCCATCCCCTGGCCACCTCCAACGCATAGCGTTGAGATTCCAAATTGTTCATTTCTATGCTTCATTTCATGTAATAGCTTCGTAAGAATAATTGCACCCGTAGCACCTAGTGGGTGTCCTAAAGCAATAGCCCCTCCATTAACATTTACCTTACTTATTGGAATCCCCACTTGTCTGATAACTGCAAGTGATTGAGAGGCAAATGCTTCATTTAGCTCCCATAGTCCAATATCCTGTACCTTCAAGTCTGTTTGTTTTAGAAGTTTTTCAATTGCTGGGACTGGGCCAATCCCCATATAACGGGGGTCTACTCCAGCTGTGGACCAACTTTTTACTTTCGCCAACGGTTTTAAACCTAGTATGTTTGCTTTCTCTGCAGTCATAAGGATAATCGCACTTGCCCCATCATTTCTTCCGCATGCGTTTCCAGCAGTTACTGTTCCGTCCTTTTTAAACACCGGCTTTAAACTTGCTAATTTTTCTAATGAGGTGTCACGCATATGCTCATCTCTTGCAAACACACTAGTTTCTTTTTTATACTTTATTTCAATTGGTACGATCTGAGAGTCAAAACGGCCTTCCTCCCAGGCTTGCTTCGCTCGTTTTTGACTTTCCAAAGCAAATGCATCCTGGTCTTCGCGAGATATGTCATATTTTTCAGCTACATTTTCTGCTGTCATACCCATTCCTAAATCCTTCCCATACATCTCCATCGGTTGTTGTCCATTTTCTAAATTGGAATCTACGATATATGGATTTCCTTCTCCAAAACGAGAATTTCGTAAATACAAAGGTGCTCTACTCATATTCTCTGCTCCACCCGCTAGAACAATATCTTGAGAATGGAAAGCGAGATGCTGAACACCGGATATAACCGATTGCATACCTGATGCACAAAGGCGATTTACTGTATAACCAGATGACTCGATTGGAATTCCTGCTTTCAGAGCCGCGACTCTAGCCAAATTGGAGGCTTCCGTCGATTGCCTTACTTCACCGAACACTACTTCATTAACTTGTTCGACTGTCAATCCTGCTTGGGTAATTGCTTCTTTCATCACGGTAGCAGCAAGATCAGCAGCTGGAACGTTTCTTAGCTGCCCACCAAATCTGCCTACCGCTGTTCGATTGGCACTAACAATCACAAATTCATGCTCCATATTCTAATCCCCCTTGTAGTTTCTTCTATCTAATAAATTGATAATGTTGGAGACACAATAAATTTCGCAGGTGTAATTTCTTTTAGCTTCTCTACTGTCCAACCGTCTGCTAGTTCCTCCAGAACCATTTTGTTTTCTACAAAACGAAACACGGCATACTCCGAAATAAGTGTACTTACGATATTCTTTGCTGTTACTGGGTAGGTACATTCACTAACGATTTTCGGCTCGCCATCCTTGGAGCAATGCTGAGTCGTTATAATGACTTCCTTTGCACCAGCTACTAAATCCATAGCCCCACCTACTCCTAAAATATCCTTTCCAGGAACTGCCCAGTTTGCTAAATCCCCTGTTTCACTAATCTGCAATGCTCCTAGAATGACCGTATTCACATGCCCTCCACGAATCATGGCAAAGGATTCGGAGGAAGAAAAATAGGAAGCGCCTAGTTGAGCGGTAACTGGTAGCTTACCCGCATTAATAATTTCGAGATCTAACTGTTTCTCGCTCGGAGATGGACCAACGCCTAGCAATCCATTTTCCGTATGTAAATAAACTTCTTTGCCTGTGTCTAAATAATCCGCTACTAACGTCGGGATACCTATTCCAAGATTCACAATGGAACCGTTTTTTATTTCTTCCGCGGCTCTTTTCGCGATTTTTGCTTTACTACTTATAGTTTCCATTTTTTCACTTCCCCTCCTCCACAATATAATTGACAAATAAATGTGGGGTGATGATATGCTCAGGATCTAGTTGCCCTACCTCCACTAACTCTTCTACTTGCACAATAGTGATTTTGGCAGCCATCGCCATATCAGGATTAAAGTTTCTAGCAGTCTTTGAAAAAACTAAATTGCCTAGCTTATCGGCCTTTTTAGCTTTAATAAGGGCCACATCCGCCTGAAGAGGAAACTCCAATACATATTCCTTACCATCTATTACTCGTGATTCCTTGTTCTCTGCGAGCAATGTACCAGCTGATGTACGAGTGTAAAAACCACCAAGCCCTGCTCCAGCAGCTCTAAGCCTCTCTCCAAGCGTCCCCTGAGGTACAAGCTCTACTTCAAGTTTTCCATCCTTTGCATATTGGACCGCATCCCTATTGCTTGTAAAATAAGAGCCGATTGCTTTTTTTATTTTGTTTTGCATTAATATTTTGCCTAAGCCCTTACCACCTGGTTCTCCTAAATTGTTGCTAATAATTGTTAAATCAGAAACCTCATGCTCAGCTAGTGTATCCACAAGCTGAAGCGGACAGCCTATTAAGCCAAAGCCTCCCACTGCAACGATATCCCCATTTTTAATAGAAGAGATTGCTTTCTCAGCAGTCACAATCTTGTTCATGTTGATAAATCCTCCTTTGTAGAAAACCTGAAAACCCTTACATTTATGTATAAAAAATATAGACATCATTGCCATACTTCTCATTAAGTTGTACACTATCCGTACAGTAATACGTTATGTGTTCTATAATTATATATATTAATTTTTTATTTTTCAAGAATAATATAAAATATTTAGAATATTTAAGGATAATATTGTAAAATAATCGTAAGGTTTCATATATAGAGGAGAAGATTTTTTTGGAAAAAAATAATAATGGTTACTTTGTAAATTCCGTTGCCAAAGGATTTGAGGTGTTAAATGCCTTTACCTCCAATGCTAGTACAATGTCCCTTCGTGATTTGGAAGAAAAAACAGGTATCAACAAGGCTACAGTCAGAAGATTTGCCCTCACTTTAGTCGATTTGGGCTATCTTCGATTATTACCAGAGAATAAATTTCAGTTAAGCCCTAAAGTATTAGATCTAGGATCAAATTACTTAGAGACTCTAAGCCTGCCTGACCTATCACTACCAATCCTTCAGGACATTGCTAAAAATGTGAAGGAGTCAACCAATATGGCAGTACTTGATGGCCCAGAGGTTGTCTATGTACTACGTGTCAATGCCGCCGAACGAATCATTGGATCAAATTTGCGCATTGGATCTAGACTTCCCTATTTTGCAAGCTCCCTAGGAAAAGCACTTGTTGCTTGGCTTCCAGAGAGCGAAAGGAAAAAAACATGGGACTCTGCAACTATAGAGGCCTTTACGGAAAAAACCATAACATCCTATGAAGAATTTGAAGCCCATTTGGCCATTTGCCGTTCCCAGGGCTATGCTGAAGGCAATGGCGAGCTAGAGGTTGGACTACGTTCCATAGCAATGCCCATTTTCAATCGCAGGGGATTACCAATAGCAGCCATCAACATCTCTACCAATTTATTACGAAGCTCTGAACAACAAATTGCTGACGTCTATCTGCCAGCCCTAAAAGAAGGCGCAAGGAACATCAACCGACAAACTGAACATTTAAGTTGAATAAATAGAAGTAAACAGAGACAACTTAACAAATTCCTGTATTGTCAGGATACATAAAACTAATATAAGTTATCCTGACTCTAGCCAATTTAATGAAAGGAATAATGACAGGAGGAATTTAAATGCCAGTTTACAATAAGCTAGTTCGAGACCTAATTCCGCAAGTAATCGAGAATTCTGGAAGTAGGTTTTCCACTCGTATTTTAGACAAATCAGAGCATCTAACCGAAGTTAAAAATAAATTTTATGAAGAAATGAGAGAATTTGAAGCTACGGATAATAGAAAGGATGCCCTCGAGGAGCTTGCTGACATTCTAGAATTAATACACGCAGCGCTTCCCATTCTTGAAGCTACATATGAAGAGCTTGAACAAATTCGCACAGCTAAAAAAGAAAAGCGAGGGGGCTTCAATGATGGAGTCTATTTGATAGAGGTTGAGGATGCGTAAGCTGGGGATAATTACATCTAATATTATCGAGGTTTTAAAAAGTCTTTCTCTAATACTTTATGAAAAGATAGCAGTTATTCAACCGCCACCCGAATTGATTAACTAACTTTTGTTTCCGGCATTTCAGGTATGATATAAGCCGTAATAAATAGTTCATTCGTCACTAGGTATCTCTTCAACAAAGAAACCTTGAAAGGCATTTTGCCAATCAAGGTTTCACATAAATTACATTATACCTCAGATATATCAATCTCTTTACATGGAGACTTACTAATTAGAACCTTTAAGAGTTATCTTATTCATAATTTGTAGTAGCAATAAAATCAAAAGCACCTATTGAACTAATTTCATTTTTATATTCAAAATTATATATTAAAATTATTGCATTATATGATTTCTTTAGATTAATACTTTTCTGGACTTTTGGGATGACAATTTCTTCATACGAACAGCCATCTAATAATGCTGAAATATCACTACTACTATTCTTATAGACCGCTTTTTCTATAGTATCCTCATCTGTTTCATCCATATCAATATTAAAATCGATAAAGAATTCGGAAGGTACAGACTCGCCATCCTCATCATACGTTAAATCAACATACTCTCCTATTGAGTCCTCATCGTTAATATTCCCTAACCAAAATGAAACCCATCTTTGTTTTTCCATTATAGTATCCTCCTACTTTAATCTGAGATCTTGTGGTAAAGACGAAACTCCACCCTCTAATCTATAATTAGCCCAATTATTAAGTCGTCCAACAAATGTATTATAGTCGCTAGAAGTATCTATTATTGCTAACAATTCATTATGTGCTTTAGTTGAGCCTAATCCTCCATGAACACCGTTTGGATTGACAAATTTGACATCGGTTATAGCTGTTCTTAAATCTTTAATCTCTTCAGCACCAATATTTCAATACTTAAATTGTGGAGCCCTTAAAACTAAGTGCCACTCATGTAAACCTCCAGGTTCTCTAAGTTGACGTTCAATTTTCTTTCTAATTTTTTTATCATTCCAAAGTTCGTCTAGTTCACTACTTGTAAGGAAATTGAAGAATTTATTAAAATTCCCACTCTTTGCAGTCGGTATATCTTCAACAGTTAATTTAGTTATATCTTTAGCATTATCTGTACCCTTAGTCTGTTGGTTATTATTTTTGAAGTCACAACTGAATCACAATTATTATTTTTTGTTTTCTGTTCTGACTTTTCTTTTTTGATAATTTCAGCTGTTGCTTTAGTTGTTCTTTTACCTCTTGACAGTAACTTTGGCAATTCCACCACCAAAAAAGATGCTTGCTACGTTTATTGTTCAGTCCACCACACTCAATTTACGTATCGCAATTGAATCAAGTCTTATATAGTTACAATCAATTTCAAGTCGTTGGTATTTGTCTAATAACTCCATTAATCCATTGACCAAAAAGTCATTTGGGTCTTTCTTATGGATACTGTACAAGGGTTGTTCAATGCTTTTAATATCACAGCCATATTTCTTCAACTCTCGTTGTATCAACACTTTTACAATATCTGACCTCCATAATCGGCTTGTGTTGAGCACCACTACATTATGTATTTGGACAGAAGAAAGGTGAGCCAACATTTCTTGTAAGCCCAACCTGTCTATTTCGAATGCTTCTTCATTTAGTTTTGCACCACTAATTCCTTCATCTCTAAAGATGTGTATCAAGTTAAAACCCTGTTCTTCACAGTATGCTTTAATTTTCTCTTCCTGATATTTCAAGCTATATCCATCTCTTGCCTGCCCTTGAGTTGAGACTCGTATATACCCAACAACGTTCAACTTCTCACCCTCCCGTTACATAAATTTTAATTTTCGTAACGCTTTTAAACGAATAGCGAGTATTATACGACCGTCTCTAGTAAAAATACAACCTTAAACATATTTAACTATATAAAGCAAACACCCCCCTCTCACATTAACCATTGTTTAACGCCACGAGCTTTGTCATTATCGTTTATTTAATCACTCAAAACTACCTCCTGCATGTAAAATGTCATCTCGCCTAATTCTCACACTTTTCTTCCTAGACCACTGTTTACGAATTACTCCTTGACGGTCCAGCCTTCATGAGCTCTCGATTCTCAAACAAATCATTTTCTTTTTGTCTCACTCAATATCAGCTGATTTATATAAATTAAAGTAAAAACCTTGAAAGGCATTTAGCCAATCAAGGTTTAAGAATAGTATTAAGATTTATTGACTCATATACTAGTCACCTAAGTCTATTTTTTCATAATGCTTATCAATTAATATTCGTGATTTAGGCTTTGCTAAATAATCATCTAATTTTTCAATACTATACTTTGACTTTTTAGCTTTCACAAGATTTGAGACATTCCACCATAAATTTACTCTATCAATTCACTCCAAATTTTAGGAAATCAAGTGATTTTGTACATTTTTTAAGTTTAATAATATTTGCGAATTTTTATCATTTGTTTTGTTGTAAAAATGCTTCTAAAATCCTTTCAATAGGTAAACTAGCATTTTTTAATAATTTCTCTACTTTGTCCTTTATTTGCTTATTAGAAGCAATTATTTTTTTATACTCTTCTCCATCAAAAGAACGTAAAGAATCTATTGCATATTCAGCCACTTCATCACTCTCATTAAGTAAGTCTAATAATAAATTAAATCCATATACTCCGTTATCTTCATCTATACAGTAGGCCAATCTAATTTTATATTTATCATCTTTATCTTTTAATCCTCGAATTAAATTCTCCCAATCAATATTAGTAAACTCACTCATCAATTCTTGCACATACATAAATTCATCGTCATAAAAATAATTATCTGCGCTATTTTCAGATAATACTGCATCTACTTTTTCATACATTCACTTTCCTCCTCTATTTACTAAAACCACCTGGTAATGGAGCATTAATTTGTCCTGTTGGGTAGCCGCTCACTACCGTATCACCTATTTTAATAACATCAATTTCTACACCATCAACAATTCCCCTATGGAAAGTTGCTCCATCTCTACCTCTAATACTTATTGGAGGAGAATTACCAATATCAGTTATACTATCTAAGATTTTAATATCACTCCAACCTTCAGGAAATATTGTACTATTTTTTATTTTTGAAAGATTCCCATCAGGAAATTGAGTTATATATTTGATATCTTTTGTACCATCAGGATTGATTTTAATAGCTTCTGTAGCATAGTTAGAATGGCTATTATTAATGTTTGATGAATGCCCCCATTTTTATTAGGGTTCTTTCTTTGTCCCAAAAGGATTTTTTCCTTCATTTCAGGTGTGATAATTGATTTAGCTCCGCTGACTGGCTTACTATTATTAACCGTAACCTTAGTCGTAACATCCACATTCTTTATATCTGTATTACCATTACCCTCTAAACTTTTAGATGTTGTTGGGACATCCGGTTTCGTCAACGGCAAATTGCTAGTAAGAGGATTGCTATACGTAACAGACTTTGGTGTCATATTATTGAAATCTGTTTTGAACAGATACATGTTGGACTGTGTCCTGCTTAGTGGGCCATTGATCACTTCTTGGTAAGTGGGTGTAAACATAGATGCCACTTTTTCATCACTTAATACATTCCTAGCTTGATATAACTGACTACCTTTATTTACAAATTTTGCTCCGGTACTTCCCCAGCCTGCAAATGGAATCATCGCACCAAAGGAGAGTGTTGCGTTCAACTTATCTCCTCTAGCTGTATAAATAATCCCATTTGCCCCATCCGCTATTTCTCCGATTCCGGGTATTAGCCCTACTAGATCTAATCCAAACTGTATTCCATCCAACAGTTTATTTTCTTTTGGTGGCTCAACTTGGACTACTTCTTCCTTGTATTCTACTTTAGAAACGATTTCGTAGTATACTGTCCCGTTTTCCGAGTACTCTTTTATCAGGAGACTATTTGCATACTGATGGTATTTTACATTCTCTCCGACGTTTTCTTCAATTGTATTCATTCTTTTCAATTCTAGGGCTTGAAAATTTTTAGCACTGATCATCGTGCCGATTATTTTGTCTCTTTCTTCTACCCATAGTTTATGAGGATCTAGGTATACCTTTGGGAATAGCTCCGTTGGCTTACGGATATGGACGGAATGTTTACAGCAGGGGTAAAGGACATTACTTTCCAGCGTCCGGCCTTCATGAGTTTTTGAAGCTATTTTCATATTACTTTTTAAACACAAACTTCTTTGAATTAAGAAAAAACCTTGAAAGGCATATAGCCAGTCAAGGTCAGAAATAGTAATTTAAAATCTTCATTTTTCTTTACCAATTCCACTAATAAATTTCCAGATTGAAATTGCTATTATCTCATACCTTTAAACAGTTAGCCGTTGGTTCTATGTGCTACACATTCCTTTTCGTCAATAGTTGGCGTCGGATTGTACATTTAAGTAAGTGCTGCAGAAAAAGCAGATTCAAGCATAGTTTCAAAATCGTGAAATGTTTCCATATGCTCACCTGAAGGCTTGTCTAATTCAACAAAACTTTTTTTAGAAACATTGTAACAATACCAAGCTATATCTGAATCTCCCAAAAAAATCAGCTCATCTTCTTCTTTAATTGACTCCCATGTTTCATTGGCATCAAAAAAACTATCTACCAGATTTATTGGCTTAGAATCCATAAACTTTTGGTCAATCCCATAGATTTTAAGTCCATTAAATTCAATTCCATTAACTGTTTGTAAAAATTCATAGTATTCCTGTGGCAGTACATCTTCACCAAACTTTTCTACTACAGATTTACGAAATCTTGATAACTCATTTTTATTGGTAGGTAAATTGAGTTTTCGATTTCGTTTCTCTCTCATTTTGGAAATCTGACTAACTTGCTCTCTCCACATATAATAATTACCTTCTAAATATTATTTATTCCTTGTTAGGAGGATAAATGTCTCCATCTGGAATAGGAAAATGTTATTAGACCAATATCAACGATTAGCAATTGCATTAAAGTTAGGGAGAGGGCGAAGAAAGCCCAATAGTAGACAATCAAGTGCTTTAATTTTATTACAGCCCTTTTAAAATATTTCATAATATCATCTTTTTAGCACGACCGTCTCTAGTAAAAATACAACCTAAAATTTAAAAGCCAATGCAGAGTAAGAACACTTTTTACGTTAGCCATTGTTTATCGCCACGAGATTTGTCATTCTCGTTAGTTTTTTAGCCATTCCATGTCATAACTACCCCTTCCATGTAAAATGTCATCTCGCCCAATTCATACTTTTCTTCCTAGCCAGTATTAAAATAAAACTCCTTGATGGTATAACCATCATGTTGCTTGAAGCTATCTGAGAAAACAAGAAAAAAATGAAGGAATGGCAAATGAACATCCGAATAGAAGCCTCGGATTGCACTACCTCCCGCCCCCTTCAATACCTCTTCCATTGCTACTAATTCTTTAACTGTGTCTTGAATATTTTCTACTTCGTTTTGCAGTCGTTCAAGCATAGCTATGTTACGTTGCAGCCCATCTTGAAGTAAGTCTACATCTAGGATTTTCATAGGCATGCCCTCATTGAATCAGGTACAATGAAGCATTTCCAATTTTCTCTATTATACAATATTCCCCACCAGATAGACATAAAATCTCCTCCTCTAGCAAACTTCCATTATCTATAATATTCCATTTTTTATATAGAAAGGTAAAGTAAAGACTGGCATTTCATATTAAAATGATTCAGAAGAATTGTTGTCTTTTTTTAGAAAACTGGTTATTTAGAAGGAATGTCATATAGGAGCAGAGGTGCATTTATAAAGTGCTAATTATTATTATTTAATTCTAATTTTGATACTCTTCGTATAAAAAATAAAAAGACTCCCTATCAATAGAGAGCCTTTTAAAACCAATATTAATTTAGTACTCTATTACTTTTATACAATGCTAAAACCTTTGTGTTAAATTTATCTCCTTAGTATTACGAAAGTATCATGGTACATATTTCTCCCCCTTTTTAGATTATTTCTTATTATTATCTATTAACATTTCTTATTGTTTCCACAAAATGTTTTAATACCCGTGCTGTTAATCCCCAAATTGTATAGTTTTTATAATCATAAAACCATTCTTCAATATCACGGGGTCTCCATTGGTATTTGTCTCCATTAAAAATTTTTTCAAATGGAAAGTCCATCGGAGGCATAGGTTGAACAGAGACGGTGTGCATATAAGGCTCATAGTTTAAGAGCCAGTTGATTGGCACTGTAAATACTTCTTCAACCTCTTGTTTGTTAAAATTTTCGATTTGATGATGATCAATAGTCGCTACAAACGGATAAACCACGAAAGATGAAGAAGTGATATAAGGACTCATTTGTCCTAAAATTTTTATAGATGTCGGGGCTACACCCAACTCTTCATGGGTTTCTCGTATAGCAGCTTCCATTGGAGATGCATCTGTAGCATCAATACGACCACCTGGAAAGCTAATATCTCCAGGCTGCTTTCTCATCGTTAAGGAGCGCACCTCAAACAAAATATGCCATTCTCCTTCCACTTCCACAAGTGGAAGCATGATTGCCGAGCGCAGAGCTGTTTCCTCCCCAATAAATAGTGGCTGTCTATGGTGTAATTCTTTCTTTAGCTCCTCCAAGAACATGGAATTCCCCCTTGCTTAGTTTCTCTATTATAAGAGTAACATTAATATTGTCTCGTTTAAAATAATGTGAAGTGCCATTTAGATATATGAAACGTCTAATTATGTATTTTACTTAGACTTAATTTATTTATATTCACTTTAATAAATGACAAACTAAAAAGTCGTCACCGATTACTCGGTAACGACTTTTTTCAGTGCCCAGCAACGTCCTACTCTTGCAGGGGAACCCCCAACTACCATCGGCGCAGGCTGCGAAACCAGATGGACGGCAGATTTCTTATTCAGCTACAGTCGATCGGTTCTCGCGTATGCTATACGCTCCGAGCCTCTCTTCCTTGCTTCCTCGAACTCTTTGCCCCTCTGCTTTCTCGCTCACTTGCTTAATTAGAAATGGTAAGGTGCCTTCGGCACTTTTAATTTCTTTATAGAATAAACAAAAAAGCCGTTACCGATTTCTCGGTAACGACTTCCTATAGTGCCCAGCGACGTCCTACTCTTGCAGGGGGAGACCCCCAACTACCATCGGCGCTGAAGAGCTTAACTTCCGTGTTCGGTATGGGAACGGGTGTGA
>NZ_JBNNVC010000006.1:0-137219 GCF_050280345.1 Psychrobacillus sp. NPDC093200 | reverse complement strand
AGAGGTCACACCCGTTCCCATACCGAACACGGAAGTTAAGCTCTTCAGCGCCGATGGTAGTTGGGGGTCTCCCCCTGCAAGAGTAGGACGTCGCTGGGCAACTATAGGAAGTCGTCACCGAGTAATCGGTGGCGGCTTTTTTTTGTTCTATAAAGAATTTTTAAGTGCCGAAGGCACTAACCACTTCTAACTACTAAAGATATCTTTATATCTAAATAATAGCCAAGTAGAAATAATACCAATAGAAACCAAAAGAATATCATAAACTAATTGCTCGACCTCAAGTGTGTCTGAATTATTCATAATGGTATTAGGAATTATAAGCAATATTAAATTGCACAATGAAATCAAATGTAAATTAGTCCATATTTTTTCAAACATATTATCCCTCCTTAAATTGAAGACCTACCCATTTTAATTGAGTGTTTTTACTATGACAACACTTTATTTCCTTACACAACTATCTTGCAGCGTTATTTTAAGTGGATTATTGCAAATTGAATCGGTGATATCACTCTTAATATTTTAGGAATAAAAATAGATTGTCGAATTGCTATTTATGTTTAACTAAAACACAAGTTTAGTTGAATAAGCACTTAATCAGTTGTAGGTAGGTGCCATCATATCAATTTGCAATAAATCAACCATTTAACATAGCAGTTACTTTTACTGTGAACATAATTAATAAGGAATGTCCTTTTATAATGTCGAAAAAATTAAAGGTCTTTTCCTCGAAATGACATTTCCCGGGAAATAGAAACTAGATATGACAGGAAAGATTAAAAATAAAATAATTAAAAGGAAATATAGTATATTTTAGAATAATGAAGTTATATATTCATTCAAAGTGAAATTGTTGTTGAAAAAGAGAAATTTACAATATCTCAATTTATGCTATTATGCAGAAAAGGAGGGTAGTTTTGATTAATAAAAGTGGCTCTATAAATTATAATTACATTGGTTTACAGGCTCTATATGAGCGGTTAAGGAATGATCATCCTATCAAAGCATTAATTCATTCCAAAGTAATGTCTGTAAAAGCAGGTATTAATGGAGAGGCAATTATAGAAGGTATATTTAATAAATATACTTTTCCCTTCGAATATAATATCATGTTTGATTTGAATCTTAGTGCGGATGGTAAGTTTCAAATAGATGCCTTATTCATTTCTCGACATTATATATTAATGCTTGAGTCGAAAAACATTATTGGTGAACTAAGCTTTGAAAGAGAGCCATTTTGTTTAAGAAGAAAACTGGAGAGCGGTCATGTTGATATTTTTGAGAGTCCAGAGGTTCAATTGGAAAGAAATTTGAACATGCTACATAGATGGCTAGAGAATCGAGGTATACAAATACCTCTAGTTGGGGCCATCGTGTTAAGCTCTACAAAGTCTGAAATTATAAAGCCTCCAGAGAATGCGTGCATTATGTATCCAAGTAGTATTCCGAATTTTATATGGAATCAGTCTAGAAAGGCTGCTTTTCTATCAACCAATCAATTGGAAGAGTTAAGTAAGAGTATTCTTAAGGCTCATAAAGATTATTATCCTTATCCAATGTGTAAAGCATGGGGGATAGATTCTAATGACTTGATCAAAGGTGTGAGATGTAATGTATGTAACAAGATAGGCATGCGGCGTGTTATACGAACATGGAAATGTCCACATTGTCTTAATCAGCACAAGGATGCTCATATTTTAGCTATTAAAGAATGGTTTATGTTAGTCGGTGAAGAAATGACAAACAGTGATTGTCGAAGTTTCTTAAAGATAGAAAAGAGTCAGACAGCGACTAGGTTATTGCAGAGCATGAAGTTGAAAACTATTGGTGAAGGAAAAGGTGCAAAATATAAAATGAGTAGAAAAATGCTGAACGGTCATAAAATAATCTATCCGGTCATAAAAAATTCTATGCGGTCATAAAGTTAGTCTATCCGGTCATAAAACCAAGCTATCCGGTCATAAATCTCCACGAACGGTCATAAATCCAAAATCCATCCCAAAACAGACCCCAATTCAAGCTTCATTTCAGTCACAACACTCAAAATTTCCAACAAACATTCCAAAAACATGTATTTTCCCTCATACTTCATTCATCCCTCTGCAATAATAGATATTTTCCCTCACACATTCTTAAGAACAACTACAATTCTTCAATTTTCCGATTAGGTCTAACCATAAAGGGTATATATTAATACATCTTCAACCAATGGGGAAGTATTATATAAGAGGAGTTGAAAGAATGTTAGAAAATGCATTTACTATGGTTTTGATTATCTTCGCGATTAACATTGTTTATGTTACCTTATCAACAACAAGAATGATTCTTACACTGAAAGGCTATCGTTATGTTGCAGCTTTTATGAGTATAATAGAAGTAACCGTTTATATAGTAGGTTTAGGACTGGTGTTAGATAACTTGGATGCAATCCAGAATTTAATTGCTTATGCGCTTGGTTTTGGTACAGGGATTATCGTTGGCTCTAAACTTGAGGAAAAAATGTCTTTAGGATATATTATGGTCAATGCTATTTCTACTGAAAGTGACGTTAACCACTTATCCTCTATTTTGAGGGAAGAGGGGTATGGTGTTACAGATTGGACTGCAAATGGTCTGGAAGGTCACAGACAAGCATTACAAATATTAACTCCGAGAAAATACGAAGTTAAGCTGTATAATCGGTTAAAGGAAATCGACCCGAAAATATTTATCATTGCTTATGAGCCCAAAACTATTCATGGTGGCTTCTGGGTCAAAACAGTTCGGAAAGGGAAGTTATTTAGATGAAGCAAGAAACCAAATGGTTTGAAGTGGAGGAAAACGAAAGCATCTCTGCTTGCATGGAAAAGATGGCAAAGCAAGGCTTTCAGGTGGTCGGTAGAAGAGAAGAGCCTTTATTTGCAGAGATAGACGGAGTTCCTACCCCTATAAGACAAATGATTCAATTAAAAGGAACAAAAGATAAAGAAGCTTGAAATAAGTACTAAAAACCGAACATTATAGTTTTCTGAAAATTTATTGTTCGCTTTTAACCGTTGACGTTACTATCTAGACTTGTTAGAATATTAATAGTAATAGAACGATTTTATCCCCATATATGCTAAAGAATTGGCTTTAGCGTCTCTACCAAGTCACCGTAAATGACAGGACTATGAGGGAAAGCGACTTTTGGAAACTACTAAAAGGGTGAGTTCTTATATGCATATGCAAATAACAAACCCATTTTTTATATTCCTCAAGTAAACTGCTTTTCTTCTAAAGAAAACAGTTTATTTGAGGAATTTTTTGTTTAAAAAAGGAAGGGACGAAAATAATGGACGCAAAAATTGGTGTAATTATGGGTAGTTCTAGTGATTGGGAAACAATGAAGCATAGCTGTGAAATCTTAGATGAATTACACATTCCATATGAAAAACAAGTAGTTTCTGCACATCGTACCCCTGATCTTATGTTTGAATATGCAGACCAGGCAAGAGATCGAGGTATACAAGTTATTATTGCTGGAGCTGGCGGAGCAGCACATTTACCAGGAATGGTAGCTGCAAAAACAACTCTTCCAGTCATCGGGGTGCCAGTCCAATCGAAGGCATTGAACGGATTAGATTCCTTGTTATCAATTGTTCAAATGCCTGGAGGAGTACCAGTGGCAACGGTAGCTATAGGAAAGGCAGGAGCTACAAATGCAGGGCTACTAGCGGCACAAATTCTTTCCATTCAAGATGCAGAAATTACTAGTAGATTAGAGAATCGAAGAGAAGCAACGAAAAATAGCGTCTTAGAAAGTAATGGTGAGCTACGATGACGAAGACAATCTATCCAGGACAAACAATAGGAATTATTGGTGGGGGACAGCTTGGTAGGATGATGGCCCTTGCAGCCAAAGAGGCAGGGTTTAAAGTAGCGGTACTCGAGCCAACGATGGACTCTCCTTGTGGTCAGATTGCAGATATTCGAATTGTGGCGCCATATAATGATGAGGCTGCATTAGAAGAATTAGCCGATGTAAGTGAAGTTATAACATATGAGTTTGAAAATATAGATTATGAAGGTCTAAAACGTCTTGCAGAAATTGCCTATGTTCCTCAGGGGGCAGATTTGGTAAGAATTACACAGGACCGTATTTTAGAAAAGAAATCTATAAGAGCAGCTGGAGTTCCGGTGGCAAAATTTATAGAGGTACAAAACTATGATGAGCTAGTGTCCAACATTGACAACATTGGTTACCCTTGCGTGGTGAAAACTACGCGAGGAGGGTATGATGGTAAGGGTCAGCAAATTGTCAAAAGTAAGGATGCTTTAAAACTAGCTAAGCCTCTTTTTGAACACTCGGCGTGCATTGCAGAGGCGTTTGTACCATTCGATAAAGAAATCTCTGTAATCGTTCAAAGAAATGGAAATGGTGAAACCTATTGCTTGCCAATCGGGGAAAATATTCATGTGAACCATATTCTACATGAAACCATCGTTCCAGCAAGAATTAGTACATCTCTATCGGAGAAAGCGGTGGAAGCTGCTGAAACAATTGGGAACCATTTGAATTTAATAGGGACGCTTGCTGTTGAAATGTTTGTGCTAGAGGACGATAAATTACTGATTAACGAGTTAGCACCTAGACCCCATAATTCCGGTCACTATTCTATAGAAGCTTGTAATGTCTCTCAATTTCATCAGCATGTAAGAGCTGTTTGTGGTTGGCCATTACGACAACCAAAGCTATGGACGAACGCAATTATGGTTAATGTACTAGGACAGCATGTTATCCCTGTAACAAACTCGCTAAGCAAGTATCCAAACTGGTCGCTGCACTTGTATGGTAAAAGTGAGGCAAAGGAAAATAGGAAGATGGGACATGTTACTATTCTTTCGGACAATATCGAGGAAACACTGACAGAAATTGAACAATCAAAAATTTGGTCTTAATTTGGAGGAAAAGAAATGATAGAACGCTACACACGCCCTGAAATGGGAGCGATTTGGACAGAAGAAAATAAATACAATGCGTGGTTAGAGGTAGAAATACTAGCTTGTGAGGCATGGGCAGAGATTGGTGATATACCAAAGGAGGATGTCGCACTTCTTCGTAAAAATGCATCCTTTTCTGTAGATCGTATTTTAGAGATTGAGCAAGAAACAAGACATGACGTAGTAGCATTTACTCGTGCAGTATCCGAAACTTTGGGGGAAGAGCGTAAATGGGTGCATTACGGACTGACATCTACGGATGTAGTAGACACAGCTCTTTCTTATGTGATCAAACAAGCTAACGGCATTTTACGTAAAGACATTCAAAATTTTATCGAGATATTAGAAAACAAGGCTAAAGAGCATAAATATACGGTAATGATGGGTCGTACACATGGTGTTCATGCAGAGCCGACTACCTTCGGTTTAAAGCTAGCTCTATGGACAGAGGAAATGAAGCGTAATCTTGAGCGCTTTGAGGCTGCGTCTACTGTAATTGAAACAGGAAAGATGTCAGGAGCAGTTGGTACTTATGCAAACATCGATCCATTTGTTGAACAATATGTATGTGAAAAGCTAGGATTAGCAGCATCACCAATTTCAACTCAAACATTACAACGTGATCGTCATGCTCAATACTTAAGCGTAATTGCATTAGTAGCAACTTCTATCGAGAAATTTGCAACAGAGATTCGTGGTCTTCAAAAGTCAGAAACTCGTGAAGTCGAAGAGTTTTTCTCAAAAGGGCAAAAGGGTTCATCGGCAATGCCTCATAAACGTAACCCGATAGGATCAGAAAATATGGTTGGGATGGCACGTCTCATTCGTGGGTATATGATGACTGCCTATGAAAATGTAGCCTTATGGCATGAAAGAGACATCTCTCACTCTTCTGCTGAGCGTGTAATTTTACCGGATGCAACAATTGCACTGAACTATATGTTAAATCGTTTTAGTAACATCGTGAAAAATCTTACTGTGTTCCCTGAAAATATGAAACGAAATATGGATTCTACTTTAGGGCTGATTTACTCGCAACGTGTTTTACTTGCGCTTATTGACAAAGGGCTGGCTCGCGAAACTGCTTATGATACAGTACAGCCACTAGCAATGAAGGCTTGGGAATCTCAAACAGCTTTCCGTAACTTTGTGGATGCAGATGAAAAGATTACTTCATTATTAACAAAAGAAGAGTTGGATGATTGTTTTGACTACAATTACCACATTCAGCACGTCGATATGATTTTTGACCGCTTAGGCTTAAACGAATAGAGTTAACGAAAACATTAAGGCATATCTGAATAATGGAGGAAATTACCGTGATAAAAGGCGATCTATTATACGAAGGTAAAGCAAAAAGATTATATGCAACAGAGAACGAAGACGTTCTCTATGTTGCATATAAGGATAGTGCCACTGCATTTAATGGAGAAAAAAAAGCAGAAATTGGTGGTAAGGGAATATTAAATAACAAAATTACCACCATACTTTTCGAACAGCTAAAAAAGTATGGTATTGAGTCTCACTTTATCGAGCAAATCTCTGAAAATGAGCAGCTTGTAAAGAAGGTGGAAATTATTCCACTTGAGGTTGTCGTTAGAAATATCGCCGCTGGTAGTCTTTCAAAAAGACTCGGGATGGCGGAGGGCACTCCTTTAAAAAAAACAATCGTTGAGTTTTATTTCAAGGATGATGACCTTGGGGATCCACTCTTAACGAATGCACATTTGGAATTATTAGAAATTGCTTCACCAGTAGAAATAGATACGCTTCAAACAATGGCGCTCGAAGTTAACCAGGTGCTTCGCCCAATATTCTCTGATATTGGTGTTACTTTAGTAGATTTCAAATTAGAGTTTGGTAAAACAGCTGACGGCGCTATTTTGCTGGCTGATGAAATCTCTCCTGATACTTGTAGACTATGGGACAAAGATACAAACAAAAAATTAGATAAAGACGTGTTCAGACGCAATTTAGGAAGCTTAACAGAGGTTTATGAAATTATACTTTCCCGTCTAGGAGGACTATCAAAATGAAAAAAGTTAAAGTATATGTGACACTTCGTGAAAGTGTTTTAGATCCACAGGGGAGTGCAGTAATGGGTGCTCTACACTCTATGGACTATAACGAAGTAACTGACGTTCGAATCGGTAAATATCTGGAGCTACAAATTGAAGAAGGAACACGTGATATAGATACAGTTGTAAGAGAGATGTGTCAAAAGCTTTTAACTAATACAGTAATCGAAGACTATCGTTATGAGGTTGAGGAGGCTGTAAGCAAATGAAGTTCGCGGTAATCGTATTTCCAGGATCGAACTGTGATTTAGATATGTACCATGCGATTAAAGACGAGCTTGGAGAAGAAGTAGAATATGTTTGGCATGATGAGAAGGATTTAAGCGGATTTGACGCTATTTTATTGCCAGGCGGATTCTCTTATGGTGACTACTTACGTTGTGGTGCTATTTCTCGCTTCTCGAATATTATGTCAGAAGTAGTGAAGGCTGCTGAAGCTGGTAAGCCTGTACTAGGCGTATGTAATGGTTTCCAAGTACTAACAGAGGCTGGCCTTTTGCCTGGTGCACTATTGCGCAATAAAGACTTGAAATTTATGTGCCGAACAGTTGATTTAAAGGTATTGAACAATGAAACTCAATTTACCTCTTCTTATGAGAAGAATGAAGTTATTCAAATCCCTATTGCCCATGGGGAAGGAAATTATTATTGTGATGAGCTAACACTAACGTCTTTAAAGGAAAACAACCAAATTGTTTTCACCTATGCTTCAGAAAATCCGAACGGAAGTATTGAAGATATCGCAGGTATTGTAAATGAAAGAGGTAATGTTCTTGGGATGATGCCACACCCAGAGCGTGCTGTAAACGAAATTATGGGTGGAAATGATGGATTAGCGTTATTCAAATCTATTTTGAAACAGTGGAGGGAATCTCATGTCAGTCATGCTTGAACCAAATCCGGAGCAAATTAAAGAACAGAAGCTATATGCTCAAATGGGAATGTCCGATGAAGAATTTGCTATGGTAGAAAACATTCTAGGTAGACTACCAAACTATACAGAGACTGGTTTGTTCTCGGTTATGTGGTCAGAGCATTGCTCTTATAAAAATTCTAAGCCAGTTTTACGCAAATTCCCTACTAAGGGACCACAAGTTTTGCAAGGTCCTGGTGAAGGCGCAGGGATAGTCGATATTGGTGATGGTCAGGCAGTAGTATTTAAAATGGAATCTCATAACCATCCCTCTGCAATCGAACCTTATCAAGGAGCTGCAACTGGGGTAGGAGGAATTATCCGAGATGTATTCTCTATGGGTGCTCGTCCAATTGCAATGTTAAATTCATTGCGCTTTGGAGAACTAAAAACACCACGCGTTAAGTATTTGTTTGAAGAAGTAGTGGCAGGTATTGCCGGTTATGGTAACTGTATAGGTATCCCAACTGTTGGAGGAGAAATTCAGTTTGATGACTGCTATGAGGGTAACCCATTAGTAAATGCTATGTGTGTAGGCCTAATCAATCATGAGGATATTCAAAAAGGTATTGCGGCTGGTGAAGGTAACACGGTGATGTACGCAGGAGCAAAAACAGGACGTGACGGAATTCACGGAGCAACATTCGCTTCCGAGGAATTGACGGAAACTTCTGAAGAAAAACGCCCTGCAGTTCAAGTAGGAGACCCATTTATGGAGAAACTTTTGCTAGAAGCATGCTTAGAGGTTATTAAATCTGATGCTATTATCGGAATTCAAGATATGGGAGCTGCAGGATTAACTTCTTCTTCAGCAGAAATGGCTTCCAAAGCTGGTTACGGAGTAGAGATGAATTTAGACTTTGTTCCACAACGTGAGACAGGTATGACTGCCTATGAAATGATGCTATCTGAATCACAGGAACGAATGCTGATTGTTGTAAAAAAAGGCCGTGAAGAGGAAATTGTAGAGATTTTTGAAAAATACGGTCTAGACTGTGTAGCAGTTGGTAAGGTGACGAACGATAAAATGCTTCGACTATTGCATAAAGGGAAAGTAGTGGCAGAGGTTCCTGCAGATGCATTAGCGGAGGAAGCACCTGTTTATTATAAGACATCAGCTGTTCCTGCTTATTTCACAGAGTTTCAAACAATGGAAAACAAAGAACCACTAGTAACAGACTATAAAGAAACTCTTTTAAATCTTCTCCAACAGCCAACGATTGCTTCAAAGGAATGGGTATACGATCAATACGATTACCAGGTCCGTACTAGCACAGTAGTAACACCTGGTTCTGATGCAGCAGTTGTACGCGTTCGAGGAACAAATAAAGGTCTTGCTATGACGACAGATTGCAACTCCCGCTATATTTACTTAGATCCAGTTGCTGGAGGTAAGATCGCTGTGGCAGAGGCAGCACGTAATGTAGTGTGTTCTGGTGCTAAGCCGCTTGCAATTACAGATTGCTTGAATTTTGGTAACCCGGAAAATCCAGAAATATTCTGGCAGCTAGATCAGTCTGCTGAAGGAATTTCAGCCGCATGTATCGCATTAGAATCACCGGTAATTGGAGGAAACGTGTCGCTTTATAATGAAAGAAGTGGAACAGCAGTTTATCCGACACCTACGATTGGTCTTGTAGGATTAGTGGAGGATTTGGCTCATGTAACGACTCAATCCGTTAAACAAGCGGGGGATCTAGTTTATTTGATTGGTGACACTAAAACTGAATTTGGTGGATCTGAGCTACAAAAATTAGTAGAAGGACGTATTTTTGGTCAAGCACCTTCTATCGATTTAGATGTAGAGGCAGCTCGTCAAACGGCTTTACTAACAGCGATTAAAGCTGGCTTAGTACAGTCTGCACACGATATTGCAGAGGGTGGATTTGCCGTAGCCCTAGCTGAAAAAACATTCGATGCTAAAGGGCTTGGAATTGAAGTGAAGGTTCAAGGTTCGGCAATAACAACCCTATTCAGTGAAACACAGTCTCGTTTCATTGTGACTGTTAAATCTGAAAATGCTAGCCAGTTTGAAGCACTAGTACAAGATGCAGTGAAAATCGGACAGGTAACTGATACAAACAATCTAGTAATCTCTCAAGAAAACGGAACTACTTGGATAAACGGTTCTGTTGAGGAATTCCGTTCCGCTTGGAAAGGAGCAATACCATGCTTACTGAACTCAGAGGCTTAAATGAAGAATGCGGAGTGTTTGGAATTTGGGGACACTCAAACCCAGCAGCTATGAGCTATTACGGTTTACATGCATTGCAGCACCGGGGACAGGAGGGTGCTGGAATCGTAGTAACAGATGGTAAGTCATTGCGAGCTGTTAAAGGTGAAGGTCTTGTAAACGATGTGTTTAACAATGGGAAGTTGGAGCAGCTTGAAGGTCATTCAGCAATTGCCCATGTCCGCTACGCAACTGCAGGAGGATCAGGTATAGAGAACGTACAACCGTTACTATTTAATTCTACTACTGGCAGCCTGGCAATTGCTCACAATGGTAACATCGTAAATGCCACTCGTTTAAAGCGAAATTTAGAGCAGCAAGGGAGCATCTTCCAAACAACTTCGGATACAGAGGTTCTAGCACATTTACTTAAAAAAAGTAGACTTCCTTCATTTGAAGAACGTGCAAAGCAATCTCTTCGACTATTAGAAGGGGCATTTGCTTTCATCATTTTAACTGAGGATGGAATGCTAGTCGCACAGGACCCACAAGGTATGCGTCCTCTTTCTTTAGGGATGCTAGATAATGCTTGGGTGGTTGCTTCTGAGACGAGTGCCTTTGATTTAATAGGTGCAGAATTAGTTCGCTCGATTGAACCAGGAGAGCTATTAATCATTAATGATAATGGTTGCCGTTCTGAACGATATATGGAGAAGAGAGATCGTGCTATTTGTACAATGGAATATGTATATTTTTCTCGTCCAGATTCAGATATAGATGGTATTAACATTCACTCAGCAAGAAAACGATTAGGAAAACAGCTGGCAAAAGAGATCTTCATCGATGCTGACGTAGTAACAGGTGTTCCGGATTCAAGTATTTCTGCTGCAATTGGATTTTCAGAGGCTACAGGAATTCCTTATGAATTAGGACTTATCAAAAACCGATATGTAGGCAGAACATTTATACAGCCTTCGCAGGATTTGCGTGAGCGTGGAGTGAAGATGAAGCTATCACCAGTGCGTCAAGTAGTCAAAGGTAAGCGAGTGGTTATGGTAGATGATTCAATCGTTCGAGGAACAACGTCTAAAAGAATTGTGAATATGTTAAAAGAAGCCGGGGCAACAGAGGTTCATGTCGTAATTAGCTCTCCTCCTTTAAAGAATCCATGCTTTTATGGAATAGATATTAGTTCCGACTCGGAGCTGATTGCAGCAAATAATACTATCGAAGAAATGAGAGTCCTAATTGGTGCGGATTCCCTTTCCTTCTTATCGGTTGAGGGAATGGTAAAAGCTATTGGGAGACCCGAGGGAGAAAAGAATTGTGGTCATTGCTTAGCCTGTTTCACAGGTGAATACCCAACGGATATATTCCCAGACACGAAATTACCACATGAAAAAGAGCTTGTTCGATAGGAGGATTATAAATGTCAAAAGCATATGAAAAAGCTGGTGTAAATATTGAAGCTGGCTATGAAGCAGTTGAGCGCATGAAATCACATGTCGAACGCACAGCTAGAAAAGGAATCATGGGTACTTTTGGTGGCTTTGGGGGAATGTTTGACTTATCTTCCTTGAATTATAAAGAACCAGTTTTGATCTCTGGGACAGATGGAGTTGGGACGAAGCTCAAGCTAGCCTTTATGACTGACACTCATGACACAATCGGGATTGATTGTGTGGCAATGTGTGTAAATGATATTGTCGCTCAGGGTGCAGAACCTTTATTTTTCTTAGATTATGTGGCAGTAGGTAAGGCAGTGCCAGCTCGCATCGAACAAATTGTGAAGGGCGTTGCAGATGGCTGTGTTCAGTCAGGAGCGGCTTTAATCGGTGGAGAAACGGCAGAAATGCCAGGTCTATACGAAGAAGACGAATATGATCTAGCGGGATTTGCTGTTGGAGCATGTGAGAAGTCTAAAATTGTTACGGGTGAAAAGATAGCTGAAGGGGACGTTTTAGTCGGTATTGCCTCTAGTGGAGTTCACTCTAATGGATATTCCCTTGTGCGTAAAATAGTATTTGAAGAACAAGGATACGAGACGGATACAGTAGTAGAAGGCTTCGAGGAGCTTGGAGAAATAGGCAAGGCTCTATTAACTCCTACTAAGATCTACGCGAAACCAGTAATGGAGATGCATCAAAATTTAAACATTCACGGAATGGCACATGTAACTGGCGGAGGGTTCTATGAAAACCTTCCACGTATGATGCCAGAGGCTTTAGCGGTGGAAATTGATCTTGGCTCATGGGAAGTGCTTCCGATATTCCAATTTTTAAAGGAAAAAGGTCAGCTCACGGATAAGGATCTTTACAATGTATTTAATATGGGAATTGGTTTTGTACTAGCATTGTCTCAAGAAGAGGCGGAGAAGGCGATTGCTATAGCTGAGTCTCATGGAGAAAAGGCATATACAATCGGCCGTGTGGTGAAAGGTGAAGGTGTTCTATTCAACGGAACACATGACGGGAGCTTAGTGTAATGAATACAGGACCAAGATTTGCCGTCTTTGCTTCTGGAAGCGGCTCTAATTTTCAAGCAATCTATGATGCTGTACGGACAGGTAGGTTAATAGGTGAACCTGTATTAGTTGTAACTAATAAACAAGACGCTTACGTTGTAAAACGTGCAGAGGCAGTAGGAGTAGAAACACTTGTTTTAAAGCCGACTAGCTTTTCTTCAAAAGACGCCTATGAGCAGGAGATTTTAAACAAGCTACAAGAACTGCAGGTCGAATGGCTAGTGCTTGCTGGATATATGAGATTAGTTGGCAATATATTGTTGGATGCATTTCCAAATCGTATTATTAATATTCATCCATCCTTACTCCCTGCATTTCCTGGAAAGGATGCTATTGGTCAAGCATTGGAGCATGGAGTAAAGGTTACTGGAGTTACAGTACATTTGGTAGATGCAGGTATGGATACCGGACCAATACTATCTCAATATGCAGTAGACGTTGTAGCGGAGGATCGAGAGAAGACAGAGGAAAGAATCCATGCAGTGGAGCATGAATTATACGTGAAGACCTTACAACAGCTATGGAGTTAACGGAAGAAGATAAGACACTGCCTGCCACGAATATTCACATTGTCAAGGTAGTATCAGCTCGTACTTTCAAAAAAGTAAGTCATAAAATAAAGTATGTTGGTTTTTGCTATAGGCGGAGGCTTTCCTCGGGGTGAGCGATAAGCCATCCCGACGCTAAATCGTCGTTTGTGATTTTTCCGCACGCTATTAAGTAGGTGCGGACATAGGCTGCACTTTTCGTATTAATGAGTAATATTGATTTTTCGATAAATTAGGAGGAATTATTGTGTCAAAACGTGCATTAATCAGTGTATCAGATAAATCAGGAATTCTTGAGTTTGCAAAAGAGCTGGAACAGCTTGGTTACGAAATTTTATCAACTGGTGGTACTAAATCATTTTTAGAACAAAATGGTGTTGCCATTACTTCTGTTGACCAAGTGACAAACTTTCCAGAGATTTTGGATGGTCGAGTAAAAACATTAAATCCTATGATTCACGGTGGATTATTAGCAAAACATGATGATCCTTCTCACCAAGCTCAGTTGGAGGAACATAAAATCACACCGATTCAAATCGTTTGTGTAAATCTTTATCCTTTCCGAGAAACTATATCAAAGCCTGACGTAGCATTTGAGGATGCGATTGAAAACATCGATATTGGTGGGCCATCTATGCTCCGTTCGGCAGCAAAGAATCATCAATACGTAACAGTGGTTACCGATGCTGCGGACTATGATGAAGTATTAAGCCAGCTAAAAGAAAACGGAGAAACTACTATTGAAACACGTCGTAGACTTGCTGCTAAAGTGTTCCGTCATACTGCTGCATATGACGCGTTAATCGCAGATTATATGACAAATCTTGCAGGGGAAGATTTCCCAGAGCTATTAACACTTACATATGAGCGTAAACAAGCGTTACGTTACGGAGAAAATCCTCATCAACAGGCTGCTTTCTATAAACGACCACTTGGCTCAGATTTCTCCATTGCATCGGCTAAGCAATTACATGGAAAGGAGCTTTCTTATAATAATATCCAAGATGCCAATGCTGCTATTCAAATTGTTAAAGAGTTTGACTTGCCAGCTGCTGTAGCGGTGAAGCATATGAATCCGTGTGGAGTTGGTACAGGAAAATCAATCTCTGAGGCATTCCAAAAAGCCTACGAAGCAGATTCTACATCTATTTTCGGAGGAATTGTAGCTTTAAACCGTGAAGTGGATTCAGCTACTGCTAAAACATTGGCAGGAATTTTCTTAGAAATTATCATAGCTCCGTCCTTCTCTGAGGAAGCTATTGCAATGCTTACAGCAAAGAAAAATATTCGTCTATTGACCATTTCTTATGAACAAACTAAAAAAGACAAATGGAATACTGTATCGGTAGAGGGCGGATTATTAATACAATCTCCTGATACATTTGGATTAAAAGATGCAAATATAAAGGTTGTTACGGACCGTGAACCAACAGAGGAAGAATGGAAATCGATGACATTAGGTTGGAACGTTGTGAAGCATGTGAAATCTAACGCAATCGTGGTAGCGACTGAGGACATGACAGTTGGTGTAGGTGCAGGTCAAATGAATCGTGTTGGATCTGCAAAAATTGCACTTGAACAAGCAGGAGGCCTTGCAAAAGGAGCAAGCCTTGCATCAGATGCTTTCTTCCCTATGAATGATACGGTGGAGACTGCTGCAAAAGCTGGAATTACAGCAATTATCCAAACTGGAGGATCTGTAAAGGACCAAGATTCCATCGATAAAGCAAATGAATATGGAATTGCTATGGTATTTACAGGTGTACGTCATTTTAAACACTAAAGGAGGCTTCCTCATTCATGAATATTCTTGTTATTGGTAGCGGAGGGAGAGAGCATGCAATTGCTAAGCAGTTTCATTTATCTCCGTCTGTGCAAAAAGTGTTTGTAGCACCTGGAAATGCCGGAATGGCAAAGGAAGCTCAAATCGTTCCAATAGAGGCCCTTGCATTTAAAGAATTAGCCAAGTTTGCAAAGGATAATGAAATAGATTTGACGTTTGTCGGACCAGAGCAACCCCTTGCAGAAGGAATTGTAGATTTCTTTGAGGAACAAGGCTTACGCATTTTTGGACCAACGAAGGCTGCTGCACAAATTGAAGGAAGTAAAACCTTTGCTAAAGAATTAATGGACAAATATGGTATTCCGACTGCTGCTTATGAAACCTTTACAGAGGTAGACAAAGCTAAAGAATATATTGAAAGGCTTGGGGCTCCAATTGTTATAAAAGCGGATGGACTTGCTGCTGGCAAAGGTGTTGTAGTTGCCATGACGGTTGCAGAGGCAAATTCTGCAGTAGAAGACATGATTGGTAACCAATTGTTTGGAGAATCTTCTTCGCGTGTTGTTATTGAAGAGTTTTTAGATGGAGAAGAATTTTCATTTATGTCCTTTGTTCACAAAGGGGCAATTTATCCAATGGTTATTGCTCAAGACCATAAACGTGCTTTCGATGACGATAAAGGTCCGAACACTGGAGGTATGGGAGCGTATTCCCCAGTTCCACAAATTTCTCAGGCAGTGGTGGATACTGCTTACGAAACTATCGTGGTGCCAACAGTTCAAGCAATGACTGCTGAAGGCACATCATTCACAGGTATATTATATGCTGGTTTAATCCTTACTAAGGAAGGACCAAAAGTCATTGAATTCAATGCCCGTTTTGGTGATCCAGAAACCCAAGTAGTTCTCCCTAGAATGAAAAGCGACTTTGGGCAGTTCATGAAATCATTGATGGATGAAAAGCCATTTGATTTGTTTTGGTCTGATGAAGCAATGTTAGGTGTAGTGATTGCTGCTAATGGTTACCCAGAAAATCCAATCAAAGGTGCAAAACTACCTAACTTAGATTCTTTATTTGAAAAAGGCTTGCATATTTTTCATGCAGGCACGAAGAAACAGGATGAAGACTTTGTTTCAAATGGGGGTCGCGTAATTTTAGTAGCAGCAAAAGAGACCTCATTAAAAGCTGCGCAAGATAAAGTATACGAAGGTCTTTCTAGTCTAGAATGGAATGACTTATTCTATCGAACTGATATTGGCTGGCGTACATTTAAATGACCACAAAAAGAATGTCCGGTAACATTACGGACATTCTTTTTTAAGATAGGAAGCATATGTCTTTTTACAAAACTTATTAATTGAAGCGACAGACGTCGACTCCAGCGGGAGCAGGGAGACAGATGGCTTATTGCTCCCCCGCGGAAAACGTACGTCTAAAGCGGAAATCAACCTCAATTTGTTGAAGGCTTAGACGCTTGCACTTTTCTTATCATATTTTTTTCAAATATAACTATTATATAGTATCGAGTATTTTTATTCGTGAAGTAAATTTTAAAGTGTGATATAAACATCTTCATAAACTATAAGGGGATATACCTTTAAATTGGTTGATTAATTATTAATGACAATAGACCTATTCATGTATCAGAATTTACAAAAAATACATTTCAGTGCTTTGCTTTACTAAAGTACTGTGCTACTATTATTTAAATAAAAGACTTACAGGAAGGAGAAGGAATCATGCATTATCCAATATGGAAGATCGAGCATATAAGGCATCAAATAGAAGTGGTGAACGGAACGAAAGCACCAGACATATTAATAACCAATGCTACCTACTTACATAGTCATCTTAAAAAATGGATTAACGGAAATATTTGGATCGTAAAAGATCGAATTGTTTATTCGGGTACTGATATGCCGCTTATTACGGATCAGACAGAAGTATACGATGCTGCTGGACAAAAAATTGTACCAGGCTATATAGAACCTCATGTTCACCCTTTTCAATTATATAATCCACAAACGTTTGCAGATTTTGCTGCGCAGTTAGGAACAACAGCGTTTATTTCAGATAATTTAATCCTTTTCCTAATGTTGGAAAATAAGAAAGCGTTTTCAATTATGGACGAGCTTAAAAAGTTGCCTTTCTCTTTTTACTGGTGGTCTCGATTTGATTCTCAAACAGAATTAGAAAATGAAGAGCAACTATTCACCTCTAAAACAGTGGGAGAATGGATTAATCGTCCAGATGTTATTATGGGAGGAGAGCTGACAGGTTGGCCAAGATTATTGTCTGGTGATGACCAAATGCTTTATTGGCTCCAACAGGCAAAGACAAATGGAATGAAAATTGAAGGTCATTTTCCAGGAGCCTCAGAAAAGACGCTTGCCAGAATGCGTTTACTAGGAGCAGATGGAGATCATGAATCGATGACGATTGAAGAGGTTGAAAGAAGAATTCTTCATGGCTATGCCGTAACTTTAAGGCATTCTTCTATTCGCCCTGATCTGCCAAATCTCTTGAAGGACATTTTAGAAAAAGATCTTCACATTTTTGACCATTTAATGATGACTACAGATGGTTCTACACCTTCCTTCCATACGGACGGTGTAATGGATAAATGTATTCAAGTTGCTTTAGATGCTGGAGTTGACCCGATAGACGCTTATTTAATGGCATCCTTCAATGTAGCAAAATATTATAACTTATCGAATTTACACGGTGTAATTGCTAGTGGTCGCTTTGCTACACTCAACTTCCTAGAGGACGAGCAAAACCCAGTGCCAATAAGTGTTTTGTCAAAGGGTGTTTGGTTAAGGAAGAATAGTGAAAAAGTTAGAGCATTAGATCCAGTTAATTGGTCAGGAATGCCGCAATTTAAACTTGACTTTGATCTTACTGATAGTGATTTTCAATTCTCTATGCCGTTTGGAATAGAGATGGTAAATGATGTTATTACAAAGCCTTATTCTGTAAGCGTAGATACTACTGACAATGAGCTATCTACAAACCACGATGAAAGCTTCCTGTTGCTTATAGACAGAAATGGTAAATGGAAGGTATCAACCTTGATAAAGGGATTTGCGAATAAGCTTATGGGCTTTGCTTCCTCTTATTCCAACACGGGGGATATATTGTTAGTTGGAAAGAATAAGGAAAGCATGCTTCAAGCCTTTAACGAAATGAAGAAGATGAATGGCGGAATTGTCATTGTAGAAAATGAACAAGTTGTTTGTTCTATTAGTCTTCCAATAGGAGGAGGACTCTCTGATAAACCGATGGAAGCACTTATAGAAGAAGAGGTAGAACTAAAAAGAGAACTAGCTGCTAGAGGCTTTAAGCATGGGGATGCTATATATACACTGCTGTTTTTACAGTCCACTCATTTACCTTATGTCCGAATAACACAAAAAGGGATATTCGATGTAATGAAGAAAAAAGTACTATTTCCAGCAGTTATGAGGTAGGAGGATTCGAGAACGTGTTCAAAAAATGGGGAATCATTGCTGTTGTTTGCTTGTTGCTAGCAGGTTGTTCAAAAGATGCTGGCATTGAAGAAGCTGTCGCTGAAGACACAGGAGAAGACATAGAAGATGTCGTAGAGGAAGTGATAGAAGAGGAGCCAGTTCCTCTTCCATTTGTTGCTCCTTTTACAGGTATAGGCTCTGAAGTGGAGCTTAAACAAAGACCTTTCATGGTAACGATTAATAATCATCCGCAAGCTCGCCCACAATCCGGAATTTCTCAGGCGGATATGATTTATGAAGTTATGGCAGAAGGGAATGTAACCCGCTTTTTGGCGGTTTTCCAAAGTGAGGTCCCTGATAATATAGGACCAGTTCGAAGTGCGAGAGATTACTTTGTGGAGATAGCTAAAGGATTAGATGCATTTTATGTAGCTCACGGCTATAGTCCTGACGCTCAAAAAATGTTAAATGCAAGAGTAGTAGATAATATAAATGGTATGCAATATGATGGGATACTCTTTAAGCGCTCTAGTGAAAGAAAGGCACCCCATAATTCCTATATTTCTAGTGAAAATATTTTTGCAGGGGCAGATCGAGTAGGAGCTTCTATGGAAATAAATAAAATCCCTACTTTTTCATTTTACGAAACGGCTGAAGGAGCAAAACTAGGTAGCCCAGCTTCTAATGTTAGCGTTCGTTATGGTTCTGGAACAAGCTTTGAGAATGAATATAATTATGTGCAAGAGCAAGGTATTTACGAAAGAAAATCTGCAGGTATTTTGACAATTGACAAAGAAAAGCAAACTCCAGTGAAGCTTGCTAATCTAATATTTATGGAAATACCACATAAAACCATTGATAATTCTGGTCGTCAGAAGCTATCCTTAGCTGATGGAGGAAAAGCATATCTTTTCCAAGCTGGTATTATGAAGGAGATAGAGTGGAAAAACGTAGACGGAATATTAGTTCCGATGGAAAATGGCATACCGGTCAAACTGGTGCAAGGCAAAACTTGGATTAGCATTGTTCCTACTAATCCAGGGATAGAAAGCATGGTAAAGTATTTGCCATAAGTAAACGATGAAAGGAATGAACTATATGCAGATTGATAAAATTAAAGGTAAACAAACAGACCAATTATTTAATGCTATTTTAGAATTGAAGGATATAGATGAATGCTATCGCTTCTTTGATGATCTATGCACAATTAGCGAGATTCAGTCGCTTGCTCAACGATTTGAAGTAGCACATTTGCTTCGCCTCAAAAAAACTTATGAATCTATAAAAAAAGAAACTGGAGCAAGCACAGCTACTATTTCACGAGTGAGACGTGCATATGATTATGGAAACGATGCATACGATGAAATGTTAGGCAGACTCTATCCAGACGAAGCACCTGTAATAAATAGAAAAGAGTAGTAGTGAAAAGGAAACGTACATAAAGCCTTTATTGCTATTTAATATGAAAGGGCAAGAATGCTGGTAAAACAGTTATTCTTGCCTTTAGCTTTTTTAAAACTTTATAATAGTTAACCGGCATCCTTTTGTGACAGCTAGTTTTGTTTATGAGGGAATCTCTAAGTTAGTGTAAAAAAACGATTTAAAGCTAACACCTATATGCTGCGTAATTATTAGAAAAATATTGAAGGGACCAATTAGATATTATTTATTACAAATTTAGAATCATTATGGGCTGAACAGCGATGTCTGTTCGGTTTTTTGTTATAATGGGTTAATGTTAATAAACAATTATATGTAGGTGAAAAAATGGATTATAAAGAATGGCGACATATATTTAAGCTAGACCCTGCCAAAGAAATTGCTGCTGATGCGTTGGAGAAGGTTTGTGAGTCGGGAACCGATGCTATTATTATTGGGGGCTCTGATGGGGTGACCTTAGATAATGTGATAGATCTTTTAATGAGAATTCGGAGATACGCAGTTCCTGTGGCATTGGAAGTTTCTACAATTGACAGCATTACACCTGGGTTTGACTTTTATTTTATTCCTAGTGTTCTAAATAGCACTGACACCAAATGGGTGAAGGATCTGCATCATAAGGCAACAAAGGAATTTGGTGAGGTTATGAATTGGGAAGAAATAATCCCAGAAGGTTATTGTATTTTAAATCCTGATTGTAAGGCTGCAGAGCTGACACATGCAGAGCCAGTCAATTCAATCGATGATATAATTGCCTATGCACAAATGGTGGAGCATATGTTTAAATTCCCTATTTTCTACATGGAATACAGTGGAATGTACGGAGAAGTTCAGACCGTGGCAAAGGTAAAATCAGGCTTGAAACAGACTCAGCTTTTTTATGGCGGGGGCATTAAAACAGAGGCACAGGCTCGTGAAATGGCAGCCTATGCAGATACCATTATTGTCGGAAACCAAGTATATGATAATTTAAACGAAGCATTAAAAACTGTGAATGCTGTTAAATGATAATTGAGTAAATGCATAGCCAAAGGTATAATATAAGGAACAAATGTTCTTGTAGAGGAAGTGTAGTATGGAACTTATAGCAAAAAACCTATTAAACGGGATGAATAAAGAGCAAGAAGAGGCAGTCAAAGCAACCGAGGGTCCATTACTAATCATGGCTGGGGCAGGATCAGGTAAGACAAGAGTGCTCACCCATCGTATTGCTTACTTGATAGTAGAAAAGGAAGTATACCCTTCTAAAATTTTGGCCATAACGTTTACAAACAAAGCGGCACGTGAAATGCGCGAACGTATAAATACTATTTTAGGAGAGGGCACTGGAGAGAGAATGTGGGTTTCCACTTTCCACTCAATGTGTGTGCGAATTCTAAGAAGAGATATTGATCGAATTGGTTATTCTAAAAGTTTCTCTATTTTAGATACTTCCGATCAGCTAACGGTTATTAAAGGTATTTTAAAAGAGCTAAATATTGATACTAAGCAATACGATCCTCGTTCTATGCTGAATGCGATAAGCAGCGCCAAAAATATATGTATCGATTCGGATACTTATAAATCACAAATGAATGAATCTAATCCTTTTGAAAAGACGGTTGCAAAGGTTTACGAGGGTTATGAAAAACGCCTTAGAAAAAACCAATCCTTAGACTTTGATGATTTAATCATGACTACTCTAACGTTATTTAAGCGCGTACCAGATGTTTTGGAATTTTATCAAAATAAATTTCAGTACATCCATGTAGATGAATATCAAGATACGAACAAAGCGCAATACGAGCTGGTTCAAATGCTTGCTAAGAAATTTAAAAATATTTGTGTTGTAGGCGACTCGGATCAGTCCATCTATCGCTGGCGTGGAGCGGATATTCAAAATATCCTTTCCTTTGAAAAGGATTATCCGAATGCAAAAGTGATTATGCTGGAGCAAAATTATCGTTCCTCCCAACGAATCTTGAAGGCTGCAAATGACGTCATTGGTAATAACCAAAGTCGTTACCCTAAAGTGTTACGCACAGAAAATCTTGAGGGCGAAAAAATTGAACTATTCCGCGCCAATGATGAACAACAGGAAGCCCAGTATGTAGTACAAAAAGTTCAAGAGCTGATTGAAACCGAAAATAGGACGTTAAACGATTTTGCCATCTTATATCGCACGAACGCACAATCACGTGTTATGGAGGAAGTGCTTGTAAAATCGAATATGGCCTATACAATAGTTGGCGGTACTAAGTTCTATGATCGAAAAGAGATTAAAGACTTATTAGCTTATCTTCGCTTGATCGCCAATAATGACGATGACTTGTCACTTGCACGAATCATTAATGAGCCGAAGAGAAATATAGGAGCTACTTCCTTTGATCGTATTGCGAGATACGCTATTGAACAGGATCGCTCTATATTAGATGCGTTAAACGAAGTAGATTTTATAGGATTACCAGCTAGAGCTGTAAACTCGGTCGTTAAGTTCCATGGACTTATTCAAAACCTGACACAAATGCAGGAGTTCCTATCAGTAACTGAAATCGTGGAGCAGGTGTTAGAGAAAACTGGTTATAAAACTATGCTTAAAAACGAGAAAACGATTGAAGCAGAAAGTCGATTAGAGAATATCGAAGAGTTTTTATCTGTTACGAAAGCATTCGAAGAAAATAGTGACGATAAGTCACTTGTTGCATTCTTAACAGATTTAGCGTTAGTTTCAGATATCGACAAACTGGACGAAGATGAGGACATGTCACAGGGGAACATTATCCTAATGACGATGCATGCTGCTAAAGGCTTGGAGTTCCCGGTAGTATTCATCATTGGAATGGAAGAGAATATTTTCCCTCATGCTCGCTCAATCGGAGACGATGATGAGATGGAGGAAGAGCGTCGTTTAGCTTATGTTGGAATTACCCGAGCAGAGGAAAGACTTTATATCACTTGTGCACAATCTCGTACAATATTTGGGCGAGGTAGCTTTAACAGCCCTTCTCGCTTTATCTCGGAAATATCGGATGAGATTATTGAGGTTGTTGGATGGTCTCGAGATATCCGTAAAAACAAAAGCAGAGATACGAAGGTAATTGCACCAGTACCAAGAGCTGCTGTTTCAAGACCAGCATACCAGTCCACTGGTGGTGAGCGTTTAGGCTGGCAGGTTGGCGACAAGGCTTCTCATAAAAAATGGGGAGAAGGTATGGTAGTAAGCGTTCGTGGCGAAGGTGAGAATACAGAGTTAGATATCGCTTTCCCTAGTCCAACGGGTATAAAACGACTACTGGCTAAATTTGCACCAATCGAAAAAGTATAATTTTCTTAGCGGAGGAAAGTTCATGGATAAATTAGAAAGAGTGAAAGAGCTGCACAAAATATTGCATGAATATGGATATGCTTATTATGTGTTAGATAAGCCCACCGTTCCTGATGCAGTTTACGATCAATTCTTACATGAGTTAATCGCTTTAGAGGAGGAAAATCCTGATTTAATCTTCCCAGATTCTCCTACTCAACGAGTAGGCTCAACGGTAAGTGAAGGGTTTAAGAAAGTTACCCATGCTAATCCAATGCTAAGTCTGTCCAACGCATTCAATGAAGAGGATATTAGAGACTTTGACAAGCGTATTCGAAATATTATTGATGAGACCCCTGTCTATGTATGCGAACTGAAAATAGACGGGTTGGCAGTTTCGCTTCTATATGAGGATGGCCGACTAGTGCGTGGTGCAACTCGTGGAGATGGAACTACAGGTGAGGATATTACAAGCAATATTAAAACCATTCGTGCAGTCCCTTTGCGACTAAAGGAAAATGTAACCCTAGAGGCTAGGGGAGAGGCGTATATGCCTAAGTCATCCTTCCTTAAGCTAAATGAACAACGAGCTGAGAAAGGCGAGGAACTATTTGCCAATCCAAGAAATGCTGCAGCTGGATCTTTGCGACAGCTAGACCCTAAAATGGCTGCAAGTAGGAATCTTTCAATGTTCATCTATGGAATGGGGGGAGATGGGGAAGAGTTTAATATCGATACCCACTCAGAAGCCTTGAAATTTATGAAAGAGGTAGGCTTACCTACTAATAACGAAACTCGAGAATGTCGCTCAATAGAAGAGGTTATGGCATTTATAGAGGAATGGACGACAAAAAGAAATGATATTCCTTATGAAATAGATGGAATAGTTATTAAGGTGAACAATTATTCTCAGCAGGAGGAGCTTGGATTTACAGCAAAGAGTCCCCGCTTTGCCATAGCCTATAAATTTCCGGCAGAGGAAGTAGTGACAACTATTATTGGTATCGACCTAACAGTAGGACGAACCGGTGTTGTGACCCCGACCGCATTATTAGAACCTGCTCAGGTAGCGGGTACTACCGTGCAAAGAGCTTCTTTACACAACGAGGATTTAATCCGTGAAAAGGATATTCGTATTGGAGACCGCGTTATTATACGAAAAGCTGGTGACATTATTCCAGAGGTCGTAGAAGTCATCCTACAAGAAAGAAAAGAAGACTTACCTCCTTATGAAATGCCGACTCATTGTCCTGTCTGTGAAAGTGAGTTAATACGAATAGAGGAAGAGGTTGCACTAAGATGTGTCAATCCGCAATGTCCAGCTCAAATTCGTGAGGGAATTTACCATTTTGCCTCTCGTAATGCGATGAATATTGAAGGGCTAGGTGGGAAGGTAGTAGAACAGCTGTACAGAGAGAAACTTGTCCAAGACATCTCCGATTTATATAAGCTGACTGTAGATGATTTAGTCAAGCTAGAGCGAATGGGATTGAAATCTGCTACGAATTTGGTAGAAGCGATAAGTGCTTCCAAATCTAATTCTATGGAAAGAGTGTTATTTGGTTTAGGGATCCGTCATATTGGTGAAAAGGCTGCCAAAATTCTATCAGAGAAATTCCACAACTTCGATGCGCTCATGCAGGCATCTAGAGAAGAAATAACTGCTATACATGAAATTGGAGAAAAGATGGCTGATTCTCTAGTAACTTATTTTGAGCAAGAAGAGGTTCAGCAACTGATTGGTCGCTTAAAAGAATCTGGCCTTGATATGAAGTACACAGGTAAAATTATTGATGCTTCGACAATGGAAAACAGTCCTTTTGCAGGCAAAACAGTAGTTTTAACTGGTAAACTAACACAGCTGACACGCCCCGATGCAAAGGAAAAAATTGAATCATTAGGTGGCAATGTAGCTGGAAGTGTCAGTAAAAAAACGGATTTAGTCATTGCAGGTGAAGATGCCGGATCTAAGCTTGAAAAAGCTATTAGCCTAGGTATTGAAGTATGGGATGAGCAAAAGCTGCTCAATAATTTAGAGGAATAAAAGGAGTTCTAAGCATGGCAAAAAAATATTTAGGTATGTCTATATTGATTTTATTGCTAATCGTAACTGGATGTACTCCTAATCAAAAAGATAAAACGGAAGTTATACAAAATACGGAGGAAGAAGAAGGTGAGACTGTTATTATTCCAAGTCTCCAGCTAGATGAAACATATTACCGCACTCTTTTTCCATATAAGGAGAGCGCTAGCAGGGGCTTGGTTGTCTCCAATCTTTATACGAAATATGATATGAAAGAAGTCGAATTAGGCCTCTTTAGAATTTCTCAAACAGAGTTTTCTCCAGACAAGTATTTATTCCAAGAGGGACAATATTTAGATAAAAAAACAATATCCTCCTGGCTGGCAAGAAACAGTCAAACAAAGGATGGGTTAAATCCAAGTGATGAGGGGCTTACTGGAGAAGAGAAAGCATTAAAGGCTCCCGTTTATGTGACTCATATTGTGGAGCAAAACTATCTAGAAGTAGTTGATAAAAAGGCAAGGCTGGCTGGAGTCTCAGTAGGAGTTTCGTTAAACTCTATATACTACTATCAAAAAGAACAATATGGAGCAACGTTTGAACAACCTCTAACACAGGAACAGATTAAGAAAAACGGTGAAAGAATTGCAGCTGAAATTGTCAATCGTATGAGACAAATAGAAGGATTAGAGGAAGTACCTATTGTTGTAGGGTTATTTGAACAAAATAGCCGCAATGCTATAGTACCAGGCTCCTACTTCCAATATAGTGTAGCATCAAAAGGAGCTAATTTATCAGATTGGAAGCCAGTCGATGAAGAGTATATTATGTTCCCATCCACTGATGCCGAAAAAAAATATCGTGACTTAAACACAATATTCAGCAACTTTAAGCAAGATGTAGGAATATACTTCTCAAACTATACTAGCGTTATCGGAAGAGGCTACTTTAGAGATCAACAGCTTCAAAAGCTTACGATTGAAATACCTATACAATTTTACGGCACTGCAGAGGTAATAGGCTTTACCCAGCAACTCGCTGTATTAATGAAAAACCATTTCCCTGCCGAGATGAGTGTAGAAATTCAAGTGACCTCTCTAGATGGGGCTGAGGCATTATTAGTAAAAGAAGCTGGAAAAGAGGACGCATTTGTTCATATTTATAACCAGTAATGAAACCAATCGTACTCTGTTCAACTAGTGCGAAAAATGATATGATTGTTGTTATGGTTATTGAATTCGGAGGTGTAAAAATTGGCGAATATTTCAAAAGAAGAAGTAAAGCATGTTGCACATTTAGCTAGACTTGCAATTACAGAAGAAGAGGCAGAAATGTTTGCAGATCAACTAGCTGCAATTACAAAATTTGCGGACGAGCTTAATGAGTTAGACACTACTGATGTCGCTCCAACTACTCACGTATTACCATTAGTGAATGTTCTTCGTGATGACAAATCTGTACCTGGATTAGAGCGTGAAAAAATGATGAAAAACGTAAAAGAAGAAGAAGCAGGACAAGTTAAAGTACCAACTATTATAGAATAAGAAAAAGTAAGGAGGGCATCTGATGACATTATTCAAACATTCAGCAGCAGAGCTTCAAGATCTTATCAAAAAGAAAGAAGTATCTATTCAAGAGCTAACTGCTGAATCCTATAAAAGAATTGATAAAGTAGACGGAGAAGTTCAAGCTTTTCTAGCATTAAATGAAGAGCAAGCTACTGCTCAAGCAAAAGAAATGGATCAAGTTCCTTTCGAGGAAAGAGGCCCCCTTTTCGGATTGCCAATCGGAGTTAAGGACAATATTGTAACTGAAGGCATTGAAACAACATGTGCCAGCAAAATTTTAGAAGGCTTTAACCCTATTTATGATGCAACTGTTGTACATAAATTGCGTGATGCAGGTCTAATTACTATTGGTAAGCTAAATATGGATGAATTCGCTATGGGTTCTTCTAATGAAAACTCTGCCTATAAAAACACACGTAACCCATGGAACTTAAATCATGTACCTGGTGGTTCGTCAGGCGGCTCTGCTGCAGCAGTTGCAGCTGGTGAGGTTCCTTTTTCATTAGGTTCTGATACTGGTGGTTCTATTCGTCAGCCTGCTTCTTTCTGTGGAGTAGTTGGGATGAAACCTACATATGGTCGCGTTTCACGTTTTGGATTAGTAGCATTTGCTTCTTCTCTAGACCAAATTGGACCTGTTACTCGTAATGTAGCGGACAATGCCTTCTTACTAGAGGCTATTTCAGGCTTAGATGCAAACGATTCTACTTCTGCAAATGTAGACGTACCAAGCTTTACTAAATCATTAACAGGTGATATTAAAGGACTCCGTATTGCTGTACCTAAAGAGTATTTAGGACAAGGTGTTGGAGAAGCTTCCAAACAGTCTGTACTTGACGCACTAAAGGTTTTAGAATCTCTTGGAGCAACATGGGAAGAAGTATCCTTACCACACTCTAAATACGCACTAGCAGCTTATTACTTATTATCATCATCTGAAGCCTCATCTAACTTGGCTCGCTTCGATGGCATTCGTTATGGCTTCCGTGCAGACAACGTAGAAAACTTGATGGAACTATATAAAGAAACGCGTGCACAAGGCTTTGGTGACGAGGTTAAACGAAGAATTATGCTTGGAACATACTCGCTAAGTGCTGGTTCTTATGATGCTTATTATAGAAAAGCACAGCAAGTACGTACATTGATCAAGCAAGATTTTGACAATGTGTTTGAAAAATATGATGTAATCATCGGGCCTACTACACCAACACCAGCTTTCAAAATTGGTGAAAATGTAAAAGATCCATTAACGATGTATGCAAACGATATTTTAACAATTCCAGTTAACCTTGCAGGTGTACCGGGAATCTCTATCCCATGTGGATTTGCAGACGGTCTTCCACTTGGTTTACAAATTATCGGTAAATACTTCGATGAAGCAACAATTTATCGTGTGGCACATGCTTATGAGCAAGCAACAAGCTTCCATAAACAAACTCCGCAAATATGGGAGGGAGCAAAATAATGAATTTTGAAACGATTATTGGACTAGAGATTCATGTAGAGTTAAAAACTGATTCTAAAATGTTCTCACCAGCACCAGCTCACTTTGGAGCAGAACCAAATACAAACACACATGTAATTGATCTTGGTTATCCAGGGGTATTACCTGTAGTAAATAAAACAGCAGTAGAGTGGGGAATGAGAGCCGCTCTTGCGCTTAATATGGATATTGCACCTATTACGAAGTTCGACCGTAAAAACTATTTCTATCCTGATAATCCGAAGGCTTACCAAATTTCTCAATTTGACAAGCCGATCGGTGAAAATGGTTGGGTAGAGATTGAAGTAGGCGGCGAAAAGAAACGTATCGGTATCACTCGTCTTCACCTAGAAGAGGATGCTGGTAAGCTTACACATACAAGCAATGGATACTCTCTTGTAGACTTTAACCGACAAGGTACTCCTTTGATTGAGATCGTATCAGAGCCAGATATTCGTACGCCGGAAGAAGCTTATGCTTATCTAGAAAAGATTAAATCCATCATTCAATACACTGGAGTTTCTGACTGTAAAATGGAAGAAGGATCACTTCGTTGTGATGCGAACATTTCCTTACGTCCATATGGTCAAGAAAAATTCGGTACGAAAACAGAGCTTAAAAACTTAAACTCCTTTAACTTTGTACGTCGTGGTCTTGAGCATGAACAAGTTCGACAAGCTGAGGTTCTTTTATCAGGTGGAGTTATTCCACAAGAAACTCGCCGTTATGACGAATCAACTGGTAAAACAATTTTAATGCGTGTCAAAGAAGGCGCGGATGATTACCGTTACTTCCCAGAGCCAGATTTAGTACAAATTGTCATCGATGATGCTTGGAGAGAAAGAGTTCGCTCTGAAATTCCTGAGCTTCCAGATGCTCGTAAAGCACGTTACATTGAAGATTTAGGCTTACCTGCATATGATGCAATGGTGCTTACTTTAACAAAAGAAATGTCTGATTTCTTTGAGGAAACTATTGCCCTAGGAGCAGATGCAAAGCTAGCTTCTAACTGGTTAATGGGTGAGGTATCTGCTTACTTAAATGCCGACCAAAAAGAATTGAAGGATATCAAGCTTACTCCTTCTAATCTTGCTGGCATGATTAAGCTAATCTCAGATGGAACAATTTCATCTAAAATTGCGAAGAAAGTATTTAAAGAGCTGGCGGATAATGGCGGAGACGCTGCTGAAGTAGTAAAAGCTAAAGGCTTAGTACAAATTTCAGATGAAGGCGCTCTTCGTGAAATTGTTACAGCTACATTAGATGCTAACCCACAATCCATTGAAGACTTTAAAAACGGGAAAGACCGTGCAATTGGTTTCTTAGTAGGACAAATTATGAAAGCAACAAAAGGCCAAGCTAACCCGCCTCTTGTTAATAAAATCCTAAATGAAGAAATTGTGAAAAGATAATAAAAGAAGATGACTCCTTAAAGGGGTCATCTTTTTTGTGTATAGTATAAGTAATTATAGATATAATTTGTTAAAAAAACGCCAATAATATATGGTTGATTTCCGCTTTAGACGGACGCTTTCCGCGGGGGGAGCGCTAAGCCATCCCCGCCGCATGCGCGTCGTATGGGATGTCTTATCTGTCTCCCTGCTCCCGCAGGAGTCGCCGTCTGCCGCTACAATCAGCGGTTATGTATAAAAATGGGGAAGTCGTATAGACAACACTCACCCAACTACATAAAGCTTGAACAATTAAATAGTAGATTTCCGCTTTAGACGGACGCTTTCCGCGGGGGGAGCGCTAAGCCATCCCCGTCGCATGCGCGTCGTATGGGATGTCTTATCTGTCTCCCCGCTCCCGCAGGAGTCGCCGTCTGCCGCTACAATCAGCGGTTATGTATAAATGGGAAGTCGTATAGGACAAAACTATTTAACTACATAAAGCTAGAACAATTAAATAGTAGATTTCCGCTTTAGACGGACGCTTTCCGCGGGGGGAGCGCTAAGCCATCCCCGCCGCATGCGCGTCGTATGGGATGTCTTATCTGTCTCCCTGCTCCCGCAGGAGTCGCCACCTGTCGCTACAATCAAAAGTTGAGTATTATTTATAAGCTTATTTTTGTCTTTATTAATAAAGCAAACGTTACTTCAACAAGAATTCCCCAATGTTTTCACACTAATGCTTATTTCTATTTTGACACCACAAAAAGTTGAGAGCTCAAAACTTCTTTTCCATTTTCTGAGACATAAACTCGCACTTCTTTGCCATTTATAATTCTTAAGGGGTTTTTCATGGAAACATATAGTTCTCCTTGCTCATTAGGTTGAAATAAAGTTCCTCCAACCATTGTTCCAAATCGTAACTCTACATTTTCTTTAGGTCCAAAAACAACTCCTTCGCTATTATCTCCTTCAAGTGAAATTTCATAGTTTGCAGTTGGTTTTAATCCCTTTGCTAATACAATTACATCAATAATTCCGTCTTCAATAGAACTGTCATCGATTATTTGCTCAAAGGCAATAGTTACTCTACCTGATCCATCTTCCAAAGGTATATCTTCTGCCATATAAGCTCTGACTTCTGTAACACTTTCTTCATTTGAGCAACCGGTTAACACTAGTCCAAAACCTAATAAAATGATAATAATACTACGCATTAGTATCCCCCTATATTGATTAGCAATTTTTATTTCTATTGTCCAAAATAATTCTTTCTTTTATATTTTAACTTAAATATCCATTTACGATAATATTTAGGGAAAGCCATTTTTCAAATTCCTTAAAGATAGAGGAGAACTAATTTACATTTAATTTACTAACAAAAGGTGCTATGATGAGAGATAATTATGAGGGATAGGGTGATGAGGATGGAGCTTTGTTTTATTGGTGGTGGACATGTTTTAAAGTGTGAACTTAATGATGTTTTGGAAGAATTGGAGTGTAAAATTAATCCTAATGCAAAAGTTTTGATTATACCATTTGCAACAGACGAATCTAGATATGATAGCTGGATGGAAAGCATGAGACAGGCTTTTGCTCGCATTCCTAACGTGACACTTGGTTTATTGCATGAAGAGTTATCAAAAGAAAAAATGGTGGCGATGATTCAAGCGTACGACGTTCTTTATTTTATAGGAGGACAACCCGAGAGATTGCTTCAGGTTATCTTGGATAAAGAGCTGACTGGAACTATTAGTAGCTTTCCAGGATTGATGATTGGCTATAGCGCAGGTGCATTAGCTTTTTGTACTGACTGCATACTGACAAAGGATGAAGACTACCCTGACACAATAGTATTACAAGGATTAGGGTTAGTGGATTTTAGTGTAGAAGTCCATTATCGTCCAGAATCAGATAATGAGCTATTGACTCTATCTAAAGGGAGAACCATCTATGCTCTTCCAGATGGTAGTGCTATCTTTTATAAGGATGGAAACATAGACACAAGAGTAAATAATATCATTACCTTTGAGAATTCGAATAAAAGCATTGTTTAAGAGAAACTGTCTTCTAGGGCAGTTTTTTTGTGTGAAGAAAAAAGTGCTGGTTAGGTCGCATATCAGTAAAGCGAAAAGATTATTTGCCCTAAACCGACAGATTCCAAAATACCAATATAGAAAAACCCCTGCTATCTGACAGGGGCCATTAGCTTTCCTCACCCAGTAAATACCTGATCATTTGGAAATTTATATTTTACCTTTTTTGGTTTAGTCAAAATGAAGAATAAAGTCAGTGGTCCAATCCTTCCTAAGAACATCAATATACAAATTAGGATTTCTCCTATATTTGATAGCTGTGAGGTGACACCCATTGTGATTCCGACCGTTCCAAAAGCTGAGAAAACTTCGAATAGTAATGGAAGTAAAGGTAAGCGCTCCGTTATGGTTAATGCAAAAGCAAATATAAATACTGTTGCCAAGCTTACGGTACAAATAACAAGAGAACGGATAATAATCTCTCTGGATATGGACCTTTTAAACAGCACAGGCTCCTCCTGTTGACGGAAAAATGCGATGGTTGCAGCTATAATGACAATAAAGGTCGTTAGCTTAATGCCGGAAGCAGTGGAGGCACTACCTGCACCAATGAACATCAAAAGCATTGTAAATAATAGAGAAGGGTCCTCCATTAGGCCATAATCGACCATATTAAAGCCGGCAGTTCTCGGAGTTACTGCATTAAAATAAGAAGTCATAATCTTCTCTAGTAAACTCATTTCACCGATTGTATCGTTATTATTAAATTCTAAGATTAATAGAACTAGAGTTGCAAAAGTATTTATACATAGTGTCCCTATAATCATCAGCTTAGTATGGAGTGACCATACTCGAAAGCTATTTTTACGTAATACATCAATTACTACTACAAACCCAATACCTCCAATGATTATAAGGCTCGTGATAAGTAACACTACTATAGGGTCGTTTGTAAAGTCCATTAGGTTATCTGAAAACAAAGAGAAGCCTGCGTTATTAAAGGCGGAAATTACATGAAAAAAGCTATAATAGATTGCATCGACGAAGCCATACTTCGGAATCCAATGGATCGTTAAAAGAATAATAGCCACAGACTCGATACAAACAACAAACAGGAGAATATGTTTAACTAGCTTGACGATACCTCCGATAGAGGGCTGGTTAAAGGATTCCTGCAAATAAATTCTTTGCTGTAGACCAATTTTCTTTCGGAGAAGAATAAGTATAGCGACAGCAAATGTCATTAAACCGATACCTCCACATTGTATCAAAATAAGTAAAACTATTTCCCCGAAAAGCGTAAGAGTACTACCAGGATCAAAAACGCTAAGACCTGTAACAGTGGTAGCAGAAGTTACCAAAAAGAGAGCGTCTACCCATGAGATATACGTTGTCGTCGCTATAGGCAGCTTTATCATAATTGTTCCGATAAATATTAAACAAGCAAAACTACCAGCAATAAGAACTGGCGGTGAAAAAGAGAGCTTCTTTCCCATGTGGCACTTCCTTTTAATGGATATAAAATAATAATTACTTTAATCCTATTAAGATCGGCTGTCAACAACTTGTTTGAAACAAGTTGTTAAACGAAGTATACTAAAGAAAAAGGGGGATTTTTCATTGAAAACAGAACAGCATTACTTTGAAGAAGCTAAAACGTTGGAGCAATATATGAATGATATGACAACGAAAAAAGAGGAATCCTTTAGTATTTATGACCAATTTGAAGTCCCAGCAGATGATGAATTTATTGAGATATTAAAAACAAAAAAACCGCATATACTAGCTATAACTGAAGACTGGTGTGGAGATGCTATGATGAATAATGCGATTATTCGTAAAGTTTCAGAAGCAGCAGGTCTAGAAACCCGTGCTGTATACCGCGATGAAAATTTAGAGCTTATGGATCAATATTTAACGAATGGTGGACGTTCTATTCCTGTTTATTTATTGCTCAATGACAAAGGGGAAGTAATTTCTAAGTGGGGACCGCGTGCAGAGGTCGTTCAAAAATTTGTAATGGACGGTAGAGCGAAATTTCCAGATAAGGAAGATCCTGCTTTTGAAGAAACGCAAAAGAAGTTTTATGAGCAAATGACTCATGAGTTTATGACTAACAATGAATTCCATTTAGCCGTATACGAAGATATTCGTAGTCATTGGCTGCCAATTCTTCAAAATAAATAATCGAGCATTGTTTTTTATGGGAGTCGGCTATAGTCGGCTCTTTCGTACGTTAGGAACTTATTGTGAATAAATATAGTCTTTATAATTAAGAAATTGTAAAGTAGAAAGGAAATCTGTATGAAGCGTGCACGAATTATCTACAATCCAACCTCAGGAAGAGAATTGTTTAAGAAACACTTACCAGGAGTATTGGAGGCTTTAGAAATAGCAGGCTATGAAACATCCTGCCATGCGACCACAGGTGAAGGGGATGCGATTAACGCAGCCAAGAAAGCAGTAGAGAATAAATTTGATATCATAATTGCCGCTGGCGGAGACGGGACTCTCAATGAGGTAGTAGCTGGTGTAAGTGAATTTGAAAATCGCCCGAAAATTGGTGTTATTCCAATGGGAACGACAAATGACTTTGCACGAGCTGTGCATATACCAAGAGATATTCATCGAGCGGTTGAAATTATTATAAAAGGCGACACAATACCAGTTGACGTGGGTAAGGTCAATGACCGTTATTTCATTAACATAGCAGGTGGTGGTCGTATCACTGAGCTTACATATGAAGTGCCAAGTAAACTAAAAACTATGCTTGGACAGCTGGCCTATTATTTAAAAGGAATTGAGATGCTTCCATCCATAAACGCAACTAAAGTCCGTATTGAATACGATGGCGAAGTATTTGAGGATGAAGCTATGATGTTCCTTGTGGGGCTTACAAACTCTGTAGGTGGCTTTGAAAAGCTAGCTCCCAACTCAAGCATTAATGATGGGAAATTCTCCTTACTAATTCTTAAAAAGGTAAATATTGCAGAGTTTATTCGCTTGGCAACACTCGCTATTCGAGGAGAGCACTTAGGAGACCCTCATGTCATTTATGAGAAAGCGACAAATATTAAAGTAACTTCTGACGATAAGGTTCTTCTGAATCTAGATGGTGAATATGGTGGTACCATTCCAGCAACATTCCATAACTTATACAGACATATTGAGGTTTTTGTACCAATCGATGAAATTCGAGAGCAGGACAGACCGTAAAATTATTGAACCCAGCACAATATAAGTGCTGGGTTTTAGTGTAACTTTTTTTATGCAATCCTTCATTATTCATATTTGTTCTAATTTTACTAATAGTATGTTAGGAATCCATCTTTTTAGGGAATAATTTAAAACTAATACTGGATAAGGAATATGAAGGAGTGGAATAGTATGTATAAGAGACAAGAGAAGTATTTGATGTGGCTCGCCTTTGTAGTTGCGGGAATTATGATACTATCGATTGCTGGAAGAGTTTTTGGAGGATGAGGAGGGTTTAGCATGGGAAATGCTGATTCATTATTTTATAGTCGTGTTTTGACAGAGTTGACCTTATCATTTCATATTATTTATGCGACGATAGGCGTTGGTGTTCCTTTAATGATTATGATTGCACAATGGGTAGGTATTAAAAAGAATGATGAACATTACATATTGTTGGCAAGACGTTGGGCAAGAGGATTTGTAATTACGGTTGCAGTAGGAGTAGTTACCGGTACAGCAATTGGTATGCAGCTATCACTTTTATGGCCAAATTTTATGGAGCTAGCAGGTAATATTATTGCACTTCCATTGTTTATGGAAACATTCGCATTCTTCTTTGAAGCAATTTTTCTAGGAATTTATTTGTACACTTGGGATCGTTTTGAGAATCAGAAAAAACATTTATTATTGCTAATTCCTGTAGCAATCGGTGCTTCCTTTTCAGCGGTATTTATCACCATTGTAAATGCTTTTATGAATGCGCCCCAGGGCTTTGATGTAGTAAATGGTGAGCTAGTTAACATTAGCCCCATACTAGCGATGTTCAATCCAGCGATGCCTACAAAGGTAGCACATGTAGTTGTAACAGCTTATATGACATCAGCATTTGTGTTGGCTAGTATAGCAGCCTTTCGTTTGTTAAAGGGATCTAATCATATTTATCATAAAAAAGCTTTATATTTAACGGTAAAGCTCGGATTAATCTTTTCGATTGCGACAGCCATTATCGGTGATTTTTCCGGTAAATACTTAGCGGAGTATCAGCCCGAAAAATTAGCGGCAGCTGAATGGCATTTTGAAACAGAAGAAAATGCTCCACTTATTTTATATGGGGTCTTAGACGATGGAAAAGTTAAATACGCTATTAAGATTCCTTATGCATTGAGTATACTTGCACACTTCAACCCAACTTCAGAGGTTATTGGATTGGACCAGTTCCCAGAGGATGAAACACCTCCGCTATATATACATTATCTCTTTGATATTATGGTGACAATCGGTATGGGATTAGCTGCTCTTTCAGCGCTATATTGGCTAGGTAAACGATTAAAATGGGCATTTGTCGATTCTAAGTTTTATAGATGGCTTCTCGTTTTAGGAGGCCCAGCAGCTATTATAGCAATTGAAGCTGGCTGGTGGCTTGCAGAAGTAGGGAGACAGCCTTGGATATTAAGAGGAATAATGAGAGTAGAAGATGCAGCTACTACGAGTGATCAAGTAGATTTTATGTTAATCCTGTTTGCAGGTCTGTATGTGGTACTTGGAATAGGTAGCGTTGTAGTGCTTACTCGTATGTTCCGAAAAAATCCGGTTGAGCAGGAGATTAAAGATAGAAATTCAGAAAAGGGCGGTGATATTCAATGAGTCTGGAAATCATAGGTCTCACAGTTCTTTGGACATTTCTATTTGGCTATGTAATTGTTGGCTCCATTGATTTTGGTGCCGGTTTCTTTAATGCTTATAGCTTGATAACTGGGAAGCAACATATATTGAGTAATATTATTCAGCGATATTTATCCCCTGTTTGGGAGGTAACAAATGTATTTCTCGTATTTTTCTTTGTAGGAATTATTGGCTTTTTTCCTAAGACAGCTTTCTATTATGGAACAACTCTTCTTGTCCCAGCGGGTATTGCTTTAATATTGCTCGGGATTAGAGGCTCCTATTACGCGTTCGAAACATACGGATCCAGAGGGCATAAAGGGTACTCCTTTATGTATGGTTTATCCGGATTGTTACTACCAGCCTCATTATCAACAGTCCTGACCATTTCTGAGGGTGGTTTTATCGAAATGATTAACGGCTCACCAAGCTTAGATTACAACGCCTTGTTCATCAGCCCCTTAACCTGGTCAATAGTAGCATTAAGTCTTACTTCTGTTTTATATATTTCGGCTGTTTTTTTAACATGGTATGCCAACAAGGCTGGAGATGTAAAAGCAACAAATTTGATGAGAAAGTATGCATTAATCTGGTCTTTTCCAACGATCATTACAGCTGGTGGAATTATTGTAGAATTGCGCTCGCACAACGTGGAGCATTACAATAATATGCTCGATATTTCGTGGGCCTTTGGATTGTCATTCCTATTGTTTTTAGGTACCGTCTGGTTATTATGGAAAAAAAGTAAGTATGGTTTGGCATTTGGATTATTGGCAGGACAATTCTTAATCGCCTTTTTTGCTTACGGCTTTTCCCATAAACCTTATTTGCTTTATCCATATTTAACAATCTATGATAGCTTCACAAATGAGGCAATGGCAATATCCTTAATAATTGTGTTTATACTAGGTTTAGCCTTGTTAATCCCGTCCTTATATCTTTTATTGAAGCTTTTTCTTTTCAATAAAGATTATGTCAAGGGGAAGAAGAATAATCACGCTTAGGAGGAACGAACGCTATGACTGAATTTCTAATTTTTTATGCACCCTTCATCGTACTGATCGGCTCCATTATTATTGCATTTTGGGCATCCACCAAGGATGGCCCAGTTAAGGATGAATAAGTAAAAAGGACCTCATTAGTAGAGGTTCTTTCAGAATGTAGACAAACACTATGAATTTTGGTGCTTTGCCTACAGTTTTTTTTTAAGAGATAAAGCTAGAAACGTTGATCTCCGCTACGAGCGGACGCTTTCCGCGCGCACGGCTTCAGCCGCTTCCCTCGCTAAGCTCAGTCCAGGGTCTTCAGCTCGCGCTATTCCCGCTGGAGTCGCCGCTCCCATCACCAGTGCTTCCTATTAAAGGAATGAACAAGCCGGTTTGGCATGGAAACCCCAACTTGAAGTAATAAGAACCAAAATGATAAGCTGCAACGGACTTTTTCGCCGATTTAACCTAGATTAATTGGAAAAGGGTTGGGAATCGAAATGGTTTCCAACCCTTTTGTCATTTATTTTTCAAAATAAGTACACTGATTTGGAGAAATGAAAGCCTCTTTGAGGCAATCATCCCTTTTCTAAACAAACAAGAAAAGTGATTATGCTAAAATAGAATTAGAAGGGGTGGAGAAATAAATGAGATATGAAGTAATTATGTTCGATTTAGATGATACCTTATACGATTTTGGAATGACTGAGAAAAATGCATTTCAACAGTTATTTGTAGAATATGGATTACCAAATGGACTTCAGGATTATTTAAGCAGCTATAAGGCAATTAGTAAGGTATTATGGGATGAATTAGAAAACGGCATTACAACACTAGAACTATTAAAAATAGAGCGATTCAAACGTTTGTTTTTAGAGCATAGCCTCGAGTTAGATGTAGAAAAAGTAAGTGATAAATATATTGAAAACCTTGGAAGAGAAATTCACTTAATCGATGGTGTAGAGGAAATGCTTACGGATTTATCTGGCTGCCGTTTTGCTGTTTTAACGAATGGCTTCCAAATAGCCCAGCATGCAAGAGTCAACGGTTCTCCTTTGAATGGGAAATTTGAAGCTATAATCACTTCAGAAGAGGTTGGTTATCAAAAACCGCAGTCAGCTATTTTTGAATATGCATTCAAGAAACTAGGAATAACAGACCCGTCTAGCGTTTTAATGGTTGGTGATTCACTTACCTCTGATATACAAGGTGGGAATAATTTTGGTATTGATACTTGCTGGTTCAATCCTCAGCAAAAAGAAAATAGAACTTCTATTTTACCTACATATGAAATACAAGATTGGAAAGAGATGAAAAAAATAGTTCGAGGTCAAATGTTAGAAATTTAAGCTTTAGGAGATTCCAATATTAACAATTTTATTAAAAGAATAAACAAATCTACAAAGCAAATTGCACTCCTAATTTGTTTTATAACAAAAGAACGAAAAACAACAACGTACAAATAAACGTTGTTGTTTTTTTATTATTTGAGATTATAAAGATGCTCCTCTCATTGTATCCGCTGTAAAAGAGTGTTAAGTATTAAGCTCCGTCCCCTGTAGAATTAGCCTCTTACAATCCAACTTTTCCATTAAAAAAACAATAAAAAGATATTATAACTTCTTTTAGTTTTTTATATTAATCTCTGCATAATTTCTTCATATTTATTATCTATACTATTCGTGAGGATAATGAAAGGATAGGTGAATTTATTGTTTGACCAATTAAGTTTATTCTTGGCTTTTGGGGCGGGATTTTTGTCCTTTATATCGCCTTGTTCATTACCCCTTTATCCCGCATTTCTTTCATATGTAACTGGGGTATCTCTAAATGAACTTACACAAGATAAAGGTATGTTAAATAGAAAGGCATTGGTACATACGCTTCTTTTTTTACTTGGATTTTCATTCATTTTTATGGCATTAGGTTTCTCCACATCTTTTATAGGAACAATTTTTATTGAATACCAAGACTTAATACGCCAAATAGGAGCAATTCTTATAATATTTTTTGGTTTAGTAATACTAGGTATTATTAATTTTGACTTTCTCCTTTCAGAGAAGAGAGTTCAGTTTAAAAAGCGTCCCAAGGGACATATAGGGTCTGTGTTGATTGGTATGGGATTTGCTGCTGGATGGACTCCATGTACAGGACCAATTCTTGCTGGTGTTATTGCTTTAGGGTTTTCTGATCCTGAACGTGGAATCCTATATATGTTATTTTATGTCCTAGGTTTCTCTGTTCCATTTCTCATTATGTCGTTATTTATAGGAAAAATGAAGTTTTTACACAAAAGAAGTGAAATGTTTATGAAATTTGGAGGAACTTTAATGGTTGTCATGGGAGTCTTACTATATTTTGATATGCTGACAAAGATTATAGAATTTTTGACTCCTTTTTTTGGAGGATTTACAGGGTTTTAAATTAAATCAAAACTTATTAGAGAGTAGGTTTTTTACTATGGAAAACAAAAAGAAAAAAAGATTTTACATGCGACTTACACTTTTGACGTTAATGGTTGGAGTAATTGTCTTTACCATATACACTAATTTAAGTAAAAGTAAAAATGAAGTTTTACAAGTAGGAGATACAGCGCCTGATTTTGTATTAATTGATATGAATGGAGAGAGCCATAAATTATCTGATTACAGAGGTCAAGGGGTCTTTTTAAACTTTTGGGGAACTTGGTGTAAACCTTGTGAGAGAGAATTCCCGCTGATGGACAAACAGTATAAAAAAGTAAAAGACAACGGTCTTCAAATATTGGCAGTAAACATAGGTGAGTCCGATTTTAAAGTGCAAAAATATATTGATCGCAAAGGTTTGAGCTTCCCGGTTTTGATAGATAAAAATAAAAGTGTAATGGAGACATATAATATTAATCCTTTACCTACTACTTTTCTTGTTAACCCGGAAGGTAAAATTGAGAAAATAATCACTGGTGAGATGAGTGAGGAAAGCATAAAGCGATATATGGAGCAGATAATGCCTTCATAATATTTAGTTTCATTTGGTTATTTGGATTCTTTAGTGAGAAGGTGTAAATGGTTTGATGAATAGAATTTCGACAAAGTTAACAGCTTATTTTTTCATCGCTGTACTGATAATGGAAGCATTCCTTATTTTTTATCTCCATCAAAATATTGTACATGCAAGAATTGATGAGGAGTTCTCTTTATTATTAAAAAACGGATCAAATCATCGCGAGGTACTTCTTGAATACTACTCTGATACTACTATGAGACATATCGTATTGATGGAAAAGGGAAAGGAAAGAGAAGTCGTTATTACAAATAACAAAGGGGAAATCATAAATAGCTCATTTGAAAAAAATTTGCCTTTAGATGACTATATCCCACTAATAAAAAATCTGGATTCGAAAAAAGATGAAGTACTAGTTTCAGAGTGGAATGAATCACCTTATATTATAAGTGCACATCCCTATAAAGTGAGTAATGATCAATCTGGTTATGTTGTCATGTTTCAAAGTACATCTTCTATTAAGCAATTGGTGGATAAGCTAAACATGCATTTTGGAATTGCCGGTGGGACAAGTGTTATCCTCTTGTTTATCGTCTATACGGCATTATCTAGACTACTTACGAGACCTTTAATACGTATGAAAGAAGCTACGGAGAACTTAAGCAAAGGGGATTTTGCTGTGAGTCTTCCTTCCATCGGTAAGGATGAACTCGGGAAATTGTCAGGTTCTATTCAAAAGTTAGCAAATGACCTAGAAAGAATGAAAACGGAACGAAATGAATTTTTAGCTTCAGTTGCTCATGAACTGAAAACTCCTCTTACATATCTAATTGGATATTCTAATGTAGCAATGCGAAAAGAGATTAGTAAAGAAGAACGTGAGCAGTATCTTTTAATAATTGCAGAAGAGTCAGAAAGAATGAAAGAACTTGTAAAAAATTTATTAGATTTAGCAAAAATGGATGAGAATTCTTTTACTGTATCAAAGGAGTATTTTGATGCACAGCCGTTTTTTGACAACATCATCAAACTAGTTGGACCTTCTTTTGAGATGAAGAATATCAAACTAAGTTATGTATGTGAGGACAATTTTCAAGTACATGCCGATTCTTTGCGATTAGAGCAAATTGTATTGAATTTACTTGATAATGCATTGAAATACTCTAAAGAAAATACAAAGGTTTCATTGGATGTACGTAAAAAAGAGAAGAGGACAATCATTTCTGTTATTGATTGTGGAATAGGAATTCCCAACGATGAAATTAGTTTCATATTTGAAAAACTATACCGTATAGAAAAGTCACGTTCACGTTCGTTTGGTGGATCAGGAATTGGGCTTGCTGTTGTGAAGGAATTAGTGGAAGCACATGGAGGAAGCATTGAGGTTCATAGTATTTTGGGAAAAGGAAGTACATTTACAGTAATAATTTAGGATTATGTAAGGATTGAATAGGAGGTTTTGAGCGTTTATGCAGAAAATTTTGTTAGTGGATGATGAGCCTAGAATGTTAGATTTAATTGAATTATTTCTTCAGCCACTTGGATTCATATGTATGAAAGAAACAAGTGGCAAGAAAGCAATAGAGATACTGCAAAATGAGAAAGTTAATCTTGTCCTTTTAGATGTCATGATGCCAGAAATGGATGGATGGGAAGCTTGTAAAAAGATAAGAAAGTTTTCTGATGTTCCTATAATTATGCTTACAGCCAGATCTGAAAAGTTAGATTTAGTAAAAGGATTAAACACTGGGGCTGACGATTATATAACAAAACCTTTTGATGAAAAAGAGTTGGTGGCAAGAGTTAATGCAATATTACGCCGGTTATCTGTGAATGAATTGGAGGAAGTGTCTATAACTTACGAAGCTTTTAGACTAAATAGGGAGACTTATTCATTACAATACCATGAAGCAATCGTACAACTAACATTGAAAGAATTTTATATTATTGAAGCATTAATTACTCGCCCCAAAAAAACATATACACGCGAAGAGCTATTGAATGCTGCATGGGAATTTAGCACATATACAGACACAAGAACGGTAGACTCACATATACGCAATTTGAGAGAAAAATTGAAAGCTAATGGTTTCCCTATTGATGAATTTCTTAAGACGGTATGGGGAATCGGATATAAATGGAGCTAAGGGAGTTATATTAAAATGAAAAAATATAAATTTTTAATTGGTTTAATTGTAATATTATTTCTCCTGTCTGCATGTAACTCAAATGAAAAGGAAGGATATTTATTTAACGAAGTTAAAAATAATAAAATTGATCATATACACGGTATGGGATATATAAATGGAGGAAACGAATTTGCCATTGCAACACATTTAGGATTATATGAATATGGCAAAGAAGGATGGAAAGAAGCAAATAGTCAAAAACATGATTATATGGGCTTTCAAGCTGTACGAGAAGGATTTTTCTCAAGTGGTCACCCAGAAGAAGGAAGTGAATATAAAAATCCTCTAGGTCTTATAAAGAGCAACGATAAAGGAGCAAGTTTCGAACAATTAGCTTTTTATGGAGAGATTGATTTTCATTATCTTGCGGCTGGCTATGATTCAAATACAATTTACGTATTAAATGAAACACCCGTTAAAGAGATGGATGTAGGTTTACACTATTCTGTAGATGAAGGTGTTTCTTGGAAGAAGGTTGCTATGAATGGATTTACGTCAGATTATATTTCCAATTTGTCTGCACACCCAACGTATAAGCAAACTATTGCTGCAGCAAGCAAGGATGGATTATTTATTTCGGATGATTATGGACAAAATTTTAAACGGAAGAATGATACTAATAATATCACGTATGTAACATTTAATGAGACAGGAGGTTATTATTCTAATTTTGATAATGATAAGGTATTTCTAAAATCTTTCATGATAGAGAATAGTGAGGAAACAGAAATTGAACTACCATCTGATTTAGAAATGGATCCCATTATCTTTATTGCAATAAACCCAGGGAATCTAAAAGAGATCGTAATAGCTACAAACAATAATAATATTTATGTAACAAAAGACGAAGGATTTTCTTGGGATAAACTCGCTTCAAATGGTGAGTTATCAATATAAGAAAATAGAAGGTGAATTTAGATGTACAGTTTGATGTCAAAGATAAGTCAAACAATAAGTAACCCAGTTACTGATTTCTTACACTCCTTCGAACATTTTCCGATTGTAGTCGCACTTCTACTTGGTTTAATTGGGGCGGCTGCACCTTGTCAATTAACGGGGAATTTAAGTGCTATTACCTTTTATGGAAATCGAACAATTCAAATGAAGGGGAATTGGGGAGAGATTATATCTTTTATCGTAGGGAAAATCGTTGTATATAGTTTAATTGGATTATTGGCTTGGATATTTGGTCAATCCTTTGAGACAAAAATGACAGAGTTCTTCCCAATATTTCGTAAAGCGATTGGGCCACTTATGATGGTTACAGGTCTTGTACTTTTAGGGATTTTTAAGTTTGGCTTTATTAATAGATTAACTATGCGCATCCCATTGGTATTAAAAGAAGGGAAGTTAGGTTCTTTTCTATTAGGAGCTAGTTTTTCATTAGCATTTTGTCCTACAATGTTTATCTTATTTTTTGTTTGGTTAATGCCTACTGTTTTATCAACCTCTTATGGTTTTGTCTTACCTGCAGTATTTGGATTTGCGACGTCCTTACCGCTAATTCTTTTGTTTATATTAATTTGGTTATTTGATGCAAGGCAATTAATAATGAAAAAAAGTATGAAGCTGGGAAAAGTTATTCAGAATTTAGCAGGCATTATAATTCTTATGATAGGACTTTTTGACACAATCACTTACTGGGAAATATAAGCTTTTTGGTCAATTATTTATGGGGAAGTTCTGCATAGTTTTTTCATAATTTCAGTGTATGATTGTCTTCAACAACAAAGTTTCTTTTGTTGTGTGTAATTAATAAAGATTGAGGAGGATTATAATGAAAAGAAATTTAATAATATGTACCATTTTGTTGGTTGTTGTAATGATTATTTCTGCTTGTGCTAGTGATGAGAAGGAAACCAATACAAACCCTAATCCTAATAATATGAACATGAATGAAAGTTCTGGCGAGAGTATGGAAGGTATGGATCATTCTAATATGGACATGTCTGGGTCTGGTGAAGTTCCTGACGGATTGAAAGTAGCTGAAAACCCAACTTTTGAAATTGGCAGTCAAGCGATTTTAGAGACTGACCATATGAGCGGCATGAAGGGTGCAGAAGCAACTATTGTAGGAGCTTATGATACATCTGTATATGTCATTTCTTATACTCCAACAACTGGTGGCAAAAGGGTGGAGAATCACAAATGGGTAATTCAAGAAGAAATAAAAAATGCCGGTGATCAACCTTTAAAACCAGGAACAGAAGTTACCATTGAAGCTGACCATATGGCTGGAATGGAAGGTGCTAATGCAGAAATTGACTCATCAGAAGCTACGACCGTATATATGGTAGATTACATTTCAACTACAGACGGGGAAGCAGTTACAAATCATAAGTGGGTAACAGAAAGTGAACTATCAGCAAAATAGACTAAAATTTTTATAACTTTCACGAAAGAGTTTGTTTGAAGTTGCGGAAGAAATATCAATATTATGATTCCACTTCTATAGGGAAAACTGCAGAACAGATACTTCTTTCTTAAAATTACTTTCTAAAAATAAAAATGGCGTTGATGCCATGCTGCTTTTTTAGGTTGTATAGACTATTATCAAAAAGAAATTTAATGTATTTTGAGATTTTAAAAATTATAATTTTTTTTAATATATAATTTTATAATTTTCCAAAAAATGTATACTTTTCTTTTGTTTAATGAGATACTATGGTAATAACAATGATAAATTGTTAATGCCATAACTTGGAGTTGAACATGTTTGTGATTGCACGTAGCACGAATGGTGTTACAGAAGTGTTGAAAAATTCAAATAGCCAACTGATAAAAGTATTTTACAATCTTGAAGAGGCCGAGCAATTTGTAGCTCGGTTAAACAAAAGTATATTACCTGAGAAGCAGTGGACTGTCATAGAGGACTCATTAATGTTAAAGTTAAACGAGTAAGGAAATTTTCCTTACTTTTTTTTGTGGGTAAAAAAAGTGAGAAATTTAATACACTTAAGCTACCTGATACTATTGGACGCCTATATTTGATATAATAATATCCATTACACAAGAACGGAGATTTAAAGTGAACACACCAGTAAAAAAGAATGATCAGTTAGCGGTTTATATAGAGGATTTGACACATGATGGATCTGGCGTTGCTAAGGTCGACGGCTATCCACTATTCATACATGGTGGTCTGCCAGATGAAAAAGCGGAAGTACGTGTTTTAAAGACATTAAAGAACTATGGATTTGCCAAATTATTAAATATTGTAGAGCCCTCCCCATTTCGCGTAGAAGCTCCATGTCCTGTATTTTATGAATGTGGCGGCTGTCAGCTCCAGCATATCAATTATGAAGGTCAGTTAAAATGGAAAGAAAATATGGTTCGAAATGTCATGCAACGATTAGGCAAGATTGATGCGCCAGTATTACCTGTAAAAGGAATGGACAACCCTTGGGAATACCGTAATAAATCTCAAATTCCATTTGGTTTAGCGGATGGAAAGGTGATTGCAGGGTTTTATCAGGCGAAGTCTCACAGAATTGCAGACACTCCAACTTGTTTGATCCAATCGGATGAAGCTGATCGATTGATGAGAGCATTCAAGGAAAAGGCATTAGAGCTAGACTTAGTCCCTTACAATGAAGACACAAAAAAAGGTCAGCTGCGTCACTTAGTAGTCCGTAAAGGCAGAGCAACTGGCGAGGTGATGGTCGTTTTAGTAACAAAGCATCCTAAGCTTTCAAAGAAGGAAGCAATTATTGAACTAATTAGAGAAGCAGAACCAAAAGTCACCTCGATTATGCAAAATGTTAATTCAAGAAATACGAACGTCATCTTCGGAGACGAAACAAACCTATTGTGGGGGAAACCAACGATTGAGGATTTAATCGGAGATGTTCGATTTGAAATATCTGCTCGTTCCTTTTATCAGGTAAACCCAGAGCAGACAGAAGTATTATATAAACAGGCACTCGATTATGCTCAGCTTTCAGGAGACGAGACTGTAATTGACGCTTATTGCGGAATTGGTACAATTTCATTGTTCCTTGCGCAAAGAGCGAAGCAAGTGTTGGGTGTAGAAATTGTCCCTCAAGCGATTGAGGACGCAAAAAGAAATGCTGAGCTAAATGGCTTCACTAACACATACTTTGAAGCTGGCCCAGCAGAGGAAGTCATTCCACGGTGGTACAAGGAAGGAAAAAATGCTGATGTTCTAGTAGTGGATCCCCCGAGAAAAGGCTGCGACGAAGCACTTCTGACGACAATCATAGAGCAACGCCCAAAACGTGTAGTTTACGTCTCATGTAACCCAGCAACACTAGCGCGTGATCTTCGCATTTTAGAAGATGGCGGCTATAAGACACAGGAAATTCAACCAGTGGACATGTTCCCTCAGACGACACATTGCGAAGCGGTCGCTTGGTTGGAGTTAGCTGACTAACCCTTATATTTAAGCGTGTTTTTTAACGTACGCTTTGTTTGGATGAGTCTTTGGTATATCTAACTTAATATTTGTTGAAACATAAAAAGCAGACGGTTTAGAGGTACAGTAGTGTACCTCTAAACCGTCTGCTTTTACTATTATCTTATATATGAACCGCGCCAAAATTTCTGGCGTAAGTTCTGTTAACAGTTGTTTCGGATTCAACTGCAATTGTATATAAGCTTTTAATTCTTGTCGATCTACAATAGTTGTACTGTCATTTTCTACAAGCTCATTAAGTCCAGCTTTTAATTGATCGATTTGTGGATTGATTTCATTCATTAATAAATCATAATCATCTTTATCGATACTTTCATCTAACGATGCTTATTTTTCCAACATTTCAGGGAAAGTAATCGATTCTTTAATTGAGAAGCAGTTAACTAATTTTGAAAATGAAGCTTCTAATAATCGTAATCAAGATAATATTGCTTCAGCGTTGGATACCTTAAATTAGCGTAAAAATATCATCTAACAAAGATTTTTATTAATGCAGTTTCAATTGGTCTGAAGTTTTCAGAGCAAGCTGCTTTACCGAATTTATTCTGTTTACCACAGACATAGCATTCTCTTTTAAAATGTAGCCCAGCCCCACAACTTCCACATATGAGTATCCTAGTAAAGAGGTGATTTGATTGCTGTGAGCGTACACGCTTACGTGATTTGATTAAATGCTGCACCAAATTAAAACCTCTTTGGAGATAATCGGTTCATGGGTATCTTCAACTACAATCCAATCTTCTGGTTTAATAGCTAATCTTTTTTTACTCGTAACAGAACGCTTGTAAGAAGCAGAACAAAGTATTATTTTACTCACTTGAAATGTCTAAAAAACAGGTATTAACAAGGGCCATTTGTGCTGAAGCAAAAGTTAAAATGAGCTTTTTCGGTAAAGGAGTAAATCTCTTGGAGGAACAGGAGATTACAGCGATTATACGGGCAGAAGGAGAAGTTTCTAATTGGGATTTAGTAATTTCTGAGGATACAAGTATACAATCCATTAAAGATCTTTCTATCAATAGCCGCCGCTCACAGTTAAATACAGAAGAAGCTGGTAAAGCATTTAGTTGTCATTGATTATTTACAGCTCATTCAAACGGACAAATCTATTATAAGACATTTAGCAATTGCTGAAATAATACTGAAAATAAAAATATTATTGAAGTCGATGTCGCAAAACACCGGAATGGTCCAACAGGTACTATTAAACTCATATTTAAAAAAGAGACCGGTAATATTTACGACTTAATGAAATCCGTTTAAATGTAGGAACTAATATTGGAAACTATTATTAGTTCCTACAAAAACTAGAGTCTTTAAAAAACCTCTAAATACAGTGATATCAAGGGTTTGTAATGGTTACTAATTGTAGTAACCATTACTTTAAAATTTGATTTTTGGGTATTGAAAATGGAAAGGTTTGATTGTTTTTTGTAATAGTGACTACTAATAGTTCCAAATGTTAGATACTAATGCATTTATCCATAGCCTTAAAAGTCGAACAAACGCTTTCATATCAAGGGTTTGATATAGTTAATAATAGTCACTATTAATGGTTACTAAAGTGAATAAAGCTTAATTTAAGTGCGGTAGAATATATGTATCTTAATAAAGGGATACATTCTTCTTTAGATTAAAAAAACAATACATGAGAAAAAATGCAAGTCTACATAAAGTGTGTTCTTAAATATATTTTATAAATAAAGGAATTTATATTGTTGTGTTGAATAAATTATGTATAAATCTTATTTGTATATAATGACAATAATTTGAATAAGTTTCTTGGAGGGATATTCTATGACTTGGATTGTGAGAGTTGGCAATAATATATTTCCATTAAGTGAAGAAAAATTTGATATTAGAATAGCATTATCTGAATGGCGTTATGAGGGAGAAATGTATGATTTAGAAGTAGCAGAAGAAGTTTGTGAAATTTGCGGTCATCAAAATATTAGATACCAATTTGAAATAGTGAATAAATATAACAATAATACAATGTTAATCGGTTCAGAATGTATTACTAAATTTGAAATTCCTGTATTGAATGAAGAAGGATATGTACTTAGCAATCGTGAGGCAAAAAGAAAAGTAAATAGTGATAGAAGAAAGTTAGTAACAGAAGCTAAAGAAAAACATGTGATTAATTCGTTAGTCAGACTTAGTGCATTAGATGAAAATTTTGATATTGAATCATTTATTCTATATTTTAAAAATAGAAAGGCATTTACACCAAATCAACTTGCTATCCTAATCTGGCGTTTAGACAAAGCTAAAGTCGAATATAATAAATCTAATTTTAAATTAATTATTACTCGAAATCGGGAAAAACAACAATTGAATGATATGGAAGAATGGAAGCTGAAAAAAATCCTTCCTTGCATGTCTTCTACTCAGAAAAAACTTGTAGAACATAAAATTCGCTTTAATTATTAAATTATAATCCCCCTTCTATTTTAGTATTAATGCGCTTTTTATTTGTAAAATAAATCAGGGTGAACTTTAACTACAATTAGTTAAAATAGTAGTTTACGTCTATTATATATATAATAGAAAGCAGCATTAAATTGTATAGAAAGGAGGGGGAATTTTGAATAAAGATTTATATAAACGTTTGTTTAAAGGTATTTATTCTGAAGATGTAACAGCGTTAAAAAAATTAGCGGATATTATAATTTCAAATGAATACAAAAAAAACCATGTATTATTAGCTGAGACTTTAGAAAAAATTAAACAGACTGAAAAACCAAAAGTTGAGAAGCAGTTTTCTAAGCATGTAGTTAATAAAAATTTCGGAAATGAAATGAGTGGATTACCTATAAGTAAAAGAGACAATTCACAATTAGTTACCTACATCCCACGGGAAAAATTAAAACATCATATGGTATTGAATGATGAAATAGAGACTAAACTTCAAAGTATTGAAAAAGAATATGTAGCAAGACATAGATTAGCTTTATTTAATTTGATTCCAAAGAAAAAAATTTTATTATATGGATCTCCAGGCTGCGGTAAAACATTAGCAGCAGAAAGATTAGCCTGGAATTTAGGGCTTCCTTTATTAAAAGTAAGATTCGATACGTTATTATCTTCATATTTTGGAGAATCAGCTTCGAATTTAAGGTCTATATTTGAATACTGTAATAATAATGCTGTGGTTTTACTATTAGATGAATGTGACTTTATTGCAAAATCTCGAAAAAATGGTCAGGATGTTGGTGAGGTTCCTAGGATAGTGAATATGTTATTAACTTTATTAGATGAATATGAATCTCCGGGATTATTAATTGCTACTACAAACTTAAAAGTCGCTTTAGACGAAGCTTTATTTAGGAGATTTGATGACATTATAGAATTACCTAAGCCATCTAAAAAGGAGATTAAAAGGCTAATTTTAGAAACCTTATCTGCTATGAAAATAAGTAAGGAGATTGATTTTGATATTATTTCTAAAGAGTTAGAGGGCCATTCTTCTGCTAATATTGTTTCTATAGCTCAACAAATAGCAAAAAATGCTGTTTTAGAAGATTCTAATATTATTAAAAAAGACCATGTTTCGAATGTAATTAATGGTATCACTATGAAATATTAAAGAGGTGAAGTTATGTCAATACACCATGATTTTTCACATATTACTTTAAAGCAAAAAATAGTAGGAAAGCCAAAATATAGAGGCAATGGAAATCCAAGCCCGAGAACTAATGAGAATAAAGACAATCGTATAAAACATGGCAAATCTATTAAATCTAAGGCTTCAGAATTATCGAGGTTTTGGAAAGAAAAGCAAGAAGAACGTGTTAGAGAGCAGCTTCCTCAAATAGAAACTGGAATTCCAATTTTATTAGAAATTGATCCTACAAGTGATATTAGTTTTTTAAAGGGTTTAGGTTTTGAAGTAGTTTCAGAACATGGTAATGGATTTGTTATTGTATCAAATGGTGATTTAGAATTTGCAACATTAATAAAAAAGACAGATGATTTTATTAATGAGGTTTCTAAAAGATGTAACACTCCCGCTCGAATTTATGCATTTCATGATGATAAAGATAGGGTAGAAAGAATATGTGGTGCCAACTTATTAAGTATTTGGGGAGCGATTTTAGATGATGATATATATGAAATTGATGTAAGTATTAGTTGCTCTGGAAATATTTTTAATTTGGAACAACCACCTGAAAAAGAAAATGATGTAAATGAAGATGAGTATAAACGAAGTAGGAAATATTTAAATTGGCAAAAAAAATATTTTGAGGCTTATCAAAAGTGGGATGATTTGAAATATGAACGCGAAGAACAATTCACTGAATTTATAGAGCATTATGGTGGAGAAATTATAGGTTCTTTTATTGATGGAGAACCTAAATTTTTTGAACTATGTGATAGTTTTTCCGCGAGAGTAAGAATCTCAGGTAAGTGCATAAAAGATTTAGTTTATAATTTCTCTTATATTTATCAAGCTGAATACGTAGGAGATTTATCTATAGGAGAATCTTATGAAATAGGTGCAGCTGATATAAACGAGGATTTAGAAATTATTCCTCCTGATGAAGATGCCCCAATTATTACTGTAATAGATAGTGGGATTCAAGAAGAACATAAGTACTTGGAGCCTGCTATTTTAAAAGAGGATTCAAAATGCCTAGTTATAGGGAAGACTACAGTAGCTGATGAAATATCAGGGGGAGGTCATGGTACAAGAGTAGCTGGAGCTATTCTTTATCCACATCAAATACCGAAAAATGGTACATATAAATTACCTTGTTTTTTAAGAAATGCTCGTGTATTAGACGAAAATAATGAATTTTCGGTTAGGACTAGTATTTTCCCACCATTATTTATAAGGTCTATTGTTGAGGATTTTACTATAAAGGCTGAAAAAAAGACTAAAATCTATAATCATTCAATTGCAGAAATAAGTTCATGTGAAATAAAACATATGTCACCATGGGCGAGTGAAATTGATCTTCAAACTTATTTAAATGATGTATTATTTATTCAAGCAACAGGAAATATCTATGAACATACAATTAAGGATTTTTATAATGAAGGAAATAACTATCCTACCTATCTATTTGATGAAAAATCACGTATTTCTAATCCAGCTCAAAGTATGCAAGCATTGACGGTTGGATCGATTAATAGCGAAAGTTTTGAAACACTTGATCAAATAAGTATAGGTGGGAAAAATGAGCCTTCAGCATTTTCGCGTTCAGGAGCAGGGATATGGGATTCAATAAAACCCGATGTAGTAGAATATGGTGGCACATGGGTAAAAAATAAGGTAGGAGATTCAGTAGATTTAGTTTTATCTTCAGAAGTATGTGTAGAATTAATAAGAACTTCACCAACTGGCCCAGCATATTCAAAAGATGCTATAGGAACTTCTTTTGCGGCTCCTAAAGTAGCATATATCGCAGCGGAAATTCAAAAGATATTCCCTAATGCTTCAAGTTTATTATATAGAGCCTTAATTGCACACTCAGCAAGTTGGCCAATAGCTTTAAATGAAACTTTTAATTCTAATGAAACTATACTTAGACATATTGGTTATGGTCTTCCAGACGTTACTAGGGCTACCACAAATGATGAATATAGAATTACATTATTAACGGAAGAAGATAATATTATTTACGGGAATGAAGCACATATTTATACCATACCTATTCCTAGTGAAATATTAGATATAGGTGAAGAATATGATATTAGGATTGATGTTACATTGTCTTATTCAGCTAAACCAAGAAATACACGTAGAAAAACAAGTAGATATATGTCTACTTGGTTAGATTGGCGATGTAGCAAAATAGGTGAACAAATTGATGCATTTGAAAAAAGAATTTTTGAAACAGGTTCATCTGTAGAAGATGATGGGAATTTTAAGTGGGAAATAGGCGAACAAAGTAATCATGGACAAGCGAAAGAATTTTCTCGTTCATATAGTACATTACAAAAAGATTGGACTACTATAAAATCTAATCAGTTAACAGATAGCTTTTGTATTGCAGTTAGAGGTCATAATGGGTGGGATGGTAACATACCTGCAAAATATAATTTAGTTGTAGGATTTGAAGCTATCAATAGAGATGTACAAATTTATAGCCTGATAAGAAATGAAATTGAAATAGATGATGTTCTTGTAGAAGTTGAAGTATAAGCTTTAAATTTCTTTACAGGACAATTTCTATTAGATTTAGATTTAGATTCATATTTATTAATGATTTCTTATTGAATTATATTTTACGAATAATAAATAGTATATTTAAAATAGGCATTTAAGGTGATTCTACTACATTCTTATTATTTAAATAGTCCACCATCAACACTCACTGCATTGTGAAGCGGTTGCTTGGTTGGAGTTAGCATAGTTTTCAAAAACGAATTCTGATTTTGGAATTCGTTTTTTTATTTTTCGCTTATTTAAATTTAGTCTGGAAGAAGCTCCTACTTATGATATAAATTCAATACATCTGCTAGGGTCTTTGATTCATTTTTAAACTCATACCTGTCACGTCGTGATTATTATCTTGTTTGCCGTGGTGCTTTCAGTTAAACTTAGTGTAATTAAATGAATTTGCAGGGGGACACGTTTGTGTTGAGAAGGTAAAACCTGACCCTTAGAACCTGGCTGTTAATACGGACGTAGGGAGCAAAGTACACGATGATCAATATGTACTTACTTAAGCTCCGCGTATTATTTACGTGGAGCTTTTCTTTTGCAAATACTTTAATTGCGGGGGGACACATTGTGTTGAGAAGGTTAAAACCTGACCCTTAGAACCTGACAGTTAACACTGGCGTAGGGAGCAATCATGGGTGTAGTCTACACTTTTTGGGCGTCTCTATTAGAGGCGCCTTTTTTGCACTTACGTCCACCAATTAAGGAGGACAAAAAAATGGAGTTTTGTGAAAAAGTTAGACAGGAGACGCAATTTTATTGGGAGGCTAGTTTTAACCATCCGTTTGTGCAAGGTATTGCTGATGGTAGTTTACCACTCGAAAAGTTCAAGTTTTATATGCTACAGGATGCGTATTATTTAAAGCATTACACAAAAGTCTTAGCTTTAGCAGCTGCAAAGGCAACAAATGACGAGGACATTCAGTACTTTTTAAACAGTGCGAGATTTATTCATGAAGCAGAGCTTGAGCTTCACCGTACAACTTTTCAAGATTTAGATGTAACGGCCGAAGAAATTGAAAATTTTGAGGTGGCACCAGCTGCTTATAATTATGTGAGTCATATGTACAATGCTGTACATAATGGCGATGTAGCAGAAGCATTTGCTGCCATATTACCTTGTCCGTGGCTCTATCAAGAAATTGGGCAACAGCTTAAGTATGCTCATCCGAATGTACCGCTGTATGCGCAATGGATTGCATTATATGCATCTGACGAAATGCTTCAATCGATCAATAAGCAAAAGTCGATGTTAAATCGTTTTGCGAAGGAACAGCCCATGAAACAAAAGGTTTTAAAGGCACATTTTGAAAAAAGCTGTTATTACGAGTGGATGTTTTGGGAAATGCCATGGACGATGCAAAATTGGACAAAAGGGGTGTATATGAATGAGCCTACAAAAAATTAATCTACAAAAACCTTTAGTGCATTGTATCACCAACTATGTCGTGGCCAATTTTACAGCAAATGGCTTACTAGCAATAGGAGCTTCACCTGTGATGGCCGATGCGGTTAAAGAAGCGGCGGAAATGGCATCAAAATCGAATGCGCTTTTATTAAATATCGGCACATTAAATGAACAGACAATAAAATCAATGCTTCTAGCAGGAAACAGTGCGAATGTGAAGAACATTCCTATAGTTTTTGATCCCGTCGGTGCAGGGGCAACGAATTTTCGATTAGAAACAACGATGGAATTATTACAACAACTTAAAATTAATTTAATTCGGTGTAATGTCGGAGAACTCGCGGCTATTGCAGGTGTTACTTGGCAAGCAAAAGGCGTCGATAGTGGCGTGGGTGAACTTGATGTAGCTGAGACGGCCATGCATGTTGCAAACAAATATAACTGTCTTGTGATTGTGACAGGTAAGCAAGATGTGATTACAGATGGTATCAGAATAGAATGGATCGTAGGTGGTCATGAAAAGGTAACGAAAATGACAGGAAGTGGCTGTCTATTAAGTGCCCTTTGTGCAGCAGAGCTCGCAAGCTGTGAAAATGCATTCGAAGATCTTGCGAATCTACTTCGTGATTATAAACAAGCAAGCTCAAATGCGTATTCAACGATTGGGACATTCCATATGAATTTTCTAAATCAACTTGAATATTTAGCGGAGGGACACCAATGATTACATTAACGATAGCGGGTTCAGATAGTGGAGGCGGAGCAGGCATTCAGGCAGATATTAAAACGTTTCAAGAGCTTGGTGTATTTGGTACAAGTGTTATCACTGCCTTAACCGCCCAAAATACGTTAGGTGTACATGGCATTTTTCCAACAACAGTACAATTTGTAGAAGCACAATTGAAGGCGGTCCTTGAAGATTTTAATGTGACAGCGATTAAAACAGGCATGTTATTTAATTCAGAGATTATTGAGTGTGTCGCTGCTACACTTAAAAATAGAGGCTTACCTCTTATCGTTGACCCTGTGATGATTGCGAAGGGCGGCGCCAGCTTGCTTCAACAAGAGTCTATACAAGCTCTTAAAAATAAGCTGCTACCCATTGCAACTGTTTGCACACCAAATATACCAGAAGCCGAGGTCATAAGTGGTCGCTCCATTCATACGGAACAAGAACTATTTCTAGCTGCTCAAGATATTATCTCCCTTGGGGTACAATGTGTGGTTATGAAAGGTGGACATTTAGCTGGTGACAAAGCGATTGATGCGGTGTTTATAAAAGGGGAGGTTCCTTTTGTCTTAGAAACGAATCGATTTGAAACTAAACATACGCACGGAACAGGCTGTACATTTTCAGCAGCATTAACAGCAGAAATAGCAAAAGGAAAATCTTTGCAAGAAGCCGTTTTGGAAGCGAAAAAATTTGTCCATTTAGCGATTAGCAATCCATTAAATATTGGGCATGGTTTTGGTCCAACGAATCATTTTGCCTATCGTCAGCTTGAGGGGAAGTGTGATGTTGTATGTCACTAAATCTCGATAAATATTTTATTATGGGTACGATTAATTGTAGGCGTGATCCTTTAGTGGTGTTAGAAGCAGCATTACAAGCCGGTATTACGATGTTTCAATTAAGAGAAAAGGGTGAAAATGCACTTACTGGCGATTCCTATGTACAATTTGCACGTAAATGCCAAAGTTTATGTCACGCTTACAAAGTGCCATTTCTAATAAATGACGATGTAGAGCTAGCCTTAAAGCTTAATGCTGATGGGATTCATGTTGGTCAGGATGATTTAAATATTGAAATGTTTCGTAAGCGTGCAGAAAATAAAATCATCGGTGTTTCTGTGCATACGATGGAGGAACTGGAAAAGGCGATTGCAAATGGTGCAGATTATGTTGGGATTGGACCCATTTTTGAAACATCATCAAAAAAAGATGCCGAACCACCAGCAGGGGTTGCATTTTTAAAGAAAGCAAGAACTGACTATCCGAATGTCCCCATTGTAGCAATTGGTGGTATTTCACCAACAAACAGTAGCATCGTACGTGAAGCTGGGGCTAATGGTGTTGCAGTTATTTCTGCCATTAGTCTTAGTGAAGATATTTGGAAGACTGTTAGAGAAATTTAAAGTGAATTTTCGTAGTTAATACAAATATAATTTGTTATAAAATCTATAACTTCATTAATCATTATACGCATTGAAGTATGAAGATAAATATGAAAAGGCTACCTTTAACTATAGCAAGTCCTAGCTAATTGCTTAAACCACCAGCATCAAAGTGTTGCCACATAATGCGAAGCAGTGGCATGGTTGGAATTAGTTTAAAGTAACTAAGCAGACGGTTTAGTAGTGCGATAATGCATTTCTAAACCGTCTGTTTTATATTTATCCTATTTTTAATCAGATAAGAATGGGGATAAGTAAGTATTGTAGAAATTAAACCGAAAAAGAATAGGTGGTTTTACGTCATTGCTAAGCTTAATACCTTCTTTTATCTGTTTAACTTAGTGTTAATATTCCACTACATACGGAAATCTTCTGTTTATTAATCTGTATATTTTCCCCTTTTAGTGTATATTTAGGATAAATAAAATAAATAAGTACGCAGCATTGCATGCGTTATTTGAAGGGGATGTACTATGAGAAGGATAATTTTATCAACAGAGAGTGGAGCGGATTTACCGAAGGACCTGGTTGAAAAACATCAAATTCAAGTGGTACCGATGCACGTCATTATGGATGGGAAGGATTATTTAGATGGTGAGTTACCTGTAGAAGATGTCTTCGATTATCATAGTCGCACAAAAAAAATTCCATCTACAACAGCAACGAATACACATGAGTATCATGAATTGTTTACGAAAATCAGAACAAATTTTCCTGAGAGCATCATTATTCACATTGGATATACATCAAAAGCATCTGCTTCCTTTCAAAGTGCTTTAATTGCAGCGGAGGATTTTGAAAATCTTTTCCTAATTGATACGCTAAACGTGACAGGAGGATTAGCTGCAGTTGTGCTGTATGCTGCCAATTTAATGGAGGAAGAACCTTCCATTGATCATAATCAGCTAATAGAAAAAATAGAATCTATCGTTCCTAAAACAAAGCTGGCTTTCATACCAGGCAGTTTGGACTTTCTAAGATCGGGTGGACGCGTAAGTAACATGGCTTACATTGGAGGGTCATTATTAAAAATAAAGCCCTGCATTGAGCTAAAAGAAGGAAAGCTTGTTTCAACGAGAAAATATCGTGGGAAAATGAGCATCGTAGCGGTAAAGCTCATGCAAGATTACTTAAACCAATATGATATTGATAGAAAACAGCTGTATTTGATCTATTCTATCGGACTTGATGAAAGTATTAAGAGGCAAGTGGATGAAATCGCAAAGGAAACAGGCTTCGAAAATGTAACATGGATGCAAGCTGGTGCAATGATTTCTACCCATGCTGGACCTGGAGGCTTTGGGATTGCAGGGGTAGAAAATTAGAAAAAGTTCTGAAAAAACATCAATGAGTTATAAAGTTACTTATAAGTACCGGTCGCGTTGTGTGTCTAAGCAAATCAAGCACTTTCTTTAAAACTCACCAACATCTCCTATTTACCATATACACTAAACATATTGTGAAGTGGTCGCTAAGTTAAAATTAGGATAAGAAAAACGAATTCCAATGATGGATTTCGTTTTTTTATTTGGCTGTTTCCTAAACATCTAATTACCATTTTATGGTATAATTAATTGGGGAGTAGAATCTTGAAAAGGTGTCAGGTTACTTAAATAGGGGAATACGACTAGGAGCATTTTATTTGTTGTATAAGTAAAATTATTTAATTAGTAGTTTAGGATATTAGATGTTTTTACATATGATAATAGACAAGGAGATGATTCAAATGAAAAATTTAGGATTTGTCAAAATTACTGTCCTCCTCTTAGTCGTATTGACTCTTTCTGCTTGCAGTATGCAAGAAGAAAATAGTAAAGACATTGAAGAGCCAGATGATAGCATTGTCGATAATGAAAACGAAAGCAACGAAAACGATTTAGACTTTGTTACAATCGAAAAAATTGAAAAATACGAGGGAATGGAAATTTCCGACTGGATCGATGAACAGACCGTTGTCCTTGCAAAAGAAAACCAAGAACTTGGAAAAATGAGTCTCTTAGAGAATGCAGAGTTCTACCCTAGAAGTATATATGAGTACAATTTGGACACAAAAGAGTTTAAAACGATAAAAGCCCAAAAAGACATGTTCCTTGGTGGGGCAATTTTGTCTCCAGATAAAAAACATCTATTGTATTATGAATACTCTATTGGGGATGTAGCCTATTATCTGATGAGTTTAGAGGACGTGGGGCAATCTTCTATGACGGAGGACATTATTGGTAGCGCCTATACAGCTGGGTGGACTGACGAGCAAAATGTAATCGGTGCTTCCTATGCAGGAGGGGCATATATGGCTGACACGAGAGGTAATCTAACTCAAATTGCCGAGCTTCAGGAGGAACAATTGTTCACAGTTCATAAAATGAAGGAAAAAATCTATTATATAACTACAGACAGTCCAACTTTTCAGGTATTTATGCTGAATCTGGTGACCAAAGAAAAAAAGAATCTGCAATTGGAAAATGCGGATGGAATCACACTCTCACCTGATGGAAATCAAATACTAGTTACTCAAGCAACCGGGTCAACAAAAAGGCTGATAATTACTGATATCGATGGAAATATACAAAGTACTATTACTGAAGGTTCTGATGTGACTGGCGCTTCCTGGTCTCCCAATCAGCAAATGGTTGCATATCAATTAGATTCTGTTATCAACGATGTAGACAGTAGTGGACTATACCTGTACGATGTATCAACCGGTAAATCCATACAAATTGCTCCAAATGTCAGAAATGCGAAAATCAAATGGAGCCCTTCAGGTAAAAAAATTTCCGTTACAGAACTGGATGAAAGAAACTATAACAGCAGCATTATATATATAAAATAGTGCGAGGTATTTACTTTTTACTTAAAGAAGACAGTTAGCTAACTGTCTTTTTTTGTGTTTAATAAAAGTTTTAAGAATTAATGGAACCGTTGTGAAATTAAAAGTTATTGTAATATTACAAAATTTAAGTTATGTTTTAAAATACTCATAAAAATTTAGAAGAATGTATTGGTTGTTCAATTTAGTGTGAACATCTCAATGAAGTAAAACTAAAACATAGAGAACGAGAGACACACTTTCTTTTAAAACTATAAATTAGTATCAGAAAGAGGTATAAAATAATGACACTTCAACAGTTAAAATATGTAATTGAAGTTGCAAGAAGTCGTTCTATTAGTAAGGCTGCACAAAATTTATTCATTAGCCAGCCAAGTCTTTCAAATGCACTAAAGGAGTTAGAAAATGAAATAGGGATTATCATTTTCCAAAGAACTAATAAAGGAATTATTATGACACCTGAAGGCGCAGAGTTTTTAGGTTATGCTCGACAAGTGGTTGAACAAGCAAATCTTCTGGAAAATCGCTATTCCAATATTCAATCTTCCCAGCAACACTTTTCTGTATCAGCTCAGCACTATGCTTTTGCGGTAAGTGCATTTGTCCGTCTGCTAGAGGAATACAATCGAGATGAATACGAATTTACATTAAGAGAAACCAAAACCTATGAAATTATTGAAGATGTAAAAAATCTACATAGTGAAATTGGTATTTTATATGTAAATGATTTTAATAAAAAAGTGATTCATAAATTCCTGAGAGAAGGTAATCTCATCTTTCAAGAGCTGTTTGAAGCAAAGCCTCACGTATTTATTAGCTCTAGAAATCCGCTAGCAAAGCAGGAATTTGTAACTTTATCAGATTTAATTCCTTATCCTTATCTTTCCTTTGAACAAGGAGATTATAATTCTTTTTATTTTTCTGAGGAGATTTTAAGTACTCTTTCTAGGCCAAAGAATATACGAGTTAGTGATCGAGCGACACTCTTTAATTTATTGATTGGACTTAATGGTTATACAATATCAACTGGTGTGATAAGTCATGAACTAAATAGTAATAACATCGTTTCAGTTCCTTTACTTGTAGATGAACGGATTACAGTTGGATATATTACACATAAAAATGTAAAAAACAGTCCTTTAGCGACTATATATATTGAATATTTAAAAGAAACAATTGCTGAAGAACAAGTTCAGCTATAGTTTAAAACTATAGCTAGAGATACTTAATAAGTGTTACATGTTACCAATTGTATAGTGCTAAAATTTCCTTACATACACATTGCTTTGCTTTTTTAATAGCCTATCCTTTTATTTTCTATCAAACTGTTGCGAGACAAATAGAAATGATAGCTAATTATCTACCTTAAACTACGTGTATATAGGAGGTACCATGAGAACAGTCAACCCGATTGAAATAGTTAATCAGAGTAAATTGAAAGTCTTTCATTACGTGCTTATTCTTTGTTTATTTTTTATCATGATGTTCGACGGCTATGATGTGGTCATTTATGGTGCAACCATTCCAATGTTAAAAGCGGAGTGGGGAATCTCTGATTTAGTAGCGGGGGCGATAAGTAGTTATACGACAATCGGTACAGCAGTTGGAGCTGTTTTATTCGGTCTGTATTCAGATCGTTTTGGAAGAAAGCGTATTATTATTTTAACGACCTTCTTATTCAGCTTTTTTACATTATTATCTGGATTTGCAACGTCACCGATTTTATTTATTGTTTTTCGTATTATTGCAGGTTTAGGATTTGGTGGTGTTATGCCAAACATAGCTGCTTTAATATCAGAATACGCTCCGTCCAAACACCGTGCTGCAATTATTTCAATCATATTTTGCGGTTACTCCGTTGGTGCAATTCTAGCCTCGTTTAGCGGGCAGGTATTGCTCGAAAGATTCGGTTGGCAACCGGTATACTGGATAGCCGGCTTACCACTGCTTGTGTTGCCTTTTGCTATACGTATCATTCCAGAATCTATTAATTCTTTAATTAAACAAAAGGATACAAAACGTCTTGTCAAAGTCCTTCAAAAAATAAACCCAATGATCTCTAAAGATGTTCAATTTAAATATGTCCATCAAGAACAGCAACAAAAGTCATCGGTTCGTGATCTTTTTAAAAACAAACTTGGATTAAGCACGATGATGTTCTGGCTGTCTTGCTTCTGTACATTTATCCTCATGTATTCACTAAATACATGGCTTCCAACTTTAATGATGAATGCAGGCTATAATCTGAAATCTAGTCTGTTCTTTGTTGCAGTACTTCAAATTGGTGCCATAACTGGTACAATGATTTTCGGTAACATTATTCAACTACTTGGTTTCAAACGTGTCCTTATTCCACTTTACTTAGTAGGGGCTATCTCATTAATACTGATTGGCTACTCAAAAAATATTTATATAGCTTATGGGTTAATTGCCATTATAGGTGCTGCATCAGTCGGTTTACAAAACATGTCTAATGCATATGTAGCTCAATATTATTCTGTCGATATTCGAGCAGCTGCTCTAGGAAGTACAATGGCTTTTGGACGTATCGGTTCGATTGTTGCTCCAACTTATATGGGAATTTTATTAACTTTTAATCTGCAGCCACAGTTTAACTTTTTTGCAATTGGTATTGCTGCAATCTTTGGCGCAATAGCTATGAGTTTCATTCGTGAAGACCATGCAGACTATGCAGTAGAGAAGCAATTAGTTTCTAATGAAATAGCCTTTAAAAAAGAATCTTTATCATAACAGAATACAAGGAATTCATCATATTTTGGTGAAGACTTACTTAGAAATCAGGAGTGTTGAATGAACAACACCCCTGATTTTTTTATTGTAAAATTATTGATATTTTATACTATCTATCGACTTAACCAACTCCTAATATGAATTCATTTATTTTTCCAAAATCACAAAAAAATTCTTCGGTTTATATGGTTTAATAAAGATAGAGAAGTAAATAGGGAGGGGTTTAGCAATGGGGAAAGAATTCTTTAAAAGACTTGAAAAATACATACCGAAAAATAAAAAATACTTAAATAAAGGTGCATCTAAAAAAGAACTCCTAAAATTAGAGAGGGAAACGGGCTACCCATTACCTGAATCCTTTAAAGCTACGTATTCTGTTCATAATGGTGAAAAAAAGTTAGGATTAATGTTTGGATTAACCTGGTATTCCATCGAAGAAATTTTATCGGCATGGAAGGGTTACAAAAACTATTATGAAGAGTCCGTTACCGATGTCATTTCATTCGAAAAGAATAAAGTCCAAGAGGCATACTACCATCCAGGATGGATTCCTATAGCATACGATTATGGAGGAAACTATCTTGCGATGGACTTTGCACCTGGGGAGAATGGGAAAGCTGGACAAATTATAAATTTTGGTCGGGATGAAAGACAAATGTTTGTCATAAGTGAAAGCTTTGATGCGCTCCTCGAGCTACTAATACAACAATTTGAGAACGGAAATTGTTCTCTAATTACGGAGGAAGACGGTAATCCATACGTTATATGGGGAGATTATGGTCACTTTTTTGATAATCTCATTGAACTTCAAAAGACTCCTTGTGCAGGAGAGGATGTACCTCTGGAGCTGGATGAAAGCTGGACAAACTTTCTTACCCAAATGTTAGGTAAAACGCCTAGTAAGATTCATGAGTTACAAAACATAATAACCCTTAGGTTATTTCCATCTAATATAACTAACTTAAAACCACTTGCTTACTTTCAAAACGTCCGCGAATTAATCGCAAGTGGATTAGAGATCACAGACTTCACACCAATTGCTGAGATGCAAGACTTAAAAAAACTCTATTTGGCCAAAACATCTTTGCAGCATTTAGATTTTTTAAAGCCACTTAAAGATTTAAAGCAATTATCTATTGGAAACACCAAAGTAAGAGACATATCTGTATTGAAAGAGCTGCCTTTACTTCAAGAGCTGTCACTAGAAAATTTAGTAATAGATGATTTGTCTCCTTTGGCATCCTGTAAAAAGTTAAGTCACTTAAATCTTTCAGGTATCCAAACAGCTGATCTTCATGGTATTAAAGATATTTTCAGCTTGCGTGAGCTTGATATTACGGGGGTTAAAATGAGTAATCTGGACGTTCTAAAAGGGATGATGAATCTACAGGATATTAGATTCGAGGAAGTGGAGAATTATTCAGCTCTCCAGGAGCTGGATAACCTTCAATCACTTACTTGTCCGTTCAATGCTTTTATTGCAACAAAAGATCTTTTCGATAAAAAAATGAACTATACCATTATGGGAGAGATTAACGACGAACAAGATGAAATTTACACTAATTATGTGATGGAAGGATAAGCTAAGAACACAACTAACAAAATTGCTGCCATCTTTTTCATCACCTTCCAAATGAGTATAGGCATTTAGGGATACATTGAAGAATAAATTGATATTAAGTAATTAGTTAGAAGTAAGGGGTACAAGTGAAGAAATAAAGAAATGTGGGTTATAATAGCAATGCTATACAGCTGGATGATTTCCAGAACGGATAAAAAAACAGTAAATGAAGGTGACAGATGAACATCTATTTAAAACCAATAATAAATCCTGATGAATGCTATAGGGAAGCTGAGCAAAAGGCAGCCCAATATTTTAATAAACTTACTGTACAGGCCACAGAAAAAAGCTATATTCCGGTGTTAACGGACGATATTAAAACATGGAAATCTGATCACGTTCATCATCCCATGTTATCCCTTTTTACGCTTGGAAAAGGAAAGGACGATTCTAAGAACTTTAACCATTATATACAGTACTTAAATTATAGAGGGAAGCTAGATAGCTACTTAAACAGGAGCATCTCCTATATTTTTCTCCGTGATTTAGGAAAGTCCCTTGATTCCCCAAATACGCAGACCAGAATTCATAGTGTAGTGAGTAGATTAAAGGATCAGCTTACCAATTCTAAGCCAGATGGCGAGGAAGCTGAAGCATTTAGTATGGTTGGACTGTATCGGATGGCAAAGAAGGATGGTGTGGAATTAACTTATATTTGGCTATTAAACAAGCTAAAGCAAGTGTCCAATCATATACCAAAGGGAATGGATGCAGAGCACGCCCAACGAAAACTTATAAAAATAATTGCTGGGGTTATTATGCAAGAGAATGAGGAGATGGACAGTGATATATCATCTGATGAGCGTGCTGCAAGGCTCGATAAAGCTATCAGACTGGGATATTCCTATGGATTGACCTATCCATTTATTGACGATTTGCTTGACGCCAAGATTTTGTCGGACGAAGAAGAAAAGCAATATGCAAATTTAATCAGGACAACGCTTACTACAGGCAAAGTACCAAAATTGGGAGAATGGCTTGGAGAAAACGAGGAATTGATCACTTATGTACATCAGGAGCTTGGTGAGGCTTTTCAGTATATTGAGCAAAATCAGCATCCTGAAAGAAGGAACAAATTTTTTGAGCAAGCATATGTGTTTTTCCATTCACAGGAAGTAGATCGTGAAAAGAATTTAATGAACTCTCATTATACGAATGAAGAACTATATATACCCGTTATTTTAAAAGCATCCTCATCTAGGCTTATCGTCCGTTCAGTCCTTAGTGCCTCTGACGATAAGGAGATGGATAACCGTACTTTTTACTACGGTATTTATAATCAGCTGTCAGATGATTTTGCAGATATGTTCGAAGATATGAAGGATGGGGCGGTAACTCCCTATACATATTATTTAAAGTATCACGGGACTCGACCAGACCTGATTAACCCCTTTGAATTGTATTGGACTGTCATTAGCAACTTAATCCATAATGTTTATGGTTCTGACGAGAAAACACGAGAAGTAATATTGGACAGAGCCATAAATGGACTCAAGCGATTGAAAAAGCGTGTAGGTACAAACAAATACAAAGAAATTATGAGTCTATTTAGATTCGGAAATCCAAGATTCAATAAACTTCTACAAGAAATGGTTCGAAAAGCAGCTGACGTGGACTTTTTTGATAAATTACTGCGTGATCACATGATTACCGTATTAAAGAATGAAAGTAAGGAGAGAGAGGATTTCTCAAATACGATTAAAACAGTGCGAAACGAAATAAACCAAATATTAGCCATTCCTCTCACGGAGAGTTCTTCCTTCGGAAGAGATTCTATAGCCGAGGCAGCAAATTATAGCTTGGAAGGGGATGGCAAAAGGCTGAGACCGATTGTTACATGGTTTATGAGTGTAAAGGTGTACGAGTTAGATGAAACTGCAATAATGCCACTTTTGAAATCATTAGAATACCTTCATACGGCTTCTCTTCTATTTGATGATTTACCTGCTCAGGATAATGCAGCGATGCGACGTGGACGTCCAACTCTACATGAAGTTTATAACGTAGCGATATCCGAATTAACCGGTCTTTTTCTCACTCAAAAAGCAATTTGGGAGCAGACTAAATTAAATCAATTTGATTCAAAAACGGTACTTCAGATGATTCAATATTCTTCCCAAACAATAGCCGATATGTGTAAAGGGCAAGCTATGGATCTGGAATCTAAAGGAAAACCACTTAGTCGAGATCAGTTAAACACCTTATGCTTTTATAAAACAGGGATAGGATTTGAAGCAGCTCTTGTAATGCCAGCTCTCCTTGCCAACGCAAAGGAAGAGGAAATAATTGCTTTAAAAAGGTTTGCTCGTTTTGCTGGCATCGCCTTTCAGATTAAGGACGACTTACTCGATGTAGAAGGAGATGCAATGCTACTCGGTAAAGACCTTGGAAAAGACGCGGAAAACAATAGCTCTACATTTGTTTCTATCCTGGGTCAGGAAGCTGCCACAATCGAAATGTGGGAAAATTACTGTCTAGCAATGGATGCACTTCAGCACGTGTCCAAAGATACAACCTTTCTAAAACATTTTTTAAACTACCTTATAAATCGAGAACAATAAGATTTGCCCCCATGTTAGCAGCCAAAAAGTTAATGATTGATTTGTATAGAAAAATGAGCTTGGAGATGCTTCTCCAAGCTCATTTTTTCTAACCCATTCTAGCTTATATCCAAGCAAATATAATATAACAGATACGGTTGTAACAAATTACTTAAGTGATAATCTTCTTCAATACTCATGCCACAAGAACATTTGAGAAGACTCTACCAGACTATGTCTAACTATTAGTAACGTTTATAGAAGTAGTAGATTAGTTCACCCATTCATATTCTACTTTTCTTCATAGTATAGAAAAGAGAAGAGATATCCTCTTTCTACAATGTCTAGTTAACTACTAGTGAATGATAGGAGGTGAAAAAGTGGCAGAAAAAACATTTGTTAATAATACGTTATCAACGCTACAAATTACTATCTTTGTTCGGGAAGGTGAACAACCGTATAATCAAGACGGAACTGTTTCTTTCAGTCTGAACCCTGGTGAAACAAAGATTATTTCATATGGTAACGATATTAATACCTTTTTAAATGGGATCATACTTTTCACTATTTTTAATGGTGACCTTTTCAGTAGTGTTAAGTTTGTAACTATCAACTCAAGCGAGCTTGACAACCTTCTCAATACAAATGACACAATAACTATTACTAAGGTACAAACTGACTACGTACTAACAGGGAGTAATGTGTTTTTAGAGACGGTAAATAATGCTCAAACCGTGGCGGAAATGAGAGCGGCTATTGAAGACTCTGGTCTAGGTTTAAATTTAACAGCTTACAATGCACTAACAGAAGAACAGAAAGATCAAGTGGCGACAGAATTAATTAATGCCAGACCAGTTGGAGGCTATCTAAGCATATCAAGTGTCCAAGCAGCACTTGATTTGGCAATTAACCAAATCGTTGATCCCAACAATATCTATGTCCGAGCAGGTGTCGTTGGGGGAGATGGTAGCTTGGCAAATCCCTTTGGTACAATATCTGAGGGAATTGCAGCAGTTAACCCTGGAGGAATTGTTCATATATTGAGTGGGACATATCCAATTTCGTCTCAAATTTTAGTGGACAAAACAGGGATCACTTTATTAGGAGAACCAGGAACACTTTTACAACTACAAGCTGATATTATTGCAATATTAGTAACTGCAGAAAATACGACGATCAATGGCTTAAATATAACTAGTGATGTCCCGTATGCAAAAGAATTTATCCAAGTAGGTGGTACAAATACGAGCATTTTAAATAATACGATATTTGGTCCACCGCAAGCTTTGCCCATGGCAAACTGGATAGTAAACCGGGCAGTAGTACCACAAGGAGGTATTAATTTCACGGTTGAAGGTAATATATTCTATTCATTGCGAACGGGAATTTATATTAATCCCAATGTGACTGGGGCAATTAATAATAATGTTGTGTATAACACAAAAGGCGGTTTTTTAGTAGACCGAGCATTCACCACATTCCTTGGAAACTCATGGGGAAACCCTGCTAATGAATTTGATATTGTACTGCTAGCTGGTACAACAACAGGTCCTCCATATGATAATTTAGCGCTCTTAAGTGCAACAAACAATAACGCAACAATTGCGGATCAAAGATAGTGAGTAAAGACAACTCATACGAAAGCCAACCTCTAATGAAGTTGGCTTTTTAAGTTTTTCTACTTATTTTGTTTAAAGCTTTATTAGGTGATTTGTGTACCTTAGTTCAATGTTAAAGAGTATCAAAACAATTTAGTATATGAAAAGATAGTGAGAAGAACTTTCATAGAACCTTTTTAAATTTTTAAACTAAAGGTATTAAGTGCGATATTTTATATTTATTTGGTCAGTACCGGCGCCTAAAATACTTGACGCAATTCAATCTGACCTTCTCCGTGACCTTGCGGGTCCGGCATCCGCAGCGCCCACTCCATGGCTTCTTCTCTTGACTTCACATCAATGAGTATGAACCCGGCAATCAAGTCATTCGATTCAGTAAATGGACCATTGGAAACTACCGGTTTTTCGCCTGGTTTCGGATACGAAATGCGAATCCCATTTGAACTTGGATGTAGTCCTTTAGAATAAACTCGTATGCCTGCCTTAACTAATTCTTCATTGTAATTCGTCATGGCTTCCATAAGATCATTGCTCGGCAGCTCTCCAGCTTCCGAATTCTTCGAAGCTTTAACAATCATCATAAATAGCATAAAAACTTCCTCCTTCTTTTTTAGAGACATATCCCCTAATTGATCACTTTATAAGACAACAAGCCGGTATTTTCTCGACATATTAATGAAAAATAGGGAACTTTAGTGTCAGGAACTTCATAGGAATCAATGAAGGGAATAGGAATTATAAAAAGGTATTGCATAAATAGCACTTTACGTATTAACCACGAAAATTTTTTATTTGTTGATTGTAGTGGCAGGCGGCGACTCCGGCGGGATGAGTGAGACAGATAAGACAACACAACGGCGCGTAAGCGACGGTGATGGCTTATCGCTCACCCCGCGGAACGCGTCCGCCTAGAGCGGAAATCAAGTCCATATCTATAATAATTACAAGGCTTCCAGTAGTGTCGGTCTCTGTATTATTGAAAGTAACAGAATAAACTTCGTCTTTGGCATAATAAGTTTTATTGATTTCTTCATAATTCTTCTCCTTTGTATCGATTGACTTCCATATAGATTCAATAACCTTGTTAAACAATCCTCCTACTTTAAGCGAAAGTTATTTCCTTTATAATTTTATTTAATGATAGATTCAAGAATAAATTCATAATCTCTCGAATAAAGTCTCTATAAAGAGATAACAGACAAGGGGTAGTGAACATGAAAATATTCATAATCTATCTATTAAGTGCTATATATTTCTTCCTGTCATTTTCAATGGATCATATTCGCTCCATTGGTTTTTACTTAATCGTTTCTGTGGCATTGTTCTTTTGGGGAACTTGGGAATGGAAGCGGCGAAGTGAAGAAATTATAGCAGAGAATAGAAGAAACACAGAAGAGGTTTTAGAAGAGATTCCACATACTCAAATGTTACTATCTCCCAATAATTTAAATGCTTTACTGATCAATGAAGTTACTAATATTCTTTATATCGCTCGTCGGGAAGAGCTGGGAAGTGACTTTGAGATAAAAGATATTCCTTTCAATAAAATATTAGAAGCTGCTTTATTAGAGGATGGAGAAACTGTCTCGATGTTTCCTAAAGAGGGTATACTTAGCAGCCGCATAAAATCCGGTGATGAAAAGGAAACAGATGAGGAAGAAGATGAAGAAGATGAAGAAGATGACGAGGAAGAGTTTGAATTTAGTCTTTGCTTTAAAATCGTTTCCGATGATTTAACAGAGCCTATCCATTCTTTTACCTATTTGGAAGATTATAAAGAGGATTATAAGGAATCTGAACAATACGAAGAGGCGATGGGAGCCTGTAACCAATGGTTTCAAAAGTTAAGCATTATCATTAGACGTTATCAGTATGATCGAGTAATGGTGAATCGATGGAGTTAACGAAATTTATCGATTTTACTTTTAACTATTTCTTCTAACTATTGTCTAGCTTAAGTGTCTTTTCCTAAGGTCAATTGGAAAAATGGGTGGGGGAGAGCTGTCTTACCCTTACCCTTCTTATGTTTCAGTTAGATCTCAAAGGGAAGAAAAGAAGTAGATGACAATTTGTTAGGAGGAATACAATTGAGTAAAACAATTTTTATTACTGGAGCTGGAAGTGGCCTTGGAAGAGGTACAGCCATAGGACTAGCAAAAAAGGGACATCGCTTGATTGCAACTACCGAAACAACTTCTCAAAAGACAGATTTATTGCGAGAAGCAAGAGATCTAGATTTAGATATGGAAATTTTCAAGTTAGATATAACCAATGCAAGAGATCGTGCTCAAATGGAAGAGTACGACTTTGATATATTTGTAGCTAATGCCGCTATTAATGAGGGTGGACCTCTTGCCGAGGTGCCAATGGATCGATTCCGTGCATTATTTGAAGTAAACGTTTTTGCAACCTTAGAAACAGCACAGATTGCAGCACGCAAGCTTGTGAAAAAAGGAAATGGTAAAATTGTATTCCTTAGCTCGGTAGCAGGACTTTCAGCAACTCCTTATGTAGGGCCTTATACAGCTACTAAGCATACAGTTGAAGCAATTGCAAAAACGATGCAGAAGGAACTCGAACAGTTTGGCGTACAGGTAGCAACGATCAATCCTGGACCATATAATACAGGGTTTAATGATCGAAGTGCTGAAGAAAAATGGAAATGGTTTAATGAAGAAAAGCATTTCACGAAAAAGGAAGATATGAAAGAGCAAGAGGAATCCTTGAAGAATCAATATGACTCACAAGACATGATTGAAAAAATGATTGAAGTCATCCCGGCAGACAATCATAAATACCGTACTGCGTGGCCGAAAGAGATTGAAGAGAAAATTAAAAAAGACGAAAAAGAACGTTGGGAACTAGAAGTATAGTACAAAGAGGAGAGCATTGCGAGCTAGCAATGCTCTTTTTATGTTTTATACTTTATTCTCTTCTCGATAGTTCGTGTTTCTTTATAATTATAGGAATTATGAAACTAATTCAAGAAAGTTTTTAAAACATTTGTTAGCAATAATCGGTCAGTTATCCCGGATAATCGGTAGGCTCCCGTATTTAAATCACTAAATAAGAGGAAAATCCAACGGCTAACTCGAATACTAATAGTAGTAAAACGGGCGGTGAATCTGTTGGATAATCGATTTGTGATGTTTTCATTGGCACATTGGGGTGCAATAGCTGTACTTATTACCTTCATACTTCTTCTATTCATTACGAGGACACGCTGGACCGAATCAGAAAAGAATATTCTGAGCATGGAGCGTTTATTTGGCTTGTCTTTATTAGTGATTGATATTTTATATCATGTATGGCTTGTTCAATCGGACAGGTGGGAGTTAAGTAATTCATTGCCATTGGAATTATGCAGTATTAGCCTTCTATTGACGATTGTTTTGTTATGGACTGGTAATCGTCTGGTTTATCAGTTTGTTTTTTATGCAGGTATAGGTGGTGCTCTACAGGCCATGCTAACTCCAGTTTTGGATATGGATTTTCCACACTTTAGATACTTTCATTTTTTTTATACACATGCAGGGATTATATTAACTGCATTATATTTTACTTGGGTGAAAGGATACCGACCAACGTTTAAAGGTGTTCTCACAACATTGCTTGCTTTAAATATTTTGCTGCCTTTTATCTTTTGGATCAACTACCTTTTTGAAGGGAATTATATGTTTTTACAAAGAAAGCCTTCTGGTGGAAGCTTGTTAGACTTTTTAGGACCATATCCTTGGTACATTCTATCATTAGAGATTGTTGCATTTTTAATATTCATATTTTTATGGTTTCTTTTTAAGAAAAAGTAAATTAAACTTATATCTTGTAATGATGAAATTTTCATCCAGGTGAAAATATTAGATGGGCAAAATTTTTACCTACCTAATTGCATATAAGAAAGGACGTTTTTAACGGTGAAAAAAATTCTATTAAATAAGATGTCTATGCTCCTAATTGCTCTTATAGGGGTCTTAGTACTTTTAAGTGCCTGTAATGAAGAGAATAAAGATGAGGAAACAAAAGAGGCTACTTCAGATAAGCTAGCTTACATAGTAGATTTCGAACTTTCCACTAAAAGTTTAATCATTGATGAAGTAGAATGGATTGAGGAAGCGGATAAAGAACGCATCAAGGAACTGGGGCTAGATGTTGAAAAGGATTTGCCTACGGGATTTATGATTTATGATGAAACTCAGAAGGCCGAAAGCATTAAGCTAGCTGAAAACGCTGAGTTCTTTTTGGTTAACCATGAGGATATCGCCAAGCCTAAGCAAGTAGAAGAAAAGGAATTCATATCTTATTTAGCAGTTGGAAAAGGACCATATGATTTAACCATAGAAGATGGGCAAGTAGTAAAGGTCTCTGAAAAATATACTCCGTAACAAGCAAAACACTTGATAACTATAAATTAGTTATCAAGTGTTTTTTATGAATACATTTTGGAAAGGACACAACTCTATGGAAAAGTTAATCCATCTCCTTTACAAAATCCTTCACTTCCTCGCTCATTTTTTCAGACTGAGACCAATGTAAATAATGATGACCTTCTAAAGGAATTAGCTTGCTTACATTGCTTTTCTCTAATTGCTCTTCATAAAAGGTAATATTGGATTTCCCTTCCTTGTTTGCTTGGTTATCATTTGTCGTAAATATCATGACAGGTAAATCAGTAGGGAAGTTAAGCTCCTTTGTGAATTCCATGTTCCTTTGAATATAGTTAGTTTCATTGATTACATTTTGGTTGTAGCCATTCCATGATGATAATAGTTTGGTCATTTTCAAGTTTTCTTTAGAATACGTTCCATCCTCTGCTATAGGCAAAAAATCCTCTGGGGCAATATACATTGCCAATCGAGCAATTCCACTAGGAGCAATAATGCTTAAAGCTTTTGGCATCGTTGGGGCAGCTTCATCAAAATATTCAAGTGCCTGAGGCAAGGTTGGATCAATACCGATTATTGCTTTTATTTCTTCTGGATACAAGTTGGCATAATACATGCTGTATACTCCTGAAATGGAATGTGGCATTAATATGTATGGTTGTTCAATGTTTAACTTCAATAGAGCAGCCCTTGTTTCCTCTACGATATTTTCTACGGTGCGTTCACTATCTGTTCGATCACTCCAGCCATAGCCAAATGGTTCTACTACAACTACTCTATTGTCCTTGGATAGCTCATTCACTAATGGTTCAAAGTCAAGGGCAGGGGCACTTGTTCCTAAACCACTCCATAAAACAACCGTGTTGTCGCCATCCCCTTTTTCATAAACATGCATTTCTTTACCATTAACCTCTACTAATTTGCCAATTGCTTCGTACTTGTTCTTTTCATACACAGTCATTAACTGATGAATAGCAAACCAAATACATACAAGACCTACTATCCCTATAATAATATTTTTGAATATCTTCCAAATTCTATGTTTCATTGATTTCATCCTTTTTTAATAATTTCTCTTTAATGAATATTACGAATATATTTTCTTTAAGTTCCATAAGTGGCTATATAACTACTGTTATAAAACAAAAATATTGTTCTAGGAAATGATATAACAGATTTATATTGACAGTTTTAAAAGTACTTGTTATATTTTGTGTAACCGGTTACACACGTATAAGGGAAAGGGGAAAACAGATGGCAAACATAAGAGATGTAGCAAAAGAAGCTGGTGTTTCGGTTGCTTCTGTATCCCGATATCTAAACAAAAAAGGGTATATCAGCGAAGATACAAAGCTCAAAATAAGAAAAGCGATAGATAAGTTAGAATATATACCAAATCAAGTAGCGAGATCCTTAACAACAAAGCAGACGAACTTCATAGGGTTGATTGTTCCTGATATTACTAACCCATTTTTTCCGGAGCTTGCTCGAGCAGTTGAAGATATCGCATTATCTTATGGATATACAGTAGTTTTATGTAATTCCGATGAAAAATCTGAAAAAGAGATACATTATATTGATACTTTAAAGCAAAAATATGTAGCAGGATTTATAGTAACGACGAATCAGTTACGTGCAAGTCATTATGAAGATTTAAATGTACCACTGGTGGCGTTAGACCGGATGATTCATGAATCCATTCCAACAGTTTCCTCCAATAACGTAGATGGAGCATGCATGGGAACAAATCATTTGTTGGATTCAGGCTGTGAAAAGATTGTGTTTATGAGAGGACCTAAAGGGTTGGGACCAGCTGATGATCGGCTGGCTGGATTTTTAAAGGCTGTCGAAGGAAAGAATGTACAAACACATATTGTTGAGAGTCCATTCCATTTTGGAGAATCTGAGATGATCGCAAAGAAATTTTTAACAGAAATTGAAGGTGTAGACGGTATATTTGCAAGTACGGATGTATCGGCCGCTGGGGCCTTGAAGGCTGCACATTCATTGGGTATTAGTGTTCCTGACCAGCTACAAATTATGGGGTTCGATGGTATTTCACTAGGAGGAATGTTGACTCCAGGACTGACCACTGTAGCCCAAGACATTTATAAAATGGGTGCTTTGGCAACCCGTATACTCATTAAAATTATTGAAGAAATTGAAATAGACGAAAGAGTTATTCAAGTACCCGTTGAGCTAGTGGAACGGGGAACGACGAGGAGTGTACATCGATGATTACAGTTATAGGTAGTATGAATATGGATATAGTTGTGCAAACAGACAACTTCCCTGTCCAAGGAGAAACAGTTTTAGGTCAGCTATTTACTACTGTGCCAGGTGGAAAAGGGTCTAACCAAGCAGTAGCAGCAGCTCGTTTAGGCAGCAAAGTACAAATGCTTGCCAGTGTTGGGATTGATAGCTTTGGGAACGAATTATTGGCTGACCTTAAAGCAAATGGAGTGAAAACTGATTCTGTCATACAAACAGAGGAGGCTGCAACTGGAATCGCGAACATCTTACTGTCGGAAGGTGACAATAGAATTATTGTCGTTCCAGGTGCAAACTATTCATTAACCGTGGAAAGTATAAAAAATATGAAAGAAACTATTCAACAAAGTACGTTTGTTATCATGCAGCTAGAGATTCCGATTCCAGTTGTAAAGTACACATTGGAGTTATGCTCAGAGCTAAATGTCCCAGTATTACTAAACCCAGCTCCAGCAAGCGGTTTTCAGCTGGAATTTATGGATTATATTGCTTACCTGACACCAAATGAAACAGAATGCGAGTTAATTTTTGGTGAAAATATGGAAGCAACTTTGGAAAAATATCCAAACAAGCTAATTGTTACACTCGGAAGTGATGGTGCTAGATATTTTGACGGAAATAAGCATATTGTCGTTCCTGGATTTAAAACAAATGCGATAGACACTACAGGTGCAGGAGACACGTTTAACGGGGCACTCGTTCATGCACTTGGGCAAGGGCTAAGTTTAGAGCAAGCGGTTCGTTATGCAAATGCATCTGCCTCCTTGTCAGTAGAAAAATTTGGAGCTCAGGGCGGCATGCCAAGTCACGAGGAAGTAGTCAATAGATTAGAAGGAGCTTGTAAATGAAAAAACAAGGCATTTTAAATCGAGAGCTGGCTGGCATTTTTGCCAAGCTAGGTCACACAGATCAAATTACAATAGGTGATTGTGGCTTGCCTATTCCTGATGGAGTTAAATGCATTGATTTATCATACATTGTCGGCAAACCATCATTCGATGAAATATTAGAAGTTGTTTTAGAAGATTTAGTAGTTGAAAGAGCTTATATTGCTGCTGAAATGAAAACAGCCAATGCTGAAATGAATTATGTAGTCAGAAAATCAATTGAACAAATTACGGAAGTATCACATGAAGAATTTAAAACAATGACTAGTCATTCTAAAGTCATTATACGTACTGGGGAAGCTACTCCTTATGCAAATGTAATCTTGCAAGCTGGTGTCATATTTTAAAGGTGGTGGAAGCAATGATTGAGATGACTGGTATTTCAAAGGCCTTTAACGGAAATACAGTGTTGAATAATGTTGAATTTGAAATAGCTCCAGGAGAAATTCATGCACTAATGGGTGAGAATGGTGCAGGTAAGTCTACCTTAATGAAAATCTTAACCGGAATTTACACTAGAGATTCAGGTGAAATTAAGATCAAAGGAAATCCTGTTGAATTTAAAAATCCCAAGGAAGCAGAACAGGCTGGGATAGCAGTAATTCACCAAGAACTTAATATTCTACCGGATTTGACGGTTGCAGAAAATTTATTTCTTGGAAATGAAAAGACGTTTGGCAAATCAGGAATTTTAAAAACAAAGGAAATGAATAAAGCCGCTAAAGAGGTATTGTTAAACCTTGGCTTGGATGTAGATGTAAAAACAACAGCAAGAAATCTATCCGTTGGTAAGCAGCAAATTGTTGAGATAGCAAAGGCCATTTCTTCCAATGCAGATGTAATCATTATGGATGAACCTACTGCTGCTTTAACAGATAGAGAAATAGAGACATTATTTGAAACTATTAGAGCATTACAGGCTAAGGGAGTGTCCTTTGTTTATATCTCTCACCGAATGGAAGAAATTTTTGCAATATGTGACCGTATCACTATTTTACGTGATGGAAGCTATGTGGGAGTTAGAAATGTCAAAGAAACGACCTTCGATGAAATTGTCCAAATGATGGTTGGACGAGAACTAGGTGGGCGCTTCCCCGACAGAACTTCTAAAATCGGTGATGTGAAGCTTGTAGCCAAGAACTTAACAAGAAAAGGCTTTTTCGAGGATGTTTCTTTTGAGTTACGAAAAGGAGAAATACTTGGTGTAGCAGGACTTATGGGTGCAGGGCGTACAGAGGTAGTTCAATCATTATTTGGCTACAAAAAGCTGGACAGTGGCGAACTAATTCTAGATGGTAAACAAGTAAAGATAAATACGCCACTAGACGCTATTAAGCTCGGCTTTGGCTTTGTAACCGAGGACAGAAAATCGGAAGGGCTAATATTAGATTTCTCTGTTAAAGAAAATTTAGGCATTACAAATTTCAACAAAATATCAAAAAACGGTGTTGTGAATAACCAAAAAGAAAAAAGCTTATATGATTCTATGGTGAAACGATTAGGCGTACGTACTTCTGGTCCTGATCAAACAGTTAAGTCACTTAGCGGTGGGAACCAACAGAAGATTGTAATAGCCAAATGGTTAGGCATTGAGCCTGATATTTTAATATTGGATGAACCGACACGAGGAGTAGACGTAGGAGCGAAAAAAGAAATTTACTCCATTGTGAACACACTTGCTGAAAACGGAGTATCTATTATCATGATATCCTCCGAGCTTCCTGAAATCATTGGAATGGTCGATCGAGTGCTCGTGATGCATGAAGGAAAGATAACTGGTGAAATAACCAAAGAAGAAATGTCACAAGAAAAAATAATGCATTACGCTACCGGAGGGGACAAAGTTGCTAAAATCTAGTTCACAATCAGTGCTACAAAAATTAGGGCCATTGCTAGGACTAATTTTACTAGTGGTAATCATCACTATTATGAGTCCAAACTTTTTAACTGTAAATAACTTAATGAATGTTCTAAGACAGGTTTCTATCAATGCTCTTATCGCATTTGGGATGACCTTTGTTATCTTAACTGGAGGGATTGACTTATCAGTAGGATCGATTTTAGCTCTTACGGGAGCTGTCACAGCAGGGTTACTTGCTGGTGGAATGGATCCAATTTTAGCAATGCTAATAGGTCTTGTTTTAGGGGCAATTTTAGGGGCAATTAACGGAATTATTATTTCTAAAGGGAATGTTGCTCCATTTATCGCTACTCTAGCAACAATGACTATTTATCGAGGACTAACCTTAGTTTACACAGAAGGTAGACCAATTTCAGGATTAGGAGATTCACTATCATTTCAAATGATTGGGAAAGGATACTTCTTGGGTATACCTGTGCCAGTTGTAACAATGGTTGTTGCATTTGCAGTACTTTACTTTATTTTGAAAAAGACGACATTTGGACGTAGAGTTTATGCAGTCGGAGGTAACGAGGAAGCTTCTCGTCTTTCTGGTATTAAGGTTGGCCGAATTAAAATTTATGTTTACGCATTAACTGGAGCTCTAGCAGCCCTGGCTTCGCTTATTTTAACATCTCGTTTAAATTCAGCTCAGCCTACCGCGGGTAACATGTTTGAACTAGATGCAATTGCAGCGGTAGTTCTTGGTGGTACAAGCTTAACAGGTGGTCGTGGTTGGATTGTTGGTACTTTAATCGGGGCTCTTATAATAGGTGTCTTGAATAATGGTCTAAATCTAATTGGTGTATCCTCCTTCTTCCAGCAAGTGGTGAAGGGTGCAGTTATATTATTAGCGGTTTTAATAGATCGCAAAAAAACAGTATAAAGGAGAAAAAACAGCATGAAAAAACTTTATTTTGCTTTACTGTTAATCGTAGCATTGTTCCTAGCAGCATGTTCAATGGATGCACCAGGCTCTGAGAAATCCGATTCTAAAAAAGAATCCACAGGATCTAAGGGTGACTATAAAATTGGTTTATCTGTTTCCACTTTAAACAATCCGTTTTTCGTAACATTAAGTGATGGAGCAGAAGCAAAAGCAGATGAATTAGGAGCAACAGTTACAGTTGTTGACGCACAAGATAATGCTTCAAAACAAGCAAGTGATGTAGAGGATTTAATCCAACAAGGCGTTGACCTTATTATCATCAATCCAGTAGACTCACAAGCAGTAGTTTCATCTGTAGAATCAGCAAATGCAGCAAATATTCCGGTAGTAACAGTTGACCGCAGTTCAGAAGGTGGAGAAGTAGTAGCCCATATCGCATCAGATAATGTTGCTGGTGGAGAGCTTGCAGGTGAATATTTACTAGAATTAGCAGGAGAAGGCGCTGCAGTAGTTGAATTAGAGGGTATCGCGGGATCTTCTGCAGCTCGTGACCGAGGCCAAGGTTTCAATAATGTGGCTGATGGTAAATTAGATGTTGTAGCTAAACAAACAGCAAACTTTAATCGTGCAGAAGGTTTAACCGTTATGGAAAACATTCTTCAATCTAATCCAGACATCAAGGGTGTATTTGCCCACAACGATGAAATGGCATTAGGCGCTTTAGAGGCAATCGAAGCAGCTGGCAAAGATATTATTGTAATTGGCTTTGACGCTACAGATGATGCTGTAAAATCTGTAGAAAATGGTAAGCTAGCTGGTACAATCGCTCAAAAACCAGAACAAATTGGTGAAAAAGCAATGGAAGCAGCTATTAAAGCATTAAACGGTGAAGAAGTAGAAGCTTCTATCCCTGTAGATTTAGAATTAATAAAAAAATAATACATAGAAAAGCTATCCTATGGGATAGCTTTTCTTATAGATATGCCGTGAACAAGAGTTCACGGTATTTTTATTGCTTTTAGGAAAGCAAGCTAGCATATATCCACTTTCTTCCGTTACGCAACAAACCACGAATCTCACGGACGAAACGACCTAGTTTGCAAGATTAGAAAGGGGATTGACAATATAAGCTGAATTACTTTATATTTGTGTTAACCAATATAAAAATAAGGTTAACTCATATAAGGGGGAAATAATTTTGAAAAAGGGAAATACATATCAGTACGTCTTAGCAGCAATTGGGGCAGCAATTATAGCAATACTTGCACAAGTGACGATTCCGCTACCACTCGTACCAATTACAGGACAAACCTTAGCAGTAGGTTTAGTCGTTACCATTTTAGGTATGAGAACAGGTGTATTATCAGTGATAGTATATATATTAATCGGTGCAGTAGGGATGCCAGTATTCAGTGGTATGTCGGGCGGATTAGGGGTTGTTATTGGACCAACAGGAGGCTATATTGTTGGATTCTTGCCATCAGCGATACTTATGGGACTTTACATGAAAAAATTTGGTATCACAATTTCACAAGCCATTGTAGCAAACTTAATCGGTATGGTTGTCACATTGGTATTTGGTACAGTTTGGTTAAAAATCATAGCTGACTTGACATGGTCAGCAGCATTTATGGGTGGCGTAGCACCGTTTGTTATCGTAGGTGTAATAAAAGCAGTACTAGCTGCATGGTTTGGTGTTGTCGTTCGACGTCGCTTAGAAAAAGCTCATTTAATCGTGGCAACGGCATAAATGAGCGGAGTTACCGTGATAGTTTTAAGATTTACAGCTAGGGAGTAGGTGAATAAATTTACTAACATTAACCTTAAAGTTATAATTTTTCAAAAAGAAACGGTGCTAGGGAATCATCCTTAGCATCGTTTTTTCCTGCAGTTTTAAGTGTATTTCAGAAGTCATGACATATTTTGAAGTGGCAACATTGATTTAGTGCGGCTATGGAGGCTTATCGCTAACCGCCCCTTATAGCGGAAAACAATAATACTTAATTCCATATATACTTTTTTTAAAGTATATATGGAGACCTATCTATGTAAGGAAGCGAATGCGCTTTTCTTGCCTCAAACTACTTAATAGCTATTTAATAACCACGTTGATTTTCACATGCATAAAAATAGGTAATTAGTTAAATTTTTTATAGGGGCAAACACTGTTATTTTATAACCAATTCATATACTATTAGTATAGTAAAATCCGAATTAAAGGTAGGAATCAAAATGGAGGATAAATTTAAGTTTGGCATACGTTCCAAAATTACCGTTGGCTACATTATCATTATTCTTTGTTTATTTGCTTCCGTTATAATATTGAACAGTCAAATCCGTTCACTACAGCAAGAAAGAAATGATTTAATAAAATATAATACCGAAGTGGAAACATTTACAAATAATGTAGAAAAATATGTAATGGACATGCAAGCTGGTCAGAGAGGCTTTGTCATTACAGGCAACGAGAGTTACTTGGAACCTTATTATAAAGCTGCCGATGAATGGCAGGTAGAGTTTGATCAACTGTTTGACCTTTTAGAGGACAAGCCAAAACAGCAAGAAAAGCTTGTGGAGGTAAAAGGCACAATCGACCTTTGGATAGCAGAGGCAGGTGAGCGTGCAATTGATTTTAAGCGACAAAACAATGAGCAAGGGATTCAGCAATTCTATGCAAATGATCGTGGTCGTGAGTATATGCAATCTATCCGTAGTCAGTTTAACGATTTTAGAGAATACGAAAGAAATGATGCACAAACTAGAGCGCAAGAGTTAGATGATCGCAATAATATGTTGACTATAGGATTATTTGGTCTTTTAGTGATCGTTTCTGCTATTGCAATAGCAATGGCTAGTCAGGTCTCCAAATCGATTGTTCGTACTGTCAAAGATGTAACGGAAACTATTAAAAAGATTGCTTCAGAAAATGGTGATCGTAAGGAAAGAATTCATGTTACTACTAACGATGAGATTAAGGACTTAGCAATAGCAACAAACGAACTATTAGATAATCTCGATGACAGAGAATGGCTGCAAACAAGTCTTGCAGAAATTGTCACGAAATATCAAGGAGTAGGCTCGATTGATAAGCTCGCTAGTGTGTTTATGTCTGAAATCTCTAAAATGACAAACTCGTCTTATGGCGCTTTTTATGTGAGAGAGACAAACAATCAAGAAGTTCATTTTATAAAAAAAGCGGCTTTTGCTGACTCGAATTCTCAAAATGAGATTGGAAGAGAAAGCTTCCGATTGGGACAAGGACTAATTGGTCAATGTGCCCTTGAGAAAAATGTTTTTGTCTTTAATGAGATTCCAAAGGATTATCGTTATATTTCTACAGGACTAGGTGAGGTTCCGCCACGAAGCATATTTATAGTTCCTATTTTGTTCGAGGATGAAGTAATTGCAGTAGTAGAGCTAGCGACAATGTCAGAGTATAGCAAGCTACAGCAAGACCTCGTAACACAGATTGTGGAAACGTTCGGCTTATCTATCAACAGTGTTATGGGCCGTATGGAAATTGTTCGACTTCTAAACGAATCCAGAGCAATGACAGAGGAGTTGCAGGCACAATCTGAAGAGTTGCAAACACAATCAGAGGAGCTTCAAACACAGTCAGAAGAGCTACAAATGCAAACAGAGGAACTAACTCAAATTAATGAACAATTAGAAGAACGAACAAAAGATGCAGAAGCTAAAACAGAAGAACTAGAAAAAATTAGTCTAGAATTAGAGGAAAAAGCAGAACAACTTACCATTCACTCTAATTATAAATCAGAATTTCTTGCGAATATGTCACATGAATTACGTACTCCTTTAAACAGTATATTAATTCTTTCCGAAATGCTTTCAGAGAACGGAAAAGGTAATTTATCTGAGGATGAGGCAGAGTTTGCAAAAGTAATTCATTCTTCAGGGGAAGATTTATTATCCTTGATCAATGATATTTTAGATCTTTCTAAAGTAGAGGCAGGAAAGCTAGAGGTTTTATTTGAAGAGGTTAATCTAAGCGAATTACCTGTTCAGATGGAGCATATATTCTCACCAGTAGCCCAGAAGAAAAACTTAGATTTTCTTATAAGTAAGGCAGAGAATGTTCCTGATATTTTCTTTACAGACGAAAAACGCTTCCAACAAATTATTAAAAATCTATTATCTAATGCTATTAAATTTACGGAAAAAGGCTCCGTTGCTTTAACGATAAAGCAATTAGATAGTAATCTTCAAACGGAACAAATGTTAGATATTAGTAAAGAGTGGATTGAGATCTCTATTGCCGATACCGGAATAGGGATTCCAACGGACAAGCACGATTTGATCTTTGAATCGTTCCAACAAGCAGATGGTGCAACTGTACGTAAATACGGAGGAACTGGTCTTGGCTTATCTATTTGCCGTGAGTTTGCTAAGCTGCTAGGTGGTTGGATTACTCTTCAAAGCCGAGAGGGAATGGGAAGTACCTTTACTTTAGTTGTTCCTAGCCTGCCAAAAGGTCCAATTTTAGATCAGATTGATTTGAGCTTTGGAGAGGTTGCCTCTACTCAAGCGAAAGTGGAGGAAGTACAAGAGGTACATGAGGAACAAGAGCACCCAACTCATGAGGAACAGGAGCAAAAGATAAAAGAGCAAGAGGAAAAACTTGAAGCTCTTCCTGAGGATGCTAATATATTTTCCAATAAAAATATTTTAATCGTTGATGATGATTATCGAAATATTTATGCACTCAAAACGGCATTAGAAAGACGAGGAATTAATATCCTTGTTGCTAAAGATGGTTTGGAATGCTTAGATATTGTACAAAGTAATGCAGAAATAGATGTTGTGCTTATGGATATCATGATGCCAAATATGGACGGATATGAGACAATGTCTAAAATCAGAAATGAATTGAATATGACAGAATTACCGATTATAGCTTTAACAGCGAAGGCGATGAAAAATGATCGAGATAAATGTCTAGAGGCGGGTGCTTCTGATTATATTAGTAAGCCATTAAATCTAGATCAATTATTCTCTGTTCTTCGAGTTTGGTTAGCATCTTAAGGGAGTATGGAAATGGACAGTCAATATGAAAGTGGAGAGCTAGAGGGCGTTAATATTCAACATGAAGACTTAGAAGTAGATTTCCTGCTGGAAGCAGTCTATCGCTTATCAGGGTTCGATTTTCGGCAATATAATCGATCTTCCATTTCTCGTCGAATTCATAATCGGATGAAGATGAATGGAATTTCAACCATTACAGGTTTACTAGAAAAGGTTATTCATGAAGACGGTTTTCTAGAGCAATTACTAAATGATTTTTCGATCAATGTTACCGAGATGTTCCGAAATCCAAGTTTTTTTAAAGCATTTAGAGAAGAAGTTGTGCCGATTTTGAGAGAATATCCTGAAATTCGTATTTGGCATGCTGGTTGTGCTACTGGAGAAGAAGTTTACTCGATGGCCATTTTATTAGAAGAAGAAGGGCTAAAGGATAAAACCGTTATCTATGCAACCGATATGAATGAGCAAGTGCTAGAAAAGGCAAGTAAGGGTGCGTTTCCTATACAAAAGATGCAGGCATATACTAAAAATTATATGCTTGCAGGTGGAAACAAAGCATTTTCTGAATACTATAAGGCGGATTATCAATATGCATATTTCCATCCTTCTCTTTTAGAAAATATTATATTTGCACAGCATAATCTTGTTACAGATCAGTCGTTTAATGAATTTCATGTAATTATTTGCCGTAATGTACTTATTTACTTTACTCCTGAACTTCAGGATCAAGTACAACATTTATTCTATGAGAGCTTAAGCCCCCAAGGTTTCCTTGGGCTAGGAGACAAGGAAACTTTAAAATTTTGTCAGGTGATGGATAACTTTCAAGAGGTTGTAGGTAGTGAACGTATTTATCAAAGATATAAATAAAAAGCAGGATTCTTATATTAAAATAAGAATCCTGCTTTTTTCAATTCAAAGTATTTCTTATGAAAAGGAGGATGGTCGTGACATAGGTCATCACAGCCATCCTCTCTAAAATTTTCAGTAATATATAAAGTCGCTTTTTCTATTCTTAATTACACTGAACCATTAAGACGCACATGTCGTCGGGCTGATCCAGTTGTTTTTCTTTAGATAATAAATTATCAATTATACCTTGAGAATGATCCCATTTTTTAGAGGTTAAAGTTTCAATTTGTTTTTCAGATTGTATCTCATTTGGCCCCATAGCCTCTAGAACCCCATCTGTATATAAAACAACTTGGATATTCTTCTCGTAGGAAATTACTTCCTTCTTAACTTCAATTTCATCAAAGAACCCTACTGCACAACAGCCTTTGTTAATCGGAACAACCGTTTCTTCATCAATTAGAGCAAATCCAGGTGGATGACCAGCATTAACATATTCTATCGTTTTTTGCTCTGTATCCACAATCATATAGATGGCTGTGAAATAATATGGTATACCAACCTTTTCGTTATGTATTAAAACCATATAGCGATTTAGCTCTTTAATAACAAGCTCCGGTTCCACTAATTGTTTAATAGCCTCTCTTAATACAGAAGATATAAACATACAGACTAGGGAAGCAGAAATTCCATGTCCCATCATATCTAGTAAAATCACGGCATGACGATGCTCGCTTATTTTATGCCAATAGTACATATCGCCAGCCAGATTGAAGGATGGTAAATATGAAACCTCAATTTGAATGTTTTTTTCATTTAATGGTGGGTTTAGAAGACTTCTTTGGACATGAGTTGCTAAATCTAATTCATATTGGATTTTGTTTTCATGCTGAGTATGCCAATCTAACTCTGCTTTTAAGCGAAGAGCAACTCTTATACGTGCCAGTAACTCTGTCTTATTTATAGGCTTAGTAATATAATCACTTCCACCTACATCTAGTGCTTCTGCTAATTTGTTTTTATCCTCTAATGCTGTCACGAATATTATTTGTACATCCTTAAATCGTTCTTGCTGCTTAATTCTCCTACAAGCTTCAAGACCGTCTATTTCAGGCATCATAATATCTAATAATATTAAATCTACTGAATTACAGGTTGGATTTTGTTCGCCGATCTGTAAATAGTCAAATAGCTCCTGTGCGGATGTAAGAGATACAGTATCTTTATAACCAGCGCTATCTAATATTTTTTCTATTACAAATAGATTGACCGTGTTGTCATCTACCAGTAAAATCGTCATCGCTTATTTCCCCCTGTAGTGTTTAAAGATAGTGTAGTTAAGTTATCTCTATCTATTAAATTTCTATGATAACTCTTCTTATTTATTATACAAAAGAATATATGAATAGTGTATTTATAAGCCTTTTGCTTCAATGTTTAATATCTAACTTCTTATCCTAATCTTACTAAAATAGTTATTTCGGTAGCTTAATGTAAATATTAATTAGCAAGCTTCTATTTAATTTATTTGAATTATCTATATAATAAAATGAGAAAAAGAAGCAAACGAGGTGAAGTAAATGGCAATCGAATTAGTTAAGGAGTATTTTAAAAGATTTGGTATGGAAGACAAGATTCTAGAATATGAAGCTTCAAGTGCTACAGTAGAGCTCGCTGCAAGTGCTCTAAATGTAGAGCCTGCAAGAATAGCTAAAACATTATCCTTCAAAAAAGAGGAGGATTGCCTGCTAGTAGTTGCAGCTGGAGACACTAAAATCGACAATGCTAAATTTAAAAGAACCTTTGGAGTAAAGGCTAAGATGCTTTCATCGGATGAGGTGGAAGAAAAAGTTGGCCATGGTATTGGAGGAGTTTGTCCATTTGGTATACCAGAGAATGTATTAGTGTATTTAGATATTTCCTTGAAAAGGTTTGATACAGTATTCCCAGCGTGCGGAAGTAGTAATAGTGCTATAGAGCTTACTTGTGAGGAAATATATACATATGCAAAAGGTGTGGAATGGGTAGACGTTTGTAAGGCTTGGGAATAGAAAAGAGGGGTGTAAAATGGATTTATCATTTAAAACTGATGAAGGCAGATTTAATTATCGTGTTGCAGGATTAATTATAAATGAAAATAAAGTATTAATTATGAAGGATGAGAATTCTCCATACTATTATTTTCCTGGTGGGAGAGTATGCATGCATGAAAAAAGTGAGGATGCTATTCTTCGTGAAATTAGAGAAGAGCTCTCAGTAGATGCTGCCATCGAACGGTTACTATGGATCAACGAAAACTTTTTTGAAGAGGAAGTATTAAAAGAGAAATTTCATGAGATTTGCTTCATTTATCTTCTATCGCTAGAAGACGATAGGCTTTTAACAAAAGGAAATGAATTTGAAGAGAATGAAGAAGGGAAAATTCATACGTATTATTGGAAAACCTTTGACGAATTGAAAGAGTTAAATGTATATCCATTATTTTTAAAGGATAGATGTTCCCAGCTGCCAGAACATCTAACTCATTTTGTAGAGACTAAATAGTGTAGGGAAATCTCGTTTTTTTAGTATGACTTTTATTGAAAACGTTCATGCTAGAAAAGAGGAGGTGTGATACTAATGGCTAAAGATGTACTTTGTGAAGTGAACAACTGTAAGTTTTGGAGACAAGGAAACAAATGTAATGCAAAAGCTATTTATGTAGTAAGCCGTAAAGGAAACCAAGCTTCCAACAGTGATGAAACAGATTGTAAAACATTTGAACCGAAGTAATATATCTGCATGTCTATTATTACTCACCTAATCACACGTTAAAAAAATAATGTGTAAAAAACAGTACAGCTAGTGGCTCATAGAGGGCTAGCTGTACTTAAATAGGGGAGTATGGATTTAATAGGTCGTAATTTTTGTATAGCTTTGGAAGGTATAAATCCAACGCTGCCACCAAGTAAAGTCATTTTGAAACTCATTCACCTCTACCGTATACATAGCATCCTCGTTGTTCCATAGTCGTTTAAAATATTCCTCCATTTCAATAGCTAGCTCGCTGTCATTTGGGGCAATGATTCTTACGTTGTTCTCTAAATTGTAATTATCTAAAGCACGCTCCGTATAGTTTGCCGCACCGTTTGAAATGATTGTATTTTTAGGGGTCTGAATCCATATAGCTTTTGTATGATATTGGCCAATCACGGTGTTATACCATCGTATATTAATCTTCTCATTTGTATCCTCAAGTAGTTCTTGTACGACTGGGCGATTTGGCAATCCAGACTTTTCTCGACCAAAGGAATTCTCATTAGGGTCTAATATCAAATTTACCTCTACTCCGCGATTTGCGGCATCGACTAGTGCATTAACGATGTTACGTTCGGCGACAAAGAACATTCCTAACCAAATTTTATCTCCCTTTTTAGTGTCATTTATATCGTTCATTAATGCATCAAATATTTTCTTCTCGGTTAAATATTGTGCCTGATATTCTCCTTCTTGTTTCTTAGCCTGTATCCTAGGAAGCTTCGGTCCTCCTGAAAATACAGAAACAGCTTCCTCTGCCTCTAAAATATCATTAATAATTGGTCCATCTAATTTTATAGCTATATTGCCATGGAAACCACTAGCATCGTGTGGATTGGAGGAGGTAACAATTGCAGCTTTTTCCGTTATCAACGCTTTTCGATGATTAGCTTTTACGTTTAGAAGCGTCATATAAGAAGCAACTGTCATTTTCGGAGCTTCGCTAGCCATAGCATTGGGAATCCAGCCTTTGCCACCAATATCAAACCATTGAAAAAAAATACGGTAAATTCCTGAATAGACTGGGGTTGAATCTCTTAAGGCATCTAAATCTGTATAGACAATTTCTACTCCAGCATCTCGCATTTTTTTGAACCATTCGCTTTCATAGGAGCCATACCCACGATTAAGAGGATCTGTGATAAATACAATTGGCATCTCCGGGTTTTCTCTTTTCTTTGCTGCTACTGTGGAGGAAAGTGTATCCGCTATATTAGGAAAGTCCTGATCCTCATCGTAATAACCATCTACTAGGAAAAAATCTAATACTACAAATTCCTCAGCTTCTTCAATAGTTTTATATACCTCATCAAAAATGTGATTTTCATGCACTGTATTTGTCCCTTTTTTATCCTGCGCATAAGTTAAATCCGTTAGAAATTGTATATTGTTTGTTTTATGTAAATCTCCTGCATAGGAAACGCCTTGGGGAAGTGGCTTATATGTATGCCATAAGATCACAGCTATGTATATAAGAGCAAAAGCGGTAATAAAGGATACGACAATCCTCTTTTTTTTGCTCCATGGCTTTTTAGTTTTTTTAGCCATGAAAAAACTCCTCCTATTAAACTTCTATTTTACATATAATATTCCCACTTTTAAAATCTACAAACCGATAATTACATCAGATTTATACAATAATTTATTATTATATATTTTAAAAATGCTATTGTAATAAATTTATTTTTGAGATATTATGAAAATGATAATCGTTATCAATTAGAAAAATTAAAATAGGGAGTTGAAACATGATGAAAACTAAAAAGTATTGGATGATGGGTGCAACAGCAATGCTAGCGTTAAGCTTAGCTGCTTGTGGAGATAAAGAGGGAAATTCCACTGAGAAGGTAGAGGTAGAAGCTAAAGAAAATTCGACTGAAGAAGCAGCTACAGAACAAACACTTACATATTTAGGCGAAGACTACGTGGTACCCGCAAAAGTAAATAATATTGTGGCAGCTAGTCTAGAATCTATGGAGGATTCAGCAATCTTAGGAGTTAAGCCAGTAGGCGTTCTTGCAATAGCAAATGCTATTCCTACATACCTTTCGGATGAATTAGAGGGAGCGGAACTCGTTGGAGATAAATTTGCTCCTAATAATGAGGCTATCCTAGCGTTAAATCCAGATGTGATTTTAGGCTCATCTAAGCACGGTGAAGAGGTTGTAACTGCATTAAATAAAATTCAAACAATGATTCCTTACTCTCATGTTGCAACGAATTGGAAAGAAAACTTGACGTTACTGGGTCAATTAACAAACAAAGAATCAGAAACAGAAAAAATAATTACTGACTATGAAGAAAAGGCTGAGAAGGCTAAGGTAGAATTAGGAGAATCATTAAAGGATAAGGAAGTACTCGTATTACGTATACGTAAAGGAAGCATCAATGCTTATCCTGAATCTATTTACTTAAACCCTGTTATCTATGAGGATTTGGGGCTGAAAGTTCCAGAAGTAGTTACAAAAGCAGAGGCTCAAGCAGAATTATCTCTAGAGGCTTTAGCAGATGCAAATCCAGACTATATATTCCTTCAATTTGAAGCAAGTGAAAATACTGATAATGCAGCAGCCTTAGATGAGCTTTTAGAAAATCCGATTTTTGGTAGCATAGAAGCTGCTAAAAATGATCATGTATTTGTAAACGCAATTGATCCATTAGCGCAAGGTGGTACGGCTTGGTCTAAAGTAAAATTCTTAGACGCAGCGATTGAAAATTTATCGAAGTAAAGTTAGGTGCGATGAATAATGAAAAACAAAAATACGTTAGCTTCCATTATTTTAATAGTTTCTCCTCTGTTCATCGCGCTAGCAATAGTTTTATCTATATTATATGGAGCTAAAGATATTAGTCTACTAACAGTTTGGCAGGCGATTACGCAATTCGATGAAAATAATGTGGACCATAACATTATTATGACATCGCGGTTACCACGCGTAATCGCTGCTTTATTGGTTGGAGCTTTTCTAGCTGTTGCTGGAGCGGTTATGCAAGGTATTACCCAAAACTATTTGGCATCTCCTTCGATTATGGGAGTAAATGATGGCTCAGCGTTTGTTATTACAATAGCTATGGTCTTTTTTCCGGGGCTTCCTAATTATCAAATGATTATTCTATCAATGATTGGATCTGCAATTGGAGCAGGTCTCGTCTTTGGTTTTGGTTCCTTGATAAAGGGTGGTTTATCTCCGGTAAGATTGGCTATTATCGGTACAGTCATTGGAACATTTCTGAGTAGCTTAGCTTCGGCTATTGCAATGTACTTTCAAGTGTCGCAAAGTGTCAGCGTTTGGTATAACGCAAAATTACATACAGTAAATCCTGACATGCTATTATTGTCTATTCCTTTTGGTTTGGTTGGCCTCTTTTTAGCATTAGGTGTTGCCAAGTCGATTACAATTGCCTCATTAGGTGATGAGATTGCAGTAGGTTTGGGGCAACGGACAAAATGGGTGAAAATCATCAGTATTCTAGCAGTAGTCTGTTTAACAGGAACTGCGGTTGCCTTAGTTGGTAAAATAGGATTTGTTGGTTTAATTATTCCACATATTACACGCTTTCTAGTTGGAGTAGACTACCGATTCCTAATACCATGCTCCGCGGCTATTGGAGCGGTCTTTTTAGCTTTGTGTGATGTGCTAAGTCGCTTTATAAACTTCCCGTTTGAGACGCCAGTCGGTGTAGTGACCGCAATTATTGGTGTACCCTTCTTCCTTTACCTAATCCGGACGAGAGGGGGAGCACAGCGTGCATAAAGGTCCTTTCATACGATTTATTACAATGCTGTCTATCTTTATTGGTCTAACTATTATCGCCTTTTATTTTCATATTACTAACGGCGCCTTTGATATAACCGTCATGGATATCATCAAAACCTTTCTACGAATAGATCCAAATGAAAAACAAGATTTGGTTATATTTGAGTTTAGATTACCAAGAATTGTAATTGCTGCATTAGTAGGAATTGGCCTAGGAATTGCAGGAACTGTTATTCAAGGAGTGACAAGAAATGGTTTAGCTGATCCCGGCATATTAGGGATTAATGCGGGAGCAGGAGCTTCCATTGTTATATTCATGTTTTTCTTTCAAATGACTGCTACCAATATTAGTATCGATAGCTGGTATTCTGTGTTTATCATGCCACTATTTGGCTTCGTGGGAGGAGCACTTGCTGCAGCTATTATATATATGTTCTCCTGGAGAAATGGCGTGCTGGATATGCAAAGACTAATCCTAACTGGTATTGCGATAAGTAGCGGTTTTGGTGCGGTATCCTTATATATATCGCTCAAGATGAATGCGAGCGACTATGAAATGGCTGCTGTCTGGATCTCTGGCAGTATATATAATGCAAATTGGTCTTTTGTTTTATCAGTTTTGCCTTGGGTTGTTATTCTTGGCTATGCAATTTATCGCAAAAGTCATTTGCTGGATTATCTTCAGCTAGAGGACGCAAGTGTAAAGAGTCTTGGAATATCTGTGGAAAAAGAAAAATCTATCCTACTGCTAAGTAGCATAGGACTAGTTAGTGCATGTGTATCAGTATCAGGTGGAATTGGCTTCATTGGCTTAATGGCTCCTCATATTGCTAAAAGGTTGGTAGGCATTAAGCATCGATATGTAGTGCCGATGAGTGCTGCAGTAGGTATGTTTTTATTGGTCTTCTCTGACTATATTGCTAAGACCGTATTCGAGCCATCAGAGCTACCGGTAGGAATTATCGTTTCAATTATTGGAATTCCGTACTTTTTATATTTATTAGTCAAAACAAGAGCATAGGAGGATACCTATGATAGAAAGTATATTACGAGTGGAACAGCTTAGTTCAGGCTATGAAAAGCAAACTGTTTTCACAAATTTAAATACGTCCATTCAAAAGGGGAAAATAACTACAATTATTGGGCCAAATGGATGTGGAAAATCGACGTTGTTAAAAACGATTGGGCGTATTCTTCATCAAAAGAGTGGTAGGGTTTATTTACAAGAGCTAGATATGAAGTCACTGTCAACGAAAGATATTGCCAAACGTCTAGCGTTACTTTCGCAGAGTCCTGTAGCCCCAGCTCAATTGAAAGTAGAGGAGTTAATCTCTTATGGGCGCTTTCCACATAGAAAAAATATTGGAACTCTTTCAAAAAAAGATATAGAGATTATTGAATGGGCAATGAAGGTCACAAAGACAATCGAATTTCGCTCAAGAGAAATCGACCAACTATCCGGAGGACAACGCCAAAAGGTTTGGCTAGCAATGGCGCTCGCACAGGAAACTGAAATATTATTGTTAGATGAGCCAACGACATACTTAGATATGGCGCATCAGCTAGAAATGCTTAAGATTGTGGAAGAGCTCAATAAGAAGCACCAATGTACCATAGTGATGGTATTACACGATATAAATCATGCTGCTCGCTTTTCTCATGAGCTCATAGCTATGAGAAACGGAGAAATCATAGAGACTGGAACACCAAAGGAAATTATAACAAAGGAAGTTATGAAAAAGGTTTTCCAAATAGACGCGAAGATTATGTTCGATGAGGATACAGCTTCACCTGTATGCTATGGATACGAAACGTTAGAGGAGGTGTAATAGATGGATAAGGTGTTACTAGAGGGTACAGAGCATTGGCAAATAGATTCCGAGCATACGAATTATCTGTATGACATAAAGGTATCTATCCCAACGAGTGAACCTCCTAAGGAGGGCTTTCCAATCTATTATGTACTAGATGGAAATTGGTATTTTCAGCTTGCAAGGGATGTGGTGAAGCTACAATCACAGAACGCACCAAAAACTCTTATAGTACCTTCTATCGTAGTTGGAATTGGACATTCTGGAAAAGAAGATGTAGCGCGCAAAAGAAGGTTTCTAGACTTTACACCAGAGGCAGAAGGCTATATCTATCCAAAGAGATTAAATGGGAAGGATATAGGAAAACATGGGGGAGCAGAGAAGTTCCTTGCTTTTTTAGAGAAGGAGCTAATGCCAAGAGTGCAGAAAAGGTATCAGGTTAACCTACAGAAGCAGGCTCTTTTTGGTCACTCCTTAAGTGGCCTTTTTGTCATTTGGTCTTTGTTTAAGCAACCTAATCTTTTTTCATGTTATCTTTCCATAAGCCCTTCAGCCTGGTGGAATGAATATGAGCTATATAAGGAAGCAGAGAATTTTGTCCGTTTCCCAAAAAATCTTCATTATAAAAAATTGTTTATATCAGCCGGTAGCAAAGAAGGCTTTATGGTAGAAGACGCAAATCATTTGTACACAGCTTTAAAAGACAGTGTAAAAACAGAAATATTTATTGCACAGGATGAAAACCATGCATCAGTGGTACCATCTGTTTTAAGCAGGGCATTCCGATATTTAAATTAAACTAGGTTGTGGATGTGAATATTGTCGTTCAAACATGGCTCATTTTAAAGCTCCAAAAGCAATAGATTTTGTAGAGGCACTTCCAAAAACGCTACAGGAGAGAAATGTACTGGACCGGACCTAAAGAAGTAAATTAATTTGCAAAGATCTCACAGCTTGCTAGCTATGAGATCTTTTATTGTTAAAGATAGTCTAAGCTAGCAAATATCAAGACTATCCCTACAATACACATAACCCAAGAAAGAGCAGAATCTTTACTTTTAGATAGCCTATCGTTTAATTTTCGAAAAGGCTGATGTAGCCAACGACCAAATAGTGTATACATAACCATCAATATAATGGATGGCAAGACCATAATTGTATTGTAGATCCCGAGAATAGATGTCCACTCCAGTAATGTTAGATTAGACGTACTCATCAAGCCGATGGCAGCAAAATAAGGAAACGCTGTTCCCCCTTCAATTAAGAAAGTGGTAAAACCAAGCAAAAACATGGTGAAAGTGTTTTTTTTGCTCGGAACCGAAGGAATGGCGGCTTTTTTCTTTGGCATATAAAAGCTTACGATAAACATAATCATTCCTATTAAAAATATTGCCCAGCTAAGAATCTGATGCTTAAAAAGCTCCTTGTAAAAATCAAAGGATAAAGTTATACCAAACATAAGAGAGAAACCTAAAAAGAAATATAAAATAGCTATTGTAATTAGATATACAGATAGAAGTCTAATAAGCCTTTTCTTTTCCATCACTAATAAATAGAGAGTTACGCCAATTATAGTAGGGCTAAGCGTGTCCAATACTGCCAATCCCATAATCGTTAGAAGAATTTCCATATTCATAACATCCCCTCATTCCTTCTTGGCTAGGTAGATAGCGTAGGCACTCTCCAGAAATTCAAGTAAATCTTGGTCAAGGGGATAGAGCCCTAGCTTTTCAGATTCTTTTTCTGACTTTCTAATCTCCCAAAGTTTATCGAGAAAATCGTTCTGTTGACCATATTCTTGTATTCGTTTTTCTTCCATTTGTAAAATAATATGTTGGACGGTAGGAGAATGGGGTTCCTCTGACATAGAATCCTTTAATAATCCAATCAAGCTAATCCATTCAAGAGATGCTTCTTCATTACTTGACATATGGGGGAGTTGATCCCATTGCTTTAAATCTGTTTTAGAAAACGTAGATTCTCGAAACATTCTTTTGCTTTCTTTGTCTGTTGCTGCTAGGTGCATTAGCTTTTGCAAAACAACTGCGTTATCTTCTCTTTCCATTTCATATGAATTTATTAATTCTCTTAAGGAAAGCTCAATTGTTTTTAATTTTTCTTGTTCATTTATGACATAATTCAGCTGTTCTTTTAAACTAGTGGACCAGCTCCATGTGTTGGAGTAGAGCATTTGTTTAATTTCCTCTAGTGAAAAACCTGCTTTTTTAAGAAATTGAATTTGTAATAGCTTTTGTAGTTTTTCCTCGTTATATAAACGATGACCGCCCTCCGTCTTAGAAGCGGGGCTTAGCAGATTAATTTTATCGTAATAGCGTAATGTTCTTACGGTAGTACCAGTGAGTTCAGCGACCTTGTTGATATGAAGCAATTTATCCATCCTCCCCTTTGGTTAAGTATTGTATAACATAGCCTACTCCCAAGCCTATCAATACCCCTGGAAACGCAGCATCGAAAACTAAACCAACTCCTGCACCTATAATAACGCAACCGTAAAGGATGATATCCCCTTGTTTCATCAAATCTCCTCCAATTCTCCTTAATTATATAAAATGACGTTGCGTCAGTTTCAAGTGTTTTGAGTGAAAATTTAAATAGTTGTAAATGACCCAACGTCATCTTGTAAGGTGATTCTAAATAGATTGGAGGGTAATAGATGAAAAAGTTAGTATTAACAGGAATTATTATCTTAGTGCTTCTTATTTTGATTGCTTGTTTTAAAGAAGAGGGAACGGAGGACTACGAAAGTAGAGAACTGGACAATATAAGGAGTATTGAAATTGATTATGGAAGCACAGATATTACATTGGAATCAGTTGAAACAGATTTTATAGAAGTGATGCTATTGCTGAAAGACAATGGACCGGGTATCCGTTTGGAGGAGAAGGAAGAAAAGCTTATGATAAGTGTACGTAGTGATATTACTCGTCTATTAAAAATAAATAAAATGCCTAAGCTTCATGTAAAAATCCCTTCAGAATATAAAGGGGACATTATATTTAAAGGGTCTTCAGGAAAATTGAGAGGGGAGAACTTATCCTTATCCGCCGATCATTTAGAGGTGAATGGGAGCAGTGGAGGTGTTAATCTGGATTTTCAAGATTTTCAAAGCAATCTCTTTGTAAAAGCGACAAGCGGTAATATAGACATTAAGTTGGACGATGCCAATCCTGATGTAGCTTGGTTTCTTCAATCTAATAGTGGTAATAGGAACACAAGCAAAATGTTTGTTGTGAAAGAAAAAGAGAAACAAGAAACAAAAGGAGTATTAGGAAGTGGAAAATATCTTATAGAATTGAAAACTTCCTCAGGAAATATACGGCTAGAGTAAAAAAGGATAGTGTAATTGCCATAAAAAACTACCGCCTTAAGTTGGTGGTAGTTTAAACATCTGTAATTTTAAAATAATCTATTTCGAGGGGGTTTACAGGTAAAGTTGCTTTGGAAGCGCATATAATTGTGCATTAAACGGGCATGCCTCCCCGATTCGGTATGACGATTAACAAGTGGGCGGAGTCTTTCTATAAATTCGCGATCACATTCACATTGACTTCGCCCACTTTCGTAGCAAAAGTCGTGCATCATACATGTAGCATCTACTTCGTTTACTGGTGCTCCAGGTCCGCTGCACCCAGGGCCACACCAATTATAGCCAGGAACGCAAAAGCCGCGTTTTCTTTTTCTTCTTTGTCGCAAACTAACACCCCCTTCCCTTTATTAGTTAAGGTATTCTCATTTTTATATACGAACAAATACAAGCACCTAGCTGTCCAAAGTTTATTTATGTTCTAAGAAAAGCGCACGCACCTATGTCTGCCCCGACAAGCAAATGGAGGAAAGCGAGGAGGCAGCTCTTCAGCCGCCGGAGCTTTTCTTCATTTGACCTCGAGGGGCAAGGTGTGGGAGCTAGACAAATAGAAAAGCGCACGCACCTATGTCTGCCCCGACAAGCAAATGGAGGAAAGTGAGGAGGCAGCTCTCCAGCCACCTGAGCTTTTTTCCATTTGACCTCGAGGGAGACATTAAATATTTTCAATAAGTTATTGCGATGTTATCTGTTTAAAAAAAGCAGCCCTAAGAAAGGCTGCTGTATCGATTAATAGTATTAAGTTAAATATGGAAGTTTTTTAAATAACGAATATTGAATAATTGCGTCTGCTTCAGTTTTAGTTACTGTATTTGAAAAGCCGTTATGGTGTCCATTCTTGAAAATTAATGATATGCCGTTATACAAGTCATCTAAAGTCATGAGAAATATAGTATTCTCATTTCTTTTGTCTATTAGTTTCAGTGTTTCTCCAGTGAGTAAAAGACGGGCTGCCCATTCATCTTGATATACCCCAGCAGGCTTTTCCACCCACTGTGCCTGTTCCTCTTTATGTATAACCCATTGGCCCCCTTCTAGCACAGCATTCATTATATTTTCGATATACTCCTCAGTGATTGAAACAGTTACTTCTAATTCCTTCACTTGCTCTGAAAATATTTGATCCATTGTCTTTCCCCCTTATCATAAAATCCCTTCCCATTTAATTTACTATTAATTCATAGAAACTTTAATAATCCAAATAATGGAAAATGGGATATTTAATTAGAGTAAGAGAGAAGTTTATAGCATTTGCTTGGTTTTAAGCTATTAATATTTTAATTAAGATAATAATTATTTCTTTCGAAAAGATTTCAATTCAAACTTTTTTCCTACAGTTGAACTTATTATTTTTCCCTATCTAGAAGAAACTACTAAGAATCGAACCGGCTTGTCCGTGAGGTTGTACCAATAATGTAATAGATTTGCGTCAAACATCGTGGAGCCCTGTTCCTTCAATTCTTCTTCCTTGCCATCTACTACTACAGTTAATGTTCCTTCCACAACAAAAAGAAACTCGTGACCACTATGTGAAAAGGCCTTTCCTTTGTCTTCCCCTGGTTGAAGAGTCACTAATATAGGGGTGTATGAAGCATCCTGTAAACCATTAGATAAATCCTTGTAATAAAACTGCTGTCTTATTTCAGCTAATTGATCGTTGGATGAGACATCTGAAAAGAAAACGGTTGGATTGACTTTTAGCGCATCTGCTATTTTTTTTAGGGATTCTAAAGTTACACTAGATTTTCCTCTTTCCACTTGAGAGAGGAAGCTAATCGAAACCTCTGTTAGTTCTGCGAGTTCTTTTAAGGTGAGCTTACGTTCTTTTCTTAAATCTTTTAAAATGGTTCCTATTGAATTAGAAGACATATGTATCTCTCCTTTTTTTCTCTATTAACCATCATACCTATTAAATGGAAATGCCTCAACGGTAGCTATATTAAATTTTTATTGACAGAAAATTTAAAACTATTAAAATGAAACTGAGGGAGAAATTAAAGTATCACTTCAATTTTAGAAAGGGAGATGTAAATGGATCCAAAACAAATGAGAAAGGTCTGGATTGCTAGCTTAGTAGGAAGTTCAATTGAATGGTTTGATTACTTTCTATATGGGACAGTGGCTGCCCTTGTTTTTAATCAGCTATTTTTCGTAACAGAGGAACCAACTGTAGGGTTATTGCTCTCATATGCATCATTTGCTTTAGCATTTTTTATCCGTCCATTCGGGGGAATCATATTCAGTCATATTGGTGATCGGATTGGTAGAAAGAAAACCTTAGTTATTACACTGAGTTTAATGGGAGTTGCAACGTTTGGTATGGGATTATTACCAACGTATCAGGCAATCGGAGTATGGGCTCCAATTCTTTTAATTACGCTACGATTAATCCAAGGTTTAGGTATTGGAGGAGAGTGGGGTGGTGCACTTCTACTAGCAGTTGAATATGCACCAAAAGAAAAACGTGGTTTATACGGAGCAATCCCACAAATGGGAGTAACAATCGGTATGGTAATGGGTACAGTTGCATTATCTATTATGACTCTACTTCCAGAAGGTTCCTTTATGACTTGGGGTTGGCGAGTTCCGTTTATCATGAGCGCTTTGTTAGTTATTTTTGGATTATGGATTCGTAAAGGAATTGAAGAAACACCTTCGTTTAAAAGGGTACAAAAGTCTGGAGAGATTCCAAAACTACCGATTGCAGATACGCTAAAATATCATTGGAAAGAGGTTATTATAGCTGTAGGAGCCAAGGTAGTTGAAACAGCACCATTCTATATTTTTGGAACTTTTGTTGTTTCTTATGCTACTGCTGAACTTGGCTTCTCTCGAACTGCGGTATTAAATACTGTAATGGTTGCCACAATAATCACCACTATCCTTATACCGATAATGGGAAGTCTCTCAGATAAAATTGGTCGTAAGAAGATTTATGTAGCAGGAACAATTGGGATGATTGTGTTTGCTTTCCCTTATTTCTGGATGCTTCAGCAGCAATCGCTTGTGTTATTGGTTGTGGCTACAGTAGTTGGACTTGGAATCATCTGGGCGCCAATTACTGCGGTGCTCGGGACGATGTTCTCGGAAATCTTTGATGCAAAAGTACGTTACACGGGAATCACATTAGGTTATCAAATTGGGGCGGCTTTAGCAGGGGGTACAGCACCGTTAGTAGCGACAAGTCTCATGCTTCAATTTGACGGTTCCTATGTCCCAGTAGCATTCTATATTATCTTCACGGCTGTTATTTCTTTATTAGCAATTTGGGCAGTTAAGGATAGAAGCCAGCAGAATTTAGATGATGTGACGGCAATACAAGCTGATACACCAGTAACAAAGACAGCTAAAAAAGAATTAAGTAAAGTGTAATTCGCATGAACATAAAGCTCGTCTTACGCTAAGGTGGCAAGACGAGTTTTTATTTTGAAGGAGGTCCTTACAATGTTAGTGATAAATGAAAAAGAAATAATGCATACATATAAAATGCAAGATGCGATAAGGGATGTCAAAGATGTCCTAAAAGCAAAGGCAGCAAATAAAATAGCAAATCCACATAGAACAGTAATTGAATTTCCACAACACGAAGCTTCAGCTTTATATATGCCAAGCGCCGATTTAGTTGGGGAGGTTACAGCAGTGAAGATAGTCACTATCTTCCCGAATAATCCATTACAAGGAAAGCCCACTACACAGGGGGTTGTTTTACTTTCAGATGCAAAAAATGGAGAACACTTGGCAATGCTAAACGCCTCCTATTTAACAAGGCTAAGAACTGGAGCACTTAGTGGTATTGCCACAGATTACCTCTCTAAAAAGGATTCAAAGGTATTAACAGTAATTGGGACAGGAGCAATGGCCTTTGAACAAGTGCTTGCAGTACTTGCTGTTCGTAGCATCGAGCGTATTATTCTCGTCAATAGAACTTCCTCAAAAGCAGAAAGGTTTGGTCAAAAGCTAGCAGACTTTGGAGTCAACATTCCATATGAGGTGTTTGTGGATGTATCTGCTGCAGTTAGTCAGGCAGACATTGTCTGTTGTGCAACGAGATCTAATGAGCCGGTTTTCAATGGGAATGATTTAAAGCCAGGTACTCATATAAATGGAGTTGGCTCGTATTTACCTCATATGCTTGAGATGGATGTAGCGACCATAACCAAGTCATCCAAAATAGTAGTAGATGATATTGCTGGCGTTAAGGATGAAGCAGGGGAACTTATGTATGCAGATAAGATTGGTAAATGGTCATTCGAAGAAGTTCATGGAGAAATTGGTAAGCTTGTGACGGGGGAATTGAATGGCCGAGAGCAGGAACAGGAAATAACTTTATTCAAATCAGTTGGTGCAGCATATTATGACTTAGCTGTGGCAAAAGGTGTCTATGTAAAAGCGAAGGCGCAGAAAATCGGAACGGAAATAGATGTATGAAAAGGAGTCCGAGTAGCAAAATATGCTATTCGGACTTTTTGAATTGACTTCTATTTTTTTACATGATAAAATTATCTCGAATTAAAGATATATTAATTAAAGATAAAAAACTGGAGGAGTATAATATGAATCACTTAAAAGGTATGCACCATGTAACAGCTATTACAAGTAGTGCAGAAGAAAATTATAAATTTTTTACGAATGTATTAGGGATGCGACTTGTTAAGAAAACAGTTAACCAGGACGACATTCAAACGTATCATTTGTTCTTTGCAGATGATGTAGGAGGAGCGGGAACAGATATGACATTCTTTGACTTCCCGGGGATTTCAAAAGGTTCCCACGGAACGAATGAGATTTATAAAACAGCCTTTCGCGTTCCAACTGATGCGTCCCTTGATTATTGGGTGAAGCGCTTTGATCGTCTAAACGTTAAGCATACTGGTATTCAAGAGCAGTTCGGAGTAAAGGTACTATCGTTTGTAGACTTTGACGACCAACAATACCAATTAATTTCCGACGAGTATAATAAAGGCGTAGAATCAGGAACTCCTTGGCAAAAGGGACCAATTCCATTAGAGCATGCCATCACTGGGCTAGGTCCAATTCATATTCGTATTGCTCAATTTGACTATATGAAGGAAGTTTTGGAGAAAGTGTTACTATTTAAGGAGATTGCTCAAGAGGGAGATATTCACTTGTTTGAGGTCGGAGAGGGTGGAAATGGAGCACAGGTCATTGTTGAGAAAAATGTTGTTCTCCCTCCAGGTCGTCAAGGCTTTGGAACAGTGCACCATGCCGCATTCCGCGTGGAAGACAGAGCAGTATTAGATGAGTGGACAGAGCGTATGGAAAGCTTTGGATTCCAGACTTCTGGTTTTGTAGATCGCTTTTTCTTCCAGTCTTTATATGCTAGAGTGGCAAATGGCATTTTATTTGAGTTTGCTACTGATGGACCTGGCTTTATGGGTGACGAACCTTACGAAACCTTAGGAGAAAAACTTTCACTGCCACCATTCTTAGAGGCGAAACGTGCTCAGATTGAAAGCATGGTAAGACCTATAGATACAGTAAGAAGTACCATTGAGTTTGTGAAGGAATAATGTAAAAAGTCCATTTCCTATTGGAAGTGGACTTTTTTAAACTAGAATATATATCGAGTGGAAGACATTACTCTACAAATTGGTAATGTCTTTTGTTTTGCCAATGAAATTGTTGAACGATCATAAATTTTTCTATCCGGTCATAAAACTATTTTCATTGCAAATTACTTAATTTATTTGCCGATTTCCTAGTTATTTAGTTTTAAGATAGATGGTTCGTCAACCAACGTGGAAGTGTTGAATAAAAACAAAACATCTTTAATATCATTATCAGACATATACTCATCAATGCTGCCATTATAGTATCGAATGTCTATCACATGAATTTCTGGAACGTGTCTTGTAAGAAAAGGAATTACGTTATGCGCATAAGAGTCCTTAATGACTAGTAGCTTTTCTTGTTCAATCTGTTGCAAGTCAAGGTCGGTTGTAAGCGTCATTAGAGCATGAACACCGCCAAGAAAATAGGAGTACTGATCCTTCTTGGCAAGAAAGCTGTTATCGTACATACTCGTCATCGTTTGATTTGTATCTGCGATATACGTGTTTGTAGACGTGGAATCACGAGGAATATAGACTTGGATATCATCTGGAGATAAACCAACAAACTGCCCTCTTGTATGATAGCTTCCTAAAAATGAATTACTTACAGTTTGGATTAGGAAATCTTTTTTCGAAAGGAAATCCCACTTTTTCTGCTCTGCATATGCAACATATGCCAAATAAGCTCCATATGTCGTCCAATGATGATCCGTACGATAATAAATCGATTCCGAAGCATGCGGGCCTAGGAAATCAAAGCCATTCATAAAGGTTAAGCCTTTCCACATATGCTCGCCGATAAATTTATTTACCTTCTGTTGAGAATACGACGGTGCCAACCACGGTAAACGATCAGGATAAAGACCAATCGATGTTGGCGCTAGCATGAAAGTCATGTCTATTGTCGGATGATTCGTGGCAAATTTATTCACCGAATCTATATATTGCTGAATCTTTGTATAATCAGGCTCTAAAAATTTTTCAAATAAATAGCCATCTTTCCCTTGATAGATTCCGTTATTTTCTTGCTGCAGCCTAGATTGTTCTGCAGCTGATTTTATGAATAACCATTTATCTCGAAATGGAAAGTGGTCTGTTACGAAACTCTCAGTCTCTTCTGCATATTGCTTAGATAATAAATTATCCCATGTAAGAAGCGGTGTAGCTTGTAAATATCTGTTCTCTAAATTCGAGAAACGTTCTTTAGGTAAAATAAAAAAGAAGAAAGCAAATAGAAACAGCGTTCCTACAAACCCCAAGACCAATAATTTCTCTGCATTCTTCTCCATGATTTCTACCTCCCTAAAAACGAAAATATAAGAATGGGTTAAAAGTTGCATCTACTAAATAGGAAACGGAAAGAAAAAATAGAAATCCGTACCAAACGAGATGTAAAAACGATAATTCATTCTTTCTTGGCCATTGCTTCTTAGGTAAAGAGGCAATAATCAATATCAAAAGCAAAATTATATTTGTATAAAAAAAGTACAACGTGTCATTATTCCATAGCGCCTGGTGATTTAATCCCGCCATGGCACTCAAGTAACTAAGTATTAAAGAAGGCTGATCAAAAGCAAATAATACCCACCCTATGAGAATAAGAACTAGTGCGTACACATGTCTCGTCCAACGAGGTAAGCGGAAAAGAAGTGTTAATCCCCACCATTTCTCCATAAGGAGAATGACACCGAAATACAAACCCCATGCGATAAAATTCCAGCTAGCTCCATGCCAAAATCCTGTAAGCAGCCAAACGATGAGTATATTACGCATTTGAATGACTAAACCTCGACGATTGCCTCCAAGAGGAATGTAGACATATTCTCGAAACCAGCTACCCAAAGAGATATGCCATCTTCTCCAGAAGTCAGTTATACTTTGAGCAATATACGGCTTGTTGAAATTCTCGTTAAATCGAAAGCCAAACATAAGGCCAAGACCAATAGCCATGTCGGAATAACCGCTAAAATCAAAATATATTTGAAAGGCAAATGCAATAATACCAAGCCAAGCAGTTAATACAGTCAGTGAATCTGGATTGGTATTTGAAATGGTGTCCCAAAGCAATCCAATATTGTTAGCAAGTAACACCTTTTTTGCAAGCCCAATAGTGAATCGCCGAACGCCCTCCGCAAACATTTTGATATTCTCCGTTCGCTTATGGAGCTGTTCAGCAATCGTGCTATATTTCACGATTGGACCCGCAACTAATTGAGGAAATAAGGCAACGAACGTTCCAAAGTCAATCCAGTTTCGTTGTGCTTTAGCTGTCCCTCTATATACGTCTATGATGTAGGACATCGATTGGAACGTATAAAAGGAAATCCCTATGGGCAGAGGAAGATCCGTTAAAGGAATACTTGTACCAAGTAACGTATTTACATTCTGGATAAGAAAATCAGCATATTTAAAATAAGATAACAGCGCCAGGTTGACTATAATAGAGCATGCGACAATCCATTTACGTTTCAAAGAAGTCAAATTAGGTCTATCTAGTAACAACCCGAAGCTGTAATCCGTCAGAGTCGACACCAACATAATAACAATGTAAATCGGCTCTCCCCAAGCATAGAAGACAAGACTAGTTAAAAACAAAATCAGATTTCTAATCCGTCTTGGCGAACAATAGTAAAGTGCTAGAACGGCTGGCAGGAACAGGAATAAGAAAAGCAAGCTACTAAATACCATAGTGGCTTATTTTTGTTCAAAAAAGCTATCGTAGACTTTTAGAAGTTCGTCTGCATCTTCTGAGATGACTAATAATATATAGTTGCCTTTCGTAACAAGTTTATAGTTTTTGGCATTCTCATATTGGTCTGGAAGATACGTTTCGAATTGCTTTTGTACATTTTCTGCTCTTTGTTTTATTGCTGATTCTACGTCAGGTACATCTTTAGCATCTTTTACTTTCAAAATTGCAATTTCATTTGTTTTTACGTTCATCATTGGTATTCTAATCGAATATTCTTCGAGCTTCTCAGGATCTAGATTATATAAATCCTTTATTTGATCTGGTTCTAATTCCATTAGACTAGGTTGTTCAACTTTCTCCAACATTTTATCTGCCATTTCATTAGCTGATAGCTCCGGTTCTATTGTAGAGGACTGATCTTTTGAACAGCCCGCGATTAATAATCCTAATACGATTGTTAACATAAGAAAACTCATTATCTTTTTCATTGTTATGTAAACTCCCTTTTTTTATATTAATTTTGACGTCAATGCATTTAGACGTAAGGAGTTCATTTAAGTTACATAATTTTTTTAGTCAAGGTTAATTCATAGAGAAAGAAGGCAAAGAAAAAAGACCTAAGTCCAGTAAAATACTGAACTTAGGTCTTGGTAGTTGCTTTAACCTATTAGTTTAACTTTTGGGTCACTGTAAGGTTAAATTTATAGAAGTTCCTTAAATTTTAAACGCTTATTTAATGCAAGCATTAATGGAATACCTATTGCCATCACGACAAATTCGCCTAGAGCAACAGTATACCATGTGTATGAAAAGATAGAGGCCGGCCAGTCAAAATATAAATGAAGCTCAATGGCTATAATAAACATAGTGAAGGTAAATATAAGCGTATTTATAATCATCCGCCAAAGATCACTCTTAATAAATTTTCCTACAAATATACTAATAGAAAGTGTAAGAATGGAATGACCTACACCAAAGGTTAAATCGTAGAGACCCATTGGTGAGAATAGATTTGTGATAAATACACCGATCACAATTCCAAAGAAATACTTTTTGTTGAACACAATAAGGTGATTAAACATTTCGGATATCCGAAATTGAAAAGCACCAAATGCAAGAGGCGCCACTAGCAGAGATACAGCTACATATAAAGCTGCAATAATTCCACTTGTAGCCATCGTTTTAATCTTCATATTCATTTCTCCTTAGTTTTTTTACGTGGGAGGTTCTCGAACCACGTTATAATTTATCGAACAATCCATAATATTAGTCTAATAAAGGTAGGATGTCAAGAAGTCCCAATAGAATGATAGTTTGAAAAATAGTCTTATTTTTTTATTGTTATTCCATTTCATAACTTCTACTTTTTATAAAAAACACAAACAATAGAAGAGAGCATAATCATTTTTATATACTTTGAGTAAAGAATAAGTGATTTCCACTCTAGTCGGACACTTTCCGCGATGGCTTGTACCCCGTTTGTGGTGTCTTTTCTGCCTCACTCATCCCGCAGGAATCGACTTTCACTCCAATCAACAAAGTGACAAATGTTCGTTTCTAGTGGATCAGGAAACCTGTGTGAAGATAAATTAAATAAGCTAGGTTATACTATAATAATGACTTAATTGACATCCCTTGAATTGCCACATTCATTACGCACAATGTAAGGGTTAGTTTGGTTAACTATTATAAACTAAAATTTAATTGATTTAACATGAGATATATGTTAAAAAAGTAGAAGTATTTTATCCCGTAATGCATAATGAGAGGATTTGAATTTCAATATGAATGATAATTTTTGGCGTGATTTACCGCGACCATTTTTTGTACTAGCACCAATGGAAGATGTGACGGATGTTGTTTTTCGACATGTAGTAAGTAAAGCTGGTAGACCGGATGTGTTTTTTACAGAGTTTACAAACACGGAGAGCTATTGTCATCCAGAGGGACAGAAAAGTGTTCGTGGACGATTGATTTTTACAGAGGACGAACAGCCAATGGTTGCACATATATGGGGAGATAAGCCGGAACATTTCCGACAAATGAGTATTGGTATGGCCGAGCTAGGCTTTAAAGGCGTAGATATTAATATGGGCTGCCCAGTACCAAATGTGGCATCTAGAGGGAAGGGAAGTGGCCTTATCTTACGCCCGGATGTCGCTGCAGAAATTATACAAGCAGCAAAAGCGGGAGGTTTGCCGGTTAGTGTGAAGACAAGGATTGGTTACACGGAGGTAGAAGAGTGGCAGGATTGGCTAACACATATATTGAAACAAGACATAGCTAATCTTTCTATCCATCTGCGTACAAGAAAGGAAATGAGCCAAGTAGATGCGCATTGGGAGCTGATTCCAGAAATCAAAAAATTACGTGACCGAGTGGCACCAAATACGCTATTAACAATCAATGGAGACATTCCTGACCGACAAACTGGCCTTAAGCTCGTTGAACAATATGGGGTTGATGGGGTTATGATTGGGCGTGGTATTTTCAAAAATCCTTTTGCTTTCGAAAAAGAGCCGAAAGAACATAGTACTTCGGAATACCTTGATCTTCTAAGATTGCAACTGGATCTTCAAGACCAATATTCAGCAGAATTGCCACGTTCAATCACAGCTCTGCATCGCTTCTTCAAAATATATGTCAAAGGATTCCGAGGGGCAAGTGAATTAAGAAATCAATTGATGAGCACAAAGTCAACTGATGAAGTGCGAGCATTGCTCAATAACTTTGAATCAAACAATGCTGATTGTTGAAAAATGGTAGAATGATATAACTACAAATAAATAACAACATACTACGCTGTTAATGTATAGAAATGAATAAGATAGCGAAATCAACAGCATATATATGCATGCAGTTACACTCAACACGAAATGGTTACGTGAATTAGTTTAAAAAGAACGAATTTCCAAAGAGGAAATTCGTTCTTTTTTCTTTATGTTGTAACGTGATACACGGAATTTATCTTAAGTGAAACTTAGAATTTACTTTTGTGTTTACCCTAAATGAATAATAATCAGTTTTTTTAGAAAAAACAAACTTTAGTGGTCTGGGAGTCGTTTAATATAGAGAAAGGAGTTGCAGTCTGTTTGTCGATAAATGATTTAAGAGAGTTAATGCTTCAATATACAGAGCCATTAATACGCTTAGCTTATGGATACGTGAAGGATCTTCAAGCGGCAGAAGATATTGTACAAGAAATATTCATTAAGTTTTATCATCAACAGAATAATTATGAAGAACGCGGTGAAATGAAGGCTTATCTAACAAAAATGACTGTTAACAAAAGCAAGGATTATTTGAAGAGTTGGGCGTATAAAAAAATTCTGCTTCAAAATAAATTTTTTCCACAAGAAGGTAAAGAGAGCAAGGATGAACTAGTTAGAAAAGATGAGCAAGCAATAATTGGAGACGCCATCCTTAGTTTGCCTTTAAAACATCGGGAGGTTCTCATTCATTTTTATTTTAATGAATGGTCCATTTCAGAAATGGCGCATGTTTTATCTCTCCCAGAAAGTACAGTAAAAACTCGCCTAAGTCGTGGCAGAGAACTATTAAGAAGGCAACTGAAAGAAATTGAATGGGAGGTGTTTTTAAATGAATGACTTTATTCCTCCAAAAATAAAAAATTTAACGGAAAGTAAGAAACGTGTCATACAAAATGTAGAAAGTGCGATTGAAAACAATTCAAGTTCAGTAAAAAATAAATGGAGGTATGTAGTAATAGCCACTATTCTAACCATGTCATTGATGATTTTTGTATTAAACGAAGTACGGACTGAAAATGTTCCTTCTACAGCTGAACAACATATTGGGTTGTCAAAGCCCGCAATCTCCAATGAACAAGGTATGCTTTATCTACAGGGAATCACATTAGGTGATCCACAATCACAGGTTATTAAAATCTTTGGGGAAAATTATACTAAAGAACATGAGGACGGAAGTGGGTCTGATTACGTCATGGTTTACGAAGATAATATGAGATTCTATATTTATCAAAATAAAGTAGAAATGATCTTGTTTAAGAAAGTAGATAAAAATTATTTCTATAAGTTATTTAATAATTATGATGGTTTTAAAGTTGGTTCTTCTGATATAGATGACCATGATCGTTTTATATTTTCGAAAGAGACTAATCATATATTAAAAGCAACTACATCAGTTCCAAATAAAGACCTCTATTTATATCTAACATATGCAGCACCAGAAATTATGGAAAATCCAGATTTTATTGAAGCAGAACGTATATTACAGGATTCCTCGGAATATGTAGCTAAAAATGAAGAGGAACTATCTATTCTGGATTCTGAAGAGGCATATGAAATGTGTAAGAGATTGCTGACTGACTATTATAAAGCGGTATGGAACGGCTCGGATATTGAATTGGGTGCATTTATTGATAATGAAAACCTGAAACAGTATACGCAAAAGAAAATTCAATACCAATTTGACATGTATTCAACGAATAAACTTACTGAAGATTCGGTGAAGAGTGTTGATATTGGAACTCGGGGAGTGGATTGGGAAGTGGAGTATACTGATGACGCAGATGGGGGTTTTCTCTATTTAAAATTGCCTGCGGAAATTAAAAATACTGTAGGTAGTTATGGTGAGCCCACTGAATTTCTCGTACGCAATGTAAACGGCAAATTAGTCATTGTTGATTGGTATACGGATGCAAAAGATAGTTATGATTTCATGGTACGTGGAGAAAATCTAACAATTGATAACCCTAATATTTGGGATGATAGTGAATGGGTTAATAAATTAAATAGTAAACAGATTGAATTTTCGGGCTCAATTCGATAGTATTTACAGCTAACTTATCTATCAAAGTTTGTTAATAAAAGCCCAATATGAATCGTGCTATAAACTAATTTCACTTATTAAACAAAGATGCTTTAGTTAAACATGACCATTATTTTTCAATGGTCTATTTTTATAGTAATTGAATTTATATTGGAATGCGTATGGACATAATTTGATACAAGGAAGGAGAATGATAAAGGAACCAACTATAGAGTTTAAGAAGTAAATTTAGTAAGTAAGTAGATAAATAACTTGATTCTTTAAAATGTAATTTTCTATTTATAAGTTAATTCATAAAAGACACCTAATTGGATTTAGGTGTCTTTTTTTTATAATTCTACTTGTAGTAAAATTGAAGTTTAGCATTGTTAAATGTGGGCGAATGCACATACGGTCAATCCTAACATAGCATAACCTAAACCGAGATCAAAAGGAGGAAAAAAATAATGACACAATTTAATTACGATCGATATGATAATGACTATGAATACGGTTATGACAGTTATGGGAGACGCCGCAGAAGACGACGTCCACGTTATCAATATCCGTTTTTCCCTATATTCCCGTTCTTTCCAATTTATCCACCATACCCACCATACTATCGTTATCCATACTACAACCCACCATTCAACCGTCCTTATGGCTATTAATATATAAGATACCTACTCATTAAAATTAGGACCGAAAGAATTTTAAATAAAAATACTGACGGTCCCGTTTCGTTTATTATGTGTTTTTATAAAAGTTAAAAAGACATAAAATCCTTATTTACTTAAGTTTCATAAAGTTTTATCGCGAAAGAAATTCTGTACGATATGCTGGTCCTCCTGATAGGTTTTCAGCGTATAGCCTTCCTTCTGGAGCCATTCAATAATGGATGGAAGTGCCTTTGTCGTCTGGCTTCGATCATGTAGTAGTACTATAATGTCTTGATCTCCAGAATTATATGCCTTCTCCACTTCTGTTTGAACATTTGTTATTATTTCTTTAAATTCCTCATCCTTGTATCTCCAATCGTTAGAGTCTACATCCCAATCCCATAGTTTATAATGCTGTTGTTTCAATTTTTCTTTCATAGGAGTAGTTAGATGTGGCTTACTGCCATAAGGTACACGTATAAGCTTAGAGCTGTGTCCAGTCATCTGATCAATGAGACTTACACCGCTATTAATCTCATCAATAAATGCTTGAGCATTTTTATATACCTTTTCTTTATCGTGGGTCATACTATGTGTTCCAATATAGTGCCCATCGCTAGCAACCGCCTTCACAATTGCCTCATTGTCTTTCATATGCTTTCCTAAAAAAAAGAATGTTCCATTGACATTATATTTCTTTAATATACTGTTATGGGTAGTCGTGAATTTGTTAGGACCATCATCAAAGGTTAGGTAAACGTTAGCTTTAGAGCTTGGAGCAGGTGCTGGAGTTGGAGCAGTCACCTTTTTTCGTTCTAATAATCTATTTATATGTTTTTCTACCACCTTGTGGTCTGAAGCAGCAATACTCAACGTTGGAAACGTTAGAGCGCTTATTAGCAACGATACACAGAAGAGCAATAAAAGCTTTCTCATAAAAATCACCTATTTTCTTCGAATTTTCCATGACTGCATTATTTATATATACTCAGTAGAGAGTCTATTTAGAAGAAAAAAGTGTATTTAATATAAGGAAGTGTTTACATGGAAGATGAACTTTTGAAGATATTTGATGAGGATAAAAAATTCTTGGGAGTAGCAACACGAGAGGAAATACATAAGCTGGGGCATTGGCATGAGACATTTCACTGTTGGTTTATAGGGAGTGACCATGGTGAGAATTACATATATTTGCAACTTCGAAGTGATGCTAAAAAAGATTATCCCAGCCTATTGGATATTACAGCAGCCGGTCATATCCTATCCAATGAAACAGTGGAGGATGGCATACGGGAAGTGGAGGAGGAGCTAGGTATTAAAGTTCCTTTTCATCAACTCAATTCTATAGGAGTTATTGGTTACACCATCATTTCAGATAAGCTAATTGATAGGGAATTTGCTCATACTTTTGTTTATAGAAGTTTTCCATCTTTAGATGAGTTCAACCCTCAATTGGAGGAAGTAGCAGGAATTGTCCGGACAGAATTTCGTACTTTTGCAGACCTATGGAGGGGAAGAGAAGACGAAATAAAAGTTGAAGGAGTAAAATTTGATGATCAAGGTAATAGTAGTTCCTACATAAGAACTGTAGGAAAAGAAAGCTTTGTACCTCATCCTTCAGCTTATTTTGAAGCAATTATTAAGGGGATAGACGAATTGTTAGAGAGGGAGTAGTTTGGCTTTTTATAAATAAAAGGAGCCCATTGTTCAAATTAATGTTACAGTTAAATAGAAATTTTTAAAGATGAGAAGGAGAACAACATGATAGAAGTAAAAACATCTCCATTAAGTAATGGAGAATTCAATAGAGGGGTATTTGCTACGCGCGATATCAAAAAAGGAGAGCTTTTACATGAAGCACCTGTCATTGCCTATCCAAACGAACAGCATCAATACATTGAGCAAACTATAATAGGTGATTACGCTTTTGAGTATGGGATAGGTAAATCTGCCATTCTTTTAGGCTATGGAATGCTATTCAACCATTCGTATGAACCTAATGCTACATATGAGATTAATTTTAGAAATCACACATTTGACTTCTTTGCTTTTACGGATATTAAAGCCGGTGATGAGATTCTCATTAATTATAATGGTGATGTTGATGACAAAGATGAACTTTGGTTTAATAAGGAATCTTAAGAAATTCGTTAAAAATTAACTCAAATCAAAAATCAACCTTAATTAGTTCATAAAATGCCCATCCAACTCCATGTGAAGTTGGATGGGCATTTGTAATTAGAAACCAAACAGTTGAAGTATAATCCAGCTAGAAGCGTAAAATACCATAAATTGTACTCCAGCACCAATACCTAAAATACGATTTAATAGACCACCAACAGTAGCAACAGTTAATGTTAGTACAATTCCTAAGAGTTGTGCTTCATGATAAGCTAGTAGACATGCCAGCCCAATAAACATAGCAACAATCGCTTCTTGACTAACATATTTTAAAACTAATACAGATGCTTTACGCGCATAATTCATAGAAAATGGATAAGCGATTAAAGAAGCAACAGTAATTCCTATTAGACCAAAAATAAAAAATTCCCATGAAGTTAAATAGGTATGCAAGTTATTAATAGGCTCTACTGTAAACACTGGTGGTGCATTGAATAACGGAGAAGCTGGTCCTAATGCCACTGGACTTAATGGAATACCAAATGCTATTAAAGGAATAATAGCTTCTGCGATATAAGTAGATTCGGTTACCCCATTCATAACTGTCAGACTTGTAGTTGATTTTTTGTAGGCACCCTTCGTTCGAGATCCGACTATTTCTCCCATTAACGATGTCATTCCAACAGGGCTAAATACAAATGTTAATGACGATAAAAATGTGGTGATAGAAGTAAATATGGTCTGTCGTCCTGTAAGTATTTTAAATGGATTTGGAAAATAACCTTTCCAGGACTTTGTTTCTGGTGCTAAATGATATTCATTGGCTTTATCTCTTTGAAGACTTTTTCGAGCACTAGAAGATGCTGCTATTAAAATATCAGATAACATAGGGCCAATCGCAATCCCTAAGAAAAAAGTAATCGATAGATGCTTATCTAATATGGAAAAACTTAATGTATCTAAACTCTTGATAAAAAATGCAAAAGGTATGATTAATAAAACACTGGCCCATTTACCCTTTGAAAAATAGGCAATCAAGAAAGCGGCTATTGTAAAAATTAGGCCAGAAGAAGATTTAAAGAAGTCGGCAAATTGACCCAAAAATTGTCCAAGCAAAACAGCAGTAGGTAATGCGATAAAGGCACCGATGATACCGCCAGAAATCATTTTACGTAAAGCGATATGAGGCATACCCATACGTCTTAAAGTATTCGCATGATCTATTAACGGTACGGCTGTTGTATCACCTGGAATTCCCATTAAAGCAGTGGGAACTGCGTGTGTGAGATGTTTGGATAAAACTGCTGCCATAAAGAACGCAAACACACCCTCGGGAGGGGCACCTAAAAGAATTACAAGCAATGTAATAGGGACCATAATTGCCGTTTCATCAGTCCCAGATATTAAACCAATTACGGAAAATACAATTGCTCCAAGTAAGGCAAATAAAAGTGCAACTAAATAAATACTCATTTGTGATCCTCCCTGTGAGCATTGTTAAAATTAGAGAGAACTCCGAGCTCTTCCAATTCCTTTTTAGTAACAGGATCTTGTTCTATTAAACGCAATTCTTCTTCATAATCCAGTTGAAGGTCTTGAAAAACTTCTCTTAAATTTTCAGAAGATACCTCATCCTCCACAAGAATACGCTTAGGTCTAAATACGGCAGAATTAACGATTAATATTGTGACAGTACCTGCGATGCCTAACAAAAGAGAGTAAGAGTTGACCATTTGAGCTTCAGCAAATTTAGGGAAAATATATTGTCCTAATTTATATCCACCTAGACTAACAAAAACACTAAGAATAATAGAAAAAATGAGTTGTTTACCTGAGATGGTATCCCCTAATATCTCAACGAATTTCACATTTATGTGCTCATCTACTAAACTAGCCTTATTTTTATTGTCCATTCTAACCCTCCTTTTGAATTTCTTCAGTTATTTGCAAGATACGATCGTAGCGTAAATCTTTTTCACTAACGGCTTTTTGAACTATTAAATCAATATTTTCTTTTCTTGCTCCTGCCATTACGGCTAGGTTTTTAGCATGAAGGCGCATATGACCAGTTTGAATTCCTTCTGCTGATAAAGCTCTTAAACTGGCTGCATTTTCCGCTAAACCAACAGAAGCTATGATACCGGCCAGTTCAACAGCTGATGTTACATTCATTATTTTTAAAGCAGCTTTAGCTACTGGATGTGTTTTTGTAGCACCACCAATTATTCCAACTGCCATGGGAAGTTCTATAGAACCTACTAAATTTCCTTCCTCATTCATCTCCCATGTTGTTAAAGAACGATATCTTCCAGATCTGGCAGCATAAGAATGAGCGCCAGCTTCGACTGCTCTAGTATCGTTGCCAGTTGCTAGAACGACAGAGGTGATTCCATTCATTATCCCTTTATTATGTGTTGCGGCTCTATAAGGATCAGCATCAGCAAATTCGTAAGCGCTTACAATGTTTTTCACTACTTCAGGTCCTCCAAGAGACTCTGCAGAGAACACACCTCTTGCTCTAATTAAACGTTTATCCGCAAGGTTAGTAATTATTTTTAATACGACACGTCCTCCTGTAATTTTTTCTATTAGGGGAGAGACAGCCTCAGCCATTGTGTTAACCGCATTGGCTCCCATGGCATCTTTAGTGTCTACGATTAAATGTATTACAAGCATAGTTTCTCTTACTGTATTTATAAGATGAACCTCTAAATCCTTTGCTCCGCCTCCTAATTTTACTAATGTTGGATCTTGCAGATTACAGTTAGCTAGTATTTCTTCTTTATTTTCATAGATTCTGGCTTTAGCTCCGTGTGGATCTAATATATCCAGTACTTGAATTTGTCCCCGCATGATAGTTCCAGTGGAAGAAGTAAAGAACCCTCCTAAATCATAAGCAGCTCGAGCAGCGTTACTTGCAGCAGCTATTACAGAAGGCTCTTCTGTAGCCATTGGGACAAAAACGTCGTTTCCATTTATTTTGAAATTAGCTGCTACTCCCAAGGGAATACTAAATTGACCGATAACATTTTCAACCATAGAATCAGCTAACGCCATAGGAAATGCTTTATTACCAGTGAGTATATTTGTTTCCTCATCTGTTAACCCCTTATTATGTATAACGATTTCTAACCTTTCTTCTAACATTAATTGATAAAAACCCCTTATTCTAGAACTAGTCATATAAAACTCCCCTTTCAATATACTTCCATTCAACAAAGTTGAATGGCATTATACTCAATGTATAATAATATATATCTTTTGTAAAGTTAATATGCTATTTGTTCTGAATTTTTATAATAATTTATTTCATTGGTTTTCAACGTAAACTGTTAAGACTGTTGTATGGCTTTTACTGTTGGAAAGAAAAATATGAGGCTTTTTCCCAGAGAAATATGCTGAGTCACCAGCTGTCATCTCGTACTTTGTTCCATCGTAAAGTAGATGGATGGAGCCTGTAAGGATGAAGATAAATTCATCGTTTTCATGTATATAGGGTTCTATGTTTTCGGCTCCTGGTAAAACAGTTACGATAGTTGGGCTGATTATGCTCATATTTTTTTTGTTGGCAAGTAATTCATATTCATATCCGATCTCATTCTTCTCATCTATTGCTTCACGTTTGTCTTTTCGAACAATAGATAATTCCCCATGTTCCTCTTGCTCGATAAACCAAGAAGTAGGGCTATCAAGGGCTTTTGCTATGTTAGAAAGGGTTACTAGAGTTGGGGTCGTTAAGCCGTTTTCAATTTTTGATATATGACTCTTAGTAATCCCAGCTAAATCAGCTAAAACTTGTTGAGTCATTTTTTTCTTTGAGCGAACACTTTTTATTTTCTTTCCTATATCTTTACTATTCATATTAGGCACCTTCTCCTGGATTATAATGAAACTCTTTTTAAGTATAACAACTTAATATGAGAGGGCGTACCTATTAATTGAATTGGATAAATAGAAAAGCCAGCTTCTATTGTGAGAAGCTGGCTACATTAACTATTCTAATATTTTTATTGTTACGTTTTTACGGCCCCATTTATAAGCTTCACTTGTAGTCGAGAAAAATACGTCGATTTTATTCCCTTTAATGGCTGCTCCGGTATCGCCTGCTACAGCGTAACCATAGCCCTCCACGTGAACTTTAGTTCCAATCGGAATTACATCTGGGTCAACAGCTATGACTTTAACGTCTGGGTTCTTCTTAAGATTGATACCAGAGCTAGTTATTCCTGTACAACCATTACACTTGGCAGTAAATGCACTTGCTGAAACCGTGAATTCCTTTACTACTTTGTCACTAGTATTAGTTCTAGAAGGTGTTTTGGATTTTTCTTTAGATGTAGGAGTTATTGATAGTTTCTGGTTTGGCTTAATATCGTCTGTAGTTAAGTTATTCCATGTTTTTAAGTTTTTAATAGAAACTTTATATGTCTTAGAAATTTTGTATAATGTTTCTCCTTTTTTTACTGTGTGAGTTGTTGCTGCGAAAGCAACATTTACTCCACTGACCAATAGTACTATTGTAATGATAAGTGATCCTAATATTTTCTTCAAATACACTATCCCCCTGCTATTTAGTCTAAACATATAGTATCAGTTGAATGTTACAAGTGTATTACAAGGGATTACCATTATCATTACAATTGACAGTATTTTCAGTAAAAATATAAAAGACGGAAAAATCATGCTACCAAACCTTTTTGCCGAGTACATCTAATAGGTCTTATTCATTATTTCGACCAGTCAATAAGACCGGTGAATACAGTAGTAGCTGGACCGGTCATGTATACAGTGTCATCTGTATAACGAATAATCAGTTCTCCGCCTGTTAGTTTGACAAGGATATCAGTATTTTTATCGCAATATACATTTAACACAGAAGCAACCACTGCTGCACAAGCTCCTGTTCCGCATGCCAAAGTTTCTCCACTTCCGCGCTCCCAAACTCGCATTTGTATAACATTTCGATTCTCGATTTGAATAAACTCAGTATTCACACCCTCTGGAAACATAGGATGATGTTCAAATTTTGGTCCAATAGTTGGGAGGTCTAGTAGGTGAATGTCGTCACTGAATATTACACCATGGGGATTGCCCATAGATACTGGAGTTATAGAATACGTATGATCTTCGATGGTGATTGGATAATTAACCTGCATAGTCTGGTCCTTGACTACTATAGGGATATTGAAAGGTTCTAATATGGCCTGCCCCATATCTACAGTAGCAGTCTTCATTTTCCCATTCTCTATATGTAATTCAATTTTTTTCAATCCGCTCAATGTTTCTATATGAAGAGTTTCTTTTCGTACGATGTCGTTGTCATACACATATTTCGCTACACAACGGATGGCATTTCCGCACATTTTCCCTTCACTGCCATCTATATTGAACATCCGCATTTTTGCATCTGCCACATCAGAAGGGCATATTAAAACAATTCCATCTCCGCCTATGCCAAAATGACGATTGGAAATATCCTTGCTTAATGCTTCGGGATTTTCTATTTTATTTTCAAAGCAATTGATATAAATGTAATCATTTCCACAGCCATGCATTTTCGTAAAAGGTATCATCATTTTTTAGCCTTCTTCCAGTTGTGATTTGTTCTATTATAAGTTTGAGGAAGTTAAGTGGTCAACATGACTGGTATATTCATTTTATGTAAAATGTTCATATTGTATATTTTGGGTAAGTTGAATGAGATAACCAATATGGTTAATTAGATAGTTTGAAAGGGGAGTGCTCGTATTAAAGATTTTGTTGTTTATCAAAGTAAAAGAAAGCAGTTAATGTTTGTTTTGATGGGAATTCTGATGGTTGTGGCTTGTGTATTCCTTCTTACTACAAGCTTCGAAGAGGATAATTTTCAAAAGTTAGTCCTTATGGGAATTGGTGGTATAGGGACAATATTTTTTGGCTTTTGCTTGGGCTTTATTATCAAGCAACTAATCGTAGGGAAAAAACTAGTCGTTGTAAATGAGGAAGGATTTTATGATTTTTCTTCAGCGATTGCTAGTAAGCAACTTGTGGAATGGGGAGGTGTTAGAGAAATAGGTATTTTCTCGATATCAGGACAGTCCTTTATTACAGTACACTTATTTGATGGAGATGCTTACATAGAATCACTGCCTTCCATTAAGAGAGGGGCTATATGTGCTAACCTAAGATTATGCTCTGGTCATATTAATATTAATATATCAACAGCTAAAGGCGTAACAATAGAAGAGTTGCTACAAGTGATGAGCGGTTTTAACTTAGCATATTTTAAAGCAATTACCAGAAGTTGATGTAGAAACAGTAAGGTCATAATATTTTAAAGACTCAAATGAGGCTTTCATATATGAACCTACCCTCTGAAGTCAAATGAAGAAAAGAAAGGTACGTTACCTTTATCTTTTCTCCATTTACTTACTTGGGGAAAACGCACTTGAATTTTATTTATGGAGTTTTAACACTAAATGTGTCTCCACCTTTAATTGTTCCATTTTCAAAGCCTTTATAGAACCATTTCTTCCGCTGTTCTGATGTTCCATGGGTGAAGCTTTCAGGTACCACATAGCCACGAGCTCTTTTTTGAATAGTGTCATCTCCAACGGCACTAGCTGCAGTAAGTGCTTCCTCTAAATCGCCCTCTTCTAGTAATTCCATTCCTTGAGCATGCTTTGCCCAAACCCCTGAGTAATAATCAGCCTGCAGCTCGAAGCGAACAGAATATTGATTGTATTCCTCTTCACTTAACTCTTGTCTAAGGGAGGATAGCTCATTGCTTTTACCTAGAAGGGTTTGAACATGGTGTCCAACCTCATGTGCTATAACGTATGCCATTGCAAAATCTCCTGGTGCATTGAACTGCGTTTGAAGCTCCTTGTAGAAGCTTAAGTCTATGTAAAGCTTTTGATCACCTGGACAATAAAACGGACCTACAGAAGCACCAGCTGTTCCACAGGCAGAATTTACACTATTCGTATATAAAACAAGTGTTGGTTCCTCATATTTGAGTCCATTTTCTTGAAAGATTTTCGTCCATACCTTTTCTGTGTCTGCTAATACAACCGAAACAAATTCAACAAGCTCTTTTTCCTCTTCAGTTTCCTCATAAGGAACTGAGCTGGTAGTTGTTTCGTTACCGCCTAAATTTCCTAACAGCTCATCGGGATTTCCTCCGAGTAGCGTAACTAATAGTACTATAATTAATCCGAAACCACCGCCAATGCCAGCTATTGCTTTTCCGCCACTCATTCCACGACGGTCCTCTACGTTTGAACTCCGTGTACGACCTCTATATTTCATACCCTTCACCGCCTATTTAAATTCTTTTATATTCTTATACCCATTTAGCTAAAAGAATAGGCATCCAAATGATGGTGTTTGAATTATAATGAAGGAAAGGGGGATATAATTATGTTGATAAAGCCGAAAATGCTTCAACCGGGAGATAAGATTGCAACCATTAGTCTATCGTGGGGTGGAGCAGGAGAACCTGATTTAAGATGGAGATATGAGCAAGGTGTAGAAAGATTAGAAAAGGTATTTGGCTTAGAAGTAGTAGCTATGCCAAATAGTTTGAAGGGGTCAGACTATTTATATGAAAGTCCACAGGCACGTGCAGAGGATTTGATGAATGCATTTAAGGATGCATCGATAAAAGGAATTGTATCGAATATTGGAGGTAGTGATAGCATAAGATTGCTACCTTACATAGATTTTGATGTAATCCGGGAAAACCCTAAAGTTTTTATTGGATATTCCGATGTTACTGTGACCCATTTATTTTGTCATAAGGCAGGGATTTCTTCTTTTTATGGGCCAGCTATTCTGACTGATTTTGCAGAGAATGTAGAGATGCATGAATACACCATAGAATCTTTGAAAAAGACGCTATTCTCTAATGAAGTGATTGGAGAAATTAAACCGTCACCATTGTGGACTAGTCAACGATTGGAATGGGCTATTGAAAATAAGTATACAAGCCGTGAAATGAATGAAGATGAAAAAGGCTACGAATTGCTGCAGGGTAAAGGTATTGTAAATGGCAGACTAATCGGTGGCTGTATTGAAGTGTTGGAGTTTGCGAAAGGCACTTCGCTTTGGCCAGATAAATCTTATTTCAAGGATTCTATACTATTTTTTGAGACCTCTGAGGATTTACCTCTTCCATCTAATATCGAATTCTGGCTTCGAAATTATGGAACCCAAGGGATACTGCAAGAAGTAAAAGGTATTATTTTTGCAAAGCCTCAGCACGAAAAGTATTATGAAGAATACAAAGAATCCATTATTACCATTATGAATGAGCTTGAATTAAATGATTTGCCGATTTTATATAATTTAAACTTTGGCCATACAGAACCTAAATTTGTTATACCATATGGAGCAATGGCAGAAATTAATTGTGAGGAAGTTAAGTTTTCAATTATAGATAGTGGAGTTGAGTAATAGATGTCTTCTTACGTAGTTGTGGGTGGTGGAATCCTTGGCGCTTCCACCGCCTATCATCTTGCAAAATACGGTGTGAAAGTAACTTTGGTTGATCGTCAGGACAAAGGTCAAGCCTCAGCAGCCGCAGCAGGAATTATATGTCCATGGATTTCTCAGAGAAGAAATAAAAAATGGTACGAGCTTGTGAAAAATGGCGCTAAATATTATAAACAGCTAGTGATAGAGTTAGAGGAACTAGGTGAAACTGCGACAGGTTATAAACAAGTAGGAGCTATTGCTCTACAAAATGATGAAAAAAAACTGCAAAAAATGTTAGAAAGAGCTATGGAGAAAAGAATAGATGCACCTGAAATTGGGGAGTTGAAAATCCTATCTCCGGTAGAAACGAAAGAAAAATTACCTATCATCTCAGAGGATTACCATTCACTTTATGTGGAAGGAGCAGCTCGAGTAGATGGTATGGCAATGAGAGATGCTTTAACTAGTGCTGCAAAAAAACTAGGAGCAGAGGTCGTGTATGGCGATGCTGTATGGAAGGACAATAAGTTATTTATAGACGAGATGGCCATAAATGCAGAAGCAATTATACTCACCACTGGTGCCTGGGGAAATGAGATTCCCTCTGCATTAGGTTTAGATCTAAATGTGACCTTTCAAAAGGCGCAAATAATGCATTTCCAACTAGAGAATTTGTCTACTGGAGAATGGCCGGTAGTTCTGCCTCCAACCAATCAATATATGCTAGCCTTCGAAAATGGACAAGTGGTAGCAGGCTCTACTTATGAAGAGCATACTGACTATGATATTAGCGTAACAGAAAAAGGTAAAAAAGAACTGCTAGAAAATGCATTTAGTATTGCAAAAAGCCTAAAAGATGAGAAAATAAAGGAAGTAAGAGTTGGTTTTCGTCCGTATACACCTGACTTTTTACCTGTATTTGGTAAATTGAAAGGGCAGGACGGTATTTATTTTGCAAACGGTTTAGGGGCTTCTGGTTTAACGGCTGGACCATTCGTTGGTTCGGAACTAGCTAAACTAGTATTAGGAAAAGAAACAGTGCTGGATCCTGAAAAATATACACCTAATTAGACTAGGCGTGGGGGAAGAGAAATGAGTTACTTACAAACAGAAGAAGTTAATGACATGACCGTAGTGGAAGCTTTGGAAAAAAACTTGGCAATTATTCGTTTTGATATGGATCGAAGAGTGGCATTTGTAAATGAGAATTTTGCAAAAGAACTTAAGTATACAGTAAGTGAAGTTATGGGGATGCATCACCGAGAATTCTGCTTTCCAAGCTTTGTGAACAGTCCGTCGTATGAAATGCTTTGGAAGGATCTGTTTGCAGGTAAGTCATTTTTTAATAAGGTAGAAAGAAAAGACAAGCATGGTAACAGTGTGTTTCTAGAAGCTTCTTATATGCCTATTTTTGGTAGTAATGGCAAGGTGCTTGGCGTCACCAAAGTAGCTACTAACGTAACGGAGCGCCATCAAATTTTAATGGGTGTTACAGAAGAGCTGAAGCATATGTCTGAGAATTTGAGCAACCGAGCAGAAGTAGGTATTAAAAGAAGTGAAAACCTTCTGGAAAGAATAGATGAAATAGCTGCTGGTTCTAAGGAAAACACCACTACATTAGATAATCTGCAAAAACAGGCCGATTCGATTAAAGGAATAGTTCAGACCATTAGGGAGATTGCTGCACAAACTAATCTTTTAGCATTAAATGCAGCAATTGAGGCAGCAAGAGCTGGAGAGCATGGACGTGGTTTTAATGTAGTGGCTCAAGAGGTTCGTAAGCTAGCTGGAAGAGTTGAGGCTTCCATCGTAGAAGTAAGAGAAAATATTGAAGGAATAGCGAAGCAGGTCGATAAGGTAACTGCGAGCAATAGCTACTCGCAGACAGTTATAGAAAAAAGCCAACAGGAGATACGAACTGCATTAGACGAGTTCAAGGATATTTCTACTGCATCTGAAAAACTCGAAAATCAGACTGCGGAATTCAGCAAACTTATTTAAACTTGTTTATAAGAAGAGGAACTTCAGCTAAATCTTCTATCACATAATCGGCAGAAGGAGCGGGCCAGTATTCATCCCTTTTCCAAATTGTTTTGAGTCCGACTGTTTTCGCAGCAATTATGTCGTTCGCAGGGTGATCGCCTATATATACAGCTTCTTCTGCTTTAACACTAAGCTGCCTAAGTGCCTTTTCAAAAATACGTGGATCGGGTTTTTTCATTTTCTCCCATTCAGAAATTAATATAGTATCAAAATAAGTATTGATTTTTAAAGAAAAAATATTATTCATTTGAAACTGTCCCTTTCCATTGCTGATTATTCCGAGCGATAGGGACAGTTTTTTTAATTGCTCTAGCATGGATATTAGATTGGGAAAGGGTACACAATATGTATGGAAGTTAGTTATGTAATGATTTAATAATTCTTGTTGGGAGATGCTCTGAATATTAAATTCTTGAATTAGAGATGCATAGACGAAATCTTTCCAATTATAACCTCGATTATCTAATTCTATAAAACGAGTACAGAAATCTTCCTTTTGAATATGGTCAAAATGGGTGTATAGTTCGTCGTATTGCCAAGAAATAAATCTTTTTAATGACACATCTCTATTCAACATAGTACCATCTAAATCAAAAATCACGGCTTTGATCAATATATAGACTCCTTATTGTTTAATGATGATATAAAAACATGATACACTAGTATGTGCTAAAGGAGGTGACGTTTTTGAGTGAGTACTCCATTATTTATATTGAAGTTAAGCGAGAAATTGATTTCTATTTTCAGATGCAGCATATAGAATCTAGCTTTACGTTGCAAATGGACGGTAGGGAGATTGTCTCTGCTCAGCATCAATTTAAATTCCAAAATGTTCACGACATATCCCACAAGCCCTTTTCATTTGGAGGGGGAATCTTATATTTGCATACCAATCAAGGCGTCTTTTCCTACAATATTAAAGAGAACCCCGCTTACTTTATAGAAGCCTTCAAAACATTAAAATCTTCATTCCATTAGAAACCAACCAAAACACATGACCTATTCATGTGTTTTTAAATTGCCTTTAATTGTTACAGGTGCCTGGCACCTGTAACAATACATGTAACAATTGAAATATATGAACAGAATTTTAAGAATGATAGAACTTTTTTATATTATTGTAAAAGAATTTTTCCGTGCTATAATGAGAGCATTCAAATAGTACCTACTCGTATAATCTCAGGAATATGGCCTGCAAGTTTCTACCGACTTACCGTAAACAAGTCGACTATGAGTGACAATGGATAAAGGAATTGGGACACAATAGTGTAACCATTTCTTTTATTATTCGATTAATAACTCGAATGACATTGCTCCACTCGTAAGGATGGAGCTTTGTCATTCGAGTTTTTTTGTATCCCAAATATAAGGAAAGAAGGAATTCCATTGAAATTATTAAAGGATAAAATTGTAGAAGAAGGTAAGGTTTTATCGAAAGATGTTTTAAAGGTGGATGCATTTTTAAATCATCAGATTGATCCTGTAATTATTAAAGCTATAGGAGAAGAGATAGCAGATCGCTTTGCAGAAGCTGGAATAACAAAAATTTTAACGATTGAATCTTCAGGGATTGCTCCTTCTATGTTTGCAGGTTTAGAGCTTGGTGTTTCTGTTGTATTTGCAAGGAAAAGTAAGTCTGTGACCCTTTCCGGAAATTTGCTTACTTCTAAAGTTCATTCCTTTACTAAAAATGTGACAAGCGATATTTCGGTATCTAAGGATTTTCTTCAAGAGGGTGACGTTGTGTTAATCATCGATGACTTCCTTGCTAATGGACAAGCAGTTCTCGGATTGCTTGAGATTATTGATCAGGCTGGAGCAACTACAGCTGGTGTTGGAATTGTGATTGAAAAAGGATTCCAACCAGGAGGAAAACTAATACGTGAAAAAGGTATTCGCGTAGAATCTCTTGCTATCATTAAATCCTTGGAAAATGGGACTGTAGAATTTCTAGAAGGAACACCTACATATGAATAATATATTTAAAAATACTACACTTGGATTACAGCATGTGCTTGCTATGTATGCCGGAGCAGTAATTGTTCCGCTAATCGTAGGGGGAGCTCTTGGTCTTAGTTCAGAGGAATTAACATATTTAGTTGCCATTGACATTCTAATGTCTGGTGTCGCGACCATTTTGCAAGTTATGAGCAATCGATTTTTCGGTATTGGTTTGCCAGTCGTGCTAGGATGTACATTTACTGCAGTAGGACCAATGATTGCAATTGGAGGAGAATACGGAATATCTTCTATTTATGGTGCTATTATTGTTTCCGGAATAGTTGTTATTTTAATCAGCGGCTTTTTTGGTAAGCTAGTTAGGTTCTTCCCACCAGTAGTAACTGGTTCAGTAGTAACTATTATAGGAATCACCCTAATCCCTGTAGCTATTAACAACATGGGTGGTGGCGATGGGGCAGAGGATTTCGGTTCCATTCAAAACGTTCTATTATCATTTGGTACATTAATATTTATTGTATTGTTATACCGTTTCTCTACTGGTTTTATAAAAGCTATTTCTATATTAATAGGTATTATTGGAGGAACAGTTGCTGCTTATTTTATGGGTATTTTAGACTTTACTGCGGTAAAAGAAGCTGATGTGTTCCATATGATCCAGCCATTATATTTTGGGATGCCGACTTTTGAGTGGTCTCCTATTATTACCATGACATTAGTAGCTATTGTTTCATTAGTAGAGTCAACTGGGGTATATTTTGCTCTAGGGGATATGCTAAATAAAAAAATTCAAAAGGAAGACTTAACTAAAGGGTATCGTGCTGAAGGAATTGCTGTTTTACTAGGCGGTATCTTTAACTCGTTTCCATATACTACATTTTCACAAAATGTTGGGCTTATGCAAATCTCTGGTGTTAAAACACGTAAAATTATTTACATTGCGGGTGGGATGCTAATATTCCTAGGATTTATACCTAAGATTTCTTCCCTTACTACCATTATTCCAGAGGCAGTATTAGGAGGGGCTATGATTGCCATGTTTGGTATGATTGTTTCTCAAGGAATTAAGATGCTAAGTACTATTATTGCAGACTCAGAATCACCTGATAATGCAATGATTATTGCATGTTCAATAGGTATCGGCTTAGGAGTTACGGTAGTACCTGACTTATTTGTGTCCTTACCTGACAGTGTGCAAATTTTGACGAGTAACGGAATTGTGGCAGGAAGCTTCACAGCTATCGTATTGAATATATTATTTAATATGATCCCTACTAGAAAGAAAATATAATAGATTCAGAATAATCAATGCTTCTCCTCCAATAATGCTGTATGATAAAAATAACAACATGTATTGGAGGAGTATTTATGTTAGTCACTACAACGCCTACTATTGAAGGAAAAACAATTGAAACGTATCATGGCATAGTGTCTGGAGAGGCCATTATGGGAGCAAATGTCGTACGAGATCTCTTTGCCTCAGTTACAGATATTGTTGGAGGTAGAAGCTCTGCCTATGAAAATAAATTATCCCAAGGTCGTGAAATTGCAATAGAGGACATGAAGACCCTTGCTAGCAAGTTTGGAGCTAATGCTGTAATTGGTGTAGATCTTGATTTTGAAACAATCCGTGAGGGCATGATGATGTGTGTGGCAACTGGAACTGCCGTTACATACAGAGACTAATTGGTTACAGTCAAAAGTCGTAAACCCATCCTAGGGTTTATGACTTTTTTATTTTTGCCGAGTTCTTTCTTCCTAATAAAATCAGATCAAACATAATAGAATATAGTCTGCTATATTTTTTAAAATACTATAGAACTATATAAAAATCTATTCCGTATGTCGAAATAATATGGGAGATAGCGTTTAATTTATAATTTGAGAGGTAAACATCATGAGAATTAGAGATTGGAATCGTAGTTTACAGGTTCGTTTATTTGGTGAATTTTTTAGTAATTTAAGCTTTTGGATGGTCTTTCCGTTTTTAGCTATATACTTTGCGGATGAGTTTGGGGCAAGTATGGCAGGATTGCTACTTGTCATATCCCAAATATTTTCCGTTGGTGCTAATTTAATCGGTGGTTATTGTGCGGACCGATTTGGTAGAAGGACGATGTTATTTTTTTCTGCAACCGCAGAAGGTTTTGCTTTTATTTTATTTGCCTTCGCCAATTCACCTTGGTATGAATCACCGACACTTAGCTTCGTAGCCTTCACTATCGCAGGTATGTGTGGTTCATTTTATCACCCGGCAAGTCAAGCAATTGTTGCTGATGTTGTGCCAGAAAAGGATCGCAGTACGGTTTTTTCCGTATTCTATACATCTATTAATATATCTGTCGTAATTGGACCGATAGTAGGGGCAGTCCTATTCTTTAATCATCGCTTCTTATTGCTTTTAGTATCAGGTATTCTCTTCTGTTTAGTAGGCTTAGCATTACGTTTTCTGACGGAGGAAACATTACCAGATGAGTTAAAACAACAGTTAAAAGAAAGTGGCGGAAACGGCTGGGTTCAAGTAGTGCTCAACCAAGTGAAGGCATACGGATTGATAGTAAAGGACAAAGTGTTTTTCCTATTTATAATAGCTGGGATTTTGCTAGCGCAGACGTATATGCAGCTAGATATGCTTATTCCTGTTTATATGAAGGATGCCATTGATGTCCAGGTTCTTGGTAATTTATTTGGCAGGGAATGGACAATTACTGGAGAAGGTTCTTTCGGTATTCTGTTATCTGAAAACGGCTTATTAGTAGTCATTTTCACGGTGTTTGTAACTCGTTGGATGACGAAATATCCAGAACACAAGGTATTCTTTTTTTCGTCGCTCTTATATGCTATTGCTATGCTCATCTTCCCAATGACTGCGAACTTCTGGGTTTTCCTGTTTGCTATGGCTGTGTTTACATTAGGAGAACTAGCTACAGTAGGATTGCAGGAAAGCTTTGTATCAAAGCTTGCACCAGAGGATATGCGGGGTCAATACTTTGCGGCAGCTAGCTTACGATACACAATAGGCAGAACAATTGCCCCGCTTGTTTTACCACTTGTTACTTGGATCGGTTTCACTTGGACGTTTGTTATACTAGCAGTACTGGCACTGCTTAGTGGGTTCATATATCTGCTTACGTTCAAGGAATATTATAAAAGACAAGCGAAAAATAATTAAGTTGAAGGGTACTTGTTATATAGTGGTAAGAGCGAGGAAGATAAGCCTTCACTAATATGTAAGAGAAGGAGAGGGCTTTTCGCTCTCTCTTTTTCATTTTCCGATAAATTGGACAAGGGCTGGTCTCCATTGGAGACCAGCCCTTGATTTTGTATGAGGTAAAACATAATCTTTGAATTTTTAAATTTCATCCCGAATGTTCGGGGAATAATTTCCATGAAAGACTTAAGCTTTCAATGCCGCGGTAAATTGTTCCACTGGTTGTCTTCTAACCTAAGCAACGTAAACCCTTCCTGCTTTTACGTCCTTGCGACCCTATAGTCGCTCCAGTGTGAATAAGTATGTTCAAAAACACGTTAGTAGAATGCCAGATTTCTCTTTTATGTCCTACCTAAATTGTTAACAACCTATAATATATCATATTTGTTATTGATGGTCAACAAAATTGTGATAAACTATTCTAAACTATAACAAGGTTGGTGGGAATATGGAAGTTTGGGACATGCTAAATAATTTTAGAGAGAGAACAGGGATGACTCATATTCGAGGTGAAGAAATGGAGGAGGGTACATTTCATGAAGTAGTCCATGTTTGGATTATGAATGATGAAGATCAGCTTTTGATTCAAAAACGTCAGCCATGGAAAAAGGGATGGCCGAATATGTGGGATTGCGCAGCTGCAGGCTCAGTTTTGACAGGAGAAACTACTGAAATTGCAGCAGTGCGAGAAACAAAGGAAGAGCTAGGAATTGATATAGATTTGGAGCAGGCAGATATTTTATTTACGGTCAAATTTCCTAGAGGCTTTGATGACAATTACCTAATAAGAAAGAACGTGAAGATAGAGGATTTAATGCTTCAATACGAGGAAGTGGCAGATGCCAAATGGGCAACTATAGAGGAAATTAGAGAAATGGTTAACCGAGGAGAGTTTATCGCTTATCACATATTAGAAAATGTCTTTGAAATAATTGAATCGAAAATTTCCTTGAGAAAAGCAAAGATGGAAGATGCTGAAGAACTATATGAACTTCAAAAACAAGTTTTCTTACCACTTTATACAAAATATGAGGATCATCAAACAACCCCTGCATTGCAAAGCTTTGAAAGATTCAATGAGCGCCTACTTCAAGGGACATTTTATAAGATTTTAGAGGCTGGTAAATTAGCTGGTAGTGTACATGTGTACAAAACAGCGCCAAATATCATGCGATTACATATGATTAATATTTTAGATAGTTATCAGGGAAGAGGGCTGGCTCAGAACGTGATGGAACGTCTAGAAATGATTTATCCAGAGGTGAACAGCTGGGAGCTTGATACAATTCTTCAAGAAGAAAGAAATTGTTATTTATATGAAAAGATGGGCTATGTTCGAAATGGTAAACAAAAGGTTCTCAACGAAAAAATGACCATTATTTCCTACGAAAAGCATGTTGGTCTTGCCCAATTACAATCATTATAGGAGAAGAAGCGATGCCAGAAATTAACCATCAAACGTATATCAAAGCAAGTATAGATAAAGTATATAAAACTCTTTCAACTGCAGAAGGTTGGAACGCTTGGTTCACCAATCAAACTTCTCTTCATATGGAGCAAGACGGCACGGGGGAAATTCGCTTAAAATGGGATGGATTTGGTCAGGAAAAGCTGGAACTAGAGGATGGCGGTAGAATTTTGAGAGCTGTTAGGGACGAATCCTTTGTTTTCCAGTGGTCTCCGGGCGAGTTGGTCACGACCGTGGAATTTAAATTAGAACCGTATCAAAAAGGAACACTTATTATGTTGAAAGAAGTGGGCTATTCCAATTCAGACAAGGATATAAAAGCATGCATTAACTGTGCGGTGGGATGGGGAGAGGCCATGACGCTTCTTAAAATATATTTGGAAGAGGGAATTGTATACAAGGAAGATTTGTAAGGATTAATTATTTGAACACCTTTATTTAAAAGCAAAGCTTAAGCGTAGACAATGTTGAAACTAAGACTTTGTCTACGCTCACCGGATGTCATTTTAATAATTATCCTATTGTTACAGATGCAAAAAATTCCTGATATAACTCTTGAAGAATTTTGTTTTCATTGCTTTGATGAACGCCAAAGGAAAGGCTGACCTCCGATGATCCTTGATTGATCATTTCGATATTAGCACCAGTCCTAGCGATTGCAGTAGCAGCTCTAGCAGCAAGTCCTGTACTATTGTTCATTCCTTCTCCAACTATTACAATCATGGAAAACTCGTGACGGAAGTGAGCATCCTCTGCATGCAGCTCCTCCGTAACCCTTTTTATGATTCTATTTTCTTTTTCAGGTGTCAGTTGGTGGCTTCGGAAGATAACCGATATATCATCTAACCCAGAAGGAGTATGCTCATAGGAAATATGCTCTTCCTCTAAAATTTGTAGTAGCTTACGCCCAAAACCAATTTCCCGGTTCATCAAATATTTACTTACATATAGAATAGAAAATCCACTGTCTGCGGAAATTCCAGTAATCGGGCGACGATTAACTTTTCGGGAAGAAACAATTTTCGTACCAGGTGCCGATGGATTGTTCGTATTCTTAATGCAAACGGGAATTTTAGCCTTATAAACAGGCATTAATGCCTCGTCATGAAACACAGAGAATCCCGCATAAGAAAGCTCGCGCATTTCCCGATATGTAATTTCCTCGATTTCAACTGGACAGTTCACTACCTTCGGGTTGGCGCAAAAAACAGAATCTACGTCTGTGAAATTCTCATAAAGTTCCGCTTTTACGGATGCAGCTAAAATTGATCCGGTTATATCTGAACCCCCTCTTTCAAATGTACGGAGCAATCCATCCTTCGTGAAGCCAAAAAATCCAGGAAAAACAATTACTTCTGCTGTATTTTGTAAGTTATTTTGGAGATTTTCGTAAGCCTCGGGCAAGGCAATCGCCCGTTCTGGAAAGTCATTAATCACCAATCCTGCTGATTTAGGACACATATATCTTGCTGGGATCCCGATACTAGTGAAATAAGTAGAAATTAGCTTGGCATTATTGTCCTCTCCACTGGCTTTAATAGAGTCCACAAATAATTCCTTATTTGAATAATCCATAGAAAGCCTGGATTGCAAATCCTTCTCAATCACATCACAAATGAGCAATTCTAAGTTCAGCCCTAACGCAATTTCCTTATACCGGTCTATTACAGCGTGTAGGCATTGCTCTGTATTTTCTCCATTTAAAGCTGCGTAGGCAAGGTTAATCAATAAGTCTGTCACCTTCAGATCTTGTTCGAAACGTTTGCCAGGAGCAGAAACCACTACATATTTTCTTTTGGAATCAGCTTTTATGATGCTAGCGACCTTTTTAATTTGTTCTGCGCTAGCTACTGAAGTGCCTCCAAATTTACTTACGATCATCTCATCAAATCCTTACTTTTATGTTTGTTTGTATTTATGGAAAAAACAAATGATTTTATACAGTGTACAAATTTTAAACTTATACGTCAATATGTAAGGCTTAATTTCTTTAAAATAATCACTCATAATATGTATGATTAATTTTTTCAACTTAATATAGTTCGTGTTTTGGTTGCGTTTTACTAATAACGTCAAAATTACAACATAAAAAATATTATAAATACGAATGATTAAATATTTTTTTATTTTTGAAAATAGCTTTATATCAAGGTTTATAAGCGTTGTAAAAAAATGATAGCGTTTCCAAGTTTTCAAACTATATTGACAACTGAAAATAACCTAAGTATGATAGGTTTAATTCAATAAGCGTTAAACGATTTTGACAGAGATAAGCTTTGCATTTTGTAAATCTACAGAGAGCTGATGGTTGGTGCAAATCAGTGATTTCGTATGTGGAGTAGCACTCTTGAATTGGTGAACTGAAGAAAGTAGGCTCATCCGTGAATGCGCGTTAAGCATATGAACTAAGAGGCTGCAGAACGTTTGCAGTAAATTTGGGTGGTACCGCGTGAGTTTTTTAGCTCTTCGCCCCTTACATTTTATGTAGGGGACGAAGAGCTTTTTTGTTTTTTAAAATAAGGAGGAGAAAAATTATGCTTCAAGATCAAACCATTTTACGTATTCCAGGACCTAGTCCAATTCCACCAAGTGTGCAAAGAGCCATGAACCAATCAATGATTGGTCACCGGGGCAAGGAAACCTCGGATATGCTTAAGAAAATTGCTCCAGGCTTGAAAAAAGTTTTTGGCACGACTCAAGAAGTCGCCATTATTGCAGGGAGTGGAACAGCTGGACTAGAAACGGCAGTTGTAAATGTCGTGAAGCCAGGAGAGGAAGTGCTTGTTGTCGTAACAGGTTCCTTTGGAGATCGTTTCACTAAAATATGCGAAGCGTTTAACATTAAAGTTCACGTATTGAATGTTGAGTGGGGAAAGGCATTAAACCCTGAAGAAATAAAGGCTTTTCTAGCAGGGCATCCAGAAATAAAAGTAGTCTTTTCAACTTATTGCGAGACATCTACTGGAGTATTAAATCCAATTGATAAGCTAGCTTTAGCAGTTCAAGAGGTTTCAGATGCATTAATAGTGGTAGATGGAGTTTCTTGTGTGGCAGGAGTAGAAACAAAAATGGATGAGTGGGGAATCGATGTAATGGTAACTGGTTCTCAAAAGGCATTCATGCTTCCAGCAGGATTAACCTTTGTAGCTGCTAGCGAAAAAGCTTGGAAAGTCATTGAAGAAAACGACCAACCTAGATTTTATTTAAGTCTAAAAAAATATAGAGATAATTTATTGAAAGATACTACACCGTTTACACCTGCTTTGTCATTGTTATTTGGGCTGGAGCAAGTTTTAAGTTTATTAGAAGCAGAGGGGCTAAACAATGTATATTCTCGACATGCACTAATGAAGGATATGACACGCGCTGCTTTCAAAGCATTAGACATACCTTTATTGACTTCAGATGAAGATGCTTCTCCAACAGTTACTGCGGTTCAACCGGAAGATTTTGATGCAGAGGAGTTCCGTAAGATTCTGAAAAAAGAATTTGCTATTTCTATAGCAGGAGGTCAGCAGCATTTAACCGGCAAAATTTTCCGTATTGGGCATATGGGATATTGCTCTCCAGCAGACCAGTTACAAATCATTAGTGCAATTGAGGTAGCTCTTAAGAAACTAGGTAAGAATATCGAGCTTGGAAAAGGTACAGCGGCAGCACAGCAAGTCTATTTGGCTCAATAAAAGACTTAATCATTTCAAAGATAAAGGAGAAGAAGATCATGGCATACAATATTTTAATCAGTGACCCACTTAGTGAGGATGGTATTTTTCCATTAAGAGAAGCAGATGGCTTTAATATAGTAGTAGATACAGACTTAACTCCCGATCAACTAGCAGAAAAAATTGGTGAATTCGATGCGTTGCTTGTACGTAGTCAAACTCAGGTTACCCGTGAAATCATCGAAAAAGCAACAAATTTAAAAATTATTGGTCGCGCAGGGGTGGGTGTAGACAATATTGATCTACCTTCAGCAACTGAGCGCGGAATTATTGTAGTTAATGCACCAGATGGCAACACAAACTCTGCAGCTGAGCATACTATTGCAATGTTAATGTCTCTTGCCCGTAAGATTCCACAAGCATTCCATTCATTGAAAAATAAGAAATGGGATCGTAAAACTTATATTGGGGTAGAGGTAAAGAACAAAACATTAGGTGTCGTTGGATTTGGTAGAATCGGTCAAGAGGTTGCGGTTCGTGCGAAAGGTCAACGTATGAATGTAATTGCTTATGACCCTTTCTTAACTCCCGAAAAAGCAGAAAAGCTAGGTGTGCAATTTGGTACGGTTGAGGATGTAATTAAAGCGGCTGATTTTATCACCATACATACTCCATTACTAAAAGAAACACGCCATCTCATTAATAAAGATGCATTTGCAAAAATGAAAGATGGTGTACAAATCATCAACTGTGCTCGTGGAGGAATTATTGATGAAGAGGCTTTATACGATGCAATCTTGTCAGGCAAGGTTGCCGGAGCAGCACTAGATGTGTTTGAAGAAGAACCATTCGTAGAACATAAACTTTTAACATTGCCGCAGGTCATCGCTACTCCTCACTTAGGGGCGAGTACAGTAGAAGCACAAGAAATTGTAGCAATAGACGTGTCATATGATGTAGTAAGCTTTTTAACAGAAGGAATAGTCAAAAATCCAGTTAACTTGTCCTCTGTACCGAAAGACGTATTAGCAAAAATTGAGCCATACTTCAATCTTACTGAACAGTTGGGCTCATTTCTCAGCGACTTAACTGAAGGCCCTCCAGAAGAAATAAATATTACTTATGCTGGAGAGCTCGCTAATTTTGATGCGCGACCATTATCCCGCAATGCGGTAAAAGGTCTGTTGAAAAGCAAACTAGGTGAATCTGTTAATGACGTAAACGCTAAGTTCCTTGCGGATCGTCTAGGAATAACAGTAAATGAATTAAAAACTCCAAAATCAAAAGGATTTACTAGTCTCATTACTGTAGAAGTGAAAACTGCTACAGGGTCAAGAAAAGTTTCTGGTACATTATTAAATGGACTTGGTGGACGTATCGTTCGTGTAGATGATTTCATCGTAGATGTTGTGCCTGCTGGGTATTTATTGTTTATCCGTCATAAAGACCAGCCTGGTGCAATTGGACGTGTAGGTATGCTGCTTGCAGAGGAAGGTATCAACATTGCAACTATGCAGGTTGGACGTTCTGAGGTCGGTGGTGATGCAATCATGATGCTTACTATTGACAAACATGTAGAAGTGAAGGGAATTGAGAAATTAAAAGCACTAGCAGATATATATGATGCAACTCCAATTGATTTGTAAGATGGTAGATTTCCGCTTTAGTCGGACGCTTTCGGTGGGGTGAGCGATAAGCCATCACCGCTGCTTGCGCATCGTCTGTGATGTCTTATCTTTCTCACTGATCCCACCCGAGTCGCCGCCTGCCGCTCCAATCATGGAGTGTGAAGTAAAGGGAGAAATAGTGTGGATTTATTCATGAACAAATTACATGATTATTAGAATCAATCCACTACATTTTATATGATATGTATGAACAATAAATGGTAGATTTCCGCTTTAGTCGAACGCTTTCGGTGGGGTGAGCGATAAGCCATCACCGCCGCTTGCGCGTCGTCTGTGATGGCTTATCTGTCTTACTGATCCCACCCGAGTCGCCGACTGCCGCTCCAATCATGGAGTGTGAAGTAAAGGGAGAAGTAGTGTGAATTTATTCATGAATAAATTACATGATTATGAGAATCGATCCACTACATTTTATATGATATGTATGAACAATAAATGGTAGATTTCCTCTTTAGTCGGACGCTTTCGGTGGGGTGAGCGATAAGCCATCACCGCTGCTTGCGCATCGTCTGTGATGTCTTATCTTTCTCACTGATCCCACCCGAGTCGCCGCCTGCCGCTCCAATCATGGAGTGTGAAGTAAAGGGAGAAGTAGTGTGGATTTATTCATGAACAAATTACATGATTATTAGAATCAATCCACTACATTTTATATGATATGTATGAACAATAAATGGTAGATTTCCGCTTTAGTCGAACGCTTTCGGTGGGGTGAGCGATAAGCCATCACCGCCGCTTGCGCGTCGTTAGTGATGTCTTATCTGTCTCACTGATCCCACCCGAGTCGCCGCCTGCCACTCCAATCATGGAGTGCGGTAAGGGAGTAGTAGTGTGGATTTATTCATGAATAATAAATTACGAACCAATACATTAGGAGAATAGTATAGATGACTATTTAGACAAGCTTCTAGCAAATCATTGGCGTATTGTTTCAAAATGTCTAGTGACATTATAGTTGGTAACCCAATGTTATGGTATTAACTTTAAAATCTTATGTAATTACATTAATTTTGGAAAGCGAATATTAAATTAAAACGCCCTTTAGCTTAACAAGTAAACACTAATTTTCAACTATTTTGTTTTCTGTTCCATTTACAATTCTCTTTATATTTTGTCTGTGCAGAATGATTATTGATAAGCTTATTAGTAGAGAAAGTGCTATCATAACTTTATCTTCAAATATAAGACTGTAAATGAATAATGCTATACTAGCCAACATTGAACTTAGTGATACATACTTAGTAAATAGCAAAGTTAACACAAACACAACAAAACCAACAAAAACACCTGATGGAGTCAAAAACAAGAAAACTCCAGTTGCTGTAGCAACAGCCTTTCCACCTTTAAAACTAGCAAAAACAGAAAATATGTGTCCTAATATGGCTAATAAACCAGATACAATAGGGTTAACTGTAGAACCAAGTATTAGGGGAAGTAAACAAGCAAATGTACCTTTTAATATATCAGCAATTGCAACAATTACTCCTGCTTTTATGCCTAAAACTCTATAAGCATTAGTTGCACCAAGATTACCACTACCGTAATCACGAATATCTTTTTTATAAAATATTTTACCGATTACTAAAGCAAATGAGATTGAACCAATTAAATAACTTAGAATCAAAGTTAAAATGTTCAAAGTATTATCTCCTTACATAGTTTGTTAAGTAAGTATTTCTATTTATTGCACATGATTTCCTGCAATCCTTCTTACATTACCTGCTGGGTTAGTTCAACATACTCCTTCTTGAAGTAAAGCGCCCGTTAGCTAAATAAGAAGATGTAGATTATAAACAGTAAAGAAATCGCTATGATAGATTTAATCCATAATATTTTTTTACTTATACCAGCTTTCCCTTCAAGATAATTTAAGTAAATCATTGTTAAAGGAAAACCTAACAATGCAAATGAAGAATCCCCATCAACGGTTTGAACATATTTGAATAATCCTACAATAATAATGAGAAGTCCTAGTGTACCAATGGACATATTAAAATATAAAGTGCCTCTATCGTTTTTCTTCAATTTTTCTCCCCCCAGTTGTATATCTCTGTATACTTATTCTCTCTTCTTTAAATTAGTCTTTGTTTAACTAAACTGAAGCTTTAGTTTAAGTGTAACATTTCACAATACATATCTGAGATCAACTTAATGTTATGAACAAAAAAATAGGCCATCGAAATGATGGTCATATTTTGCTAAAGCACGTCGTTAGTTCAAAAAAGATAAATTCAAAATTTATCTTTTTTCCAAAGCTTATATCCGACAAACTCCACACTACCGTTACCTATTATCATGGATAAAATTGGTACAACATAATACCTCGGAGGTCCAAATATAAAAATAACAATAATAAATATTAAAACAAAAAATGTAGCATTTAAAAAATATGATTTTTTCCGCTCTGTTAAATAGCGTTTTATTTTATCCATTCTGTATTCGTTCCACTCCAATTACATTTGTCTCCTTAATTATATCATCTTCAACTAAACTGCCCCGTTAGTTGAAGTGTAACATTTCACAATACATACCTGGAATCAACTTAATGGTTTAGACATAAAAATAGACACCCGAAATGATGGCTATATTTTGCTAAACCAGCTAATAGGATGTCAATATTTTTCTCTAAAATTATTATTAATCTTATGATATACTATTTTATGCATGACAAATAGCCCT
>NZ_JBNNVC010000005.1:0-208598 GCF_050280345.1 Psychrobacillus sp. NPDC093200 | reverse complement strand
CAGCGTTCGTCCTGAGCCAGGATCAAACTCTCCATAATAGAGAACTTAAAAAGCTCATTTTGTTTTGCTGGCATCATCATTAAATGATGTCAAAAATTGTTTTGCGTCAATACAACCGAAGTTGTTTGATGCTTTATGTCTTAACGTTTTGCATGTTCAGTTTTCAATGTTCATGTGTTTTTTTCGTCTTGTTTTGACGACTTCTCTATATTATCAAGGTTTCAAAGATAAGTCAACACTTTAATCAAATAAAACTTAAAACTATTTTAAGAAAGAGATATTCTTTAAATAGTTTTAAGTTTTTAGTCATGTTTCCTAATGAATCTATATAATTATCGACTACTTTTATAATGCTTGGTAAGTCTTTCTGGTTCTCAAAGTATTACTTCTATACTTACACATAGATAACTCTAAAAAGATTATTAATCAATTATACTTTCTATATGTAACGATCGTTTAGCTGCTAAGTCTAAGATTTGGCCAGTTTCAGACAATCGTATCATAGGTCTCATCGGAGAATCTCTATGGATAAAGATAATCTCTCCTAGCTCTCCATCTGATAATCTCACTCGAGTGGATATTGGTAAATCGCATACAAGAGAGATGAGTGCATTAACTGCTTCAATATTGTATTTTCCAAACTCTTCTTCCTTAATCATTTCCAATACTTTAAAAGAAGAGGCTCTTGCTCGATATATTCTCTCAGAGGTCATTGCATGGTATACATCTGCGACTGCAATTATTTGAGCAACCAAAGAGATATTTTCCATTTTTTCTCCCTTAGGATAACCACTACCGTCTAGACGTTCATGGTGTTGGAAGATTCCTAATTTTGTCTCTGGCTTTAACAGCGGACTATCTTTGATAGCTTGAAAGCTAAAAATAGTATGTTTTTTAATTTCTGAGAATTCATTTTCTGTAAGAGGAGTCTTCTTTTCTCTAATCTTCTGATCAATCTTAGCCATTCCTACATCAGCTAAAAGGCCTGCGGTAGCTATTTGATTGATTTGTCCAGAAGTGTATTGAAGTTTCCTGGCAATTGCTCCAGATAGCATCCCCACTGCCAACGAATGATGTGCTATGTATTTATCAATGGATGAATAACTATTTAGAAGAGAAAATATTTGTTTTTCTTGCATCGCTCTATCTATTAAAGGCATTACTATATGCCTTAACTTTGCAACATCCACCTTCACTCCAGCTTCCCAGGAAGAAAATTCTTTATAGAAGTTACTTACAGATTCATTATATAACGTTTTAAAGTTAGTTTTATTAAGGGGTAGAGAATTATTTTTTTCTACAATAACACGTTCCTTGTTATTAAGTTCTAGAATTTCTTCTTCTGACCTATTAAAGATATTTTCAATTGACACAGGTACTTTAGTAACGTTGAAGGCTCTTAGTACTTCTAAATGCTCTCTTGTCAGCCTTGTATCTTTACGCATAATTGGGTATTTAGTGTTCACAAACAGATCTTCGGCAACGATACTACCAATTCTAATTTCATCTAAATTTTGTAAAGTATATTCCATTTTATACCCTGCTTTTCTTTTATTTTCCTTAATTATACTAAATTTTTTTCAATTTTGTATATGTAAAAAAATCACCCTTAAACTAAGTTTAAGGGTGATTTAGTAATTATTCTTCTATTGAGGTAGAATCATCTTCATTGTTAGAAGCTACTTCTTCTACAATTTCATCGTCTGTTTCTTCTTCCTCATCTTCTTTTGCAACTTTAGCAACGGTAGCTATTAACTCATTATTTGATAATCTCATCAGGCGCACTCCTTGAGTGCTTCTTCCTGTAATTGAAATGTCATTAACATCCATACGGATTAACATTCCATTTATCGTGATTAACATTAAGTCTTCTAAACCTTCCACTGCCTTCACAGCACATAAAGGTCCATTTTTCTCAGTGATTTGGCATGTTTTCACACCCATCCCACCTCTAGTTTGTAATCGATATTCTGATTCTGGGGTACGTTTTCCATATCCCTTCTCAGTTACTACTAGGATTTCTTGACCAGGTTCAATAATTTCCATACCGACAACGTAATCGTCATCCTTCAAGCGAATTCCTCTTACTCCACCAGCTGTACGACCCATAGAACGAATATCAGTTTCTTCAAATCTTACAAGCTTGCCTTGTCGTGTACCAATTATAATTTGTTTTTTACCGTCTGTTAAACGAACTGCAATGAGTTCGTCCTCATCACGTAAAGAGATAGCTATTAAGCCATTAGCACGAATATGAGCAAAACCTGACACTGGTGTACGTTTTGTTACACCATGCTTAGTTGTGAAGATAAAATAGCTATCTTCCTCAAACGTTGCCATTGGAATCATAGCAGTAACATGCTCGTCTTTTTCAATTCCTAATAGATTAATGAGTGGTAGACCTTTAGCTGTGCGTCCATACTCTGGTATCTCAAATCCTCTTGCACGATAAACCTTACCTTTATTTGTAAAGAATAGAATTGTGTCATGAGTTGATGTATTCAATAAATGTTCTACGAAGTCGTTTTCATTGGTGCCCATTCCTTGAACTCCACGACCACCACGTTTTTGACTCTTGTACGTATTTGCAGGCAAACGTTTAATATACCCTTTATTTGTTAAAGTAAGCACAGAGTTTTCAACCGGTATTAAATCTTCGTCCTCAAATACCTCTACTCCACCAGCTACAATTTCTGTTCTACGATCATCAGAGTATCGATCTCTAATTTCAGTAATTTCTTCACGAATAATTTCTATCACTCGATATTCATTAGCTAAAATGAATTTAAGTTCTTCAATTAGTTCTACTAAAGCTTTATATTCTTCCTCAATCTTATCGCGCTCTAATCCTGTCAAACGTTGTAAACGCATATCTAGAATAGCTTGTGCTTGGCGTTCTGATAAATTAAATTGTTCAGTTAAGCCTCTTTTAGCTTCCTCACCTGTTTGAGATGAACGGATCAATTTAATAATTTCATCGATATGATCTAAAGCAATACGTAAACCTTCTAAGATATGTGCTCGATCTTCCGCTTTATTCAATTCAAATTGTGTACGTCGGCGAATAACCACTTTTTGATGTTCTAAGTAATAGTAAAGCATTTCTTTAATGTTAAGTACTTTAGGTTGGTTATCTACTAAAGCTAACATATTGATACCAAAGCTGGATTGAAGAGCTGTTTGTTTATATAAGTTGTTAAGTAAAACGTGAGAGTTAGCGTCTTTGCGTACCTCAATTACAATACGCATACCATTACGATCTGACTCGTCGGCCAAATGAGTAATTCCATCAATCTTTTTATCGCGTACTAGTTCAGCGATTTTCTCTATTAAACGAGCTTTGTTAACTTGATAAGGTATTTCTTTAACAATGATAACTTCTTTTCCACTAGGTTTTTGCTCAATTTCCACTTTTGCTCGGATTAAAATAGAGCCCTTACCAGTTTCATAAGCACGACGAATACCGCTTCGACCCAAAATAATCCCGCCAGTTGGGAAATCAGGACCAGGAATAATATTCATCAATTCCTCTATAGTAATAGCAGGATTTTCAGATAAAGCTAAAACACCATTAATAATTTCTCCCAAATTGTGAGAAGGAATATTTGTAGCCATTCCTACTGCAATACCTGAAGCACCGTTTACTAGTAAATTAGGATATCTACTTGGTAAGACAACAGGCTCTCTTTCTTGTCCATCATAATTATCTTTATAATCAATTGTATTTTTATTTATATCTCTCAATAACTCTAAAGCAATTTTGGACATACGGGATTCCGTATAACGCATCGCAGCTGCTCCATCTCCATCTACGGATCCAAAGTTACCATGACCATCTACGAGCATATAACGATAACTAAAATCTTGTGCCATACGTACCATTGCTTCGTATATAGATGAGTCACCATGAGGATGGTATTTCCCCATAACATCCCCAACGATACGAGCAGATTTCTTATGAGGCTTATCTGGTGTATTTCCTAACTCTTGCATCCCATATAAAATTCGACGATGTACGGGCTTTAATCCATCACGAACATCTGGTAAAGCACGGGACACAATTACACTCATCGCATAGTCAAGAAAGGATGTTCTCATTTCTGTACTAATATTGATCCCTTTGACACCTTTATTCGGTATTTCTGACATCCTAAAGACCTCCAGTTAAACACATTCTTAAATATCTAAATTTTTCACATAAACAGCATTATCTTCAATAAATTGACGTCTTGGCTCTACTTCTTCCCCCATTAATTGTGTGAAGACTTCGTCTGCCTCCATCGCATTGTCAAGGTTTACCTGAAGTAATGTACGATTGTCAGGATCCATAGTAGTTTCCCATAATTGAGTAGCATCCATTTCTCCTAGACCTTTATATCGTTGAATATTTGGTTTTGAAGTTTTCGGCAATCTATCTATAATTTCTTTCAATTGCTCATCATTATAACAATACTCCACATGTTTACCTTGTTTCACTTGGTATAGAGGCGGCTGTGCAGCATATACATAACCTGCTTCAATTAATGGTCTCATAAATCGGAAGAAGAATGTAAGTAATAATGTTCGGATGTGTGCTCCGTCTACATCGGCATCCGTCATGATTATAATTTTATGATAACGTGCTTTTTCCAATATAAATTCTTCACCGATACCTGTACCAAGCGCTGTTATCATTGTACGGATTTCTGCATTACCTAGGATTCTATCTAATCTAGCTTTTTCTACATTTAGGATTTTACCTCTTAAAGGTAGAATGGCTTGGAAATGTCGATCACGACCAGACTTAGCAGAGCCTCCTGCAGAGTCACCCTCTACAATATATAATTCACTTTCAGCTGGAACTCGGGAAGAACAGTCCGCTAGTTTACCAGGTAGACTTGAAACCTCTAGTGCAGATTTGCGACGGGTTAACTCACGTGCTTTTTTCGCAGCAACACGAGCACGTGCAGCCATCAGCCCCTTGTCGACAATTTTTCGAGCAATTTGAGGATTTTCTAATAAAAATCTATCGAAACCTTCAGCAAATAAACTATTTGTTATAGTACTTACCTCTGAGTTACCTAGCTTCGTTTTTGTTTGGCCTTCAAATTGAGGATCTGGATGTTTTACCGATACGATAGCTGTTAAACCTTCTCGTACATCATCTCCAGATAAATTAGTATCTGCCTCTTTTAGCAATCCATTTTTTCTTGCATAGTCATTGATAACGCGTGTAAGCGCAGTTTTAAAGCCAGACTCATGTGTTCCGCCTTCATACGTATTAATATTATTTGCGAAAGAAAGAATATTAGATGAATATCCGCCATTGTATTGCATAGCAATTTCTATAGATATTCCATCTTTTTCTCCCTCTACAAATATTGCTTCTTCCGTAATAGGCTCTTTTGATTTATTTAAATCTTCTACGTAAGACTTAATACCGCCTTCATATAGATACTTAACTGATTTTTCTTGGCCATCTCTTTCATCTGCAATCGTAATAGATAATCCTCGGTTCAAATAAGCCAATTCTCTTACACGGTGAGCTAGAATATCATACTCATACACTGTAGTTTCAGTAAAAATCTCTGGGTCTGCTTTAAATCTTGTAGTAGTTCCTGTTTCTGATGCATCTCCAATGATTTCAAGAGAAGAAACAACAGCACCACGTTCAAATTTAATACTATGCATTTTTCCATCACGTTTTACATATACTTCTGTATGTTCGGACAAGGCATTTACAACTGAAGCACCAACACCATGAAGTCCTCCTGAGACTTTATAGCCTCCGCCGCCAAATTTACCGCCGGCATGGAGCACTGTCATGATTACTTCAACTGCTGGTTTTCCCATTTTTTCTTGATTGTCTACTGGGATACCACGGCCATTGTCTTCTACTCGAATCCAATTTTCTTTTTCAATCGTCACTATAATGTGATCACAATACCCAGCAAGAGCTTCGTCAATACTATTATCAACAATTTCCCATACAAGATGGTGAAGACCTTTAGAGCTAGTAGTACCTATATACATCCCTGGACGTTTTCTTACTGCCTCTAAACCTTCTAATACTTGTATCTGATCAGCATCATAAGATGGTTGTAATTCTTTTTCTTCCATTGCCAACTTGCTCACCCACTCTTTCATCACTTCAATAATGGTGAATCTTTACTTTATAACTGCTCCTTGCTCCACGTGGAACATTCTCGCCTGTTGAATAGTATCATGGGCAATTCCTTCTACACTTGTAGTCGTAACAAAGGTTTGAACATCGCCATGAATAGTCGTCAATAGATGAGATTGTCTGTAGTCATCTAATTCCGATAATACGTCATCCAGCAATAAAACAGGAGCTTCACCTACCTCCTGTTTTATCAATTCGATTTCAGCTAATTTAAGAGATAAAGCCGTGGTTCGTTGTTGTCCCTGTGATCCGTATGTTTGGACATCATAGTTATTCACAAAAAATTGGAGGTCATCACGATGTGGTCCATATAATGTAACTCCCCGATCTAACTCTCTTTTTTGACTATCAAATAACTTCTTTTCCATGCTGGCCTTCATAGCATCTTCAGACCAATCCGCTTTGATACCTATAGTAGAGTCATATACAACTGTGAGTTTTTCTAACCCTCTAGAAATACCGAAATGTATCGGTTCCGCCCACTTTTGAAGCAAATCCATAAATTGAAATCTTTTTTGGATAACTTTTACCGCTGCATCTATATATTGTTCTGTATATACGTCGAACATGACATCCGTTAACTTAGGTTTTCCTTGATTTTGTTTTAATATATGGTTTCTTTGTTTCAATATCTTTTGGAATTGAAGCAAATCATGTAAATATCTTGGAGATATTTGTCCAATTTCCATATCTAAAAATCGTCTTCTAACTAGCGGACTTCCTTTTACTAAAAATAAATCTTCTGGAGCAAACATCACTACGTTCAATTGACCAATATAGTCACTGAGTCTGCTTTGTTCTAAATGATTAACTTTAGCCTTTTTACCTTTTTTAGACAAGATCAATTCCAAAGGGATTCGCCCATATTTTTTTTGAATATCACCTTTTATTTTACCATACTCTGCTTCCCAACGTATCAATTCTTTGTCATTGGAAGTTCTATGAGATTTTGCCATAGATAAAACGTAAAGGGATTCCATTAAATTCGTCTTTCCTTGAGCATTTTCTCCAATAAGAACATTAATCTTCGAGGAAAAATCCAGCTCGATTGAATCGTAGTTACGGAAGTCATTTAATTCGAGTCGTTCAATATACATATTACTCTCCGTTCTCAGGTCCAATCATTAGAAATTTTCCTACTCCTGGAATATTCACTACGTCTTTGTTTCTTAATTTTCTTCCTCTTCTTTGATCTACTTCTCCATTTATATATACTGGATTTTCGCTCAAAAACCATTTGGCCATTCCACCTGAATCTATAGCGTCTGTCATTTTAAGTAATTGACCAAGCGTAATATATTCCGAGTCAAATCGAATCTCTTCCACTAATCATCCAACCTCTTCTCATTTTCTTTATCCCTTCATTTTACTCTAATAAAGTAAATAAGTAAAAAAGATAGCCACAATTAGTGACTATCTCTGCTTATATTGTTTTTTTAAAGATAAAAAAGTTTTCTCTTATCGGAGCAAACAAGGGTGCTTACATGTTTCTTAGTAAGTTCTTACCGGTAATATCAGTTGTAAAATAGAATCGTCATGGACAGACTTCAATACAAATGGTCTCATTGCGCCTGAGAATAGAATTTTTACGTCTTGTCCATCGATTGCCTTTAAAGCATCCATCATATATTTAGCACTGAAAGATATTTTAAGTTCTTCACCATCAATTGTTTCTGCTTGAATTTCTTCTTCAACTTTACCTATTTCGGGAGAGTTGAAAGAAACTTCTACTGAGCTTTGATCGATTGTGGAAAAGCGAACTACGTTGTTTCTTTCTTCACGAGCCAACAATGAAGCTCGGTCAATTGCTTGTAACAATGATTTACTATTTACGACAATGGTTGTTTTATATTCACTTGGGATTAAACGAGATGTGTCAGGATAATTTCCTTCTAACAATCTAGAATAGAACAATACATCTTCAGTTTTAAATAAGATTTGTTGTTGTGTCATAACAATAGCGACTTCTGAAGAAGTTTCTTCTAAAATTTTGTTCAGTTCATTTAAGCTTTTCCCTGGAATAACCACACTGTATGCTTCTTCAGGTAAATCTTTTAAAGCTGTTTTTCTTTTAGCAAGGCGATGGCTGTCTGTTGCAACACAGTGTAATTCACCATCGTTAACCTGCCAGTTTACACCGGTTAAAACAGGACGGTTCTCAGATGTGGAAACGGCAAAAACAGTTTCTTTAATTATTGACTTTAACAAATCAGACGGAATAAAGAATTGATGTTCCTCTTCTAATTGTGGAAGCAAAGGATATTCACTAGCGTCTAGACCAATTAAGTTAAATTCTGATTTACCTGAGCGAATATATGTTTGAAATTGATTTGTTACTTCAATTTCAACATCATTGGTAGGTAATTTACGTACAATCTCATTAAATACTCTAGCTTGTAATACAATAGATCCTATTTCTATTACTTTTATTATTTGTTCTCCGTTTTTCTCCACTGGTATGAAAGTTTGAATTGTAATATCTGAGTCACTACCAGTTATATATAATCCTTCTTTTGTTACTTCTAATTTTAGACCAGTTAATATTGGAATAGTTGTTTTAGAACTAACTGCTTTCATAACATCATTTAGTCCATTCAATAAACTATCTCTCATTACATCGAATTTCATTTTTATACCTCACTTATATAATTATTATTTATTAAAAGATTAATAGATATAGTAATAGGGCCTGTGGATATGTTGATAACTACATAATTCGCTATAATCCGCCACATATCCCCATGTGTATAAGTTGTTCTTAAGTATAGCACCTAAAATACAACTTATCCACAATGTGATTATCTTCCGAGGATAGATTTAATTTGCTTTACATCGTCCTGCAAATTCATATCTACCTTTAGCATTGTGGAAATCTTCTCATGAGCATGGATCACAGTTGTGTGATCTCTTCCCCCAAATTCTTCTCCAATTTTAGGTAAAGAGAAGTCGGTTAATTCTCTAGAGAGATACATTGCTACTTGACGAGGAAAAGCTATAGATTTTGTACGCTTTTTAGCAGTAAAATCCTCTAAGCGAATATGGAAATGTTCTCCTACAACCTTTTGAATATCTAATATAGTAATGATTCTTGGACGTGCGTTTGGCAATATATCTTTTAATGCTTCAGCAGCTAAATCTATATTTATATCTTTATTGACAAGTGAAGAATAGGCCACCACACGTATTAGGGCGCCTTCTAGTTCACGTATATTTGAGTCTATCTGATTTGCAATGTAGGCCATTACTTCATCGGAAATATCTAAGCCGTCCGCGCGGGCTTTTTTACGTAAAATTGCAATTCTCGTTTCTAGATCTGGAGGAGCTATATCAGTTATTAATCCCCACTCAAAACGAGATCGCAAACGGTCCTCTAATGTCGGTATTTCTTTTGGTGGACGGTCACTTGAAATAACAATTTGCTTCGATTCTTCATGTAAAGCGTTAAAAGTATGGAAAAATTCTTCCTGAGTTGATTCTTTTCCTGCAAGGAATTGAATATCATCTATAAGAAGCACGTCAACATTTCGGTATTTGTTACGGAAATCAACTGCTTTGTTATCTCTAATGGAGTTGATAAATTCATTTGTAAACTTTTCAGAAGATAAATAAACCACTTTTGCATTCGGATTGTGTTCTTGAACATAATGTCCAATCGCATGCATTAAGTGGGTTTTTCCTAATCCTACCCCTCCATATATAAAAAGAGGATTATATGCTTTTGCTGGTGCCTCTGCGACTGCCAAAGAAGCTGCATGGGCAAAACGGTTGCCGGAACCAATGACAAAGGTATCAAAGGTGTTCTTGGAGTTAAGCATCCCAGGTGAAAAGTCAGGTTGATTGTCTGGAGGTACCGGTGTTTTTGGCTTTGGTACATCAAAATCTTCAAAGTCTTGTCCTTTTGGAACTACAAAAGAAATAAGTAGTTCATTGCCAGTCAACTCTGTAAGAATACCAGCAATTAGGTGAACATAATGATTCTCTAGCCAATCCCTTGCAAAGGAATTTGGCGCAGCTATGGTCACAGTCTCTCCTTTGTAAGAAAGCATCTTAGTAGATTTTAACCACGTTTCAAAGCTTGGTTTGGATGTTTTCTTTTCAACTTCAGAGAGAACCTTAGCCCAAAGTTCTTCTAAGTGTTCCAATAACATAAACTCCTTTTCTATAGATTAATAAGAGATAATTTCTCTCTTACTTATTTACGAGCATTATTTTTTCCAATAAAGAAAATGAATAATTTTACTTTATATTTATATGTATAATTTAGGTTATATACACAAATCCACGGCCTGTGGATAAACTTTATAAACGTATGGGGAAAAACTTGTCCACAGATTACTAACAGTTGTGGATAATAAAAAATCGCATATTTCGTTTGAAAAAGTAAAACACAGATATCGTATCAAAAAAACGTAGTGATTACAAGATATTTTAAAGTTATCCACAATATTAAAATAATTAACAGTGAGAGTTGTCCACAGCATAGGAGTATGTTAAAAACATGTTCATAAGCTATGTGGATAATTTTTCTGTCGAAAATTGTTATTCACAGGAGTTTGGGAAAAAGCTATAAAGAATGTGGATAAGAATAAGAGAGAGGTTAGACTTGCGGTGTCTAAATAAATATTGACAAATATAGTATAGTTTTTATATAATATCGGAGACTGTCTAAGGAACATTTTAAAGATGATCACTCAGGAGGTGTCATATAGATGAAACGTACATTCCAACCAAATAGCCGTAAAAGAGCAAAAAATCACGGTTTCCGCGCACGTATGAGTACTAAGAACGGTCGCCGCGTAATAGCAGCACGTCGTGCAAAAGGAAGAAAAGTATTATCAGCATAATCATAAGTCCACTGACCAATTCAGTGGTCTTTTTTTTCTTTCAAAACGATTAGTTGGAGCAGGTGAATGGATGAATAAGAAACAACGTATTAAAAAAAATGCTGAATTCCAGCAAATTTTTAAAAAAGGCAAATCATTTGCGAACAGACAATTTGTTGTTTATAAGCTAGAAAACGAACATGACTTTTTTCGTATAGGGTTATCTGTCAGTAAAAAAGTTGGTAACGCAGTAGTTCGTAATCGTATTAAACGGTATATTCGCCAATCTTTTTTAGAGCTGAATGATTCAGTAGATACAAGCAAAGACTATATTATTATCGCCCGAAACTCGGCGGCCACATTAGATTTTCATGAAACGAAAAAGAGTCTGGAGCATGTTTTGAAAGTAGCAAAGGTTATAAAAAAGAAAAGCTAATGAAGTCTTTTCATTGAAGTGTTAAGATAGTGAAAGATAGAATGTATATTAATAGGGGGAAGAAGGTTGAAAAGAAAATTACCTTTACTATTATTATTAATAGTAATGACTGCTTTACTAGCGGGTTGTACGGAATTCAATGAGCCGATCTATAATACTTCGGAAGGCTTCTGGAATGAATACATCGTTTGGCCATTAGTGTCAGCCATAACGTTTTTTAAAGGAATTTTAGGAACGTATGGTTTGGGGATTATTGCTGTTACGATTATTATTCGATTAGTAATCTTACCATTAATGATCAAGCAAACAAAAAACTCTAAAGCAATGCAAGAGATACAGCCAGAGATGCTAAAGCTGAAAGAAAAATACAGTTCAAAAGATGCTGTAACACAACAAAAGTTCCAACAGGAAATGATGGCTTTATACAAAGATAGAAAGATTAACCCTGCTGCAGGATGTCTACCAGTCTTTATACAAATGCCAATCTTAATCGGTTTCTACCACGCAATTAGCCGAATGAATAATACTCCTGAGATTAATTTGGGAGATTTCTTGGGCTTTGCTTTAGCAGAACCGAGTATTATTCTTGCAGTATTAGCTGGTATTATGCAATTAATAGTGTTAAGAACTGGTCCAGCGATGGACAACCCTCAAATGAAGATCATGATGTATATAATGCCATTTATGATTATGGGATTTGGTATCGTATTACCAGCCGCATTAACATTGTATTGGGTAATCGGTAATATCATTTCTATAATCCAAAATTTATTCATTTATAAACCTTGGAACAAAGAAAAGAAAGTACCTGTTAAAGCAAAAACGGGAGGGGCCAAAAAATGAAGCAGATTACACAGACTGCACCTACGAAAGAGGAAGCTATAAACGTTGCACTAAAAAAACTTGAAGTATCGAGAGAAGATGTGTCAATTACCGTAGTGGAAGAAGGTAAAAAGGGCTTTTTAGGATTTGGAGCAAAGCCTGCAGTTGTTGAAGTAACTGTTTTAATAAAAGAAGAGCCTTCTAAGGAAGTTATTATTGAGGAACATGTAAAAGAGTCAATAACTGAAAAGACATTTCCGGATGAATCCTCTGTAAAAGAAGACATAAAGGAAATGATAGAATCCAGTGAGACACCAAGTAACGAAGAAGCGGTAGCAGAAACTATCCAATATATCAAAACTATCGCTAAGGAAATGGAAATAGAGGATTTAGTCATTACAGAAAAAAGAGAAGGCAAATTTATTTATCTCCACTTAAATAGTGAGAAAGCAGCATTGTTAATAGGGAAACGAGGTCAAACATTAAATGCTTTAGAAAAACTATCCCAATTAGTTGCTAACAAATTTTCTCAATCATTTATCCTTATAAAGCTAGATGTTGGTAATTACCGTGAAAGAAGACAAGAATCTTTAGAACAATTAGCTGAGCGTATGGCAGATAAAGCAGTACGTACAGGGCAACCAGTTGAATTTGAGCCTATGTCCTCATCGGAGAGAAAGATTATTCATAATGCTTTATCTTCGAGAGTAGATATAGAAACTTACTCAGTGGGAACTGAGCCAAACAGATATTTAGTTATAGAATCAATAAAATAAGCAAAACGGGTTTTAGCTTAATTACAAGCTGAAATCCGTTTTCTTCTTTTGAGTGCACGCTTTGTTCTTAAATACAACTCGGCAAAAGCTCTATACTATAAAGTCAAACTTTTATTTAAAGCGTAAAGGAAACCATTATGGAGGGATGTTTTATTGGATTTCATAGAGCGTCTATAATTTTTGTTAAAAATGTATACAGTGAAGCGTAAACTCAAGCGTGTTGGGCAAAATATATTTTTAATAAGAAAAATAATATAATTTCCTGGAGTTAGCAAATAATTACTTGGAAGCGTGCTATTTTTGTTCACATAATTAAAAGTAACTATGCTTCTGATTTAGGTTAAAATATGTTATTGTTATATGTTAGATAGTCATGTTCGTTTTAGTTATTCACATGTGGATAACTAAATGTGCAAGGAGGTGTACGTTGATGGAATTTGATACAATAGCTGCAATTTCTACTCCATTAGGAGAAGGAGCAATAGCTATAGTTAGACTTAGTGGGACAGAGGCGATTTCAATAGCAAATAAGGTTTTCCGTTCGCCAAATGGAAAAAACTTAGCAGAGCAGCCCTCACATACCATTCATTATGGACACTTAGTCGATCCAAAGACCAATGATGTAGTAGAAGAAGTCATGATCTCTCTTATGAAAGGTCCAAAGACGTTTACGAGAGAAGACGTAGTAGAGATAAATTGTCACGGTGGACTAGTTACAGTTAATAGAGTCCTCCAGTTAATACTTATAAATGGTGCACGGCTTGCGGAACCTGGTGAGTTTACAAAACGTGCTTTTTTAAATGGACGAATAGATCTGTCACAAGCTGAAGCAGTAATGGATTTAATAAGGGCGAAAACGGACAAAGCGATGAATGTGGCTTTGGGTCAAATGGACGGTCGTTTATCAAGGCTTATTAAGACATTAAGACAAGCCCTCCTTGAGACTTTAGCTCAAGTTGAGGTGAACATTGATTATCCAGAATATGACGATGTTGAAGAGATGACGCTTCCTATGATGATTGAAAAAGGAACCTGGGTGAAGGAAGAGATTGAAAAGCTATTAATTACTTCTTCCCAAGGGAAAATCCTAAGAGAAGGTCTTTCCACTGCTATTGTTGGAAGACCGAATGTAGGAAAATCATCTCTTTTAAATAGTTTAATTCAAGAAAATAAGGCAATTGTTACAGAAATAGCAGGAACTACAAGAGATATTATAGAAGAATATGTAAATGTACGTGGAGTCCCTTTGAAGTTGGTTGACACAGCGGGTATTCGAGAAACAGAGGATATAGTGGAACGGATTGGTGTAGAAAAATCACGCCAAGTTTTGAAAGAAGCAGATTTAATATTGCTTGTTTTAAATAACGCTGAACATCTATCCGACGAGGATAAAAGAATATTCGAGACTATTAAAGGAATGGATTATATTGTCATTATTAATAAGACAGATCTTCCTAACAAACTAAATTATGATGAAGTGAAGCAACTGGCAGGTGACAAGCGAGTAGTAACTACTTCTTTATTAAAAGAAGAGGGAATTGACGAGCTAGAAGAGTCAATATCATCCTTGTTCTTTGAAGGAAATATTGAAGTATCGGACATCACCTATGTATCTAACGCTCGCCATATTGCTTTGTTGAATTTAGCTAAATCCACGATTACCGATGCTATAGAAGCAGCACATAATCATGTGCCGGTAGACATGATACAAATAGATGTCACTAGAACATGGGAAATATTAGGAGAGATAATTGGGGATACAGTTGAAGAAAGTTTGATTGACCAATTATTTGCTCAATTTTGTTTAGGAAAATAAAAAACGAGAGGAAGTTACGAACATGCCAAACTTTGAAGCAGGCAAGTTCGATGTGATTGTTGTTGGAGCAGGGCATGCCGGTGTTGAAGCCGCTTTAGCCGCTGCCAAAATGGGTGCAAAAACGCTTGTTTTAACAATAAATCTTGATATGATTGCATTTATGCCATGTAATCCATCCATCGGAGGCCCTGCAAAAGGAATTGTTGTGCGTGAAATTGACGCATTAGGCGGCGCCATGGGTAAAGTGATAGATAGAACTCACATTCAAATGAGAATGTTGAATACAGGAAAGGGGCCAGCTGTTCGTGCACTTAGAGCACAAGCAGATAAGGTTCTATACCAAAATGAGATGAAAAGACTGCTTGAGGAACAAGATAATCTTACAGTCCATCAAGCAGTTGTCGAAGAGCTTCTAGTAGAAGATGAAAAAATTGTTGGTCTAATTACACAAGTTGGAGCAGTTTATCGTTCTGAAACTGTTGTAATTACTACGGGGACGTTTTTACGCGGTGAAATTATTATTGGGGATCTTAAATATTCTAGCGGACCAAATAACCAACAGCCGTCCATTAAACTAGCAGATAGCATTCGTGATTTAGGCTTTGATCTAGTACGTTTTAAAACGGGAACTCCACCGCGTGTAAATAGTAAAACAATAGATTATAGTAAAACAGAGATTCAGCCAGGAGATGATGTTCCTAGAGCATTCAGCTTTGAAACTACTGAATTTATTATGGATCAATTACCATGTTGGTTAACTTATACGAGCTCAGAAACACATCAAATTATTAACGATAACTTACATTTGTCTCCAATGTATTCTGGTATGATTAAAGGAACAGGTCCAAGATACTGTCCTTCCATTGAAGATAAAATTGTAAGATTTAATGATAAACCACGTCATCAAATTTTCCTTGAGCCTGAGGGACGAAACACGAGAGAAGTTTATGTGCAAGGTCTTTCGACAAGTCTTCCGGAGCACGTACAGCGTAGACTTTTGGCTTCAATTCCAGGGTTAGAAAATGCAGAAATGATGCGCGCAGGTTATGCAATTGAATATGATGCAATGGTACCAACGCAGCTATGGCCTACACTAGAAACCAAAAAAGTGAAAAACTTATATACAGCTGGACAAATTAATGGAACTTCCGGATATGAAGAAGCAGCAGCGCAAGGTTTAATGGCAGGAATTAACGCTGCGCTTAGAGTATTTAATAAGGAAGAGAGAGTACTTAGCCGCTCGGATGCCTATATTGGAGTTCTTATAGATGATTTAGTTACAAAAGGTACTAATGAGCCTTATCGTTTATTGACTTCAAGAGCGGAATATCGCTTATTGTTACGCCATGACAATGCAGATTTAAGATTGTTAGAAATTGGATATAATATTGGCTTAGTGCCAGAAGAGCGGTATAATAAATTCTTAGAGAAAAAGAAAAGAATTGAAGAAGAACTTAAACGTTTACGTTCGATTATTATAAAACCAAATGAGGATACTCAAGAGGTTATTCGTAATGCTGGTGGAAGTGAGCTAAAAGATGGTATTCGAGCTTCCGATTTACTAAAAAGAACAGAAATGAATTATGACTTAGTTGCACAGCTTGTTCCCCTAGAAGTAGAGCTTAACGAAGAAGAAAAGGAACAAATTGAAATACAAGTTAAATACGAAGGTTATATAGAAAAATCTCTTCAACAAGTAGAAAAGCTTAAAAAAATGGAGAATAAAAAAATCCCTGATCAAATTGATTACAATGCAATCTCCGGACTAGCAACTGAAGCAAAACAAAAGTTAATGCAAGTTAGACCACTATCAATTGCACAAGCATCTCGTATTTCAGGAGTAAACCCAGCGGATATTTCTATTCTACTTATTTACATTGAGCAAGGTAAAATAGCTAAAATTACTGGATAGTCTTAAACAATGAGGAGAACAACATGAACGAAGAACAATTTAAAAAAGCCCTCTCTGAAAAGGGAATTGAGCTAACGGAAGTACAGTTAGGACAATTTAGAAAATACTTTGAATTACTTGTGGAATGGAACGAGAAAATGAATTTAACAGCTATTACAGATGAACCATCTGTATATTTAAAACATTTTTTTGATTCTATAAGTGCTTCTTTTTATGAGGATTTTAATGGTTCCTTTACTGTATGTGATGTTGGAGCAGGGGCAGGGTTTCCAAGTATTCCATTGAAAATTTGTTTTCCAAATCTTAAAGTGACAATTGTTGATTCCTTAAATAAGAGAATTCAATTTTTAACTCATTTAAGCAAGGAATTAAATTTAAAGGATGTACATTTTGTTCATGCTCGTGCTGAGGAATTTGGACAAAATAAGGATTATAGAGAGCAATATGATCTTGTTACCGCTAGAGCGGTAGCAAGACTCTCTGTACTTTCAGAGCTATGTATTCCACTTGTAAAAGTTGGAGGAAAATTTATAGCAATGAAAGCTGCAAGTGCATTAGATGAATTAAATGATGCGCAAAGAGCTATTAATATATTAGGCTCTGAAAAAAGTGCGGAGTATTCTTTTCTATTACCGATAGAAAATAGTGAGAGAACGTTATATGTCTTTTCTAAAATTAAAAGCACACCGAAAAGATACCCTCGAAAACCAGGTATACCAAATAAGACTCCTATTATTTAATGAGGAACGTTCCACGTGAAACATTATTAAATTATTTTCTTTATCGAGAACATAAGTAAAGAGTATCTAAAAGGTGGTGCTAGTTAGATGAAAAGTCCTTTCTCACGTTTTTTCGGAGGTTCTGAAAAGCAAGGACAAGATCCAGTCGTTGAGGCTACGCAGACTAATAACGAAGAAGTAGTACATGTAGCCATAGAGAAGATAGTTCCTAATAGGTTTCAGCCTAGGACTGTTTTTGATGATGCAAAAATAGAAGAGCTGGCACGTACAATTCATACACACGGAGTAATTCAACCTATTGTCATTCGAAAAATGGAAGATAATAAGTATGAAATAATAGCAGGTGAACGCCGTTTCCGTGCGATGTCCAAGTTGAAATGGACAGAGGTACCTGCCATTGTACGTAATTTAAGTGATAAAGAGACAGCATCTATTGCATTGATTGAAAACCTTCAAAGAGAAGAACTGACTGCAATAGAAGAAGCTGTGGCATATCAGAAACTATTAAAGCTACATGAGTTAACGCAAGAGGCGCTAGCTCAAAGGTTAGGCAAGGGTCAATCTACCGTTGCCAATAAATTGCGCTTGCTAAAATTACCTAAAGAGATCCAACAAGCAATAATGGATAAAAGGTTATCTGAAAGACATGCTAGGTCCCTCATGCAAGTGAAGGATGAAGAAGTACAAATCAAGTTAATGAACGAATCTATTGAACAGCAATGGAACGTGAAGCAACTAGAAGAAAAAGTGAATGAAATTGTTAATCCTCCTGTAAAAGAGGAAAAGAATGCTTCAAAGCCTAAAAGAAAAGCGATTAGTAAAGACGTGCGTATTGCTTTAAATACAATTAAGCAATCACTTAGTATGGTGACTAAAAGCGGAATCAATTTAAAAACAGAAGAAGAAGACACGGAAGATTTTTATCAAATTACAGTAAGAATTCCTAAGAAGAAATCATAAATAGAAATTATACTATATTTATTTTTATATTAAACTCTCACTATTTTGTGAGAGTTTTTCTTTTAATACAATAATAACATTCATTTTTCTGTAAAATTTGATAGAATGGTAGAGAGTTGTTTTTATTTTTATGAAAGTAGGTGCAAGAGTGGGAAGAATTATTGCAATAGCCAACCAAAAAGGTGGTGTAGGTAAGACTACTACATCAGTGAACCTCAGTGCCTGCCTTGCATACTTGGGCAAGAAGGTTTTGTTGGTGGACATTGATCCTCAAGGAAATGCTTCTAGTGGAGTTGGAGTTAATAAAGGCGATGTAAATCAATGTATTTATGATGTGTTAATAGATGATGTAAGTGTGAAAGATACTATTTTAGAAACGAAAGTAGAGAATTTACATATAGTTCCTGCTACCATTTCTTTAGCTGGTGCAGAAATAGAACTAGTATCTACCATTTCCAGAGAAGTACGATTAAAAAAAGCGCTTCAGGAAGTACAAGCTGACTATGATTTTATTATTATAGATTGTCCTCCTTCACTTGGTCTATTAACAATTAATTCGCTTACTGCTGCTGATGCTATTATTATTCCAGTACAGTGTGAATTTTACGCATTAGAAGGATTAAGTCAGTTATTAAGCACCATTAGATTGGTTCAAAAACATTTAAACAAAACTCTAGCAATTGATGGAGTATTATTAACAATGTTTGATGCAAGAACTAATTTAGGTATACAAGTTATTGAAGAAGTTAAAAAATATTTTCAAGATAAAGTTTATAAATCTATTATTCCAAGAAATGTTCGTTTAAGTGAAGCGCCAAGTCATGGGGAGCCAATTATTATTTATGATCCAAAGTCAAGAGGGGCAGAAGTGTATTTAGAACTTGCGAAGGAAGTGATTCGTCATGGCTAAAGGGCTAGGAAAGGGAATTAATGCTCTTTTTCCCGGAGAAGATACTAAACCAGAAGAAAAGGTAGAGCAGATCACTATAGCTGATATTAGACCGAACCCATATCAACCTAGAAAAATATTTGATGATGAAGCATTAATAGAGTTATCTGAATCTATTAAAGAACATGGTGTCCTGCAACCTATTATAGTTAGAAAAAAGGGTTCTAAGTTTGAGATAGTGGTTGGTGAGCGTAGATTTAGAGCCTCAAAAAAAGTTCATTTAGAAGAAATTCCGGCTGTTATTAGAGACTTTAACGATCAACAAATGATGGAGCTTGCGATTCTAGAAAACCTACAAAGAGAAGATTTGACTCCGATAGAAGAAGCAGAGGCTTATCAAAATCTAATGGAAAACCTAGGATTAACCCAAGAACAATTAGCCTTTAGACTAGGGAAAAGTAGACCGCACATCGCAAATCATATTCGTTTACTTTCTTTACCTGAAATAGTTAGAAATGCGGTTTCCGAAGGTAAGCTTTCCATGGGACATGGTAAAGCATTATTAGGTTTAAAAAAGAAAAAAAATATACCTTTAATTATGCAAAAGACTATTAAAGAGAATCTCAATGTAAGGCAATTAGAAGCGTTAGTCCAAAGATTAAATGAAAATGTTCCACGTGAAACAAAAAAGGTAGAAAAGGATATTTTTACTTTGGAAAAGGAATCTGAACTAAGAGAGTTTTTTGGAACAGCAGTAAAGATTACGAAGAATGAAGAAAAAGAAAAGGGTAAAATAGAAATTGAATTTTACTCTAAAGATGATTTAGAAAGAATTTTGAAACTGCTTGAGGATTAAAAATGACCTATTTCTGGGGCAACCTGGAGATAGGTTATATTTTTAGGATGAAAAGAGGATAAGTAATGGTATTATTCGGGGCATTGATCAATGCATTACTAATTATAATTGGTTCACTAATTGGTCGACTTTTAAAGGGAATTCCAGAAAATATGAAACAAACCGTTATGTATGCTATTGGTATAGTTGTTATAGTAATGGGTGTTCAAATGGGATTGGAAAGTAGTAACTTCGTCATTATCATTATCTGTATCGTCCTTGGAGCAGTAGTTGGAGAATGGATTGACATAGATAAGTGGATTAACAGGCTCGGCCAAATGATAGAACTAAAATTTGGTTCTAAAAAACAGGATGGAAGTATTGCCCAAGGATTTGTTACAAGTACTTTAATCTTTGTTATCGGAGCTATGGGAGTTTTAGGCGCCTTAAATAGTGGTCTGCAAAATGATCATGATTTGTTAGTAAGTAAAGGAATCATAGATGGTTTTACCGCAGTTATTCTTTCTGCAACTTTAGGAATAGGAGTTATACTGTCATCAATTCCCGTTGTAGTATATCAAGGAGCAATCGCGTTGTTAGCTACTCAAATAACAAGATTAGTACCAGAAGCTGCACTTGAAATGTTTCTTCAGGAAATGACAGCTGCTGGTGGAATTATGATTATAGGAATTGGGACGAATTTATTAGGACTGACTAAAATTAGAGTCGCAAATCTATTGCCTTGTTTAGTTTTTGTTGGTATTGTAGTTGCTATTATTTTTTAAATTATATCTATGCCAAGCAAGGAGGAGGGAACGAGAAATTACTTTTCCCATCTCAAAAGTAAGGTTTAGGCGTGTGCTTTGCAATACATTATATTCCATGAAACCACCTATGTTAACAATTGCTTTAATAGAAATTTCTCCAATGGGAGGTAAGTCTTTTTTTACAGCTTTACCTGGATAAAGAGGTCCGGGGTGGATAATTATTTCACCGATGTTATTCGCATTTCCTAAGCAGGCATCAATTGCAACGATAAAAGGCTTATCCGGTGAGTCATAAAGGGTATTGGTAGTTTCCTCTAAATTCAATGCATGAAGGGGATTATCCAATGTCCCTACAATTTCAAAAGGAAAAGAAACGAGCTGAGTTAAAAAAGAGCCGGTCATTGGCCCCAAGGCATCTCCAGTAGAGCGATCTGTACCAATACAACAAAAAACAAGATTTGTATGATCAAAAGGAATATATTCTAAAAAGTAATTGCTTAATCGCCAAATAACGCCAGTTTCTTTATAATAGATAGTGGAGACTTGAGGGATCGAGTTGAGTTGAGAAGTCATATATATAAACTCGCTTTCTTTTTTTAAATTAGTATATGCCTTGAAGAAAATATTTATTCAATGAGGTGAAGATTACAATGACTGCAATGTATCAACGAGTAGAAGCATACATACTAGATGAGAAAAATTGGATAGAACTTGGAAAAACATGTATAGAAATAATTTTCATCCTAATTCTTGCTGCAGTAGTTATTAGAGTTGGTAAAACTATTATTAATAGAGTATTAACAGTAAGACAAAGAAGTCCTTTACGATATTCAGAGAGAAGACAGAATACATTAATAAGATTATTAGAAAATATTTTAACTTACGCTGTATATTTCACAGTAATAATAGCTGTTTTATCATCCTTTGGTATTCAAGTAGCTGGGTTAATTGCAGGAGCGGGAGTGATAGGCTTAGCGATAGGATTTGGGGCACAAAGCTTAGTAAAGGATGTTATTACTGGTTTTTTCATTGTATTTGAGGATCAGTTTGCTGTAGGGGATGAGGTACAAATCGGAACCTCCAGAGGTAAGGTAGAAGAAATAGGTTTAAGGACAACTAAAGTCAAAAGCCCAATTGGGGAGCTTTTCATCATACCGAATGGGACAATATCTAACGTAGTTAACTATTCCGTTTTCAATACCATTGTTCTGATTGATATAAAGGTATCTTATGAATCAGATATTCAGGCAGTAGAGAAAATGTTGAGGGGTTTCTTGGATAGTTTAAATACTAAGTATGAGGAGCTTGTGAAAGTTCCAGAGATATTAGGGGTGCAGGAAATATCATCAGATGATTTAGTTCTTAGAATTGGTGTAGAGACCATCCCAATAATGCAGGATGACATTGCAAGAAAAATTAGAAGAGACCTTAAGGAATTCTTAGAGCAATCTGGTGTAGATATTCCATATCCAATTGTCGTACGTAATGCAAAAAATGATGAGTAGGTGAGGTTAATGGAGAGAAAACAATTTCAATTAAATGACATTGTGGAGATGAAGAAACAACATCCATGTGGAACTAATCGCTGGAAGGTCATTCGATTAGGTGCAGACATTCGTATAAAATGTGAAGGATGCCAGCATAGCGTTATGATTCCGCGTGTAGAGTTTGAAAAGAAAATGAAAAAGGTGCTAGTTAAAGCAGAAGCAGAGTAAAGATAGACTTTTACCTTTAAAATAACTATAATAGACAGGTTAAAAGGAATCCGGTTAGTAAGAAAATTGAAGGGTTGTGACATATATGGCATTAACAGCAGGGATTGTCGGTTTACCAAATGTAGGGAAATCTACATTATTTAATGCAATAACAAAAGCAGGGGCTTTAGCTGCAAATTATCCGTTTGCGACAATTGATCCAAATGTGGGAATCGTTGAAGTACCAGATGCTCGTTTAGATAAATTAACAGAGTTAGTAGTTCCAAAGAAAACAGTACCGACTGCATTTGAATTTACAGATATTGCAGGTATTGTAGCAGGTGCTAGTAAAGGAGAAGGACTTGGAAACAAGTTTTTAGCACATATCCGTGAAGTAGATGCAATTTGTCAAGTTGTTCGTTGTTTTCAAGACGACAATATTACGCATGTTGCGGGCAAAGTAGATCCAATCTCTGACATAGAGGTTATTAATTTGGAATTAATCTTAGCGGATTTAGAAAGTGTGGATAAACGCTTATCTCGAGTAGCTAAGATGGCGAAACAAAAAGATAAAGAAGCAATGGTTGAAGAGCCAATTTTAACTCGTTTAAAAGAAGCATTTGAAGAAGGTAAGTCTGGTCGCTCAGTAGATTTTTCAGAGGATGAGTTGCGAGTTGTAAAAGGCCTTCACTTATTAACGATAAAACCAATGCTTTATGTAGCAAATGTATCTGAGGATGACATTATGGAATCAGAAGATAATGAGTATGTACAAAAAGTACGTGCATTTGCAGCAGAAGAGGGAGCTCAAGTTATCGTAGTATGTGCGAAAATTGAGGAAGAGATGGCAGCTTTAGAGGACGATGAGAAACAAATGTTCTTAGAAGAGCTAGGTATTCAAGAGTCTGGTTTAGATCAGCTTATAAAAGCTTCTTATTCTTTGCTTGGACTGGCTACTTACTTTACAGCAGGAGTCCAAGAGGTACGTGCTTGGACATTCCGTAAGGGTATGAAGGCACCACAATGTGCTGGAGTCATTCACTCTGACTTTGAAAAAGGCTTCATTCGTGCAGAAACAGTTGCATACGATGATTTGGTTGCTGCTGGTTCAATGTCCGCTGCTAAAGAAGCAGGGAAGGTTCGTTTAGAGGGTAAAGAGTATATTGTACAAGATGGGGACGTAATGTTATTCCGTTTCAACGTTTAAGTTGTATTGTATAAGCTTAATAGTAACTAAATTATAAAGTAAAAACCGGTCTGCTTATGCGGACCGGTTTTCTTCTATGACGTATAGGACTGGTAGAGCTGGGTCATCTTTAATAAGAATGTCATTAGGATACTTTCTCAATTCTCTATACATAGCAAAGTCGCCAGCAGCACCGGCTACTAACCATGCACCTAAAAGCACAAGGAGGGGAGATTCAATACCATAACCAAATAACATAGGGATAATTCCAGTTGTCCAAAAGGGAAGTAAGAGAGCTTTTTTCATCGATTTATTAGGAATGGGAATAGAGGTAGTTGCATAGGCAACCCCTAATTTAAGATTGACACCATAATCCATCTTGTTCCAGGGTACCTTTCCAAAGGCCCAAAACCCGATTAAATGGAATGCTTCATGTAACACAATTAACAGGAGATATCCTATAAGGAATAAGAAGATTCCTAAGAGACTAAAATTAATCTCAAATTCTTTATAAACTAAAATATATATTATTAAGCCTAATAAGGAAAAGACTATGGTCATCCATAAACTTTGCCAAGCTACCTTTTTAATATCAATCTCTATTATTGTTAGAATAGAATCTTTTTTCTCCAATACAATTCCCCCTTTTATACAAATATACATTAATAAATAAAATAAGAACAATCTCTCCTTGAAAAAAATAACAGCTTGTGGTACAATAAGTTGATGTGAGTAATATCATTACTTGCTCCTTGTCGGCTGGTGACAGTTCGACCAAAGACCATAGGGAGGTGTAAATAGATGAGAAAGTACGAATTAATGTACATTATCCAACCAGCAATCGAAGAAGATGCAAAGAAGGCTTTAGTTGAGCGTTTCAATGAAATCTTAACTTCAAATGGTGCTGAGATCATCGAAGCTAAAGAGTGGGGTAAACGCCGCTTAGCTTACGAAATCAATGACTTACGTGAAGGTTTCTACCAAATCGTTAAAGTAAACGCTGATTCTAGAGCAATCGATGAATACATTCGTTTAGCTAACATCAATGAAGACATTATCCGTCACATTGCTGTTCGTATCGACGATAAATAAGAAAATCGACTATCATGCTGAACGAGGGAGGTTATTAACTGATGATTAACCGTGTCGTATTAGTTGGAAGACTAACAAAAGATCCGGAACTTCGATATACGCCAAGTGGTGTTGCAATGGCCAGATTTACGCTTGCTGTAAATCGTACATTCTCTAACCAACAAGGCGAAAGAGAAGCTGATTTTATCAACTGTGTCGTTTGGAGAAAACAAGCGGAAAACACAGCCAATTTCTTGAAAAAAGGAAGCTTGGCAGGTGTAGAAGGGCGTATTCAAACGGGTAGTTATGAAGGACAAGATGGGAAACGTGTTTATACGACAGACGTTGTCGCAGACAGCGTTCAGTTCTTAGAACCACGCGGTAGCTCTGGTGATCGTGGCCAAGGTGGACAATCATATGGCGGCGGACAACAACAGAACTCTTATCCGACATATCAGCAAAACCAACCAATGAATCAGCAAAACTATACACGTGTAGATGAAGACCCATTTGGAAATAGTAGTGGTCCGATTGAAGTATCTGATGACGACCTACCATTCTAAAATCTTATTGCACGTTTTACTTTAATCGAAAAGGAGGCAACCTATTATGGCACCACGTCGCGGAGGCAAAAGACGCCGTAAAGTTTGTTACTTCACTGCTAACAACATCACACACATCGATTATAAAGATGTAGATTTGTTGAAAAAATTCGTGTCAGAACGTGGGAAAATTCTTCCACGTCGTGTGACAGGAACTAGCGCGAAGTACCAACGTAAGTTAACACGAGCTATCAAAGTATCTCGTATCATGGCTTTACTTCCATTCTCTTCTGAAGAGAGATAAGTATATAAAACGAAGACCGGGAAACCGGTCTTTTTTTGTTCTCTTTTTTAAAGGATAGGAACTATCATTTAACCTTTTGGATTTAGTAATTTATTGTCTATACCCTATTAATGTATTGTTACTGGTTTTAATACCTTCAGACACCTTTAGCGAAACAGATTAAACAATGGGTGATGGCTTAAGGAAAGCAACCATACGTGATTCATAAACTATAAGAGAATATGTATGTGGTATAAGAAACTATCTTTGTATGGGGTCACATAGGCTTTTCATATCATGTAATTTTAGTTGTACTTGAAAATCTGTTACAATGGATAGATGATTATAATAAAGGAAGGTCGATCATGCAAAAGAATCAGTCAAGCTATTTAACGTTTGGATCTTTAATGATTGCACTATTTGCTATTCTCATAGCAATGTCTGTGTATGTTCCGATTCTAACAATTATCACATCCTTAATAGCACCCTTACCATTAGCTTGGTATAGTGCAAAATTTGAAAGAAAAGAATCGCTACTTGTTATGGTAGTAGCAATATTTATATCTTTTATTATTGGAGGTATAGTAGGTTTAACACTTGGATTAGTTGTAGGGCCAGTTGGTTTTATAATAGGAGATTCTTTACGAAAAAAGCAGTCCAAGCTATACATGCTAATGGCTGCAGGAATATTCGTACTACTCATGACTGCTGTGCAATACATAATTTCTATTTTAGTTTTAAATATGAACCTGATAGAGCAATTTTTAGAGGGTACTAAAATATACTACGAGCAAGCGGGAAAAATACTGGAGACTGCTGGCCAAAAACCAAAGAACTACGATGAGATGGTTAAACAAATTATAATAGCATTCGAAGCAATGTTGCCAACGCTCTTTATTTTAATGGCGTTTTTACAGGCATTTGTTTATGTATCTATTCTTTTACCCATCCTAAAGAAGTTAAAAGTACCAGTTCCAAAATTTCCTAAATATATGTATTTTAAATTACCAAAAGCAGTGTTGTGGTATTATTTAGTTGTAGCAATCATCTCCTTAGTCACTACATTTGAAGTAGGGACCTTTAGCTATATGCTAATCATAAATGCGACCTTTCTTTTAAGAGCATTACTGTTGTTACAAGGGATATCGATTATTCAGTATTATTTTCATGTACAGGGTTGGCCAAAGTGGAGTGCTATTTTAGCCACTTTTTTAGCAATTCCACTAAATTCATTTGTAATAATCCTAGGTGTTTTAGATTTAGGATTTAATTTGCGAGCATATTTAAAAGACAGATTTAAGAAATAAGGAGCTGATCCAGTGGCGTCTTTTTTTAGAAAACGACCAATACGATATCCACTAATATTGTTTATGCTTCTCAGTGGAGTTGCATCTTATTTGCTTCTGTCTAACAACCTTTTAGTTGGATTACTATTTGCTCTCTTGGTTGTGGGAGTGTTTATATACGCTTGGATAATTGAAAAGCGTGTTTATGAAGAGACAGAAAGGCATATAGAGACTCTTTCCTACCGTATGAAAAAGGTAGGGGAAGAGGCATTGCTTGAAATGCCAATAGGAATTATTTTGATAAATGATCAGCATATAATTGAATGGGCAAATCCCTATATGACTCAAAAGTTACCATTTGATACGATTATAGGGGAGGAGTTACTTTCCATATCTTCTGACTTTCAGCAGCTCCTCAGGCAGGATGATTCAAAGGAAATGGTCATTTCTTTAGATGAACATGACTATAAGGTATTTTACAAGGCAGAGGAAAAGCTTCTATATTTCTTTGATATCACTGAGCAAGTTGAAATGGAATCACTTTACTATGGAGATCGAACTGTGATTGGTGTATTATTTATCGATAATTATGATGAGATATCGCAAGGCATGGACGATCAAACAAGAGGCCAATTAAACAGTATTGTTACTTCTACTGTAAATAATTGGGGAGCTAAACATGGCATATACGTTAAAAGAATATCGTCTGATCGTTTTTTAGCAGTTTTCAATGAATCCATTTTGTTGGAAGTGGAAAAAAGCAAATTCTCCATTTTGGATGATATCAGGGAAACTACCTCTAAGTTTGGATTCTCTTTAACTCTTAGCGTTGGGGTGGGTGCAGGATCTACCTCTCTTGTAGAATTAGGAGAGCTTGCACAATCGAGTCTAGATTTAGTGCTTGGCCGTGGAGGTGACCAGGTTGCTATTAAGCACCCTAATGGAAAAGTGAAGTTCTATGGAGGCAAAACTAATCCAGTAGAGAAACGTACACGTGTTAGAGCAAGGGTGATCTCACATGCAATGAGAGATTTGATACAGGACAGCGATCAGGTACTCGTAATGGGTCATAAGTTCCCGGATATGGATGCGATTGGCTCAGCCGTAGGTGTAAGAAAGATGGTTGAGATGAACAAGATAGATGGCTACGTTGTGATTGATTTTAACGAGTTGGATAAAAGTGTACTTCGTCTAATGGACGAAATTAAAGAAAAGCCTGATTTATATAAACGTTTTATCAGCCCTGAAGAGGCTATCAATAAAATGACTGAAAAGACTTTATTAGTTGTAGTAGATACCCATAAACCAAGTATGGTTATTGATGAAAAATTACTTCAAAAAGCTGAAAAAGTTGTAGTAATCGATCATCATCGTCGTGGAGAAGAGTTTATAACGAATACCATGCTTGTCTATATGGAGCCATATGCATCATCTACGTCAGAGTTGGTCACTGAGCTAATCGAATACCAACCGAAAAACGAAAAAATCACTATGCTAGAGGCTACATCTATGCTAGCAGGTATAATTGTTGATACGAAAAGTTTCACGCTTCGTACAGGGGCTAGAACGTTTGAGGCGGCCTCTTATCTTAGAACTCATGGAGCAGATACTATTTTGGTCCAACGCCTCTTAAAAGAGGATTTAGACACGTATATTGAACGCTCCAAAATTGTGCAGAACGTTGAATTCTTTAGAGAAGGAATTGCTATAGCACATGGGGATGAAGATACTAACTATAGTCAAGTGCTGCTTGCCCAGACTGCAGATATACTTTTAGCAATGAATAACGTATCAGCTTCCTTTGTATTGGGTCGTAGAAGTGATTCTTCCGTAGCAATAAGTGCAAGGTCACTTGGTGAAGTAAATGTTCAAATAGTGATGGAAAAATTAAATGGTGGAGGGCATCTAACTAATGCCGCTACCCAACTAACAGATATAACAGTTCCAGAGGCTATTAATCAATTAAAACTAGCTATAATGGAAACAATCGAAGGAGGAAACGCAGAATGAAAGTAGTATTTTTAAAAGATGTTAAAGGTAAAGGTAAAAAAGGCGAGATTAAGGATGTAGCAGATGGTTATGCACACAATTTTTTGATCAAAAATAAACTTGCTGTGGAAGCAAATACAGCTGCAATTAGCGCTTTGGAGGGACAAAAGAAGAAGTCTGAAAAAGAAGCAGCAGAAGAATTAGCCGAAGCAAAAAAATTAAAAGAAAAGTTAGAACAGCTAACAGTTGAACTAAAAGCAAAATCAGGTAACGATGGCAGACTATTTGGTTCTGTTACTACTAAACAAGTTGCTGCACAATTAGATAAAGTTCATGGGATTAAAATAGATAAACGTAAAATGGAATTAGATGATGCAATTCGTGCTTTAGGATACACAAATGTACCTGTTAAGTTACACCACGAGGTAGTAGCAACATTAAAGGTGCATGTATCTGAAGAAGCGTAAGGAGAGAATTTTATGAGCGATCCATTATTGGACCGTGTCCCCCCACATAATCAAGAAGCTGAACAATCGGTCCTTGGAGCAATATTTTTAGAACCACAAGCTTTAATAACTGCAGCAGAGATCGTTATGCCAGAAGATTTTTATCGGGTAGCTCATCAAAAAATATTCCAAACGATGCTTCGCCTGAGTGATCAAGGGAAAGCAATTGATGTAGTAACTGTCACAGAAGAATTATCTTCTAAGAAGGAACTTGAAGATGTAGGAGGCATTTCCTACATCAGTGAAATAGCAAATGCTGTTCCTACTGCCGCTAATATAGGCCACTATGCAAAAATTGTGGAGGAAAAGTCAATTCTTCGCCGTCTTATACGAGTGGCTACGACCATAGTAGAAGATGGGTTTACGCGAGAAGACGAGGTAGAAGCGCTTTTATCCGAAGCAGAAAGAAAAATGATGGAGGTTGCCAATCGAAAGAATGCTGGTGACTTTAAACATATTAAAGATGTATTGGTAGAAACCTATGACAATATTGAAAAACTGCATACTAGAAAAGGTGACGTAACTGGTATTCCTACTGGTTTCCGTGATTTAGATCGTATTACAGCAGGATTTCAACGTAATGATCTTATCATTGTAGCGGCACGTCCTTCTGTAGGGAAAACAGCTTTCGCGTTGAATGTAGCCCAAAACGTGGCTACGAAAACTGACGAGAACGTTGCAATCTTTAGTTTGGAGATGGGTGCTGAACAGCTTGTAATGCGTATGCTTTGTGCAGAGGGTAATATTGATGCTCAGGTGCTTAGAACAGGGGCCCTTACTACAGAGGATTGGCGCAAACTTACGATGGCGATGGGTAGTCTATCAAATGCTGGGATCTATATAGATGATACACCTGGTATAAGAGTAAATGAAATAAGAGCAAAGTGTAGACGACTGAAGCAGGAATCAGGTTTGGGAATGATTTTAATTGATTATTTGCAGCTTATTCAAGGAAGTGGCGGAAGCCAGGCGAATCGTCAACAAGAGGTTTCTGAAATCTCTCGTTCCTTAAAGGGTCTTGCCCGTGAGCTAAAGGTTCCTGTTATTGCCTTGTCTCAGCTGTCCCGTGGTGTAGAGCAACGACAAGATAAGAGACCAATGATGTCCGATTTACGTGAATCTGGATCGATTGAGCAAGATGCGGATATCGTTTCTTTCTTATATCGTGAGGATTATTACGATAAGGAAACAGAGAACCAGAACATGATTGAGATTATAATTGCTAAACAACGTAATGGTCCAACTGGAACCGTCACTTTAGCATTCGTGAAGGAATTCAATAAATTTGTTAATATTGATTGGAGCCAACACCAAGCTCCACCAGCATAAAGCAAACACGAACGAATTGATAATTAAATTATCAATTCGTTCGTGTTTTTTCGTTAAATTGGTTGACTATGGTAAAGATGATTGGTACAATAACACTGATTTTTAAACAGGACAAGATGTCTGACGGAGGTGTTGGCAATGCCATCAGTAGTTGTAGTAGGAACCCAATGGGGAGACGAAGGAAAAGGCAAAATTACTGACTTTTTATCGGAACACTCAGAAGTAATCGCACGTTACCAAGGTGGAAATAATGCAGGTCATACAATTATTTTCGGAGGAGAGACTTATAAGTTACATTTAATTCCTTCCGGTATTTTTTATAAGGATAAAATCTCGGTGATCGGGAATGGAATGGTAGTCGATCCACGAGCGTTGGTAAAAGAATTAAAAGGGTTGCATGATCGAGGAGTAACTACTGAAAATTTACGTATTTCTAATCGTGCCCATGTGATTCTTCCTTATCATATAAAACAAGATGAAGTAGAGGAAGCACGTAGAGGTGCTAACAAAATAGGCACAACTGGTAAAGGTATTGGCCCTGCATACATGGACAAAGCTGCCAGAGTAGGGATTCGTATAGCAGACCTTCTGGACTATGAAGTGTTTAAAGAAAAGCTAGAACGTAACTTAGAAGAAAAAAATAGAATGTTTGAGAAATTCTATGAAACAAAAGGCTTTACTGTAGAAGAAATATTAGAAGAGTTTTATAGCTATGGACAAGAGATTGAAAAGTATGTAACCGACACTTCCAAAGTATTGAATGATGCACTCGATGAAGGCAGACGAGTACTTTTTGAAGGAGCACAAGGAGTCATGCTTGATATTGATCAAGGAACTTATCCTTTTGTTACTTCTTCTAATCCTGTTGCTGGTGGAGTAACAATTGGAGCAGGTGTGGGGCCAACAAAAATTTCTCATGTGGTAGGAGTTTGTAAAGCTTATACATCTCGTGTAGGAGATGGACCGTTCCCCACAGAGCTTTTTGATGCAGTGGGCAACCAAATAAGAGAAGTAGGAAAAGAATATGGAACGACAACAGGAAGACCACGCCGTATCGGTTGGTTTGACACAGTTGTAATCCGCCATGCTCAAAGGGTAAGTGGTTTAACGGATTTAACGGTAAATTCAATTGATGTACTAACCGGATTAGAAACCGTGAAAATCTGCACTGCCTATAAATTTAAGGATGAGCTTATTACGGAATATCCAGCAAATTTACGAATTCTTTCGGAATGCGAGCCAGTCTATGAGGAAATGCCAGGCTGGAATGAGGATATTACAAAATGTAAGACGCTTGATGAACTTCCAGAAACAGCAAGACATTACTTAGAACGCATTTCTCAGTTGACAGGAGTTCCTATTTCTATCTTCTCTGTAGGACCAGATCGCACACAAACGAATATTATTTCTAGTGTTTGGAAATAAAATTCTAAAAAAAACCGTCAAAAAGAAAATTTTGACGGTTTTTTTGTTGATTTTTGTAAGAATTTTTATTTATAAATCTATTAATGTGACAAATATAACAAAGATTCCAGTAGTATTATGTATGAGAAAGAAATTAATGGAGAAAAAGTAAAGAATATTAGAAAAAGAAACTAGTAAAAAGATTAATATTACCAATATAAAAGAAAAAATAGAAAATAATGGGTGTTAAAATACAATTTCTTTACAAGATTAAATATTGCTACACTTCCCTATTTCAAATATGTTAAATTAAAATAGTGTAAAAATGGAATTAAGGTTTTTAAATAGTTTGGAAGGAGCTTTATCATGTTTTGGAATAGAAAGAATGAGGAGCAGAAGAATAAATCACTTGCTGTTCTTTCAAACAGAAAATCAAATGTGGTTAAAAAAGCTACTATAACGGTTTTACTAACATCATCACTAACCTTTAATATGGCATTTGCCAATGAAGGAAACGACAAAGCACTAAAAGAAATTTATCATATATACTCAGAAGGTCAGTACATAGGAGCACTTTCCGATAAAAAAGAAATGGAAAATTTATTGGAACAAAAAGTTCAAGAGAGTAGCTCACAGTATGGCGCTCTTCCTTTAAAAGCAGGATCTAACTTGAAGGTAGTAGCCGAACAAGTATTTACTCCCTCGACGGATGACGAAACAACACTTCAAAAACTCAACGAGATAGTTAAAGTAGAAGCAACAGCATTTGCTTTGTCAGTCAATGACGAGATGGCGGTCTACGTCAAAGACATTGAAGCCTACCATGAAGCGATAAAAAAATTAAAGCTGCAGTTTATCACGGAAGAAGAGTTAGCTATACTGGAAGCTAAAAAAAGTGTTAGTGAAAATTTACCCGAATTACAAGTAAATGAAACACGAATCGCAGATATAATTTTAAAACAGGAAGTCTCAGGTGTAACTGCTAATGTAGCACCAGAAAAGATTGTTTCTGCTGATGAAGCTGTGAAGTTGCTTTTAGAAGGCACACTAGAACAGGAATCGTATAAAGTTCAATCTGGTGATGTGTTAGGTACTATCGCTAATAAACACAATTTAACCTCAGCAGAACTTTTAGCTATTAACCCTGAACTTACAGATTCAAGTGTATTACAGATTGGTCAAGAGATTAATGTCACAGTATTAAAGCCACTTATAAATATAGAAGTAGTTTATGAGAAAAAAGTAGAGGAAGTAATTCCTCATACAAAACAAGTCAAAGAAACAGATGAAATGTATAAAGGCGATACAAAGGTAAAGCAAGAGGGTTCCGATGGGAAAAGATTAGCTACTTATTTGGTTCGTGAGGAAAACGGTGTACAAGTTGACCAGTCCGTTACGGAAGAAACTGTACTCGAACAACCAAAAGACAGTATCGTACTTAAAGGTACAAAGGTTATCCCTTCTCGAGGGTCAGGAGAATTTGCGTGGCCAGCCGAAGGGGGATACATTTCTAGCAAAATGGGATATCGTTGGGGTCGAAAGCATGAAGGTATAGACATTGCTCGTCCTAATGGATTTAACATAAAGGCTGCTGATAACGGAATTGTGGAAGCAGCTGGCTGGGATGGAACGTACGGAAATCGTGTAATTATTAATCATCAAAATGGCTACAAAACAACCTATGCACATCTTTCCTCTATTAGCGTGAGCGTTGGAGATGTGTTGCCACAAGGTTCAAAACTTGGCGTAATGGGAAGTACAGGACGCTCTACTGGAACTCACTTGCACTTTGAAGTGGAGAAGAATGGAGTAACGATTGATCCATTATCTATGTTAAACTAAATAATAAGTTAGAGACAGTCGCTAGCCGGCTGTCTTTTTATATATGATATCCTTCTAATTAGGTGCTAGATTTGTGCACCTTGCCATCCAAGTAAAATGAGGAATAACATTGGGCGCTGGGAGGCAATCCTTCACATTTCCTCTTTACTTCTTAGGAAAGGCACATAGACACTTACATTTCTCTATCTGGCTTTGCTAGACGGTAGTTAGAAGGAAATTTATTTCATAAAAATTTCCTGGGAAATATTTCGACAAAGCTCGACTTCTCATATACTACATCCTTCCTAGGATCTTTTCTTTAAGGATGCATGGAGAGAAAAAGAATGATAGAGTAATGATATATTAATTGTTTAAAATAATGTATTTGATTAAAATATAGCAGAAAAGGGCGAAAGGGGTTTAACAAGTGAGTAAGAAGATTTTAGTAGTAGATGATGAAAAACCAATTGCAGACATACTTCAATTTAATTTAAAAAAAGAAGGCTATCAGGTTTTCTGTGCGTATGATGGGGACGAGGCTTTGAAAAAAGTAGACGAGATTCAACCTGATCTTATGCTTTTAGACATAATGTTACCTAATAGGGATGGAATGGAAGTTTGTAGAGAAATTCGCAAACGCTTTAGCTTTCCTATTATTATGCTAACTGCGAAAGATTCAGAGATAGATAAGGTATTAGGGTTAGAGCTAGGGGCGGATGATTATGTGACAAAGCCATTTAGCACAAGGGAGTTAATAGCCCGAGTAAAAGCTAATATGAGAAGACATCAAACCATTCAAGAAGATAATGAAGTAGTGACTAATGATATTACTATTGGTCCTCTAACTATTCAACCGGATGCTTATTTGGTATTGAAACGAGATGAAACAATTGAATTGACTCATCGTGAATTTGAACTCTTACATTATCTTTCCAAGCATATAGGACAAGTAATGACAAGAGAGCATTTATTACAGACAGTGTGGGGATATGACTATTTTGGAGATGTTCGTACAGTCGACGTTACAATCAGACGGCTACGCGAAAAAATCGAAGATAATCCTAGTCACCCAAATTGGATTGTGACTAGACGAGGTGTTGGTTACTATTTAAGAAGCCCTGAACAGGAGTAAAACGATGCATAAGGTTGGTTACTTTAAATCAGTTCATGTTAAAGTAGTGATGATTTATGTATTATTAATCATTATTGCTATGCAAATCATCGGCTTATATTTTGTTAAAGAGTTAGAGGAGAGACTTAAAGAGAACTTTGAAGAATCCGTTAAAGATCGAGTAGGGATATTAGAATTTAGTGCGCGCGAGGAAATTATTAAAATACGGGCAGAAGAAGACCAAACACTAGAACAAAGTTTACGTTCTATCCTGTCTGGTCTTAATTCGGATGACCTAAAAGAGGTTCGGATTATTGATGCTAAATATCAAATAAGAGCCACCTCAGATTCAAACAATCAATCGATAGTTGGTCAAAAGTCCATGGACGAGCTAGTTCATAAATCCATTAGTGCGGAGGATACGTTTGATAGTATCGTCCTAGATTCCAACAAACGTATTTGGATATTAGTTACACCGATAATTCATAATGGTTCAGTGGTTGGAACTGTTTATATTGAATCGAATATTGAAAATGTATTTAGTCAAATGAACGAAATCAATCAAATCCTAGCAGTAGGTACCGCGGTGGCACTCGTGATTACGATAGTACTAGGGATTTTAATAGCACAAACGATTACAAGACCTATATCTGAGATGAGAAAACAAGCCCAAGCGATGTCAAAGGGTAATTTCTCTCGAAAGGTAAGAGTTTACGGAAATGATGAAATTGGTCAATTAGCGCATGCTTTTAATCATTTAACCAATAGGCTACAGGAAGCCCAGTCGACTACAGAGGCAGAACGTAGAAAGCTTGCCTCTGTTCTAACAAACATGACAGATGGGGTAATAGCTACCGATCGAAAAGGAAGAGTCATTTTGATAAATGATCCTGCAGTAAGGCTATTACGCATACCAAGAGAGATGGTTTTGAATAGACCCATTATTTCGGTGCTTGGCATTGATAGCGTTCACTCCTTTGAGGATTTAATCCATTCTAAGGAATCGATGAATTTAGATTTTAGTACACAGGACCGTCCATTTATACTCCGTGCTAATTTTTCAGTTATCCAAAAGGAGACTGGGTTTGTGAACGGTTTGATAGCCGTTTTACATGATAATACAGAGCAAGAAAAGATAGATATGGAAAGAAGAGAGTTTGTAGCAAATGTATCACACGAGCTTCGAACCCCTTTAACTACTATGAGCAGTTATTTGGAGGCTCTAGCAGATGGAGCATGGAAGGATGACGAGATAGCACCATCGTTTTTGAAGGTCACTCAAACAGAGACACAGAGAATGATTCGTTTGGTGAATGACTTACTTCAATTATCTAAGATGGATAGTCGGGACTATGATCTTAACAAAGAAATTGTTAACTTTAACAAGTTTTTTAATAGGATTATTGATCGATTTGAGCTGTCTAAATCTCAGAACGTTACATTTCAACGTATGCTGCCGGAAGTTCCTTACTACGTAGATATCGACACAGATAAACTGACTCAAGTAATTGATAATATTATTTCTAATGCCCTAAAATACTCCCCTGACGGAGGAAATATTCGATTTGGTATTATAGTTAAAAATGATTTACTACAAGTTATGGTTTCAGATGATGGCATGGGTATACCATCAGAAAATGTAAATCGAATTTTTGATCGATTTTATCGGGTAGACCGAGCACGAGCACGCTCTATGGGAGGGACAGGCCTTGGTCTCGCAATTGCCCGGGAAATGATAGAAGCCCATGGCGGAAAGATTTGGGCCGAAAGTGAAGAGGGCCATGGGACGACTATATTCTTTACATTAGAGATACTATTAGACGAGGAAGGTGAGTGGGATTGAAGTATATAGAACCAGTAAAATCGATTATTTTACTCATACTCATCCTGCTAAGTCTTACACTTACCTTTACAATTTGGACTTATTCACCTAACTATCCAGAAACAGATACTCCAGTAGTTGATATTTCAATTGCAGAGAAAAAGAAAATGGAAGAGGTAGTAAGACCATATCGTCTACTAATCAGTCAGCCTGATAATCTGAAAGGCTCTAATTCTCTCGTAGATATCAATAGCGTTATTAATTCTATGAAAAACTGGGAAATTGGAACGGTTAAGCTCTTTAGTAACAATACCAATGTTCAGCAGGTGAACGAGTTAATAAATCAACCATATGCAAGTACCTTATTCTTTCAAGCGGATGTCCCTATTGAGTCATATGGTTCCATTTTAAAATTTGTCGATCCTATTTTTCCTAATACCTCCTTCAACCGTTTAGTTATAGACTGGAACTCTTCCGACGCTGAAGGTACGGAGGGTGAAAAGAATTCAAGTCAGGGCTTAACCCTATACTTTATCAGTACTACTCAAAACAAAATTTACTCAGCAGATGTGTCAAAGGAAGATATCAATAGTTTTTCTGAACATATGATTAAAACCGCAAATGCTATGCAGGTGTACACTGAAATAGCTAGAGGTGGTAAATATTCTATATTTACTACTGGTAATCCAGAAAAGATTGTTCAGTATTCTTATCTGATAGAAGATATTGATATTAATAGATTTAAGGATGCCCTTTTTAACATACCAAGTCTGGTCGTACGCCGAAGTAATCCAGTAGGATCTGGCGAACAGTATACGGATGATAATGCTTTAATGACGGTAGACCCTATGTCAATGCGATTAAATTATGTACTTCCTTCTGCAGAAGGTCAATTCCTCGGTAAGTCGTCAGAGCTTCTATATAATAGCTTGAGTTTTGTGAATGAGCATGACGGCTGGACAGATGATTTTCGTTTTAGTAGGATGAATAAGGAATCCAATCAAGTAAATTTTCAGCTTTATTTTGAGGGATTACCTGTTTTCAGTCATATTATGTCCACAGAAATTATGCAATCTTGGGGAAGTAATCGAGTATATCGATATAATAGACCGTATTTTACATTAAATGATCAGCCGTTCTCCTCTAAAGATATAGAGTTGCTTTCGGGACGAGAAGCATATGAGTTATTAAGCTTAGTTCCAAATCAACAAGTTTCTATGATAGAAGAAATGGTACAAGGTTATTATCTCTCTAGGGACGCAGACCAGCCTTTGTTTACACTTGTGCCATCCTGGTATTACTTAGTGAATGGTGTATGGATAAGACTATCTCCAGAAGATTTAGGAGGTGGTACCTTTGGATTGGAGTAAAACAAAGACTATTTTTATCATAGTGTTTTCCATATTAAACGTCTTTTTGTTTACATTATATTTGAACCGATATACTGAGGGTCAGAACATAGAAGTTTTAAGCTCAACAACTGTAGAGGAACGTTTGGCAATAGACAATATTAATGTTTCCAAAGCTTCTAGTGTTATGGTGGAAGATGCCTATTATGTTTCTGGTAGTGTGCATAAATTTGAATCACAGGAAATAGAAGAACTAGAAAATCAAACGATTGAGTTTAAGCCGGAATCCCAAATTGTCGGTACGTTTATTGAACCACTTCCAATTACCGAGGAGAACAAGCTTGAAAAACTTGTGCAAGACAATATAATAAAGGGTTCATCATATGGATTATGGAAAATAGATGAGGAAAATCGAAATGCTACTTTTTTTCAAAAGGTAAACGACCGTCTTGTGTATTATAATCAAAAGGCAAGATTGGTAGTCTATTGGAATGAGGAAAATGAGCTTGTAAGATATGAACAAACCATGTTAGATAATCTGGAAGATTATAGTGAGTCCAAAAACCTTTTACCTACCATTCAAGCAATGTCCAATTTATATTCCAAAGGCTTGTTAGTTGCAAACTCAACAGTAACTGATATTAGCTTAGGGTATTCTACATTGGTACAACAAGCTGATACGCAAGTATTTGCACCAACGTGGCGAATACTAGTTGAGCGTGAGGATGGAAAAATTGATGAGCATTTTGTAAATGCGGTAGAAGGAAGAATTATTGAAATACCAACAGAAGAAGATTCATCAGCAGTAAAATAAGGAGTTTTGATGATGAAGTTTAGTGTACTAGCTAGTGGAAGCAGCGGAAATGCAATCTATGTGGAAAATGAGCAACATTCATTTTTAGTAGATGTAGGGCTAAGCGGTAAGAAAATGGATGAGCTCTTTAGAGGAATCGGAAGAGATATAAAAAATCTTTCTGGAATTTTCATCACCCATGAGCATAGCGACCATATTAAGGGACTCGGAGTAGTTGCCAGAAAATATGGCGTGCCGATTTATGCCAATGAAAAAACATGGGGAGCAATGGATTCACTTGTTGGAAAAGTGCCATTAGAGCAGCGTTTTCAATTTGATATGGAAACCGTGAAGTCATTTGGCTCCATGGATATCCAATCCTTTGCCGTTTCCCATGATGCTGCAGATCCAATGTTTTATATATTCCATGAAAATGGGCGAAAGCTTGTTTTAATAACCGATACAGGGTATGTGAGTGATCGCATGAAGGGACATATTAAAGGAGCAGATGCTTTTGTCTTTGAAAGCAATCATGATGTCAGTATGCTACAGATGGGCCGTTATCCATGGTCAGTCAAACGCCGAATTTTAAGTGACGTGGGTCACGTTTCTAATGAGGATGCTGCAGTTGCTATGAGTGAGGTAATTGATATTAAACCAACTAATGTGTACCTATCTCACTTAAGTAAAGACAACAACATGAAGGATCTGGCAAGAATGAGTGTGACCCAAACCTTGCAATCCTGCGGTATTATTGCCGGTGAGTTCGTTCACTTACATGATACAGATGCCAATCAGCCAACTGAATTAGTTTTAGTATAACTACAAGTTCCAAGAGCCTATAAGCTTTTGGAGCTTTTTTATATGGTAGCGTTCCGATTTGGTAAGTATAAGTCATCGCCGACTGCCGGATCTATCAACCAAAGTGACCAATGTTCGTGTTTTATTTGTGTAAACTAGAGCAATTCTCTCCTTTTAGTAAAATCAGACGTCATAGTTTGGGTTCGTCTCGCAAATTTCTGGGCTCACTGCAAGGTTCTGCATCATCTCTGCAACATTGTACTCCTTTTGCGCAAGGCTTGGAGTCATCTCTGCAAGGTTTATGCTCATCTCCGCAACGTCCGCCACCCTCTTTAAGGTTTATTAACAAACCATTCTCTATTTGCTATTGCTATTTGTGTTTTTTATATAACTTTTAGTTAATTTTCATTTAATTTTAATGTTTAATGGGTAAATTAAAAACACAAACATATTGTTTAATGAAAGGGAGAGTGCAAATGGGTTACTATAATTCATATGGTCCTGAACAAGAACCACCAAAAGTAAGAAATAAAGCAAAGAAAAAAGGGGTTGCAGGATATTTCTTCAGTGGTTTGGCAGGTGTATTAGTCGGAGCACTTCTTGTTTGGTTTATAACCCCTTCCGTCGTAAACAATTTACCAGCACAAACAGAAAGTGAAACGGCAACAAATAAGGCAGCTAAAACAGAACAACTAAGTGTTGATATAACGACGGATGTAACAGGAGCCGTCGAAAAAGCCTCGGATGCAGTTGTCGGTATCTCCAATATCCAATCGGCAAGAAATTTTTGGAGTCAAAATTCCTCCGAACAGGAGGCAGGTACTGGATCAGGAGTTATCTATAAAAAAGAAGGCGGAAAAGCATATATTGTAACTAATCACCATGTAATAGCGGGAGCCGAAGCTTTGGAGGTAACTTTAAAGGATGGAGTTAAGGCTGAAGCTAAGCTAGTAGGTAGCGATATGTGGACAGATCTTGCAGTTCTAGAAATAGACGATAAAGGTATTGAAACAGTACTTGAATTTGGAGATTCAGATACGTTGAAACAAGGAGAGACTGTTATTGCTATAGGTAATCCCCTTGGTTTAGACTTCTATGGATCAGTTACAACTGGAGTAGTTTCTGGTACTGACCGTGCAATACCGGTAGATATTAATGAAGATGGTGTTGAAGACTGGCAAGCAGAAGTTTTACAAACAGATGCTGCGATAAATCCCGGAAACAGTGGAGGAGCATTAATCAACTTAGCTGGCCAGCTGATAGGAATTAACTCTATGAAAATCTCCGAATCGACCATAGAAGGAATCGGCTTAGCAATTCCGGTGAACTCAGCTTTACCAATCATTGAGGACTTAGAGAGAAATGGAAAAGTTATAAGACCGTCTATGGGTATTACATTAATGGATTTAACAAATGTTCCAGCATTCCATCAACGCGATACTTTAAAATTGCCAGCAGAAGTAACTACTGGAGTTGTAGTAGACGAAGTGTATGAAGGAACTCCAGCTGCTAATGCGGGGATGAAAACATATGATGTTATCGTAGAGATGGATGGGGAGAAAGTCGAGAATTCGATTGACTTGAGAAAGCATTTATACAACGAAACAGAAATTGGAGATAATTTAAAGGTTAAGGTTTATAGACAAGGTGAAATAGTAGAATTAACTTTAACATTAAAAGATTCCAATGACTTATAAAGATGTGGATAACTAAAATTTATTAACAAAAGTTTTACACAACGAGTAGTGAAAGAAAAGCTTGTCTTTCCTACTCGTTTTTTCTTTGTTAAAATAGATTGTGGATAACAATAGATGAATTGTGTATAACTATGTTGAATAATTTAAATGAGAAGAGGAGATAAATAGTGAGAATATTCAGTTGCGAAACCCATATAAATCACGCTTTAGACATGTTTGTAGCAGAGGAAAAAACATTTCCAATGATGGAGAAATTAAACGAGGAAGAAATGTTATCCACAAGTTGTACCTATTGTAACATTTCTGCAATATATCTTGTGGCTCATGAAAATGATGACACAAGATGTAGATAACTATTGTGGATATGTGTATAAGTCATGTTAATAACTTGTTTGTAAATGAAATGTAAAGGTGGATAACCTGTGAATATACAAATTATATCTGTAGGAAAATTAAAAGAAAAATATTTGAAAATGGGGATAGAAGAGTATACAAAAAGACTTGGAAGCTACGCTAAAATGGAGTTAATAGAAGTAGCAGATGAGAAAGCCCCTGAAAACCTAAGCGATGCAGATATGGAAATCGTTAAGAAAAAAGAAGGAGACCGTATCCTAGCAAAAATCGGAGCAGACACATACGTGATAGCCCTAGCAATCGAAGGAAAAATGAAATCCTCCGAGCAGCTAGCTGCAGATATCGAGTCATTGATGACCTATGGAAAAAGCAAAATCGCCTTTGTAATAGGTGGATCACTAGGTTTGCATGAGGAAGTAATGAAGCGCAGTGACGAAAAGCTCTCCTTCTCCAAAATGACCCTGCCACACCAGCTCATGAAGCTTGTATTGGTGGAGCAGATTTATCGAGCTTTTAGGATAATGAAGGGTGAACCGTACCACAAATAGCTTGGTTTTATTGGTAGGGAGATCAGGTTAAGTGACCAATCTAGGTGAATAATGAATAGATGGACAAGTTCCGCTTATTTCACTTTCGCTAGTTTCTTAATTAAGAAACAGATATCCTATTGAAAATAATTGAGGTGGACAGGTAATTCTGTTTTTATCTCAAAAAAGTCTAAGAAAACCTTATTTAGGTGCGTCTCATGGTGGAACGTATCACAAGTAGGAGTGTTTTTTGTAAGATTCCATATGAGCAAACAACGGTCATTTGACTTAAAATATAAAAAAGAAAGGGGGCGACCTTTATTCACTCTATACATAAAATAGGAAATAGTTTTTGGTATATCACTCCTACATCGTTGTCCGACCGTCCGATTCTAGGAATGGTGATTGGCACTAAAAAGATATTAATGATTGATGCAGGTAACTCGGAAGAGCATGTAAATTATTTTCTGAAAGAACTTAAAAAAAGGGAAATCCCCAATCCAGATATAGTTGTACTAACACATTGGCATTGGGATCATATTCTTGGTCTTTCCGCATTAACTGATACAGTTTCAATTGCCTCTAAAGAGACTGAAAGAGAAATGGAGAAGCTTATTCCATTTTCATGGTCAGATGAAGCCATTGATGCACGAGTAAAAGAAGGCGTAGAAATTGAATTTTGTGCCAAAGCAATTAAAGAAGAATACACGAATCATCGTGATATTATGATTACTTTGCCAGATATTACGATTGAAAGAAGAGCAGAAATAAATCTTGGTGGAGTGACTTGTATCGTACAACATGTTGGAGGGGACCATGCTGCAGATTCTGTCATTGTGTATATTAAAGAAGAGAAGATTCTCTTCCTTGGGGACTGCATTTATCCAAGAATGTATGCCAAAAAAGTACACTATACAATAAATGAAACCTTAAGATTGTTAGATGAATTAGAATCATTTGATGCAGAAACATATATACCTTCGCATCAACAACCAATTTCAAAAGAGACATTTGAAATGGAAGTTGCTAAGCTTCGGACCATTGCGAAATATACAGATATTTGTAATGGTGATAAGCTGAAAATAATGAAGGAATACGAAAACTACGTAAAAAGGGAACTTACCGAAGATGAAATGGAGACAATCTCCAATTTTGCAAATGGTTATTAAATTATCGCTGCGTTATCGATGAATTTAAAATATTACGGAGAACCCTACCATAAATAAGTGTGGATATTAATTAGATAAAAAAATAATGTCGATTTTCTAAGTTATAGAAAATCGACATTTTTACAAATCTTATATAGATGGTTTCATGTACTACTCTTATTGTGCAGTTAATCCGCCATCGATAACGAATTCTGAACCTGTTGAGTAGCTAGACTCTTCAGAAGCTAAGAATAGTACCATGTTAGATACTTCTTCTGGCTGTGCTACGCGTTTTAATGGAATATGTTTAGCGAATTCTTCAACAGCTGCTTTTGTATCTTCTTGTACAACCATTGGAGTAGCGATTACGCCAGGGTGTACAGAGTTTACGCGAATGCCCATTGGCGCTAAGTTGATTGCCGCTGCTTTCGTCATACCACGAACTGCAAATTTTGTATCAGTATAACCTACAGCACCAGCAACTAAGCCATTCATTGAAGAAATGTTGACGATTGAACCGCCACCTGCTTTCATCATTGAAGCTGCTACTGTTTTCATGCCTAAGAATACTGACACTTGGTTAATGTCTACGATACGACGGTATTCTTCTACTGTAATATCAAGCATGTTTTTCGCCATTGTAATACCGGCGTTATTTACTAATACGTTTACTGGACCGAATGCTTCTTCTGCTTTAGCAATAACTGTTGCCCAATCTTCTTCAGATGTTACGTTTTGTTTAACAAAAAGGGCATTTTCCCCTAATTCAGCTGCGAATGCATTTCCTTTTTCCTCATTCAAATCTGTTAAAACAACTTTTGCACCGTGTTCGATAAATAATTTTGCATGTGCTGCACCCATACCTTGTGCTGCACCTGTAATAATTGCGATTTTACCTGATAAACGACTCATGTAAATGGCCCCCTAAAGTAGATTCATATAAAGTGATAGTTGACTATCATCTTTATTAGTAAACAACTTTCTTGATCGAATGTCAATTCATATGACCGTTACTTATTATGGTTGAATATAGCGTAAAAATACATCCTTCATCATCAAAAGCTGCTTGTCCGCAGAAAGTAGCGTTGAAAGATTCGTATCATGCTTTGTTAGGCTTGATTTGTAAGTAAATATGCTAAAATTTTGCACCATTGTCATGACAAAAACATCCAAATCAATACCTGGTCTTAACGAGCCGTCCTGCTTACCCTGCTCACTTATTTTTAATAAAACACGGGCTAAGTTGCTTCTTGCTGATAAATATTCAGCATATTGCTCCGGGGATTCTTCAGCTGTTTTTTCATACAAATCAAAGGAGTCGAAATACTTCGCTAAACGTAGTTGTGGGTCCTTCATTATGCCCATATAATACTCTAAAATTTGTTCGATTTTTTCATATGCAGTTATACTCTGTTCGATAATCTGCCCAATATCCGTTGCCATTTCATCTGTGATCGCATTCGTTGCCGCAATCATTAAATACTCTTTTTTAGGAAAATAGCGGAATAAAGTCGCAATCCCTATGCCAGATGCTGTCGCGACATCTTGCATTTGTACTGTTTGTACGCCTTGCTCCAAAAATAAATCCTTTGCAATCTGGATAATGTTTTGGCGGCGTTGTTGTTTTTGTTGTTCTCGTTTACTCAATTTTCGTCACTCCAACTGTTCTACATCTACATGCATTAATTGTAACATGTTTAGAGGTATCAACTTGTATTCAATTCATATGGGGCGTCACGATACTTGTTATTTATTTTTATTATGTTATTCATTAAAATAATGGGGTTGTTGGATAAAGGGTATAAAATGACATCAATTCAGGCATTTTTTCATACAATATTTAGGGGTGAAAAAATGGCAAGAGTTAAATACCGAGATAAAGACATTGACCTAATGGCAAGGATGATGAGAGCAGAAGCCGAGGGTGAAGGAAAACAAGGGATGTTATATGTTGGAAATGTAATTGTAAATCGAACTAAAGCAGATTGCTTAGACTTTCAAGATGTAAGAACTATTGAGCAAGTCATTTTTCAGGTACAAGGAGGAAATTATTCTTTTGAAGCTGTTCAAAAAGGTAATTTATTCTATGAAAGAGCGAGAACTTCTGAAAAAAGGTTAGCAAAGCAAACTTTGGACTATTGGAGAGAACACCCAGCGAAGTATGCACTTTGGTATTTTAATCCCTACGCTCCGTGTCCTCCGACATGGTACGGACAGCCTTTTTCTGGTCAGTATAAAAATCATTGTTATTATGAACCGGCAGCTGGAACATGTGAAAGTGTTTATATAGGATAGGTTAAATAAGGGAGCTTAATTAAATCTGAAGTTTTAGTAAATCTTGTTTAATGCTAGCTTAGCATCCTAGAAATAGATTCGAGAATAATATTTCCAGTTCAATATAAAAACATCATTTAGATACATCACAGTAAATGAAGTTAAAATGATAAGTACTTCAACAACCTCATATATTATTAATCATTAGTTAGGCATATTCAGATAAAATGAATATGTCTATTTTTTTTTGCAAAATCTTGTAACGTTTTAATATTTCGCTAGTTATTTAGTTAAAGGAGGGGAGACAATGGACTTTGAGGAAATTTATCAAGCATATTTTCATGACGTTTATTTGTATACGAGATCACTGGCGATAGATGAAAATATAGCAGAAGAAATAACACAGGAAACATTTTTTAAGGCACTGAGGTCTATGCACCAATTTGATGGCAAAAAAGATATACGAGCCTGGCTTTTTACAATCGCTAAAAATACATATTTTACCCATTACAATAAAAAGCAACGCGAAGTCAATCAGGTGGAAGTATCAGTGCCAGATGATATTCGAGTCGTAGAGTATTTAGTGAATGAAGAACAAGCTTTTGAAATTCATCATTTTTTGCACACAATGGAAGAGCCTTATAAAGAAGTCTTCTCCCTTCGTACGTTTGGTGAGCTGTCATTTGAGAAAATAGGTCAGTTGTTTGGAAAAAGTGATGGCTGGGCCAGAGTAACGTTTTACCGTGCGAAAAAGAAAATATTAGCGTATATGGAGGCGAAACGAGATGAAGGAAGTTAAATGTACAATTATTCAAGATTTGTTACCGCTTTATGTAGATGACGTCGTAAGTGAAGATACAAAAGAGCTGGTAGAACAACACTTACAAACCTGTCAAGCTTGCCAAAAGGAGTACGAGCAAATGACGGAAACATTGTATGTGCCGATCGAAAATAAAGTGACATTGTTTGAAAAGCTTAATAAAAAATGGAATCGAAAAAAAATGATACTTATTGGTGGATCGGTTTTAATGACTACATTATTGTGTTTTACTGTATTCTCATACGTGTTTCACTATCAAAAACTTATTCCTTATTCAAAGGACTTATTTGTGATTGAAGAGAAAGAAGATGGGACACTTGTTTCTAATTATTTTGGGGAAAGTCACGCGGGGACTTATATGACGCACCCGATGAAAGTTGAAATAGATGGAGAAACAAAATATATCAGCCTAATCAGTTATGTTGAAACAATGGCTAATTCACCTACGAGCAATTTTTTCCGAGAGGATAAAAGAATAGGTCCTGAGCAATCTACGTTACCGGATAGTAAAACTGTAGATGCTGTATATTACGGGGACTTTGATTTGGAAAAAGTAATCATTACAAAAGAGCAATCATGGAAAGAACTTTTGCAAGAGATGACGTTAGTTTGGGAGAGATAGAATAAATGCATTTTATTTTAGGACCATATGGATTTAATAGTAACAAATCAAAGAAGCATGAATGGATAAAAAAATAATGCATGTGTATTTAAAAAAATCTTAGATCGAAAGAAATTTGTTTTAGAAATTGGTTATAGCATTGTTAGTTTATTTCCAAACGACATCAGAATTGAATAAGCTTTTGCTTAAGATTGTTCAACCGTATCATAAAAAAAGCTAGAACATCCGAAAAGATGTTCTAGCTTTTTATTTGAGAATTATTCATTATATTTCAATAAGAGATGATGCCTCTAATGAATTAGTGATTGGAAAAAGGAGAAAGTATTACTGGAAGAACACAAATTAAATACAAGAGAAGCTTTGTACATAGAAAGTATGCGATTAATTAGCATAAAAGACAGATTATAAATTTTTGTAATCGATAGTTTCTTTGAATGTTACTTTAAGTTATCATTTAAAACACTTTTCTCTAACACAGCAAATTTATCCCCATATACATTCGTAATATGTTGTTCTCCCCACACACATAGTGAATTTAAGATACCTTCTAAGCTTTGGCCATATTCGCTGAGCTCATATTCCACTTTAGGAGGAATTTGATTATACACGATACGGTTGATAACCTTATCTTCTTCTAATTCTCGTAATTGTTGGGTTAACATTTTTTGTGTAATGTTTGGCATTAGACGTTTCAATTCACTTGTACGTTTCTTGCCATGTGTTAGATGGCAAAGGATAACGCATTTCCATTTCCCTCCTATTACTTCCAATGTTGCTTCGACAGAGATATTGTACTTCTTTCTTTGCATATTAATTCTCCTTTTATAGGAACAAAAAAGTACCTATATTACTTTTTGGTATCTATATTACTTTTAAGTGCGTACTTTTCTTTATGAATGATATGTATCATAATAACATTTGTTGAAGTAGCACACCATACTTTCACTTATAACTTACTTTTCATTAAAGTAAGTTTTCAATTATATAACCAAAAGGGGGGAAAGAGTGAATATGGATATAAATGAAAAGCAAAGTACATTAGCCTTACTCGCTTTAGCGGTTAGTGCTTTTGCAATCGGAACAACTGAATTTATCAGCGTCGGATTGCTACCTCTTATTTCAACTGATTTAAGTATTCCGGTGACCACTGCTGGGTTAACGGTTTCTTTATATGCCTTAGGTGTAACATTTGGAGCTCCCATTTTGACATCCTTGACATCTCGTATGTCACGTAAGACTCTATTAATTTGGATTATGATTGTTTTTATTGTTGGCAATACTATTGCTACAGTTTCTACAACAATTGAATTGTTACTATTGGCACGAGTAATCTCAGCATTTTCACATGGGGTCTTTATGTCAATAGGTTCGACAATAGCTGCCGATTTAGTTCCAGAAAACCGTAGAGCTACTGCAATTTCAATAATGTTTACAGGTCTTACAGTAGCGACAGTTACAGGTGTGCCATTTGGCACCTTTATTGGACAGCAGCTAGGTTGGAGAAGCGCCTTTATTATTATTGTCATTATTGGTGTAATTGCCTTAATTGCAAATAGTATTTTGGTTCCATCTAATTTACGAAAAGGAGCAAAAACTACTTTTCGTGATCAACTTAAGCTTGTGACCAATGGTAGATTATTAATTTTATTCATCATTACGGCATTAGGATATGGTGGAACATTTGTGGTGTTCACCTTTTTATCTCCCTTGCTTCTGGATATCACTGGGTTTAAAGAAGGAGCTGTGGCTATTATTTTATTAGCGTATGGAATCACAATTGCCATTGGCAATATGATTGGTGGTAAGTTGTCGAATCATAATCCAATTGGTGCATTGTTCTATATGTTTATAGTTCAGGCTATTATCTTATTTATTTTAATGTTTACAGCACCATTTAAAATTGCGGGATTAATTACAATTCTATTGATGGGCTTATTAGCATTTATGAATGTTCCAGGCTTACAAGTATATGTTGTAATGCTGGCTGAACGCTTTGTTCCCAGTGCAACAGACGTGGCATCTGCAATTAATATTGCTGCATTTAATGCCGGAATTGCGATTGGCTCCTATTTAGGAGGTGTTATTACAGACTCAATAGGACTAATCCATACCACTTGGATCGGAGCTCTCATGGTTTTATTGGCTGCGCTCTTAACGGGAGTTAGCAGAGCTTTAGAGCGAAAAGATCAAGTAAGTAAAATATAAATTATTGGAGGTTTTAAAGATGATGGTAAAAAATTTACAAGATACAACAACTTTGCATAATGGTGTGAAAATGCCTTGGCTTGGAATTGGAGTTTTTAAAGTAGAAGAAGGTCCTGAATTAGTAAATGCAGTAAAAACTGCTATTGAACATGGATATCGTAGTGTTGATACTGCCGCTATATATGAGAACGAAGAAGGCGTGGGTAAAGGAATACAAGCAGGCTTAAAAGAAGCGAGTATTTTAAGAGAAGAGCTATTTGTTACTTCTAAAGTTTGGAATGCAGATTTAGGATATGAGTCAACAATTAACGCATATGAAACGAGTCTACAGAAGCTTGGCTTAGAATATTTAGATTTATATTTGATTCATTGGCCAGTTGAAGGGAAATATAAAGAAGCTTGGAGAGCAATGGAAACTCTTTATAAAGAAGGGCGAGTAAAAGCAATTGGTGTTAGTAATTTTCAAATACATCATTTGGAAGAATTAATGAAGAACGCTGAAATTAAACCAATGGTTAATCAAGTAGAGCTCCACCCTCGGTTAACTCAAAAAGATTTACATGTTTTTTGTCAAGACAACAATATTCAGCTTGAAGCATGGTCACCATTAATGCAAGGACAGTTGCTAGATAACGAAGTTTTGCAGGAAATTGCGGACAAGTATAATAAATCAGTTGCTCAAATTATTTTACGCTGGGATCTTCAACATGAGATTGTCATTATTCCGAAATCAACAAAAGAGCATCGAATAATAGAAAATTCGAATGTATTTGATTTTATATTGACAAAAGAGGAGATGCAAATCATTGATGGCTTGAATCAAAATTATCGTGTTGGACCAGATCCAGACAATTTTGACTTCTAATAGTAGATGTACTGAGTTTGTAAAGCATAGACTTTAAAAAGGAGAAGCAACTATAGCTTCTCCTTTTTTGCAGATAAGAGACCATAAGAGCAAGATAGAGGACGAAATCAACGTCAGTTACTTGTTAAGATTAGTCCGACAAACATTAGGGGGATTTAAATTCAAATGCACATAATTTATAAGAAAGCAGGAATGTTATTTACATTCCTGCTTAAAGTATGTTTTTAATACTATTTATGTTTTCCTAATGCAAGGTCATTAATAGAGTATTTACTCAAGATTTCTTTTATTTTCTGTTGTGATTCTAGCACTATTTCTAAGATAAATTGGTCCATATCATCAATTTCTTTTGCTACTTCATTTGGATGTGCGTCTTTTGCAATCGCAACATAAATATCATACAAGGTAGTTTCCTCAGGGTTAACTAGCAGTTTATATCCTCCGTAGCGTCCTCCGAAACCCTCTACAATATTTTCTTGCATTAATTTAGCTAATACTTTTCGTATAAAGCTCGATTCAATGCCTAATTTCTCAGTTAATGTGTTACTTGTTATTAGCTCATTTGCATTTGCTAATAGAGCTAATGATTTAATGGCAACTATGAAGTTTGTTTTTCCCAAGTAGCTTAATTGTAAAAGGCTATCCATAATTTCACTTCCTATCAAATTTATTTTAGCAATGCCTTCAAGTAAATTAAAGAAAGAATAGTTGACTTAAAGTGAAATAATTTGTTAAATTCAATTGTGAATTATTATCACAATTAAAACTGGGGAGGGTTTATGATGGGACGTTTAGAAAACAAAGTAGCTATTATTACTGGTGCTGCTTCAGGAATGGGACTAGCTGCTAGTAACCTATTTGCAAAAGAAGGAGCAAAGGTTGTCGCAACAGACATCGCAATTGATCAATTAAAAGACGTGACAGCAGCAATAGAAGGTGAAATTTTATGTGTGGAATTAGATGTCACTTCGGAAGAACAATGGAAAAATGTAATGGATAAAGCAAAAGAAGCTTTTGGTAAAATTGATATTTTAGTTAATAATGCTGGTGTATCATTTCACAAAACTCTTTTAGAAGAAACATTAGATGGTTGGAATCGTACAATTAACCTAAATTTAACGTCTGTGTTTTTAGGAATGCAATCAGTTATTCCTCATATGCAAGAGAATGGTAGTGGGTCAATCGTAAACTGTGTCTCATTAGCAGCTATTATTGGTAGTGCTGACAATGGTGCAGCTGCTTATGCTGCGGCAAAAGGTGGCGTTAGAGCCTTATCAAAACATGCAGCTATTAACTTCGCAAAAGATAATATTCGTGTAAACTCTATTTACCCTGGTGCAATCTTAACCGGTGCAGCACAACGTCATGGCGTAACATCTCGTGAGGTTTTAGGAAAAGCATTTGAAGGAACTATTCCGTTACCACCATTTGCAGGAGAAGCAATTGATATTGCTAATGGATATTTGTATTTAGCCTCAGATGAATCAAAATTTGTTACTGGTGAAGAGTTAATCATTGATGGTGGATGGAGTTCTAAGCAATCGAAATAATAAAGATTTCAAATGGTATCACATTTCTCAAAGTATATATGTCTATGTCATTAAAGATATATAAAAAATCCGATTCAGCAATATTTTATGAATCGGATTTTTTATAAATTTCATGCTATTGGCGAGTTAGTTCAGCTAATTATTCTATTAAATCTGAGTGTATTACCTTTTTTGCACCAAACAATCACTTAACCTATGAAAATCGAAGGTCACGTATATTTTCTACATAAAATTAAAGTACTTGTTTTTAATCACATCTGTATCTGAACGTCGGTTCTGTCTGAATATAAAACGCATTTCTTACTTGGGCACTCCAATTTGCAAAGGCTGATCTCCATTCAGGAGTTTCAAAAAATTGATCAACAGTTTGAGTTTCAGAACGCCAAACTATGAATAGATTGAGTGGAGCAATTCCTCCTGCCCAAATCCCATTATTAGTGTCAGTGTCTTCTTCCCTTACTAATAATAAGGGGAGACCAAACTGAAACGCCATGGAAGGCTCTACTTGAGAGTAAACGGACCCTTCCCAGAATGGAGTGGGTGGGGGAAGGGGCCCTGTATTAACATCGACCGTTTGAATTTTAAAACGCCGAAAGTTTACCGCCAACATTCCATAGCTTGATGAAACTAATCGACGAATATCAGTTAGGATAGATTCGGGATAACTTTCGCTTAGAGGTAATGTACGTGGAAAAAGCAAAGCATTTTCAATTTCAAAAATTAAACGATTTAAAAACCGTTGTTGGTTTTCATTTAAATGAGTTGTAGTACTTAAAAATATGGGGATACGATAAGCACGGTCAATACACTCTTGGTGTGCTTTTTCTATTTTTACTGTAGTGGGATGCTCATTATTACTCATTATCTCTTCATCTTTGCGTGAAGAGATAAATGTATTATTTCTCACTATCTCACTTCCTTTTTTATTAGTAGTATATGAAAGTGAAATAAGTGAGCTTGGACATAATAGCTAAATTTCATAAAATATAAATTGACTTTAGGACGATAATTTAATGTTTTTATTCTTAGCGCAGAGAATTAGCGTTTCCTATTATTCAAAACAGAGACTTTTTTCAATAAAATACAAACTGGAATGGCTACAAGAATCCCAACTACATTTTGAACTATGTTCCCTGGAATTGAAGCCAGTGGTATAACCCAGCTACCAAATAAGACCCTTTCGCAAATATAATAAACCCCTAACATAACTGGTATTGAAGTAAAAATGGCTAGTAAATTGAAAGTAATACTATTACCTTTACGACCGAGCGACCATGCTATTTTCCCAACGATATATCCTTGCAAACCACGTGCTACCACTGTGAAGGGTGCCCACAAAGTCCAACCAGATATTAAGTCAAACAAACCCATACCTATAGCTCCAGCAAGTGCCCCTTTTTTAGGGCCGAATAAGATGGATGCGATAAATAGCATAGCTGTTCCAAGATGAACTAACCCACCATTAGCTGCGATAGGTAGTTTAATATTTAATGTAAGAGTTGCAACAAATACGAGTGCGATTAACATTGCGGATAAGATTAAATCAAAAGTATTTGTTTTTGAATAGCTTGTTGTTTTTTGCATAGTTCTAAACCGTCCTTTTTTTAGAGGTATTATAAATAATTGCAGAGATTGCCTTTAAAAAGTTTTCCTATTTCAAGCTAAACTTAGCAAATGATTGATCTTTTTAAAAGTATCAATTTTGCAAAAAACGTAGTGGTCAGTTTGGTAAGTAATGATAGAAATAGTTGTTTATACATGTCTTAAACCACTCTAAGTGGAAAAGAATGCAGTTGATGATATAGTTGATAAAATATACGGTTATCCGCAATAAAAAGGAGTGTTAGTTCATGGAAAGAGTAAAGAATAAAGTGGCTATAGTAACAGGAGGAGCATCAGGTATTGGATTATCTGCAGCAGCATTATTGGCAAAAGAGGGAGCAAAAGTAGTCATTGCTGATTTCAATGTGGAAGGCGCAAAGCAGGCAGCTGAAAATATAAAGAAACATGGTGGGGAGGCTGTAGGAATATTCCTTGATGCAGGAGATGAAAATTCCATAAAGGAAGCTATCGAATATACAGTTCAACATTTTGGTACAGTATCCATACTATTTAACAATGTTGGATTAACTAATCTTCAGAAGGATCTAGATGTTGTAAATCTAGATTTAGATGAGTGGGACCGACTGATGAATATCAATATTAAGAGTGTGTTGCTTGGTAGTAGATTTGCTATCCCGCATATGGTGGAAGCTGGTGGTGGTTCGATTATCAATACAGCATCTATGGCTGGATTTACAGGAGATGCTGTACGTTCTGCATACGGTGCATCGAAAGCGGCTGTTGTCAATCTCACGAAATATATTGCTGCACAATATGGCAAAGATAAAATCCGCTGTAATGCAATAGCACCAGGATTGATTTTAACACCTGCAGCTGAGAATAATATGAGCGCTGAGGTATTGGATATTTTCGCTAAGTATAATGCTTTGCCATACCATGGTGAGCCCGACGATATAGGACATACAGTAGTGTTCCTAGCTTCCGATGAGTCTAAGTTTATAACGGGGCAAACAATTCAAGTAGAAGGCGGACATTATATAGCAAATCCAAGTGTTCCAGATTTTAAGGACTTAATGAATAAGGCACAAAAATAAATTTTTCGTGTTCAAATTATGTAAGATGAGTTTAGCTCATAATGATTTTCTCTATTCAAGTGTATGTGTAGTTACTACATTTGAATAGAAGTCATTATGGGCTTTTTTTATTTCATTAGATTATTTTCTACATTCCAATTGGCGAGTTTATCTTTGGATTCTATTTCTGTTATTCAAATAAAACATCCATATCATTTTTATTGGGAGTATTTTTATAAAGAATGAATTTCGTTTTCTTAACCTGAGATAAAAAAGTTTTAAACACTAAATAATGGTATTAATTTCATTAATATCACAGTACCAACTAAACGCGAACATCTCAGATTTATTGATTGTAGCGACAGGCGGCGACTCCGGCGGGATGAGTGAGACAGATAAGCCAACACAAGCGAGGCGTAAGCCACGGTGATGGCTTATCGCTCACCCCGCGGAACGCTTCCGCCTAGAGTGGAAATCAATTAAATTATATTCTTAGAAAACTTGTATATCTCATTATTTCCTCTTCTTTTGAACGCATAAAAAGAAATTATGAAATTGATTCATTTAATTCTTTATTCGGAGAAAACTATTTAGTAAAGAAAATGATTATATGTTCAACTTTTTAGGCTATGTATCCGTCTATCTTATGTATACACTAACAAATACTGAAAAAGGAGCTCTTAGAGATGAAGCATCAACATGTTGAACAAGTATTTGTGACTTTCATCCGGGCAAATAAAGAGAGATTTTATTTGCTTGCATATAGCTATATGAAAAATGAACAAGATGCACTAGATATAGTACAAGATAGCATTCAAAAAGCATTGCAGTCTCTACACACATTAAAAGACGAACAGCAACTGAAAAGTTGGTTTTATAAAATTGTCGTAAGAACAGCTATTGACTTCCTACGAAAAAACAAGCGCATACAAGTTATGAATGACGAACAATTAGAGTTTCTAACCCCACACCAAAATGATACATATGAAAATATGGATTTGAATGAGGCACTGGAAAGTTTACCTTCTACTTTAAGAGAGGTCATTGTTCTTCGCTACTTTGAGGATTTAAAAATAGAGGATGTTGCGTACATATTGGATGTAAATATCAATACTGTTAAATCGAGAATCTACAAAGCATTGAAGCTACTTAAAATCGAATTGACGGAAAAGGAGTTGACATGATGGACAAGTTGAAAAAGTTAGAAGAAAAATACAAAAATATACCTATCCCAGAAAATTTGGATGCTGTAGTAGAAGCCAGTTTGAAGAAGAATCGTAAGAGACAAATGCCAAAATGGTTTCTGGGTATGGCGGCTGCGGCTGCTCTATTTATAGCAAGCCTTAATATGAGTCCTACCATGGCTAAGGCATTAGGAGAGTTGCCGCTACTTGGAGATGTTGTCCATGTACTGACCTTTGTCCATTACGAAAAGCAAGAGGATACGTATTCAGCTAATATTGACGTTCCGCTAATCTCAGGAAACTCAGACGCGATTAATGCCCTTAACGAAAAATACGCAAAAGAAGGAAAGGCGCTATATGAGCAATTTGAAAAGGAGATGGAAGGGATGCAACAGGTTGAGGGAGGACATTTAGGAGTAGACAGTGGCTACATTGTAGCAACAGATACAGAAAAATTATTATCGATTGGACGTTATGTAGTCAATACCGTAGGATCATCTTCTACAGTGATGCAGTACGATACAATCGATAAGCAAAAAGAAATTGTACTGACTCTTCCAAGCTTATTTAAAGATGATAGTTATATCTCAATAATTAGTGACTATATTAAGGAGAAAATGCAAGAAGAGATGCTAGCAACGAATCAGGAAAAAGTGTATTGGGTAAAGGGTGCAGGTTTAGCAGATGAAGATTTAGTAGATACCTTTACTTCCATCCGTCCGGAACAAAATTTTTATATTACTGCTAAGAACAAGCTCGTAATAGTCTTTGACAAGTATGAGGTGGCACCTGGCTATATGGGTGTCATTGAATTCGAAATTCCAACGGAGCTAATAAAAGATACTCGCATGAATGATGAATACATCCAGTAAATAGCTTACTAACACAAATCATAAAATGTTAGAAGAGGAGATGTATGCTAGATGCAAACATCTCCTCTCTTTTGTACGAATAGCTACACTTTACGACTATAAAGACGATAAAAATAATTCAATTGTATAAATAGGGTGGTTTAACATGGGTAAGACAGGAAGGAAAACATATGAAGAGGAAGGAAGGGTACCGTCAACTTCGTACTCTCACAGAAAAAATGAACAGGTCAAAGTTAAAAGAAAAATTAGAAAAAAACCAGTGTTTGTTTTTTTATTATTATTACTTTTTCTTGTTTTGTTTTTTACTATAGAAATATCGGATACTTCTTTTTCATCTAATGAAGCAGTGAAAGCACAAGTGAGTACTCAAGAAACTGAATATGAAGGTATTCAAATTAAAACGGAAACAGTTGAAAATGAAGTATATGAATATACGGTTAAATATCTGTCTACAGATAACGATGCGGATAAGTTTATAGAAAAGTTTGTCCAAAAGAAAAGAGATACGTTTATAGAAGCAGCTATCGCTAAAGAAAACAAAGATAAAAATTTTATTAAGGATATATTTAAGAAAGATACGAATAAAAAAGTCCCTACTTTAAACATAGATTTATCTATAAAATATGTCTCTAAAGAGTTATTATCAGTGATTATTCATGCCGATGTTATTGGAGAAAACGGGAAAAAAGAAACAATCTCATTAAATATAGACCGAAGTACAGGAGAGGCCCTAAGCCTACAAGATATAATGGTTAATGAAGGTTCTATCCAATACTTAAAAGAAAGCCTGGAAAGAGTACTTCAAAAAAATGAGGATCAAAATTATACACCAGAAGAAGTAACCCTAGTTAAAGAAATATCTGCTACTGAAGAAAACTACAAAGTTTTTTACTTTACAGATCGAGGGTTCCAAATTGAGTTTAGTGAAGGGGTATTGGATGACAGTATTTTAGAACCTTTTCATGTATCCATACCATATAGTCTATTAACGGGAATTGTTCAAGATTCATTTTTACGTTCCATTTATTCTGATGCTTTTAATGGTTCGACTATGGTTGAAAGAAATACCCAATCTATCAAACCTTTAGATCCGAACAAAAAATACATAGCATTAACATTTGATGATGGTCCAAATAAATCAAGCACATCTGCTATTTTAGACATATTAAACAAACACAAGATTAAAGCTACTTTTTTTGTATTAGGTAATAGAGTAGAAAAGTATCCTGATATTATTAAGAGAGAGTATGAAGAAGGACATGAAATTGGTATCCACACATGGAGCCATCCTATTTTGACAAAGCTATCGATGAAAGAAATAGAAAAAGAGATTTTAAGTACTTCCAATGAACTTATTAAAATAACAGGAGAAGCTCCTAGTCTGGTTCGCCCACCATATGGAGCATATAATCAGGATGTGAAAGCTGCAGTTAATAATCCTCTTGTTTTATGGTCAGTAGATACACTTGATTGGAAAACAAAAAATCCAGCTAGTATTTTGCAAATGGTTAAAAAGTCTACTTGCGATGGAAGTATTATTTTAATGCATGATATTTATGAAACGACAGCAGCTTCTTTAGAGAGTGTCATAAACTACTTAACGAAACAGGGTTATGAGTTTGTAACCGTCAGCGAATTATTGAATTTAAATGCGCCAGGTATCCATTATGCTGGACAGGTTTATACGAATAGAGATTCACTTTAATGAGGTTTTATAAAAAAACTAGCCGATCTAAGATTTAATCTTAAATCGGCATTTTTTAATGGAGTATCTATCTTTTCTTATTCCTCTGGGACATTACATCTGGCTCGTGAGAATTATCATTATATTATAGGTTAGCGATTATACTTTTCCTCATCTCGTTCTTTTTTTATTTCCTCCATTTGCTCCATCTGTTCATGATACTCTTCCTCTACATCTGAAGTAGCTGGAAGGAAGGACTCATCGTTAAAATCGACTCTTTTTCCGTAACGAATCATTTCATAGATAATCATTCCGTTATTAGGCTTACCGTTGATAGTCGTCATGGGTACTACATCGAATACCACGTAATAAAAAGCATAGAAAACAAAGCGATCCCAAAAAGTTTTGTATTCCTCTGCCCATCCGTTGGCAATTAAAAAATTAATGAGGAGGGCAATAAACAAATTTATCAATATTGGCCCTGAATAAATACAAACGTAAGCAAACTTACTTTTACGCTTTAAGTCATCGTATGAAAACCAGCTATACAGATGATAATACTTGCGTATATCAATCATTCCAAGTTTAATAAGCCTGGGCCCAGAACCAATTGTTAGCCTTGGCTTAACAACGCCAAATAACCAGCTGACGATTAAATAGCCAGACTCTCGTAGAAATACTACGACAGGTAAGATAATAAATGCTGAAATAATCAATGACAAGAGATCCGATAGTCCAAACATAAAAGTATCACTTCCTAACGAATAGCTCGTAAGTCTTATAGATACCCCGAATAAATCATTTAAATCCTCCAAACAGGTGGTTGCAAAAACATACCCAACGAGGAAAATATATCCATAACTGAAGGGTACTACAAATTACTAGGTTAAAGTTATTAGATGGGATAAATTCTGCAAAGAAGAAATGAGCAATATTTCTAAGCCCTTATATTATTGAAATCCTGTTTCAACGAAATAAACTTCTCCTGTCCATGCATCAATATAATGAATATGTCCTTTAGTCGGAGAACTTGGATAATCAATCAAGTAAACGAAGGAATATACAATTGAATCTATGTGTTGCCGTTCAAGTGCTAAATCTACATCTACTAATCGTTGAGCGATGGCATTAGCCTCTTTATAGCTAATGGATGGTTTTCTTAAATTTTTGAATTTTTCATAAGGGATGAGAGAATGATTTATTGACTGAATATTGCTTGTTTCTGTATTAACAATTACTTCGGTTGCTAGAAAGTCTAAAGAGATATTATTATTCACATACACAAAACGATACGATTTAAATAAGTCATTTTCTATTTCAATTCCTAGAGCCTTATGTAAATTGGGTGTTTTTTCTAAGTAAAATCGGTTATATTCATCTCCAACAATTGTTCTTAAAGCGATACATGCCTTTTCCAAAGGATTACCAGCCACAGCTTTCTCCTCTTCATCACTAAAAATCTCCCAACTCTTCATATCCTCCGTTTCATAGACATCAAGTGTTGCATTACGTCCCGCTATTAAAAATACTTTCAAATCTGCCACTGCTTCTACGGTTGGCAATGGTTCAAAGCAAGCGCCTTCCATTTCGGGCATATCAGTCATATAACGGACTTTACCGTCTGTTTCTACTCCAACTAGATTAAAGTCAGGAGCATATACATAATGCCAGCCAATATCTGGGCGTATAGTCAACGTCATTAATTGTTGTTGCTGAATAATTACTTTCGCTTGGTCCTTTGAAATGAGTTTTTCTGGATATGCAAAGTGCACTTGTTCATTTGAAAAAGATACTTCTTCTAATGTCCCGTTTTTTCCAATCGTTAAATTCATTCCAGTTGAATGGACTGGAATATTATATCTCGGCTCTCTCAAAGTAAGAAGCACCATGTAATGAGAGTCGAAGTCTATTATTTCGTCTAAAACTAAATGTTCTCTTTCAAGTACTTTTTGTACATAGCTCAGGAAATGTTGTTTTTCTTCAGAGGTTGAAAAAGGATGAGACTTCGGATCAAAAAATGTAACATTGGAGATAAATCCATCCAATAAAATAGTTTCTGCTAAAGGCTCCTCTTTCTCTGTATAATAATAAATTATGTCGTCTTCTTGTACTTCTTTAACAATCGTTTTATTTATAAAATTTTGTATCATTATTTGACCTACTTTCACGTGTATTCCTTACATTTCAGCTTTTTAAAAACATTTTAAATTCATTAGTTACCCTTACAGGTTGACTGAAGCACAAATGTATATGATAATTCTACATATTGAATTGTAATTATTCTAAAATAATTATGATGCTAAAGCACCAATAAGAGACTACAGGAGGAATTATTATGGCATTAATAGGTAAAGAAATTCAAGAATTCTCTGCAAAAGCATTTCAAAAGGGAGAATTCATCGACGTAACTTCAGAAAACTTCAAAGGACAATGGAGTGTAGTATGCTTCTATCCAGCAGACTTTACATTTGTTTGCCCAACTGAATTAGAGGACTTACAAAATGAATATGCTACATTAAAACAATTAGGGGTAGAAGTTTACTCAGTATCAACTGATACTCATTTTACACATAAAGCATGGCATGATTCTTCTGCAGCAATCGGTAAAATTGAATATATCATGATTGGTGATCCAACACATAAAATCTCTAGAGCATTCGACGTATTAAACGAAGAAGATGGTTTAGCAGAACGTGGTACGTTCATTATTGATCCAGATGGTATCGTACAAGCTTACGAAGTAAATGCTGGTGGTATCGGTCGTGACGCTTCGACATTAGTAAACAAAATTAAAGCAGCTCAATATGTTCGCAATAATCCAGGAGAAGTTTGCCCAGCTAAATGGCAAGAAGGCTCTGAAACTCTAACTCCAAGCTTAGACTTAGTAGGTAAAATCTAAGATTTAGTAATTTATAAGATAATCATATAGGCGACAAAAACAATCTTATCTTTATGGTTGATTTTTGTCGCTCTATTTTTAGTAAGAAGGAAATAGACAAATGCTCTCTGTCTAAAATATGAGATGAAAAGAGAGGTGGCAGGTCTGCTATGCCTGGAGAGTAAGTGATTTAGATATGTTTTGAGTTAGATGCACTGCTAAATACTGATAGAACGCAGTTACCCTTAACCTATCAAAATCACTCGTATAGCAGCAAAGAATAGATGGTATTAGACAATCAAATTAAAGCACAACTACAACAATATTTAGCGTTGCTTGAAGGCGATCTTGTATTAAAGGTTAGTGTAGGTGATGATAAAGTATCTCAAGATACATTAGAGCTAGTAACAGAATTAGAAAAGATGTCATCACGCATTTCAGTCGAGCATGTGCAATTAGAGCGCACGCCAAGTTTTAGTATAAACAAAGCTGGTGAGGAGTCAGGTGTTGTTTTTGCTGGCTTACCTTTAGGACATGAATTTACTTCATTAGTTTTGGCTTTACTTCAAGTAAGTGGCCGTGCTCCGAAAGTTGATGATGCAGTTATCAAGCGTATTCAAGCAATTAAAGATCCAATGCACTTTGAAACTTTCGTGAGCTTAACTTGCCATAATTGTCCGGATGTAGTTCAAGCTTTTAATATTATGGCTGTGATAAACCCGAATATCTCCCATGTAATGGTTGAAGGGGGCGCATTTCAAGACGAAGTAAAAGCTAAAGATATTATGGCTGTTCCATCAGTTTTCTTAAATGGTGAAAATTTTGCAAACGGTCGTATGGAAATTGAAGACATATTAAATAAATTAGGAAATAGATCAGATGGATCTGAATTTAATGATGTAGAACCATTTGATGTTCTTGTTGTTGGTGGTGGTCCTGCGGGTGCAAGCGCAGCTATTTATGCAGCACGTAAAGGAATTCGAACGGGAATTGTGGCAGAGCGCTTTGGTGGCCAAGTAAATGACACATTATCAATTGAAAATATCATTGGTACAAAAGCAACAGAAGGTCCTCAATTCGTTTCAAGCTTAGAAGGGCATGTAGCAGATTATCCAATTGAAGTGATGAAATCTCAACGCGTATCCAGCATAGTACGTAAAGAGCAGGTGGAAGTAGTGCTTGAAAATGGTGCAGTGTTAAAAGGAAAAACTGTTATCCTTTCAACAGGAGCCAGATACCGCCAATTAAATGTACCAGGGGAAGAAGCGTTCAAAAATAAAGGGGTAGCATACTGCCCACACTGTGATGGTCCAATCTTCAAAGGAAAAAATGTAGCCGTTGTCGGTGGCGGTAATTCGGGTGTTGAAGCAGCAATAGACTTAGCAGGAATAGTTAATCATGTAACAGTACTTCAGCATAATGATGAGCTTAAAGCGGATCAAGTCCTACAGGAGCGTTTACATAGCTTATCTAATGTAACTGTACTAACAAATGCTTCCACACAGAAAATTACAGGTACGGATAAAGTAAACGGTCTTACGTACTTAGATCGTGTAACAGGAGAAGTACATCACATTGAATTAGAAGGCGTATTTGTTCAAATCGGTCTATTACCAAATACCGAGTTTTTACAAGGTACAATTGATTTAAACGCACATGGAGAAATAATTATAGACAAGCATGGAGCAACAAGCATGCCAGGAGTATTTGCTGCTGGTGACTGTACAGACACAGTGTACAAACAAATCATCATCTCAATGGGAACTGGTGCAACAGCAGCGCTAGGAGCATTTGATTATATGATTCGTAACATAGCTCCCTCAAATTCTGAACTTGTTAAAGTTTAATACAATTATTTATGAATAAAATATATGTCAGGAAGTAATATGAATTACTTTTTAAAATACCCTTTCCAATTCGAGAGGGTATTTTAATGCATATCAAGCAACCTCCTCAACGGCGCGTGTAAGCAAAGGTGATGGCTTATCGCTTACCTGGAAGAAAGTTTTCGCCTAGAGCGGAAATCAAGTACATTATACTCTAAGAAAAGCATGTATATATCATTGTTTCTTTCTTTATTGTTCGTTTTCTTTTCGTAAAAACAGGAATGATGAAATTGATTCAATCAGAATTAATTCACAATTTCTACATACTTTAAAAAAAGGGACAATTATATTATAATAGAATAGATATTCTGAACTTATAAACAAATTTCAAGCAAAGTCATGGTTATATAGAGTCAGGAACGTTGTTAACTTAACCATTTGTTTTGGTAGCGTTAACATTGTTTCTGCAAATATAAAGTATAGGGATGGTAAAAGTGAGCAACACAGAAACTAAAACAGATGTTATCTTAATTGGTGCCGGTATTATGAGTGCGACCTTAGGGACACTTTTAAAAGAATTAGTACCGGAGTGGGATATAAAAGTATTTGAGAAGCTCGATAGTGCAGGAGAAGAAAGCTCAAATGAATGGAATAACGCTGGTACAGGACATGCAGCTCTATGTGAGCTTAACTACACTTCTGTAAAGCCAGACGGTTCTATCGATATCACAAAAGCAATCAATGTAAACGAACAGTTCCAAGTTTCTATGCAATTTTGGTCACATCTTGTAAAAAGTAAGTTAATCCAGAACCCACAGGATTTTATAATGCCTTTACCTCATATGAGTATGGTTCAGGGGAAAGAAAACGTTGAATTTTTAAAGAAACGTTTTGAAGCGATGACACAGAACCCATTGTTTGAGGGAATGGAATTCTCTGACGACTCGGAACAATTGAAAGAATGGATTCCACTAATCATGGAAAACCGTGCGGCCAATGAAGCAATTGCTGCAACTAAAATTGACTCTGGGACAGATGTTAACTTTGGCGCTTTAACACGTATGCTATTTGAACACTTAAAGAGCAAAAATGTAAAAGTGAATTACCAGCATAGTGTAGAAAATTTGAATCGTACGCCAGACGGTAAGTGGGAAGTGAAAGTGAAGAACAACGCTGAGGGGAAAATCGAGTCTCATACTGCAAAATTCGTTTTTGTCGGCGGTGGCGGAGGAAGTCTGCATCTTCTACAAAAATCAGGTATTCCAGAAGGAAAACATATTGGCGGTTTCCCAGTTAGCGGGATCTTCATGGTATGTAACAATCCAGACGTAGTAGCGAAGCATCATGCAAAGGTATACGGTAAGGCTGCAGTTGGAGCTCCACCAATGTCTGTGCCGCATTTAGATACTCGCTTTATTGACAATAAAAAATCACTACTATTTGGACCGTTCGCTGGTTTCTCACCAAAGTTCCTAAAAACAGGATCTATGCTGGATTTAGTTACTTCTGTTAAACCACATAACCTATTTACAATGCTAGCTGCGGGTGCAAAAGAAATGTCTTTAACAAAATATTTAGTCCAACAAGTAATGTTATCAAAAGAACAACGTTTGGAAGAGCTACGTATATTTATCCCAGATGCTAAAGCAGAGGATTGGGATTTAGTTGTAGCAGGTCAACGTGTACAAGTTATCAAGGATACGGAAGCAGGCGGAAAAGGAACTCTTCAATTTGGTACAGAGGTTATCACAGCTGAGGATGGTTCTATTGCCGCATTATTAGGAGCTTCTCCAGGAGCTTCTACCGCTGTTCCAGTTATGTTGGATGTCCTTAAACGTTGCTTCCCAGAGCATATAAATGATTGGGAACCAAAGATTAAAGAAATGATTCCTTCTTATGGTCTGTCCTTAATGAATAATCCAGAACTACTTAAGGAAGTACATGCGGAAACAGCGGAAACGCTTAAACTTAAAGGTGAAGGAAAAACGATAGAGAACATCGAACCTTTGGAAGATGTAAAAGAAGCAATCGATGATATCATCTAAGCTTTTATCCATATAAATGTGCAAAAAACCTACCATTTATTTAAAGATGGTAGGTTTTTTGTTTTAGAATAAGGAAGTAAGTGTACTTCAAATGTTCGTCCAGTAAAAGCGACTTACCTCTTAGTCCAAGGTCCAGCGCTTATTCTTTTAATTTCTTTACTTCAAAGTTATCATCTAACAATACCCAATTTTGAGGGAAGGGATAGCCAAGCACCCAATAGCTAATACCTCTTAAACGGTATTGTTTGACCAAGTTAAATTTAGCTTGAGCGCTACGGGCATCCTCAAACCAAACCTCGTGCTTTTGACCTTGCTCATCGGTATAGGTAAAAAAAGGAGATTGAGCGATTGAATCAAACTGAATTCTTACTTTATGCTCAGTAGCTATTCTAACAGCTTCCTGAGGGCTAAATGTCTCCGCAATTTGTCCTTGCGCGTGAGGTATTCGCCAATCTCGTGCATAAATTTGAAAGCCTAAAAATATTTTATCGGCTGGCATAACAGTCAAAGCGTACTCTACTACTTTCTTCATTTGATTGATAGGAGAAATTGCTTGAGGAGGTCCGCCGCGCCAACCCCATTCATACGTCATCAATATAACAAAGTCTGCAATTCTCCCATGTGCTTCATAATCATGTGCTTCATAAAGTAAACCTGACTGAGTGTCGCTAAATTTAGGAGCAACAGCTGTTGAAACAAAGTAACCTTTAGGATGTAGTGTGTCTACTGCTAGCTGGAGAAAGGCAGTATAAGCATCTCTATCCTCCGGTAACACATTTTCCAAGTCAATATTCAAACCTCGATAGCCTTTGTCCTCCATGATCTGAAGTATATTTGCCATTAATTTTGTTAATATGTCTGGGCTAGAGAAAATGACGTGCATTAGATTAGTGCCGGCTTCTGTGGAAGAAAAATTGGTGATGACCATCATTGGTACAATATCATTGGCAGTAGCTGCTTCTAATACAAGTTCATCCTTCAAGGGTTCTAAATCCCCATTCTCTGTTAACTTGTAAGCAAAGGGACTAATATAGGTCAGTAGAGATTGAAGACTGTTGACCGTCTGAACGGCATCTTCCTCTTTCTGATAGGTGTAGGCATTCACTTCAGTTACAGGCTTTGGTCTTGGAATAATCAATTGTGTTCCTGGGTATAGGAGACCGGGAGTTTGGAGAGAGTTTTGACTGATTAGAGCTTGGATAGTAGTTCCGTAAAGGCTAGCAATCTGCCGTAGCGTTTCTCCGGGCTGTACCACATGAACAATAGGAGGAATAAAAATTCGCTCACCAGGATATAAGAGATTTGGGTTAGGCAGTCTGTTAGAAGAAAGAATAGATTGTTCAGAAACCCCGTATTGTTGAGCAATCGACCATAAAGTTTCTCCATTTTGAACCGTATGGTAAATCCCATAGATAGGGATGACAAGAGATTGGCCTACTAGAAGATTATTTGGATCAGGCAATTGGTTAGCTTGTTGAATGGCATTTACATCTATTTGATAACGATTAGCAATTCCCCAAAGCGTATCACCATTATTGACGACATATATGATCAATGGGCAGCTCCTTTTTTCTTAGGTTTAATAAAGTATATGTTTTGTTAAACGAATATAAATGTGAAACTTATTATTTTTATCAAATCAATAGATTTCCAAAATCCAAAACGACCGGAAAAGATAAAAGAATTTAAAGAACAAAGCAAAAATGGATGCCTAATCTGACTAACTCATCCCGTACTGGCCCCTACAATCGACTAATATACAAAATTCTGTGTTTTAGGTGCTAAAGAATTTTGACTAAAATAATCACATCTTCTACATACAAGATCTGTATAAAAATAAGGAGATGAAAAGAGCAGCTATACCTTTAGTTGTTTGACATTTTACAATCTAGTATAATTTTGGTTAGAAAATATATAGGGAAGATAAAGGGTGAATAACAATGATGTTTGAAGAGATATTACCACGTTTAAAATCTGGGGAAAAAGTAATTAGACAAGGCTGGAGTGGTGCGGAATTGTACGTAATGCTAGTTGGACAAAGCAAGCATGATGGAGAAAATCTAAATCCTTACTTTTTGATTAATGTAGAAGGAGAAGGATATACAATGTTTACCCCAACTGTTTGTGACTTATTGGCTGAGGATTGGGTTATTGTAAGCAAATAAACTAAAAGTCCACGAGATATCGTGGACTTTTCATATTTAGGAGGAATCATATTGAAATTTGAGGAGTACATAGGGAAGACGGTTCTTATTACTGGAGCTGCTTCTGGTATAGGGAGAGCTCAAGCTATAGCATTTATCGAGTGTGGGGCCAACGTATTTGGTTTAGATGTTGATGGAGCCGGACTTAAATCATTAAAAGACCAGTATAAGTCTTGTTTTTCGTACTACATTGGAAATGTAAGCGATAAAAAGAGCGTAGAGGAAGCATTTGAGATAGCAATCAAGACATTTAAGCAAATAGATATTTTACTCAATACAGCTGGGGTTTTAGACAATTATTCAAAGACTCTAGAAACAGATGAAACACTTTGGGATAAAATCATGGAAACCAATGTGAAAGGAACCTATTTGGTAACAAACACAGTTCTCCCTCAAATGATTGAAAGAAAATCAGGAGTCATTATCAATATGGCTTCTATTGCCGGATTAGTAGCAGGAGGTGGAGGAGCAGCTTATACAACCTCTAAGCACGCCATTATAGGATACACAAAGCAATTGGATATAGATTACTGCCGTGAGGGCATAAGAGCAAATGCTATTGCTCCAGGGGCGATTCAGACCCCAATGAATAATGCTGATTTTGCAGGAGAAGGAGAAATAGCAAAATGGGTAGCCAATGAAACACCTGCAGGAAGGTGGGCACAGCCAAAAGAAGTGGCAAACCTAACTCTTTACCTTGCTAGTCATGCAGCAGATTATATTCATGGAGCAGTCGTACCCATTGATGGAGGATGGATTGCCAAATAGTTATATTAAATGGCAATAATTCCTGATATACTATCCGAGTAAGCAATTTTGCTTGCACTACGGCACTTGGAATCCTTTGGTCGTAGTTATTACTAAAATAGCAGTTTGCTATTTTATAAAGGAGAATGTAAATTGAATACTACCTTTTTGAAGGACTCAAGTCGTTCCTCGGTAAATGAGTTAACGAAGACAGCTATGGTTGCAGCTTTATATGTTGCCGTAACAGTACTTTTAGCTGTTTTTAGCTTTGGAAACATCCAACTACGTTTAGCTGAGATGTTTAATTATTTGGCTTTATACAATAAGCGCTATGTTGTGGCAATTACATTAGGTGTAGTCCTTGCTAATTTTATGTCCCCAACCTGGATGCTCGATGTGCCTATTGGTGGAATTGCAACTTTCCTTGTATTGATACTTTGTCGGAAGGTCACTAAGAGATTGACCAGTGAAATATGGAAAATAGCGATTACAGCTATTATCTTTGCGCTTTCCATGTTTACAGTTGCAGGGCAGTTAGCTATTATGCTGGAATTTCCTTTTTGGTATACCTATTTAACAGTCGGGCTAAGTGAATTGTTCTCGATGACTGTTGGTGGAATTGCTATATATTTATTAAATAAGAGAATAGACTTGTCTAAATAACTAAACCATATTCGCTTTAAGCGAATGTGGTTTTTTCACTTATATTTATTACATAAATTCTCTCAGGAAAACCAAGCTAGGTGGAAAAGCTAGGAGTGAGAGAAGCAGATGGAAGATTATACAGCAGGTGATATTGTTTATATTTTTTACCGTAACCCACATATTCAAAGCGTAGCTAACATTCAATCGGCGGCAGTAGTAAACAACCCAGAAAACCCTGACGAATTGGCTGTTTTTGTTTATGAAACGTATTACCCTTTAACGACTGACATGGCTATTTATGCAAGCGCCTATGAAGCGGAACAAGCATATCGTCATTATTTTCAATAAGACGGAGGTTGGACATGAGAAAACCATTTACACCCCAGCTTGTATATTTTGAGCCAAAGGCGCTTGAATATCCTCTAGGTAGAGAGCTGAAAGAGAAATTTGAAAAGCTGGGAAAAGAAATTCACTATACGACTTCCCACAACCAAATACGAAACCTTCCAGGCGATAATGATTTTCAAAAATATCGTATTGCTAAGTCTACGCTAGTAGTTGGTATACGTAAGACATTGAAATTTGATTCCTCTAAGCCTTCAGCTGAATATGCAATTCCCTTCGCCACGGGATGTATGGGGCATTGTCATTATTGCTATTTACAGACGACGATGGGAAGCAAGCCGTATATTCGAACGTATGTAAATGTGGAGGAAATTCTCGGAGCAGCTGACAAGTATATTGAGGAACGTGCACCAGAAATCACAAGATTTGAAGCATCCTGTACTTCTGATATAGTGGGAATCGACCATCTTACACATACATTAAAAAGGGCAATTGAACATTTTGGTCAATCAGAATTTGGCAGGCTTAGATTTGTGACAAAGTTTCACTTTGTAGATCACTTATTGGACGCAAAGCATAATGGGAACACGAGATTTCGCTTTAGTGTGAATGCTGATTATGTGATTAAAAATTTCGAACCAGGTACTTCTCCATTGGATAAGCGTATTGAGGCAGCTGGGAAGGTTGCTAGAGCAGGCTACCCCTTGGGATTTATCGTAGCTCCAATTTACCTTCATGAAGGTTGGAAAGAAGGATATTATCATATGTTTGAAAGATTAGATGCTGAACTTCCAAAGGACGCCCGCGATAATATAACCTTTGAATTCATACAGCATCGCTTTACTAAACCAGCTAAAAAAGTAATCGAAAAAAACTATCCTATGACCAAGCTTGAGCTAGATGAAGAATCCAGAAGAATAAAGTGGGGAAAATATGGGATAGGGAAATATATTTATCAAAAAGAAGAAGAGGAAGATATTAAAGAACATCTCTACAGTTATATGGAAAAGTTTTTTCCTAATGCTAAATTTGAATATTTTACTTAAAAAGCAAATAGCCCGATTCCTCAAAAGGGGAATCAGGCTATTTTATAATTTATATGAAATAACCTTTTTTTATTAACCATTTTTCAACAAAAAGTAAAGCATTCTCTATACTATCGTTCTCAAATGGTGAAGTAATGTTAGTGTTCTCTAGTAGCTCCAAAAAAGATAGACTTCCCCCAGCCAAAAAGAAATTTAAAGTAATATATAAAGAAATTTTATTCAAATGGATGTCTTCAATAAAAAAAACACATCAGCTCAATTAGTGATGTGTTTTAAAGGTTATTTATTCCGCATGATAAAACTTAAATGTCTACCTGTATTTCTGTCTTCTCGATGAGAGAAACCACCAGGGTTTAAAAATGTGCATGTTCGATCGATTGAAATACGTTCAAGTGGAATACCAGCAAGCTCACATTGCTTTTGGACGGTGAGCTGGTTATCGATATGAAATTTACCAGTTTCATTTTTATAGTACATAAAGTCGTTCGCATAGCCTAAATCTTTAAACTTTTTATAGACATCTTCATCTACCTCAAATTTTTCTTGGCTAAGTGCAGAGCCGATTTGTACATGAAAGTCATTTGGATTACAGTGTTCGTGTTGTTTTAAATACTCAAACAGCTTCCTTGTAATTTCCTTGACCGTTCCTTGCCAGCCAGAGTGTACTACTCCCACCAGATTATTTTTTTCATTGTAGAAAATGACAGGGACGCAATCTGCTGTAAAACTACATAACAAAAGATCTGGTTCAAATGTATAAAGAGCATCTGTATCCTTAATGGCAGTATCTAACAGCCTTGCTCCACGCCCCTTATCAGCTGCAGTTACCTTATGGAAATTGGCGCTATGTGTCTGATTGGCGCAAACAAAATCATCCAAATCACATTGGAGTTGCTCCGCCAGTCTCTTACGATTTTCCAATATATTCTTTGGATTTTCACAAACGTGTAAAGCCATGTTATTCTCTTCTAAAGCAGTAACGTCTTTCATTGTCGTTCCTATGACAAAACGCTCGTTATTTAAATATTTCCTAATATTCATATAATCACCCACTTTTAATATAGTATAATCCTTGGTAGTTGTATAGGAGAGCAGAATGGTCAGTTCGAGTAAAGAAGGGATAATCGGAAAAGATTTTGTCTATAGAGGAATTTTCCTCCTTGAATATTTCAAAAATATTACCTTTAAACAAGCGTGAATTCGCTTAATAGCGAGCTTCGGTTCTCTATTCATTTCCTTTGTAATATACCTGTAAAATTGCATCCAATTATTAAGGGATGATTTCCATTCTTTTTTTAATTTACTATATTAGTAGAGTTAAAAAAGGAAAGGAAGATTAAATTGTTTAAAAAAATAAAAGTAGCAATTGTAGGACTACTAACACTAACGTTATTAATGCCTATCACTACATTTGCAGCTAATTCCTATACAGTAGTTTCAGGAGACTCTTTATGGAAAATTGCTGTGAAGACACAAACAGGTGTTTCAGAATTAATCAAGGAAAATCCTCAATTAGAAAATGCGGACCTTATTTATCCAGGTCAAAAAATCAATGTCCCTTCAAACGATTCTTATAGTATAGAACAAGAAGTAATTAAACTTGTAAATGTGGAAAGAGCAAACGCGGGTCTTTCAGCATTAAAATACGATTGGGAGCTTGGAAGAGTAGCGCAATATAAATCACAGGATATGCACGATAAAAACTATTTTAGTCACACTAGTCCTGTCTATGGAACTCCATTTACAATGATGAAGAATTTTGGTATAAGCTATAAATCTGCAGGAGAAAATATTGCTATGGGTCAAAAAACAGCCTCAGCAGTAGTAGATGCTTGGATGAACAGTGAAGGTCATAGGGCGAATATCTTAAACAAAAACTATACTCATATTGGTGTAGGTTATGTAAAAGACGGTAACTACTGGACACAAATGTTTATACAAAAATAAGTAAAAAGGGTGCAAATGAAGGTAGTAGCCAAGTCATTTGCGCTCTTTTTTTGCAGTTATCCGATAAGATGAGAAAAATGAAAAGCGTAAATGATAAATAGCTAAAGTTGCGCTTTAAACGAATTCTTTCTGTGGAGTATAGCGATAAGCCATACTGTCGCATGTAATGTGAAACCAGCTTATCTCATGTTTTTTTATAATATAAAGTTTCATGTGAAACATTTTTCTTCCCGTTCAAAATGGAAATTCTCCTAGAAAGGGGCTTCAACCAATCAACGAATGGTCTAAGAGATCCTAGAATGTATATGGAGGCTTTTAAAGCGGGCTTTATTTGATTGGAGCGGCAGGCGGCGACTCCGGTTGGATGAGTGAGACAGATAAGACATCACAAACGACAGTGATGGCTTATCCTCACCCCACGGAAAGCGTCCGTTGAGAGCGGAAATCAACCATCATTTGTTAATCAAATAGTCAAAGTGAAAAGTATTTTATTAATAGCTTTAAATAAATGAGTTAGTTTTATCTATATTCCTTTCTCTTTACTATAAAACTTATGATTGGAGCGGCAGGCGGCGCCTCTTGTGGGACGACTGAGACAGATAAGACCTCATAAAAGATGCGCAAGCGACGGTGATGGCTTATCGCTCCCCCTCGGAACCTATGCCCAAAGGGAAAAAGAAAAAGTCTGATAAAGTTGAAAATGCGTTTACTTTAGCAGACTTTTCTTAGCAATTCCTCGGATTATTAGCTTTTTTTAAAAATGGGTAATGAAATAATTCTAAAGAGATTACAATCTAATAATAGTAATATTTGGTTTAATCAATAGAACAGATGTTGACAGATGAAAATCTCTGTTGTAGACTATGAACAATAATTGAATATAACCTCGCTTTATAGAAGTGAGGTAGAGGCGCGATATTTAACAGTCCTTAGTGGAGCTTGAGTAGCTGTGATGCTAGGGAGAAGGAAATGTCGCCGAAGTTTGTAATAAACTCATTATTACATGCTGGGTCTGCAGTGAATAATTGCAGGACTGTCCGTTATAAACGTCCCGGTTTATAATGGTGTGCTATCTCATGGGGAAAAGTAGAGGATTTAGGGCAACCATACATATATGACCTGAGTCTATCTCAGGTCTTTTTTTGTACGGTTGTCCTTTTTGTATGCATGCATACATATACTAATTTAAAAAAGGAGATTAATAGAGATGAAAAAAAGTCTATTCACTTTAACATTATTATTATCAACCATTTTACTGCTTGCAGCTTGTGGAACAAAAGAGGAAGAAAGCGTTGGATCAGCTTCTGATCAAGATACTTTTACAGTAGGTTTAGAGGCAGGATATGCACCATTTAACTGGACTCAAATGGATGACAAAAATGGTGGCGTAAAAATTGACGGTAATGCAGAATATGCTGGTGGTTACGATGTAGAAATTGCTAAAAAAATAGCTGAGGGCTTAGGTAAAGAGCTCGTTGTTGTTAAAACGGAATGGGACGGTTTAGTTCCAGCCCTAACATCCGGCAAAATTGATGCAATTATTGCAGGGATGTCACCAACTGCAGAGCGTAAAAAAACAATTGATTTCTCCGAAAACTATTATACTTCCAACTTTGTTATGGTGGTAAAAAAGGGCGGGACATTTGAAAATGCTACCTCCATTCAAGACTTTAAGGGTGCGAAAATTACTGGCCAATTAAATACTTCTCACTACGGGGTTATTGACCAAATTGAAGGAGTAAAAAAACAACCGGCATCAGATAATTTCCCTGCAATGCGTGTGGCACTAGAATCTGGAATGATTGACGGCTATGTATCTGAACGTCCAGAAGGGATTAGTGCTTCATCAGCAAATGATAAATTTGTAATGATCGAATTTACAGAAGGATTCGTGGCAGATGAAGAGGAAACAGCCGTTGCAGTAGGATTGAAAAAGGAAAGTGACTTAACAGACAAAATCAATAAAATTTTAGCAGGAATCTCAGAAGAAGAGCGACAAGAAATTATGGACAATGCTATTTTAAATCAACCAGCTGCAGAATAAGCATATAACAACGGCTGCTACTATTTTGCAGCCGTTTCATTATTTACAGCATTTACTGACTTTCCTTGGAAAGTGTGTTTATGGGTCAGCTAGTATGTAAGGAGGAAGACTATGAGTTTAGAATGGATTATATCCATCATTACAAATAATTGGCCAATGTTTTTACGAGGAGCCGGAGTAACCCTCTTAATATCCATTATTGGAACTATCTTCGGAGCTATCATCGGTTTGCTGGCAGGAGTTATAAGAACTGTTCCTATGCCGGAAAAGGGGATTAAAAGATACTTTCTTAAGCTGGTTAACTTAATGCTCTCTATTTATATAGAGTTTTTCCGTGGCACACCAATGATAGTACAAGCAATGGTTATTTTTTACGGCTCCTCATTGGCCTTTGGCTTAGACATGGATCGTCTACTCGCTGCTATTTTCATTGTTTCTATAAACACGGGTGCTTATATGGCGGAGATTGTTCGAGGCGGAGTTATTTCCATAGACAAGGGTCAATTTGAAGCCTCTCAAGCAATAGGGATGACGCATATTCAAACGATGCTTCATATTGTGTTACCTCAAGTTATCCGCAATATACTTCCTGCAACAGGTAACCAATTTATCATTAATATTAAGGATACCTCTGTGTTGAATGTAATCGGAGTCACTGAGCTGTATTTCCAAACAAAATCAGTTGCAGGAAATAACTTTAGATATTTTGAGTCATTTTTTGTAGCTTGTATCTTGTATTTCATCATGACATTTGCTGTTACCTTGATATTACGTCATTTTGAGAAGAAATTGGATGGACCTGAAAACTATACAGTCATTGGTCAACCGATGCAAATGGCAGTCCTACCAAAAGGTCCACATGAAAATCAGTAAGCAAAGGAGGAGCAACTATGGAAAAAGTAATTGAAATTCAACATTTAAGCAAATCCTTTGGAGCACATGAAGTATTAAAAGATATCGATTTCTCTGTTAAAAAAGGCGAGGTTGTATGCATCATTGGCTCTTCTGGATCGGGAAAATCGACTCTTCTCCGCTGCATTAATTTGTTGGAAAAGCCAAGTGGTGGGCAAATCATTTATCAAGGGGAGAATATTCTCGATAATAAGCACGATATCCATTCCTACCGAACGAAGCTTGGAATGGTCTTTCAACAGTTTAATCTGTTTAATAATCACAATGTGTTAGGTAACTGTTCAGTTGGACAGGTAAAGGTATTAAAGCGTTCTAAGGAAGAAGCCGAGAAAATTGCACTGAAATACTTAAACGTTGTAGGCATGGATGGCTACGTTAATGCTAAACCAAAGCAATTGTCCGGAGGTCAAAAGCAGAGAGTTGCTATTGCACGAGCCTTGTCTATGGAGCCTGATGTAATGCTTTTTGATGAGCCTACATCAGCACTTGACCCAGAAATGGTGGGGGAAGTGTTAAAAGTAATGAAAGAACTTGCGAACACTGGTTTGACAATGTTAATTGTTACTCATGAAATGGAATTTGCCAAGGAGGTTTCCGATCGAGTAGTCTTTATGGATAAGGGAGTTATTGCGGAGGAAGGCCCTCCAGAGCAAATTTTTAACAATCCTCTACAAGATCGAACGAGAGAATTCTTAAAAAGAACATTGAAATAAACTCTAGGTTGTTAGTATCAATTCACCTTTTTGTGTAGAAAAAAAATAGATAAAATAGTATATTGGTAATATATGCAATGGATAAATTATCAAATCTATGTAAGGCTTCCCTTTTAAAAGAAGAGGAAGCCTTTTATATAAGGAAAAAAACTAGAGGTGTTTTCATGAATGAAGTACTAAAACGAAATAATGTAAAAGTAATAGGGAACAAGGAAAAAGTAATAATGTTTGCCCATGGTTTCGGTTGTGATCAAACCATGTGGAGAAATATTGTCCCTTCATTTGAAGAAGAATATCAAATTGTTTTGTTTGATTATGTTGGGTCAGGAGATTCAAATTTAAAGGTTTATAATTCTGAGAAATATGGTTCACTTAAAGGCTATGTTCAAGATGTGCTAGATATAATAGAGGCATTGAAGCTTCACGAAGTAATCTTTGTTGGACATTCCGTTAGCTCCATGATCGGTATGCTAGCAGCCATTCAAAAACCTGAGGCATTTAAAAGTTTGGTTATGATTGGTCCATCTCCAAGGTATCTTAATGATAGAGAGTATTTTGGAGGATTCGAAGAAAGAGATATTTATGAAATGTTAGATATGATGGAGATGAATTTTATAGGATGGGCAAGCTATATGGCTCCAATAGTAGCCGCTAATGACGTGCACCCTGAGGTAGCAAAAGAAGTAGAAAAAAGTTTTAGCTCAACCGACCCGAAGATTACAAAGCAATTTGCGGAGGTGACATTCTTTTCCGACCATCGTAAGGATTTAGAGAAATCATCTATTCCAACATTAATCATCCAATGCTCAGAAGATAGTATTGTTCCTATTCAGGTAGGTGAATACTTACATCGCCATATTGAGAAAAGTGATTTTAAAATAATGGATGTGAAGGGACATTATCCTCATCTAAGTCACCCACATGAAACAATACAGCTGATTAAAGAGTATCTTTACCAAATGCAGTGAAGGGAATGGTATATGTATGGATGAGCGTTTAAATCTTGCGCCTTGTGGTTACGTTACTATCAGCCAAGAAGGTATGCTAATCGATATGAATAAAACCTTCCTTCAAATGACAGGGTTTACGTATGAAGAGATTGCTCAAAAGCATATAGAAACAATTATGTCTAAGACTAATAAGTTTATATTTCATACTTATTTTTATCCCTATATTCGATTATACGGACACGTCGAAGAGTTATTTCTAAGTCTACTGCATAAGGATGGTCAAAGCGTTCCAGTATTGTTAAATGGAAAAAAAGCAAATCGAGAAGGTATAGAGGTAATTGATTGTGTAATGGTTTCTATGGGGAAGAGAATAGGCTATGAACAAGAAATTAGACTAGCAAAAAAACAGTTGGAGGAAGCGTTCCGAGAAAAGGAACTGGCGCTTTCTAAATTAGAGGAATTGCATGAGGAAATAGAGGAAAAGCAAGAAAGACTTATTGAACTAAATGGTAAGCTAGAGAAATTAGCCATAACGGATAAATTGACTGGTTTAAAAAATCGTCGTTATTTTCATATCAAGCTAGAAGAGATGATTATGCAATTTGAGCAGAACAAACAGTCCTTTTCCTTATGCTTAATAGATATTGACCATTTTAAGCAGGTCAACGATACTTGGGGTCATGCGATGGGAGACCAGGTGCTAGAAAGGTTGGCCAAGATAGCAGAAGAAACTGTACGTCCGAAAGATACGGTGCTTAGATACGGCGGAGAGGAATTTATTGTACTTCTCCCACTAACAAATGCACAAGAGGCTAACCATCAGGCGGAACGTTTAAGGTTGGAAATTGAAAAGACTACTTGGCCAATTGACGAAATTACGATAAGTGTAGGAGTTGCAACTTACACGTCTGAGGATACTCGTACAACAGTGGTGGAGAAGGCTGATCATGCGTTGTATTATTCTAAGAGGAATGGTCGAAATAGAGTTACCCATATAAACGACTTATAGGGGGAATATAAATGGTTGCTTTTAGTGTTATTAAAAAAGACCAGGAATATTGGTTAGCTGACCAAATAAAGATGGATATGTCTAAAGATGAATACTGGTCAAAATTGAAAAGTCTTTTAAAAGATTGGAAGGACGAACAGGTGAATTACCTGTCCCTTCTAATGGATGAAGAATACGAACAACAGCTAATGAATGAAGGCTTTTATAAGGTTTCCTCTATTGTGGAATATACACGTCTACTAGATGAAAATTTTACTCTAGATGATGCTTTTCATGTGTTAACTCTTTCAAGAAGTTCGCTCGTAGACGAGGAATTTGCCCTATTATACGATAAATGCAGAAGTGGATCTGCAAACAAAAATAATTTATTTTCCATTGAACAGATAATGGAAGCCTTTGTGAATGAGCTAGGATCTAATTGGCGTCATTATTGTCATATTTTCTTTAAAGGTGAAGAACCCATGGGTATCAGTATTCCGCATATAGAAGACGGAACGGTCGAAGAAGGCAGGCTATTTTACTTTGGAGTAGTACCAGAACAGAGAGGCAAAGGTTTCGGAAAAGTATTTCATCTGTATTCTCTAGAATTATTAAAAAAAATGAACGCTACTTATTATGTAGGAAGTACAGACGAAAACAATGAATATATGATAAGAATTTTCCAAGCAAATGGTTGCATATTAAGAGATAAAAAAGGAATTTATCGGATAGATAAATAAAACTAGGTTAAGCAAAAAGGAGCATGTGATGTTAAATCACTCGCTCCTTTTAATATTACTTATTTAGTGGAAATAGCTTCTACAGTAGAAGCCACTTTAGAAATTATTAATTCACTTCCTAATAGCGGAGATTCTTTAGAAGCTTCAGCAGAACCAGGTTCTGGACGTTTATGGGCTTCCTTGAAGATATCACTATTTCTCCAAGCTTGGAAACCTTCTTCATTTTCCCAATACATATTTACATTCATTTCATCATATTCAGTTGTACCTTGTGTAATAGTAACCTCTACTTTGATGAAGCCTTCCATTTCTTGAAGTGGACTTGGCTTTGTAAAATTTGGAGCCATTCTTTCAGCAAATCCTGGTTTTGTTTTAATACGATTTGTTACGATAATCATTAGACATTCTCCTTTTTTACTTATTTGAGTGTAATTATAACATTTCCTATACGATATATCTTTTCATAGTATCTAAACAGATATTCATAGGCAGATCTTTTAATGAGGAAGCTTAAGGGGTAAAGTAGACGAGCTAGCATGAATTCTACTAAAAGGAGGAGAACTAGATACGTCCTAGTAAGAATATGATTAGATCTTCTAGCTTTTTCACATAAACAAATTGAATTTTATGCTCAAGTGCTTCATTATTATAGATACAAGACTTTTCATAATCAATAAACAGACGATTATGTAAAAGAAATACATTTACACGAAGGAAGTAGTTTATGTCGGAAGCAAATATAACTCGTTTAGAGGTTGATGGCAAGGAAATTATTTTAATTGGTACTGCTCATGTCTCTAGGTTGAGCGCTGAGCAGGTTAAAGAAGTGATTGAAAAAGAAAATCCTGATTCCGTGTGTATAGAGTTAGATGAACAAAGATATCAATCTATTACTGATAATAACAAATGGAAAGAAACAGATATTTTTAAAATCATAAAAGAGAAGAAAGCGACTTTATTATTGATGAACTTAGCTATTTCTTCCTTCCAAAATCGTATGGCCAAGCAGTTCGACATTAAACCAGGCCAAGAAATGATTCAAGGAATTGAAAGTGCAAAAGAAACCGGAGCAGAACTTGTACTAGCTGACCGTAATATCCAAATAACATTCTCTCGTATCTGGCATAATCTTGGTTGGTTAGGTAAGTCTCAGCTTCTTACATCGGTTTTCTATAGCATCTTTAGTAAAGACACCATTTCCGAAGAAGAGCTAGAGAAGATGAAATCGCAGGACACTTTAAATGCAGTACTTGCAGAATTTACAGAGTCATTTCCAAGGCTGAAAACACCTTTAATTGATGAACGAGACCAGTTCTTAGCTCAAAAGATTAAGGAAGCCCCGGGTAAAAAAATTGTAGCAGTATTAGGAGCGGCACATGTTCCTGGTATTACAAAAGAAATTTACAAACATCAGGATTTAGAAAGACTTTCTACAGTCCCACCCAAATCAATTTTACCTAAAATAATTGGATGGTCGCTTCCTATCCTTATCATTGCATTGATCGCTTATACATTTATAGCAAACCCAACAGCAGGATGGGATCAGGCATGGAGCTGGATTATTTGGACGGGAACGATGGCAGCAATTGGGGCAATTGTAGCTTTAGGACATCCTTTAGCAATTGTTACAGCTTTCATAGTGGCTCCAATAACAGCATTGCATCCTATATTAGCCTCCGGTTGGTTTTCTGGCTTGGTCCAAGCTTATATGAAACGCCCCACAATTGGCGACTTTGAGAGACTGTCCGAAGACGTGTTTACGATAAAAGGGTTCTGGAAGAATAAAGTTACACGTGTATTACTCGTTTTAGTTCTAACTAATCTATTTGGTTCACTTGGTACAATAATCGGTGGTGCTGATGTCATCAGAGTGTTCTTTAAAAACCTATAATTATCACTAAAGGAGTAGCGGTCATTTTCGCTCCTCCTTTTTCTATTTTTAAGCAATAGATTTTTCTTTTTGTTATGATGTTTCAACATTATGTATCTTTAAAAGTGGAAGACTTCTGATTATGATTGGCAGATGAGTTCTACTATAATATTAGTTACCAGGAAAAAATGCTTAATTTTTAGGGGTAAACAATAGGTCGGAGGGATTAATGGTGGAATGTAGTGGCTGTATGGTAAGAGACTTAGTATTGGAGTTTAAAATCGAAGGTGAAACTAATTTTCAAGTGTTGCCAGATGTAATGGATTTTATCCAAAAGAGGGCATTAAGATTAGAAGAGAACGGCCGTTATTTCACTCTTAAAGAAGATGATGCGCAGGATTTTATAGACTTTAGTAAAGACCATATGGATATCTCTCATATTTCCTTTCGAGTTCCTAAACAAGACTGGAAACCTTTCCATAAAATTGAGGAAATGTTAGAGGTTAAGTGGATTGACAAGGTGATTAAGAATGAACAAGTAATTTGCTACTATCAGCCAATTGTAGATACAGAGAAAAATATTTATGCCTATGAGATGCTTTCTCGATTTTTAGATGAGGAAGGGAATATCCTATATCCTGGAGAAGTTTTTGGCGCTGCTAAAGAGAGAGGGCGTTTATATGCTTTAGATCGGATATGTAGAATGACAGCAGTAAAGTACGCAGCAAAACTAGATAATACAAAAGCATTTATAAATTTTATACCTACTTCTATATACTCTCCTGAGCATTGTCTAAGATCCACCACTGCGGTAGCAAATAGCCTCGGTGTTAATCCTGGAAACTTAGTTTTTGAAGTTGTTGAAACAGAAAAAGTAGAGGATATCAATCATTTAAAAAAGATTATGGCCTTTTATAAAGCTAGAGGGTTTCAATATGCATTAGATGATGTAGGAGAAGGGCATAGTACGCTCCAAATGTTAGAAGAGATTAAGCCTCACTATATGAAGCTAGATATGAAATATGTTCAAGGAGTAGCTACCAATATAGAGAAACAAAAAGTTGCTTTACAATTTCTACATAAAGCTAAAGAAATCTATTCCATCCCATTGGCAGAGGGGATAGAAGAAAAAGAAGATTGGGAATGGTTAAAAAAGAAAGGATATCAATTATTTCAAGGATACTATTTTGGGAAACCTCTCCCACATCCTCTGGAAGATTCTAAATAGTTTAAGTAACCAAAGCTATAAAAAAAACCGAGCAATAATATGCTCGGTTTTTTTATTATGCTTTCTTTTTAGCACTTGTATCTTTGTCTTCTAATTTAAATTCTTCTGCTACATCGTCCACAATGTCCTTTGTAGAGTTTTTGAATTCTTTAAGTGTTTGTCCTACTGCTTTACCTAATTGAGGTAATTTAGATGGACCGAATACGATTAATGCAATGATTAGAATGATTATTAAACCTGGTACGCCGATATTTGGCATGTGATTTCCTCCTAATGGATATAATTGTCTATCTATTCAAGTGACATGAGTGTTAGTTATGTGTGCAATGCTATTGTAGCATGCTAGTAAAGCTTATTCACATTAGTTTTCCTCAAGTTCTTTTTCTAAAAGAGCTTCTTTGGCTAACCGACGCTTATAAGACCAAGCTGATACAAGAATACTAATTTCAAACAATAACAATAAAGGTATGATAATGATGAAATCAGAAATAAAGTCAGGAGGCGTAATAGATACCCCTACAACAACTAATACAAAGTACGAAACTTTTCGCATCTTTCGTAGTCGATCTGGAGTAATAATTCCTAGCTTCGTAAGGAATAAAATAATTACTGGTAACTCAAAAACTATTCCAACTGGAATAATTAAATTGAACATAAATGTAAAATATTGCTGCATTCCATAGGTTTCTGTGGCACCTATAGACTCATTAATATTAGACATGAAGTCTAACATTAAAGGAAATAAAATAAAGTAGCTAAAGCTAATACCGGCCAGAAATAGGAAAAAAGAGACTGGTATAAAGTAAATCGTACCTCTTGCTTCTTTATCCAACAAACCTGGCTTAACAAATAGCCATATTTGGTGCATAGCTATGGGCAAAGTTACTAAAATGGCTAAAACTAATGCACATTTAACGTAAATTAGCAGTCCATCGGTATAGCCAAAAATGTTCCATTCTACGTGTGCAGCTGTAGGCTGTTGTTTTAGGAAATTTAATGTTTTAGGAGCCATCCAAAATCCTAAGGCAAGAGATAGGACAAAGGTTACCGCAATTACAATTAACCTTTTTCTTAACTCAGCCAAATGTTCTACAAGCGTTAGCTCTGGCTCTTGCGGAATTGCCATTATGTTTATCACCCCATCTTATTTAAACAAAGGGAAGCAGTGTTTATATTTAGTACTTAAAAAGCAATTTGTTACATGTTTGTCCTGTACCAACTACCCATTATACTCTTTCCCATGAATTTGTAAACTAGATAACTTTATATTTGTTATATAAGGGAAAAACTGATAACTCCTTATATTCTAAGGGTTTAATAAAAAAAATGAAATATTCAAAGTTGCATTTTTGTGTACTTTTTATGAAGAAATATACTAAAATAATTCTCCAATCATGATGTTGAAATTATTCTCATGACTTTTACGCACTTAAATTACTCTGACTTAAGTATTCTCGAGAAACAATTTATATAGTCGGTTAGTCTCTTCTTTTATTCATTTATATTTTATTATCGCCAGGTAAATATTTGTATAAACACTCTTGTTTTCCTGAAAAGGAAGTATATAATTCTATCTATCTCACATGAAATGGACGGAATGAAAGCATGAGAACGTATAACGAGAAGGTCAGTATTTACCATGGTATGGCTTCTACTATTGCTTTAAACTTTTCTAATAATTTTTTCCCGATTTTTGCTATTACTATTTTAGGGGCAACTAATTATCAGGTTGGCTTAATCAGTTCCCTTCCACCGTTAATCGCTTTGCTAATGACAGTGCCAGCAGCTATTCTTTTAAACAAAGCTTACACGCAAAAGAAGCTTGTCGCTGGGTCCATTTTGCTTGCACGATTATGTTTCATATTTATTGTATTAGTCATTTATTTACCGTCTCATTCTATGCAGGCGTGGTCCTTTCTAATTATTATCGCCTTAATCAGCGTGCCCAATACGGTTGCCAATATCGGCTGGCAGACGTTCATCAGTGGGATGATTGCAGAGGAGCGAAGAGGACAATTTTTTAGTGACCGTAATAGATTACTGACATTAGTAGGACTTATAGCTACTTTATTTATCGGTATCGTAATGAGGGAGGCTTCTGCTAGTACAGGGGCATATCAAATTTTGTTTTTAGTAGCCTTATTATTTGGAATTTTAGAAGTGTATTTTATCATGAAACATAAGGAAGAACCTGTTAGGGTAGAAGAAAGTCTTCTAAAGAAGAAATCGATGGATTGGTCTATTTTTCGAGACTCCAATTACGTATCTTTTTTAGGAGCGGCACTGTTTTTTAACTTTGCCTGGCAGATGGCTTGGGGCTTGTTTAATATATATAATGTGCGAATAGCAGGTGCTACTATTTTCTGGGTTAGTATGTTTTCGGTAGGTAGTATGCTAATGCAGTTTTTTACATTTCCTTTATGGAAACGTTGGGCAGATAAATATAGCAATTTACGGATGTTTATATGGGCGGCAATAGGTATGGCTACTACTCCTTTTCTCGTCGTGCTGTCTACCAACCTATATTACTTAACTATGATTCAAACAACGTCAGGCTTTTTTCTTTCAGGAACTGTGCTCATTTTATTTAATTTACTTTTAGAAAAGTCACCGGAACAGTCTAGAACGTATTGTATTACAACATATAATGTTTTATTGGCATTAGTTGCGTTTGTTGCTCCTCAAGTGGGTATTATTTTATTAGAGATGGTTGGAATGGAGTCAGCAATGACAATTAATTCGTGTTTAAGATTGTTAGGTGCTGGGGGATTTTTCTATGTGTATATTCGACAACGAAATAGATAAAGATGATAGAAGGAGGTCTACTTGATGAAAATTTTACTCCCATTTCTATTAGTATTTATCACTGTTTTATCTTTTTTCAATGCGCAAATAACTAATCCCTTTAAAGAAGACTTTCAAGGTAAACACGTAACCAATTTTCAGCAAGAGTATAAAGAGAGTCAGATAGAGATTGGTATGGTAGGAGATATTTTATTGCACAGTCCCCTCTATGAATATTCTAGCTTCTTACCTTCCTTTCAGGAGGTAGAAAAAGAGATGCAAGGAGTAGACTTCTTGCTAGCAAATCAGGAGTCCATACCAGCAGGTACGTCATTCGGTTTGTCTGGATTCCCTAATTTCTCTAGTCCTGCTCATATCGTTAGGGATCTCAAAGCCGCTGGAGTCGATTTATTATCCTGCGCAAATAACCATACGCTAGATCAAAAGGAAGCTGGTTTATTAGCTGCTATTGAGTCAATGAAAGCAAACGAGATGCCTTATATGGGAGCCTATAAATCATTAGAAGACCAACAAACCGATAGAATATTTGAGGTAAAGGATGTAAGATTAGGTTTTTTAAATTATACTTATGGATTAAATGGCCATCGAATCCCTGAGGGTAAAGAATACTTAGTAAATATAATTGATCGTGAACAAATGAAACAAGACATTCAAGCTTTAGAGGAAAAGGTGGATGTTGTAGTAATGAGCATTCATTGGGGAGAAGAGTATGCCCTAAAGAACAATGAAACTCAAAAAGAGTTGGCGCAATGGTTGGCTGATGCGGGGGTAGACATTATTTTTGGTCACCATCCTCATGTTGTTCAGCCCTATGAAAAAATATCCACTAGCAAAGGAGATACCCATGTCTTCTACTCACTAGGTAATTTTTTTAGTGCTCAACAATTTGATAGTACCAATATCGGTGGAATTGCTAGGCTACAAATCACGAAAAGAGTGGTTCAGGATAAAGTGATGATCCGTATTGAAAATCCTTCATTTATAGGGACGATTGTCTCAAAGGGAGAACCTTTTAAGGTGTCTTTGCTTGAAGAGGCTAACAGTCAAAAAAACGATTGGGTTCAGCACCAAGTTTTTGGTGAATAAAAAAATCAAGGAGGTTGGGATGAACGAGTCAGACTATGAGCGATTATTAAGAATACAGACAGCTGGAATGAGAGAATGGCAATATCAGTCCTCCCATTATAATCGTTATGAGGCAACCCCATATAGCGCATTACAAACATTATTTGAATTGTATGATTGGAAGGCTACTAATAGAATGGTTGATTTCGGCTGTGGAAAAGGTAGATTTCCTTTTTATGTCCATTATTTTTATAACTTTTCTGTAACTGGAATAGAGATGAATGGACAGCTTTATCAGGAGTCAATGGAAAACCTCATGAAGTATATGGAAAAAGCTAAGCCAACTCGAGCTTCCATTAGATTTGAATGCTGCTTGGCCGAGGAATACAAAATAGATTCACAGGAAGACTGCTTCTATTTTTTTAATCCCTTCTCTACTCCTATATTTCAAAAGGTTGTTCATAATATTTTAGTGTCATTAGAGGAAGTGGAGCGAACAGTTGATATTATTCTCTACTACCCAACCCCGGAATATCTTCAGTTTTTGGAGGAGGCAACTGCTTTCACTCTTTGGAGAGAAATACGAATACCAGAGCTTTACGAACAAAATCACAATGAACGTTTTATGATTTATCGCTATGAAATATAAAGAAGAGGAAGAATCTGTTTTTAAGATTCTTCCTCTTTTGTGTATTAAATCTGTGGGTAGCTTCTTCAAAGATGTCTGGTAGTTTTAGATGTATCGAATTCTTAGAGACAATGCATCGCTTTTTCTGCCTCCTGCCAAGGAACCTTATATCCGGTGCCCTTTGCACAAAAGATAGAGGTGGAGGTGTATTCCGGATCTGCCTCTTTGTTATACTCAATTCTTTCTATTACTGCCTCTTGGTTATGGCATCGGTCATAGCCACCAAATAAAAGGCTAAGCGTTCCTTTTCCGTGAGTAAAGGAGGCGAAAGTAGTGCTGTAGTTCATAAAAGTAGCTACAGGAACCCTTCCCTTTATAATAACCTTATCACCAGTATTTTCTGGAGACTCAAATGTCCCGTGAGCTTGCTGAACATCCGACAAAACTCTTCCGATTAAATTCATATCCACTTTGATTTTGTAGTCATAAAAAGGTTCCAGAAGGATATTTTGAGCCTTTTCTAATCCTTGTCGTAAGGCTCGGTAGGTTGCTTCTCTAAAATCGCCACCAGAGGTATGTTCATTATGACCTCTTCCGGTCAGTAAAGTGATTTTAACATCGGTCAGTGCAGAGCCCGTAAGTATTCCATGATGATCCTTCTCTAAAAGGTGGTGCTTCACAAGATTCTGGTTACCTATAGACAAATCATTGGCGTGACAAATATTATCGAAAGTCAGCCCAGATCCTCTCCCTATAGGTTCGATCAGAAGGTGAACCTCGGCGTAATGTTTTAAGGGTTCAAAGTGCCCATAGCCTCTCACGGGTGCTTCGATTGTTTCCTTATAAAGAATTTTAGGCTCTCCAAACGTTACATTATAGTGGAAGCGCTCCTTCACTATTTGTACTAGTACCTCGAGCTGGATAACACCCATAACGTGCACATGAATCTCTTGAAAATACTCATCCCAATAAACCCGTAAGGAGGGGTCTTCAGCATCTAGTAGCCTAAAGGATCTTAGTACCTCTTTTACATGGATGGAATCGTCAAAGATTACCTTTGACTTTAAAGTGGGTATCAAATCGAAATGGGTCTTACTTTGATTAGCACCAATTGTATCTCCAATAGAAGCAGCAGTTAATCCTGTTACAGCAACTAGTTCACCGGCATTAGCTTCATCAATTGTTTTAAACTTGCTACCGTTATATTGACGCAGCTGTGTTATTTTCTCATGCTCACTTCCAATTTTCACTTCATCCCTTACTCTCAGATTTCCACTTAAGACCTTTAGAAAGGTTACCCGATTCCCACTCTCGTCATGCCGTATCTTATATACTTGAGCTGTAAAAGCTCGGTCGTTGTTGTAGTGTGTGTCTGTAAGCTTGTCGAGAGATTCTAAAAAATCCAACACCCCAATATCTTTTAAGGCTGAGCCATACGCACAAGGGAATACGATACATTCCTCAATCATTTGCTTGAACTTCTTTGTCCAAAGTAGTTCATCAAATCCATTTTCCATGTAAGCTTCCAAAAGAACTTCATCTCGCTCAGCGATAAATTCAATTAATTCTTCCGTATAGCTATTAGTTATGTGACAAGCATCCTCCGATAAGTTAGCAAAAATCTCCTGTAAAACAGCATCAGCATTAGTATCATCGTAATCAATTTTGTTGATAAAGAAGAAGGTAGGTATTTTATGTTTTCGAAGCAGCTGCCAAACTGTTTCTGTATGCCCTTCAATTCCATCAACGGCACTTATTATGATGATTGCGTAGTCCATGACTTGGATAGCTCGCTCCATTTCAGGAGAAAAATCTACATGACCCGGTGTATCGATAATATAATATGTAGAATTATTATAGGAAAAAACCCCTTGGTCAGCAAAAATGGTAATACCTCTGTTTTTTTCTATGGAGTGACTATCAAGAAAGGAATCCTTATGGTCGACCCTACCTCGTTGTCTAATTGTTTTCGTATGAAAGAGTAGCTGTTCTGAAAAAGTGGTCTTCCCCGCATCGACGTGTGCTAGAATTCCTATAGTTTTATACATAACATCACCTTTTGTTTACGTCCTTCCTTGTATTATAGCAAAAGGGAGGATAAACAAAAGGTGATAGTGTGCTATCTAGAAAGAGCCTTGGAGCCATTTGCCCTCATTCGATTAACAGCTTTCCAAACCCAACCGTCATGAGGCTTAAACAGAAAGACGAGCATAAATAGAACGCCAATCATAGCGGCCATCATACCTGCAATAGAGGTGTTCCAAAGCTTTGCCAAGTAGTATCCAGATATAGCTGCTGTAATACCAAAAGTCATACTCCATATAATCATCCCGCGAACGCTCTTGCTCATTAGATAAGCAGTAGCAGCAGGTCCGATGAGCATAGCAACAACCAATACTGCCCCCACGCTATCAAACGCAGCGACAGTCGTAAGGGAGACAAGTGTCATGTAAGAGTAATGCATCCCCATTATAGGTAACCCAATGGATAAAGCGAACACAGGATCAAAGGTAGAGAGTTTAGTTTCTTTATAAAATAAAACTAGAAAAGCAATATTAAGGAATAGTACAAATAATAGCATCCAAACCGCTTTTGGCATTTCAAACCCTAAAATACTCCAAGTATCCCAAGGAACAAATGCTATTTCACCCATTAGTACATGCTCCACATCCAAATGAACGTTTCCTGCAAACAAGGTAATTAATAATACCCCTAAGGCAAAAAGTGAAGTAAATACTACCCCTATAGCCGCGTCTTCCTGCAATCCTCCTGATTGAAGCACCTGTACTAGAAAAGTGGTCAGTAGCCCTGCGAGAGCCGCACCTATTAGCATCCAAACGCCATTTAAAGATTGTGTAACCATGAAGGCAACTACAATTCCAAACAGCACTGTATGACTAATGGCATCGGCTATCATGGCAGTTTTTCTGAGGATTAGAAAGACCCCCGTTAGGCCACAAGTAATTCCGACAAGGGAGCCAGTTAAAAGAACCCAAAATTCATTCATTGCTTGTCACCTCTTGGGCTATGCGCTGCCGCTTAAATGAACGCTTTTTACGTATTTTAGAAAGTAACCCTCTTGTTGGAGCGAGAAAGTAAGATATTAAAAACAAAGCTGCGGCTACTAAAACGATTATTGGCCCAGTGGACAAGCCAGTACGTATAGAGCTAATCATAGTGCCGAGAGCTCCCGATAAGGCCCCAAAAAAGGCACTCATGACCAAAATTATACCAAGGTGACTGGACCAAAATCTTGCAGCGGCTGCAGGTATTATAAGCATGGCTGCCATTAAAATAACCCCTACTGCCTGAATACCGGTAACAATTGTCAAAACAGTCAATGCGGTCAACAACGTACGTAAACGCTCCACAGGTAATCCAATCCCCTTTGCAAAGATGGGATCAAAAATCATAAGCTTCCATTCCTTGAAGAACAACAAGCACATAAGGATGATTAATACGGCGCTGCCAGATAGCCAAATAAGATCACTTTTTGCCATCGTTGCTGCCTTACCAAAGATAAAGTCATTTAAACCACTTTGATTACCAGTGCCACTTTGGTTAACAATTGTTATTAATACAATGCCTATTCCAAAAAAGACGGATAATATTAATCCAATAGCGGCATCAGCCTTCAGCTTAGAATGATTCACAATCCATTGAATCATATATACAGAAAGTGCAGCAGTGATAGCAGCGCCTATCATGAGGATAGGCAAATCCTTTTTCTCAAAAATTAAATAAGCAAGGGCAATACCAGGAAGTGCAGCATGAGCGGCTGCATCTCCTACTAAGCTTTGCTTTTGAAGAAAAGCAAATGTACCGTTTAAACCGGCTGCTACCCCTAAAAGAATAGCTCCAGTGAGAACCCAAAGAAGATTACCGGATAACATTAATAGTCACCTCTTTCATAAGTCATTTTTTCCTGACTTAGCTTGATCCATAAAAAATAGCTTACCACCGTATGCTTCTTGTAGGTTATCTGGTGTAAAGGTAACCTCGGTAGGACCAGAAGCTATAGTTGTTTTATTTAATAACACAATCCAATCAAAATAATCAGCTGCTGTCTGTAAGTCATGATGAACGACGAACACTGATTTTCCTTGTGATTTTAACTCCTTCAAGATGGAAATGATTGTTCTTTCAGTTGCAGCGTCTACTCCAACAAATGGTTCATCCATGAAGTAAACCTCCGCTTCCTGTGCCAGAGCTCTAGCCAAAAACACACGCTGTTGTTGCCCTCCGGAAAGCTGCCCTATTGATTGTTCTGCAAATGCTTCCATTCCTACGTTTCTTAAGCAATTCAGCGCTATTTGTTTGTCTCTTAAAGAAGGTCTTCTCATCACGCCGATATGTCCATATCGGCCCATTAATACTACGTCCAATGCATTTGTTGGAAAGTCCCAATCTACGGCATTACGCTGAGGAACATATCCAACAATATGATTCTTTGGATTCAGCGGACGCTCTAATATTGCAACATAGCCGGTTTTATTTGGAAGCTGATTTAGCACGGCTTTAATCAATGTAGATTTCCCTGCTCCGTTTGGTCCAATAATCCCTGTGATTAGTCCCTTCGGAATGGTTAGACTGATGTTGCTCAACACAACTTTTTCCTCGTAAGCAACAGATAAGCTCTTTACCTGTAATGCATTCATTTTGCTACCTCCTATTTTAGTGAATCAACAATCGTATTGACATTATGCTTATACATTCCGATATAAGTTCCTTCTTCTGTACCTTCAGCTCCCATTGCATCCGAGTACAGTTCTCCTCCAATTTGTATGGTGTGTCCCTTTTCCTTCGCACCTTCAATTACAGCATTCATGGCTTTGTCTGACACACTGGATTCGATAAAGACCGCTTTAATATTTTGTTCTACTAAGAAATTAACGATATTCTGTATATCCTTTAGACCGTATTCAGCATCTGTACTAAGACCTTGTAATCCTCGAACTTCCATCCCATTGCTTTCACCAAAGTAATTAAAGGCGTCATGAGCGGTAACAAGAACCCGTTGCTCTTCGGGGATTTCGCTAATGCGTTCCTTCGTCCAACCATTTAGCTCATCTAGTTCCTCAAAGAACTTTCTTTCGTTTTCTGCAAACTGATCTCCATCAGTGGAAAATTCCTCCGTAAGTGATTTTGTGATTTCGTGTGTAGCCAATTTCCAAACCTCAATGTCGAACCAAATATGTGGATCAAATAATTCTGGATGAGCCTCGTCATTTAAGATTCTATCTTTCGGAACTACTTCTCCAATAGCCACTACAGATTTGTCCTTCTGCATTTTTTCAAAAATATCACTCATTTTCCCCTCAAGAGCTAGACCATTATAAAAAATAATATCTGCATCCTCTAATACTTGTAAATCGCCTTGAGTAGCCTTATAAAGATGTGGATCTACACCAGGGCCCATTAAGGATTTTACCTCCACAGAATCTCCAGCAATTATCCTTACGGCATCAGCAATTTGCCCTGTAGTTGTAACGACAAGTGGTTTTTCTTCCCCAGAACCCCCTGCGTTATTGTTACCACAGCCAACCAATAAAACAGCCACAATAAATAAAAATAAGATCTTTTTCACTTAGCACACTCCTTTTCCTTTGTTATAAAGTATTTCCTTGAGGAAACTTTTAGACTAAAAAAATATTATTTTCTTTTATGATAATAAATTTCCTTAAGGAAAGATTTGTTCAATAGGTTAACACTTCTTTTTTGAATTGTCAAAGTACTTTATGTAAAAATGAAAAAAAGGTGACTATATGTTGTTAAGAAAATCTGGGGCAGAATACGCAAGTGAGGGGCATTTTGTTTAGAAAGAATTCCAAAAAGGAGATACTCGAAAAACCTTTATTTTTTCGTATGTATTTTATACAAGTGCTATACTGTATGAACAATGATAGTAGGGAGGTAACGATATGCAATATTCAAAATCTAAAATGGAAGAGCTAGTAAAATTTAGTCCTGACTTAGCAAAAAGATTGAAGAAAGTAATGAAGGAGCATGACCTAGAAAAAAGCTTTGCTCTTAAAGCTTTGTACCATTCAGAAGTTAAAGACGGCGGGAAATATCAAAGGGATTACCAAGACCTTTAAATCAAAAAAACGAACCACATGATTAATCTCATTTGGTTCGTTTTTTATATCCTTAATTAAGATCCTACTTGTATTGAAATGACTCGGGACATGCTTGATTTAGCTTTAGGCGGATGCGTTCGGCGCGGCGAGCGGTACCCGTGGCTTGCGATCCTCCACTGGAGTCTCCGCCTGCCACTCCAATAGAAGAGAGCCTTTTGGTTTGATAAATAGATACAATGAATGATGATCGTTGGACGAACCAAATAAATTGAACACTGGGTTCATGGAGCTAGAATTTAGATATATTCTTTTTTTCAAAGTTAATATTGGCAAAACCATTTTGGAAGCGTGCGAATGCGCTTTACTTATTCCTCCAATTTCCCTGAAATTTCATTTTTAATCTGATGATGGGCATCAATGAGATTTTGAAGAAAAATATTTTTTTCGTTCATACTCCAGGTTGAACTAAGTTCAATTTCTTTTTTCATTTCATCATAGATAGACTGTAGAGATATTGATGTACTTGCAACATAATTTGTCATTAATACTTGTTTATATTGTTCAATAAAAATCTCTTTTCTCATTTTCAAAATCCTTTCGCCTTTAACATAAAAAAGCATCCTCTTTTATAAAAAAGAAGATGCTAGTTAGTATGATTTAATGGTCAGTACGCTTGGAAACTCAATAAAATCCACACTGAAAACAGGAGCCCAATAGCTCCAGTGATTTTATTATGTTTTTCGTACGACAGTATTTTCAAGCTATTGCTTGTACATAGCTGCACTTAACACCCCCTATCCGCGTAGGCTTGTGGTGTGTACTTGAAATAGGCAGGTCTCCTGGCTCATGTTCATCGCTCTTCTTTCCTTCCCGTAGTAACCTTACAGTGGTTTATAAAGAATCGCTCCCATTTACAGTTGCGGGACAGCGTCGGTCTTTCACCGAACTTCCCTTTTAAGTTCTCTTGCTAACAAAAGAACACCTAAATCTACACATTATTTAATTGTTCTTTCACTATAACATAAAGAAAGGTATTCATTATAGCAAATTTGGATAAGCGGCCGATGGTTTCCCTTTTTATAATCAATAGAGAGGTGAGGGAAATGATTAGAATGAAAGATTCGTATCGGCTGTATATTCATATTTGCTTTCTATCGCAATTATTTTTTACTTATATATTTACAGTCAATCTGTTGTATCAAGTAAGCGTTGTTAAGCTGGATCCGTTGCAGCTTGTTTTAGTGGGAACTGTGTTAGAGCTAACCGTATTTCTTTTTGAAATTCCAACAGGCGTCATATCTGACTTAAAAAGCCGGAAGCTGTCCATTATTATTGGTTATTTTTTGATAGGGACGGGTTTTTTATTGGAGGGTTTGTTTCCTTATTTTATAACGGTTTTATTGGCCCAGGTGGCATGGGGGATAGGCTATACCTTTACAAGCGGATCACAGCAAGCTTGGATTGCAGATGAAATAGGAGAAGAGAAGGCCTCTTTAGCATATATGAGGGGAGCTAAGGCTGGAAATTTGGGCCAATTAATTGCCATTCCGTTAAGTATTTTAACCGGTTACTACATGATTAATCTTCCTATTATTGTGGGAGGCGTATGTATGATAGGCTTGGCTATTTTTCTTATAATTTTTATGAAAGAGAATCATTTTAAACCAATAAAAATAACTGAAAGAATTAATACATTGGAGACAATGAAAGAGAGTTTAGGGAAAATCATTCATTATTCAAAAGCAAGCTTTATCCTGCGAATGCTATTTCTAATTGCTCTGTTTATAGGTTTTTATAGCGAGGGCTTTGATCGTTTGTGGCTTACCCATCTACTGGAGATGGCTAGAATAACCAGTTTGCCAAATGAACAGCTAGTGTTATTGACTGGTGGTATTCAGCTGGTGATAGTACTCGTGTCATTTGCAATACTTCACTTTCTAAATAAAAGTACAATTTATCAGGATCTGCGAACGATATATATCGGTCTTTTTATTGGTAGCTTCAGTATAGTGGTAGCATTAATCGGCTTTGCAGTTTCGAAGTATTTCATTGGCTTGTTTATTTGCTATGTCTTAATTCAAGTGAGTCGAAAAGTAATGTACCCATTGGAGGATATTTGGTTAAATAAAATCATTCCAGATTCCTCGACTCGAGCAACGTTTTTCTCAGTCAAAGGTCAAGTGGATGCCATTGGACAAATAAGTGGTGGGCCTGTTATTGGATATATTGCCACAACCTTTGCCATTAGGACTGCCATCATTGTAAGTGCCGTAATTTTAAGTCCAGTCCTGTTTTTATATCACATACTTTTGAAGAGAGCTAAGGGTCGGGAATAACAATATAAAGACCAGCAGGTATAGAAATTTTAGCTACCATGAACACAATACTATGTTCATGGTCTTTTTTGTATGGAGGAAACCTGATGGAGTATTGATAACCAGTTCTATTTAGCAAATAGAAAGAAATTCTACATATGCTTGTTTGAGCTGGATTTTCTCCGGCTAAAAGCAACCTCCTAAATCGGAAAATAAACTTGTTCTATATTTATTGTTTCTCCTTAACCGGAAGGTATATCTCCATGTAGATTTTGTCGTACTCCCAATCATGGCAGTGTTCATCATAGTATTCAAAATCATAGCTATCTTCATCTACTTCATAATGAGAGTCTGGTAGCCAGTCCTCTAAAATATATTGCCAAGTTCCTTTGATAGAGGAAACAAATTGCTCTTTTGGAACCATAGGTGTTTTAAATACCGCATATGTAGAAGCTTTGACATGAAACTTAAGAATTCCCTCTGGGATCGTTGTTCCCTCGTCAAAATTTACCGCAAATAAATATGTGAAATGATCTTCTAGCTCAGGTCCACTAAGATTAAAGCAGTATTCACCATGCTTTTTAGGGGACAGGAGATTATATAGAGTGGTCTCAATAGATTCTTCGGAAGATATTCTTTGATCCCAAAAGGCAGGAGCATCTCTTGTATAGGCTATATTCCTTAAGCGTGTTTCAAAAGTTTTTCCTGCGACTGTAAAAGGAGACATAGAAAGAATCTTAGGCTGAAGAACTATTCCCCCTGTTTTCTTTTGTAGAAGACTTTCTAAGCATAGCCTTTGGGGTAACGAAATGGGACAATGCATCTTATATAGGCTTGGGGGACTACCGAAACAGCGCTTAAATGATTTAGTAAAGCCGGCATGTGTTTCAAATCCATACTCAAATGCTATATCAATAATTCTTTTCCCCATTATCAAATCTACCAAAGCATATTGTAGCTTCCTTTTTTGTACATAATCCATCGGTGTATAACCAATAGTTTGATGAAAAATACGAGAAAAATGAAAGGGAGAATAACCGATAAGCTTTGATAGGGTATCAGTACTTATATCTTCCTTAATATGATCATCTATATAGTCAATTACCTTTTGTAATAGTTGCGTCATTGTAAAATACTCTCCATAAAATTTAAATTTTCAAAAAATATAATATATAATAGTCTATAATAAAAGAAAGAGATTGACTAGAGGGGGATGGATAATGGAGGAGCTTATAAGTAAGGTTCAAAAGTTGATTAAACCTTCCAAGGGAACTTGGGGAATTGTATTAGAGGATTTAAATACAGGAGATAAGTGGGAATACAATGAACAAGAGCTGTTTTACGCAGCGAGTGTGATTAAGGTACCAATAATGGTTGCAGTTTTTCGAGCGGTGGAACGTCTTGAACTATCATTATCAGATTTGATAATATTGGATAAGGATGAGTATGTGGGGGGCTCTGGAGTTCTTCAGCATTTAACTCCAGGTACTTCACTACCACTATCAGATATCATACTTCTGATGATTATTCAAAGCGACAATACAGCAACGAATCTTTTAATAGATTTAGTTGGAGTAGAAAATATTCAACAGACGATGAAAGAAGCTGGTATGGAACATAGTACATTTTATAACAAGCTTATGTTGAGTAAGCCAAATCCACATGGCACAAATCGTATTGCTGCAAAAGATGTTGGTATCTTGCTGACTAAAATAGCTCAAGGAGAGATTGTTAGTGAACAAGCAAGCAAGCAGATGATAGAAATCATGAAAAAACAACAGATGAGAGATTGTTTACCAGAGAAGCTTCCTTCTCCATACTCTAACTTTGATAATGGGATGCCTGCTTGGGAATTCGCAAATAAAGGAGGTTGGATACCGGGTACTCGACATGATGTGGGAATATTTTTTGTAGGAGATAGAAAATTAGTTGCAACCGTGCTTTCGGAGAAGGAGGATGACGTTCTCGCCAAAAGGATTCTTTCTCAAATAGGCTATGAAATATATCAGTACTTGTGTAAAGGAGAATAGAGAATAACTATTCCTTCGTGTGTATATTAATATTCTTAAAAGAAAAAGAAACTGTATAAAAGGAAAAAACTTTGACTGATTGATGGTCAAAGTTTTTTATATGTTCATTCGGATAGTTCTTTGGCTAAAGCTCTCCCTGTTTCTCTTCCTGTGAAAAGACAGCCTCCTAAAAAGGTTCCCTCCAAAGAACGATATCCATGCATTCCTCCGCCACCAAAGCCTGTGACCTCACCAGCGGCATAGAGGCCAGGAACAGGATATCCTTCTGAATTTAGGACACGACCGCCTAAATCTGTTTGGAGCCCACCTAATGTTTTACGGGTTAGAATATTCAAACGAACAGCAATCAAGGGACCATTTTTACTGTCCAATATTTTATGAGGAGCTGCTACACGAATAAGCCTGTCTCCAATGTAATGACGAGATCCTCTTAAGGCAGTGATTTGAAGATCCTTTGTAAACTTATTATCCATCTCCCGGTCACGAGCTATAATCTGCTTTTCTATACTTTCGTAATTTAATAAGCTATTGCCGGTAATTTTATTCATTCCTTCGACAAGTTCTTTTAAATTTGAAGCGACGACAAAGTCTTCTCCCTTATCCATGAAAGCTTTAACTGGAGCAGTTGGGCCAGGTAAAATACGTTTTAGCACTTGTTTGATGCTTTTTTTAGTAAGGTCAGGATTTTGCTCTGAGCCAGATAATGCAAATTCTTTTTCAATTATTTTTTCTGTGAGGATAAACCAAGAGTAATCATATCCAGTATCTTGAATGGCCTTTAATGTACCTAATGTATCGAAGCCAGGGAAGTTTGGCGCGGGAAAGCGATTGCCCTCTGCATCCAACCAAATGGATGAGGGACCAGGCAGGATACGGATTCCATGTTCCTTCCATATTGGATCCCAATTCTTAATACCTTCAGTGTAGTGCCACATTCGATCCTTATTGACCAAACGACCACCGGCTTTTTCTGCAATTTCCATCATTCGGCCGTCTACATACTCTGGAACACCTGAAATCATGTTAAGAGGAGGGGGTCCAAGGCGTTTTGGCCAATTTTGACGAACCAGGTCATGGTTAGCTCCAATACCTCCACTTGTAACTACCACGGCTTTAGAAAAGAACTCAAACTGATCAATCACTTCTCTTGAACTGGCTTGTCCTCTTTCTACGTTACTTGCCACTAAAATAGATCCGCCTACACCAGTCACTCCATTATTATTAGTAAGTAGACTATCTACTCGATGACGTGGCTTATAAGTAACTAACCCCTCTGAAATTGCTTCTCGCACACGTTTTTCAAAAGGAGAGATGATGCCGGGACCAGTGCCCCAAACAATATGGAACCGAGGAACTGAATTGCCATGCCCATCTGCTAAATATCCTCCTCGCTCTGCCCATCCGACTACCGGAAAGAATCGAACCCCTTTTTCATGCAACCAGGCTCTTTTTTCTTCATAGGCAAAACGTACATAAGCCTCTGCCCATTTTTTTGCCCAGTATTCTTCCTCATTATCGCCATCAAACCCTGCCGTTCCTAACCAGTCCTGCCAAGCAAGCTCATAGGAATCCTTAATGCCCATTCTTCTTTGCTCAGGTGAGTCTACAAGAAAGAGCCCTCCAAATGACCACCAGGCTTGTCCGCCTAGAGAGCTTTCTGGTTCTTGGTCTAATAGCAAAACCCGCTTCCCAGCATCGGTTAGTTCGGTCGTGGCAACCAGCCCAGCTAATCCTGCTCCAACCACAATTACATCAAAATTCATTCTCCTATCCCCTTTTTCAAAAATATACAAATAGTTCTGAAAATAATTAACCTAATACTATTATACTTCCTTTTTATGCTAATTAACTATTGGGTTATGATAACAGACTTTGAAAAGTGACCCATGTTATAATGGAAATATTATTGGAGGTAATACGTTGAAAAATTCAAACGAGTATCCGTCATTTATTTATACATTTGCATACAACGATGCAGAACGCTCTCTTTGTCATCTAGAGATGCGCTCTTTTTTTGGATATGATACAGAAAAGAAAATACTGAGAAGTGATATAAGGATAAATCCTAGTCGAAGCCCTTTTATGAAGGGAAGAATCGACATATTAGCAGAGGGAGATACTATAGAAGAAATTATTACTACTGCCCATCTATTTGGTAAAGAGGGGGAGACAAACAAGGTGGTCTTTCTCAAGATAAATGATAGGCAAGGAGACGATAAGATCCAAAACAATGAGCGACTTCAAATTGAACGAGCTATTGGCTCTGAAATGATGGGGGATTTTGATCTTCATAATCCAGATCAACTGTTTGCTGTTGTTCCCTATGAAAAGCGCTGGTATTTTGGGACATATAAAAAAAGTGAGCCCATCTGGTTTAATCATATAAAAAAACCGAGAGAATATTCTACTGCACTTAGTACGAGAGTAGCGAGAGCTGTAGCTAATATTGCTGTTCCTCATCCAGCTAGTATTCGAGCAATCGATCCTTGCTGTGGTATTGGAACGGTGCTGGTAGAGGCTCGGTCTATGGGAATTGATATTGTAGGAAGAGATATTAACCCGCTAGTTTGTATAGGCTCAAGAGAAAATCTAGAATACTTTGGATTAACAGGCGATGTGAAAAAGGGTGCGATTCAAGATATTGAGGAAACCTATGACGTTGCAATCATTGATTTACCATATAATCTATATACTCATGCTTCATGGGAAGAACAATTGACCATATTAACGCACGCGAAAAGAATTGCTAAGCGGGTAGTGATTGTGACGATTGAATCTATGGACGATCGATTAAAATCAATTGGACTTCATATAAAGGATCGTTGTACTACAACAAAACAACAGTTTGAGCGAGAAATTTTAGTTTGTGAGTGAAAAGTATTAGAAAGGGGAGGAAAGGATGCAAGAGCTCTCTCTAGGTGGACTTTTAGATGTAGTTGGTCAATTATTTTCTGATGAGATATCGATAGCCGTCTCGGATAAAGAAAAATACATATACTATAGACCAAGCACACGCATAGACTTAAAGATAAAACCAGGTGACCCTATAAAAGAAGGAACACTAGCGTATAAAGCGTTGCATAGTAACCAAAAGGTCTCTGAGTTTATCAATCGAGAAATGTTTGGCGTTCCTTATCATGGAATGGCTGTACCCTTGCAGCATAATGGTGAGGTGGAGGGAACTGTATTAGCCATCTATCCTGCTTTAACTGATGGGAAATCCGTTATCACCATCAAAACGCTAGATGGTTGGATGCCTGTCCCTTTTTCAGATGTTATCTATTTGGAAGCAAGAGATCGAAAGACACATATCGTGACGAAAGATTTTACTGGCACCCATGCAGGTTCTTTACAGGACTTTGAATATAGACTGCCAAGAGAGTCCTTTATTCGCTGCCACCGCTCTTTTATCGTCAATGTTCATCAGATTAAAGAAATATACCCAGATACTCATTCAACCTTTGTATTAGCTATGCATACGGGAGAGAAGGTATCTGTCAGTCAATCATACTCTAGCTATTTTAGGAAATTATTAGGATTTTAAATTACAAAGCTTGGATAAGGGGATAATCTCTTTTTATTCAAGCTTTTTTTATTTGTTCCTTTTTCTGAGACGGTCAAATATGAATTTTTAAAAAAATTTTCTCTGTTTTAGTCATTGTTTTTTCTGTTTTATCCGCTTTAAAAGTGTCTTCGACTGTTTTTATCAAATTTGTGACGATACACGATAAAATAATTAGACAAGGCAACGAACGAGGGGGATGTGTCTGTATGTTAAAAAATCTTAATCGTGTAAAAAATTCAAAACTACACGACTTAATAGTAAGCGCAGAAGAAGCTGCTTCCTGGATCCAAGATGGAATGACATTGGGTTTAAGTGGATTTACACGTGCGGGTGATGCGAAGGCGGTTCCATTAGCATTAGTAGAGAGAGCGAAAAAAGAAACATTTAAAGTGAATATTTTTACGGGGGCCTCTGTAGGTTCTGATATAGATAAGCTTCTATCAGAAGCAGGAATCATCAACAAACGTTTACCATTCCAGGCGGATGCAACTATGAGAAAGCACATTAATGCAGGTGATCATCTATTTGTTGATCAGCACTTGTCTCATACATCCGAATTAATTCGTAATGGAGTTTTACCGACAGTCGACTTCGCTATTGTGGAAGCGGTTTCAATTACTGAGGATGGGATGATTATACCAACTACTTCAGTAGGTAATTCTGCGACCTTCGTTACCCATGCAAATAATATTGTTATTGAAATAAACGTAGCACAACTAGAAGAATTTGAAGGCTTACATGATGTTTACGAACCGGCACCACAAGGAGAGAATAGAAAGCCAATTCCTGTAAGCTCTGTAGGTGAACGTATTGGAACAATCGGTATTCCTTTTGATGCTTCTAAGGTTAAGGGGATAGTTTTTACTAAGTATACGGACTCTCCGTCTACAATTGTTCCACCTGATGAGGAAACAAAGGAAATGGCAGACCATTTACTAGCTTTCCTTCGTGAGGAAGTAAAAGCTGGAAGATTAACAGAAAAGCTAGCGCCTATTCAAGCAGGTATAGGCTCGGTAGCAAATGCGGTGTTACATGGAATGATTGATTCGGAGTTTAAGAACCTTGAAGTATACTCAGAAGTATTACAAGACTCTGTTTTTGATTTGATAGATGCGGGTAAGGTAGATTTTGCTTCTGGGTGCTCGATTACTCTATCAGATGAAAAGATGGAACAGGTATTTGGCAACTTCGATCAGTATCGTGACAAGCTAGTACTAAGACCACAGGAGATCACGAATCATCCTGAAGTAATTCGTCGTCTTGGTCTAATCTCGATTAATACAGCATTAGAGTTTGATATATATGGAAATGTTAACTCCACTCACGTTTGCGGAACAAAAATGATGAATGGTATTGGTGGTTCTGGAGATTTTGCACGAAACGCCAAGGTAGCTATTTTTGTAACAAAGTCTATTGCTAAAGGCGGTAATGTCTCTAGTATCGTTCCATTTGTTTCACATGTGGATCACACGGAGCATGATGTAGATGTAGTAGTGACAGAACAAGGCTATGCAGACCTACGTGGTTTAGCACCTCGTGAGCGAGCGTCATTAATCATTAATAATTGTGTGCACCCGATGTACAGAGATCAGCTAAGTAGTTATTTTGTGGAGGCGCTTTCTAGAGGCGGACAAACTCCACATGTATTGGAGAAGGCATTCTCTTTCCATTCAAAGTTTGCAGAAACAGGAACTATGTTAGACAAAGAAGAATCATTAGCATAAGAGAGAACCCGTATCCTATTGTTGGATACGGATTTTAAATTTAAAGACAATGAGTGATTATTTGTATCCATCCCATAAACATACATGAAAAGCATGAATGATAGATTGCTGATTTCCGCTTTCGCCGGACGCGTTCCGCCGCCTGTCGCTCCAATCACACATATGTAGCACCGGTTAAGGAGTCTGGACATAGAAGAAGGGCAATGGACAGACAAACGTCCTTAGATTATTGAAAAAGAGGGTATTCGTGACTCAAGTCACGGATATCCTCTCAAGATTTCCTTAGTATTGATATTGATAAGTCTTTACTCAAACATACCGAAACAATAAGAAATGTCTCTTTAGCTTTTCATTAATGAATGTCTTTTTTCTTAAATCTACCGCCTTGAACCTCGGCGATGTTACCTACTGCTAAAAAGGCATGGGAATCTATCTCTTCCACAATAGATTTTAGCTTGGCCTCCTCTAATCGAGTGACAACGGTAAAGATTACCTTCTTACTGTCTCCTGTATAAGCGCCTTCTCCATGTAGATAGGTTACTCCACGGCCGAGACGGTCCATTACAGTGTCTCCAATATCCTCTACCTTTTCACTAATGATGAAGACGGACTTAGATTCATCCAAACCTTGTATAACTATATCAATCGTTTTAAATGCTACAAAGTAGGCTAAAAAAGAATACATAGCTTGCTCCCAATTGAAGACAAATCCTGCTATGGAGAATATCACAAGATTGATAATCATAATAATTTCCCCAACGGAAAAGGGTAAGGACTTATTAAATAAAATAGCTAGTATTTCGGAACCATCCAATGATCCTCCGTTACGTATAACTAATCCTACACCAACACCAAGAACGATGCCTCCAAATACTGTAGATAACAGTAAATCCTTTGTAAAGGGATCGATATGATGCAAATAAGAGGTGCAGAGAGACAGTATAGTAATACCGAAAAGGGTAGAAAGGGCAAAGGTTTTCCCGATTTGTTTGTAGCCTAGGAAAAAGAATGGGATGTTTAATATGAAGATAAAAATTCCTAATCTAACTCCTGTTAAGTGTGAAATGATGATAGAAACTCCTACAACTCCACCATCGAGAATTTGATTGGGGACTAAGAAAAGTTCTAGGCCGACCGCCATCAAGATAGCTCCAATAGCTATCATAATCATTCGTCCAGCAACAACTTTTTTGGGGGTTCTTCTGTGGGGTACTTTTAACTTTGCTAGCTCAATCGCTACTTCACTCAATTTAATCTCCTCTTTTCTAAAAAAATAGCCATTCTTCTATTTTATAAAAAAATTCAAATAATTAAAAGAGTAATCCAATATATTAATAAAATAATCTAAAAAATACTATTTAACACTATCGTTATCTAAATAGTTTAAAAATTTATTAAAGTCTGTTAATATAACTTTAGGTTAGCTTTAATAGAAGGAAGGGAGTTCAATAAACCTATCTTTTCAGAAAGCTCGTGTGATAAAAAACATATTTTGTAAGCGCATACATAATTATTTTTTTGCATACTATTTAAATGCGCTAATAAAAAAGGGAGGAATATAAGTTGGTTTATGCATTTCCAAATACAGATGGGGCAAAGGTTTCCTTTAAGGACAAGTATGAAAATTATATTAACGGAGAGTGGACGCCACCAGTAAAGGGACAGTACTTTGAGAATGTTACCCCGGTGACAGGGAAAGTGTTTACCCAAGTTGCACGCTCCACTGCGGAAGATATTGAATTGGCATTAGATGCTGCTCATGCTGCTAAGGATGCATGGGGTATGACCTCAGTCACAGAACGCTCGAACATTTTAAACAAAATTGCGAACCGTTTAGAAGAGAACTTAGAGATGCTGGCTGTTGCAGAAACATGGGACAATGGTAAAGCTGTAAGAGAAACGTTAAATGCAGATTTACCCTTAGCTATTGACCATTTCCGATACTTCGCAGGTGTAATAAGAGCACAAGAAGGCAAATTGAGTCAAATTGACAAGGATACGGTTGCTTATCATTTCCATGAGCCACTTGGTGTAGTTGGACAAATTATCCCTTGGAACTTTCCAATTCTAATGGCGGTATGGAAGCTTGCTCCTGCATTAGCGGCAGGTAACTGCGTGGTACTAAAACCAGCAGAGCAAACGCCAGTATCTATAATGGTGCTAATGGAGTTAATTGAGGACTTAATTCCTCCGGGAGTAGTAAATATCGTAAACGGATTTGGCTTGGAGGCAGGTAAACCTTTAGCGTCTAGTCCTAGAATTAGTAAGATTGCTTTTACTGGTGAAACTACTACTGGTCGTTTAATCATGCAGTATGCTTCTCAAAATCTTATTCCAGTAACTTTAGAGCTTGGAGGTAAATCACCAAATATCTTCTTTGAGGACATAATGGATGAAGATGATGCATTTTTAGATAAAGCGATAGAAGGCTTTGTATTGTTTGCCCTTAACCAAGGCGAGGTATGTACATGTCCTTCTAGGGTGCTTATTCAAGAGTCTATTTACGATAAATTTATGGAGAGGGTACTAGCCCGGGTGGAATCTATTAATATAGGGAATCCTCTTGATCCGAATGTAATGATGGGAGCCCAGGCTTCTACTGAACAAATGGAAAAAATCCTTTCCTATTTAGATATTGGAAAACAAGAGGGTGCAGAATGCTTAATCGGTGGAGAACGTAATACATTAGAGGGTGATTTGGCAGAAGGGTATTACATCAAGCCAACTGTCTTCAAAGGTCATAACAAAATGCGTATATTCCAGGAAGAGATTTTTGGACCAGTGGTATCCGTTACCACTTTTAAAACGAAAGAAGAGGCATTGGAAATAGCAAATGACACCTTATATGGCTTAGGTTCTGGAATATGGACACGCAATATGAATATTGCGTATCGTTTTGGACGTGCCATTCAAGCAGGGCGGGTATGGACAAATTGCTATCATCAGTATCCTGCCCATGCGGCTTTCGGTGGCTATAAAATGTCTGGAATAGGACGAGAAAACCACTTGATGATGCTCAGTCATTATCAACAAACAAAAAATCTATTAGTGAGCTATAGTGAAAACAAATTAGGGTTCTTTTAAGCAAAAATAAGAGAGGGTGCGTGTATATCGTTGAACGAGTTATCGCAACAGCTACTGCACTAGAGCTAATTGAATTATTGAAAAGTAAGCACGGTCCATTGATGTTTCATCAATCAGGAGGATGTTGTGATGGTTCCTCTCCTATGTGTTATCCAAATGGAGAGCTAATTGTAGGAGATCAGGACACACTCCTTGGATATATCGGCGATGTGCCGTTTTATATGCATAAAAATCAGTTTGACTACTGGCAGCACACACAACTCATCATAGATGTGGTAGAAGGAAGAGGAGGAATGTTTTCACTCGAAGGGGTGGAGGGCAAACGTTTCTTAACAAGGTCTAGGGCATTTACCTCTGAAGAAAACAGCCAGCTTAGTAGTAGAAAATAATAATAGTAAGCACAGAAATGGATATCCCTCTTTCTGTGCTTATTTTATTTGATTTACTAAATAGGAGAGCTCGATCTTACTCTCTCCATTTTATTTGTATTAAGACGCTTAAGCTATCTTTTCAATGCTATAGTTTGCTTTGTTTCATTCCTAAAATAAATTAAGCTATACTAAAATTACAACACACAAAGAAAGAAGGAAATCAGATGGTGAAAGAACTGTTACGAGCACATGCTTCCGTAAGAAAATATAAGGACTACCAGCTATCAAGAGAAGAAGTTGCAGAGCTTATAGAAACAGCACAGCATGCAGCAAGCTCTCACTTTGTACAAGCCTATAGTGTTATATGGGTCTCGGATGAGGAGAAAAGAAAAGAGCTAGGTAGACTATCCAAAAATCCTACACAATTTAGCACTGCGGGAGCAGCTCTATTAATGTGTGCAGACTTTAATCGATTGCAAGCAGCAGGGGAAATACAAGAGAAGGAAATAACAATCGATACTACTGAAAACGTGTTAGTAGGAGCGGTAGACGTTGCATTGTTCGCTCAAAATCTTGTTATTGCAGCTGAAGACAAGGGCTATGGGATTTGTTATATTGGTGGGGTTAGAAATGCCCCTGATGAAATAAGCACTATGTTTAATCTGCCAGAGGGAGTATTCCCACTTTTTGCAATCACCTTAGGGGTACCAGATCAACATAACGAGGTAAAGCCAAGATTACCAGTAGAGGCTATTTTACATGAAAATGATTATGATTCTGATAAGTACGCTGAACTTTTAAAAGTATACGATGAAACGATGAAGGAATATTACTTGAGCCGTGGGTCAAATCAAAAAGTATCTACTTGGACAAATCAAATGGCAGATTTTTTAGAAAGCCCTCGGAGACCTCATATGAAGAAATTTTTAGCGAGCAAAGGATTTAACTTAAAATGAGTATTAAAAGAAGAGGATCTCGAAATTAGTCGAGATCCTCTTTCATTGCTTTTTATTTTGTAAAAAAGTTTTCCGTGTAGTAGGGAGTAGCTGTATCATTAAATGCAGTACCTACTCCTAGGTTCCTATAGTTCGGGCTTAAAATATTTTTGCGATGACCAAGTGAGTTCATTAGTCCCTCATGTGCAAAGATGCTGCTGCTTTGTCCATATGCTAAATTCTCACCAGCATAGGTAAAGCTAAGACCATCCTGCTCCATTCGTTCAAAGGGGGTCAGACCCTGTAAGTTATCATGACTAAAATAATTATGAATAGCCATATCTTCACTATGCTTTCGTGCCGTATCACTTACTGGTTCATCGTATGTAAGGATAGGTAAACCTCGAATGGCACGTGCTGCATTTGTTAAATCGAAAAGCTGATATTCAAATCCTTTTTTGAGTTCCTCAGAAGGTTCACCAAAGGTTGCTTTATGGTTTTTTTCTACAGATTCTTCTACAATTTGAATCGCTGTAATCGTACTGCTCTCATGTATATCATAAAAAAATGTAATATAGCTGTTATTTATCAAAAACAGATCATACTCACCAGAGTCTGGCAGGAGGTAGACAATGTTACCTTTTTTCAAACGTTTAATAGGCTCACCTAAAGCTGCAACAACTTGATCTCTGTTGCTATCCATAGTCAATCCTAAAAACATAGAGTTAGAAGGTTGATTGGTGAACATGGCATTTACTTTATTTTGTGAGTCATAAGAGATCATCATAAAGTTTTGGTAGTTTTCATGATGAGTATGCCAAACTAAGCCATATTCGTTTAAGCTAACTCTTTGGGCTTTACCGTATATCGTTTCAATCTCACTTTTTTTCATACCCATCTTAATCTGATCTAGCTCAATGCCAGTATCAGAAAGAGGGATGTTTGTTTCAGTGGGTGATGATGTAGGAGTAGATTTCATCTCTTGCCAGTATGCCTTTGCCTCATTAAGATACTGACCAACCTCCATAGAATCTATCCATTCATCTACAGGCTGAAGAAAAGAGAGATCAACATATTCAGTTGTATATTCTTCCCACAACGGTCTTGAGAAGAAAATGGCTACTAACAAAAGAAGAAACCAGCCTACTTTTCTCACGCGTTTCACACTCCAACTTATTTCTTAATTTCTCCACATACGATTCTTTTGCCAGAATTCCCTGCAGGGTCGGTTTTATAATCATCAGCACCTTCATGAATAACAATAGCACTACCATCAGCGTCTAACAAAGAATTACTTTTCCCTTGCGTTAATACTACTGCAGGTGAGATTGTTTCTAATTCTATAGTTCCATCCTTATCTACCTCAATATTTGGCAAATCCCCTGCATGGTATCCTTTTGGATTTTGAAAACCATGTTCTTTTCCAGCGGGGTTAAAATGGCTTCCCGCTGATTCAAATGTTGGCTTCTCACAGCTGGCGGTCTCATGAAAATGGATGGCCTTTACTCCAGGAGTAAGCCCCTCTGCTTTTAACAAGATATGGGTACCCTTGGAGGTTTCTGAAAGGGTGGCAGTTCCTACTTGTTTACCTTCTGTATTAATCAATGAAACATCAACCTTTTCACTTAAGTTGGCATCAACTGAAGAAAAGCTACATCCAGCTAATAAAACACTAGTTAGTACTATAGTGCCTACAATATGTTTATACACTTATGCCCCTCCTAATTTTATAATTATAATTCCACATAAGTCTTACCAAATATAGGGTTTATATACATCTATTTAAATTAAAAGCACAATGCAGTTGTTTATTCTGCATTGTGCTTTGTATTTAGAATATTAGATTCGATTATTAGTATAGTTATATAGTAAAGGAATGCATGTCCAAATGAAGTAAAACAATTTTATTTATAAAGGTTAGCTCTCAATTGTTTCATTCGCATTAAGAATACAATCAATGTCAAAACAACAATGCCGCTAGATAATAGATAGAGACCTTGGTAACCCAGCTTAGATGCGACAATGCCGAGAACAAAAGACCCTATAGCGATGCCTGTATCAAACAATGTAAAGAAGGTAGCAGTTGCATATCCGCTCCGTTCATGAGTAGTAGATTGAATAGCTAGCGTTTGGAAGCTAGGCACAACTGCTCCGTATCCTAGACCAATAAAAGCACCAGATAATAAAAATGTAAAAGGGCTATCCATATATGCCAATAAAATTAGTCCAAACATAAAGGATATTAATCCAGGTATTATTATGTATCTAGGCCCTTTTTCGTCAAAAATTCTTCCGGTGAACGGTCGAGTAACAAGCATCACGATAGCAAATACGGCAAAGAAGCTACTTGTTAGATGCAGTACACCTTTTTGCTGTGAGTAAATAGATAAATAAGAAAGAATACTTGCATATGAAAAAGCAATCAAGCTACCGATTAATGCTATTGGTAAAGATCTTTTCTCAAATAAATCATTTAGTGTCATTCTTGTTTTTACAGGTGGTACTGCTGGCTGTTTTTCTGCTGGAATAGATAATGCTGATAAAGCACCAATCAGTAGAAGTACACTCATAGCAATAAAGAATATATCATAGGAGAAATATTGTACAATCGTTAGTGCTATGAAAGGGCCAACTACTACCGCTAAGTTAGTAGACATAGTAAAGTACCCTAAACCTGCACCGCGTCTAGATGGTGGAATATTATCTGCTGCCAGAGAGCCACTTGCAGTTGTGGCGATACTAAACCAGATACCTTGTACAAATCGTAAAGCAAGTAAGATAGTAAAGGGCTCTATGAAGTAATACAACACTGTACATATCAAGTATAAAATTAAGCTAATCCAGAGCATTTTTCTCTTGCCAGCTATATCTAAAAGCTTACCGGTAAATGGACGCATAATGATTGCAGATAATAAAAAGATGGTCATTAGTAAGCCAGCCTCTTCATCCGAACGATCTAATACATCTGTAGCGTAAAGAGGAAGGACGGTTACTAAGCCATAGAAAATGATAAATATGGAGAAGTTTGTACTGAACAAACTGATAAAAGGTTTGGTCCATATTGGTTCCTTGTTACTCAAAAAACATTACTCCTTGTTAATTTTTTTTAGCAATCCCATAAAAAGCTCTTGCTCTTCTTTAGAAAGGGCAGAAAGCATTTCGTTTTCAAAAGCATTCATGGAGCTTTCGATATTAGGGAATTCCTGTAGAGCTTTAGTTGAGAGCCTAACTATTTTTTCGCGACGATCTTTTCCAGTCTTTATGTCTAACCAGCCTAAAGTGGCTAATCGATTGACTGTGCGGGTAATAGTAGGTGCTTCTACATTTAAATACTTCCAAATTTGAGTCAATGTCATCTCGGTATGTTTATAAACACAGTTTAAGACCGACCATTGGGAGGAATAAAGACTATAATCCTTTAGCGTTTTGTTACTTTCATAGGATAAAAAACGAGTCTTTTGAAAAAGCTCATGAATAAGTGGATTTGTCATCTTAATGACTCCTTATCTGGAAATATATTTAACTAGCTAAGTTTCTATTTTAATTCGTAGGACAAAATTTGTAAAGTGAATTAGAAGAAAATGACATTATTTTAACCTATACACTTAATAGCATTAGAAAAAGCCGAGAAAACTCGGCTTCTTTTAAAAACATTGAAAGGATGTAATTCTTCCAAGATCAGTTCCGTAGAAGGTCCAGCGAAAACCGTTCCAGCGGAAACCAGATACAGAGTTTCTTCCCACATACGTTGGGAAAATCCAAAAGCTTCTACCGTTGTTCAACCAAATATACGTGTTGCGAAATAGGCAGCTTCTTATAGCACCAGGGTCAACTGCAAAAACGCCTACATCCTGTCTTTGTTGGGGAACAAACGAGGGAGGAGGGCTAGTTGGAGCACCTCCTTGAGTATTTTGCCCAGGAGGTCTACCGGGGCTCCCTTGACCGCCAGGAGGTCTATTAGGGAAACCTGGCATCCCAGGCATCCCAGGTATCCCAGGGAAGCCTGGAATGCCCTGCCCGCCAGGTGGTCCTCCGGGTCCTCCCGGAAATCCACCTGGAAAATTAAATTGATTTGTCAAATTAAAGCCCTCCTTCTACTTAGTCAAATTAGTATATGTATGAAGGAGTTAATTGGCACGGTATTACCTAACATGGGTTAAAGCGTTGTTTAAAAGGTCAGCACTAGAAAGTAATGCCTCTCCACCTCCCTGAGCAATCATTTCGTTGCCACCACCTTTGCCGTTTATAGGAAGTATTATTTGCTGAATCCATAATTTCATATTTTCTTCTCTGTTTTTCCCCTTGGCCACCACAACTTGAAGCTTTTCATCATTATGTGATACAAAAATACACAATGAGTTAGGTGACTCCTCCACAAGGAAGCGAGCTAGCTTTTGAAGATCCTGGTTAGTTCTATTTTCAAAGGTGACACCTATAACTTCATTATTAGACTCATTTAATAAATCTTTCGCTTCATATTGAAGGATTTTGTTGTTTAATTCAGTTATTTGTTTTTCTAGTGATTTATTTGTGAATAGGATGCTATTTGCTGCGTCCTCCAGTTTTTCCTCAGGTGTGCTAAGAGTGCTAATCAGATTGAGCAGGATGGAATGCTTACGATGAAACTGAGTTATAACCCTTTGTCCACAAACAAATTCTACACGAACTTGGCGCTTTTGTTTCTCAGTTTGTAGAATTTTGATCGAGCTCACTTGTCCGGTAGTAGAGGGATGGATCCCCCCGCAAGCATTGTAATCATAATCAGGGATAATGACTAATCGAATATCTTCCTTTACACTTGTCGCCTTACGTAAATTATATTGAGCTAGCTCCTCCTCCGTAACCCACTTTGTTTCAATAGGACGGTTTTCTAGGATAATTTGATTGGCTAAATCCTCTACTTCTTGTAATTGCTCAGCAGAAATCTCGGGTACATCTAAATCTATAGTGACACTTTCTTTGCCTAGGTGGAAGCTTACTGTTTGCAGCTGGAAAAGCTCGGCGAACGCTGCAGATAATATGTGTTGACCAGCATGCTGCTGCATATGGTCGAAACGTCTTGACCATTCAATCTTTCCTTCAATTTTTGTAATATCCGGATCTAGCGGTTCGGCAAGAAAATGTCTGATTTCATCATTTACCACTTCTACATTGATCACTGAAATACCGTTTAATCTACCTAAATCACATGGCTGCCCACCACCTGTAGGATAGAAAGCTGTTTCTGAAATAACCACATATTCCGGTTCTTGTTTTACGATATTGGCAGTAAAGGTAGTTAGATAAGGATCTTCGTAATATAATTTTTTAGTCATTTCATTAGCTCCCTTGTTTTATGAGGATAGTTCTTCCTCTAATACTGTATATATCCCGCTTCTTTTAAAATCCTTCATTTTTCATATTCAAATGGTTAATTTATGTATTTTAAAGAGAACGGGCAAAAATATCAATAGTAATTTTAAAAATCCTTCCCTATACTAAAATTAACGAAATATTAAATAAAAGAGGTATGCAAAAATGAATATAGCATCAAGAGAATATTGGAACTTTTTTTGGAAAGACAATGAGGAAGAGCCAGAAGTATCTGCTTGGCAATTTGGAGATGATGCTGATACATTAGCAAGACTTGTAGTAGACAAAGTGAAATCTGCTACCTGTTCGGCACATATACTATATGAGATTGAAAAGGAGCCACTTCCAAAGGTCGGTGATTATAGTATTATCTTAAATGCAAGGGATGAACCGGTGTGTATTATAAGAACTTCTGATGTCAGTATTGAACCGATGAATAAGGTTTCAAAGGAGTTTGCCTACGCAGAGGGTGAAGGTGACAGAAGTTATGATTATTGGAAAAAAACGCACATAAATTTTTTTACTGATGAATTAAACAAAATAGGCTTAAAGTTTGAAGAAGATCTATTGTTAGTTTGTGAGCGCTTTGAATTAGTAGACGTTAAATAAGAGGGGTGCGAGGATGTTTAAAATAGTAACAATGTATACAAACAGGTTACAGGAACTGCGCGGCTTTTACGAAAATGTATTAGAGTTCCAAATTACCGAAGCAGGAGACCATTATTTTCAAATGGATATTGGTGAGTCTAAGCTTGTTTTTAAAGAATCAGAACACGCTTCGCTATATCATTTTGCCATTAACATTCCAGGCAACCAATACACACTTGCTAAGCTATGGGCAAAAGAAAGAGTATTGCTAAATAGAGAGGATGGGTTGGAAGACATTTATTATGCTCGGTTTGATGCAGACGCATTTTACTTTGAGGACCCGGCAGGGAATGTGATTGAGTTTATCGCTAGAAGACATGTGGATAAATGGAGTGATTTCACCATTGAATCTTTACTAAATGTAAGTGAAGTAAGTATAACGACACCTTTTGTAAAAGAGGTCGGCGAACAGCTTCAAGCGTTAGGTATTTCTGTATCCGGCCATGTCAGCATTGAGCCGGAGGAACTGAATTTCTTAGGCAGAAAGGATACATTTATATTATTAGTTCCCCCAAAGCGCAGATGGTATTTCTCTAAAAGAATGAGCGTTACATCCCCAATAAGCATCCAGCTAACTAATGGCAAAAGCATTACTGTCCTAGAAACTGGAGAATTATCGGAGGAATAATATAAGCGACTGATAACACTTCTGTGTGTTACAGTCGCTTTTTCTTAATATATTCAAGGGTCGTTTTAGAGGAAAATAGATTTAATATTTCTTCATCAAAAGATCTATGAGTTCTTTATTTAGACCCTGCAATTACTCCTCTTTATATTCTATTGTCACAAATAAAACATTTAAAATTCTAAAGCATTCTAAAAATTCTGCTATAACTATTATTTTTTACATTATAATGTATTTATTAAGGTAAGATATCCTTAAAGAGGAGGAGAGAATATCCATGTGGTATAAAAAATCTTCTGAAGAGATAGCAAAAGAATTGCAAGTGAATGTACAAGGTGGACTACCAACCGAGGAAGCCAGGCAAAGGTTAGAAAAAAATGGTCCAAATCGATTGGCAACTGCTAAAAGGAAGTCATGGCCAGAAAGAATTTTTGCCCAAATTAATAATGTGCTTATTTATGTTCTTATTATTGCTGCATTTGTATCTGCTTTTGTAGGAGAAATAACTGACGCCATTATTATTGGGATAGTAGTTATTATCAATGCCATTGTTGGAGTCATACAAGAGTCAAAAGCAGAGGAAGCATTGGAAGCGCTAAAAAATATGTCCACTCCGAGAGCGGTAGTGAAAAGAGATGGTCAAACTAAAGAGATTGACTCCATTGAAGTAGTCTCTGGGGATATAGTGGTGGTAGGAGCAGGATCGTATATACCGTGTGATATCCGATTAATTGAATCCGCTAATCTTAAGGTAGAGGAAGCGGCATTAACTGGAGAATCTGTTCCAGTGGAAAAAGATGCATATACAACACTTAATGTGGAGGAAAAGACTATTCCGCTGGGAGACCAAAAAAATATGTTATTCATGTCTACACTTGTCACTGCAGGTAGGGGAACAGGTGTGGTAGTAGGAACAGGTATGAATACACAAATTGGTAAAATAGCAGGGATGTTACATACAGGCGATGAACAGACTCCATTACAAAAAAGCTTAGCACAGGTAGGTAAGTATCTAGGTTTTGCTGCAATAGGTATTTCCTTACTTATCTTTTTAATCGGCATGATTCAAGGAAGAGATTTACTAGAAATGTTCATGATCGCAATCAGTCTTGCAGTTGCAGCAATTCCAGAGGGGATGCCTGCAATTGTTTCAATTGTGTTGGCAATTGGCGTGCAAAGAATGATTAAACAAAATGTAATCATTCGTAAACTCCCAGCCGTTGAGGCCTTGGGGTCTGTTAACGTTATTTGTTCTGACAAAACAGGTACGCTTACACAAAACAAAATGACTGTAACTAAATTTTTCTTGAATGGAGAGATTCAAGAGATAGCAGATTTAGGACGAGCTGGTGCTGGACATGAGCATTTAATGAAAATTTTTGTTTTATGTAATGATGCTACTTATACAAAGGATGCAGAAACAGGAGATCCAACAGAAATTGCGTTAATTGTAGCAGGAGTAAATCATGGATTAGAAAAAACACTGTTAGAGGCTGAGCTTCAAAGAGTTGCGGAAATTCCATTTGATTCTGAACGCAAGCTAATGACAACGATCCATAAATCTGAAGATGGCTACTATTATATGACAAAAGGGGCAATTGATCGCTTACTTGGTCGTTGTAATAGAATCTGGATGAATGGAGAAGTTAAAACATTAACAGAGGCGGATAAAAAAAGTATTTTAAATGCCCCCCATTCTATGTCTAGCTCAGCACTTCGAGTGCTGGCAGCAGCATACAAGTTGGAAAATGATGTAGCTGTTGAACAGGCAGAAAAGGACCTGATTTTCGTAGGGTTCGTAGGTATGATTGATCCTCCAAGGTTAGAGGTAAAGGACTCAATTGCTCTTTGTAAAAGTGCAGGTATTCGCACAGTAATGATTACGGGAGATCATAAAGACACAGCATTTGCTATTGCAAAGGATCTTGGAATAGCTTCATCAGATTCTGAGGTCATGGAAGGAATAGAGTTAGACTCCTTAGAGCAAGAGAAACTAATAGAGACATGTAAGAAGATTAATGTATTTGCACGAGTTTCTCCAGAACATAAGGTTAAAATTGTGCAAGCGATGAAGGCAGCAGGTAACACTGTTTCGATGACGGGTGATGGAGTGAATGATGCACCATCCTTAAAAGAGGCCGATATAGGAGTGGCTATGGGGATTACTGGAACGGATGTTGCAAAAGGTGCCTCAGACATGGTACTAACGGACGACAATTTTGCCTCCATTGTTAAGGCAGTTGAAGAAGGACGAAATATTTATAAAAATATTAAAAAGTCCATTATTTTCTTATTGTCCTGTAATTTAGGGGAAATTATTGCATTGTTTTTTGCAATTATTGCCGGCTGGCCGACACCACTACGTTCTATCCATATTTTATGGGTAAACTTAGTAACGGATACTTTCCCAGCTCTAGCTCTTGGTATGGATCCTGAGGAACCAGGAGTGATGAAGGAAAAGCCAAGACCTAAAAAGGAACAATTATTTCACGGGATGCTTCCGTTCTTATTAGTGAACGGACTTTTAATAGGAATTATTACTTTAGCAGCCTTCTTAATTGGTCTAAAAGGAGTCACAAGTAATGTCTCGGAGGAATTGCTTACACATGCTCAAACCATGGCATTTATCACTTTAAGCTTTTCTCAGCTTATTCATTCTTTTAACTTTCGTTCTATGAACCAATCCGTTTTTAAAGCAGGATTATTTAAAAACAAACTGTTAGTCTATTCCACACTGTTAGGTGTGGCACTGCAGGTGGTCATTGTTTCTGTTGGGCCTATCTCTGAATTATTTAGTGTACAGTCGTTACAAGCTAGAGATTGGTTAATTGTTATTGGACTAAGCCTACTTCCTTTAGTTTTAAATGAAGTAGTGAAGATTGTTAAAAAATAGAAGATTCATATGGGGGAAATAAAATGAAGAACTCAATAGATCAACAAATTATCTTAGCTCAAAGAGAGTCTCAGTTTTCAGGAAGTATTTTCGTAAAACAAGGGAAGTCTACACTAGCAGAATGTAGTTTTGGTTATGCCAATCGTTCGGAGGAATTGTCTAACATAGCAGACACTAGATATGGTATTGCTTCAGGCTGTAAGATTTTTACTGCAGTAGCTGTTAGTCAGTTAGTAGAGGCAGGGAAATTGTATTTTGACCAAAAGTTAAAGGATTGCTTGTCTTATAATTTCCCTTATTTTGATGAATCAATAACTATTCATCATCTGCTAACACATACTTCTGGAATACCAGACTATTTTGATGAAGAAATTATGGAAGACTTTGAGGAACTATGGATAGATAAGCCGATGTATCATATGCGTAAGCTGGAGGATTTCTTACCATTTTTTCAGGAAGGGAAGATGAAATTCAACCCAGGAGAAAGATTTCATTACAATAACGCAGGATATATTTTACTTGGATTAATAATAGAACAGGCTTCAGGATTGTCCTTTCAACAATATATAGAAAAAAATATATTTGAAAAAGCAGGAATGAAAAGCTCAGGGTATTTTGCAATGGATGCACTACCTAAAAATACAGCCTTAGGCTATATAGACAAAGCAGATGGGACATGGAAAACGAATATATATTCTATACCTGTCCAAGGGGGCGCAGATGGCGGAGCATTTATCACAGCAGCGGATATGGTTCTTTTCTGGGAGGCCCTTTTAGATAATACATTTTTAAGTGAGAAAACCACATCTGCCTTGCTTTATCCACATGTACAGGAACAAGATGATGATTACTACGGATACGGAGTATGGATAAAGAAAAGTGGGAACAATATTAACAAGTATCATGTGATGGGATATGACCCAGGTGTTAGCTTTCATTCAGCCTACTATCCAGCTCAACAAATTAAACTTGCAGTCTGCTCCAATAAGTCTAAGGGTGCTTTTGCTATGCTGAAAGTGATTGAGCAAACACAAGAGCTTTAATCCTTATTTACGATTCTTTCGCTCCTCACGTTGTTTACGTAACAGCGTAAATGCTAGATAGAGCATCGATATTCCTAAAAGAAACGATAAGATAGAATAGACGATATTATTAAGTCCATCCCCAAACACCAATAGGAGAAGAAAGACGGGAACAAGAATATAAATTATTTTTTCTGGATTAAGCATGGTGATTCTCCTTCTCTATTTTAATCTCTCTATTATAGCTAACTAAATAAGAAAATGCTCTGTAAAAATGATAAACTATAGACGGAGGTGGACTTTTTGAATATAACATCTTATGAGGTTGAAAAGATAAAGGATCCAACAGGAATTATTGCAGGTGACCGATATGAATTTTTACTAGGCTTTGAGGTTCCGGAGGACGACGAATTATTTGAAGAGGCAAGCTCATTAGACTTACGAGTTATTTTAGCTGTTTTAGATACGGAGTCAAAGATTGTACAATATCATTTCCTTGATCGTAAAGATGGAAAAGTATTAGATTACGGGTTAGAGGAAAGTGAAGAGTCAGTTGTGCTTGCTTTTTGTGTAGAACATTATAGCGAAGTAGAATAAAAAGTGAGGTCGTAAGAAGAAAATCTTACGGCCTTTTTATTTTTATAGTTGAAGTAATTTCGTAAATGGCACTTTCCCAATTGTAATAGCATGCGGGTGACAGTTTTATTTGTCCGTATAAACACCAATTATGAAATTGATTCAATTGAAGGACTATTTTGGTAACGTCTTTTCCGGAATCTTGGTTTCCCTTTTAGTTTCCTTCTTATTTGAATTGATGTAAAATTGACAGAGAAGATTTTACAAATAAAAGGTGGCTATTTTGATGGAACTAACAAATTTGATGAATCAACTATCTATAATTGACGTCAAAAATGCTAAAAATATTAATATTACAGGACTTGCTTATAATTCACGTAAGGTGGAGGAAGGACAAGTATTCGTTTGTATAAAAGGCTTTAAGGCGGACGGCCATAAATTTGCTGGACAAGCTGTAGAAAATGGTGCGGTGGCACTCGTAGTAGAGGATTTTATAGACGCTTTAGAAGTACCACAATACAAGGTGGAGGATGCACGTAAAGCTTTAGCTGCACTTGCATCTGCTTACTACGGTCATCCAACACGTAAGCTTAAAACAATAGGTATTACCGCTACTAATGGAAAGACATCTACTTCCTTTATGACTAATGCTATTTTAGAGAATCATGGTCTTAAAACAGGTTTAATGGGAACTGTAGTAGTTAAAATTGGTGATTATGCAGAGCCTTCAGAACTAACCACACCAGAATCTCTCGATTTACAGAGATTTTACGCTAAGATGGTAGACGAAGGTGTAACTCACGCTACAATGGAGGTTTCGTCCTCTGCATTGGAGTTAAATCGTGTAGGCTGTGTCGATTTTGACATAGTGACGTTAAATAATATAAGTAGAGAGCATATTGATTTACATTCATCCTTTGAAAAGTATTTTGAGCACAAATCAAGTTTAATACGTAACGCTGGTGCAGACAAAATAGCAATTTTAAATTTGGATGATGCGTATTCAGCCTCACTAGTAAATAAAACGAAAGCTTCAGTTATTACAATTGGAATAGAAGAACAGTCAGCAGATGTAATATGTAAGGATTTAGACTTATCAACTGGACGAGCGAAATTTACGGTAGAGATTCAAAGAGATTTAGTGGCAGAAGATGTTGTAATTCCTCGTCAACAATTCTCTATTGAACTTTCTACACCTGGATATCATTCTGTTTATAACTCAATGGTAAGTATTGTTGCAGGATTGTTATGTGGAGTTCCTGTTAAGACGATTCAAAAGAGCTTATTTGAGTTTGTAGGGGTGGAGAGACGTTTTGAAATCATTTTTGAAGACGATTTTAAAATAATCGATGATCACTTTGCAAACAGCGGAAATATAGATATAACACTTGGCACGTTAGAAAAAATGGATTTTAATCGTATTTCCCTCGTCTATGCTATTCGTGGGGACAGAGGAGTAATTGTTAATAGAGAAAATGCGGAGGCAATTGCCAAGTGGGCACCAAGATTAGGTATTGATGAGGTAATTGCTACTTTAAGTCGTTCCCATGTTACCCAAAAGGATGTTGTTTCCGACCAAGAGCTTGCCGTATTCAAAGAAGTAATGGATGAAGCAGGTATTACTGTTCGTCTATATGAGGAACTTCCAGAAGCCATCAGTTCTAGTCTAAGAGAAGTTTCCGAAGGAGATTTAGTACTTTTAGGTGGCTGTCAGGGAATGGACTACGGTGCAAAAATTGCACTGGAACAGTTAGAAACCATCCTACCAGATGTAGATAAAAAGAAATTATATCAGCCATTAGAAAAACGTGTAGCTGGTAATTCCTAATTTAAAAGCAGTCCATACATTAAATGTAGGACTGCTTTTCTAATACTATCGTTTTGGGGCGTAATTTAATTGGGCAAATAATTCTTTTCGTTCCTGCTCTGTCAGTTCACGCCATTCTCCAATGGTAAGTCCTTCAATCGAGATATTCATTATACGCACACGTTGAAGTCTCTTTACGGTAAATCCTAGTGCAGAGCACATTCTTCTAATCTGCCGATTCAAACCTTGAGTCAATATAATATTAAATGTGTTAGGACCCATCTTTCTAACTTTACACGGCAATGTTTTAGTCCCAAGAATATTTACTCCTGAAGCCATTTTTTCAATGAATGTATCAGTAATTTTTTCGTTAACTGTAACGATATACTCTTTTTCATGTTTGTTTTCTGAACGTAATATTTCATTTACTATATCTCCATCGTTTGTTAACAAAATCAGACCATCTGAATCCTTATCTAAACGTCCAATATGAAAGATGCGAAGAGGGTGGTTAACAAAGTCTACAATATTTCCTTTTATGTGGCGTTCCGTTGTACTTGTGATTCCAACGGGTTTATTTAAAACGAGATATACTAGAGGCTGTTCGACAACCACCGGCTTACCGTCGACTCGGACATCATCACCGTCCTCCACTTGGCTACCGAGTTCGGCCAATTTCCCGTTAATAGTTACTTTGCCATCTGCAATCCACTTATCCGCTCCACGTCTTGATACTATCCCAGACTCACTTAAGTATTTATTAATACGCATATTCAACACCTACTTTTCTTAGTGGTAATAGTATAACAAATTAGTGAAACCTTTATGGATATTAAACAGTAAAAAAGTAAAGGAGTGAGGAAATTGTTAGATGTACAAAAAATAGAGGCAACTTATAATGAACTGAAAGAGCTTTTGGGGTGGAGTATAGACAAAAGAATAATATTGTCCCTTGCAGGATATTACGCGGCATTGGATAAGGAAATCGATAAGAAAAGGTTCAAGGAAATATCCGAAATTATTAAGAAACGAGTGAGTATGTTCTCTCCTTTACGTTCGCAGCTACAGCCACTATTTACTGCAACACTGGATGTTAGTGGATTAGAGCCAGAGGAAGCGGTAGATCTGTTGCTAGTAAAAGTCGAGGAACTAAAGAAAAATTCGTTTAAGATGAACAATTACTCATATCTCGCTGCCTTAATGATGTCGGATGAAAAAGAACAATGGGATTATGAGATTAGTCGAGCAAAAGATCTGATGGCAGCTATGAAAGTCCATCATCGCTTTTTGACAGCTAGTGATGATTACCCGTACGCTATGTTCCTAGGTAAGCTGGAAGGGGATACTGCTGTACGCGCAGAAACGATGAATAGATACTATGAGGAGTTAAAAAATCATAAATTCTACCCTGGAAATGAATTGCAGTGGATGTCCCAGGTTCTAACATATACGAATTTACATTTCGATCCAGAAGCGGTGTCAAGGGTCGTAGTTATTAGAGATGGAATGAAAAGTGTAAAGATTAAAGTCTCTACTCCACAGTATCCAATAATCGGTTTTATGGCTGCATTAAAATTGAACGAAAGTGAGCTCATGGACATTGTAGAATCTTATAGAGCATTGACTAGTATGAAGCTATTCTCTTGGTATAAGGAATCCGCACTCCCTATTGCATTTGGTTTGTCCTTGAAATCTTCGAAGAATGTGTATGAAACAGCCGCTATATCCATGGCTACTTCTCTTGAAATGCTTATTCAAGCGCAACAGGCAATGATGATTTCTTCCATTGCAGCTACCAGTATCGCGTCTTCATCCAACTCAAATTAAACAAGAAATGTTATACTAAGTTAATAAGATTTTAAGTAATACTTAAGATCTTATGGAAGTTAATCATCAAGGAGAGATTATTGTGAATACAAATCCAATGAGTCAATCAAGAACCATCCAAACCCATTTAATCTTACCTCCAGACACTAACCACCATGAAACAATATTTGGTGGAAAAGTTTTGGCGTTTATAGACGAAATAGCAGCAATCACCGCTATGAAGCATGCAAAAGGTGCTGTAGTTACTGCTTCTATTGACTCAGTAGACTTTTTATCTTCAGCGAAAGTTGGAGATGTAATTGAACTAGATGCAATTGTATCTTCGACAGGACGCACTTCCATGGAGGTGTATGTACGAGTGACTTCCATGAACCTCCTGACAGGTGCAGAGAAGCTGACAACGGAGTCATTTGTAACAATGGTAGCTGTAGATGAAGAAGGTAAACCAGTTCCGGTGCCAGGCATACATCCTGAAACGGAAGATGAAAAACGTTTATACGAAACGGGTCCAGCAAGACGTGAGCATCGAAGACAACGATTAAATATGAAATACTAAGAGCAGGTGGGTGGCTGTATGCTAAAGCTAGTCGATGAAAATTATAAGTACCTAATGATTTTATTTCTTGCTATCTATTTAATAAATTCCATCTACTTACATGAGGTAACTATTACATTTACCGTCATTCTACTGGTAATCGTATTAGAATTATTCATACATCGTCACCAGATAAAACAGCTCTCCTACTCACAGCTTGCGATAATGGGAGTTGTTATTATTGCAGGAATTGCAGGTATTGTATATTTGTTGGTGTTGCTTCAAATTTTTATAGAGCCATTTAGTCTACCTTCAGCAGTAGAAACAATACTACTCGTCTTGTTTTTAGCGATCGGTCTTTATGTCCTCTGGCAATTCCTAAAAAAATTATTTAAACGTGCTCTAGAGCATTAGTAAAACCCCTCCAGGATATAATTTTTCTGGAGGGGTTTTTGAATGGTAAGGAAGAATATAAAATTCATTTTGAATAATAAATGGTTGATCTCCACTTTAGGCGGACGCGTTCCGCGGGGTGAGCGATAAGCCATCACCGTCGCTTGCGCGTCGTTGTGAAGTCTTATCTGTCTCACTCATCCCGCTGGAGTCGCCGCCTGCCGCTACAATCAACAAAGTGATTTCATGTGTATAAAATGGATAAAGTAGAAAAGCTTTTTAAGAGAACGGTTTTTTATAATAGACAATAGTTAGATACACCAGAAGCTACTAAATGCGGTGTTAGGAGGGTAAAAGACCATCATCTCCAAAATTTTTATGATAATGATAGAGAATAAGTCTGTCCTCACTGTTTTGAACTTAAAGGACGCTTGCGCTTTTCTTGAAACTATTTAAAGAGATTATCGTAAAATAATAGAGGTGATTAAGATGAAGCACATATACGAACGTACCGCCCAATATGCCAAAATGGGATGCCTAATTGGTTTAGTCATGTACATATCGTTAGTTATAATCTTTAGAGACTCCCTATTAAAGGATTTTGAACTGCATATAACGATGGGGTGGACACTAATTATATTATTTAGCGTAGCCTTCATGTTCCAGCAAGCAGCCAACAAATTACCAATAGAGCAAAAGACAAATACACAACAATTTTCTTCCGAATTTCCATTAAAGGAATTAAACTACCAAAGCGATGTTTCCATTATTCCGAGGAGCTATTTAGTGTCTCATACTGGTGAGAGACTTTATAGCATCAGTCCTACGGAGGAGCAGCCAGTTGTAAGAAGGCTTAATGCATTTCCATTTATCCGAAAGGGAATGTTATTACCGGTTACTTATGATGTTGTAACGATGGACGGTCAATTGGTTAGCAAGTTTACTATTGCGAACAAACTCAAATTTATGCAAATAGAAGTATATGATCATAACCAAGTACATCTTTCAACGGCAGTACTTCCAATTTTTTCAGTAAAAAACAGAGCAATTGTGTTTGATTCAAATCGTGAAAAAACACATCAAATGGAAGCAAAAAGTATGTATGGAGATATAGATATAAACGACTTTAATGGCAAAAGATTAGCATCCTATCGTTTTGGTATGTTTCCTTATGCTACCCACCCGGCTTTTGAGCTACAAGGGATGAATGTTCATGTTTCACTTGCAGAAGGACTTTCAAATATAGAAAAGCTAACCTTTACTGCTTTGTTCTATTATTGGACAGCAAACCAGTCTTGATGGCCATAAGTAAAAAGAGAGGTTGAACATGAAATTATCATGATCAACCTCTCTGGCGTTCTTAGTGCGCCTTATAGTTATAAATCGGTTTAATAACTTCCAATACATCTACGGTTTCATCAATATGCGCAAGGATATCCTTCATAGCCTTATATGCAAAAGGAGACTCGTCTACAGTGCTTGAAACGACAGAGGTGCTCCAAATTCCTTCCATAGAAGCTTGGAAGTCCTCCAAAGCTACTTGTTTTCTTGCTTGAGACCTACTCATGAGGCGACCTGCTCCATGGGGGCCAGAATAATTCCATTCGGGATTTCCCTTTCCACGACAGATAAGTGAACCATCGCGCATATTCATTGGAATAATAACTATTTCACCATTCTGTGCAGATATTGCTCCCTTTCGCAAAATCATGTTGTCTAAATCAATATAGTTATGAATGGTGTCAAACTCGGATTGGACACTCCAATTCATCCCTCTACAAATAACGTCAACCATTGTTTTGCGGTTAAAAGCCGCGTACTTCTGGGCAATAGAAAGATCGTATAAATAATCCTTCATATTGTCTCCCTCTACATAAGCAAGGTCCCTTGATACGCTATTACCTAAAGCATCAGATGCTACTTGTTGATAATGCTCAGCAATCTGTTTTCCTAAGTTTCTGCTTCCAGAGTGAATCACTAGATAGATACTACCGTCTTCGCCTTCATTGAGTTCTATAAAGTGGTTGCCTCCTCCAAGTGTACCAAGACTCAGCCGTGCGCGTTGCTCATTGATAGGAGCAGATACCTCTTCAAAAGGAATTTCTATAGTATTTCGATGCTCTTTTTGTCGAATGCGAGTTCCGCTCGGTACATTTTTTTTAATAGTCTTATCGAGCTTTGCAAAATCCACTTTTTCTTTCGTTGTATCGAGCTTTGCACATATCATTCCACAGCCTAAATCGACGCCTACAAAGTTTGGAACCACTTTATCGGTAATAGTCATAGTAGTGCCCACTGTGCAACCTTTTCCGGCATGTAAATCGGGCATCATTCTAATTTTAGTATCTTGGAGAAAGGGTAGACTACAAAGCTGCTCTACCTGAGATTTGGCTGTGTCTTCTATTGTATCCGTATAAACCACCGCATTATTATGTGTACCTTTAATTTCAATCACGCAATCACCTCAAATAATTTTTAATTTCTAAACAGATTAAACCAGCCCTTGTATTTGAACCAAGCAATCATTCCAGTCGCAATAACTATCATTAAAGCAACCACGGTAAAGTAACCATACTTCCACTCCAATTCAGGCATATTGGAAAAGTTCATGCCATACACTCCGACGATAAACGTTAAAGGGATGAATACAGTAGATACAATGGTTAGTATCATCATAATTCGATTCATCCGACTAGCATTGATCGAATCATAGCTATCCCTTATATCTGCGGTTAGCTCTCGATTTGCTTCTACCATCTCTGTTAGTTTTAGAAGATGATCATAAATGTCATCGAAATATGCCCGTTCCATCTGATTTAAATTAATGCGTTCTGAATACATCACCCGGTATAGCAGATCTCGCATAGGAATGATGGTTCTTCGTAAACGCAATAAGTCACTACGTAGGTCAAATACCTGATCCATAGACAAGTGATTCATATCCATTGATAACTTATCATCTACTTCATTCAAATAATCTTCGATATGGTAAACAATTGGAAAGTAAGTGTCTACCACTTTATCCACAATATTATAAGTGACGAGCATGGTTCCTCTATCCCAACCATTAGAATATAGCTTAATACGCTCTCTCGCATCATTTAACTCTCTCATCGGTGGGAAATGAAAAGTAACTACAAAGTCCTTACCAACGAATAAATTTAACTCCTCTGCCTCCATCAGTTTCTCATTAAAGGTATGAAGGACAAAAAATTCGTGTTGCTCATAGTGATCCATTTTTGGACGTTGAAGCATTAATAAACAGTCTTCAATAGCGAGAGGGTGAAAGTGGAAGAAAGTACTTAAGAGCTTCTCTTCTTCCTTGGTAGGCTCGCCAATATCGACCCAATACCATTCTAGTTGATTCGTTTGTATGTATTCTAATGGAAAATCCAAAATTATTTCTTGGCTAGTTGTTCTACCTATCGTCTTTATCATGAGTAAACCACACTTTCAACCAGTTCTTTGTATATTATCTCATAATATCCCTTAAAAAATAAATTAAAACAAAAAATGCCAAGGAATAATCCTGGCATTTTTTTTGTTTATTTTTTCTTTATTAACTTAGCTTCATCATTTAGTGATTTAAATAGTGATATGATCATAAGTATCATTATGAAAGAAAATGGCAGAGCCGCTATAATGATAGTGTTTTGTAAGGCGGTGAGTCCATTAACCGACAATAAAATAAGTGCAACGGTCGATTGAATAACGCCCCATGTAAGTTTAACGCTATTAGGTGGCGTTAGTGAACCATTGGTCGACTGCATACCGAGAACAAATGTTGCAGAGTCTGCAGATGTGATAAAGAAAGATGCGATTAACAAAATTGCAAATAGAGAAATGATTAAAGAGAATGGCATTGTATTAAACATTTCAAAAATAGTCAATTCTGTCGGAAGACTTGCTAAATCTGCAAGGCCTTTCTTTTGTAAATCAATCGCTGTTGTACCAAAAGATGAGAACCAAATGGCGCTCAAAAGAGTGGGTACGACTAGTACTCCGAGCATAAATTCACGAATGGTTCTTCCTTTAGAAACGCGGGCAATGAACATACTAACAAATGGTGCCCACGAAATCCACCAAGCCCAGTAGAATATTGTCCACATATCTAACCATTCTCTGTTGGAAGAATCTAGTGGAGCAGTACTGAAGCTCATTTGAACAATATTTGATAAGTAACCACCAAATGAATCCGTGAACATGTTCAAGATTAGTAAGGTTGGTCCTAAAACAATTACAAAAACTAAAAGAGCAATAGCTAGGACTAAGTTAAGATTGGAAAGATATTTAATGCCCTTACTTAGGCCAGACCATGCAGATCCTATGAATAAGACAGTAACAACCGCAATAATGACAAATTGTGAGAAGATGCCCATTTCAACACCAAATAAATAGTTAAGACCTCCGTTAATTTGAACAGCGCCGAAGCCAAGGGAAGTTGCTACTCCAAATGCTGTAGCAAAAACAGCTAGCACATCGACAAGGACGCCCCAAGGACCTTCCATTTTTTTGCCGAAGATTGGCTTCAGCGTTGATGAAATTAATCCCGGTTCCCCTTTGCGGAACTGGAAGTAAGCAAGAGATAAGGCAACTACTCCATACATAGCCCATACATGGAATCCCCAATGGAAAAAGGATTGTCGTAAGGCTTCTTTAAATGCAGCATTAGTATTAGGATCTTCAGTGGCAGGACTAGTTGCGAAGTGAGATAGAGGTTCAGCTGCTCCGTAGAAGACAAGTCCGATTCCCATACCTGCTGAAAATAGCATGGCAAGCCAAGATATTAAACTGAAATCTGGTCGATCGGTATCCTTCCCTAATCGTATTTTCCCGTAGGGACTGAAGATAAAAAAGATGCTAATTAATACCATAACGGACATGAGTAGCATGTAATACCAACCAAATGTTGTGGAAACAAATGTTTTAGCACGAGTAGTAATAGCCTCAAAACTCTCGGGAGCTAGGGCTCCATACCCGACGGCCAAAATGATAAGGCCTATTGTAATATAAAATACTTTTGAAATATTCTTCATGTTTCCTCCTTTTAAAATCAACTAAGTTAAGTGTAATACTATACTAAGATAAAGTTGTTTAATCAACCCATATACCCAAAATCATCGTATTGTTTATATTTATAGCCATTTTTTAATATAATTAAACATTTAAACTAGTTATTTTGTATGAAATATAAAAAGTTTAAATTATTTGAATAAAATAACTATTTTATTGACAGCTTAGCTGATTAAATTTAATCTAATTTTAACCAATATATATTAATAGTTATAAAAAGCCTACATATTGCTAAATTCTAGGGGTCATAGGTCTTAAAGAAGAAGCGAGATTATAACATGGATGTGTAAACCTCTTCTTATTTAAATAGGGGTGTAGTTTTGTTTCAACAATCTTACATAAAGGAGAAATGAACAAATGTCATTAGAACTGCTGCAGGCTTTAAAAGTATTAAAAGAAAAACAATGGGTAGATCTTACACATACTTTCGGTCCCAACTCCCCACATTTTTCAGCATTTGATGCTGCAGAAATAAAAACATTGTTTAACCATGATGACGGTTTTTTTGCCCAAGCTTTTACATTTGCAGGTCAGTATGGAACACATATTGATGCTCCAATTCACTTTGTAAGAGACACTCGTTATTTAGAGGAACTAGAATTAAAAGAACTGGTCCTTCCTTTAGTGGTAATTGACAAGTCTAAGGAAGCGAAGGAGGACAATAATTATACTTTAACAAAAGAAGATATTATATCGTTTGAAGAAGAGCATGGGGAAATTGAAGAGGGTGCGTTTGTAGCGCTTAGAACAGATTGGAGCAAGCGCTGGCCAGATGTAGAAGCGTTTAATAATAAGGATATGGAGGGGAATAATCGAGCTCCAGGATGGGGAATAGAAGCATTAAAATTTTTGTTTGAGCAAAGAAAAATTAAAGCTATTGGTCATGAAACATTTGACACTGACTCGGCAATTGATTATCAAAGAAACGGAACATTACTAGGAGAATACTACGTGCTAGAACGGGATACATATCAAATCGAACTGTTAACGAACTTGGATAAGATCCCTGCCAAAGGTTCAGTAATTTTTAATATAATACCAAAACCTGAAAAAGCATCTGGATTTCCCGTAAGGTCCTTTGCCATTTTACCTTAAGCATAGTAAAAAAAGAATGTCTTTAAAAAAAGGCATTCTTTTTTTATTGGGCATTGAGGTGTTTGTCTAGGTTGTCTGCCACTTTCTTGCATCTATTAGTATAAGTGCAAGAGGAGGTGAAAATAATGAATAATCACCATATGTGTCATTCGTGCGGCCAAACAAAAGGTTGGGGTCAATCATGTGGTTGCCGACGACAATTACCAGCAGCGGAACCGATTGTTTGTCCACCACAATATCGTGTTTGTGACTCTTTCGTACCAAGAATGCAGCCAGTCATTCAACCGATTGTAAATGTCAATAGAGAGCACATCGTAAATGTTCCTCAATATTTCGTTACAGAGTCAAATGAAACCGTAGTAGTACCAGGAGTTCAACAAGCATACCCTGTTAACAACCCATCCCAAGGGGGATCCCATCGAGGATTTTTCTCTAGATTCCGTTAAAAGCTATAGAAGTGTAGCGTCGACTTAACCAGCTTAGTGTCTATATTTATCGAATATTGCAAATGCCCTTAATATGAGGTGCATTTGCTTTTTTATTTTATATAAATCCGCCAATTGATAGCAAAAACGAGATGTTGTAATTTTCCGTATATTTTGATAAAGTGATGTTTACCAATAGAAAAATAGAGTTGAAGGTTGGGGGAAGAAGAGATGAAGTTATTTATATCAGTTGATATGGAGGGCATAACAGGCCTGCCGGATTACACATTTGTGGAATCGAACAAGCATAATTACGAAAGAGCGAGACGAATAATGACACAGGAAGCCAATGCTATTGTAGAAGGGGCTCTTTCTACAGGTGTTAAAGAGGTACTGGTTAATGATAGTCATTCCAAAATGAATAATCTTTTAGTGGAGGAGTTACATCCAGAGGCATCTTTGATAACCGGAGATTTAAAGCCATATTCTATGGTTCAATCTTTAGATGAAAGCTACATAGGAGCAGTTTTTGCTGGATACCATTCTAGAGCTGGACAACCAGGTGTCATGAGTCATTCTATGATTTTTGGAGTTCGAAATATGTACATCAATGATGTAGTGATAGGAGAGCTTGGTCTTAATGCATACGTGGCTGGTTATTATGGAGTTCCTGTCATTATGGTTGCTGGAGATGACGGAGCTTGTAGAGAGGCGGTGGCTCTCATTCCAGGTATTATAACAGCTGCGGTAAAACAATCTATATCTAGGTCTGCTGTTAAAACCCTACACCCTCAAAAGTCGCAAGCTCTTCTTAAAGAAAAAGTGGCAGAGGCTATTAAGAAAAGAGATGAAATACTACCACTTATACCACCAGAACAACCTGTTTTAAAAATTGAATTTACTAATTATGGACAAGCGGAGTGGGCAGCACTAATGCCAGGATGTGAAATCATAGAAGGAACAACAATTGTAAAATTTGAAGCAAAAGACATTCTAGAAGCATATCGTGCAATGCTTGTCATGGTAGAGCTAGCAATGCAAACCAAATTCTGTTAGGAGGAAGCCTTCCGTGACAAAGTATATTATTAAGCGTTTTTTAATGATGATTGCAACAATCCTCATCATTGCAACTCTAACATTTGCATTAATGCACACGATACCGGGCTCTCCATTTGATGGAGAAAGAACTTCTAATCCTACTATTCAAGCAAACTTAGAAAAGTTTTATAAGCTAGATCAACCGATGTATGTGCAGTATTTAAACTATTTAAAATCGATTGTAACGTTTGATTTTGGACCATCCATTAAGAAACCAAATGAATCGGTAAACGAACTGTTGGCAAGGGGATTTCCAATTTCCTTTGAACTGGGTATGTCGACTATTTTAGTTGCATTATTGTCAGGTGTTCTTTTAGGTACATTGGCAGCCCTCCGGCATAACGGTATTATTGATTATTTAGCAATGACCTTTGCTGTTATTGGTATATCAGTTCCTAACTTTGTTTTGGCCACTTTGTTGATTCAACAGGTGGCGGTAAATTGGGAACTGTTGCCTCCAGCTACTTGGAGTAGTCCGTTGCATATGATTCTTCCAACTCTAGCATTAGCCACAGGTCCTACAGCAATTATTGCTCGTTTAACGCGTTCCAGCATGCTAGAAGTGTTAACACAGGATTATATCAAAATGGCTAGAGCTAAAGGACTTTCACCAGCTAGAATTGTTTTTCGACATGCCTTAAGGAATGCCTTAATGCCTGTTGTAACGATTATGGGTACAATGCTGGCAGGTATTTTGACAGGTACTTTTGTAATCGAACGCATTTTTGCTATTCCGGGAATGGGAAAATATTTTGTGGAAAGCATTAACAATCGAGACTATCCCGTAATTATGGGAACTACAGTATTTTATAGCGCATTCTTAGTATTTATGCTCTTTTTAGTAGATATTGTTTACGGAGTACTAGATCCACGTATTAAATTACATCGTAAAGAGGGGGATGCATAATGACTAAAACGCAAGAGATAGTATCCCCGGTGGAAATAAAGGATGAATGGTTCCGTCCTAAAGAAAAGTCAGACGGAGAGGCGGAATCCGTTGTAAGACCTTCCTTATCCTATTGGAAGGATGCTTGGAGAAGGTTAAAGAAAAATAAGCTGGCAATGGGTGGTCTTTTCTTTTTAATCCTTTTAACTCTGTTTGCTATTTTTGGACCAATTTTTTCCCCATATTCTATGGATGAGATGAATTATCCAATGCAAAATCAAGGACCATCGGCAGAGCACTGGTTTGGAACAGATGAAGCAGGACGAGATGTTTTTACAAGGACGTGGTATGGTGCACGAGTTTCCTTATTTGTAGGGGTAATGGCTGCATTGATCGACTTCTTTATAGGTGTAATTTATGGTGGTTTTAGTGGTTATAAGGGTGGAAGAGCCGATGCGCTAATGATGCGCATCATTGAAGTACTTTATGGTCTACCGCATTTATTGGTAGTTATTTTATTGATGGTAGTTATGGGGCCAAGCCTTACGACTATTATCGTTGCGTTAACTGTAACCGGCTGGGTAGGTATGGCCAGGATCGTACGGGGCCAAGTTTTACAGATTAAAAACTACGAATTTGTAACTGCATCCAAATCCTTTGGTGCAAAAAGCTCTAGAATCATTCGTAAAAATTTGTTACCAAACACAATGGGGCCGATTATAGTACAAATGACTCTTACGGTTCCGAGTGCTATATTCGCCGAAGCATTTCTTAGCTTTTTAGGGTTAGGAGTATCTGCACCAGCTGCCAGTTGGGGGGTAATGGCAAACGATGCACTACCTGTAATTTTATCTGGTCATTGGTGGAGACTGTTTTTCCCTGCATTCTTTATCTCTGTGACGATGTTTGCATTTAACGTATTAGGGGACGGCTTACAAGATGCCCTTGATCCAAAGCTTAGGAGGTAAGAATGGATGAATGAACATCAATTAGATCATGCAAAGGAACTTGCTCGAGGGAAAGTGGATGAGGTAGCAGTATCTTTACAATCTGATGACTCACTAGTGAGTCGGAATGGTAAAAAAGAAAGAAAAAAAATTACAGACGAGAAAATTTTACAGGTTAATAACCTACAAGTTTCCTTTAAAACATATGGTGGAGAAGTAGAAGCAGTAAGAGGGGTCAATTTTGATCTTTACAAGGGTGAGACGTTGGCAATCGTAGGCGAATCTGGTTGTGGGAAAAGTGTCACCTCTAATGCAATTATGGGATTGATACCTGAACCAGCCGGAAGGATTAAGAATGGTAGTATTTTGTTTAAAGGGAAGGCGTTAACAAAGCTCAGCAAATCTGAACTAAGAAAAATCCAAGGTATAGACATATCTATGATTTTTCAAGACCCTATGACTGCGTTAAACCCAACGCTCACTATTGGTGAGCAGTTAACGGAAGGTTTGCGCACCCATAAAAAAATTGGGAAGCATGAAGCAAAATTAAAGGCAATTGAAATGCTTAACCTAGTAGGCATACCAAATCCAATAGAACGGTTAAAGCAATATCCTCACCAATTTTCAGGAGGGATGAGGCAGCGTATTGTTATTGCAATTGCTTTAATTTGTGATCCAGAACTCCTTATAGCAGATGAGCCAACGACCGCTTTAGACGTAACTATACAAGCACAAATATTGGAACTTTTTGAGGAAATTCAAAGGAAAACGGATATTTCCATTATTTTAATCACACATGATTTGGGTGTTGTGGCAAAAATTGCAGACCGCATTGCGGTAATGTACGCTGGTAAAATTGTGGAGATAGGTGATAAAAGAGAAATTTTTTACACTCCACAGCACCCCTATACACAAGGGCTTCTCAATTCTGTTCCACGGTTAGATTTAATGGAGGAGGAGCTACAACCAATAGATGGAACACCACCCGATCTTTTCGCTCCACCAACTGGCTGTCCATTTACTGCTCGTTGCAAATTTGCAATGGAAGTGTGTGATCATGTTTATCCATACACTAGTAAGCTATCAGATGCTCATGCAGTAGATTGTTGGCTTCAGGATGAGAGAGCAAAAGTATTACAAGTACAAAAGTAAAACAGGATGAGGGCGCGCAAGTGCATTCACATATAGAAAACAAAGGGGGAAAATAGGATGAAGAAATGGCTTTCATTATTAATTATGGCTTTGTTTGTTCTTGTGTTAAGCGCGTGTACAGCCAATGAAGAGGCTGGGAAAACACCGACTGAGACAGAGCCGACTACAAAGACAGAAGGTGAAGGAAAAGAAGAACCTGTAGCGGAAACGGAAAAAGTACTTAAGCTAAACAACGGTAACGAACCTACGTCATTTGATCCATCAGTAGGGTTTGATGCGGTATCTTGGAGCGCATTAAACAATTTGATGGAAGGTCTTGTAAGACTAAATAAGGACCATCAAGCAGAAGAAGCTACAGCTGAAAAGATTGACGTATCAGAGGATGGTTTAACATATACATTTACAATTCGTGAGAATGCAAAATGGTCAAATGGAGATCCTGTCGTAGCAGGTGATTTTGTTTATGGCTGGTTGCATATGTTAAATCCTGAAACTGCTTCTCCAGCAGCATTCTTAGCTTACTTCATTGAAGGGGCAGAAGCTTACAATAATGGAGAAGGAGCAGCTGACGCGGTTGCTATTAAAGCAGTTAGCGAGAAAGTATTTGAAGTTAAACTTGCTGCGCCAACAGAGGCATTCTTAAATATTATTACAAATCCAAGCTTCTTCCCTGTAAATGAAAAGGCAGCTACAGAAAACCCTGAATGGTTTACAGAAGCAGAATCATTTGTAGGAAATGGTCCATTTAAATTAGCTAGCTGGGATCACGATGTAAGCTTTACTTTTGAGAAAAATGAGAACTATTGGGATGCAGATACTGTTAAGCTAGACAAGGTTGAGTGGGCAATGATTGATGATTCTAATACGGAGTATCAAATGTATAAAACTGGTGATTTAGACGTTTCAGGTGTACCATCTGAACTTGCAGATCAATTGTTGAACGATCCGGAGTTAAAAAATGAAGACCAAGCAGGTCTGTATTTCTATCGTTTCAACGTTTCTATGGAACCTTTTACAAACAAAAAAATTCGCCAGGCGTTCGGTATGGCTGTTGACCAACAAGAAATAGTAGAATTCGTAACAAAAAATGGTGAAAAAGCAGCAGAAGGATTTGTTCCTTACGGATTTATTGGTCCAGATGGCAAGGAATTTAGAGAGACTGCTGGAAAGCTCATTCAACATGATGCTGAAAAAGCAAAAGCACTTTTAGAAGAAGGTATGAAAGAGGAAGGATACAATGAACTTCCAACAGTAACCTTAACTTATTCAACTAGTGATACTCATAAGAAAATTGCAGAAGCACTTCAAAGTAAGTTCAAAGAAGTTCTTGGAGTGGAAATAGCCCTACAAAATGTAGAGGCAAGCGTGTTTGCTTCAGAACAAAAAGAGTTTAAATATATGTTATCACGCTCTTCGTTCTTATTTGACTATGCAGACCCTGTTAATGCATTAGAAAGCTTTATTACTGGTTCTTCTATGAACCGTACTACTTGGTCTAACCCAGAATTTGATAAATTAATAGCGGATATCAAAAATGAAACAGACCCGCAAAAACGTTGGGATATGCTGATTCAAGCTGATAAATTCCTTATGGAAGAAATGCCGGTTGTTCCTATTCACTATTACAACCAAGTTACGCTTGAGAAGTCCAATGTCAAAGGAATTGTTAGACATCCAGTTGGATACATGGATTTAAAATGGGCAGATAAAGAATAAATAAAGATTTATTCCCTAAAAAAAGATGCGGCACTTTTACGAGTGCCGCCCCTTTTCTTTATAAACAAAGGAGATTATACATATGAAAATAAGACCAAAACGATTAAAAAAAGGGGACACAATTGGGATTATTGCTCCAGCTAGTCCACCTAATATAGATCAACTGAATCGCTCCCTATCGTTTTTAGAGGAATTAGGATTATCTTATAGGATGGGAAAAAGTGTAGAACAAGTTAATGGGTATCTAGCGGGCACAGACGAAGAGCGACTAGAAGATTTACATGAGATGTTCGCGGACCCAAATATAGACGGTATTATATGTGCTTGTGGAGGCTATGGTACGGCAAGGTATGCTGACCAAATAGATTATCAACTAATGAATGAAAACCCTAAAGTTTTCTGGGGTTACTCAGACATTACATATTTACATACTAGCATGAATTTATACTCTGATATCGTTACATTTCACGGCCCTATGTTAGCGTCAGACGTTGGAAAAAGTACATTTAGTGATTTATCTAAAAAAATGTTTCTTCAATTATTCCAGCCAATGGAGCTACATTATACAGAGGATATATCTCCTCTATCAGTTGTTTCGCCTGGAGTCGCTAGAGGAGAACTTGTAGGCGGTAATTTATCACTTCTTGCAAGTGGGATAGGGACTAAATATGAAGTTGATACTCAAGGGAAGCTGTTATTAATAGAGGATATTGGAGAAGAGCCTTACAAGGTGGACGGTATGCTCAATCAACTAAGGTTAGCGGGTAAGCTAAACGCGGCAGCTGGGTTTGTCATTGGAGATTTCTGTGATGCGGAGCCTAAGAGAGGAAAAAAATCATTAACGATGGATGAAGTTTTTAATCATTATTTAGGGGATTTAGGGAAGCCAGCATTAAAAGGTTTTCTGATTGGTCATTGTCAGCCGCACTTTGCAATTCCTTTAGGAGTGGAAGCGGTACTGAATACGGAGAATTTGACGCTAGCAATATTACCTGGAGTTGAGTAAGGGGGGGGTCACGAGTGAAAATACAATCTATTGAGACATTTTATGTGGCAGTGCCACTGACAAAACCTTTTAAAACCGCACTTCGTACGGTCACTACTGCTTATTCCATAGTCGTGAAGGTAACTACCGAAGAAGGAAGAGTGGGCTTTGGGGAGGCTCCTCCAACACATGTAATTACTGGTGATTCTTTGGAAAGTATTCGTTACGCTATAAACGAAGTAATATCCCCACAAGTAATTGGGCTTTCTTTATTAGAGAAAGAGTTAATCTTTCAAAGAATTCATAAAGCTATTGTCAGAAATTCGAGTGCTAAAGCTGCTGTTGATATGGCTATCTTTGATCTCTTGGGTCAATATGCGAAACTACCACTATACCAGTACTTAGGAGGATATCGAAACAAGCTGATTACTGATTTTACAGTAAGCGTTAATGATCCTATTGAGATGGCAGAGGATGCCTATCGTTATGTTGGTCAAGGTTTTCAAACGTTAAAGGTGAAAGTTGGAATAGGTACAATTCAAGAAGACATTAATCGTATTCAGGCTATTAGGAAGCGAGTAGGGAAAGAAATTAAAATTAGATTAGATGCCAATCAGGGCTGGAATGCAAAAGAAGCAGTCCGTGCTATCGGAACAATGGAAGACGCAGGGCTAAATATTGAATTTGTTGAGCAACCAGTATCTTCAGATGATATAGAGGGCTTAAAATACGTAACTGAAAGAACAATCACTCCTATTATGGCGGATGAAAGTGTTTTCTCTGTATATGATGCCAAACGTGTGTTAGACATGCGTGCTGCTGACATGATTAATATTAAATTAATGAAATCTGGCGGTATTCATCAAGCTATAAAGATTAACGCATTAGCAGAGGCAAGTGGAGTTATATGTATGGTAGGCAGCATGATCGAAACTAAATTAGGCATAACAGCAGCTGCTCATTTCGCAGCAAGCCAACCAAATGTTCAATTCTATGATTTCGATGCTCCATTAATGCTTGCAGAGGACATAGTCACTGGTGGTGTAATCTATCAAGCTAGCAGCATGACATTTTCAGAAGGCTATGGATTAGGGATTGAGAGCATAAAAACGGAGGGGGAGAAGCAATGACGTTAGTAAGTAATCATTGGATTTGTGCAGTAAAGGTAGCAACTGTTTGGACAGAGCCTGCTTCTGCTAGAGAAGTAGACAGTCCAGGAATTTCAAATCCTGTTCAGTTAGGAGAGTGGCTAGAAGCTCTTCCATACAAGGAACGTCTTGCTTTATGTGATGAAAATCGTGTTCAAACCCAACTCCTCTATGGTGAGCCGGTTATTGTGGATGAGATAAGTGACGGTTGGGCTAAAATTATCGCAGTGTGGCAACCATCTAAAAAAGATGTAAGAGGATATCCTGGTTGGGTGCCTTTAGTCCAATTAAAAGAAGTAACTGAGGTCGAAAATAAAGGCATTGTCCGAGTGAAGGATAGTAAAACTCAGCTATGGGATATGGAAGAGAAACCCCTACTTGTTCTACCATTTAATGCAATCCTTCCTGTTATATCGGAAACAAGTAGCTATTATAAGGTTCAAGCTCCAAATGGAGAGACATTGCTCCGAAAAGAAAATGTACAATTTGCAGAGTCTATTGAGCAACTACCAAAACTTCCACCAGAGGAAGCGGTGAAGCTGGGAGAATTATATTTAGATTTACCTTATTTATGGGGAGGAATGTCCCCATACGGCTATGATTGCTCTGGTTTTTCATACAATATGTTAAAGGCGTGTGGCTATTTGATCCCTCGTGACGCAAGTGATCAGGCCATAAAAGGAAAAGAAGTGTCGAAGGATGACCCCTCTTTATGGAAAAGAGGAGATTTGTTGTTTTTTGCAAATGATGAAGGAACTGGACCCGTGCGACATGTTGGGTTTTACTATGGGAACGGCCAATTATTACATTCGCCTTCGACAGGTAAGTCGGTGGAGATTTTAGTATTAGAAGGCTCAAAATTAGAAAAAGAGATATGTGCAGTAAGAAGATATGACGGTTAGGGGGGAAACATATGACGGAGAATGTTCTATTATCTGTAAAGGATTTAAAACGTCATTTTGATGTAGGTCAGGGCAGTACATTAAGAGCAGTTGACGGTATTAGCTTTGAAATTTTCAAGGGAGAAACATTTGGCCTAGTTGGGGAATCAGGCTGTGGAAAATCTACTGCTGGTCGCACTATTTTAGGTTTGTATAACCGAACAGAGGGAGATGTGCTGTTCGAAGAGAAAAATGTACATGAAATGAACGATAAAGAACGCAAAAATTATTTAAAGAAAATGCAAATGATATTCCAAGATCCCTATGCATCCTTAAATCCAAGGTCTACTGTTTTAGAAATTATCGCTGAGCCTATGGAAATTCATAAACTATATAACTCTAAAAAAGAGGTAAAAGAAAGGGTTTATGAATTGTTAGAGGATGTTGGTCTTAATCGTGATCATGCCAATCGATATCCCCATGAATTCTCTGGAGGGCAGAGACAACGTATTGGAATTGCTCGAGCCCTTGCTTTAGATCCGGAATTTATCATAGCAGATGAACCAATATCAGCATTGGATGTTTCGGTACAAGCCCAGGTAGTAAAATTATTACAGCGCCTTCAAAAAGAAAAAGGCTTGACCTACTTATTTATAGCGCATGACTTGTCTATGGTTAAATATATTTCTGATCGTATCGGTGTAATGTATTTAGGGCATATGGTTGAGCTGACAACAAGTAGCCAATTATACGATAGCCCATTACATCCTTACACTCAGGCATTGTTGTCCGCTATCCCAATTCCAGATCCGGATATCGAAGAATCTCGTCAACGAATTATCCTTCAAGGTGAGTTGCCAAGTCCGATCAATCCACCGTCAGGCTGTGTATTCCGCACTCGCTGCCCGCACGCTATGGCAATATGTTCAGAGAAAAAGCCGATTTGGCAAGAGCAAGAGCCGGGTCACTTTGTAGCATGTCATCTTTATAATTGATATTTTAAAAACCACCAGTCTAATTAACATTGGATTGGTGGTTTTTATTTACTGAGAACTATATAAATTATGTCCCACAAGCTATAGACCTTTAAGTTTAGCGAAGTTGAGCAGATCAAAAAGATCTTTTAAAGAAAAATTTAATTTTATATATAGGAGTTTGTTCTTCATCCAACATTTATAATGTTGTGGATTGAAGCGACAGGCGACGACTCCAGTGGGGTGATGACTTATCGCTTCCCACGCGGAAAGCGTCCGTATAAAGCGGTAAACCACCATACTTGTTCCAAGTTTTACTTTTTTAGAAATATAAAAAGGTGCTGGAGCTTTTCTATTTTTTTCAAAGTGGTGATCTAGCTTTACAAACATTATCCCTTGATATCAAATAGAAAGGGCTATGGTTGACGGAATCTGCCTTTCATTCTTTCATACGCTATTCCCATGAAAGGAATTAAATTGAAAATTTGTTTGACTCTATGTTAAATCCTAGTGTATTATGTAACTAATACACTAGGATGGTGAGGATGAAATATGAGTCAATGGAAAGGCTTGATTTGGAAAGAATGGATGGCGTATAAATCCTTGCTTTTAATTGGATTACTTATTAATGTACTGGTAGTACTAATGGGCCCATATTTGTTAAAGGTAATCTTCGGAATAGATTTTAGTTTAGGGAATGTACTGCTTGTTTTATCATCGATTTGGGTTTTGGGGCACATTATAGGAATGCCTATTTTATTCTTTGCAAGCTTAGAAAAGGATATGAAACGTTCGGACATGTGGTTTCATTCAAATGCATCTATGTATAAGCTGCTTGGGGCAAAGCTATTTGCATTTTTTGTATTCACCTTTATATCACTTTTAGTTGTCATAATAACTGCAATGATTGGTTATTGGCTTTTCCAACCCTTAGAGGATATTAGTATGGTATGGATTATGAAATTAGAGGTATATTTTTTATTTACTTCAGCTTTTGCAGCACTTACTTTTACTATCGGAATCTTGGTTACTTGGGTGCTTGGCCGACTTTTAAGGCCAATCAATAAAGCGTTATCTAATATAGTATCTATCGTCTTCTTTTTCTTTGCATTCCATAACTACGCAAAATTTACAGAAAGTAAGCTATATGAAACACTAACTAGCTATTGGAAAGTAAACCTGCCTGAGATGAATGTAGGAGAAATTAGCTCCAAAGATTTTTATATGTTTTTAGAGGTTACGGATCACTTTTACGTAGGACAAATTATATTGGAATTTGTTGTTTTTACATGCTTATTTATAATCTCAACATTTGTTTTACAAAGGAAAGTGAGAGGATACACCTATGATTGATTTTCTTCCGGATAAGCCCATCTATCAACAAATCATGGAGAAAATTTTTGGGGATTTATTAAAGGGAAACGTGAAGCCTGGAGATCGTTTACCTTCGGTAAGAGAATATGCACTAGAATTCGGTGTTAATGCCAATACAATGCAACGTGTCTATAAGGAGCTGGAGTTGTTGCACCTAACAGAGACCAAACGAGGGCAGGGGACGTTCGTGACTGAGGATATGCAAAGATTAGAAGAGCTAAGAGAAGAAATGAAGCAGACGCTAGTAACTACATTTCTTCATCAAATGGAGTCATTTGGATTTACAGAAGAGGAGATTATTGTCCAATTATCCTCCCGTAAAAGAGGTGAGTTGAATTGATTGATATAAAAGGGTTAACTAAGAGGTATGGAGGCAAAATAGCGGTAAATGATGTAACAATTTCTTTTGCAAAAGGTAAAATAATTGGTTTAGTCGGTGAAAATGGAAGTGGGAAATCTACACTTTTAAAGCTGATGGCAGGGGTATTGCTTACTAAAAGTGGGTCCATTCAAATTGATGGAGAGCCTGTGTCATATCTCGTAGCTAAAAAAATAGCATATTTACCAGACGCGGATGACGTTTTTCCATATTTCACAGTGAAACAGCTATTTCGATTCTATGATTCTCAGTTCGATGATTTTAGTTATGATAAGGCTTGTATCGTAGCAGATTTTTTACAGCTAGATTTACATGCCCCTTTAAAAAAATTATCAAAGGGAAATCGAGGGCGAGCAAAAATTGCCGCTACACTAGGGAGAGAGGTAGATTATTATCTGCTAGATGAGCCTCTTTCTGGCTTAGACCCAATGGTAAGACAGTCTATTATAAGAGGGTTTATACAGTTTATAGATATAGAGACACAGTCTATAATTTTATCTACTCACGAGCTGAAGGATATGGAACCAATTTTAGATGAAATTGTCGTGATGCGTGAGGGCTCGGTTATTGCTCATGAGTTGGTCGAAGATATAAGAGAATCACAAAGAAAAGATATTACGTCTTGGATGACCAACTTATTCCAAGAACAAAGAGAGAACGAGTTAGAAGCAGCAAAGTCGTATTAAATTTCCAAGAAAAATATAAATGGAATTTTATAGAACTTATTTAGTTTATAGACGTATACCTTAATAAGAACAAAATTATTGATAAGGAAGGTGAATTAAATGGAGAGAAAACCAATAGTAAGACTACAAAATCTTACTAAAGTAATCGGGAAAAAGAAAATTATTGATGATCTTACATTAGATTTATATCCTGGACAAATAACAGGATTTTTAGGGCCGAATGGAGCTGGGAAAACAACCACTATTCGAATGATGACAGGTCTTATGGAGCCGACATCAGGAGAGGTATTTATAGAGGGGAAGCCTATTTCAGAGAATTTTGAGGAGTCCATGAGCAAGGTCGGGGTGATTGTAGAAAACCCTGAAATGTATAAATATATGAGTGGGTATAAGAATTTAGTTCATTTTGCACGAATGAATAAGAATATAACCAAGGAACGCATTGACGAAGTGATTGCTCAGGTAGGACTTCAAAAGCGTATTAACGAAAAGGTATCTACTTATTCTCTAGGAATGAGACAGCGTCTAGGTTTAGCGCAGGCTATCTTACATAAGCCTAAATTTCTCATTTTAGATGAGCCTACCAATGGACTAGATCCAGCAGGTATTCGTGAATTTCGTATGTATTTAAGAAAAATAGCAGTAGAGCAAGGTGTGTCTATCTTTGTTTCAAGTCATCTGCTCGCTGAGATAGAGTTAATGTGCGATAGAATTGCAGTGATTCAAAATGGGAAGCTCTTATCTATTAAAGAGGTAAATGAACAGCAAAAATCTCATTATTACATTGAAGCATCAAATCAAGAAAAGGTAGTAGATTTCTTTAATTATAAGGAAATCACCTTTGAGTCTTTAGGAACTGGCTATGTAATCCCTCTAAACAAAGAAGAAGTTCCTGCTTTTGTTGCAGAAATGATTACAAATGATTTACAAATCTATTCCGTAACACCACATAGAAAAACATTAGAAGATCAATTCTTAGAAATTACAGGAGGTGGGCAAATTGCTGAATCTCGTACGAAATGAGTGGTTAAAGCTTTGGACTAAAAAATCAACATGGGTAATGACTATATTGCTCGTGTTGTTAATGCTTGCTTCGGCTGGTCTTGTAAAATGGGTCTATTCAATAGATATTTCACAGAGTAGTGAAGGAGAAACTATTACTGTAGAAGAGATGACTGCCATTTCTGAGGGTCCTGAACTAACTAAATATAGAACTGATAATAATTTGTCTCCTATCGTCGATGATAGTGCACAAGGGTTTATCAGCGGTCTTCCAAATATGATGTCCGTTGTCACATTATTTACGGTAGTAGTGGCTGGTGGAATAGTAGCTTCTGAATTTTCCCAAGGAACAATTAAAATGTTACTAACGAGACCAATGAAGCGATGGAAAATTCTAACGTCTAAACTAATCACAGTTGGTCTGTTTGCAATTATGATGTCGATAGTTCTTCTTGTTTCGGGAATAATCTTTGGATACATTTTCTTTGATAATATTCCAGGTACGCAGTTAGAGCTAGTCGATGGCAAGGTAGTGGAGGTTTCGTACTGGGGCAGATTATTGCTTTTAACTGCTCTGTCTTTAGTAAATGTATTTGTAATTGGATCCTTAGCTTTTATGATTGGCTCAGTGTTCCGCTCTAGCTCATTAGCAATTGGAATATCTATTTTCCTAATGTTTGCAGGAGTACAAGTAACTCAAATTCTTGCAATGCTGGACTTTGAATTTCCGAAATACATTATATTTGCCAATACAAATTTAAGTCAATTTATCGGAACAAATACACCGCTAATAGAAAGCATGACCTTAAGTTTTTCTATTATAATAATTGTCGTGTATCTGTTAATATTCCTAGTAACAAGCTACTGGTCATTTACAAAACGTGATGTAACGGCGTAATTGCCTATTGCATATTTCAAAAACTTGTAGTATTCTGAATTTAACTTAAGGAAAGGAGTGAGGCATTATGGCTATTGTATATAACACAAAACGAATCAGTAAGTTCATGATGTCCCACTCTGTAATTTTCTAAATGTAGGCTGAATAGGTATTGGTTTGATTGTAAACAGACAATCGAGCTTATTTCTCCATACTTTTTGAAATTTCTTTACTAATGATCGGGAAACCATGATTGCTGATTCGTGCAATCATGGTTTTTTTGTTGCCCAGTATTTCGCCGAATAAAAAATGGCGATTAAAATATTTTTAGGGAAAATTAGGAGGAAATTTAAATTGAATTTAATCGAAAAGTATGGATGGAATAGTAAATGGGAAGAAAAGATGACGAGCAAAGGATTAGTAGGCCGAGTTTTACTCGAGCATAAACATTTATATCGAGTAGTCACAAATGATGGAGAGTGGCTATGCTCCCTTTCAGGTAAGTTTAAATTTGACAACAATCGAGAAGCTTTTCCGGCAGTAGGAGATTGGGTTGTTTTAGAGCAAATGCCAGGAGAAGAGAAAGGGATTATTCAACAGGTTTTACCGAGACAATCGCAATTCTCAAGAAAAGTGGCTGGTACAACTATGGAAATTCAATTGGTTGCAGTGAATGTAGATTATGTGTTTTTAGTGATGTCACTCAACCAAGACTTCAATGTTAGAAGGTTAGAGCGTTACTTACTCGCAGCTTGGGATTCGGGGGCGACACCAGTAGTTGTTCTAACGAAAAAAGATGCTTGTGAGCAATTGGATTATTATATCAATGAAGTCGAATCTATTGCATTTGGCGTCGAAATCTTTGCTGTTTCTAGTGTTACAGGAGAAGGAATAGAAGACTTGGCCGCTCTTCTTGGCGAAGGGAAGACAGGTGCATTACTTGGCTCTTCAGGTGTAGGTAAATCCTCCTTGATAAATGCTCTATCAGGAGAAGAAGTGATGGCGGTTAGTGACATTCGAGAGGATGATAGTAAGGGGCGTCACACAACAACTCATAGAGAGCTTTCTTTGTTACCTGGAGGAGGGCTATTGATAGATACACCAGGGATGAGAGAATTTCAGCTATGGGATTCAAGCGAGGGGATTAGCAACAGCTTCCAAGATATAGAAGAGCTTGCAATGCAGTGTCGATTTAGAGACTGTCAGCATAAAAAAGAGCCTGGCTGTACGATTCAGGAGGCTATTCGTTCTGGTGTGCTAAAAGAGGATCGTTATAGGAGCTATGTAAAATTATTACGTGAACTAGCCCATATGGAACGTAAAAACGACTTGGCTGCACAAAAAACAGAGCGAGATAAATGGAAGCAATTATCTAAAGCCCAAAAAAACAATAAAAAAAGAAAAGTTTAAAGAGGTACTCAATGATTTTATTACTTGATCATCACAATCAATCTGTAGCAGAAGAAATGCTTGAAGTACAGCTTCCGGCTTATCGAAAGGAAGCGGAGATTATCGGTTTTGATGGCATTCCGCAGCTTAAGGAAACTACAGAGGATATTAAAGCTTCTAAAGAAATTTATATAGGAAAGTATGAAAAGGAACAACTGCTTGGTTTTATTTCATATGAAATTAATGGAGATGAAATGGATATCTGTAGGCTAATTGTCCACCCTAATCATTTCAGGAAGGGAATAGCTACTGAGCTGTTAAAATACGTATTGGACCTCGCTCCTGATAGTGTAAGTGTTATAGTAACTACTGGTGCAAAAAATAAACCGGCGCTTACTTTGTACGAAAGACACAACTTTTCCAAAATAAAGGACATTGAAGTAGAGCCTAATTTTTTTATTACACAACTCAAATACAATTCACAAATATAAGAATATAAGTTTCCATTTTGATACAACCTAAAACTACTGACAATAAATGTTGGTAGTTTTTTTGTTGTTTTTATGTTAGGCATATCAATTGCACATACAAAAATTTCGCTATATAATATAGTCAAATATAGTCAAAGTCAGTTTTAATGAGAAGAGGTGAGAGAAGATGAGAAATATATCTGACATTATTGAAGGTTATTTGAAGTCAATTATCGAAGAAGAAAGTAGAGGGCAGATTGAAATAAAGAGAAGTGAAATCGCTGAAAAATTTCACTGTGTCCCCTCGCAAATAAATTATGTTATAAACACTCGATTTACACAGGACCGTGGTTATTTGGTGGAAAGTAAGCGAGGTGGTGGTGGGTATATTCGAATCCTCCGCGTTCGGGCCCATACAAAAGCTGAATTGATTGAGCATATAATACAAAGTCTGGAAGCCGGGGCGTCTGAGTCCGCGACAGAAGATATTGTATTTAGATTATTGGATGAAGAAGTGATAACTAAGCGAGAAGCAAAAATTATTTTAGCAGCCTTAGCCAGAACGACTTTAGCCATCCCACTGCCTGCAAGAGACGATCTAAGAGCACGAATACTTTGTGCGATGCTATTAACGTTAAAATATGAAAAAAGTGAAAAATGAACGGGGTGTTGAAAAGTGATTTGTGAAAATTGTAAGCAAAGACCGGCCAAAGTGACGGTTACACAGGTGCATAACGGAGAACACTTTGAACGACATTATTGTGAGGTTTGTGCAAATAGCCTACACCCGTTTTATGTTGAATATAAACAAGACCCATTATCTCTCCATCAGCTTCTATCTAATTGGTTTAACCACGCGGATCAGCAGATGGTTCAACAAAAACAACAGAAAACACTTGAATGTAATGAATGTGGCTGGTCTATTGAGAGGTTCTTAGAGGAAGGTAAGTTTGGATGCGCTTCTTGTTATGAAAGCTTTCGTCCTCATTTACCCCAAGTTTTAAAACGTCTGCATAATGGCAATACGACACATATTGGAAAAGCACCAGGGGTACTTGGTGAAAAAATAGCTTTAAAGAAAAGAATTGAAGCAATACGTACACAAATGAAGGATGCTGTCGAGCATGAACAATTTGAGGATGCCGCTAAGCTGAGAGATGAAGTAAAAGAACTAGAAAAACAGCTTGTCGAAGGAGGTGGCGACCACTATGTCGGTTGATAACTTTTTAGATAATTCCAGATCTAGTTGGATGGAAGGGGAAGGAGAGCATTCTGACATTGTGATGAGCACAAGGATCCGATTGGCTAGAAATCTGAATGGATTTCGCTTCCCTCTTGCATTTACAGAGGACGAAGCGCATAAAATTGACCAATCTGTTTCAGCCACTTTGTTGGATGCTGCTGATGAAGCATTGCAAATGAAATTTTCCTCCATTCAGATAAAAGATGTATCTGAGCTCGGACGCCAAGTGTTAGTAGAAAAGCATTTGATCAGTCCCAAATTGGCAAATTCTCCGAATACAGGCTCCGTCCTTTTATCGGAGGATGAATCTGTTAGTCTCATGGTAAATGAAGAGGACCATATTAGGATTCAGTGCCTTTTTCCAGGCCTCCAAATTGAAGAGGCTTATAAACGGGCAGATAATATAGATAGCTTATTGGAAAAAGAATTACCTTACGCATTCGATGAACAGTTTGGATATTTAACAAGTTGCCCTACTAATACGGGCACTGGACTTAGGGCATCAGTTATGATGCATTTACCTGCATTAACGAAAACAAAACAAATGAATCGAATAGTAACCATTATTTCTCGACTTGGAATGGTAGTAAGAGGGATATATGGAGAGGGTAGTGAAGCGCTCGGCAATGTTTATCAGGTATCAAATCAAACGACACTTGGTAAGACTGAGGAGGATATACTTGCTGATCTTCAAAGCATTACGGAACAAATTATTCAAAAAGAAAGAGAAGCACGAGATGCACTATTAAAGCATTCTCCCAATACACTAGAGGATCGTCTTTATCGTTCGTTAGGAACCTTATCCTATGCTCGTCTTATGACAACGGAGGAGGCAGCAAGATGCCTATCCGATGTACGCTTAGGGATAGATATTGGACTTATTCAAGATGTGGATATGTCTATCTTAAATGAATGTATGGTTTTTATGCAGCCAGGATTTTTACAAAAGTATGCTGGTACAACTTTAAATGCTTCGGAGCGTGATATGTTTCGAGCTAAGCTGTTAAGGGAACGTTTGCAAAAAGGAGAAAAAGAGAAAACAAAAGGAGAGGAACCTGCATGATGTTTAATCGATTTACGCAAAGATCGCAAAAAGTTTTACAATTAGCTCAAGAAGAGGCTATTCGCTTAAAGCACGAATCTATAGGAACAGAACATATATTACTTGGACTTATTCGAGAGGGCAGTGGTATTGCGGCAAAAGCTTTAGAAGCAATTGAAGTAGATCCAAAAGTAATAGAAGCAGGTATTGAGGAGCTAGTTGGAACTGGGGCAGAGGAAGTCGGCCCTATTGTTCACTATACGCCTCGCGCTAAGAAAGTGATTGAACTTTCAGTGGATGAGTCTAGAAAGCTTGGTCATTCTTATATTGGAACAGAGCATTTACTTCTCGCGTTAATCCGTGAAGGAGAAGGTGTAGCTGCAAGAGTGTTAAACAATGCAGGTGTAAGCTTAAACAAAGCGCGCCAGCAGGTACTTCAATTATTAGGAAGCTCCGATCAATCTCATAGTAATAGCAATTCCAATGGGGTCGCTCCAGCTAGCACGCCTACGTTAGACGGGTTAGCAAGGGATTTAACTCAAATTGCAAGAGAAGGTACGCTAGATCCAGTCATCGGCCGTAGCAAGGAAATTACACGCGTTATAGAAATTTTGGCTCGTCGTACGAAAAACAATCCAGTTCTTATAGGAGAACCAGGTGTTGGTAAAACTGCAATTGCAGAAGGTCTTGCTCAACAAATTGTACAAAATGAGGTACCGGAAATATTAAGAGATAAACGTGTTATGACTTTAGACATGGGTACGGTTGTTGCTGGTACTAAATATCGTGGAGAATTCGAAGACCGCTTGAAAAAAGTAATGGATGAAATTCGCCAAGCAGGGAATGTCATTCTATTCATCGACGAACTTCATACATTAATTGGTGCTGGTGGAGCAGAAGGTGCGATCGATGCCTCTAATATTTTGAAGCCTGCTCTAGCTCGTGGAGAGATTCAATGTATCGGTGCAACTACTTTAGATGAGTATCGCAAATATATTGAAAAAGATGCTGCACTGGAACGTCGCTTCCAGCCGATTCAAGTTGACGAGCCTTCTGCTGAAGAAGCGATACAAATTATCTATGGATTACGTGACCGCTATGAAGCGCATCACCGAGTGAAAATTACAGATGAGGCAGTAGAAGCAGCTGTTAAAATGTCAGACCGTTACATTTCAGACCGTTTCTTGCCTGATAAAGCGATAGACTTAATCGATGAGGCTGGTTCTAAGGTACGACTTCGTTCCTATACAACTCCTCCTAATTTAAAAGAATTAGAAGCTAAGTTAGAAGCTGTTCGTTCTGAGAAAAATGCAGCTGTTCAAAGCCAGGAATTTGAAAAAGCAGCATCTTTCCGTGATAAAGAACAGAAGATAAAAGATAAATTAGAAACAATGAAAAACACTTGGAAAGAAAAACAAGGCAAAGAAGAATCAGAAGTTACTGTAGAGGATATTGCCTCTGTTGTCTCTATGTGGACGGGAATCCCTGTTTCCAAGCTTGCTCAAACAGAATCTGAGAAATTATTAAAACTAGAAGACAAATTACATGAACGAGTTATAGGTCAAAAAGAAGCTGTAGATGCTATTTCTCGTGCTATCCGTCGTGCTCGCGCAGGGCTAAAAGATCCTAAGCGTCCAATCGGTTCGTTTATCTTCTTAGGTCCTACAGGAGTAGGTAAAACAGAACTAGCTCGCGCATTGGCAGAGGTAATGTTCGGGGACGAGGATGCAATGATTCGAGTAGACATGTCTGAGTACATGGAAAAACACTCTACTTCTCGTTTAGTAGGTTCACCTCCTGGATATGTAGGTTTCGATGATGGTGGTCAATTAACGGAAAAAGTTCGTCGCAAGCCGTATTCGGTTATTCTTTTAGATGAAATCGAAAAAGCACATCCAGATGTCTTCAACATCCTTCTACAAGTATTAGAAGATGGTCGTTTAACAGATTCTAAAGGACGTACGGTGGACTTCCGTAATACAGTAGTAATTATGACGTCAAATGTTGGAGCTGACGCACTTAAATACAATAAGCATGTAGGATTTAATCTACAAGAGGCTGGAAAAACGGATTACAAAGATATGAAAGGTAAAATGCTTGAAGAATTGAAAAAAGCATTCCGCCCAGAATTCTTAAACCGTTTGGATGAAATGATTGTGTTCCACTCATTAGAAAAAGAACACTTAAAACAAATAGTGACATTAATGACAGAACAGCTAGCGAAGCGTCTAAAAGAACAAGGAATAGAGCTAGTGCTTACGGAAGCTGCCCAAGACAAAATTACTACCGAAGGTTACGATCCAACATACGGAGCACGTCCGTTGCGCCGTGCATTACAAAAACATGTGGAGGATCGCCTTTCAGAGGAATTGTTGAAAGGGGAAGTTTTAACGGGTCAGCGTGTAGTATTTGATGTAGAAAATGACGAATTTGTTGTTCGTACAACAGAACCTGTCACAGAAAGTTAATAATATAGGCATTCCGAGATTACCGGAATGCCTTTTTTACAGGTTAAGAAAGTTTATGATTTTTGTGTAAAGTATTTGTCTAGCTCCAGCACCTAGCCACTAGAGGTCAAATGGAAAAAAGCTGCTCATCCGCTTTTCTCCATTTTGTTGTCGTGGCAGACATAGGCGCTTGTGCTTTTCTTAATAGGAGGTTCATATGGCTAAAAAGAAAACAAAATTTATGTGTAACTCTTGCGGCTACGAGGCTGCCAAATGGATGGGTAGATGTCCGGGGTGTGGAGAATGGAACACTATGGTGGAAGAGGTAGAGGTAGTCTCTAAGGGACCTAGACATTCCTTTCAGCATTCGTCTGGAGTCACTCAAAAAGCAACCCCAATCATATCCATTGAAACAGTCGAGGAACCACGTGTACAAACTGATTTAGTAGAATTGAATCGTGTATTAGGCGGAGGAATTGTGCCAGGCTCCCTAGTTTTAATTGGGGGAGATCCAGGTATAGGTAAATCAACGCTTCTTTTACAAGTTTCTGCTCTTCTTGCGAATAAAGGGGAAAGAGTACTCTATATATCAGGAGAAGAATCAATCCGCCAGACAAAACTCCGAGCGGAACGTTTAGGAGTCACTTCAAATGAACTTTATATTTATTCGGAAACCAATTTAGAGCTGATCAATGAAACGATTGAACAAGTAAGCCCACGGTTTGTAATAGTGGATTCTATCCAAACGGTTCATCATCCAGAGGTAACAAGTGCCCCAGGAAGTGTATCCCAAGTGCGTGAAAGTACAGCTGAGCTAATGCGGATTGCGAAAACTAAAAATATTGCCATTTTCTTGGTGGGACATGTAACTAAGGAAGGCCAAATTGCTGGTCCAAGAATACTCGAGCATATGGTAGATACTGTTTTATACTTTGAGGGAGAACGTCATCATAATCATCGCATATTGCGATCACAAAAAAATAGATTTGGTTCTACCAATGAGATTGCTATTTTTGAGATGGTGCAACAGGGTTTAAGGGAAGTACTTAACCCATCTGAATTATTTTTACAGGAGCGTTCCCAGGGAGCGGCTGGATCTGCCATTGTTGCCTCAATGGAAGGGACAAGACCGATTTTAGTAGAGATTCAAGCGCTTGTGACACAATCGAGCTTTAATTATCCAAAAAGGATGGCCACAGGGATTGATCAAAATCGAATTTCTTTATTAATGGCCGTGCTAGAAAAACGCATGGGACTGCTACTTCAAACGCAGGATGCCTACATAAAAGTTGCCGGTGGAGTAAAATTAGACGAACCTGCCATCGATTTAGCCGTCCTAGTAAGTATCGTATCTAGTTTTAGAGATACGGGTGCTGCTCCAACCGACTGTTTTATAGGTGAGGTAGGATTAACAGGAGAAGTAAGAAGAGTATCTAGGATTGAACAAAGAGTGCAAGAGGCAGCTAAGCTAGGCTTTAAACGAGCAATTATCCCTGCATCTAATATGGGGGGCTGGGATTATCCGAAGGGTCTGCAGGTTATTGGAGTAGAGTCTGTAAACCAGGTGATGAAAGAAGCCTTTTCATAAAAAGAAATAAGATGTTGCGGGGGAATAAAGTATTCAAGTTTAACTCTTGTTTTAACTGGGTGTACTCATAGATTTAAAAGTAACAGATAGGTAATCCTTTGCTTTGGTTGTACACGTTAGAGTGTCAATCTGACATTTTCATGTTAGTTTAGCGGGCAAGGGATAACCTTCTTCCTTGCGACTTATTAGACGTATAGGGAAAACAGGAAGTATAATAAAATTTAAATGGAGGTGGAAAATTTGTTAAAGTGGATTATCCAAATTGCTTTTGTATTGATAGGTGGAACATTAGGGTTGCTATTCTTACCGCACTTATATGAACTAATCAATTTATCCGACAACCCTTTGATTAATAATTTATATGTTTCCGTAATAATCGGAGCAATCATGCTGTATGTGGCTGCCCTATTTTTAACAGATTACTTAATACATTTTATCAAATGGATGGAAGAAAGGCTTTTAAAGGCCCCAATCGGAGATTTGTTATTTGGGACACTAGGGATGGTAATCGGGTTAGTGGTAGCTTTCTTCCTTGGCTCGGCTGTATCAACTATTGAGCTACCAGTCATTCGTTCGGTTGCCCCTGTTCTCTTAACCATTATTTTAGGATATCTAGGTTTCCAGGTAGGATACAAAAAGAGAGACGAATTGCTACACGTGTTCACCCCGTCCTCTAAACTACCTTCTTTGAAGAAAAAAACAGCTGAGGAGGAAGCCAAGGAACTTCCGTTGGGTACCTATAAGCTGCTAGACACGAGTGTCATTATTGATGGAAGAATAGCAGATATATCGGAAACGGGCTTTATGGAAGGTGTGCTAGTAGTTCCTCAATTTGTTTTAACGGAGCTTCAGCATATCGCAGATTCTTCTGATACGTTAAAAAGAACAAGAGGACGAAGAGGTCTAGATGTTTTAAACAAATTGAAGGATGAAAGAAGCACTGCGGTTTTAATAGTGGAGGAAGACTTTGATGATGTTCAAGAGGTCGACTTAAAGCTAATGCGTCTAGCCAAAAAAATGGGTGGCGTAGTAGTAACCAATGATTTTAATTTAAACAAAGTATGTGAATTGCATCAAGTGCGGGTATTGAATATTAATGACTTAGCTAATGCTGTCAAACCCGTAGTTATTCCCGGGGAAATAATGCATGTTGTTGTGATTAAAGATGGAAAAGAGCATAATCAAGGTGTAGCTTATTTAGATGATGGCACGATGATTGTAGTTGAAGGTGGTAAAGCGTTCATCGGACAAGCGATTAATGTGGAAGTGACAAGTGTCCTTCAAACATCGGCAGGACGAATGATCTTTGCGAAACCACAGGAAACGAAATAAGTAGTAAGGGGTGTTTCCTTTTAGGAGCATACCCTTTTTCTTTGTAACGGAGGAGGAAAACGAAATGGCTTACACAGTAATCTTACCAGCTGCGGGAAGTGGCAAAAGAATGGGAGCAGAGCATAACAAGCTTTTTATAGAATTAAAAAATATACCTGTACTAATACATACCCTCCGCGTATTTGAACGAGATCCCCAATGTGCTCATATTGTTTTAGCGGTAAAAAAAGATGAACAATCATATATAGAGCAGCTTCTTCTGCAATATTCTATTCAAAAGGTTGCGGCAATAACTGAAGGAGGAGCAGAAAGGCAGCACAGTGTGTATGCAGGCTTGAAGGCAAGTCCCTCTAAAGAAGTTGTGTTAGTACATGACGCTGCTAGACCTTTCATCCATCAAGACGTTATCCATCGTCTAGTACAGGCCGCAGAAAAATTTGGAGCCGCTGTAGCAGCAGTTCGTGCCAAAGATACGATGAAAAAAGTTCAAAATGGTATAATACAGGAAACGGTTGAACGAGAGAGCCTATGGATCATCCAGACTCCACAGGCTTTTCAATATAACATATTGGAAAAAGCCGAAAGAATGGCAGAGCTAGAGTCCTTTTTAGGAACAGACGAGGCCATGTTGGTAGAAAGACAAGGTGAAAAGGTTCACATCGTGGAGAGCACCTATGATAACGTAAAGGTTACCACTCAAGAGGATCTCCTTTTTGGAGAAGTAATTTTAAATAAACGAAAGCAGGAGGAACAATAAATTGTTAAGAATTGGACAAGGCTTTGACGTACATGAATTTGCAGACAATCGCCCATTAATAATAGGAGGAATCACGATACCCTATGAAAGAGGGCTAATTGGTCACTCGGATGCGGATGTATTGCTTCATACAATTACAGATGCAGCGCTAGGAGCTATTGGAGAGGGAGATATTGGCAGACATTTCCCTGACACCGATCCCGATTTTAAAGATGCAGATTCCGCTAAATTACTCGAGCATATATGGAAGCTAGTAGATGCGCGAGGCTACAAGCTTGGAAATGTAGATTGCACTATTATTGCTCAGAAGCCTAAAATGGCTCCTTACATTGAGGAAATCCGCGCCAAAGTTGCAGAGCTTTTGCAAGCTGATGTGTCACAAGTCAACGTGAAGGCGACGACTACTGAAAAGTTAGGATTTACTGGACGAGAGGAAGGAATTGCATCTTTAGCTACCATCCTTTTATTGAAAAAAGACTAACTTTAAAAAAACTACTGGCAGTGGTAGAATAGATAAAGTTTACTACTTTAGCAGACAGGCAAAAGTAAAGATATGCCTTGCCTTAAAAACTGATTGATTCCACTTTCCAGACGAAGGTTTAATTTAAACGCAAGATAACTAGGAGGATTTATAATGACACAAGAAGTTCGCGTACGCTATGCACCAAGTCCTACAGGAAATCTCCATATTGGAGGGGCACGTACAGCATTATTCAATTATTTATTTGCTCGCCACCATAACGGGAAATTTATTGTCCGTATAGAAGACACAGATATTGAGCGTAATATTGAAGGCGGAGAATTATCGCAGCTGGATAACTTAAAGTGGTTAGGAATGGAATACGACGAATCTGTAGATATCGGTGGACCTTATGCGCCTTATCGACAAATGGAGCGTTTAGATATTTACACAAAATATGCGGAAGAAATGCTAGAAAAAGGACATGCTTATAAATGCTTCTGTACTTCAGAGGAATTAGAAGCTGACCGTGAGAAACAAAAAGAAAATGGTGTGGCTGCACCGATGTATAACGGAAAATGCAGACATTTATCTAAAGAAGAAGTGCAAGAGAAGGAAGCGGCTGGAATGCCTTATACTATCCGTATGCGTGTGCCTGAAAATGTAACGTATACGTTTGAAGATTTAGTTCGTGGATCTGTTTCCTTTGAATCGAAAGACGTTGGAGACTGGGTACTTGTAAAAGCTAATGGCATCCCAACGTATAACTACGCAGTAGTATTAGATGATCACTTAATGGAAATTTCACATGTATTCCGAGGAGAAGAGCATTTATCAAATACTCCAAAACAATTAATGGTGTTTGATGTATTTGGCTGGGAGTATCCACAATATGGTCATATGACTTTAATCATTAATGAGAGTCGTAAGAAATTATCAAAACGTGATGAATCGATTATTCAATTTGTTGCACAATATAAAGACCTAGGTTATCTTCCAGAAGCTATGTTTAACTTCTTTGCTCTATTAGGATGGTCTCCTGAAGGAGAGGAAGAGATTTTCTCTAAGGAAGAATTCATCAAGCTATTTGACGTGACTCGTCTTTCAAAATCACCATCTATGTTTGATAAGCAAAAATTAACATGGATGAATAATCAATATATTAAACAGCTACCACTTGAAAAAGTAGTAGAGCTTGCCTTGCCACATCTGCAAAAAGAGGGTCTTCTTCCTGCAGAATTGTCAGAGGAGCAACAATTATGGGCAACTAATTTAATAGCCCTCTATCACGATCAAATGAGTTTTGGAGCAGAAATTATTGAATTGTCATCATTGTTCTTCAACGACGACGTTGCATATAATGAAGAAGCTCTAGAAGTTTTGACTGGCGAACAAGTTCCGGAAGTCATGACTGCATTTAAAGCACAGCTAGAGAGCTTAGATACTTTTGAGGCAGCTGAGATTAAAGCGTCTATTAAAGCGGTCCAAAAGGAAACTGGACATAAAGGAAAAAACCTATTTATGCCTATCCGTGTCGTAACAACTGGTCAGACGCATGGTCCAGAATTAGCAGATGCGATCAGCTTAATAGGAAAAGAAAAAGTAATAGCTAGAGTTTCTAAATACGCAAAACAATAAAATTGACTTTTCCACTGCAAGGTGTGAAAATGAGTGTACAATTCTTGAACGAAATAAGAAAGCTAAGAAGAGGAGAAGTACGTAACGCAAGTTCTTTAGAGAGGACCATCACCGGCTGAAAGTGGTCTGAACCAATGAGTTATGGAAATGCACCTCAGAGCGCCATGCCGAACTATGAGTAGGCTGGACGTATCATCTGCGTTAAAGATGTGAAGCGGGAAAGAGTATGTGTATCTTTCCAATCAGAGTGGAACCGCGCGAATGAGCGTCTCTGTCTATATTTATAGACAGAGACTTTTTTTGTGGAAAAAAGGAGTGATTTTAATGTTTGAGCGTATGAAAGAAGATATAGAAGTGGTATTTGAGCAGGACCCAGCCGCGACCAGCAAGCTAGAGGTTGTTTTAACATATGCCGGTTTACATGCAATCTGGAGTCATCGGATCGCCCATGCCTTTTATAAAAAGAAATGGTACTTTCTTGCAAGGCTAATATCCCAAATAAGCAGATTCTTTACAGGTGTAGAAATTCATCCTGGAGCAGTAATTGGCAGACGCTTCTTTATTGATCATGGTTCAGGTGTTGTTATTGGAGAAACATGTGAAATAGGTGACGATTGTACCATATATCAAGGAGTAACTTTAGGTGGGACGGGAAAAGAAAAAGGAAAAAGACACCCTACACTTAAAAATAATGTCTTAGTAGCTACTGGAGCTAAAGTATTGGGTTCCATTACAATTGGCAATAACAGTAAGGTTGGAGCAGGCTCTGTAGTCTTAAAGGATGTTCCAGAGAACTCGACGGTAGTTGGAATACCAGGCGTAGTCGTTATTCAGGATGGCAAAAAGGTAAAGAGAAACTTAGACCATCAAGATTTACCGGATCCGTTCACTGATCGCTGTAAGGAGATGGAAGGTAAGATTGTGTTGCTGCAGCAAGAAATTGATCGACTGACAGAGGAAAAGGAGAGAGCTAATCGTCATGACAATTCAAATATTTAATTCATTAAAACGTGAAAAAGAGCCTTTTGTGCCAATAGAAGAAGGAAAGGTAAAAATGTATGTATGTGGTCCAACTGTATATAACTATATTCACATTGGAAATGCTCGACCAGTTATTGTATATGATACTGTACGCAAATATTTACAGTATCGTGGATATGACGTAACATTCGTATCAAACTTTACAGATGTAGATGACAAAATTATTAAAGCTGCAAATGAACTTGGAGAAGATGTATCCGAATTGACTAGTCGCTTTATCGATGCATATTTTGCAGATGTAGAAGCTTTAGGATGCTCAAAAGCAGATTCCCATCCTCGTGTAACGGATCACATGGTGGAAATCATTGATTTTATAAAGGTATTAGTAGAAAAAGGCTATGCTTATGAATCACAAGGTGATGTCTATTATCGTACAAGAAAGTTCGAGGGTTACGGAAAGCTCTCCCATCAATCGGTGGATGACTTAAAAGTAGGGGCTCGTATTCAGAGAGGTGAAAAGAAAGAGGATGCATTAGATTTTGCTCTTTGGAAAGCTGCAAAGCCGGGTGAGATATTCTGGGAAAGCCCATGGGGTCAAGGTCGTCCGGGATGGCATATTGAATGTTCTGTTATGGCTCGTGAAATTTTAGGAGACACGATTGATATTCACGCAGGAGGGCAGGATTTAACTTTCCCTCACCATGAAAATGAGATTGCCCAATCCGAGGCTAGAACCGGCAAGACATTTGCAAGATATTGGATGCATAACGGTTATATCAATATAGACAACGAAAAAATGTCTAAATCGCTCGGCAACTTCGTATTGGTGAATGATATCCGCAAGCAAATTGACCCACAAATATTGCGTTTCTTTATGCTTAGTGTTCATTATCGTAACCCTATTAATTACTCACAGGAACTTGTGGAGCAAGCGGAGGCAGGTTTGGAACGTATCCGTACCTCGTATGAAAATGTTCTTCATCGCTTAAAAACAACAGCGGATTTAGGTGATCAGCATGACGTGTGGATGCACAAAATAGAGGAAGTAAAACAGCAATTTGAAGTAGCGATGGATGACGATTTTAATACGGCAAATGGAATAGCTGCATTATTTGAGCTATCTAAATTAGCGAACACATATTTGTTAGAGAAGCAAACATCTGAATCAGTGCTAAAGCAATTTATTTCGATTTTAGATTCCTTAACAGCAGTTCTTGGAATTACCCTTTCTAAGGAGTCAGAGGTCCTGGATGAGGAAATCGATGCTCTTATCGAAGAACGAAATCAAGCGAGAAAAGATCGCAATTTTGTTCGTGCAGATGAAATTAGAGATCAACTAAAAGAAATGAATATTATTTTGGAAGATACTGCCCAAGGTATCCGATGGAAGAGAGGGTGACCTTTTGTTAAACTTTAAAGTATCTGACGTAAAGCAACTTAATTCCTTGGCCTTAGCTTATATGGGAGATGCGGTGTTCGAGCAAGTTGTGCGCGAACACCTCATCCGCTCGGGGCGTGTAAGACCGAATATCCTGCATAAGGAAGGAACAAAGTATGTATCTGCCAAGGCGCAAGCGATGATAGTGAAAGAAATGTTAAACACTAAATTTTTGACAGAGGAAGAGGAGGCTGTTTTAAGAAGAGGCAGAAATGCCAAATCTGGAACTGTCCCTAAAAATACAGACGTTTTAACGTATCATTATAGTACCGCGTTTGAAGCAGTTATTGGAAGCTTATACTTAAGTGAACAAGCAGAACGCCTGCAAGAGGTCCTGAATTTTTCCATTGACTTTATTGATGGACAGAAAGGAGAGAAAAAATAATGGCTGATCAAACAGAACAAACAGGAGAAATTATTGCTGGTAAAAACCCTGTAGTAGAGGCATTACGTTCAGGAAGAGATATGAACAAAGTGTGGATAGCGGAAGGCATCCAAAAAAGTGGAGTGACGGAAATTATTCAACTGGCAAAGGAGGCTGGCATTATTGTTCAGTTCGTACCAAAGAAAAAACTGGATAATTTAACCGATGCAAATCATCAAGGAATTGTTGCATCTGTTGCTGCCTATAAATATGCGGAATTAGACGATTTGTTTAATCTAGCTGCGAGTAAAAAAGAGGATCCTCTCTTTATTATTTTGGATGAAATTGAAGATCCACATAACCTAGGGTCCATTATGCGAACTGCAGATGCGGTAGGAGCGCATGGTATTATCATTCCGAAGCGAAGAGCGGTTGGTTTGACTGCAGTCGTAGCAAAAGCATCTACAGGTGCTATTGAGCATATACCGGTTTATCGTGCAGGAAATTTGGCGCAAACAGTGGACGAGCTCAAGGAGCGTGGGGTATGGATTGCAGGTACAGATGCTGCCAAATCTACAGACTATAGAAATATGGATGCCACACTGCCACTAGCTCTAATAATTGGCAGTGAAGGAAAAGGGATGAGCCGATTGTTAAAAGATAAATGCGACTTTCTTTACCATTTGCCGATGGTTGGTCATGTAACTAGCTTGAATGCGTCAGTTGCTGCGTCGATACTTCTTTATGAAGTATTGCGCGTAAGAAACCCGCTCAAAGGATAGGATTATGCAAATTCTACTTGTCGATGGTTATAACATCATCGGCGCATGGAGCGAGTTAAGAAAACTAAAAAAAGATAAATTACTAGATGCTAGAGATAGACTAATCGAGCAAATGGCGGAGTATAAAGCATTTACCGGTATTCGAGTAATAGTTGTGTTTGATGCTCACTTAGTACCGGGTATAGAAAACAAAAAGATGCAGTATGATGTTGAAATTATCTATACGAGAGAAAATGAAACAGCAGACGAACGGATTGAAAAGCTAACCCGAGAGCTAAGTGGAAGGCGAGTGCAAATCTATGTAGCCACCTCTGATATGACAGAACAAAGGGTCATATTTGGACAAGGTGCGCTAAGAAAATCTGCTAGAGAACTAGAAATTGAAATGCTTTCTATTTCCTCGAATATTACGAAAAAAGTGAAGAATATCCAAGAGAATAAGCCAACTTCGACAATTATTTTATCGGAGGAAGTAGCGGAAATTTTCGAAAAATGGCGAAGAGGAATGAAATGATTCATTGACGCTATAAATTTGCTTCCTGTATACTGATGGTAAATATGTCTAATTTAGCTGAGGTGACTTCATTGGAAAAAACAGAGCTGGATCTACAACAATTGGATAGTTTACTAGATGAAGAGCTTGTAGAGATGGTTCATCAAGGAAACACTGAAGCGCTAGATTATTTGATAACGAAATACCGATCATTTGTAAGAATGAAAGGTAGATCCTATTTTTTAATAGGTGCTGATAGAGAAGATATTCTGCAAGAAGGAATGATTGGTTTATATAAGGCGATTCGAGATTTTAGAGAAGAGAAGCTTTCATCTTTTCGAGCTTTTGCTGAACTCTGTATAACTAGACAGATTATTACTGCTATTAAAACAGCTACTAGGCAAAAACATATCCCGCTTAATTCTTATATTTCCTTGGACAAGCCTATCTATGATGAAGAATCAGATCGAACACTAATGGATATGATTGCTGGCTCAGTTGTAGACGATCCTGAAGAATTAATCATAAATAGAGAGAATTATGATTACATTGAAGGTAAAATGGGAGAGATATTAAGTGAACTAGAGCAGCAAGTGCTTGCCTTGTATTTAGATGGGCAGTCCTACCAAGAAATTTCTGAAGAATTGAATCGTCACGTTAAATCTATAGACAACGCGTTACAGCGAGTAAAACGTAAACTGGAGCGTTATATGGAAATTGGAAGTAATTATGCATAATTTGGGATTTTGTTGACATGGTATGGCGAAGGTGATAATCTTGAAAAAGACTTATACGCCGAAAAGGTGAGAAAATGACTAAGAAAATTGTCTTGAGTTGCGTAGAATGTGGTAACCGCAATTATACAGTCCCTGCATCTAAAGATACCGGTTCTGTTCGCATAGAAAGAAAAAAGTATTGCACGCATTGTAATGCTCATACAGTACACAAACAAACGATATGAGTATAGAAGTAAGATAGATTTTCCATGTGGAGGTTTAGCTAAAATGGCTAATATTGGTGGTTTTTTTAAAAACGTAGTATCAGAAATGAGAAAAGTAAGCTGGCCAAAACGTAAAGAGTTAACACGCTATACAATCATTGTGCTTGCAACAGTAGTGGTTATGGCTGTATTCTTTGCAGTAGTAGACTTAGGAATTTCTGAATTGTTCCGTTGGTACTTGGAGTTATAGGTTTGTAGCATGTAAATATTTGAAAATAGCCCGTCTTAGTCAACGAACGGGTTTTTTCATTTGTCTTAGAAAAGGAGGGAAGGACGCTTAAGTCCCGACACTATGGAAAAAAATTGGTATGTTGTTCATACGTACTCTGGGTATGAAAATAAAGTAAAAGCAAATTTAGAAAAACGAGTAGAAACAATGGGGATGTCTGATAAGATATTCCGAGTGTTCATCCCTGAACAAGAAGAAACAGATTTCAAAGATGGAAAAAAACGCGTAGTAACTAGAAAAACATTCCCAGGATATGTTTTTGTTGAGTTAATCATGACAGACGATGCTTGGTATGTAGTGAGAAACACACCTGGTGTTACTGGCTTCCTTGGTTCATCAGGCGGCGGTACAAAACCAACTCCTCTTGCTCCAGAAGAAGTTCAATCCATGTTAAAACAAATGGGTATGAATGATCGCAAAGTTGAAGTAGACTTCTCAATCGGAGAATTGGTAGAAGTATTAGAAGGACCATTTGCGCATTTCCAAGGTAAAGTAGAAGCTATTGAAGCCGAAAAAGGCAAAGTGACTGTTTCTATCGATATGTTTGGGCGCGAAACAAATATGGAACTAGATTTCGAACAAGTAATCAAAGTATAATTTATTACTTGCTAAAAAAATGGATAAGTGGTATCATTTCAAAGGTCAGACTGAAAAAAAGTCTGCATGAATTTTCTAAATGTTATCAGCGCAGAGCTGAGAGACAGATATTTGAGTGGGAGGGGCAACCCAATTACCACATCACGGACTTAAGGAGGTGTGTCTCGTGGCTAAAAAAGTGATTAAAGTTGTAAAATTACAAATTCCTGCTGGTAAAGCAAATCCAGCGCCACCGGTTGGTCCTGCATTAGGACAAGCGGGTGTTAACATCATGGGATTCTGTAAGGAGTTCAACGCACGTACTGCTGATCAAGCAGGTCTAATCATTCCGGTTGAAATTTCTGTATTTGAAGACCGTTCATTTACTTTCATTACAAAAACTCCGCCGGCAGCAGTGTTACTTAAAGTAGCAGCAGGAATTCAATCTGGATCAGGTGAACCAAACCGCGTTAAAGTGGCGACAGTTAAACGTGATAAAGTTCGCGAAATCGCTGAACAAAAAATGCCAGATCTAAACGCTGCATCTGTTGAAACAGCTATGTTGATGGTTGAAGGTACAGCACGTAGCATGGGTATTACGATCGAAGACTAATACTTAATGTGATTTTGATATGACGCAATTGTTTTTTTGGAAGGTTGTAGTTGTTCCTAAGAATAACTGCAACCTTTACACGTGGGAGGTTTATTCCGCTAAAACCACTATCAAGGAGGACATTTTAAATGGCTAACAAAGGTAAAAAGTTACAAGAAGCTGCTAAATTAGTTGACAAAAATACATTGTATTCAGCTAAAGAAGCAATCGAGCTTGCTAAAAAAACTAGCACAGTTAATTTCGACGCAACAGTTGAAGTTGCTTTCCGTCTAGGAATCGATACTCGTAAAAACGACCAACAAATCCGTGGGGCAGTAGTTCTTCCAAACGGAACTGGTAAAACTCAACGCGTATTAGTTTTCGCTAAAGGTGAAAAACTTAAAGAAGCTGAAGCTGCTGGTGCAGACTATGCAGGTGATGTGGAATACATCAACAAAATCCAACAAGGATGGTTTGACTTCGATGTAATCGTAGCTACTCCTGACATGATGGGTGAAGTTGGTAAAATCGGTCGCGTACTTGGACCAAAAGGTTTAATGCCAAACCCTAAAACTGGTACTGTTACATTTGATGTAACTAAAGCTATCGAAGAAATCAAAGCTGGTAAAGTAGAATACCGTGCTGACAAAGCAGGGATCATTCACGCTCCAATCGGAAAAGTATCTTTCGAAGACGACAAATTAGTAGAAAACTTTATGTCTGTATTTGAAGTAGTTCAAAAAGCTAAGCCTGCTGCTTCAAAAGGTATTTACATGAAGTCTGTAAATGTTACAACTACTATGGGTCCAGCTATTAAAGTTGATGCTTCATCAGTAAAATAATAATTGACAACCTAATAGTCTATCTGTTAAGATGACTTTTGTTGTGAAATATACATTTGTACCGAAGACAGTAGGAGCGACTTGTCGCTTAATATCCTACCGAGGACACGTAAATTCAGATTCTAATTAGATGATGACTTTCTGCCTCTGTGTCTATCCGTAGATCAGAGGCTTTTCTTTTGTCGGTATAAATGGCCCAATTCTTATAGGAGGTGCCAAGATGAGCAAAGCAATTGAAACGAAAAAAGTGATTGTAGACGACATTGCAGAGAAATTTAAAGCTGCTGCTTCAGTAGTTGTAGTAGACTACCGTGGTTTAAATGTTGCTCAAGTTACAGAATTACGTAAACAACTTCGTGAAGCTGGCGTTGAGTTCAAAGTTTATAAAAACTCACTTACACGTCGTGCGACTGAAATCGCTGGAGTTGATGCAATTAACGAATTCTTAGTTGGACCAAATGCTGTTGCATTCTCTAACGAAGACGTAGTTGCTCCAGCAAAAATCATTAATGATTTTGCTAAAAAGAACGAACAATTAGAAATTAAAGCAGGGATCATCGAAGGAAACGTATCTTCAGCAGAAGATGTAAAAGCTTTAGCAGAACTTCCATCACGCGAAGGACTACTATCTATGCTTTTATCTGTACTTCAAGCTCCAGTGCGCAATTTCGCACTTGCAACAAAAGCTGTTGCAGAACAAAAAGAAGAGCAAGGCGCATAATTCCTTATGGAACTTTGCACAAAAATCGGCTAATAGCCTAAAACATATCCAATAATAGGAGGAAAATAAAATGAACAACGAGCAAATCTTAGAAGCTATCAAATCAATGACAGTTCTTGAATTAAACGACTTAGTAAAAGCAATTGAAGAAGAATTTGGTGTTACTGCTGCTGCACCTGTAGCTGTAGCTGCTGGTGGCGGTGCTGCTGCTGCTGAAGAAAAAACTGAATTTGACGTTATCCTTGCATCTGCAGGAGACCAAAAAATTAAAGTAATCAAAGTAGTTCGCGAAATCACTGGTCTTGGCTTGAAAGAAGCTAAAGAAGTAGTTGACAACGCTCCAAAAGCACTTAAAGAAGGCGTATCTAAAGAAGATGCAGAAGCTATGAAAGCACAACTTGAAGAAGTTGGAGCAAACGTAGAAGTTAAGTAATTTTTGGTACAACTCGGGGAAAAAGCTCGTCTTTAAACGACGAGCTTTTCTTCGTATGTATGATGGAGGGTTAAACGGTGTCTGAACATTATTATTCTAGAAAACCTCAAACGGAAAGTAAGCCTCAACATTGGAACTTTAAATTGCTAGGCCATAATTTTCGATTTGAAACAGATGCTGGTGTTTTTAGTAAGAGCGAAGTAGATTTTGGCTCCCGTGTATTAATCGATGCTTTCAAAGCGCCAGATCAAGAGGGAGACTTCTTGGATGTTGGTTGTGGCTATGGTCCGATTGGGCTTGCCATTGCAAAAGCAAATGAAGAAAGAACAGTTCATTTAGTAGATGTTAACACGCGTGCAATCCAACTTGCAGTAAAAAATGCGGCTGCTAACGGGGTACAAAATGTGCGAATCTATGAAAGTGATGGGTTGTCAGCAGTGGAAACTGCAAACTTTGCGGCTATTATAACTAATCCACCCATTCGCGCTGGAAAAGAGACTATATTTCGTTTCTATAAAGATTCCTTTGATAAATTAGTTTCAGGGGGAGAATTGTGGGTTGTCATTCAAAAGAAACAAGGGGCACCATCTACTTTTAGTTTTTTAGAAGAGATTTTTGGTCAAGTGGAAGTTGTGAACAAAGAAAAAGGTTATTGGATTATAAAGGGTACAAAAGATTGACTTGACAAAATCGCTATGATATTATAATAAAATGCAAAAATATTATTTTGAGGACTTATGGCCTTTTGTATAAAAGCTATGCTTTATGGGTATACTGGCCGAGAAAAAGTTTGGTGAATCAAAAATGAGCTCTTATTAAGAACTCGTTTTCTTTTTGTCTTTCGATATCATACACCAAAATGTCTATATCGAAAAGACCTATTATCGCTTTATTGAGGGGTGAATGAGTTGACAGGTCAACTAGTTCAGTACGGACAACACCGCCAGCGTAGAAGTTTTGCGCGTATTAGTGAGGTGCTAGAATTACCGAATCTTATTGAGATTCAAACAGCATCTTATGAATGGTTCCTTGAAGAAGGTTTGCGTGAAATGTTTAAGGATATTTCACCTATCGAGGATTTTACAGGCAATCTATCATTGGAGTTTGTCGACTATAGTTTGAATGATCCAAAATATTCAGTCGATGAATCTAAAGAACGTGACGCAACATACGCAGCACCACTTCGCGTAAAAGTACGTCTCCACAACAAAGAAACGGATGAAGTGAAAGAACAAGATGTCTTTATGGGTGATTTCCCACTCATGACAGAAACTGGTACTTTCGTTATTAATGGTGCTGAGCGAGTAATCGTATCTCAGTTAGTCCGTTCACCAAGTGTTTACTTCCATGACAAAACAGACAAAAATGGTAAAAAAGGTTTTGGTGCTACTGTTATTCCAAACCGTGGTGCATGGCTTGAATACGAGATTGATGCAAAGGACGTAGTGTACGTTCGAATTGACAGAACTCGTAAATTACCAGTAACTGTTTTACTTCGCGCTTTAGGATTCGGTTCAGATCAAGAAATCATTGATTTACTCGGTGACAATGAGTATTTACGTAACACGCTAGAAAAGGACAACACAGAAACTACTGAAAAAGCGTTATTAGAAATCTATGAGCGCTTACGTCCAGGCGAGCCACCAACTGTGGAAAGTGCAAAGAGCCTGCTATACTCTCGCTTCTTTGACCCAAAACGCTATGATTTAGCAAATGTTGGTCGTTACAAAATGAACAAAAAATTACACATAAAAAATCGTTTGTTTAACCAAACAGTAGCGGAAACGTTAGTGGATCCAGAAACAGGTGAAATTTTAGTTGAAGCTGGTACACTGATCGATCGTCGTGTATTAGACAGACTGATCCCTCATTTGGAAAATGGAATTGGATTTAAAACATTCTCTCAAGTTGGAGGAGTTTTAGAAGACGATATTACGGTTCAATCGATTAAAATTTATGCACCAAATGATGACGAGCAAAAAGAGATAAATGTAATTAGTAATGCGTATGTGGAAACCGAAGTTAAAAACATTACGCCAGCAGATATCGTGTCATCTATTGGTTATTTCTTTAACCTATTATTCAACGTTGGAAACACGGATGATATTGACCATCTAGGTAACCGTCGTTTACGTTCAGTTGGAGAGTTATTACAAAACCAATTCCGTATTGGTCTTTCTCGTATGGAGCGTGTAGTTCGTGAGCGTATGTCAATAAACGATACACAAGCAATTGTTCCACAACAGCTGATAAATATTCGTCCAGTAATTGCATCTATCAAGGAATTCTTTGGTAGTTCTCAATTATCTCAGTTCATGGACCAAACAAATCCACTTGCAGAGTTAACTCATAAACGTCGTCTTTCTGCTTTAGGACCCGGTGGTTTAACGCGTGAGCGTGCAGGCTTCGAGGTTCGTGACGTTCACTACTCTCACTATGGTCGTATGTGTCCAATTGAAACTCCTGAGGGACCTAACATTGGTTTAATTAACTCACTTTCCAGTTTTGCGAAAGTAAATAAATTTGGATTTATCGAAACTCCTTACCGTCGAGTTGACCCTGAAACTGGTCTTGTAACTTCACGTATCGATTACCTAACAGCAGATGAAGAGGACAACTATGTTGTTGCGCAAGCTAACTCTCCACTTTCTGACGACGGTGCATTCGTAAACGAAGAAGTAGTTGGCCGTTTCCGTGGTGACAACACGGTATTTAGAAGAGATCAAATTGACTACATGGACGTATCACCGAAACAAGTAGTTTCTGCTGCTACAGCATGTATTCCATTCTTAGAAAACGATGACTCTAACCGTGCCCTAATGGGAGCGAACATGCAACGTCAAGCTGTTCCTCTTTTAAACCCAGAAGCTCCGTTTGTCGGAACTGGTATGGAGCATGTCAATGCACGTGATTCAGGTGCCGCTGTTATTGCTAAGTATCACGGGATCGTAGAACATGTAGAAGCGAAAGAGATTCGCGTTCGTCGCATTGAAGAAGTGGATGGAAAAGAAGTTAAAGGTGATTTAACAACTTATAAAGTTCACAAATTCGAACGTTCTAACCATGGTACATCTATTAACCAACGTCCAATCGTTAAGGTTGGAGACCGTGTTAAACCTTTAGATATCCTTGCAGACGGTCCATCTATGGAACAAGGAGAGCTTGCGCTAGGACGTAACGTACTAGTTGCCTTCATGACATGGGATGGATATAACTACGAGGATGCTGTAATCATGAGTGAGCGTCTTGTGAAAGATGATGTCTATACTTCTGTGCATATTGAAGAATACGAATCAGAATCACGTGATACGAAACTTGGGCCAGAGGAAATTACGAGAGACATTCCTAACGTCGGAGAAGATGCTTTACGTAACTTAGATGACCGTGGAATTATCCGTGTCGGTGCTGAAGTTAGAGACGGAGATATTTTAGTAGGTAAAGTAACGCCTAAAGGAGTTACAGAACTTACTGCTGAAGAACGTCTACTTCACGCTATTTTCGGAGAAAAAGCTCGTGAAGTTCGCGATACATCTCTACGTGTACCTCATGGTGCAGGCGGAATTGTATTAGATGTAAAAGTCTTCAATCGTGAAGATGGGGATGAACTATCACCTGGTGTTAACCAACTAGTACGTGCTTATATCGTTCAAAAACGTAAAATCTCTGTAGGGGATAAAATGGCCGGACGACATGGTAACAAAGGGGTAATCTCTCGTATTCTTCCGGAAGAAGATATGCCTTTCCTTCCAGACGGAACACCAGTGGACATTATGTTAAATCCACTAGGGGTACCTTCTCGTATGAATATTGGGCAAGTACTAGAGCTTCACTTAGGTATGGCTTCTAGACTTCTTGGTGTTCACATGGCTTCACCTGTATTTGATGGTGCCAACGAGGAAGATGTATGGAACACGATGGAAGAAGCAGGCTTGAACCGTGATGGTAAAACGACACTTTATGATGGTCGTTCAGGTGAACCATTTGATAACCGCGTTTCAGTAGGGGTTATGTATATGATCAAACTTGCCCACATGGTTGATGACAAGCTTCATGCTCGTTCAACAGGACCTTATTCTCTTGTTACGCAACAGCCTCTTGGTGGTAAAGCGCAATTCGGTGGACAACGTTTTGGTGAGATGGAAGTATGGGCACTAGAAGCATATGGTGCTGCTTATACATTACAAGAAATCTTAACGGTTAAATCCGATGACGTGGTTGGACGTGTGAAAACATATGAAGCCATCGTAAAAGGTGAAAGTGTTCCTGAGCCAGGCGTTCCTGAATCATTCAAAGTATTGATTAAAGAACTACAAAGTTTAGGTATGGACGTTAAGATGTTAACAATTGACGAAGAAGAAATTGAACTTCGTGATTTAGATGAAGATGACGATATTCCGGCAGCTGATGCACTTGGTTTATTACCACTAGCTAATGAAGAAGAGCCAGTTGGAAACTTAGAGTAAGGTCAAGCAGGAATAATTGATTAGATAAAAAATCGGACAGGTGATGCCTGTCCGTATTTCCGTATTAAATTGCATTATGCAGAGCTACTTGGAAGGTCTTTCTAAAGACTCAAGACTAAAGGGAGGTAGGCTCCTTGATAGACGTTAATAATTTTGAGTATATGAAAATTGGTTTAGCTTCACCAGATAAAATCCGTTCATGGTCTTATGGAGAAGTAAAAAAACCTGAAACAATTAACTATCGTACACTAAAACCTGAAAAAGATGGGTTATTCTGTGAGCGTATTTTCGGTCCTACAAAAGACTGGGAATGTCATTGTGGTAAATACAAACGTGTTCGCTATAAAGGCGTAGTTTGTGATCGATGTGGAGTAGAGGTTACGCGTTCGAAAGTACGTCGTGAGCGTATGGGTCACATTGAATTGGCAGCTCCTGTATCACATATTTGGTATTTCAAAGGTATTCCAAGCCGTATGGGGCTGATTTTGGATATGTCTCCAAGATCACTAGAGGAAGTAATTTATTTTGCTTCTTACGTTGTAATTGAACCAGCGGATACACCTCTTGAAAAGAAACAATTACTTTCTGAAAAAGAATACCGTGCATACCGAGATAAGTTTGGTAGTAAGTTCCAAGCTGCTATGGGTGCAGAGGCTATTAAGCGTCTATTACAAGAGATAGATCTAGAAAGTGAAACTGAGAACTTAAAAGAAGAGTTAAAAACAGCACAAGGTCAACGTCGTACACGCGCGATTAAACGTTTAGAAGTAGTAGAATCTTTCCGTAACTCTGGCAACAAGCCTGATTGGATGATCTTAGATGTACTTCCGGTTATTCCACCAGAATTACGTCCAATGGTTCAATTAGACGGCGGACGCTTTGCTACATCTGATTTAAATGATTTATACCGTCGTGTAATCAACCGTAATAACCGTTTAAAACGTCTATTGGACTTAGGTGCTCCTAGCATCATTGTTCAAAACGAAAAACGTATGCTTCAAGAAGCAGTTGATGCATTGATTGATAATGGTCGTCGTGGCCGTCCAGTAACAGGACCAGGTAACCGTCCATTAAAGTCACTCTCACATATGCTTAAAGGGAAACAAGGTCGTTTCCGTCAAAACTTACTTGGTAAACGTGTAGACTATTCTGGTCGTTCCGTTATCGTAGTAGGACCAAACCTAAAAATGTACCAATGTGGTCTTCCAAAAGAAATGGCAATTGAATTATTCAAACCATTTGTTATGAAAGAACTAGTTGAACGTGGTTTGGCGCATAACATTAAGAGTGCAAAACGCAAAATTGAACGTATGCATCCAGAAGTTTGGGATGTATTAGAAGATGTAATCAAGGAGCATCCGGTTTTACTAAACCGCGCACCTACTCTTCACCGTTTAGGTATCCAAGCGTTTGAACCAACATTAGTAGAAGGTCGTGCAATTCGTCTTCACCCTCTTGTATGTACAGCATATAACGCTGACTTTGATGGTGACCAAATGGCTGTTCACGTACCTTTATCAGCAGAAGCTCAAGCGGAAGCACGTCTACTAATGCTTGCTGCACAAAACATTTTGAACCCGAAAGATGGAAAACCAGTTGTTACGCCATCTCAAGATATGGTACTAGGTAACTATTACTTAACACTTGAGCGTAAAGGCGCAACGGGAGAAGGTTCTACATTCTACGGTCCAGAAGAGGTGCTAATTGCATATAATACAGGTCATGTACATTTGCATACTCGTATTGCCATAGCTGCATCTTCATTGAAAAATCCAACATTTACGGAAGAACAAAACAAGATGTTGTTGTTGACTACTGTAGGTAAAGTAATCTTCAACGAAATACTTCCTGAAACGTTCCCGTATATTAACGAACCAACGGATTACAATTTACAAATAGAAACACCTGAAAAATATTTCATCTCTACTACGACAGACGTGAAAAAACATATTGAATCTACGGATCTTGTTCAACCATTCAAGAAGAAAATCCTTGGAAATATCATCGCAGAAGTATTTAAACGTTTCCATATTACAGAAACATCTAAAATGCTTGACCGTATGAAATCACTTGGATTTAAATATTCAACTAAAGCTGGTATTACAATCGGTATCTCTGATATCGTCGTACTTCCAGATAAAGGTGAAATTCTTGAAGAAGCACAAGGTAAAGTAGATAAAGTAATGAAACAATTCCGTCGAGGTCTAATAACAGAGGAAGAACGTTATGCAAGCGTTATTGGACACTGGAGTAGAGCGAAAGAAGTTATTCAAGAAAAACTGATGAAATCACTTGATAACATGAACCCAATCTTCATGATGAGTGACTCTGGTGCCCGTGGTAACGCGTCCAACTTCACTCAGCTTGCTGGTATGCGTGGGCTGATGGCCAATCCGGCTGGACGAATTATCGAACTTCCGATTAAATCATCGTTCCGTGAAGGGTTAACAGTACTTGAATACTTCATCTCAACACATGGTGCTCGTAAAGGTCTTGCCGATACAGCTCTTAAAACAGCCGATTCAGGTTACCTGACTCGTCGACTTGTTGACGTAGCTCAAGATGTAATCGTACGTGAAGATGACTGTGGAACAGACCGTGGCTTACTAATAGGCTCTCTTATGGAAGGTACGGAAGTAATTGAAGAGTTTGGCGAACGTATTGTTGGACGTCACACGAAGAAAACAATCTTCCATCCGGAAACAGGAAAAGTAATATTAGAAAGAGATGGCTTGATTACTCAAGATATCGCACGTCTTATCGAAGAAGCTGGAATTACTCAATTGACTATCCGCTCAGCATTTACTTGTAATACAAAACATGGTGTATGTAAAAAATGTTACGGCTTGAACTTAGCAACTGGAGATACGGTAGAAGTAGGGGAAGCGGTAGGTATTATCGCAGCTCAGTCTATCGGAGAACCTGGTACACAGTTAACAATGCGTACATTCCATACAGGTGGGGTTGCCGGTGATGATATTACACAAGGTCTTCCACGTATTCAAGAGATTTTTGAAGCTCGTAATCCAAAAGGGCAAGCGGTTATTTCTGAGATTTCTGGTACCGTTACTGAAATCGACGAAATTAGAGAAGGACAAAAAGAAATTACAATTCAAGGTAATGTAGAAACACGTAAATATCTAGCTCCATACAATGCACGTCTAAAAGTAATAGCAAATGACGTTATTCAACGTGGTCAGGTATTAACGGAAGGTTCTGTAGACCCTAAAGAATTGTTAAAAGTAAAAGATGTTTCTACTGTTCAAGAGTACTTATTAAAAGAAGTACAAAAAGTTTATCGTATGCAAGGGGTAGAAATTGGGGATAAACATATCGAAGTAATGGTTCGCCAAATGCTTCGCAAAGTGCGCGTAATTGAAGCAGGAGAAACTGACTTGCTACCTGGTTCACTTTTAGATATCCACCAATTTGCTGAAGCGAATAAAGAAGCAGTTTTACAAGGTAAAATCCCTGCAACTTGTCGCCCAGTTATCCTTGGTATCACAAAAGCTTCTCTTGAAACAGAATCATTCTTATCAGCGGCATCCTTCCAAGAAACGACTCGTGTCTTAACTGATGCAGCGATTAAAGGAAAACGTGATGAGCTACTTGGATTGAAAGAAAACGTAATTATTGGGAAACTAGTTCCTGCTGGTACTGGTATGCAACGTTACCGTCAAATTCAAATAACTACAAACGAAGCCGATGCTGAAAAAGAAACAGTAAACGCAGAATAACTTATATTAGGGAGAACTATTTATATTTCTCCCTAATATTTTATTGTTAAGCCTTGACACCTTTTTCAAGGAATGATAATATATTTAAGGTTGATAGTTATCGGACTTGTAGCTTTGGAGGATGTGTAAATGTCTTATGAAAAAGTAAAACAAGCAGACAAAACGATCATTGGTACAAAGCAAGCAGTAAAAGCAATGAAAAAAGGGCTTGTCAAAGAATTATATATTGCACTGGATGTAGAATTGAGAATCATTGAATTAGCACGTCAGATAGCACAAGAAAATGATGTTCCAATAACCTATGTCGAGTCTAAATTAGAGCTTGGTAGAGCCTGTGGTTTGCGTTTAAGCGCTGCCGTTGTGGCGATTACTGTGTAACAGTTTTTGTGTAATACACAAAGACTTTGTTTTTACCCAAAAAATGAACCACCTGGATGTGTGGTATTAAAAGAACAAATGAAGGGAGGAATAATCGATGCCTACAATTAACCAATTGGTCCGTAAGCCTCGTAAATCCAACATCACTAAATCTAAGTCTCCAGCATTAGGAAAAGGCTATAACAGCTTTAAAAAATCAGCTACAAATCTTAACTCGCCTCAAAAGCGTGGGGTTTGTACTCGTGTTGGTACTATGACGCCGAAAAAACCAAACTCAGCACTTCGTAAATATGCGCGTGTACGTTTAACAAATACGTTAGAGGTTACTGCTTATATTCCAGGAGAAGGTCACAACCTACAAGAACATAGTGTTGTACTTATCCGCGGAGGACGTGTAAAAGATTTACCAGGGGTACGTTACCATATCGTACGTGGTGCTCTTGATACAGCTGGAGTTAATGGTCGTATGCAAAGCCGTTCATTATACGGTGCAAAACGCCCTAAAGTTAAAAAATAATTTATTTAATAATTTGACATTCGTCGAAAGGAGGAAAACACATGCCTCGTAAAGGTCCTGTTTCCAAACGTGACGTGTTACCAGATCCAATTTATAATTCGAAACTAGTAACTCGTTTAATCAATAAAATGATGATTGATGGTAAAAGAGGTACTTCTCAAAAAATTCTATACGGAGCGTTTGATCTTGTAAAAGAACGTTCTGGTAAAGATGCATTAGAAGTATTTGAAGCTGCATTAAGCAACATTATGCCAGTTCTTGAAGTTCGTGCTCGTCGTGTTGGTGGTGCTAACTACCAAGTACCGGTTGAAGTACGTCCTGACCGTCGTTATACTTTAGGTCTTCGCTACCTAGTAAACTATTCACGTCTTCGTGGAGAAAAAACTATGGAAGAGCGTTTAGCTAATGAAATTCTTGATGCATCTAACAACACAGGTGCTTCTGTTAAGAAACGTGAAGATATGCATAAAATGGCGGAAGCTAACAAAGCATTTGCTCACTATCGTTGGTAAGATTTTAATACAATCATACTCTAATCCGAAATTGGAAGGAGAAATACAATATGGCTAGAGAGTTCTCCTTAGAAAAAACACGTAATATCGGTATCATGGCTCACATCGATGCTGGTAAAACGACTACTACGGAGCGTATTCTATACTACACTGGTAAAATCCACAAAATTGGGGAAACTCATGAGGGTGCTTCACAAATGGACTGGATGGAGCAAGAGCAAGAACGTGGTATCACTATCACTTCTGCTGCGACAACAGCTGCTTGGGATAATCACCGTGTAAACATTATCGATACACCTGGACACGTAGACTTCACAGTTGAAGTTGAACGTTCACTTCGTGTACTTGATGGTGCGGTTACAGTACTAGATGCTCAATCTGGTGTTGAACCACAAACTGAAACAGTATGGCGTCAAGCTACAACTTATGGCGTACCACGTATTGTTTTTGTAAACAAAATGGATAAAACAGGTGCGGACTTCTTATATTCTGTAGGAACTCTTCGTGACCGTCTACAAGCTAACGCTCATCCAATTCAGTTACCAATTGGTGCTGAAGATGAATTCAGCGGTATCATTGACCTAGTGACAATGAAAGCTACTGTATACGGAAACGACTTAGGTACTGATATCCAAGAAGTTGAAATTCCAGAAGAATATAAAGCACAAGCTGAAGAATACCGTGAAAAATTAGTTGAAGCGGTAGCTGAGCTTGATGAAGATTTAATGGAAAAATATCTTGGTGGAGAAGAAATTACAACTGAAGAATTAGTTGCTGGTATCCGTAAAGGTACCCTTAACGTAGAATTCTATCCAGTAGTATGTGGTACTGCTTTCAAAAACAAAGGTGTTCAAAAAGTTCTTGATGCAGTAGTTGCTTACCTTCCATCACCACTTGATATTCCAGCTATGAAAGGTATCGATCCTGATAGCGAAGAAGAAGTAGAACGTCACTCTGACGATTCTGAACCATTCTCTGCATTAGCGTTTAAAGTTATGACTGACCCTTACGTTGGTAAATTAACTTTCTTCCGCGTGTATTCTGGTACTCTTCAATCTGGTTCATACGTTCAAAACTCTACTAAAGGTAAGCGTGAGCGTGTAGGTCGTATCCTACAAATGCATGCTAACTCTCGTGAAGAGATCTCACAAGTTTACGCTGGAGATATCGCTGCAGCAGTAGGCTTAAAAGATACAACAACTGGTGATACATTATGTGATGAAAAATCTCTAGTAATTCTAGAATCTATGGAATTCCCAGAGCCAGTTATCTCACTATCTGTTGAACCAAAAACTAAAGCTGACCAAGATAAAATGGGTCAAGCCCTACAAAAATTAGCTGAAGAAGATCCAACATTCCGCGTACATACTGACCAAGAAACTGGTCAAGTAATCATCGCTGGTATGGGTGAACTTCACCTTGATATTCTAGTAGACCGTATGCGTCGTGAATTCAAAGTAGAAGCTAACGTAGGTGCTCCACAAGTATCTTACCGTGAAACTTTCCGTTCATCGGCACAAGTTGAAGGTAAATTCGTTCGCCAATCTGGTGGACGTGGTCAATTCGGACACGTTTGGATCGAGTTCTCTCCAAACGAAGAAGGAAAAGGCTTTGAGTTTGAAAATGCTATCGTTGGTGGGGTTGTACCACGTGAATATATCCCAGCTGTTGAAGCAGGTCTTCGTGACTCACTTGACAACGGTGTAATCGCTGGATTCCCATTAATCGATATTAAAGCTAAATTATTCGACGGATCATATCATGATGTTGACTCGAATGAGATGGCATTTAAAATCGCAGCATCTATGGCATTGAAAAATGCTGTTTCTAAAGTAAACCCAGCACTTCTTGAACCAATCATGAAGGTAGAAGTTGTTATTCCTGAAGAATATTTAGGAGACATCATGGGTGATATCACATCTCGTCGTGGACGCGTTGAAGGTATGGACGCTCGTGGTAACGCACAGGTAGTACGTGCAATGGTTCCACTTGCTGAAATGTTTGGATATGCAACATCATTACGTTCAAATACACAAGGTCGTGGAGTATTCTCGATGGTATTTGATCACTATGAAGATGTTCCAAAATCAATTGCTGAAGAAATTATCAAAAAACACAAAGGTGAATAATTGAATTTTCATCTTGATTCAAGTATAACTTTCTTGTAGTGTATGAAATATAGGGACTACTTGTCCCTATCTTTTATCATAAAAAAAACAAACAATTACTGAGGAGGATTTCTCTAATGGCTAAAGAAAAATTTGACCGTTCCAAAACACATGCTAACGTTGGTACAATCGGACACGTTGACCATGGTAAAACAACTTTAACTGCTGCAATCGCTACAGTTCTTTCTAAAAAAATGGGTGGAGTAGCTAAATCATACGCTGACATCGATAACGCTCCTGAAGAAAAAGAGCGCGGAATCACAATCAACACTTCTCACGTTGAATATGAAACAGAAACTCGTCACTACGCTCACGTAGACTGCCCAGGACATGCTGACTATGTTAAAAACATGATCACAGGTGCAGCTCAAATGGACGGCGGGATCCTAGTAGTATCTGCTGCTGATGGCCCAATGCCACAAACTCGTGAACACATTCTTTTATCTAAACAAGTAGGTGTTCCATACCTAGTTGTATTCATGAATAAATGTGATATGGTAGACGACGAAGAATTACTTGAATTAGTTGAAATGGAAGTTCGTGACCTTCTTTCTGAATACGATTTCCCAGGCGACGACATTCCAGTAATCAAAGGTTCTGCTCTTAAAGCTCTTGAAGGAGAGCCAGAATGGGAAGAAAAAATCGTTGAATTAATGGACGCTGTAGATAGCTATATCCCAACACCAGAACGTCAAACTGACAAACCATTCATGATGCCAGTTGAGGATGTATTCTCAATCACTGGTCGTGGTACAGTTGCTACAGGACGTGTTGAGCGTGGACAAGTTAAAATCGGTGACGTTGTAGACATCATCGGTATTACTGAAGAAGCAAAATCAACTACTGTAACTGGAGTTGAAATGTTCCGTAAACTTCTTGACTATGCAGAAGCTGGAGACAACATCGGTGCTCTTCTTCGTGGGGTTTCTCGTGAAGAGATCCAACGTGGTCAAGTTTTAGCTAAACCAGGTTCAATCACTCCACACACAGACTTCAAAGCTGAAGTTTATGTTCTTTCTAAAGAAGAGGGTGGACGTCATACTCCATTCTTCTCAAACTACCGTCCTCAGTTCTACTTCCGTACAACTGATGTAACTGGTGTTTGTAACTTACCAGAAGGCGTAGAAATGGTTATGCCTGGAGATAACATCGAAATGACTGTATCTCTAATCTCTCCAATCGCTATCGAAGAAGGTACTAAATTCTCTATCCGTGAGGGTGGACGTACTGTAGGCGCTGGTGTAGTTGCTACTATCACTAAGTAATCTATAATTAAATTATAAAATCCATCTCGTGACGACGAGGTGGATTTTTTTGTGCTTAAAAATGGTAAACTAATTTTAAAGGGGTGGTTCCATTGAGCGTAAAAGTATTTTTAATTGAAGATGACATGTCAATATTCGAGATGATACAGGATCGTTTTAAACAATGGGCATTAGAAGTTACAGGCCCATCAACTTTTCAGCATGTAATGGATGATTTCATACAAGAAGCTCCACAGTTAGTTATAGTAGATATTCAGCTTCCGGCTTATGATGGATTTCATTGGTGTAGGCAAATAAGGGCAGTTTCTAAAGTACCGATTATATTTCTATCTTCTCGGGATCATCCAATGGATATGATCATGGCAATGCAAATTGGTGCAGATGATTTCGTACAAAAACCCTTTCATATGGATGTTTTACTTGCGAAGGTTCAGGCAATACTTCGAAGAACCTATGATTATGGGGAAGAGCAAAATGAAATGACAAGGTGGAACGGAGCGACCGTAGATTTTTCAAAAGGTGTTCTCTTAAGGAACGACCTCTCGGTAGAATTAACTAAAAACGAATTATTTATTTTGCGGGTTTTATTGCAATCTGTAGACAAGATTGTATCGCGCGATGAATTAATGAGAAAATTATGGGATGACGAGAGATTTGTTAATGATAATACTTTATCCGTTAACGTGAATCGTCTGCGTTTAAAATTAGAAGAGATTGGTTTGACTGATGTCATCCAAACCAAAAAGGGATTAGGTTATATGGCCATTTCAAAGGAGGGATAAACATGTTGCTGACATTTATCAAAGAAAGAATATCGTGGATTATATTCTTTCTTACCCTCCAGGTTTGGTTGAACATTATATTAACTCTTGATGTTGCCTTTAAGGATGTCTCCTTATTTTATATAAATATGATAAATGCAATTGCTTTTTTATTGTTTCTAGTATGGCGATTTAGAAAAGAAACACAGTATATAAAAAGTCTACAAGAGAACCTTGGAGTGGAATCAAGGTTTGATCGACTCCAAGAAGTGTTTCCAGAAGGCGGTTCTAGCTTTGAAAAGAAAGTAACTGAGGTATTAGAGGATTGCTTTAGGATAGGAATAGACGAACTAAATGATTTAAAGGTTAAACACTTAGAGGAAGATGACCAAATTGTTTCATGGATTCATGAAGTGAAAACTCCATTAACAAGTATGAAGCTAATGATTGACTCCTTAGAGGATTCTAAAATGCAAAGAAAGCTAGAATTAGAATGGCTTAGAATTCATCTATTGCTAGATCAGCAGCTGCATCACACGAGACTATCCTCATTGGAAAAGGATTATATTATTGAGCAGGTAAACTTAAAAAAGGTAGTTTATCAGGAGATAAAAGAACTGCAGGGATGGTGTATTCAAAAGAATATTGGTTTTGACATAGATGATCTTCAAAAAACTGTCCTAACTGATCAAAAGTGGTTGGCATTTATATTAAGACAAATAATATCAAATGGTGTTAAGTACAGTGAAGAGAACAGCATTATTCGATTGTTTTTACATAAAGATTCAGTCGGTCATCAACTTCTAACAATTCAAGACTTTGGTTGTGGTATTAGACAAGCAGATTTACCACGAATATTTAACAGGGCCTTCACAGGTACAACGGGACGTGAAACGAATGCCTCAACAGGAATGGGGCTATACCTAGCCAAAAATGCTGCAGACAAACTAGGTATAAAAATTAGTGTTCAATCTAAGGTTAATGAAGGAACCTCCTTTATACTTCAATTTCCCTTGAAAAATGAAATGTCCAACATCTTAGGTAGGTGACAAAATTGTCATCTACTTTATTTATTCGTCATGTTAATCGAACGATTAAAGGAAGAAAACATTTTAAAATAAGGTTAATAAGGTATAGGAGGAAAATCCATGATCATATTAAGCGGTCGTAAAATAAAAAAAGTATATGGAAAAAAATCTACAGCGCAGGAAGTTTTAAAGGGAATTGATTTAGAGGTTCAAGAAGGTGAGTTTGTAGGAATAATGGGACCATCCGGTTCTGGAAAAACTACGCTTCTTAATGTACTAGCTTCTATAGATCAAGCGACAGAAGGGGTTATTGAAATAGCAGGAAATAACTTGCGTAGAATGAAGGAAAAACAGTTATCTAATTTTAGAAGAGAACAATTAGGTTTCATTTTTCAAGATTATAATTTATTGGATACGCTAACTGTAAAAGAAAATATTCTGCTCCCTTTATCGATTAGTAAGGTAACGAAAAAAGAGGCTGAAGATCGTTTTCAAGAAATTATAAGGACTCTAGGAATAGAAGATATTATTCATAAGTATCCAAATGAGATATCAGGGGGGCAAAAACAAAGAACTTCTGCGGGAAGAGCTTTAATTGGGAATCCAACCATTGTATTTGCGGATGAACCTACAGGGGCACTAGATTCTAAAGCAGCAAGCGCATTACTTACTAATATGGAAAAAATTAATAAGGATAAGAAAGTTACTATCATGATGGTGACACATGATCCGGTGGCAGCAAGTTTTTGCTCGCGTGTATTGTTTTTAAAGGATGGTCAGTTATATACAGAGCTATATAAAGGGGAAAATAATCGCGGACAGTTCTTTCAGGAGATTATGAATACGCAAGGTGTGCTTGGTGGTGATGGTTATGACGCTTAGTCAGCTAGTTTTCCGTAGTATGAAAAAGAATATTAAGCATTACTACTTATACTTCTTTGCTTTAATCTTTAGTGTCACACTTTATTTTTCTTTCGTCACGCTTCAATATAATCCAAGCATAGTGGAAATATCGGTAGGCGTTAAAGTTACTGCAGGCTTAAAGGCCGCTTCTTACTTGTTGTTATTTGTAGTTGTTTTCTTTGTTTTGTATGCTAATCGCTTATTTATGAAGAGAAGAAGTAAGGAAATAGGTTTATATCAGCTTATTGGTATGTCGAAAAGTTTAGTAACAAGATTGTTAGCATTGGAAAACACTATACTTTGGATTGGTGCTCTTAGTTTAGGGGTAATCATTGGATTCCTAACGTCTCGGATATTTGCAATGATTTTATTGAAGGTGCTGGAAAAGGATGTTTTAGTAGACCTTACCTTTTCAGTAGAGGCTTTACAAATGACAGTTTTAGTATTTTTAGTGTTGCTCATAGTAGTCCTGATACAAACGACGTTTACTATTAGAAGAGTTTCTTTAATTACGCTTTTCCATTCTACCGCTATTGCAGAGGAGAAAATAAAGAAATTTAGTGGTTTCCAAATGTTCCTTGGACTTTTAGGATTATTAATGATTGGATATGGTTACTATTTATCTACCTCCTTGTTTGAGGTATATTCGGAGAACGCAAATATGCTACTCATTAAAATGCTATCGATCTTAGGTTCGACCATTTTTGGTACATTCTTAGTCTTCCGTTTTTCAGTTGCATTTCTTATGAACTTAGCAAGAAAGCGAAAAAAAGGTCATTTATCAATTGAAGATGTTCTTTCATTAACACCAATCATGCACAGAATGAAAGCAAATGCGATGTCCTTAACGACAATTACTGTTATATCGGCAACTGCTTTAGCAATACTTTGTTTATCTTATATCTCTTACTATTCAGCAGGATCTATGGCAGAACGGAATGTTCCTTTTGATTTTATATTGTTAAATGAACATGGTGAAGCATTTTTAGAGGAACTAGATAACAAGGGAATTAGTTATAATCAAACCGAAATCGATTTACTGAATGCAGAAGTGGAGACTGCTGAGCTCTACGAAGCAGGAATTCCAGCTGGTATGGAGATGAATACCAAAGGATTCTATCAACTGCTGAAACTTAGTGATGCACAAAAAATATGGCCACAGCTTTCTTTAGAGGAGGGTGAGGGCTATGTGAGTGGCTATAGTAGTATGATGTCTGAATTTGTAAAGATAGAGAGTGATAAACCGGTAAGCATAACGACTTCTGAAGGTGATATCTCTTTACATATAAAAGAAGTCAAGGAAGAGTCTCCTCTTGTTTATACACTTACGGGTGCAGGAGTATCTTTTATAGTAACGGATCAGCAGTTTGAACAGCTCGCTAAGGATAGTATAATTGGTCAAAATACTATTTGGGAAAAACAAGTAGGTATTAATATAAAAGATTCCTCCAATCAAAAAGAAGCACAGTCTATTTACGAGTCTACTACGAATGACGGTTATAATGAAGCAACAAATAGTGAAGGTTACAGTGAACACTTTCAGGTTGACTCGCAGGAAATGTATCGCTCTTCTACGCTAGATATGTTTGGTCTAGTTATATTTATTACAGGTTTTCTTGGATTAGCCTTCCTAGTGACTACAGGTAGTATTTTATACTTCAAACAAATGTCGGAGGCCGATGAAGAAAGAGAATCTTATACTATTCTTCGTAAAATCGGATTTACAACAAATGAACTAATGAGAGGAATCTATCGAAAGCAATTATTCAACTTTGGATTTCCTTTAATCATTGGTTTAGCGCATAGCTATTTTGCTGTTAAATCGGGCTGGATGTTATTTGGTACAGAACTAGTAGCTCCTTTACTCATAACGATGGGAGTCTATATTATTCTTTACTCTGTATTTGCTATCCTTACGGTCGGATACTATAAAAAAGTAGTCAATGAATCACTATAGTTTGTATACAGAAAACTCTTTGTTTTATAACAAAGAGTTTTTCTTATTGACTTTTAAATGGATTAAATATAAACTTCTATCATATTAGCAATCTAGTGTGTGAAAGTGAGTGTTTTAAATGAATGCAGTTTTGATAGCAGTTGCTGTTATGTTAATTCTGAGTTTACTTCGTATAAATGTAGTGTTTTCATTAATCATAGGTGCATTGGTAGGTGGGCTTACAGCCGGCTTATCGGTCACAGAAACGATAGAAGCGTTTACTGGAGGATTAGGTGCAGGAGCAACAATAGCGCTTAGCTATGGGCTCTTAGGAGGCTTTGCGGTTGCCATATCGAAGACAGGCATACCAGAGTTATTAGTGGCGGCGATTCTCAAGGTTGTCAGAAGGGAAGGGGATTCCCAAAAGACGGGTTTAGCTAAGGTATTAGTATTCTTGTTGCTATTGATGATGGCTATTTTCTCTCAGAACTTAATACCGATTCATATCGCATTTATTCCATTATTAGTTCCACCTATTTTAAAAGTATTAAATATGCTCCAAATAGACCGTAGATTGATTGCATGTATTTTGGCATTTGGGTTAATTACCCCTTATATGTTCTTACCATATGGTTTCGGGGCGATTTATCAACAAATTGTGGCAACACAGATGGAGCTATCTGGTCTTACAGTTGCTTTAGAGGATATTCCTCGCGCGATGGCAATACCAGCCTTAGGAATGGTTGTAGGGCTTGTTATGGCGTTTGTTTTATATAGAAAGCCAAGACAATACCGTCTAGAAGAAGTTAAAGTAGAAGGATTGCAACTAAACGTTAAAAAAAGCAGCGTGTTCTTCACAATTATTTCGTTGATTGCGGCATTGTATGCACAAATCGCAACCGACTCAATGATAGCAGGGGCTCTAGCTGGAATCACAATACTTTATGTAACAGGTGCTTTAAAATGGAAGGAAGCTGACCAGCTATTAACAGAAGGTATGCGTATGATGGCATTCGTAGGGTTTGTTATGATCACAGCAAACGGATTTGCAGCTGTCATCAGTTCAACTGGTCATGTAGAAAGTTTAGTAGAGGCATCTGCAGAATTATTAAAGGGTAATGTCAGCTTGGCTGTGTTGATTATGTTAGTAATTGGTTTAATCGTAACTTTGGGAATTGGCTCTTCCTTTGCCACCATTCCAATAATCGCAGCGATCTTTGTTCCTTTAGCATTAGAGTTAGGATTAAGCCCCTTAGCTACTATAGCTTTAATAGGGACTGCAGGTGCATTGGGGGATGCGGGTTCGCCGGCATCTGATTCCACACTTGGACCAACAGCTGGTTTAAGCGTTGACGGACAACATAATCATATTTGGGATACAGTAGTACCGACATTCATTTGCTACAATATACCGTTAATAATTTTTGGCTGGATTGCAGTAGTATATGTACTATAGAGAAAGAGCTCCTCTGGGGCTCTTTTTATATAGGGAAAGATAATAATAGATGACATTTCACAATAATTATAGAGGAAGACAATGGAGCTATCACTTTTCTTATCGGAGGAATTTCTACCATTCATTTCATTTGTAATTTAAATAAGAATTTTATATACTAGAAAACGGCTAAAAAAACGCATAGTTTAAATGAATATATAAATAGTTGAAGCATATAAAAAGAATTCAAGAAAAAGACTTGCATATTCTTTTTTTATTGTATATAATGTTGAATGTTGGTCTTTGACTGCGATGAAACGAGAGGTTACCGACACACCCGGCCGCTTTGCCATGGCGAGTGTACGGAAAATTTTCGTGGAGAATGTCTAGAAAATAGGCGAAAAGGAGGGAAAATAATGGCAAAACAAAAAATTCGTATTCGTTTAAAAGCGTATGATCACAGAATCCTGGATCAATCTGCTGAGAAAATTGTAGAAACTGCTAAACGTTCAGGTGCAAGTGTATCGGGTCCGATTCCACTTCCGACTGAAAGATCTGTGTATACGATTCTTCGTGCTGTTCATAAGTATAAAGATTCTCGTGAGCAATTCGAAATGCGTACGCATAAACGTCTTATCGATATCGTTAACCCAACACCACAAACTGTTGATGCGTTAATGAAGCTTGATTTACCATCTGGCGTTGATATTGAAATCAAACTTTAATGGTAAAAGATAAAAAACAACTAATTATTATAGGAGGTGTGACGGATGACCAAAGGAATCTTAGGTAGAAAAATCGGTATGACGCAAGTATTTGCTGAGAACGGTGACTTAATCCCTGTAACAGTTATTGAAGCTACTCCAAACGTAGTACTTCAAAAGAAAACTGCAGAAACAGACGGTTACGAAGCGATTCAGTTAGGTTTTGAAGATAAGCGCGAAAAGCTTTCTAACAAACCTGCTAAAGGACACGTAGCTAAAGCTAGCACCGCTCCTAAGCGCTTCATCCGCGAATTCCGCGGCTTGGATACAGCTAATTACGAGGTTGGTCAAGAAGTCAACGTAGAAAGTTTTGCAGAAGGCGATGTAATTGATGTAACAGGTATTACTAAAGGTAAAGGTTTCCAAGGTGTTATTAAACGCCACGGACAATCTCGTGGACCAATGGCCCATGGATCTCGTTATCACCGTCGTCCAGGTTCAATGGGGCCAGTTGCTCCGAACCGTGTATTCAAACAAAAGAAATTACCTGGTCAAATGGGTGGACACACAGTAACAATCCAAAACTTACAAATCGTAAGAGTGGATGCTGAACGTAACCTATTATTAGTAAAAGGTAATGTTCCTGGTTCTCGTAAATCATTAGTAGTTGTTAAGGCTGCTATTAAATCGAAATAATTCTCTGAAGAAAGGAGGAAACAGGAATGACAAAAGTATCTTTATTCAATCAAGCAGGATCTTCTGTTGGGGAAATCGAGTTAAACGATAAAGTTTTTGGAATTGAACCAAACGAATCTGTGCTATTTGAAGCTATCATTTCTCAACGTGCTTCACTTCGTCAAGGTAATCACAAAGTGAAAAATCGTTCTGAAGTAGCTGGTGGTGGTCGTAAACCATGGAAGCAAAAAGGAACAGGTCGTGCTCGTCAAGGTTCGATCCGCTCTCCACAATGGCGTGGCGGTGGTACTGTATTTGGTCCAGTTCCACGTAGCTATAGCTATAAATTACCTAAGAAAGTACGTCGTTTAGCTCTTCTTTCAGCTCTTTCATCTAAAGTGCGTGAAGAAAGCATCGTAGTACTTGAAGGGTTAGCATTTGATGCTCCAAAAACAAAAGAATTTGTGAAAGTGTTATCTAACCTTTCAATCAATAAAAAAGCGTTAGTAGTAACTGCTGATTTAGATGAAAACGTAGCATTAGCTGCTCGTAACATCCCTGGAATCACAGTTGTGTCTGCAACAGGCATTAACGTATTAGATTTAGTTGGTCACGATAAATTAGTGATGACTAAAGCTGCAGTAGAAAAAGTAGAGGAGGTGCTTGGTTAATGGAAGCACGTGATATTATTAAACGTCCGGTCATTACCGAGCGTTCTTCTGAAGTAATGGCAGATAAAAAGTACACTTTCGAAGTGGACACTCGCGCTAACAAAACACAAGTTAAATATGCAGTTGAAGAAATCTTTGGAGTAGATGTTGAAAAAGTTAACATCATGAACTACAAAGGTAAATTCAAACGCGTAGGTAAATTTGGCGGTTATACTAACAAACGTCGTAAAGCGATTGTTACATTAACTACAGACAGCAAAGAAATCGAGTTATTCGAAATTTAATCCTTTAACAAGGAATTAATAATCAAGAAGGAGGGAATAAAATGGCGATTAGAAAGTATAAACCAACGACAAACGGACGTCGTAACATGACTTCACTTGACTACGCTGAAATCACAACGAACAAGCCTGAGAAATCACTTCTTGCTCCTGTTAAGCGTAAAGGCGGCCGTAACAATCAAGGTAAAATTACTGTTCGTCATCATGGTGGTGGACACAAACGCCAATACCGCGTAATTGATTTCAAACGAAACAAAGACGGTATTCCAGCACGTGTTGCTACTATTGAATATGATCCAAACCGTTCTGCAAACATCGCATTACTAAATTATGCTGATGGGGAAAAACGCTATATCCTAGCTCCTAAAGGCTTAGAAGTTGGAATGACAATCGTGTCAGGTCCAGAAGCGGATATTAAAGTAGGTAACGCACTTCCATTGCAAAACATTCCAATGGGTACTACTATCCATAACATCGAAATGAAACCTGGTAAAGGTGGTCAGTTAGTTCGTTCTGCTGGTACATCTGCTCAATTATTAGGTAAAGAAGGTAAGTACGTTATCGTACGTTTACAATCTGGTGAAGTTCGTTTAATCCTAGGTGTTTGCCGCGCTACTGTTGGTGAAGTAGGAAATGAACAACATGAACTTGTAAACATCGGTAAAGCAGGTCGTAATCGTTGGTTAGGTAAACGCCCAACTGTACGTGGATCTGTAATGAACCCTAACGACCATCCACACGGTGGTGGTGAAGGACGTACTCCAATCGGACGTAAGTCTCCAATGTCTCCATGGGGTAAACCAACTCTTGGATACAAAACTCGTAGCAAGAAAAACAAATCCGACAAACTTATTATTCGTCGTCGTAAAAAATAAAGTGGTTTTACTACGGTTCAAAGAACGAGCCGTGGTGCAATCACAGAGGGAGGTTTCAGCATGGGTCGTAGCTTGAAAAAAGGACCTTTCGCAGACGATCATTTATTGAAAAAGGTCGATGCACAAAAGGACTCTGAGAAAAAACAAGTGATTAAGACTTGGTCTCGCCGTTCAACAATTTTCCCTACTTTTATCGGATTAACAATCGCAGTATATGACGGACGTAAACATGTACCGGTATACGTGACTGAAGATATGGTAGGTCATAAACTAGGCGAGTTTGCACCAACACGCGCTTATAAAAGTCATGGTGCAGATGATAAGAAAACAAGACGCTAATTTGAGAGGAGGTCATTCAAATGTCACAAGCAAAAGCTATTGCTAAAACAGTGCGCATTGCTCCTCGTAAGGTAAGATTAGTCGTTGATTTAATCAGAGGTAAGCAAGTCGGTGAAGCAGTTGCAATTTTACAACTTACTCCTAAAGCAGCATCTCCTGTTGTTGAGAAAGTATTAAAATCTGCTATTGCAAACGCTGAGCACAATTATGATTTAGATATTAACAACCTAGTTGTTTCTGAAGTATTTGTTGATGAAGGTCCAACATTGAAACGTTTCCGTCCACGTGCGATGGGTCGTGCAAGTGCTATCAACAAACGTACAAGCCACATTACTGTAGTGGTATCTGAGAAGAAGGAGGGATAATTCGTGGGTCAAAAAGTTCATCCAATAGGAATGCGAGTTGGGATCATTCGTGACTGGGAGTCAAAATGGTACGCTGGTAAAGACTATGCAAACTTACTTCATGAAGATTTAAAAATTCGTAAGTATATCGAAACTCGTTTAAAAGATGCTTCAGTTTCTACTGTAGAAATCGAACGTGCTGCTAAACGTGTTAACATCACTATTCACACTGCGAAACCAGGAATGGTAATCGGTAAAGGTGGTACTGAAGTCGAAGCACTTCGTAAACACTTGAACGATATCACTGGCAAGCGTGTACACATCAACATCGTAGAAATTAAAAGAGCTGACCTTGATGCTAAATTAGTAGCTGAAAGTATTGCACGCCAATTAGAAGGCCGCGTATCTTTCCGTCGTGCTCAAAAACAAGCAATTCAACGCACAATGCGTGCTGGCGCTAAAGGTATTAAAACTCAAGTATCTGGACGCTTAGGCGGCGCTGACATTGCGCGTGCTGAACATTACAGCGAAGGAACTGTACCACTTCATACATTACGTGCAGATATCGATTATGCACATGCTGAAGCTGACACTACTTACGGTAAGTTAGGCGTTAAAGTATGGATCTATCGTGGTGAAGTCCTTCCAGTTAAGAAGAACTCTGAGGAAGGAGGCAAATAATATGTTAATGCCTAAACGCGTTAAATATCGTCGCGAACACCGTGGGAAAATGCGTGGTGAAGCAAAAGGCGGTAAAGAAATAGCATTCGGTGAGTTTGGTTTACAAGCAACTGAAGCTAGCTGGATTACAAGTCGTCAAATTGAATCAGCTCGTATTGCAATGACACGTTACATGAAACGTGGCGGTAAAGTATGGATTAAAATCTTCCCACATAAACCTTATACGAAAAAGCCTCTAGAGGTTCGTATGGGATCCGGTAAAGGTGCTCCTGAAGGTTGGGTAGCTGTAGTTAAACCAGGGAAAATTATGTTTGAAATTGCTGGCGTATCTGAAGAGGTAGCTCGCGAAGCTTTACGCTTAGCATCTCATAAGCTTCCTATTAAATGTAAGATAGTTAAACGTCAAGAAATTGGTGGTGAATCTAATGAAAGCTAATGACATCCGTGAACTTACTACTGCAGAAATTGAACAAAAGGTAAAATCACTGAAAGAAGAGCTTTTCAACCTTCGCTTCCAATTGGCGACTGGTCAATTAGAAAACACAGCTCGCATTCGTGAAGTTCGTAAGGCGATTGCACGTATGAAAACTGTGATTCGCGAAAGAGAAATCAGTGCAAACAACTGATAAAGGAGGTTTTCAGGCATGACTGAGCGTAATCAACGCAAAGTATACACTGGCCGTGTAGTTTCTGACAAAATGGAAAAAACTATTACTGTTTTAGTTGAGACTCATAAAAAACACAAATTATACGGTAAGCGTGTAAAATATTCTAAGAAATTTAAGGCTCATGATGAGCAAAACGAAGCCCAAATCGGCGATATCGTCCGTATCATGGAAACTCGTCCGCTATCAGCTACAAAACGTTTCCGTTTACTGGAAGTTGTAGAAAAAGCGGTTATTATCTAATAATAAATTTCGGAACTAATTAATTCCGGAGGGAGGTAACCTAAGTGATCCAACAAGAAACTCGTATGAAAGTTGCAGACAACTCAGGTGCACGTGAAGTTTTAACAATAAAAGTACTTGGTGGTACTGGACGTAAGACTGCTAATATCGGCGATATCGTCGTATGTACAGTTAAGAAAGCAACACCAGGTGGCGTTGTCAAGAAGGGTGACGTAGTTAAAGCAGTTATCGTTCGCACTAAAAGCGGCGTACGCCGTAAAGACGGAACTTATATCAAATTTGATGAGAATGCATGCGTTATTATCAAAGACGATAAAGGACCGCGTGGAACTCGTATTTTCGGACCTGTTGCGCGTGAACTACGTGACAGCAACTTCATGAAAATCGTATCTTTAGCTCCAGAAGTTCTTTAATTATCATGAAAGTGCCAATCAAGGAGGTGCGACAAGAATGCATGTTAAAAAAGGCGACAAAGTAATGGTGATCTCGGGTAAAGACAAAGGGAAAACAGGCGTTATCCTTACAGCTTATCCGAAGAAAGACCGTGTTTTAGTTGAAGGTGTCAACATCATCAAAAAACACATGAAGCCAAACCAAGCTAATCCGCAAGGAGGAATTGAGAGCCGTGAGGCTGCAATTCACGTATCGAATGTTATGTTAATCGACCCAAAAACTGGCGAGCCGACTCGCGTAGGTTATAAAGTAGAAGATGGCAAAAAAGTTCGTGTTGCGAAAAAATCTGGTGAAATTATTAAATAAGTAAAGAGAAAGGAGGTACACACATGAACCGCCTAAAAGAAAAGTATCTTAAGGAAGTTTCTCCTGCTCTAATGAGCAAGTTTGAATATAGTTCAGTAATGCAAGTTCCTAAAGTTGATAAAATTGTTATCAACATGGGTGTGGGTGATGCTGTATCTAATACAAAAGCACTTGATGCTGCTGTTGAAGAATTACAAATTATTTCAGGTCAAAAACCTGTAGTTACGAAAGCTAAAAAATCGATCGCTGGATTCCGTCTACGTGAAGGTATGCCAATCGGTGCAAAAGTTACATTACGCGGAGAGCGTATGTATGACTTTTTGGATAAATTAATCTCTATCTCTCTTCCACGTGTACGTGACTTCCGTGGTGTTTCTAAAAAAGCATTTGACGGTCGCGGTAACTACACTTTAGGAGTAAAAGAGCAATTAATCTTCCCTGAAATCGATTATGATAAAGTTTCGAAAGTACGCGGTATGGACATCGTAATTGTAACAACTGCGAACTCTGACGAAGAAGCTCGTGAGTTATTAACACAGTTCGGTATGCCATTCCAAAAGTAAAATAAGGGAGGCGAAAACGTGGCTAAAAAATCAATGATCGTTAAACAACAACGTACGCCAAAGTTCAAAGTGCAAGAATACACACGCTGTGAGCGTTGTGGACGTCCGCACTCTGTATATCGTAAATTTAAGCTTTGCCGTATTTGTTTCCGTGAACTTGCATACAAGGGACAAATTCCTGGCGTTAAAAAAGCAAGCTGGTAATCCCCTATAACTGGGAAGGAGGTAAATGTAATGACAATGTCAGATCCAATTGCAGATATGCTAACACGCATTCGTAATGCTAACATGGTTCGTCACGAGAAATTAGAAATTCCTGCTTCAAACTTGAAAAAGGAAATCGCTGAAATTTTAAAACGCGAAGGTTTCATCCGTGACGTTGAATATGTAGAAGATAGCAAACAAGGAATCATCCGTATCTTCTTAAAATATGGTCAAAACGACGAGCGCGTTATCACTGGTTTGAAACGTATTTCAAAACCTGGTCTACGCGTTTACGCTAAAACAAACGAAGTGCCTAAAGTATTGAACGGTTTAGGAATTGCTTTAGTTTCTACTTCAAATGGTTTATTAACAGATAAAGAAGCTCGCGCTAAACAAGTTGGCGGAGAAATCGTAGCTTACGTTTGGTAATAATCAACAAACGAATGGAGGTGCAACAAAATGTCTCGAGTAGGTAAAAAACCAATAGAGGTTCCTGCTAACGTTACTGTTACAGTTAGCGCTGATAACTCAGTAGTCGTTAAAGGACCAAAAGGTGAATTAACAAATTCTTTTAACCAAGATATCAAGATTGAACAAGAAGGTAATATTATTACTTTAGTTCGTCCTTCAGATTCTAAAGAACACCGTACAATCCATGGCACAACTCGTGCTTTATTAGCAAACATGATTACTGGTGTTTCTGAAGGATTTGCACGTGGACTTGAATTAGTTGGGGTTGGTTACCGTGCACAATTACAAGGTAAGAAACTTGTACTTAACGTAGGGTACTCTCATCCAGTTGAATTCACTCCTGAAGATGGACTTGAAGTTGAAGTTCCTTCTAATACAAAAGTTATCGTTCGCGGTATTAACAAAGAACGCGTTGGTGCATTAGCATCTAACATCCGTCAAGTTCGCCCACCTGAGCCTTATAAAGGTAAAGGTATTCGCTATGAAGGTGAAGTTGTACGCCGCAAAGAAGGTAAAACAGGTAAATAATGCATTGCGCATTAGAAAGGAGTGACTACTGTGATTACGAAACAAGACAAAAATCAAGTTCGTAAGAAACGTCATGCACGTGTTCGTACAAAAATCACGGGTACTACTGAACGTCCTCGTTTAAATGTATTCCGTTCTAATAAACACTTATACGCTCAACTTATTGATGATGCACAAGGTGTAACAATCGTAAGTGCATCAACTATGGACAAAGATTTCAATGGCACAGCTGGAAACGTTGAAGCTGCTAAATTGATCGGAGAAACAATCGCTAAACGCGCTACTGAAAAGAACATTAAATCTGTTGTATTCGACCGTGGCGGTTACTTATATCATGGACGTGTTAAAGCGTTAGCTGAAGCTGCACGTGAAAACGGCTTAGAATTTTAAGAAGAAGGAGGGACATATTTCATGCGTGGTATTGACCCAAACAAACTTGAACTTGAAGAACGCGTAGTAACAATTAATCGTGTTGCTAAAGTTGTAAAAGGTGGACGTCGTTTCCGTTTTACTGCATTAGTAGTAGTTGGAGACAAAAACGGACATGTAGGATTTGGTACTGGGAAAGCTCAAGAGGTTCCAGATGCTATCCGTAAAGCAGTTGAAGATGCGAAGAAAAACCTAATTGAAGTACCAAGAGTTGGCGGAACTACTCCTCACCAAGTAATTGGTCGCTTTGGAGCTGGATCTATTCTAGTTAAACCAGCAGCACCAGGTACTGGAGTTATCGCTGGAGGACCGGTTCGTGCGGTTCTTGAATTAGCTGGTATTACTGATATTCTTTCGAAATCACTTGGATCTAACACACCAATTAACATGGTTCGTGCTACAGTACAAGGTTTAAATCAACTAAAACGTGCTGAGGACGTTGCTAAATTACGTGGTAAATCAGTAGAAGAACTGTTAGGATAAGGGGGGAAATTACAATGGCAACTAAATTAGAAATCACCCTTACTAAAAGCTTGATTGGTGCAAAACCAAATCAACGCAAAACAGCAGAAGCTCTTGGATTACGTAAACTTCATCAAACAGTTGAGCACCAAGACAACGCCGCTATCCGCGGAATGGTTGGCAAAGTAGCTCACTTAGTAACTTTGAAAGAAATTTAAGGTTTATTTTAAGAATAAGGAGGTGCCACCATATGAAACTTCATGAGTTAAAACCAGCAGAAGGATCTCGCTCTACACGTAACCGCGTAGGTCGTGGTATCGGTTCTGGTAACGGTAAAACTGCAGGTAGAGGTCATAAAGGTCAGAATTCTCGTTCAGGCGGAGGAGTACGTCCAGGATTTGAAGGGGGTCAAAACCCTTTATTCCGTCGTTTACCAAAACGTGGATTTACTAACATCAACCGTAAAGAATATGCAATTGTGAACCTTGACACATTAAATCGTTTCGAAGAAGGCACAGAAGTTACACCTGCTCTATTGATTGAAACAGGTGTTGTGAGTAGTGAAAAATCTGGTATTAAGATCTTAGGTAATGGAACTCTTGAGAAGAAACTATCAGTAAAAGCTCACAAATTCTCTGCGACAGCAAAAGAAGCAATCGAGAATGCTGGCGGACAAACTGAGGTGGTTTAATGTTTCAGACAATCTCCAACTTTATGCGTGTGAGAGATATTCGAAATAAAATCATTTTTACCTTATTGATGCTAATCGTGTTTCGTATTGGGACATTTGTTCCAGTACCTCACGTTAATGCAGATGCGTTAAAGCAAACCGATGAATTAGGTTTGATTGGTTTCTTAAATACATTTGGTGGTGGAGCACTTGCTAACTTCTCTATTTTAGCAATGGGTATCATGCCATATATTACAGCATCAATCATCGTTCAGTTGTTACAAATGGACGTTGTTCCGAAGTTTACAGAGTGGGCAAAACAAGGTGAAGTCGGAAGACGGAAGCTTGCTCAATTTACTCGTTACTTCACAATTGTTTTAGCTTTTATACAAGCGATTGCTATGTCATATGGGTTTAACCAAATGTATAGCGGTTCTTTGATAAAAGATGAAGGAATCATGACCTACTTAACCATCGCAATCGTATTAACTGCAGGTACTGCATTCTTAATGTGGTTAGGTGAGCAAATCACCTCTAAAGGCGTGGGTAATGGTATTTCCGTGATTATCTTCGCAGGGATTGTTGCAGCTATTCCAAACGGTATAAACCAATTGTATGCTCAACAAATTCAAGATGCTGGTGATGCTTTATTCATCAACATCGTGATTATTATCTTGCTTTTATTGGCAATCATTGCTGTTACAGTAGGAGTTATTTACGTTCAACAAGCGTTGCGTAAAATTCCTATTCAATATGCAAAACGTGTTGCGGGCTCTTCTCAAACTGGAGGTCAACAAACACATTTACCTTTAAAAGTTAATGCTGCGGGAGTTATCCCAGTAATCTTTGCATCTGCGTTCCTTATGGCTCCGCAGTCTATCATTTTGTTCTTTGGTGAGAACAAAACGACAGAATTTATTAGAAATATGTTAGATTACACTCAGCCAGTAGGTATGATCATTTATGTTGCTTTGATAGCTGCCTTTACATATTTCTATGCGTTCATTCAGGTGAACCCGGAAAATGTAGCAGACAACTTGAAAAAGCAAGGTGCGTATATTCCAGGTATCCGTCCGGGGATAAACACACAAAATTACTTAACAAGCGTCTTATACCGTTTAACATTTGTAGGTGCTATTTTCTTAGCAGTAATCTCTATTATGCCATTATTATTTGTAAAGTTTGCTGGTTTACCACAATCTATACAAATTGGCGGAACAAGTCTGCTAATCATTGTTGGGGTAGCCCTTGAAACAATGAAACAATTAGAATCGCAATTAGTTAAACGTCACTATAAAGGCTTTATGAAATAATGTCGGTTTTTAGGAACGGTTAGAGTTCCTAAAAATCAACAAATAGTCCTGGGGGGCATTTCCGTATGAATATCGTTTTAATGGGTCTGCCTGGTGCCGGTAAAGGTACACAAGCAGATAAAATTGTTGAGAAGTACGCAATCCCTCATATTTCTACAGGCGACATGTTTCGTGCAGCTATTAAAGAAGGCACGGAGCTTGGTTTAAAAGCAAAATCGTTTATGGATCAAGGTGCATTAGTACCCGATGAAGTTACGATTGGTATTGTTCGTGAAAGATTAAGTAAACCAGATTGCGATCAAGGATTCCTATTAGATGGTTTCCCACGTACAGTTCCTCAAGCTGAAGCTTTAGATGCTTTACTTTCGGATCTAGGGAAATCTATTGAGCATGTGCTTAATATTCAAGTAGAACAAGAAGAATTGATTAAACGTCTAACAGGTCGTCGTATTTGTAAAGAGTGCGGCACTGCTTATCATCTTGTTTTCAACCCACCTGCTAAAGATGGTGTTTGTGACAAAGATGGAGGAGAGCTTTATCAGCGTGCGGACGATAATCCCGAAACGGTGACAAACCGTCTGGAAGTAAATATGAAGCAAACACAACCTTTGCTTGATTTTTATCAGAACAAAGGTGTTTTAAGTAATTTAGATGGCCAGCAAGATATTAAAGTAGTCTTCGCTGACATCGATGCTCTGTTACAGGGCAACCGCATCTAAGAGCCCGGTGCCCGTCGCAGACGACTGAATATCCGGGTAGTATGCAAAGAACGTAAACGTTTTTTTCGAGAGCTGCAAAAGCATATTGCGCCCGGTATACGAACTGGATGAACTTGAAATGTGTTAACAGCGAGGACCCCCTAGTCCACGTGCATTTTGATTTCTGAAAGGGTATAATGGGTTTCGTGGAAAGCATTAATCGAACGGGTACTATGGAACTCATCCAACACATTCGTACGAACATGTTGACATGAGGGAGACAGGTTTCTACCAGTCAGTCTACTCGGTGGATTGCGTTAAAACGAAACCTTACGAGTGTCTTTCGAACATCTCTCATGATTTCCAAACATATGCTTAAAACGAATAGTTTCGTTCATTTTGAGGCTATACTACAGCAAATTACGTTTGAATATTGATGAGAACCTGATTTGTATATAGAAGGGAGACAGGGTTGATGGCGAAAGATGATGTAATTGAAGTCGAAGGAACAGTTGTTGAGACTTTGCCAAACGCGATGTTTAAGGTAGAATTAGAAAACGGTCATACGATACTTGCGCATGTATCGGGTAAAATTCGTATGCACTTTATCCGCATTTTACCTGGAGATAAAGTCACAATTGAACTTTCTCCTTACGATTTAACTCGCGGTCGTATCACGTACCGTTTTAAATAATCTTTTGCACTCCGGACTACTAAGGAGGTTGGGTTAGATGAAAGTGAGACCATCTGTGAAGCCGATCTGCGAAAAATGTAAAGTAATTCGCCGACGCGGTAAAGTAATGGTAATCTGTGAAAATCCTAAACACAAACAAAGACAAGGATAATAAGAAGGAGGTGCACGACACATATGGCACGTATTGCTGGTGTTGACATTCCACGCGATAAACGCGTTGTTATTGCATTAACATACATTTTCGGAATTGGTAAAACTACGTCACAAAAAGTATTAGCGGAAGCTGGTATCTCTGAAGAGACTCGCGTTCGTGATCTTACTGAAGACGAGCTAAACAAAATCCGTGAACAAATCGGTGTATACAAAGTAGAAGGTGACCTTCGTCGTGAAGTATCACTAAACATTAAACGTCTGATGGAAATCGGTTCATTCCGAGGAATCCGTCATCGTCGCGGCTTACCAGTACGCGGACAAAATACGAAGAACAATGCACGTACTCGTAAAGGTCCACGTAAAACAGTAGCTAACAAGAAAAAATAATCGGTAAAGGAGGTTTCTTCTTAACATGGCACGTAAACAACAAACACGTAAGCGTCGTGTGAAAAAGAATATCGAATCCGGTATTGCTCACATTCGCTCAACATTTAACAACACTATTGTGACTATAACAGACATGCAAGGTAACGCACTTTCTTGGTCAAGTGCTGGAGCTCTTGGATTCAGAGGTTCTCGTAAATCTACTCCATTCGCTGCACAAATGGCTGCTGAAACTGCTGCTAAAACTTCAATGGAACATGGTTTAAAAACTTTAGAAGTAACTGTTAAAGGTCCTGGTGCTGGTCGTGAAGCGGCAATCCGCGCACTTCAAGCTGCAGGTCTAGAAGTTACAGCAATTAAAGACGTAACACCAGTACCACATAATGGTTGCCGTCCACCAAAACGTCGTCGCGTTTAATAGGTGATCCTCAATATGTTTGAGAACATCATTTATTGTACAGACTGAGGTTGTGCAACACAGCAATCAGTTAAACGATCGAATTCATGATGGAAAGAACCTATACATTCGATGTTTTGAGGGAGGGTAAATTGGAATGATCGAAATTGAAAAACCAAAGATTGAAAGTGTAGAAATCAGCGAAAATGCCAAGTTTGGTAAATTTGTTGTAGAACCGCTTGAACGTGGCTATGGAAATACTTTGGGCAATTCTTTACGTCGTATCCTTCTGTCTTCTTTACCAGGAGCCGCAGTTACTTCTATTCAAATTGATGGCGTTTTACACGAGTTTTCAACTATTGAAGGCGTAGTGGAAGATGTAGCATCTATTATTATGAATGTGAAAAAACTAGCTCTTAAAATCTACTCTGATGAAGAAAAAGTCATAGAGATAGATGTAAAAGGAGAAGGAACTATTACAGCAGCTGACATTACTCATGACAGTGACGTGGAGATTTTAAATCCGGAGCTTTATATTGCTACAATCGGCAAAAATGGTCATTTCCGTATGCGTATGTACGCAGGGCGAGGCCGTGGCTACACTCCTGCTGATCAAAACAAACGTGAGGATCTTCCTATCGGCGTAATCCCGATCGACTCTATTTATACTCCAGTTTCACGCGTTAATTTTCAAGTGGAAAACACTCGTGTTGGACAAATGTCTAACTACGATAAATTAACTCTTGATGTGTGGACAGATGGCAGCACCGGTCCAAAAGAGGCGATTTCGCTTGGAGCAAAAATACTAACAGAGCACTTGAACATTTTTGTAGGGATGACAGATGAGGCACAAACTGCGGAAATCATGGTCGAAAAAGAAGAAGATCAAAAAGAAAAAGTTTTAGAGATGACTATTGAAGAACTTGATCTTTCTGTTCGTTCTTATAACTGCTTGAAGCGTGCAGGTATTAATACAGTACTTGAACTTGCTAGCAAGTCAGAAGACGATATGATGAAAGTAAGAAACCTTGGACGTAAATCTTTAGAAGAAGTAAGAGCTAAGTTAGATGAGCTTGGCTTAGGATTACGTAAAGAAGACTAAGCGATTTTTGATATAGCTAGATATGAACTATTCACCAAAGGAGGGAAACATCCATGGGTTACAGAAAACTTGGACGTACAAGTTCTCAACGTAAGGCGATGTTACGTGACTTAACAACTGACCTAATTATTCATGAGCGTCTTCAAACAACTGAAGCACGTGCAAAAGAATTACGTTCTGTTGTTGAAAAAATGATCACTTTAGGTAAACGCGGAGACTTGCACGCTCGTCGTCAAGCAGCTGCATACATTCGTCGTGAAGTAGTTACTACTACTGATGAAGAAGGCGAAGAATCAACAACTTTTGCTTTGCAAAAATTGTTTGATGATGTAGCACCACGTTATGCAGATCGCCAAGGCGGTTATACTCGTATTATGAAAGTTGGACCTCGTCGCGGAGACGGAGCACCAGTTGTAGTAATTGAGTTAGTTTAATTTAATGGATCAGTCGTTTATTCGATTGCTAAGTTAAAATTCAAAGCTGAAGAGGGATGTTGGTGTTGCTACCACCCTCTTCTTTTTTCAAACAGATTTATACGACATTATAAAAGCTGAGTGTTATGATGAGCGGACTTTCATTAGTAGCGTCTCGTCTAGCTCTACGCACCTCATTTTCTGACTGGTCTTGAGCAACCAGTCTAGAAATAAGTTATAGAAGAGCGCATTTCTCCAAATGAGGTGCGCGCTTTTTTAATTTGTCTATAAATTTGTTAATATGGAGTTAAGCTGAGCAGAGTTTAGTTAAGGGAGGTTAAGGGCATGAAAGCAGAAATTATTTCCTTACAGGATGTAACATATACCTATTCCGAAGAAAATACTAATATCAAACCCGCAATACATAATGTGTCATTTTCTATAGGTGAAAGCGAATGGGTTGCTATTGTAGGTCACAATGGATCTGGTAAATCCACGTTAGCCCGATTAATGAATGGTCTTCTATTTCCTCAGAAGGGAAAGGTGCGTATTTTTGGTGAGACGTTAACGATGGAAAATCTTTGGGAAACTAGATCGAAAATGGGCATGGTATTTCAAAACCCCGATAACCAATTCGTTGGGGCTACTGTCCAGGACGATGTAGCATTTGCCCTAGAGAATAATGGGATCCCCTTTGAGGAAATGGTAGAACGAGTACGACGATCATTAGCAAAGGTCAATATGCAGGATTTTATGAATAGCGAGCCACATCATCTGTCAGGTGGCCAAAAGCAAAGGGTGGCTATAGCGGGTGCTATTGCGATGCAGCCACGCATTTTATTGTTAGATGAAGCAACCTCCATGCTAGATCCGCAAGGGAAGGAAGAGGTGCTGTCAACGGTTCGTCAGCTAAGAGAAGAAACGGATCTGACGGTTATCTCCATAACGCATGATTTAGAGGAAACCTTGCTTGCAGATAGAGTTATTATGATGAATCAGGGTGAGAAATATGTAGAGGATACTCCAAAAGGTATTTTCGAGCGTGGGCAAGAATTAGTGGACTTAGGTTTAGATTTGCCATTTGCGATGAAAATGTCCAAGCTTATAAAAGCTCAAGGGATATCCCTAATCGCAGAACATATGTCAGAAGAAGAGTTGGTGAACGATTTATGGACATCACACTTCAACAAGTAAGCTATGCTTATGCAAAAGATACCCCTTTTGAAAAAAAAGCCTTGTTTGATGTGGATTTGAATATACCTTCTGGCTCTTATCAAGCTATTATAGGGCACACTGGCTCAGGAAAGTCTACTGTGTTGCAGCATTTGAATGCCTTATTAAAGCCTACGGAAGGTACCGTTAGGATAGGAGAGATAGAGGTCCAAGGTAAAAAGAAAAATAAACAATTACGTGCAGTGCGCCAAAAAGTAGGCATAGTGTTTCAATTTCCAGAGCATCAGTTGTTTGACGAAACAGTACTCAAGGACATTATGTTTGGTCCTATGAACTATGGTGTACCAGAGGCTGAAGCTAAGGCACGTGCAGTAGAATTGGTTAAGCTACTAGGATTACCTGAAGAGGTCATGGAAAAATCTCCATTTGACTTATCTGGTGGCCAAATGAGACGCGTCGCTATAGCAGGAGTTCTAGCTATGAACCCAGAAGTCCTAGTACTGGATGAGCCGACCGCTGGTTTAGATCCAAGGGGTCGTAAGGAAATCATGGACCTCTTTTATCGCATTCATCAAGAGAAGGGAATAACGACTATCCTCGTGACGCACAGCATGGAAGATGCAGCTAGATACGCAGATCGAATAGCAATCATGTATAGAGGGAAATGTGTGTTGCAAGGCACTCCGGAAGAGGTTTTTGAAAATGAAACTCGTTTAAAAGATTATCAGTTGGAGCTGCCACAAACAGTAAAATTTCAAAGGAAATTAGAACATATGATGGGCAGAAGGCTACCGATTCTCTGTTTAACAGAGGAAGTATTGGCGAAAGAAATGGCGCACCTGTTAAAAAAGGGGTGTGAGGACGAATGTTAGAAAAAATGATTTTTGGTCGTTACATACCTGGGGATTCATTAATTCACCGCTTAGATGCCAGAGCTAAATTAATCTTTGTTTTCTTATTTATCGCCGTGGTTTTCATCGCGAATAATTGGATCACATATGGAATATTGGTGTTATTTACTTTTTTAATAATCCGTATGTCAAAAATAAGATTATACTTTCTAATCAATGGTTTAAAACCTGTCGTTTTTTTGATAATCTTTACATTCTTATTGCATATAATTTTCACTCGAGAGGGCGCTCTTATTTTTGAATGGAAGTTTATAAAAATTTATGAGGAGGGTTTGAAGCAGGGGATATTCATATCTATCCGTTTCTTCGTACTCGTTATACTAACATCCATTTTAACGCTCACTACAACGCCTATATCGATTACTGATGCTTTAGAGATACTTCTGAACCCCTTAAAGAAATGGAAGCTCCCAGTGCATGAATTAGCGCTTATGATGTCAATCTCCTTAAGGTTCATCCCAACACTTATGGATGAAACTGATAAGATTATGAAAGCGCAGATGGCCAGAGGGTCGGATATGACTTCAGGAAGTATGAAAGAGCGAATGAATGCTATTGTGCCGTTGCTGATTCCGCTATTTGTGAGTGCTTTTAAACGAGCTGAGGATTTGGCGACAGCTATGGAGGTTCGCGGCTATAAAGGTGGCGAAGGTAGAACAAGATATCGCAAGCTAGAGTGGAGGAAAAAGGATACGGCAATTCTAGTTGTACTTGTCCTCTTAGCAGTTATACTTGTTTATTTTAGACAGTAATGGGAGGTAACGGTATGCGTTTAAGAGCTATCATCAGCTATGATGGAAGTCAATTTTCTGGTTATCAGGTTCAACCGGGAAAAAGAACAGTACAGCTAGAGCTTGAACGAGTTCTACAAACAATCCATAAAGGTGAACTAGTGAAGGTAGTAGCAAGTGGTCGTACGGATGCAGGGGTGCATGCGACAGGTCAGGTAATTCATTTTGATAGTCACTTCAACTTACCTATGGATCGCTGGAGAACTGCTTTAAATGTTCAACTTCCAAAGGATATCCGAATACATTCCGTAGAAGAAGTTGCTGCAGACTTTCATGCAAGATATCATGCGGAGGGCAAAACTTATCGATACAAATGGACGCTAAATGAGATTCAGAGCCCATTTGAGCGTAATTATACTGTCCATGTGGATAGATATAAGCCTAACGTAAATTTGATGAAGGAAGCTTCCGTACACCTTTTAGGGACGCATGATTTCTCTAGCTTCTGTGCATCTAAAACTAGTATAAAAGACTTTGTCAGAACAGTAAGGTCAATAGATTTTGAATGGAAAGAAGACTCTAATCAGCTGCATATGGTTATCAGCGGTAATGGTTTTTTATATAACATGGTTCGAATTATTGCAGGTACTTTATGGGAAGTTGCAATAGGAAAAAAAAATGTGGACGAGCTACCAGGAATTCTTCAATCTTGCGATAGAAAAAATGCTGGTAAAACCGCGCCAGCACACGGTTTATATCTAGAAAAAGTAGAGTATTCATGATGTAGCAACTTTTCCAGGTGTTTATGGGAAAATACTTGACTATTAACAGTGTGTGGGTTATGATGATGTATGGTATTTTCATTAACCCCACAATATAAGCCCCGAAACTTATTGGTATGAGGATATAGAAAATTATAGATCGATTATGATTGAATTAGGAGGACAAAATACATGCGTACAACATTCATGGCTAAAGGTCACGAAGTAGAACGTAAATGGTTAGTTATCGACGCTGAAGGCCAAACTCTTGGTCGTCTTGCTTCTGAAGTAGCAGCTATTTTACGTGGAAAAAACAAACCAACTTTCACACCGAACGTTGACACTGGTGATCACGTGATCATCATCAATGCAGAAAAAATTCATTTAACTGGGAACAAGTTAAATGACAAAATTTACTACCGTCACACTCAATTTGCTGGTGGACTTAAACAACGTACTGCTTTAGAAATGCGTACTAAGTACCCAACAAAAATGATCGAATTAGCGATCAAAGGAATGCTTCCTAAAAACACTTTAGGTCGTCAAATGTTCGGAAAACTTCACGTTTACGCTGGAGCAGAACATCCACATGCAGCACAACAACCAGAAGCTTATGAGCTTCGCGGATAATAATTAAGAGGAGGACATACACTTGGCACAAGTTCAATATATCGGCACTGGTCGCCGTAAAAGCTCAGTAGCACGCGTACGTTTAGTACCAGGCGAAGGAAAAATCGTTATCAACAAACGTGACGTAGAAGATTACGTACCATACGAAACTTTACGTGAAATCATTAAACAACCATTAGTAACTACTCAAACTCTAGGTAGCTATGATGTTCATGTAAACGTTAATGGTGGTGGATTCACAGGTCAAGCAGGAGCAATCCGTCACGGTATTGCACGTGCTCTACTTACAGTAGATCCTGATTTCCGTCCGGCTTTAAAATCTGCAGGATTCTTAACACGTGACCCACGTATGAAAGAACGTAAAAAACCAGGACTTAAAGGCGCTCGTCGTGCACCTCAGTTCTCAAAACGTTAATCTTACAAGATTACAAAGACTCTCAACCTTTATGGTTGGGAGTTTTTTTATTTTTATTCAAACATTCTCACTTTTAGTTATTAATCCTTTCTAGATGTCAAAGAAGGGATTCTTTTATTTCAAAAAACTAATTGAAATGCCGTATATACTAACGTAACTAATTTAAAAATAACAGATGGTATTAAAAGGTATTTAAGTTATAATAGTAAAGGAAAAAATAGGGATAGGAGAGTGTCGGGCTTGAAAATAACACAGCAATGGAATCAGGTGGATAGTGATTATATACGACAAAAGGTTATTGAGCATAATATGGCTAATATTCCTGAGGAAGTGAAACACCCGAAAAAACAAATCAGTTTCGTACTGCGTGATGAAAACCAAAAGATTCTCGGAGGAATTACGGGTACAATTTTTTGGTATCATCTTCATATTGATTTCCTATGGGTGGATGAGTCTTTGAGAGGTCAAGGTTACGGAAAAGAATTGCTAACTAAAATAGAAGAGTTTGCGATAGAGCATAACTGTAGGCTTATACAATTAGATACCTTTAGCTTTCAAGCACCTGATTTTTATCAAAAGTTTGGTTATGAAGTAATTGGTATCGTCGATGATTTTCCTACGAAGGATAGTAAACAGTATTACTTAGCAAAAAGAATGGGTTAGCTAAAGGTAGATTGGGTCTTAGACTCTAATCTACCTTATTATTTTTTGAAAAAAATAATTACCTGGACATCTTATTTAATGACAAATTATTAAGAATTATTTATCTTCTACCGAAAAAGGGATTGTAGCATAAATTGCGTAAGTGTATATTAAGTAAGCAATTATACATAAAGTGGGGTGGGAGAATGTTTTCTTCAGAAAGATTAGATTTTCGTTTCTATACAGAGGCTGACTTAGACTTTTTATATTCCATGCTTTCAGACGAAAGAATGACAGAATTTATAGGGAACGGGAAGACAAGGAATCGTAAGGAAACCTTAAATTTTTTACAGTGGATTTTTCAACATTATGAGCAAAACAACGAGTATGGGTTAAAGTTATTGGTACGTAAGGAAGATGGAGTGACAATTGGCCATGCTGGTATTGTTCCACAATTAATTGAGGGACAAGAGGAATTAGAAATTGGCTATTGGATTGCTAGAGAGTATTGGGGAAATCGTTATGCGAGTGAGGCTGCGGAGACTTTGTTACAAAGAGGTCTAAACCAGCTAGGAGTGGGAAGGTTTATATCGCTTATTCAAAAGCCAAATTTAGCGTCTAGAAAGGTAGCAGAAAAAATAGGTATGCAGCTAGAAAGAGAAATAATATTAAGCGATAAGCAGGTTTGCTTATATGTATATGAAAAATAGAGAGAAGTAGGGTTGAGATGAGAAAGAAATTTAATGTAGTTACTTCTACCATTTTGGTAAGCATTTTTTTAGCGAGGTTTGGGACGTTTTTGGTAATTCCCTATCTTACTTTGTTTTTGTTAAATGAGTTTGACTATTCGGGTGTGCAGATAGGAGCTATATTATCCACCTTGGCTTTTTCTGGTCTTCTCATGAGTTTTTTTGTAGGTCCCTATATTGATAAATTTCCAAAAAACAAAGTTATCTTAACTGGTTTAAGCGGATATCTAGCCTGCTATATTTATTTTCCATTTATCGATCAATATGCAGGGTTTATTGTTTTTGCGGTTTTACTAGGGATGAGTCAATCAATAGTTGAGCCAACCTATCGTGTACTATTAAGTCTTTACACAGAACCAGAGAATAGAAGATTAATCTTTAATATACGATATTTTTTGATTAATATCTCTGCTGCTGTAGCACCGCTCACTTCCGTCTATTTTCAGCGGTTCGGGCTTGAGAATATATTTTTCGGTGTCGGTTTTATCTTTCTAGTAAATATTATTACGTTTATGGTGTTATTCAAGAAGTATCCGATGGAGAAACCTGCAGCTAGTTCTTCCAAATCATCTATTTTTCAGTCTTTCCATGTATTTAAAAAAGATTATGCTTTCAGTATTTTTGTGCTTGCCTTGATTTTTATAACCTTTGGATATAGTCAGTTTGATTCGACTTTTAGTCAGTACTTAGGTAAGACATTTGACGCGGAGCTTGCAGTTACATATTTTTCATGGTTGATTACGACAAATGCAATAACGGTTTTAATCATACAATACTTTGTTTATAAGCTAGGAGAGCGGATCAGTACCACTTCATCACTAATGATTGGAAGTGGAATGTTATCTATTGGATTACTAATTTTCGGGCAAAGTCCAAATATTATTGTGTTAATTGTAGCGATGATTATCTTTACAGCAGGAGAAGTACTGGTTTTTACAATGGTAGATATACATATTGATAGTATGTGTGAGGATCATGAAAAAGGGACTTATTTTGCTCTTACAGGTGTAAAATCTGTTGGAAGAATTATAGGCCCAAGTTTGGGAGGAATATTATTAGATAATGTAGGAAGTGGAGCAGCAGTATTCTTTATCATATCTTTCATTACTATTTTATCTGTCCCATCATTTTTTATAAGTTCTAAAATGAAGCCTAGAATCTAATCATACTCTTTGTCCCTCTTACGTATAATGAGTGAAAAAGGAGCGATTAACCTGAAAAAATGGCTAATAATCGGTGTTTTGTTTTTTGTCACTCTACTAGCGGTAACTTACAGCACAAGAGCAAGTGATGTTGGTTTTTTCCTGCCAGAACCATTAAGTGGGGTAAAGGTTGTCATCGACCCAGGGCATGGAGGGATAGATGGCGGGGCGAGTTATGGGGAAGTAGTGGAAAGAGATATAACTCTATCTATGTCTCTTAAACTAGAAAAAATTTTAAAGTCTCAAGGGGCAACGGTTGTTATGACACGCACAAAAGAGGGGGATGCTGTGGCAGAGCATTTACCTGATGAGGATTACCCGACAACTCGTGCGAGAAAACGTGCAGATTTATTGCTAAGAGAAGAGATTATGAATAACTCTGAGCCGGATATGGTCATTAGTATGCATGTCAACGCTGTTCCTGAGGAAAGATGGAGAGGCGCTCAAGTTTTTTATCACGCAGATGGACACGAGGGCGGACAGCTACTAGCTAAATCCATCCAATCATCCATTAAAAGCAATATTGGCAATACTGAAAGAGAGGCACTCGCTATCAAGCAAGTCTATATCTTAAAGAAAGCAAAAGCACCAGCAGTTTTAGTGGAAACTGGTTTCATAAGCAATACAGATGAAAGAGAATTGCTTACATCGGACAAATATCAAAATGATATGGTAAATGCTATCGCAAATGGAATTAGAGTATTCGTAGAAGAAAGCGTTTATTGAGCCGATGAAGGGATTGTAGACACTCGTATATGGTATACTATATTGCGAATAGTTAACTAAAGGGGAGTGTCTGCACAATGATTAATGAGAAACAAGTTCGTACATTACTTGGGGAATTAAACGATCCGTTTTTACATAGAACTCTTGAAGAAACGAATGGTATCTCTCAAGTTTCGATAAAGGAAGAGAAAAATCATGTTAGTGTTAAATTGGCAATTGCAAAGATTAACTCAGCGGAGCAAATGCAGTTACAAACTAAAGTAGTAGAAATATTGAAAAATGCTGGTGCCAACACGGTTGGTATTCGTTTTGAAGAGCTTCCTAAGGAAGTATTAGAGCAGTTCCGCGGAAAAGGAAAAGAGAGCGATAGCGAGGATATTCTTTCTCCAAACAGTAAAGTGAAGATTATCTCTATCGCATCTGGTAAAGGAGGCGTAGGTAAATCTACGGTATCCGTGAACTTGGCTGTGGCCCTTGCTCGATTAGGGAAAAAGGTTGCTTTAGTAGACGCAGATATTTACGGCTTTAGCGTACCGGATATGATGGGAGTAAAAGACGTTCCTCAAATCAAAGAAGATCGTATTATTCCAGTAGAGCGCAAAGGAGTTAAAGTAATATCAATGGGATTCTTTGTTGAAAACAACACTCCTGTAGTTTGGCGCGGACCAATGTTAGGGAAAGTTTTGGACCAATTCTTTAAAGATGTAGAGTGGGGAGAGTTAGACTTCTTGCTATTAGATTTACCACCAGGTACAGGAGACGTGGCATTAGACATTCATCAAATGCTGCCTGCCTCTAAAGAAATCGTTGTCACTACACCGCATCCAACAGCAGCTTTCGTAGCAGCTCGTGCGGGTGCTATGGCTTTACAAACGGATCACGAGATTTTAGGAGTTATTGAAAATATGTCATGGTACGAATCTAAGTCTACTGGTGAGAAGGAGTTCGTTTTTGGTAAAGGCGGAGGCCCTAAACTTGCGGAAGAACTTCGCACAGAGCTTCTAGGTCAGATTCCTCTTGGTCAGCCTGACTGGAATGATATCGATTTTGCTCCTTCCGTATATTCTGAAACCCATGAGACGGGCAAAATATATTTGGATATCGCTGAAAAAATTATAGAAAAAGCATAAAAAAAAAAGGCCGTTTCCTAATAGGAGCGGCCTTATTTTTCTTCCTCTTTCTTGCTTTCCTCTTCCTTAGAGCCACCGCCACTTTCCTCTTTTGAGGCGCCCGCTTCTTCTACTAGCTTCTGCCATTTTGTTTGTAGCGTTGGACTTTGAATAGTTTCTTCTACAACCTTTTGGATCTCTTTACGCATATCACTTGATTTTAGTGTTTTTTCTAATTCCTTTTTCATCTCAGCAGAACCAAAGAAACTCTCTAAGTCCTTAAGGTATTCTGAATCCTTCATCATTTTTTTCATCAAATCTTCTTGTTGTTTCAGCATACTCTTTGCCATAGTCTCAGAAAATTTAGGGTCCTGATAAAGTTCCTTCCAAAAATCCTCCGCTTGCTTAGAAAGCATAGTCTCTTCGACCGATTTTTTTACTTGTTCACTGTCTATTACAAGCATTTCTTGAAATTGAGGATCCTCTAAAAGGGTGCGTATAGCTTTCTTCCCGTCCTCAGTCTGCAATGCATCGATTAACATTTTTTTGTTTTCTTCATATGAAGGAGTGCTAGAAGATTCACTACAACCAGCTAGGAGCCCAATACTCAATAATAATAGGGCAAAATATTTCATTTAAGCCTCACCATCCTTTCAATTATTGTTCACATTTAAAATAGAAATATGTATTGCATTTATGAAGAAATAGATTTTTTCCCAAATCGTTGATACAATCGTAAGAGGAAATAGAGTAGATGGAGGAAATCTTGCTGTGACAATTCGAAATTGGTTTAAATTCTTTCTTAATTCAATGATTATCGGCGGCCTCATTACAGGAGTTTTAGGTTTGTTCATCCGTTGGGATGATGCCTTTGCAAAATATTTTGAAGCAGGACAATGGAGTGAATTTATTGCTGCATTTGTTTTTATGGTAGTAATGGGTTTCACTATTAGTGTAATTGCCCAAATGGGATTCTTCGCTTATTTAACCATTCATCAAATGGGCGTAAATATATTTAGAACCCTAACACTATGGAATTGGGTACAATTATTAATTATTGCGTTTGTGATATTCGATTTGATAATGTTCCGCTTTCGTCCAAATGCTGAAACGACGGGACAAGTTTGGTTATACGGAATCTTGTTGGCAATTTTAATAATAACGGCTGTAGTTGTGGGTATAATAAAAGCAAATAAAACAAAAAAGCATGCGCTAATTTCGGCTGTATTCTTTATGATAGTAGTTTCCACGTTAGAGTGGCTTCCAGTCTTAATGGTTAATGCTGACAAAGTAGATAGCTGGGTTACTTTATTATTGTTTCCCATACTTGCAGTTAATGCATACCAATTGTTGGCCTTACCGAAGTACAACGCTAAATCTGATGAAGATCGTTTAAAACTTGAAGCTCGCAGAAAAGCGAGAAGAGAAGCAGCAACAGTTGTGAAGGGTAAATAAGAAAACTGCTCTGACTAATTAGTCGGAGCAGTTTTCTTTAATCAGGAATGCTTTTTGTTTTCATTTTTAAATTAAATATATTTTGTTCAATAGTAACAAAAGGTTGAGATTTTAAATATTTTGCAAGTTGGACCGTGTCGATTCGTTCCTCTTGGTGTAAGGGAACGGTAAGTATATCTCCTTTACCAAGCTTAGGAATGCTATCTCCTAAAACTAAAGAAGATCCCAGCAGATTTATTTCCTCCTTCCAAGCATCCTTCTGAAGCTCCATTGGAAACTCATAATCAGAAGTTCTAAACCAATTAGGCTTCTCACCAATCGCTTTTTCAAATCTATCTACTTCTTTTTTAAAGAGACTGCGGTCCTCGGTATACTGTAAACCCTCTTTCCCTAACAGGCTAATAGGAATTTTTTTGTCTTGCATCAATTTAACAATCGGCTCAGAGCGCTCGATCCATTCAATGCTAATAAAAAAATGAGGATAAGGTGCTTTTAAATCTTTTACTAATGCTTCTACATCCTCTCTGCCAAATGTCAGATCTATAGTGACAGTGTTTCCATAGGTACCCTTGGAGATAACGCTTGGTTTTTCTGTCACTTGAAAGACGGGAAGAAGAGTAGAATAAGTATTGGGCATAAAGAGTAAAAGCATGAATAACAGTACAGAGGAGATGGTTATTAAAAGCTTTGTTTTCAAAGAAACACACACCTTTTCAATTTGTTTTAATAAATTTTATGATTAAGTGTTGACATTCATGTTTAAACGATGGTAAGATACAAAGGTCGCCAAAACAAAACGACAAAATACATTATATGAACATTGAAAACTGAACATGCAAAACGTTAAGACATAAAGCATCAAATAACTTCGGTTATGTTGATGCAAAACAATTTTGACATCATTTAATGATGATGCCAGCAAAACAAAATGAGCTTTTTAAGTTCTCTATTATGGAGAGTTTGATCCTGGCTCAGGACGAACGCTG
>NZ_JBNNVC010000004.1:177884-274822 GCF_050280345.1 Psychrobacillus sp. NPDC093200 | reverse complement strand
AGAGAACTTAAAAAGCTCATTTTGTTTTGCTGGCATCATCATTAAATGATGTCAAAAATTGTTTTGCGTCAATACAACCGAAGTTGTTTGATGCTATATGTCTTAACGTTTTGCATGTTCAGTTTTCAATGTTCATGTTTTGCTATAGTTAAATTGGAGCGGGTGAAGAGAATCGAACTCTCATCATCAGCTTGGAAGGCTGAGGTTTTACCACTAAACTACACCCGCATATATAATTTATTAAATAATTGTTTTATTGGCGCGCCCGGCAGGAGTCGAACCCACAACCTTCTGATCCGTAGTCAGACGCTCTATCCAATTGAGCTACGGGCGCTTAGTAAGAGACATTGCTTGGTGCGGCCGAGAGGACTTGAACCTCCACGGGGTTATCCCCCACTAGGCCCTCAACCTAGCGCGTCTGCCGTTCCGCCACGACCGCTTAGTTATAAAATGGGACGAACTCTATTATAACTCACTCGCAAGAGTCTGTCAACAATTATTGTAATAATGATGAGCCATGAAGGACTCGAACCTTCGACCCTCTGATTAAAAGTCAGATGCTCTACCAACTGAGCTAATGGCTCACGAAACGAAATGGCTGGGGTACCTGGATTCGAACCAGGGCATGACGGAATCAAAATCCGTTGCCTTACCGCTTGGCTATACCCCAACATGGCGGTCCCGACCGGGATCGAACCGGCGATCTCCTGCGTGACAGGCAGGCATGTTAACCGCTACACCACGGGACCTATGTATGTTTTATTAAATTTAAATGGTGACCCCTACGGGATTCGAACCCGTGTTACCGCCGTGAAAGGGCGGTGTCTTAACCGCTTGACCAAGGGGCCTATGTAAGTTATATGGCTCCGAAGGTAGGACTCGAACCTACGACCGATCGGTTAACAGCCGATTGCTCTACCACTGAGCTACTTCGGAATAATTTTTGTCGTTTTGTTTTACTCGACTTTTTCTATTATAGAGAGGGTTTGGACAAACGTCAACACTTTTCATCAAATTTCTTATATTTTTTTTGAAGAGCTTAAAACTAAGTCGCCAAAACACTTGCCACACTTGAATTTGTGAGTATTTACTCGAATTTTCCGTCTATATAACAACCCACATTTTGAGCATTTATACATGTAAACTTTAGTACGTGGTTGCCTTTTAGGCTCTACTAAAGTGGAACAAAATCTGGGGGAATCTGTTTGTTTTAGAAGCTGGCGAAAATCTACATCTCGATGTTTGTAGCCTTTTCCTTCTATATGTAAATGATAATGACATAACTCATGCTTGATCACTCCTATCAATTCTTTCATTCCATGCTTTTCTAGAACAAGAGGATTTATTTCAATTATATGAGTTCTTAACATATACCTGCCTCCAGTACTGCGGAATCTTTTATTAAAACAGGCTTTATGTCGAAATTCTTTCCCAAAAATCTCTTTTGAGATTTTACTTACTAATTCACTCAATTGTTCATCTGTCATATTACCTCTCCTAAATAAAAGAGTTTGTCCAATGATTCTCATCATTGGACACTCTTATTATTACACTTGTTGTTCCGGCGGAAGCATAGTTAATGCGATTCTACCTTTGTTAGCATCGAACTGTTCTACCCAAACTGTAACGATATCTCCAAGGGAAACTACATCTAGGGGATGTTTTACAAATCCTTTTTTAAGCTTGGATATATGTACAAGTCCGTCCTGTTTAACACCAATATCTACAAAGGCTCCAAAGTCTACTACGTTACGAACAGTTCCTTGAAGCTCCATTCCAGCCTTTAAATCCTCTAACTTCAAGACATCTTTCTTTAGTATAGGCTGTGGGAAAGCTTCGCGTGGATCACGTGCAGGCTTAATAAGTGCATCTAAAATATCCTTCAAAGTAATTTCGCCGATTCCTAATTCCTTACTAGTTTCTTCTATAGAAATGTTATTTAATGCTTCTTCTGCTACCTTAGAACCTATTTGGCCTTTCTTCAGTCCTACAATTTCTAGGACCTGTTCAGCTGCCTTATAGCTTTCTGGGTGAATTCCTGTTGCATCAAAAGGATTTTTTGCATCTGGTACACGCAGGAAACCAATTGCCTGCTCATATGTTTTGGCTCCAAGACGCGGAATTTTTTTAAGCTGAGCTCTTGAAGTAAAGCGCCCTTGTTCATTGCGCATATTCACCACATTTTCAGCAACCGTTTTAGAAAGACCAGAAACATATTGCAGTAAGGAGGCTGACGCTGTGTTTACATTGACCCCTACCTGGTTAACAGCAGTTTCTACTATAAAAGAAAGTGATTCCGAGAGTTTTTTTTGTGAAACATCATGCTGGTATTGCCCTACCCCTACTGCCTTTGGATCTATTTTTACTAACTCCGCTAAAGGATCTTGAAGTCTTCTGGCAATAGAGACTGCACTTCGTTGCTCCACTTGAAGGTCTGGAAACTCATTTCGCGCTGTTTCGGAAGCTGAATAAACAGAAGCACCTGCTTCGTTGACAATAACATATGCTACTTCACCCTCTACTTCTTTCAGGCAATCTACTATAAATTGCTCTGTTTCACGAGAAGCTGTACCATTTCCTATTGCAATTAAAGTAATTGGATATTTTTTAAGATAAGAAAGTACCTTTCTTTTCGAGCCTTCCACATCCATTTTTGGTGCATGTGGATAAATAGCCGATACCTCTAGTAATTTACCTGTATCGTCTACAACTGCTAGTTTGCAACCTGTCCGGTATGCAGGATCCACTCCTAGAACAACTTTCCCCTTTAACGGAGGTTGAAGCAATAAGTTTCGTAGATTCTCAGAGAAAATATGAATAGCTTGTGTTTCTGCTTTTTCAGTAAGTTCTGCTCTGATTTCTCTTTCTACTGAAGGCTGTATTAACCGTTTATAGGAATCCTCGATTGCTTGCTTTACCTGCTCTGTAGCACTGCTAGATATATTATTAGGAATCCATTGAGTTTCCATTACTCTTAAAATCTTTTCAAGTGGTACCTGGAGACCAACTTTTAATACATCCTCTTTTTCTCCACGATTCAATGCAAGAATACGGTGAGGCACAATTTTCTTCACTGGTTCATCATATTCATAGTACATTTCATAGACATTTTTTTCATCAAGCTCTGCTTTCTTTAGCGCAGTAACAATTTTCCCGTCCATACGGGATAGATTTCGAATCTGTTCGCGTATTTTCGCATCATCAGCAAATTGTTCTGCGAGAATGTCACGAGCCCCTTGGAGTGCATCCTCCGTCGTCAATACTTCTAGCTCTTCATTAATATAGGCTTGTGCTAAATCATAGATAGATGCTTTAGGGAAGGTTAATAGTTCATCTGCTAAAGGCTCAAGCCCTTTCTCCTTCGCTATTGTCGCCTTTGTTCTTCGTTTTTGTTTATAAGGTCGATATAAATCCTCTACTCGCTGAAGCACCGTAGCATTTTGAATGGAAGTAGTAAGCTCTTCCGTCAGCTTTCCTTGTTCATCTATTAAACGCAGTACTTCCTCTTTGCGTTGTTCAAGCTGTTGTATATATTGATACCGATCTTCTACTGCTTTTATTTGGACCTCATCTAAAGATCCTGTTTGTTCTTTACGATAACGAGCTATAAAAGGAACGGTGTTTCCTTCTTCTAAAAGCTTTATTACTTGTTCGGCTTGCGTAGTTTTTATGCCAGTTTCTTTAGAAACAAGCTGAAGCATTTTCTTTAGTTCCAACACAAATTCACCCTTTCCATATACCCTTTATTTTAACATATTTAGCGCTTACCCCTAAATGAAGACAGTAAAAAAACTTACCCTTCTATTATGAGAGTAAGCTTCCTACAATAAACGTGGCATCATCACCATGCTCTATTTCCTTATATACAGTTTCGTACAAACATTTTGCAGAGCCAGATTCCTTAATAGTAGACTTCGGGCTATTCATCACTACTCCATCTGAGTGAAGAAGAAATAGATCATCTTTTGCGCAGGCATACGTTTGGGTATTAATTTTTTGCTTTCTTCCAGATAGGTAGCCCATCACTGGCAAAGGATATATCATCTTTCCTGTTGCTCTCTGGTACATGTAAAATTTGATATTGCCAACACAGCTATATGAGATAGTTTGTGTTTTGTAATCTACTTTCACAAGAGCAACCGCTGCTCCTCGTTTTTGAACCATCAACTCATTGCATTTCAACAATAAATTATCCAGCGTCTCCTCAGGGTATTGTTCTAAAATTGCAGGTATAACATCTGCAGATTCCTTTGCTACAGGACCGTTACCTAGTCCATCAGCAATGGCACAGAGCATAAAGTCCTCATGCTTTGATACATAGTATGTATCTCCAGATTCTGCATTTCCTGATTTTGCTTCCTGAAATACTAGCAACTCAACTTTTTCATCTGAGTAATTTATCAATTTACTAAACCACCTGACGATAATATTGCCTCTTGCAATTTTTTTATTGCCTTACGTTGTATTCGTGATACATGCATTTGAGAGATGCCAAGACGATCTCCAGCTTCCTTCTGACTCAGTTGCTCCATGTATGTAAGTTTAATAATTTCTTTTTCTCTTTCAGATAAAACATTGAAAGCTTCGGCTACAAGTAAGCGCTGGTCTGTTTTTTCAAATTCTCCATCGGTTTGGCCAATCACATCAAATAATGTAATAGTACTTCCATCTGCATCCGATTCTAAAGAATGGTCCATAGATAAGGCTTGATAACTTTTCCCCATCTCCATCGCCTCTAATACATCCTCTACCTCTACATCAAGATAATCCGCGATTTCTGGCACAAGTGGAGATCTTTGAAATTCTGTTGTTAACACTTCAACAGCTGATCTTATACGCGGACCTAATTCTTTAATTCTTCTTGGTACATGTACTGCCCATGTTTTGTCTCTTAGAAACCGCTTAATCTCCCCAATTATAGTTGGGATAGCAAAAGCCTCAAAGTTCTTACCGAATGAAGGATCATATCTTCTAATAGCTCCTAGAAGGCCAAGCATACCTACTTGTACTATATCCTCATGATGAGATTTACCATTAGAATATTTACGGGCAATAGACTCAACCAAACGCTCGTAGTTTAATACTAGATTGGTTTGAGCCTCTTCGCTTTCTGTGCTTTGATATTCTTTTATCCATTCTAGAATCTGTTCTTTTGACTCCTTAGGAAGAGATGTGTTCGACATTTTCATCCACCTGCTTTACTCCGACATGCTTCGTCATAAATACAGTTACACCCTCTTGGTGATGGACCTTCACCTCATCCATTAAAGTTTCAATTAGATATAGGCCAAGGCCACCTTCACGTAAGAACGATCCCTCCTCCAAATCATGGTAAGGTCCCACTTGCGCTTTTGTTTCCTCAAAATTAAAACTTTTCCCATGGTCAGCAATCATAATTTCTATTTTGTCATTATATAAAGCGCAGCCAATTACTACTTCGCCATCCTCATCCTCTGCGTAAGCATGTTGAACTGCGTTAGTAATTGCTTCACTTGTTGCAATTTTTAAATCTTCAATATCATCATAAGAAAAGCCCATACGATTCGCTAATCCAGAAATTGTAAGACGTGCTACACTAACATATTGAGGCTTTGCTGGTAAACGAATCTCAACATAATCAAACGGTTTCATCTATTTTCACCTCTTCGCTCGCTTGGATGTCCATGATATCTCCTAAACCGGTTATGTCGAACAATCGTTTTAGTCGAGATGATAGCCCTGTTAATTCCATGTGAACGTTGGACTCTTTAGCACTTTTATAAAATCCTACGAATACGCCTAAACCAGTACTATCCATGTAAGTTACGTCTGTTAAGTCTAACTCTACACGTAAGTTTTCCTTTAAATTAATTTCTGATAGCTTTTCTCTTAAAAGAGGTGCTGTAAAAGCATCGATTTCACCTTTTATAATTCCTTTGACGCGTTTATCTTCTTCGTATAATTCTACTGATATATTCATTATCAATTATCCCCCGTTTTCGCTATATATAGTGTATCTATACCACGTTTGAGCCAACGCTAAACATGTTCACAGTGATTTTTTGAAAATGACAAGAGTAAAATCATCACGCTGTTCAAATTCCTGCAATTCTTCTAGCTTATGGAATACATACTCAACCATTTCTTGAGCTGGTTTATCCTTAACACTTTCTATAATACTCAGGATTATTTTTTGGTCGATAAAGCCTTCCTTTGAACGACATTCGGTTACTCCGTCAGTCATCATCACGATAAAGTCATCTTTTTCAAGAACTATTGAATGTTGCTCATATCTTACATTAGGAATAACCCCTAGCAACAGACCTTTTGCCTGAAGTTCTTTAAACTCGCCTGATTTAGCACAATAAAAAAGAGGTGGCTCGTGCCCAGCTGAAGCATAAGTGAATTCACTTAAAGCTGAATCATATGTGCCATAAAACATGGATATAAACATTGAATCGCTAACACTTTTCTCAACAATTCGGTTAATAATATCCAATACTACGACGGGATCTGTTTCTGGACCATCTAAACTATCCATCCCATATTTAATCATGGACATGCATAGAGCCGCTGGTATCCCTTTGCCGATAACATCAGCAACAGCTATTCCTATTGCATTCTCGTTGCTCAAAAAGTGAGTGTAATCCCCGTTCATCTCTTTAGCAGGAACAGAAATAATCCCAATGTCTAAGCCATTCATATTTGGAATTTTAGTTTTTAGCAATGTTTGTTGGACATTTGTAGCCAAATCCATTTCCATTTTAAAATTTTGTTGTTTCTCAATTAGGGTTTGGTGCTCTTTTAAAGCTAAGCCATATCTAATCATCACTTCAATTAAAAAATCAAACGAGTGTAAAACTTCCTCCGGTAAGCCTGGTATAATCTCTTCAAGAGAGGCTTTATGTATACTGATAACTTCCTCCGGAGAGATGCTTTTTTGAATAAGCTGTCTACTAACGTTTTGACCTTCATATAAATTATGCTCTGTTTGACTTAATGTATACTGTTTTAAAATTTCCTTATACTGCTTTTTAAACTCTTGAGGCACTTATTTTACCCCCTATCTCAACCACTTTGTGGCAATGATTGTTGTACCATCTCCGACTACAGTCTCGATTTTAAAGTCGTCCATTAGACGCTTTACTCCTGGCAATCCTGCACCTAGGCCTCCAGATGTAGTATATCCGTCTTCCATCACTTTACGGACATCAGAAATACCAGGCCCTTCGTCAGAAGCTATAACCAAAATGCCTTTAAGATTTCCTTCTACAATCTGTTTTATCTCTATATTACCTTTTCCTGCATATAAATATATATTCCTAGCGAGCTCGCTTATAGCAGTTGTAATTCTAGCTTGGTCTACTGTTCCGAAACCAGCATCTTTTGCTTCGTTTCTTCCAAGCTGCCTAGCAGCAACTATATCCCACTCACTTATTATGTCAACAGAAGACTTCATATTCATAATGGATTAGTCCTCCAATTCTCGTTCAAGTTTTTCCAATCCATTTTCTAAGTCTAAAGCTGTTGCTACATTTTCAAGTCTTATTCCTAGCTCAATTAATGTTATAGCAACAGCTGGCTGTATTCCTGTTATTACTACCTTAGCCCCCATTAAGCCTGACATATTGATAACGTCTCCTAAAACTTTAGCGATAAACGAATCAATAAAGTCTATTGGTGTTAAATCTAATACCACTCCTCTAGCAGCAGTGGTATGAAGCTTGTCCAATAAATCCTCTTGAAATGCTAATGCTGTCTGATCGTCCAGTTCCCATTGAATAGATACAATTAAACAATCTCTTAACTTTAAGATTGGAATTCTCGTCATCATTATGAGTTCACCTCTACTATTGCTCGATTTGTTAGTGCTAACGCCTGTTCAACTCCACGTTGTAACGTACTAGTTGTCGTAAAGTCATTAAGATTAATGCCGAGTGTAACGATTGTTTGTGCAATTTCTGGACGAATACCTACTAAGAAACATTTAGCTCCAACAAGGCGAACTGCATCAGCCGCTTGAATAATATGATGAGCGACCATTGTATCAACTACAGGAACTCCAGTTATATCTAACAATACAACCTCTGCACGGTGTTTCACTACACCTTGCAGTAAGTTTTCCATTATAAGCTTTGCACGTTCAGTGTCAATTGTTCCGACTAAAGGCATCACTGAAATTTTCTCGAAAACAGGGATAAGTGATGCTGAAAGCTCTTGTAAAGCAATTTTTTGTAGGTTCACTGTCTTTTCCCATACTTTCGCGTAGGCTTCAACGATTGTATGAGTAACAGGTGTTAACCAGTTATTTAAAATAGTACGATAAGATTTATAATTACTTTCATTTAAGTGTCCTGCAATTTCCATATTTTCGTAAATAACCTCTGTAAAGTTATTTAATGCTTTTAACACAAAGGATATGGACCAGCCGTAACGAACAATTTGAACAGAAAAGTCATTTAGCTTTCCAGTATAAGTTTCATGATCCTCTGTAAGACTTGAAATCATTAACTCCCCAAATTCACGAGCAGTATGATCAATTACTTGGGATGACATTATTTGAAAAAAACGATCGTCTTTTTCATCTTCCATTTTCTCTTTCCATTTTTCTAATATTTCATCGATGTCATCGTGAATGTACGTGGCTATTTGTTTGTTCATTTGGGTATACCCAACTCCTCACAAAATTAATGGTAATTATATTGTAACGAATCTTAAAGAAATTTACATCTTTTATAATTTCCGAAAGATTCTTTTTCACATTCAGTTGATAGAGAAACACTATTATATCTTCAACAAGATCCTACCCGTTATGCAGAATACATTAACATATATTTTGGGGAAATCCATTTAACATTAATTGGATTAAAATATTTAGATTAAGAATAAATAGATTTAATTTAGAAAATAAAAAAACACAATGCGTATTTGTCGGCTACACATTGCGTTTTGTCTATGTATTTAAAATTTTACGATTCCTAAGCTGATGCCTAGTGCATGATCGACTTCTTCCATCACATCTTCGTCTAAGTGTGTGATTTTATCCGTAAGCCTTGACTTATCAATAGTTCGTAACTGTTCTAATAATATAACTGAATCACGTTCAAAATCATACTCTTTTGCATTGATTTCTACATGTGTCGGCAATTTCGCTTTTTGTATCTGAGCGGTAATTGCTGCCACAATTACAGTCGGACTAAACCGATTTCCGATATCATTTTGTATCACCAGTACGGGTCTAGTTCCACCTTGCTCAGACCCGACTACTGGTGATAAATCTGCAAAAAAAACGTCCCCACGTTTTACGATCAAGTTTTCATCCTCCACTTACGAGTCGCTCTGTCGTATGTTGGGCTTCATATTCCGCATGTAGACACTCCATACATATGGATAAGTTAATATGAGACATCTCAACATAACCTTTCATCATCGCTTCTCTTATAAGATTTGCCTGGCCTTTCTTCATATATTCATTTGCATGTACACGAGCAACGCTTTCCCTACCAGTTAATGATTTAGAAGTTTGCACTCCCTCACTAACCATTTGCATTGGAATCTCTATAAGCGCTTCTTTTTTCTTTTTATCACTTACCACAGCAAACACCTCCGACAAAACATTTCCCTATCTGACAATATACTTCATCTTACCATTACTAGAGGTGAAATAAAAGACATAATAAGAAATGGTTAGACAAATTATGCATGAAGAACTACGTTTTGTCGACATTTTACTTGTGATAAATTCTAGGTATTCTAGTAGATAGAGTACAGCATACCTCATATGGAATTGTTTGAAGCGTAGTTGCCCATTCTTCAACCTTAATTTCCTCATTTCCTTGTCTTCCCAGTAAAACAACTTTCTCTCCTATATCCACCGGTCCATTTAAACGAATCATACATTGATCCATACAAATTTTCCCTACAATAGGCACCCTTTTTCCTTCTACCAATACTTTTTGTGTGTGGAGTTTTCGAAGCAAGCCATCGGCATACCCGATTGGCAATGTGCCAATCCATTCTTCTGTTTCCGCTGTATAGGCAGCCCCGTAACCAATAGAGTCTCCCTTATTAACCTTTTTGATGTGCACAATTTCTGTATGCAAGGAAAGAGATTTCTCCAAAGAGAAAGGTAGATAATCATTTAAATAGGGGGAAGGGGCTATTCCATACATTGAAATCCCAAAGCGAACGGCATCCCAACTTTGACTTGGATGCTGTAGAGCAGCGGCGCTATTGGAAGTATGAATCATTTTAGGCTTTTCTTTAAATACTTCTAAAAAGCTTTCAAACCTACTCACTTGTTTTTCAAAATACTCCGTATTCACATCATCTGCAGTTGCAAAATGTGTGTAAACTCCCGTTATTTCTAGAGAATTTGGCTCCTCATTTAAAAACTTTAAAGCTGTCAGGAGGTCCTGGGTGCTTGAAAAACCAATCCTCCCCATACCACTATCAATTTTTATATGCACTTTAACTGGTTTTTCGTTTCCCTTAGTGGCAAAAAACCAGTCAAGTGAATATGCTGTTAAAGTAATATTTTGGGCACTTGCTTCAGGTAAAAAGGAAACTGGTACGGCCCCTAAGACGAGAATCTCTTCTTTTATATCAAAATCTCTTAAATGCAAAGCTTCCTCTGGAGTTGCTACAGCTAGCATGGATGCACCTGCTTGAATGGCAGCACGAGCAACCTCAATATCGCCATGTCCATAAGCGTTTGCTTTTACTACTGCAATTACCTCTGTTGAAGAAGGCAGCATCTCTTTGAGTCGAGCAATATTTGTTTGTATTGACTGTAAATTAACTTCTACAAAAGTCGGTCTATATAATTTTTGTGACATTGCTGAACCTCTTCTTCCAATTCTTTATCATAATTATGCTCCTCGGAAGAAGAGGTCGTCAACTAATAATCATTTTAATTCAGAAACTGTCATAGATGCTGCAACCTCGATCATTTCCTCTTTCGTTAAGCTAGATGAAGCAATGAAGAAGGACATACCATCTTGTTCCCAACTGATGGAATGATCAGTTACTGCTCCAATAGCAACACCTAAATCTACTGGATCTCCAGGTGCAAACACAGGGATAGAGGAAGATACATTTGGATCGCTTAATTCTTGAATCACAGTGAAGCCTTTATCTCCACCAAAAGTTAAAACTACACGTTTTTGGTCTTCTAATTTAATCACTTTTTCCTCTACTAGAGGGGTGTTTTCCCATTTAACTACTGGATAATGTGTTTCGAACTCCTTGCTTTCTAACTCAGCAGACGTTTCAACCTTTTCTCCCTCTTCCATTGCAGCTGGTGTTTGTTCAATTTTATAATCTCCAGCAGCACGAGTCTTACCTAGAGAGACTTTGTTAAACTTAATATGAATCTGCTCTTCTTTGTTCTCATTTAATATAGAAACGTCTGTTGGTAACAACGTCTTTTTATCTATATAGATTTTTTGAGAAGGAAGCATATTTTTGTGATTATTAGTTGTTTTTGCTTCAAATACATATTTGTCTCCTTCTTCTTTAAAAGTAGCAGATTTATCTTTTTTAATATCCTCTGCCAACGAACCAATTAGATAAGCTTGGCTATTTTCTGAAGGCCACTTACTTTGGAATTTATAAGTTTTGTTAAGGGCTGGTGTTACGACGAAAACTCCCTCAGCGTTACGAACGATCATTTGAGTATTTTCTGCGTTAGCATCGGAGACCTTTACACGATAAAACTCAGGTTTAGTATGCCAAACTTCTACATCATAAACTCTTGGTTCTGCACCCGTTAGAATACTCATTTCTGCGGTCAGCTCATATCCTTTTGCGTCACTCCATTTGTTACTTAGTTTTTTCACTACGTCTTCCTTCGATTCAGCTCCACATGCAGATAGTACCAGGATCATTGCAAATAAAACTACCAGTTTAGCCACTAGGCTCTTCAATTTTGTCCACCCTTTCTATTATCACTGCCTTCGTTCATTGTATGTAGGTGGACGACCGGTTATGATTGAAGAATTACTTGTGCGGCAGCATAATCTTTTGTGTGAGTGATTGAAACAAAGCCATTTAGAGGCTTTTCCTTAAAATATAGTACAGGTTTACCATTACTTTCTTTTAAAATTTCTATATCCTGAAAGCTACAACTTTTTCCTATTCCAGTGCCTAAAGCCTTGGAAAATGCTTCTTTTGCTGCAAATCTCCCTGCTACAAATTCTAATTGCCTTGAGGATGATAAAGTCTCCATTATTTCTATTTCTTTTTTCGTTAAAACTCGTGGAATAAATTTAGAGGTTTTTAATAAAATGGACTCTATTTTTTTTATTTCTGTTATATCTAACCCTATACCGATAATCATAATTGTTCTTCCTTTCAAATATGGCCTTTTCAAGATATACTATATAGTAAGAAATCCGAGGTGACAGTATGTTTTCAAGAAGAGAAAGTTTTAAAGAATACATAAAATTATATCCTGTTGTATCTACATTATTGGCTATAAATATTATTATTTTCCTGTTAACTATTATACCGGTTTATGGAATATATTTGCGTTATTTTGGAATGGGTGTCAACCTCCTCATTGCAGAAGGAGAGTATTGGAGACTGATCACTCCAATGTTCCTGCATTCAGGTTTTGCTCACCTACTATTTAATATGTTCTCTTTATATATATTTGGCCCGGAATTAGAGCAGCTTTCAGGAAAGGCAAGATTTTTAACAATTTACTTCCTTTCTGGTTTTATCGGAAATGTGGCCACTTATTTGATTCATGACTGGAACTACGCAAGTCTTGGTGCCAGTGGGGCAATCTATGGAATTTTAGGCGCGTTTGCGGCATTAGTCCATTACACGAAGCACTTGTTACCACAGCTTAGACAAATCATTATTCCAATCATCGTTATCGGTGTCATACTCTCGTTCCTACAGCCGAATGTAGGTGTGACCGCACATATTGGTGGATTAATCACTGGTTTTGTCCTAGGAATGGTTTTCTTTCATCCTAAGCGAATTGGCTCTTGGAAGAAGAAAAAGAAAAATCCGTATACAGTAGTATAGTAAATCATAAAAAATCTCATAAGATGAAATGAAAAGAACAGCCCTTATTCGGACTGTTCTTTTTCTATGATTGTTTTAGATTTTCGTGTTGGTTCATACCAGCTTAATAGTTTTTCCGAATCCACTTTTTCTATGTGGGGAATCACTGTTTCTGCCCCTCCAACTCCAGATTTAATGGTCACCACTATAGATGCAACATCTGATTTCTTTTGAAAATATGTTGTTCGAGCAGTCATAGACTGAATTCGTCTCTTTTCCATCCAAACGGTCACTCTACTAAATAATCGATATTGAGCGACTAACTGTGTTTCCTCTATATAAAAGCCGGCAGTTTTCTTTTGCCAAACTCCTAAGCCAAAACTAGCAGGTATTAATAGAAGAGATAATAATCCATATGGATAAAAGAAGTAAATGACTGCAGCGGCTATAGGTATAATCCACAGCAAGTCTAAGCGATAGAAAAACTTTCTAGATTTGTTTGGAACTCTTTGAAAGCTAGGCTGTAGCTGAAATTCCGGAAAAATCTCTTCTAAAATAGGATTTATTTCTGTTTTTTTTATTAATGGAAGCAGACGAATCGTTTCGTCTTTTTCTGCCATTGATCCTCCCGCGCTATCTACAGTTACCGTGGCATATCCAGTGAGCTGACGAAGGGGATTTTCTACTAAGCGTATTCCTTGTATGCGCGTTAAAGGAATGGTGATTTTCTTTTTCTCTAGAAGCCCTCTAGTAATAATAATCTCCTCATCCTCTATTCTAATTGTAAAATCATAATAGTTGATGAAAGTTAGCAAGACAGAAACTGCCCATGCAACGAGTAAAACAGAGAAAACAACTAACGCTACCATGAGTACACCAAATTTAATGAAGATCATAATCTCATTATAAATTCTCTCGTAAGGTATCAATTCAGAGAACTGGGATGCAAATACTGCAAGACCAGAAAAGAATACACCTACTCCACCTGAGGTACTTGCTAGAACCAACAGTTCCTTTGTAGACATACGAAAGATTGGCTTTTTTTCTTCCTTCATGGTTTCTGTAATCTCTATTCCCTCTTCTAGAATTGGAGTTTCTTGACTTTTAGCCAGCATTATCTCTTTTTTTATTTGTTCTGCAGCTTCCTTACTAATCGCAGTGAGCTCAGCGTCGGCCTCCTTTGTTGGCCCTCCTCCTGCAGTTTCTACTTTTACCTTAACCAATCCAAAAGGTCTATGGAAAATACCTTCTGTATAGTTGAGGCTTTGAATACGGTCAAAAGGGATATAACGCTTTTTCTTTACAAAAAGTCCATATTCTATTCTGAGTTCTCCATCTTCAAACCAATAGCGGAATCTCTTCCACTTGATAATTCCACTCACTAACATGAATAAAAGTACTATTGCATAAATTCCATATGTGAAAAGTCCAGACCAAAAGTTTGAATCGTCTCCAAAACCATTCACCACCAATAAAACGATTAATGGAAGAATCATTTCCTTTAACACTTTTACAAAATTAATCAAGGCTGAAATCGGATGAAGCTTATACTTTTCTTTAGACATCTTCTTCCGCCACCCTTGCAAGCACTGATATTCTTCCGCGCAATTCATCTGCTTCCTCCGTTATTAACGCGGGGATAGTGTGACTTGTTGCTGCTGTAGAAATTGTGATAGAAGCTAAATCATACTTTCGTAAAATTGGTCCTTGCTCAGTATCTACATGTTGCACCCTAACCATTGGTACCAGTGTTCTCTTTACTACAAACAATCCGTGCTGCAGCTCGATTTCCTGATCCCTTACTTCGTATCTCCATCTACTCCATCTTACCTTTGGAAATAAGTAAATTAATAAATATCCGACAAGCAATACTACTGCTCCTGCCACTATGTATAACCATATATAATTTCCGGTAAAGTAGTTGATAACTCCTGTCCCTATCCCTAATAACAAAACAATTAGGGTCTGGATTATGCCATAAATTCTCCAAACTCTTAAACCTTTTACGGAAATTCGGTTAATCGGTTCTCTTCTCATTCTTATGCACCTCTTCTCTTGTCATTGTATACGAAAGTGAAAGGGAAATGTTTCATTTTATCATACATTGAGTTCATAATTTTTCTTTATTTATAAATACAAGATAAAGCATTAATGAATTCTGCTTTTATCAAATGACACGTTTCGTGGTATTAGGCCGTTGCAATACTGCTTATGTATAAAAAAAGGTGAATCCAATAAATTGGATTCACCTTTATATTTTTTAGAATTAGCCTTCGTTACGTGGTGAACGAGTTCTTGTGCTACGTTGAGTAGAACCGTCACGTGGTCCGCTGCTACGACGGCCGCTTGGACGTGAACTGCCACCTGTACGAGAAGATCCGCGATCACTTCCACGACTTGATGAACTACGTCCTCCGCCGCTACGGTTACCTTTGTATCCGCCGCCACCGCTGCGTCCGCCACCACTGCGCTCTCTACGAGCAGGTAATGGGCGTTCTTCAGAAAGTGAGATTGGTGTATCGTCTGGCTCTTTTGTCATTGATTTAATTGCTGCTGCAACTACATCAATAGCTTCGTGCTTTTCAAGCATTTCTGCTGCAAGTGTACGATAGTCACCTAAGTCATTTTTGTTAATAATTTCAGTAAGAGCTTCAATTGCTACACGTTGCTGTCCAACTAATGCTTCATCTGAGCTTGGTGGACGAAGAGCTGTCATACGTTTTTTCGTAGTGTCTTCTACAATGCGCAGGTAGCCCATTTCTCTTGGAGTAACAAATGTTACCGCAATCCCACTTTTACCAGCTCGTCCTGTACGACCGATACGGTGAACATAGCTTTCTGGATCTTGTGGAATATCAAAGTTATAAACGTGAGTAACGCCTGAGATATCTAATCCACGAGCAGCCACATCTGTTGCAACAAGAATGTCAATTTTGTTTGATTTGAACTGCTTCAAGACAGACATACGCTTCGCTTGGCTTAAATCTCCGTGAATTCCTTCAGCTAAGTAGCCACGAATACTTAAGGCATTTGCAAGCTCGTCTACACGACGTTTAGTGCGTCCAAAAATAATTGCAAGCTCTGGTTGATGAACGTTCAAGATTCTTGAAAGGAAATCAAATTTTTCACGCTCTGTAGCTTTTACATAGAACTGCTCAATATTTTCAACAGTCATTTCTTTTGATTTAATCTTTACTTCAACTGGATCTTTCATGAATTTATCAGCAATTTTACGAATTGGTCCCGGCATAGTTGCTGAGAACAATAAAGTTTGACGATTGTCTGGAACACTTTCTAAAATTGTATTGATATCATCAATGAAGCCCATGTTTAACATTTCATCAGCTTCGTCCAAGATTAATGTTTCTACTTGATCAAGCTTTAAAGTACGACGGTTAATATGGTCAAGGATACGACCAGGTGTACCAACGATTACTTGTGGCTTGTTTTTAAGTGCACGGATTTGACGGCCAATTTCTTGTCCTCCGTATACAGAAAGTAAACGAACTTTTTTATCATAGCCCAATTTATATAGCTCTTCAGAAACTTGAATTGCAAGTTCACGTGTTGGAGCAATGATTAAAGATTGGATATTAGGGTTTTTAGGGTCAATTTTTTCAATCATCGGAATACCGAAAGCGGCAGTTTTACCAGTACCTGTTTGTGCTTGGCCAATAATATCGCGGCCTTCCATAGCATGAGTAATAGTACCTTCTTGGATTGGTGTAGCTTCTTCAAATCCCATTCGTTGTACGGATTTTAGTGTAGAAGCGCTAATATTTAATTCTGAAAAATTTGTCAAAATTTTAATCTCCTTTTTGTTCTGTTTTGACAAATGGTTACATTTTCAGATGAAATTGGCAAATTCGAGCCTATACGAGGAACGTTTCCGTTACTTAAAATTCTCTGTGGTTTTAGATCAGAGGGGTCTTATATAAAGGGAAAGCCCGGTCTTTTGCCGAGCGGTTCGTTAATTCTTGCGTAAACAAACCGTTATGTTCAAAAAAAAGTACTCTTCAATAAACGCTGAAGAGTCTTCACACAAAATGTATCCATTGTTCTAAACGTAGTATAGCATGCAATTTTGCTAGTTGCAATGAATTCGAATTTATATCCAGTAGTTAACAAATCTTTTCCTGCACTTCTTCCCTTAAAAATGCAAGAGCTTGTGGAAACCAATTCTGACAATCATCGCTATAGCAAATATGATGCTTTCCGCTATCCGAAAAGATTAGCTGCTTGTTTGTAGATTTAATGTGGTCAAATAAGAAGGGCGCTGCCGTATAAGGAACTATACCATCCTTTTTCCCTTGGACTAGACATACAGGGATAGTAATTTGCTCATAATAGGGTTCTACCATCTTAACCAGGCGTACAAATTCTAAAGCTGCTGGAATAGGGGTTGCACGTAGCTTTTTACTATAGATTTGGAAAAGTGTATTTTCTTCAGACTTACCTTCCACTATTTTTTTTGCTACGTCCCCTATATCATGTAACAGCTGTGCTGGATTTATGTATTTTGCGGCAGCACTTAATAAAACCATTTTATCAATTTTATAGCGCAGAGCTAAATAAATGGCAATAATTCCGCCCATAGAAAAGCCAACTACATACACACGATTTACTTCCTTTTGAAGCATACGCAGTGCCTGTTCGGCAGCCATCATCCACGATTCGGCGGTTAAGCTTTTTAATTCTAAAATTTCTCCATGACCAGGAAGAGTAGGAACTACAATTTGCCAGTCTGTATTTGCTTCCAAGTAGTCCACGAAAGGCTGCACCTCGTATGGACCTCCAGTAAAACCATGTATGCAAAGTATTCCTGTTTTCATGTAAGACCTACTCTCCTATAGCTACTATTTTTGAAAGGGTTCAATAACCTTTTCTAATCTCATTCCCCTTGAACCCTTCACTAAAACAATAGAATCCTTCTTAATGTTTGAATTTAAAAAAGATATAAGCGATTCATAATCATCTTCCACCCATTTTAGCTGTTGTTCACTGAATTTATCTGCTAGCTGGTCATATAACCATTTCATACGTGGACCAAATAAACAAATACCAGAGAATACCTCATTGGAAATCGAATGACTAATTTCTTCATGGAATGATTTTTCATTTGGACCAAGCTCTAGCATATCCCCTAGCACTAACCACTTATCTGGTTTAATAGTCGATTTTTCTAGAAAGTGAATGGCAGCTTTCATAGAAGTTGGCGCCGCATTATAGGCATCGTTTATAAAGATACTGCCATTCTTTGCTTCGATGACCTGCATTCGCATATCTGTCAGTACGATTTGCTTTAATGCCTCACGCATTTGCTGGGCAGACAGTCCAATTTCCTTCCCAATCAGTATAGCTGCCAAGGTGTTTTTCACCTGATGCTCCCCAAGAACAGGTATAGTCATTTCTTCGTTTAGCTCACCACTTACCATAAAACTACTTCCCTGTTCTGTAAAAGTCACCTGTTCAATACGTAAATCATTTAACTCATCAGTGCCAAAAGATTTAGTGTTTAGCTCGGGAACATTTGATATGAATGGTTTCAAAAGCGGTTCATCACCATCATAAACAAGTAGTCCGTCCTTGGCTAAACCAGAAATAATTTCAAATTTTGCTTTTGCAATACCTTCACGAGAACCTAGATCTTGCATATGTGCCTCTCCGATGTTAGTTATAACTGCGTATGTCGGTTTTGCCATATTAGAAAGGAACTCTATTTCTCCGAAAGAGCTCATACCCATCTCAAGTACTGCATACTCGGTATCTTCCTCTAAAGAAAGAATAGTAAGAGGAAGACCTAGCTCATTGTTAAAATTTCCTTCTGTTTTCTTCACTCGGAAGTAAGGGGTAAGCATACCTGCTAGCAAGTCCTTTGTGGAAGTTTTACCGTTAGAGCCCGTGATTCCTATAAATACCGTAGAAAGCTCAGACCGATAAGCTCGAGCCATCTGCTGAAGTGCCTCTTCACTACTTTCTACAAAGAGTAAGGGAACATCCTTCGGAGGATTCGGCTCATCCTTTAACCAAAATGCTGCAGCTGCTCCATTTTCAAATGCAGCCTCTACAAATTTATGACCATTCACATTCTCACCACGAAAGGGAATAAATAAATCTCCTCGTCTTAATGTGCGTGTATTAATAGATACCCCTGTAACTACAGGGTTACTAGTTGGCTGTTCTAATCCTAACCACTTTGCAATTTGTGCTAATGTCTTTTTCAACTTAGTCACTCTCCGTCCTTTGAATGCTCAAGCTGCTGTTTTTCCTCATAGCGTTCGATAGCTAGTGATATTAACTCCTCGATTAGGTCTGAGTATGATAAGCCAGAAGCCATCCAAAGCTTTGGATACATGCTAATTGGTGTGAAGCCAGGCATCGTGTTCACTTCATTGATTAATACCTCTTCTGTATCCGTAACAAAGAAATCTGCGCGAACCAATCCAGAGCAGTCTAACACTTTGAATGCACGAATTGCAGCATCCTCTAATGATTTTTGCAATCTATCCGATACTTTTGCTGGAATAGCATAGTTTGTAGTGCCATCTATATATTTTGCAGAGTAATCATAGAAGTCTTTCGTTGGTAATACTTCTCCAGCAACCGAACATCTTGGCGTGTCATTTCCTAAAACACTCATTTCTATTTCACGAGCTACAATACCTTGTTCTACTAGGATTTTACGATCATATTTAAAAGCAAGGTCGATTGCCTTTATTAGTTCCTCACGATTATTTGCTTTCGTTATCCCAACACTAGAGCCTAGATTAGCTGGCTTGACAAATAATGGCCACTTCAAGCTGCTCTCAATCTTTTCAAGTAATAACGCTTGATTGTTTTTCCACTCTTTACGGATGAAATGTACAAAAGGAACCTGCTTTAAACCTGCTTGTGCAAAAAGTTGCTTCATAACTACTTTATCCATTCCAGCAGCTGAAGCTAATACTCCATTTCCCACATATGGCAAGTTCAATACTTCTAGTAATCCCTGAACGGTACCATCCTCTCCATTTGGGCCGTGAAGCAACGGGAATATCACATCTAATCCTTCATTACCAGTCGATGCATCAAGCTCTTGTGCAGAGTTCTCCGCCGGCAGGAAGCTAGTTATGTCATTCGCTTTCCCTGTATCATCCCCAAATTGAAGTGTTTCTACTGTTTCCACAGGACCTAATAGCTTTTGACCCTTTCTCCATTCTCCTTCCTTTGAGATAAAGACGGGGTATACTTCATATTTATCAAAATCAATTGCTTGAGAAACTGCTCTTGCTGTTAATAAAGAAACCTCATGTTCTGCAGATTTCCCACCATATAATAATCCTAATTTCAATTTCATCACTTGTTACCTCCACGTTTTGGATATTTCTATTTTATCACTTCTAATATTAATACATGAACCATTAGCCAAAAAGTTTAAGACCTACGACTCCAAATATAATACAGCTTAAAAAGAATAATTTCAGACGGCTCTTCTTTTCGTTAAAGAAGTACATACCGACTAACACACTTCCCGCTGCTCCTATTCCAGTCCACACTGCATATCCTGTACCCACAGAAATATCCCTTAAAGCCAACGATAGTAAAAAGAAACTTAAAGAAGCAGAAATAATGGTAAGGGCTGTAAATTTTTTGTTTGTAAAGCCATTGGAGAGCTTCATGCAAATAACAAAGGCCACCTCAAATAATCCCGCAGCAATTAGTGTAATCCATTCCATTATTCCACCTCCTCGGTATCACTTAGCTTCAGACCTATAATGCCGAAGAGTAATATACATAAAAACACAATTTTCCCTATACTAACTGGTTCATTAAACCAAAGAATTCCGACAATCGCCGTGCCGGCAGCTCCTATTCCGGTAAATATAGCATATGCAGTTCCTATTGGAATCGTCTTCATCGCCCTCGCGAATAAAAAAAAGCTTATTATAAGAAATAATATTGTGATGATGGACGGGACTAGCTCTGTGAAGCCATGCGCTTCCTTTAAACCAATCGCCCATATGATTTCAGTTAATCCTGCAATTACTAGTAGAATCCAAGCCAATCTCAATCACCTCATATACATAATAAACGCTTTTGCAACGAAATGTAGCAAAAGCGTTCCCTTATACTTCTATTATGAAATCATATGGTCTTTTTATATGGTGCTTAATATCCTCTAGCACCTCATCCGGGAAAATATTTTCCGGTAAGCAACGTATCTCAATCCCATAATTTGTTTTATCACTTCGGAATAAAGACATAATTACTCCGTCCTCATAAAAGTCTGTATACCTCTCCACTGTGGTAGAGGAAAGCTCTGGCAATATAACGTTATTCTTTTTTCTCCAAAATGCAGTAGATTTTGTTTTATCTTTAATCTGTTGGTTAAACCAGTCAGCAATTAAATAATAAAAATCTTCATGATCTCTAAAATATATTTTAGTAATATGCTGATCCTCATCAGTCATATAAACAAATCGATTTTGAAGATGATGATAGAATGGTGAGCGAAAAGCTTCCTTCTTGTGAGCTATATATAAAAGTTCAGCTTGTTCCTGTGGCGTTAGCATATTTAATTTTCGTTCATCCGAGAAATCTAATAAACACAGCGAAAAGGACTTTTCAGCCATTTCCTTTAAAAAGTGTGCATATTGATTTTTTCCTATGAACTCCATTTGCGTATGCATATTAAAAGAAGAATCTTCATATCGATGCTTTAACAATAATAGGAAGGGCAAATCAGTAAACTTCAAAAATTGTTGAACTGAAATCCCACTAAATAATGCAAAATGCTCTATCTCATTTGTATGAACATATAGATGAGCTAAATAATCATCTATATCTCTCTCTTTTTTAGCCACTGAATTCACTCCTCATATAAGATATATATTAGCATAATTTCATTTAAACGAAACAACTGTTTTTGTAATATCGTCTATATTACTCACAAGCAAAAAGCGAGTATTTAGGCTATAATAGAAAAAGTGTGTTTCCCTCGATTTAAGAGAGGGAAAATGTAACAAAAATTTGTAATTAGAAAGAAATCTAGGTGATTTTTATGGAAAATAAAAAAGGCTTCGCTGATCGCTTCGATTGGACATTAGCTTTTATAATATTATTATTTTTAATTGTTAGCTTGTTAGCTATTTCTTCAGCTCAGACTACAGGTCAATATGCAAGCTATAACTTTGTATCGAAGCAGCTTTTTTGGTATTTAGTTGGTTGCGTTATTATTGGATTAGTTATGTTTTTTGAGCCTGAGCAATATAAAAAGATGGCTTGGTATATATTCGGAATAGGAGTTTTCCTATTAGCCCTTCTCGCTATACTTCCAGACAGCTTGTCATTAGTAGAACCGCGGAATGGAGCAAAAAGCTGGTTTCATTTACCGATAGGAGACATTCAGCCAGCCGAATTTATGAAGACCTTTTATATTTTAGGATTAGCTCGCCTTATAACCTATCATCATGAACAGTATGCGATGAAAACAATTAAAACAGACTTTATTTTGTTGGGGAAAATAGGAATAACCTTAATAATACCTTTAGCTTTTATCATGCTTCAGCCCGATTTAGGTACATCCTTAGTTTTCTTAGCCATTACCGCTGCGTTAATCGTCGTAGCAGGAATCTCATGGAAAATTATTTTACCTTTATTTTTAGGTGGAGCTAGCATTGGCGGATTTTTGTTGTGGATGGCCTTGTATGCGCAGGATTTCCTTGCCAAGCATTTCAACTTCGAACCTTACCAATTTGCTCGTATCTATTCCTGGATAGATCCATATTCATATGCTTCTAATGAAGGAATGCATCTAATAAGCGCATTGAATGCTATTGGATCAGGAGAAGTTTTCGGTAAAGGATATGGTGGTCGGGTAGTATATGTACCTGAAAATCATACAGACTTTATCTTTGCCGTTATCGGAGAAGAATATGGCTTTGTCGGTGCCAGTGTCGTAATCAGTCTTTACTTTTTACTTATCTATCATCTAACGAAAATTACTTTACAGCTTAAGGATATGTACAGCACGTATGTGTGTGCAGGAATTATTGCGATGATTACTTTCCATGTGTTCGAGAATATCGGCATGACAATTCAACTGCTACCTATAACTGGGATACCTTTACCATTTATAAGCTATGGTGGTAGTTCGCTTATGGGTAATATGCTCGCCATTGGTTTAGTATTTAGTATGAAGTTCCATCATAAAACTTATATGTTCGCTAAAAACGAGGATGAATAAATTACAGAGGAGGCTCGCTGCATACTGCGGTGTTAGCCTCCTCTTTCCACATAAAAAAAGAGACTTGAGCGTTCGTTTTAAACGAATTTACAAGTCTCTCTTTTTTTAGGAGTGCACATGTGGACTTTGTGCTGGTGGTGATAAAGCCTTAAGCATTTCAAGTCTAGATTTTGTCATTGTAACAGTCACACCAAGTTTCGATAGATTACTTACAATTTTCTTTAAATCAACTTCCTTAGCCAATCCACCTCAGTCCCTTCCAATTATTATTACGAATTTATATTTAAAAAGTTTCTTTTATTTTTATTTATTCTTACCTTATCATACCACTTTTTACATAGTCTAAACCTTTCATTTTTATTACATATTTTACGCAATTGTAAACCATCATAACCTTTAAAGGAGTGATATCGATGATTGTACAAGATGTAATGAGCAAGCAAGTGGTTACGTGTAGTCCCCAAGATTACGTGAACGAAGTTGCCGAGCAAATGCGTTCATTGGATATCGGTTGTTTACCTGTAGTAAGCAAAAACAAACTCGTTGGGATGATAACTGACCGCGATATTGTAACCCGAGCTGTTGCTAAAGACGTTAAATGTAAAGTGGAAGAAGTCATGACTAAATCAGTCATTTCTGTTTCACCACAGGATACTACAGTAGATGCTTCTAATGTGATGGGTGAAAATCAGGTTCGTCGACTCCCCGTTGTGGAGGATGGGACTTTAGTAGGCTTTGTATCCCTTGCAGATTTAGCCTTTCCTTTTCCTCATATTCAAGAAGTTTCCGAAGCTATACAAAGTATATCCGAACCAAGAAGTTATTAAACAGGTGGAGCTATCCTTGTAAAAATAGGGTAGCTTTTTTGATAATACCTCATTTTCTCTGCACCATTTCGAGATGAAAAATCCTGAAGAAAGATGTAATATAAAGGATATGGTTTGAGAAAGCAGGTTTTACAATGAAAAAATCTCTCTTTATATTAATGTCAGTCCAATTTTTGGTCTATCTTGGTTTCGGGCTTATTATCCCCGTATTACCTGAGGTTATACTCCAAGAAAACTACAACGAGGTGCATGTAGGAGGATTACTGACAGTCTACGCTTTGGCGTCCTTTTTCACAGCTCCTTTATGGGGAATGCTATCTGACCGAATTGGACGTAAAATGCTCATTTTAATAGGTTTAGTTGGTTTTAGTTTAAGCTTTTGGTTATTTTCCTTATTTTTTGATTCATTGTTCATGCTCTACCTCTCTCGTGTAGTAGGTGGATTATTTTCAGGGGCGCTTTATACAGCAGTAACTGGTTTTATAGCAGATTTATCGGATGAAGAAAATCGTAATAAGTATATGGGATTCATGGGGATGTCTATTGGATTAGGGTTTATCTTTGGACCAGCAATTGGAGGAGTTTTAGGACATATAAGCTTAGAAACTCCGTTTATCGTCTCCGCTATTCTATTGTTAGTTATTTTTGTTTATGCTTTGATAATTTTAAAAGAACCTACACGTACTGGTGAAGCTAACAAACGCGCGTTACTTCCTAAGGGAGCTTTAAGTTTGTGGTCCTATCGCATTAAATACTTATTCCTATTCTCCTTCATGGTTACTTTCCTGCTAGCAGGCTTAGAGGCAACCTTTCAGTTATTTCAAATTGAAAGAGTCTCTATAACACCTTTACAAATTGGCTATCTATTCATGTTCAGTGGATTTGTCGATGCAGCAATTCAAGGAGGAGTCGTTCGACGGATCAAGAATGGAACGGAGACAACCTGGTTGATATATGCACAAATCGTTACGGCTATCGGATTAGTTATGACAGTGTTTACAACTAATATTTTTTGGGCAGGGTTTTCCCTTTGCGTATTCACCGCAGGTAACGCCCTTGCAAGAACTACTATTGTATCGCTGACCTCTAAGGAATCTGGTGGTCGATATGGAACAGCAGCTGGAATGACTTACTCAATGGATAATCTGGGACGCATTATCGGTCCGCTTTTATTCGCATGGTTATTCACTAAACAGCCGGATAATATTTATGTTTTATCTGGTATTCTCGCGATTCTAGCAATTGGTTTAATTTTTGGTTATCGCAAATCAACTAAAACATTAAAAAGAACAGTATAGGAAAATGCCAAGGAGTTATTTCCCTTGGCATTTTTTATTTTAAAAGAAGCTGATTCTATTTATGTGAGAAAACACTACTAATGAAGAGCGAATAATGATTTCCGGCGAGCGAAAGCCATCATCGAAACTCGCGACCAGTTAATAATGGCTTATCTTCCTCACTCTCCCACAGGAGTCGCCGCCTGCCGTTCCAATCAACAGACTTACAAATATTCGTGTTTCCCAGCTTCGCACCTTGCCCATATCACGGCTGTCAATTTCTTACTCCGGCTGAGGTTCTGGAGAAGCGTCTTCTCTACCTTTCGAAAGCTCAGGATGTGCTAATTTAATGACGGACGGTCTTGCAAGCACTAATACAATCGCTATTAGGAGGATGCTTGACACGATTAAGATAAGCTCTGCCGCTAGCACATCATACAGAAACCCAAAGATAACCATCCCAAGTGGCATTAACGCCATGGATCCTGTTTCTAAAATAGAAAATACTCTCCCTTTGTAATCATCATCAATCGTTTTTTGCATCATGACCATTATTGGCGTATTGGTGACAATCATAGATACCCCAAAAGCAAATAAGACTACGATGTAAAATAGAGTGGTCACAAAATATGACATATTAACTAATAGTGGTGTAGCAATGGCCCCTAATAAAATTCCAGTTGCAATTATACTCCACTTCGATACAAGGAATGGGTATTTTAACTCCTTTGTGCTGGAGAAGTAAATAGACATTAGCAGCATTCCAATGGCAAAGGCCATTTCTGTATAGCCAAAATGGACAGGGTCAAGTTTTAATTTTTCGATTAGAATAAACGAATATCCCACTTGAAATGCTCCAAACAAAAAGTTAACTATCAATGAGATGAAAATCATAATTTTTAATATAGGCTGCTTCATAAGATAAGAAAATCCTTCTTTGATGCTTTGTAACATGGATTCCTTTGGTGCCCCTTCTACTACTTCTTTTCTTGTAGCAAATAATTTAAAGTTCATCGTGGATTCTAAAATCACGGCTATAATAGACGCAGCTAAATAAATTTGTAGAAAAACCGGCATAGACACTGTACCGTATAATATACCTCCAACCGCTGGGCTTCCGATTGCTGCAAAGGAAATCGACATTTGGTTTAGAGACATTGCTTTTTGAATTCTTGACTCATCTACTAATCCTGTCATAGAAGAACTAAATGTTACTCCAGAAAACGTCGATGTTATGGATAAAATAACCGTTGTTGTGTAAATTGCAAACAATGATAACTCTGTTGTTAAACTGACGATTAATAATCCACCTATTGCAAGTGATGCAGCGATTTGAGCACCAATTATAATGGCCTTTCTAGAATATTTATCGGCTGCATAGCCTGCAAATGGAGCCAGTAGAGTTCTTGGTAAAATACTACAGATTAGATTTGCAGCAAAGCTAGTTGCAGATCCGGTTAACTGTAGAATGTAAAAACTGATAGCAAATGCATATACTTGTGCACCAAAAGTCGATAGGAGCTTGCTAATGGTAAATGTCCACAAATGATACGTCGCTTTTTTTAACTTTAAAACCTCTTCCATAACTATTTCCCCTTTGTTTAGCCTTTTCAATTTCACCCTAAATAGTTCTGAAAAAACTAAAAGTTTAATTTTATTAAACAAATAATATCATATTCATTCTTCCATTACAACAAAAAGTTTAATATAATTAAACTAACGATAAATGAGGTGAAGTTATGCAGACGCTTGGAGAGCGAATACGTACATTAAGAAAACAACAAAAGATGACTCTAGAGGCTCTTGCAGGTACTGAGTTAACAAAAGGAATGCTCAGTCTAATTGAAAATAATAAGGCAAAGCCTTCCATGGAAAGCCTACAATACATTGCGAATCAGTTGAATGTGGAAGTATCCGAGTTATTAGAAGAAGTAAGTGGTCATGAATTACGAGAAGTTTTAGAGAAGGCTGAAATACTTTTCAATACAAACTATGATGTTCTATCCGATGAATATGAGCAATTAATACATTTAGTCGAGCCTTATTTGCCCAAGCTAGGTCAGGGATATGAATCTGCTCGCTTGCTAGAAATGTATAGCCGCTGTAAACACCAAGCACACAAAAAAGACTGGGAAGAACCGTTGAACCAGGCTGCAGAAATATATGAAAAATTAAATATCACTGCTAGGAGAGCTAAAATTGGAATCGTACGAACGGCAGTTAAATTCCAAGAACATAAATATCAGGAAGCCTTAAACATCCTTCAAGAAGAACGTGCTGATTTAGAGAAAAAAGGAATTTGGATGGACCCCGTCTCTCGACTTGACTTTGACTATGTAGAAACAGCGCTTTACTACGCAATAGGCGACCATGAATCAGCATTAAAGCTTATGGATCAAGCAATTGAGTATTCTAAAGAAAATAAAACATTTTACCACTTAGATGACCTTTATAGAATCGCGGCAGCCCATGCCATGATGAGCAGGGATGAGGAAAAAATAGAATACTATTTAAAAAAAATAGAAGCTTATGGAGTTTTTGCAGACGACATAGATGCAGAACGTTTCTCCTTTTTTGTAAAAACCCATTACCTGAATTCTTATAAGAAGCAATATGAAGAAGCAGACAAATTATTTAAAACGTATAATTTAGAAAAAGACAAGTTGTTTACTCACTACTTTCTATTAGAAAGAGGAAAAACCTTTTACGGTTTAAAACAATTTGAAGAAGCAATCGAACAACTGGAGCAGGTAGTAATACAGGATGTTATTAACCATCCTATTGATTTATCAATTTTTTATGAAAAGGATGCTTATCTAGCCTTATGCTATACAGCAATTGGTCAAACAGAGAAAGCAAAAGCATTTGCCCAAAAAGCACTCGATCTTATAAAAGAAATGCCTGACACTCCTTACAAAACTTTCATACAGGAAACTTACAAACAAATCGTAACAGATTAAAAAATTACTCCATCCTCCTGTTGTGCTATGCGACAAATAAAGAAAAAGGCCGGCTTTCATAGAGAAGAGCCGGCCTTTTCATTGAACGGTCATAATTTTTTTTATGCAATCATAACTCCACTCTATCCGACAATAAATTTTTCTACCCGGTCATAACTCCGTGCTATCCGGTCATAAATTTTTCTATCCGGTCATAACCCACGCTATCCGGTCATAAATTTTTCTATCCGGTCATAACTCCACGCTATCCGGTCATAAATTTTTCTATCCGGTCATAACTCCGCGCTATCCGGTCATAAACACACCCAAAAGAGTCATATCTGAATAAAACATCTCAATTCAGGCTGCTTTGTTGTTCACTATCATGATATAAACGATAATTAGCAAACCATTTTACAAACTTAGTCCAAGCAAGCTCGAAATCAGGCTGGATACAAGAGATTTGTATAAGTCCCTTTTCCTTTAGATAATCACTTCTGTAGTGCAGGTCGAAGCCGGACATTCTAGCATCCTCGGCAAGGTATGGGAATTCCTTTTCCTGGATAGTGAAAATCATTGGATAGTTATGATTTGTAAAAAGTTCTATGTCGAGCCTTTCTATTTCTTCCTCGATAAACATCCAGCGTTTATGTAATAGCTTATATCTTTGTCCATTATCATAGGCCATTAATGCATTTTCTAGGCTAAGGATGAATTGAGATGGCATTGTAAAAGGAATAGCAGAATTTGTTGTTAAACCTATGTCCAAGTAAGTTGGAATTCGCTCACAGGATACTATTTCTGAGTTAGCAAATACAAAAGACAAGCCACTCATAGAACCTATCGCTTTTCCACTAACTCCAGTTGCCAAATATACCCCTTCCATTGAAAACGGTAGAGAACCAAATGAACTCACACAATCTGCACACAGCAACACGTTATAGCGTTTACAGATTACTTGTAGTTCATCTAAATTATTTAGCATTCCTGTGGAAGTTTCACCATGAGCCATGAGTAACCAACTATAATTGCCGGAAGATAGTTTTCTTTCAATTGTTTCTAGATGATAGGTCTGTCCCCATACATAGCTCAACACATTATATTCTAGTCCCCATCGCATCGCCTGCTTTTCAAGACGCTCTCCAAAAGCTCCGTTCGTCAAAATCAAGCCTTTTTCATCTAATACCTTCAATTGAGCTATCATCGCTTCATTCGCTAATGTACCACTGCCCACTAGTAGATGAGCATGTTTAGTGCCACTCATTTGACAAAGTCTGCTTTTCACACGTTCGAGCATAACTTCAAATTCATGAGAACGGTGAGTAATTGGTTCTTCTTGAAAAGCCATTTGGATTGGTGCAGTTAGATGAACTGGGCCAGGATAAAAGGAATGCCTTTTCTGCTTAAAGCGCGCAGCTACCGAATTATCAAAACGCTCTCTTGTCAACACCATTGGTACATAGAGAGCACCCTCCGCTCCTACTGGGGCAGCAAACGGTTCGAAGCCTAATTGGTTGTAAAGCTTTTGCTCCCTTACCGTACCAGATATAACAGCCGCACCATACCCATTCTCATATGCATAGTCAGATAACGCCCTAGCTAAATAATAAAACACACGCCCATTGCGATGTTTTTTATCTACTGCCAGTAAACGAACCTCACAAAGCATTCCTTGAAGCGCATCTTCCGGCAGAATATTCTCCACCGGTCCTAGCTTCTTGTCTAAAGAAAATGGTCGCTCCGCTCTAAAGGCGACCATTCCAGCAAGCTCTTGATCTTTTAACACAATCACGTAGACATTTTCATGATGAAATGGATCAACTCTCATCCCACTTGGATTTGGTTCATGCTGTGGAATCTCTTCTACAAATGTTTCATAATTTAATCTAGCTATAGCTTCAAATTCTTTTTCAGATCTTGCTATTTTACACCAGTACATACCCATCCTCCTTTTTACTCAATTGAATGGCCACGTTCTGATTTCTTCTCTAAAAGATATATTGCTCCCGATATTAACGTAGCCGCAAATAGTAGCATCATCCATAAGTACGTCGAAACAGCACCTAAGGTTTCCCCATATATGGTAATCCTTTTTAATGCTTCCATTGCATAGTAGATTGGAGAGAGCCATTTCATGGCCAAAAGACCTTCCGATTGTACTATTTCAAGAGGCCAATAAGCACCTCCTATCATGGCAAAGGCAACTGCCAGTAACGAGATAATTACTCCGCTTTGGCTAACTGTTTTGACAAGAGAAATGATTAGCAATGATACAGCTAAAACTAATAATACATAAATACTCGTTATTAGAATTACTTCCAAAAGTGCTCCGTACATATTGGTTCCTACTACAAATCGAAAAACCAAAATAACTAAAAGCATTTGCAGAAGCCCAATTATAAAGCTAAAGGATAAATGGCCAAAATACAATTGGAATCTACTAATAGATGCTAGCTTTAAGCGATTCCATACGCCAGTTCGCTTATCCTCCAATATAAATTGAACATTAGTGGAAATCGTGTAAAACACAAAAAAGAGCATATATCCGAATAGACTTTGAAGTGCTCCGTCATATCGAAAAACCTGCGCTTCATCCATCGCACTTGTGTTCATCTGAAAGGCTTCTTGATTACTTAGATTCTCTTTTACCTCGAGCCATTTAAGTTCTCCACCCATCTCTATTATTTTTTGCTGGAAGGCATTTTCGCTATATGCAGTTTCGATAGCAAGCGAGATTTCCCTTACAGAGTCTGTCTCAGTACCCGTCAGAACTGTATAGGCTGTTTGAGTCAGATGTACGCCGATTAAGTCTGGATCCTGTTCCACTTTTTCATAAAGAACATCCTTTGTTACCTCTTTTATAGAATACTCCTCAAATGTATTTAACTCGTCTAAAACTTCCTTACTTGTAGATGTATCATCTAAAGCAATTAAGATCGGTGTTTGGCTCCCTACTCCTCCACTAAGAACATAGGCAAGCACTAAGGTCATGAGTGTCATCATTATAAGTACTAATGGTTTTCTTTTTAAATTCTGAAGCCTTGCAATCCAAATTCCCTTCACGACTTAGCACCTCTTCTAGGAAATAGAATTATGGAAAGTAATACACATATAAAAATTCCAATATAAAGTACATTCAGATGAAGCCATATTCCGCTAAGCTTTTCCCCAGATTGAATAGAGAGTATTGCTTTCATCGTTGCACCATTGGGTGTATAACTCCCTATGTTCGCTAGTGTTTCCGATATATCGCTTATTTTGAAAAAGGAACCGCCTAAGAAGGAGAAAATAGTAATGACCAATCCATTAAATACATTAGCAACTCCTTCTGTTCCAGTCTTAAATTGAAGGGTAGTGAGTAGAGCGGAAAGTCCCCCAATAAACAAACTAAAACTTAGAACAATAACGCCCATCGATGGCCAGCCAATCCAATCAATACCTAATGCCAAACTACCATACAGTAATACTAAAGCTTGCTGTATAAGCGCCACAATTGTTCCAGTGATTAAAATAGATAGTACATATAAGGTGCGAGATACTCCTGCCAAAATAATTCGATCATACACCTTCCACTGTACTTCCTGTAAAGCAAAGCCCGCCAGAAAGGATGGTATATAAAGTGCAAACATCACAAGCATTCCGATTGAATAATATATAGAGGACGGAACTGTTCGCTCGCCCTTTGGCAATACGTGTTCTATTTTTATTACTTGCTCCGTTGCTCCCATAACTTTATTTGGGGGTATTCCAGCTTTCGTAAGGGCTAAGGACTGGCTATATCCTCTTTGCCACTCCTCAATAATTGATTGGACAATGGAGGCTCTGATTTCACTGTTTTGATTTAAAAACAATTCAAATTTCGGTTCTTCACCCGTGTTGAAATAAGCATATTTTATATACTCTAATCGAAAATTTGCAGGAAAAGATAAAATGCCCTCGATTTCTTCATCCTTTCGAAGGCTTCCTAGGTCTTCAGCTTTTCCGTTTTCTACCTTTAGATATTTTTCTATTTCTGTGGAAGAAAGAATCGAGTTTTGTAAAACAAAAATAGGATCATTTTCTTTCAATGTTTGAAGAAGAGAATCTTGCGCTGGTCCTGCTAACCCCTCATTCTCTAAAAATAATTTTATTTCCTCACTTTCCTGCTCCCAGCTGGATGAATCAACTATTACTAAATCTGCTTGAATAGCCACCTCTGCTGTACTGTTCATAATGCCTGATAGAGCTGAGGATAAAATAGTGATGAGAACAATCGGCATTACCAATAAAATAATAAGTGGTTGCTTATTTCGAACAAGCATTTTTAGCTGCTTACTAATTAGGCTCAATAACATTCCTATCTTCCTCCTAATCTCTCAATGCTCTGCCTGTTAAATGTAAAAAGACATCCTCGAGAGAAGGCACCTTAACTATAGCTGAAGTAATGGTCACCCCATTTTCAGCAGCAATTGCAAAAATACGCGGTAGTGGTTCTTCCTCTTTGGCTAAGGCAAGTAAGAGAGATTCCTCCTCGCGGTATACGGTAGCTGCAGGAAAATGCTTCTGAAGTGACTCTTCAAATACAACTGGCAATGTATGACCCTTTAGTTCAATTGTTTGGTTTCCGGAGACAAGAGATTTTAGTTCTTCCTTTGTTCCAAACGCAATAATTTCTCCTTCATCCATGATGTAAATTCGATCACAAAGTAACTCAACCTCTTCGATATAGTGACTTGTGTAAAGTAAGGTCATACCTTCCTCTACTAGTTGTTTGACTGTATTTAAGATATAGGCTCTAGATTGAGGGTCAATTCCAACCGTAGGTTCATCCATGATTAACAACGATGGGAGGTGTAGCAGAGCAGCCCCAATATTGAGTCTACGTTTCATCCCTCCTGAAAAGGTCTTGACTTGATCCTTCTCCCTCTCCTTCAACCCTATTTTAACTAGAACATCTTCTACTCTGTTCTCTAGAATTTGACCTTTAAGACCATATATCCGCCCAAAAAATTTCAGATTTTCCTTAGCAGTAAGCTCCGGATATAAAGAAATTTCCTGAGGAACTACTCCTAATGTTTTACGAAGTGCTTCTGGATTATCCTTAATGGAAACATTATTCCACAGTACATCTCCACTAGTTGGTTGAACTAAAGAAGACAACATAGATATAGTTGTAGATTTCCCTGCACCATTTGGACCTAATAACCCTACTGATTCTCCTGCACCGAGCTCCAAATTTATCTTTTTTACAACTTCCTTTGTTTTAAATTTCTTTTGAAGGTTTCTCGCCTGTAACATAGTCCCATCTCCTTAAGTCAAAATCCCTATATAATTATATCAAATAATTCAAACTTCTTTTCTTGAAAATTTACTAATATTAATCACTTCTGCTTATGGGTTTACTAAATATGTTACATTTCTTCTTTCTTTTAACTAAATCGGATATACTAGAGAGGAAAGACATGTATGATTTGGGGGTGCAATTTTGGCTGCAAGTATTTATGGGTTTATCGTTTCTGGAATACTAATTTTGAATATATCGCTAGCGATTGCCTTAATATTTTTAGAGAGACGAGATGCTTCCTCCACCTGGGCTTGGATATTAGTTCTCTTCTTTATCCCCATTCTAGGATTTGGAATATATTTATTGTTCGGGAGAAAGCTGCGACGTAAAACACTTTTCCGATGGGAAGGAAAAAATAAAATCGGCATTGACAAACTAATTGATTTTCAAATGGAAGCCATTGAGGATGAATCATTTGATTTTCGTTTAGATGACGCCAGCCATTACAAGGAATTAATCGTTATGCATCTGCATAACAATCATGCTGTTCTGACACAAGACAACAAATTGGAGATTTACTCTGATGGGCGTGAAAAATTTGATGCACTTTTAGAGGACATGAACAATGCGAAAGATCATATTCATATCCAATATTATATTTTCCGTTTGGATAATTTAGGACGAGAAATATATAATGTTTTATTAGCAAAAGCTAAGCAAGGTGTAAAAGTACGTATACTATATGATGACACTGGATCTCGATCATTAAGAAAGAGGCATTTTAAAGAATTAGTTGAGCTAGGCGGTCGTGTCGAGTCCTTCTTCCCTTCTATTCTTCCTCTGATTAATCCACGAATGAACTATCGTAATCACCGTAAAATCGTTGTAATTGATGGGCGTATTGGGTATATCGGGGGCTTCAATGTGGGAGATGAATATTTAGGAAAGAAAAAGAAATTTGGTTACTGGAGAGACACTCATCTTCGGATAGAAGGAAGCGCAGTACATCCTTTGCAAACTCGCTTTATATTGGACTGGAACCAAGCCTCTGCAGATCATGATATTGAATACTCAGATCATTTTTTCCCTGCTATTCCTATGAAGGGCTCTGTTGGACTTCAAATTGTATCCAGTGGACCAGACTCGGAATGGGAACAAATTAAAAATGGATATCTTAAACTAATAATGATGGCTAAAAAGTATATATATATTCAAACTCCTTATTTCATTCCGGATGCAAGCTTTATGGACACTCTTCGTATTGCCTGTCTATCAGGAATTGACGTACGGATTATGATCCCTAATAAGCCTGACCATATGTTTGTATATTGGGCAACTTATTCATATGTAGGAGAGCTTATCAGAGCTGGCGCTAAGATATACATTTATGAAAATGGCTTCTTGCATACAAAAATGATTGTCATTGATGACGAAGCCTCTACTGTAGGTACCGCCAATATTGATGTTAGAAGTTTTAAGTTAAATTTCGAGGTGAATGCATTTATCTATGATCGAGAAACTTCCCATCAGTTAGCAGAGCTATTCGAAGAAGACATGAAGCTCTCTACCGAATTGACTTGGGAGCTTTATGAACAACGCACATCTCTAATTAAGTTTAAGGAATCACTTTCTCGATTGATTTCTCCTATTTTATAGGAGGAACAAATAGCTACCAACATAAAATACGAGATTCCAATGAATAACTGGAATCTCGTATTTTTATATACCTAAATATTCTTCTAAAGTAGTGTTAGCTTCGTATATTTTTGTTGCATGATCTACACCAACATATCGGAAATGCCATGGCTCAAACATATAGCCAGTAATTTTCTCTTTTCCATTAGGATAACGCATGATAAAACCATATTTGTGAGCATTCGCTGCCAACCATTGGCCTGCTGGTGTCTCTCCAAAACTTTCTCTGGCAAAATGTTGCTCAAAATGTAGTTCACCTATATCAAACGCAAGACCGGTTTGGTGCTCAGAATATCCAGGACGGGCACTATATCGGTCCGCTGCATCTACTCCGTCATTGCTCACATATCTATCATAAAGCTGCTGTTGATAGTCAAATGATCGATATGTACTAAATGCTACTAATTCGTAATCAGACAGTTTTGCTTCTGCTGCCAATGCCTCAAAGGCTTCTCTCGCTTCTTCACTTTCTCCTGGTGCAAAAGTAGAAGGTAAAGGGTACCTCTTACTTGCTATTAATATTCCGTCCACATAAGTAGGCTCTGCCGGTAGAATTTCATTGCCCACGTAGCCTTTTGCGCCCGAACGATCCACTTCTTCTGCAGGTTCCTCAACTACGGGCTCTTCCATTGGTGGTTCTTCCACTTCATCTATTGACTCTGTTGGTTCCTCTACTATTTCTACCTCTTCATCTTCCTTAGTTGGAATTCCTAATGATTCTAAGCTCTTATTTATATTCCAATCATTTATACCAATCCATGCAACGACACTAACAACTATTAAACCCGCGACTATACCCGAAACAATTTTCGGCCATTTTTTCTTTTTCTTTTGCTTCATAAAGCTAAATCTAGATTGCATCCCTTGCTCTTCCTTCTTTCCAATTTACGATACTATTAGTTTAACATTTTTTAATGAACTAATCCCTAATCAATTCAAAATGCATTATAATATATTAGATAAATATACGAAAGCAATGAGGTCGGCTATGAAATCCCAAAAATGGTTATCTATCAACTTCTTTACTTTTTTCTTTACGTGGGGCGTGTTTATGCCGTATTGGACAGGCTATCTAACAAATGCAAAAGGTTTAAGTGTTACCTCTGCAAGTATTGTAATGGGAGCAGGGATGCTAGCAAGAGCCTTCTCCACCTTTGTTTTATTTCCCAAAGCAACGGGTCGTTTTAGCATGCAGAGAGTTCTACGATTGCTTGCACTGTTCTCTTTTGCAGCTATAGTTTTATACATACCTTTTAATTCTTTTTATTCTCTCTTAGCGATTACTGTTACTTTTAGCTTAATATATCCAAATCTTTTACCTGCCATGGAGAGTAGTGCGTCCATACTTATGCAGAAGGACAAAATCCACTACGGGAAGAGTCGTTCCTTTGGATCTGTGGGATTCATGGTCGCCTTATTATTTATAGGTGGAGTCACCGCTATTTGGGACGAGCAAGCGATACTATGGACGATGTTAGGAGCACTTGCCGTCATTATGATAACTTATTCCAAGCCAATGCCTGCTTCTTTGAGCGAATTACCTCACCAGGTAACTAAAGACAACACAGGCAATTGGAAAAACCTATTTACCTCTAAGCAATTTATCGTTATTTTAATCTTAACTATTCTTATTCAAGGCTCACATGCCTCTTATAATAATTATGGATTTATCTATCTGCAGGATATTGGAGTAAATAGTCTTTATATTGGGATTGTTTTAAACGTTGCAGTAATTTTTGAAATTGTATTCTTTCTATTTGCAGACAAGCTATTTTCCAATAAAAAAGTATCCTGGATGCTTTTGTTAGCCGGAATTGGAGCAACGATCAGATGGATTAGTATTTACCTGTTTCCTTCTGTCTGGATATTCATCCTAACTCAAGTTCTACATTCCGTTTCATTTGGTATTGCCCATTACGCTTTTATCCAATATATTTCTCGAACGCTGGACAAAAGCCATATACCTGCAGCTCAAGGAATTTATGCCGCATTATCTATGAGTCTAAGCAGTGCATTCCTAACTTTCGTTGGCGGTTACTTATATGATGTTGAGCCAAGACTTGCATTTTTAGGAATGGCCTTCTGTACAATTCCAGCTATCGTAATACTTCTCCTATCTCGAAAAAAATATGCCTACTAACTACGTATAATTCCATAAAAAAAACATTACCTACGAAAGGTAATGTTTTTTAATTTATTATTAAAACTAAGACTAGTACAAAAAGGATGGTGAAAACTATTGCCATCGTTCTCATCCACTTTGCTTCACGGACATGCCCTTTTTCCTTAAAAACAATTGCCCGATAACCATTACTTAAAATAAAAATAACTGTCATGAATAAAACAGCGAGATTAATGTTCCCTTTAATAATAAATACTAAAGATGCGATACTCGCAGCAACAATCAAAATACCAAATATCCAATTTCGTTTCATTTTTTCACCTCATAACTTAGAAAAGCGCAAGCGCCTATGTCTGCCCCGACTAGCAAATGGGGAAAAGCGAGGAGGCAGTTCCTCAGCCACCGGAGCTTTTCTCCATTTGACCTCGAGGGGCAAGGCTGCTTGCGCTAGACAATAGAAAAGCGCAAGCGCCTAAAAAAAAGAAGCTCTTTTTGCAAAAAGCTTCTCCTTGTTTTATACAGACTTTTCTGCTTTTTCAGGATGGTTTGAGTAGAATTTACGTCCTAAATATGTTTGGAATATCAACAAAATCCCACCAACAGCCCAATATAACGGTAGCGCTGCCATAGAACTAAATGAGATAAACATAATCATAATAGGTGAAATATAAACCATCATTTTCATTTGCTGCTGTTGTTGCTCTGGAACTGTCCATAGAGAGACTTTTGCTTGTGCAAAGTACACCGCACCTGCAATAAGTGTCATAGCAATATCAGGAGATCCCAGGTTATACCATAAGAATTCATGAGACTTAATGTCTGCAGAATACAATATTGCAAAATAGAGTCCCATAACGATTGGCATTTGAATAATCATTGGCAAGCAACCCATATTTAAAGGATTAACGCCATGTTTACGATATAAGCCCATCATTTCTTGTTGTAAAGCCATTTGCTCTTCTTTTGACTTAGTTTCTTTTAGCTTCTTTTGGATTGAATCCATTTCTGGTTTTAGTTTGTCCATTTTTTCTTTCATACCTTGTTGATTCTTATAATTTTTAAGCATTAAAGGCATGAGAGCTAAACGAATAATAATGGTAATAGCGATAATCGCTAACCCATAGCTACCGTTAAAAATGTCCCCAAAAAATTCTATTAAAAATTCAAAAGGTCGAACAAATATATTGTAAAAAGTTCCTTCTTTGTTTTCTACTCCTGAACAACCACTCAGTAAAACTGCTGCAAAAACAAGAATAGAGAGTAAACTAATTTTCTTCTTCATCGTTTCACCTACAATTTTCAAACTATAAAGAGTATACCCTCTATGAAGCTATTTTTCAAATATTACTTAGATGAAAAATCAATAAGTTTTGGGCTCCTTTGGAAAATTATACTTAAAGTTCGGGTGTTCCTGATGATCCCTAAATTGTTTCGGAGTAAGCCCTGTATACTTTTTAAAGATACGAGTAAAATAGCTTTGATTACAAAAGTGAAAAGAATTCGAAATTTCCGAGATAGCTTTGTTTGTATGGCGCAAAAAGTATTGACATTCTTCTACTTTACGAATATTTAAATATTCTACTAATGTTACTCCAGTATGTTCTCTAAAAATTCTAGATAGATGGCTAGTGCTAATATTAAATTGCTTTGCAATGTCTTCTACAGTTAAGTTTGTTTCTATTTCGTCATTAATATAGAGAATGACCTTGTTTACCGTTTGATGACCAAAAGAAGGCTTCTTTCTTTCTGTTATAACCATTACAAAGAACTCAACGAGTTCATCGGCACATTGTAAAAATTGTGCATCACTCATTTTGGTATCAATAATTTCCACACTCGCATTATTAAACGCCATAACTTTATCTAATGGAACCTGGCTTTCATACAACTTTCTAGCCATGACAGCTGATAATTGTATGTAGTAGTATTTTACGTTTTGAATCATTTGTTTATTATTAGTCGCTATAATTAAATCAATAATCTCTCTCAGCACTGTTTTTGCTCGTTCAATCTCGAAAGAATACATATCTAAGAATAACTTTTTTTCTAATTCAAAAAATTGATCGAGACCTTTAACTCTATTAGTAATACCCATTTCCTTGGCATAGGCTTTTGTGAAGTAATCTAAGAATATTTTTTCTGTATTATCCATAAGAACCTCATCTTTCTAATCAGTTTTATAGTTCTTTAGTAACCTTATGTTTATAGGGATGTAGAATCATTTTATAACATTTAATTGTAAAAAACTAGCCTTTTTCATTTATTTAGATTTTTTTAGGCAAAAGCATATTTAAATGCTTTGGAAGAACCTGGATATCAAGAGGAGTACAGTCTCCCTGATCACCATCTACATTGCAAAATAACGTTCGGTTCGAGTCAATGTGTAATCTTTCTGTTTTAAAAGTTTCTACACCTTCGTCTTTACCTAATGTGCCTAGCATTACTTTAGCACCCATACGCGCAATTGAAGTAAAGCCTGCCTGTTTAATAATAAAAACATGTAGCTTCCCATCATTAATTTTAGCAGAATTAACCAGATCCTCGAATCCACCTACAGAATTGGTTAGAGCAACTAAAACTAATATAGAAGTACCCTTCCAAGTACCCTGATCATGCTCTATAGTCATTTCCACTTCTTCATTGGAGAGTAAGGCTTTTGCGCCTGCTACTAAGTAGGCCATAGAACCATATCTGGTTTTTTGCTCAACCGGAGTATCTGCAACCTTACTTGCAATATCTCCTATTGCTACCACGTTCACAAAATATTTATCCCCGATACGTCCTACGTCTACTTGTTCTGTATTAGTCATTTTTAACGCTTCAATTGCTATATCTGGCTCAAGAGGAATACCTAAAGCTCTAGCAAAATCATTTACAGTTCCAAGCGGAACAAAAGAAAACAATGGTCGATTTTCTTGTTCTGCGAGACCGTTCACTACCTCGCTAATAGTCCCGTCCCCGCCCATAGCCAAAAGAAAATCCATCTTTCTTTCACAGGCTAATTTAGCGAAATGGGTAGCATCATCTTGCTTCTGAGTTTCCTTTTCCATAACCTCATATCCTAAATTAGTTAAAACCTCTATTGCTCTATCCTTAAATTGACTAGCTTCTTCTCTTCCGGAAGAAGGATTATAAATTAACATGGCCTTTTTCACTTTTGCATCCTCCTTTAGAATATAATCGTCTCTTTTTCGTACCCTAAATATCCTACCTTGAAACTGCATAAGTATTAAAAAAATGCTAAATCAATAATATAGACGATATAGAAATGAGATTAGTTTTATTTGAGTAAATAATGGAAATACCTGCTCCCCTTATTACTCTCTAACTTAACAGGTATTTTTTAGAAATTATACAGTAATATCTATATATGTAAAATAAAAAAGGTGCCCGAAGGCACCTTTTTAGAAAAGTTTATTTTTCTCCCGCTTTAGCATCATTGTCGGGAGTAGTTTTTATATCATCTTTTACTTGTTCTTCCTCATTATAATACTGAACGCTTGTCATCGCACCCTCATCCACCATTCTGTTATCTTCTTCATGATATGGATTTGGGTTACCTGTATTTTCATTACTAGTATCTTGCTGCTTTTGAGCTTCCATAAAGGAATTTACTTTATTTTTCGTATTATTAAATGCTTCCATTGCTTTATCACGATTTTCCTTTTTCCTAAAGTAAGCATAAGCCCCTGCTGCAAGCCCTGCTAACAAAAGAGATTTATTTTTTGCCATCTCTATTACCTCCAATATTCTTATTGATAAACTATATATACCCTAATACATACAATATAACCCTTTTTTAATTTGTAGACCTCATCATATACACATGTGGTATACCGTCTTCCTCGAACTCATTCGAGATAGTATGAAATCCTACTGAATAATAGAATTTTTGCAAATGACTCTGTGCACAGATTCTAATGCTTGGAACATTCCAAGTCCTCTCTGCTTTCTCAATAGCTTCTAACATAAGAATACGAGCTAAGCCTCTTCCTCTAGCATGCTCCTTCACAATAACTCTTCCAATAGAGCATTCTTCATATTTATGTCCACCAGGGATAATACGGCAATAAGCAATAATTTCATTGTTCTCTTTATAACTTAGATGAAGGGCATGCTGATCATAGTTATCTAGCTCTGGATATGGACAATTTTGTTCGACGACAAAAACTTCTACACGAAGCTTTAGTATTTCATATAAATAATTAATATCTAATTCACTAAATTTCTTCAAATCCCAGGACATGTTTGCCTCCTATGTAAAAATGTTTATTTTCAATATTTTTCTATTTAATTATAGAAGATTGACAGAAATTTTGTTATGATTACAAAAAGCTGAAGAGGTGATTTCAAATGATAAGGGCGACTACGTTAAAAGATATTACTACTATTCAACAGATCGCTAGGATCAGTTGGAATGATACTTATAAAGATATAATACCAGAAAATGTTCAGGAAATATTTTTGGAAAAAGCTTACTCTCCTATGATGCTAGCCAAACGAATAGAAAAAACAATTTTTTTAGTTGCGGAATATAAAGGTGAAACTATCGGCTTTGCTAACTTCACTTATGTTGATGAAGATGGTGATGCTGAGCTCACCGCAATTTATGTGCTTCCTGAGTTCCAAAAAATGGGATACGGTAGGAAGCTGTTAGAAGCAGGTTTGAATCATATGTCTGTGGGAAAACAATTATTTGTTTATGTAGAGAGCAAAAATGAAAGCGCTCGTATTTTTTATGAACGGTATGGATTTGAATGTCTAGAAGAATTTGATGAGTATTTCGAGGGTCATCCTCTATCTACCGCAAAATATTTATATCCATTAAAAACACCGGCCTATTAGGCCGGTGTTTTTTTAATAAGTATGTTCAGTTGAATATTCTTCTTCAAATTTAACTGGTGCTTTGCGTACGAAGCACATAATTGCAGCAACATATAAAACGATGGATGTTAATGAGATAATTCCTGCAAAAACTCCCCCTACAATAAACATGATACCTGCTAATTTTGGCTTTTTGTTTTTCGAAACGAATACAATTCCTAAAATATTAAATACTAAGCTAATAACAAACGTTATAACAGCCGCCCAGCCAAAAACGCCAAACAAGTCTACAAATACTTCCATAAATTCCGTAGCTGCAGCAGCTTCTTCAGCAGTGAATGTTGGATCGCTATAAATGTCTTCTTCAAAGACTTGTGTGAACCCTTCCTCCTGCATTACCGAACTACCATTAATGACGATCAATGAAACTAGTATGATTGCTATTACATTAAAAACAGCTCCAACTACGCCTAAAACAACTTCTCCTGTACGTGAAATCATTTTTTTACCCCCTATTATTAATTGATATAGCTATTTTACGAAAACATAACCAAAAGGTTTCATCAATCTCTGATTTCCCTGCAATATTTTTTATAAACCTGTTTGAGTCTACTAATAACAGGGTAATTTAATAGTAAGACCAAAATAGAAAGGAAGATTTACATGGAAAAGAAACTTATCTTTAATCAAACCGACTTCTTATATACACTGGCAGGTGCATCAGCATTAACTGGAATTCTAGTTCTGTTTACTTCTATTTAATCTTTAAAACGTAAAAGGCAATCCACTTTATATTAAAGAGGATTGCCTTTTATTATGCCTTTATATCATCATATTCGTTAGATTTAGCAAATGCATCTACTACATATGAGCAAACTGGCTCCATTTTCAATTCATTTTCTCTTGCATAGGAAGCGGCGCTGTCTAATAATTTTTTCGCAATCCCCTGGCCTCTTAGCTTACTCGAAACATAGGTATGGTCCATAACCATTACATCACCTAGTAATGTCCATGTAATTTCTCCAAGTCTTTCCCCATCTACTATTACTTGATAGGCAAATACATCATTGCCAAGTTCTTTATATTGAAAATCCATTAACACACACTCCTTTTTTAGAATCTTAACATAACAATCATTTAATTGACAACGGACGGAGCTTCGCTTCAATTTCTTTTCGCTTCGGCTCTAAAAATGGTGGTAGAGCTAACTTTTCACCAAGCTTTGCTAAATCCTCATCTGTATCAAATCCCGGCTCGTCAGTGGAGAGCTCAAACAACACTCCATTCGGTTCTCTAAAATAAATAGCTTTGAAGTAGTGACGATCGACGAGACCAGACGTTGTAAATCCGTTTGCTCTTAACATTTCCTCCCATTTAGGATAATCCTCCATGTTTGGAATACGGAAAGCCACATGATGTACACTACCTCTACCAGGTCTTTCCCTCGGTAAGTCTTTTCGAGTTTCAATATGCACTTCGCCAGCTGGTCCTCCATCCCCAGTTGAATAAACCTTAATATCTGGAGCATTTGTCACAACTGAAGGATAGGAGCCGATAAAAACAAAGCCTAATATATGCTCTAAAACCTGTTCAGTAGCACTTGGATCCTTTAACGTTAAAGTAACAGGACCTAAACCAACGATAGCATTTTCTGCAGAAATCTCTTCTTTTATCCAAGGCTTTCCAAAAGGAATACCTTTACCATCATCTACAACTAACATCATTCTAGACCCTTCAAAATCTTCAAAATAGAGTGTTTTTCTACCAAACCTTTCGACTATCTTATCATGAGGAACTCCAAAATCATGCAATCTTTTTTCCCAAAATTGTAGAGCTTCTTCACTCTTCACTCTAAAACCCGTATTACTAATACTCGACACTCCAGGATATGTTCTGCCAGCCATTGGTATGTCAAAGTAGGTCATGTCTGTACCAGGAGTACCTTCTGCATCAGCATAAAATAGATGGTATGTGGATGGGCTATCCTGATTTACACTCTTTTTCACTAATCGCATTCCCAATATTCTCGTAAAGAAATCATGATTCTTATTTATATCTGCAGTAATAGCGGATACATGATGAATTCCTGCTAATTTCATTTGATTTTCCTCCACTCATTTATCTCGAATTCGAGATAAATTATTTTATTTTATCTTATCAAATAATCTTCTCCACTTCAAATAATTTATCCTCGCTATTAACAAAAGAAAATCTACCTGTAATTTACAGGTAGATTTATCATTTAACTAAAGATAGATCGAATGGAATCGATTAGATTGTTAAAGAAATCTTTGACACTTTGCCAAAATCCTTCGTTATCTTTTATTTGGTTAAATTTATCTTCGATTGTTTTACTAAAATCATTTAACTGATCAGACCATTTACTAAAATCTATATCTAGTTGACGAATTCGATCCATCAAATCAATCAGTAGTTGACGATCCTTATCGGAAAGTTCAATTTTAAGCTTAGATAGCTGTTCTGAAACAATTTTTTCAACTTCCTCGCGGGATGCTGGGTTTTGCTCAGCAATTTGCTTTTTAATTTCTGTTAAGAGCTCTGTTACCTTTTCTTCATCTACCCCACCTTGTTTAGACAGGATAGTTGCGACAGATAGCTCATCGTTTGCTACATCTGTACGTTCCGGGTCTAGTTCTCCTCCCGTAACCTCATATGCTTTATAAATACCTACCAGGGCGGAGTGTCCTGTTACAGGCTTAGGAGCTGCAATATCTACTACCGCGTCTTCTATTCCAGCAGTAAGCATAGCGTTAGCATACATATCTGCCGTAACTTCAGTAATGTTATCTGGAGTTACGATGTTAATAATTAGACCAGATCCAGCATCTTTTCGGGTAATTTTAGCAGAAGAGAACATTCTAGCCGAAGCGTCTCCATCATTTAGATAGGTTGCTAGGTCCTTACCTGTAACTACAATTTCTTGTACATCTGATTTATCTGTAACTTTTAAACTCTCTTTTACACTATTTTTTTGATCGTCAGTTAGGTTACCTCCATAAACAACAATAGGCGCCCCAAACTTTTCATTTACAACTTCAGTTTCAGCTTCTCCATTTGTATCAGCTAAAGCTACAATAGGACTTACTAGTACTCCAATGACAAGTAAAAATGCCAAGTACACTTGTACCATTTTTTTCATTCCATTAAAACCCCTTTCTATTGGTTGGTACTATCATTAGTACGTGAAAAGGAGTAAAAAGTTCCGATGGTCATCGATGCTTCTTACTCCTTTTTATCTAATCTTATTGCTTTAACTCAGTCCATCCGTCCTGTTGGTTAATTTTTTTCTCTTTCATCAGCTTCCCTAAAGCACGCTTGAAAGCAGCCTTACTCATCGAAAACATTTCTTGAATTTCCTCAGGTGTAGATTTGTCTGTGAATGGCATTTTCCCACCGACATCATTTAAATAGCGATAGATTGATTCGGCGTCGTCGCCCATACGTTCATGCTTTCTAGGGAGAAGAGAGCCATTGAGAGACCCATCATCCTTCGTATCAATAATACGCACGGTTAAGTCTTGTCCTAATCTAGGTTCCTCAACTCGCTCTGATTCATGAACGAAAATACGATAATTTTCGGGAACGCTAAGCAAGAAGGTTCCTACAGGAAGTAGTCTGTATGGTCTTGCTTGTAAATTTTTGTTTAAAAGTGTGGTTGGCGCATCTATATATAATTCCTCTACACGATCCTCCGTAGCAAGACGGCCAAATAATTCACCCTCACGATCTGTTCGAAGTGTCATATATAAATGGTCCCCTTGAGTTGGCCACAACTCTTTGATCTTTGGCAAATCCTCGGCTTTCACTTGCACTTCTTTAGAAGTACCAATGTCTACAAAGGCTCCTTCTTTATCTGAAACTTTTATAACTCTTGCCCATCCGTAAGTTCCCTTTTGTATGGTAGGGAGCTGTGTAGTAGCAGAAAGATTACCTCTTCTATCTACGAACAAAAATACTTCTAGTGTATCGTCGACTTGTAATTCTTCTGGAGCCTCGGAAGCATTTAAAGATATCTCCATATCCTTGTGCTGAAGAATCCATTTCGATCCTTCCCTCATTTTCACTTGTAATTTTACTATTTCTCCTGATGCTAATTCTGTCAAAGTTACCGCTCTCCTTCTGACCATATATGAAATTGGTCGTTACCTTTTGTTTTAGTATATCTAGTGCACTTTCTACTCGTTCTAACAAAAAATATTTGCACTTTTTAGGCGTCAATTAGTATACTTTTCGATTCATTGTGCTTCTGAATCTTTTGCTACTTCCCTTATAACCGATTCATCCTCAATATAAACAACTAGGCATATCCTTCTTATAGTAATCACTTGCTCGGATATTCTGTACTTTAGAATTTATTTATTTAATCATAGTTACCATTATTATGCCCAAATTATTTGCATACTTGCTTAAAATTTTCGCCAAGTGACCTATGTACAATAGAAGTTTTACTCATCTAATAATATGTATTTATACATTGGGAAAAAATTTCTGAGAGATTCTTTTCACAATTTTCCTAGTCTCATCCAGTGGATTAGTCATAGCATTGTCAACCTTAAGAATATCAACGTATTTCTAGCAACTCCTGCCAAAAACTATATAGCAAGACTTTGCATGACATTCTATTCTATTCCATTCCTACAAATACTTACTCACTTAAGTCTTTTCTTAACTCTAAAAGTTGTGTCTGTATAGAGGCATTATCTTCTAAGAGTAAGACCAAATCTGCAATTCGATCAATGGAGTTCCAGCTAAGATGATGTTCGATCCCTTCCACATCAGCATAGATATTTTCTTCCTCCACTCCTATAAGGCGTAAAAATTCCTCTAACAGTTCGTGTCGTTTCACTAGTTTCTTTCCTAGCTTCATTCCTTTAGTCGTTAAAGTAAGCCCACGATATTTTTCATATATTAAAAAGCCATCCTTATCCAATTTTTGCACCATTTTGGTTACGGAAGATGGCAGTACAGATAATGCTTCTGCAATGTCAGACACACGTGCATAGCCTTTCTGCTCGATTAGTATATAAATTTGTTCGATATGGTCTTCCATGCTTGGTGTTGGCATATTTATCTTCCTTTCATCACTTCTTATATTTTACTACAACAGACCTACCATCTCAATTTATGTTAGTATTCCCCTAACTTTTACAATAGTTTCACTTTATGAACATTATAATAGCAGCAAAAATTGGATAATAGCATCATGCAAGCGTAGATATAAATTCAAAGTTCTTTTTTAGAATTCTCCGAGTAATAAAGTATAAAAGAACCTTATCGAATGACAAGGCTCCTTTTCTATCTATGAGGATATTTTCCAACGACATGAATGGAATGGATGATTCTTTTATTAATCCACTCTAAATTTTCTAAAGTATTCATACGTTCAAAAACAGCCTTTCTTCCTTTTTCGGTTGTAACATAGTGGGTTGGAAGAGTATTTAAGCTTAAGGCAATTATATCTAATTCACATTGAGGACACTTACAGAAAGTTTGATACTCTGTTCCTCTCATCAGCACTCTCACAAGGCTTTGAACGATTTCTTCCATTACATTTGTTAACAATTCTATCCTTCTTTCATTATTCAAAAATATCAAAAATGTTTAATCCTTAGGTTATAGGGGTAACTTTCTAATAATAACACGTATCAACAATTTTAAGAAGAAAGGATGACTAATAATGGGTAAAATTTTATGGGGTATTGTAGTAGTTCTTATCGTACTATGGTTGTTAGGACTACTTCTTGACTTTGGCGGAGGATTAATCCACACGCTATTAATTATTGCAGGTATTATTTTCGTTATTCAACTTGTCACTGGTAGACGAGCTGTCTGACAAAAGGGGTTGCCATTAGGCAACCCCTTTACTTTTGGTTTTAGCATAAATACACGTATCTCTTAATCTCTTACCATCGGCAGACAAAGAATCATGATGGAGAGTCCCCTCTAGTGTATAGCCAAGTCTTTCAGCAACAGATCGACTTCGGACATTCTCACTATCACAGCGAATCTCAACTCGATTAGCTTTTAGCTCCTCAAAGGCAAATGTTGTAATGCGTTCGACTGCCTCTGTCATCAAGCCTTTACCCTCAAATTTACTATCAATCCAATAGCCAATTTCAAATTTTCGGACATCCCAGTCTATACGATGGAGTCCAGAACATCCTACGAATTCTCCTGTTTCCTTTAAAAATAAATGAAGTCGTAGATCCTTTCGCGTGATGAAATCTGCTACTGCTTGACGAAGATTTCGCACTCTTTGTTCAATAGATTCCTTTTCTTGTGCCCAAGGCATCCAGTCTTTTAAAGCATCTTGAGAAGCAACTACCGCTCTTTGCACTGCTTCTGCATCCTCAACTTTAGGAGCTCGGATGATTAATCGATCCGTATAAAATTCCTCTGGAAAAACTAATTCCTCTTTTACTTTTTCAATTATATGAAAGTCATCATCCCACTTAACCGGGGTTGAGGTACCTTTCATAAAGTCGTCTCTCGTCATTCCATATGTAACAGCATCGTAGTATGAACTTTCTTTTGGAGAAAACCATGCTTGTCGGAGCTGTGCCTCTTTGACAAAGCCTGCACGCTCAAACGTTTTTCGCATTGCAAAATTATCTTGGCGGGTATGACCTTCTAAGCGAATTTTACCCTCCGGTAGATTAAAAACATATTCCGTAATCTTTTTTAGTGCAAGTGGGCCATACCCTCTACCTCGAGCCTCGTCTGCAATACGCAAATCGAAAAGAGGAATATCATCCTGCAGATCATAAATCTTCACAATGCCCACTTTTTCATCTTCGTCATTCTCAACCCAGAAGGTTTTCACTTCATCTGATTGATAACCGCCCTCTTCAATTGTTTTTTCAATCAACTCTCGTACAGGGTGCGAATTTCCGTGATATGGCCATGTATTCGTTGTCATGAAATGGATCAGCTGCTCCTGCTCCTCCATTGTCCATTCTGTAAGCTTCATTGATAACCCTCCGAACCTAATGAATAAATATATTCTGTTCTAAATATTCTCTCCCTGTCCTTTAGTCTGGACAGGGATTTATCAAACAATATGTTGAAAGTGTTATTTCCAAGGGCTGTTATCTTGACTGAATGTAGTTAATAACCGTAAGGAATTTAGAACTACCAGTAATGTAGCACCCATATCAGCAAAGATGGCAATCCATAATGTTAACCATCCCGGAATGATAAGAAGTAGCGCAATAATCTTTAACCCTAATGCAAACATAATATTTTCTTTAATAATATGCAATGCTTTTCTGCTTAAACGTATTGTATATGGTAATTTTTCTAAGTCGTCAGCCATCAAAGCTATGTCAGCAGTCTCTAAAGCTGCATCTGTACCAGCCCCACCCATAGCTATTCCGACATTTGCTGCAGCTAAGGCCGGAGAATCATTGACACCATCTCCTACCATGGCCACTGCTCCGTATTTTTCTTTTAAGCTTTGAATGGCAGTTAGCTTTTGCTCTGGCATTAGACATGCATTTACATCAGTCATTCCCAATCTACTAGCAATGGCATTAGCTGTTTTTGGGTCATCACCCGTTAGCATAACAGTATGCTTAATCCCATTATTTTTTAAGCTTTGTAACACTTTTTTGCTATTGGATCGTATTGGATCTGCAATGGCAATAAAGCCTCTATAATTCCCTTCTTCTGTTGCAAGAATTACTGTATTTCCTTCCGTTTGTAGCTTTTCAACTGCTTGCAGAACCTCCTCTGAAATAGAACTAATGGTTTTTATCCAGGTAACGCTCCCTACAGACCATTTTATACCATTAATAACTGCTTCGGCACCTTTTCCAGTTATTGATTGAAACTCTTCTACTTCTATCGGATGAATATGCTCCTTAGCCCCATACTGAACAATAGCTTGAGCAAGCGGGTGCTGTGAATAGGCCTCTATAGACATTATATTTCGTATAAAATCTTTCTCAGAAGCTGCCTCTACATAGGTTACTTCTGGATAGCCTTTTGTAAGAGTGCCGGTTTTATCAAATGCAATTGCCCCGATACGACCAATCTCCTCCAAATGAATACCACCCTTTATCAAAACTCCCTGCTTTGCTGCGTTTCCAATAGCTGTCACGATAGCAACTGGAGTAGATACGACCAAAGCACAAGGACATCCTACAACTAAAACAGCTAGCCCCTGGTAAATCCAAGTCTGCCAGTCTGCACCTAAAAGTGGCGGTATAATTGCTACTAAAAAAGCAATACCAATAATGGCTGGTGTGTAATACTTCGCAAACTTGTCTACAAAACGTTGAGAAGGAGCTTTTTCTGCCTGTGCCTCTTCCACTAAATGAATGATTTTAGCAATTGTAGTATCCTCTACACGCTTGGTCACTTGTATTTCCAGGGAGCCCTCTTCGTTTAGCGTCCCGGCGAAAACCTCCTCGCCTTTCTTTTTGACTACGGGTACAGATTCTCCAGTAATGGATGCTTGGTTAACTGTCGAGCTTCCTTTTAAAACAATGCCGTCCATTGCAATTTTTTGTCCCGGCTTCACGACAAGTACGTCTCCAATTTGAATAAACTCCGTATCTAATTCAATTAACTCATTGCTACGTCTTACGGTTGCTGTAGGCGGGGCAATGTCCATCAATTCACTAATAGATTGTCTAGCCTTGTTCATGGAGTATGCCTCTAATGCCTCACTCACTGCAAACAAGAATACTACAACTGCTCCTTCTCTCCATTCCCCAATTATAGCCGCACCTATAATAGCAATCGTCATAAGTGTCTTCATATCGAAATAGAAGCGAGAAAGGTTAATAAGACCACCCTTAAACAACTCAAATCCACCAATTAAGATAGATAAAACAAATAAGGAGAGAGCTGCTGGATGAGACTCCTCATAAACAAAGGAAGCAATGATTCCTCCTATTAGAAAAACAAATGAAATCATTGTCACAACGTTTTCATGCCGTTTAAAAAAAGGAGTCTTTTCTATTTTTCTTTGCTTAACGGGCACGACTTTAATTCCATCAAATGCACCTGCTTTTTCTATGTCACCAACGGATACATCTCCTATGATAGAAACTTTAGAAGCTCCAAAGTTAACAGTCGCTTCCTGCACAGTTGGAAGACTCTTAATATTTTTTTCGAATTTCATAGCACAGTTGGCGCATGATAGGTTTTCTAAGCGGTACTCTTTTTTATCTAAGTTGTTCATTTGAACCCAGCTCCTCTTCATCCGAATGCTCATATGCAATCTTAACTAATTCATTCACGTGATGATCAGCTAAAGAATAATAAACTAATTTTCCCTTGCGACGAGATTTTGCTAGAGATAGATCTCTGAGAAAACGAAGATGATGGGAAGCTGTTGCCACTGATGATCCAATTATTTCACTCACATCACATACACATAGTTCTTCTTCAATTGTTAATGCGTATGCAATCTTAAGCCTTGTTTCGTCAGCTAATGCTTTAAAGAGAGTTACAACCTTTGTTAAATCCGGAAGCTGTTGCTTCACCTCTCCTACTATTTTTTCATTTACTTTTGTTACATCACATATATCCTTTGATTGCATATGGACACCTCATTCAAATGGTCGTTTGATTATTACCCTCATTATATGTTCAGATAATTCGAAAAGCAACTATATTCAAATACAAATTTTAATGTAATCTAACAAATCGGGAAGAAAGTATATTTTATATAAAGCACACTTATAGATGGCTGATTTCCGCTTTAGACGAACGCTTTCCTCGGGGGGAGCGTTAAGCCATCACCGTCGCATTCGCTCCGTTTGTGATGTCTTAGCTGTCTCCCTAATCCCGCCGGAGTCGTCGCCTGCCGCTACAATCATAGGTTGTGTCTGGATGGTATGTTTCATATAAATGCAAGTGCTCTGAATATTTTTCACTAAAAAAGGAACCGAGAGAAAAATTCTCGGTTCCCTAGCTGTCTTTCAATCTTCTAATTAGCTTTTAATATCAATTCAAAACCTTCATCTATATCTCCATCAATTACCGTGGTGTGATAATTACCATCTGCCCAGTCTCTTACCTGGCTGTGATACCAATCAGATTTAACATGACCAACTTGGCCCGGGCCTACAATATGGTACGCCTCTGAAAGGTCAGACAAATCGGCAACAAACCTCCAAGAGGCACCGTGATCTACACTACCATCTTCACCATAGCCTGCAGCTTGAACGGTAATATTAGACCCTCCAATAGGCACCGGCTTAGGATTTAAGAAATAGGCAAGTATTGGAGAGGCACTTGAGATTGGGTGATCGAAGGTTAATTGGTGGAAATCTCCCCATCTCCATTTGTCTTCATTTTCACCAAAATCCTCTTCTATCTCTTTAACAGCAATCACAAATGAATCGTAGACCCATTTATCAATTCCACCATACTCTTCTAACCAAGCACTGGCTTCGTTTTGATAACCCTTTCTTAATAATTGATCAGAAATATTACCCTTGCCCGGTAACATAGCATAGACGTCCTCGGGCATTTGCCCCTCAAATAAAGTTTTTGGAAGCTGTTTCATCCATTTGTGGAAAACTAATGGGGCAGACTGATCTTTATCGTCCACTTGGTCCCAATTCTTTAATATGACTAATACATCCTTGTATTGCTCATTGCTATCTTGTTTTTCCACCGACTCTACCATCGAAGCTAAAAATTCCCTTGCATATAAGTTTTCTTGGTCCATCTGAAGGTCCATCATATCTTCTTTAGTAAGGTCATCCTTGCCCTCAAGCACTTCGGCAATTCTTTCGTAGCGATAGGATTGAGCCCAAAAATCAGTTATATGATATGGATAAGAGTCATTTACTACCTCATTATTCGCTGTTGCGATAAAACCTTTCTCCGGGTTTACAACCGAGGGTAACTCATTGTAAGGCACATATCCAGTCCATCCGAATTCATTTGAATCTCCTGGAACCGGTAGCTGTCCATCCCCTGTTTTACGTAATGGAATTCTACCATTTGCTTTATAAGCAATTGTTCCGTCCTTCGCTGCAAATACAAAGTTTTGTGCAGGGGCATGAAAATCTTCTAGTGCATTCTCAAACTCATCCCAATTAGATGACTTATTCATCTTCAATATTGCCTGTAATTCTAAAGTAGGCTCTAGCGCTGTCCACTGCATAGAGAATAGACCTGATGCTTCCTCCTCTTTGAACAGCACATCAGAGATGATTGGCCCATGCCGAGTCACTACAACCTCAAATGGCACATCCTCTTCTCCCTTTACTTTTATGTTCGTTTTCCGTATATCTGCTTTCTCCCATTTACCTTCATACATAAATTCCGTACGATTGTCAGGGTTCGGTGTTTCTATATATAAGTCCTGTACATCTGGCCCTACATTCGTAACTCCCCATGCAACCTCTTCGTTATGGCCCAATATAATACCAGGGATTCCTGCAAAAATTACTCCGCTCACATTTTGGTCTGGTGATTCTAAATGCATTTGGTACCATATGGATGGTGTGCTAAGCCCTAAATGTGGGTCATCCGCTAATAGCGGCATTCCGCTAGCAGTTTTCTCACCACTTACTACCCAGTTATTACTGCCATTAAATTCATTCGGCAGTACAGTAGTATCAAAACGGCCACTAACAGTAACTGGGTTCTTCAGATTTGCTTCAATAATAGATGGTGAATCCTCAGGATAAGTTATAAAAAGCTCTTCTGCTTTCTCTTGCTCGAACTCATTGATTGCCCAATGCCTGATTGCTAAGCTTGACCAGTTACCACCTAAGTCATAAGCCATAAACTTTCCAATTGTTAAGGAATCAACCGGAGACCATTCTCTCGGCTCATAGCCTAGTAATTTAAATTCATAACTAAGCTTGCCCTCTTTTATCGCATAATCAATGAATTCATTTACTCCTTCTGAATACCAATCCAGCACTTGCTTTGCCTCATCACTATAGCCTGCATAGGATTTTTCTGCTGCATCTCGTAGGCTAAAAGTCAAAAAGAATTTATCTGTATCCAACGCGCCTTTGCCCACTACCTCAGCAAGCTGACCACTTGCCTGTCGTCTAGCTAAATCCATTTGAAACAAACGATCTTGCGCCTGAACAAATCCTTGAGCACGATAAAGGTCTGCATCGCTCTGCGCTTTAAGATGAGGAACCCCATCCTGATCCCTTGTTACCTTCACTTCTTCATCCAACACATCTACAGCCAGCTCACCACGAATAATAGGTTTAGTGTTAGACAAAAAAACATTTAAACCAACCACCCCCACAATTACAATAGCTACTAGAATCCCAATTATCCAGAAAGCTACCTTCCAACCCTTTTTCAAATAATTACCCCCTTTATCTATCTATGACATAATTCGACGAAATGCATTTAACCCCTGCTCATCCGTTCAATTTCTTATAAAATAATCTAATGTAAGTCTCTAAATGAAAATAAAACAGGTTCTATGAATTATGTATATTCATAGAACCTGTTTTATATTATTTACTGTTCTCACCAACGATTTTAACTTCTAGTTCTAGTTCCACCCCGAAGTTGTCACGCACCGCTTTTTGAACCATTTCGATTGTATTAATATAATCTGTTGCTGTTGCATTGTTTTTGTTGACGATAAAACCTGCATGCTTGGTAGATACTTCTGCTCCACCAAACCCTTTACCCTGCATCCCGCTATCTTGAATTAGCTTACCTGCAAAATATCCTGGTGGTCGTTTGAAGACACTTCCTGCAGAAGGATACTCTAATGGTTGTTTAGATTCGCGTTGAAAGGTTAAATCAGCGATTTTTGCATTTACTTCCTCTGGATTTCCTTGTTTCAGCTCAAATTCCGCCGATAACACATAGTAGCCCTCTTTCGTAATGATGCTTTTACGATACTCTAACTCCAGCTCATCTTTTGAAAGAATAAGTTTTTCTCCACTAGGTGTAAGAACGGTACATTGCAAGATTATATCCTTGATTTCTCCGCCATAAGCTCCAGCATTCATAGCCATTGCTCCACCAACTGTTCCCGGAATACCGCACGCAAATTCTAATCCTGCTAATGATTCCTTCGCAGCTGCTTTAGAAACATCAATAATAGCAGCACCACTTTCAGCATATACATGATTAGCTTCAATAATGATTTTATTCAGCTTTTCTAAGGAAAGAACAATGCCACGTACTCCCCCATCTCTTACAACCATATTAGAACCATTGCCTAACAATAACAGAGGAATTTTATTTTTATGAGTGTAATCAACTATGAAAGCTGCTTCATCCTCATTTTCAGGTGTAACAAATAAGTCAGCCATGCCACCCATACGTGTCATCGTGTGTACATGAAGTGATTCATCTATTTTTACATTATTTGGGTCTAGCTTTGTAATTAAGTCTTGGTACCATACTTGTTTGTTCAAAAAAGACAATCCTTTCTTCTTTAACCTGTCACCTTACATAGTATGCGTTTTCCTATATAAATTTTCAAGTTTATTATTATAACCAATCCTTGGACCAATTTTCAATCCCAGTTATAACATTTTTAAGGGCCATTCCTTTGTCAGTTAGGTTATATTCTACTCGAACTGGCACCTCAGAAAAAAGAGTTCTCTGAACAATACCTTCTCTCTCAAGCTCTTTTAATCGTTCAGACAACAAACGTCCACTAATAGGAAGAGAAGACTCTATTTCATTAAATCTTTTAGAGCCATCTAATAATTGATAAATAATTAAAGTTGTCCATCTTTTACCTAACAACTCCATAGCCTTGGAAAGTCGCGGACACAATGATAATTCTTTCATATAATTCACCTCTATCACTACGCATTATACGCCTTTTCATATTTTTTGTAAAACCAAAGTAATTAAATTACTTGACGTAATCATATTATTAAATTATAGTTACTTACATAAAGTAACTTGCAGCAAGTTGCTCACGACTCTCAAATATAAAATATTTGAGTCCACATCCATCTTTTAAAATGATGGAGCCATAAAAATAGATTTATAGGAGGAAATGAAAATGACAAAATTTAACTTGGACGCAGCACATTCTAGTATCGATTTTTCTGTAAAACACATGATGGTTTCTAAGGTAAAAGGAAGCTTTACTAACTTCACTGCTGATTTAGAAGGAACTGCTGAAGACTTAACAGGTGCAGAAATTAATTTTAATATTGACGTTAATTCCATTAATACTAATCATGAGGATCGTGATAATCATTTACGATCAGAAGATTTCTTCGATGCTGAAAAGTATCCAAATATTAAATTTGTAGCAACAGATATTAAAACTACTGACGTAGGCGAATACGATGTAACAGGTGACATTACGATTAAAGACGTAACTAAGCCAGTTACATTCGAGGTTGAGTATGGTGGTAAAGGCAAAAATCCTTGGGGGCAAGAAGTAGTTGCTTTCTCGGCAGAGACTAAGATAAACCGCAAAGACTTTGGCTTAGTTTGGAACCAAGCACTTGAAACAGGCGGCGTATTAGTTGGAGAAGATATTAAAATTACAGTAGAGTTAGAACTGAATCCTGCTGAATAAAAAAATTTATGAAAAAAGGGCATTCCATAAGAAATGGAAATGCCTTTTTTTATATTTCTCAATGAAAACACTTACATAATTTTATTAATAAATTAATTATTCTGAAATATATTATATACTTTATTCCGATAAAGTTTTATGTTAATGTATTGATTATTCTTTATTGTCAGAAAGGACGGAAAATTATGCCGCAAATGCTTGCTTTAGTTATAGTTATTGCTATTTTATTTATTGGAGAATTGGTCTCCACTCGAACAAAGGCCTGGATCCCCTCTGTTTTTGTTTCAGCCGTCCTTTTCATCATTGGCTATTGGACCTTTTTCCCTAAGGAAATCGTATCTATAGCAGGAGTACCACCTGTAGTTGCAACTATGATGATTTACCTGCTAATCACTAATATGGGAACACTTCTTTCTCTTCAACAGCTAAAGGAACAATGGAAAACTATTTTAATATCATTAGCTGGTATTTTAGGTATAATTGTCGCTCTATTCACGATTGGAATTCTATTGTTTGATTTTGAAACTGTTGTGGTAGCTATCCCTCCATTAGTTGGTGGCGTTGTATCTGCATTAATCATGTCAGAAGGTGCGGCAAATGCAGGACTTACAACTTTGTCTGTATTTGCAATCGTTATCTACGTTATGCAGGGATTTGCAGGGTATCCCCTCACCTCAATTGTTCTCAAAAAAGAAGGAAAGGATCTACTTAACAAGTTCCGTCAAGGAAAATTAACAATTGCTGGGCAACTAGAAAATTCAACTGAGGATTCAAAAGAAGAACTTAAAATGTTTAAAAATTTACCTACCAAATACAATTCAGATTACTTCAAGCTATTTAGATTAGCGTTTGTCGGGTTCCTTGCATATGGAGTTTCTACTCTTTTAAATCCTATTGTAGAAATTAGTCCCTTTGTTCTCTGCTTATTATTTGGCATTATTGCTGGAAGTGTCGGATTCTTAGAACGTAACGTACTTCAAAAGGCAAATAGCTTTGGTATTTGTATTCTTGTTTTAATGCTATTTGTTTTCGATGCTTTAAAAAATGCTACACCTTCCATGATCATGGAAATTCTTTATCCTTTGGTGGGGACAATCGTTCTAGGTGTAATTGGAATGTACATATTCTCCTTTATCATCGGGAAAATTTTAAAGGTAAGCAAAAACATGGCATTTGCTGTTTCTTTAACTGCTTTATACGGTTTCCCTGCTGATTACATCATTACAAATGAAGTTATAAAGGCTTTAACAGAGGACGAGAAGGAAAGGGAAGTTTTAACTAGTCACATGCTTCCTCCAATGCTAGTAGGAGGATTCATCAGTGTAACTGTTGTATCTGTTATTCTAGCTGGTATTTTCGTAGGATTTTTATAAGGAGTGATAGAATGATAGCCAATCAGCAAAGAATTGAACAGCATATTAACCTATTAAGTGAGTATACAGCAACTCCTGGAGCTGGATTGACTAGACTTACATATTCAAAGGATGACTTAGATGCTAGAAACTATATTAAAGATAAAATGAAAGAATATAACCTCTCTGTATCGGAGGATGGCTTAGGTAACATATTTGGTAAATTAGTAGGCTCTAACCCTGAAGCCCCCTCTGTTTTAGTTGGCTCTCATTTCGACTCCGTGCCAAACGGAGGGGCTTATGACGGAGCTGCTGGTGTAATAGTAGGATTAGAGGTCGCAGCTCTTTATCAGGAACAGCAAATCCAACCAGTTAACTCGCTTGAGATTATTGCCATGGTTGAGGAGGAAGGAACTCGCTATGGTGGAGGATTAATGGGCTCGAGGGGAATGATGGGATTATTGTCAGAGGAAGATTTTCAAGCCCTCGTTGATAAAGACGGTATTTCTATAAAAGAAGCTATGACTAGTATTGGCTTGGATTGTACAAAGGAAAAATACCGTGACCCAAAATCAATTAAAGCCTTCTTGGAACTACATATTGAGCAAGGCCCTATTCTGGAGGAAAAAAATATATCCATTGGAGTAGTTGATGCAGTCGTGGGGCTGACCCAGCTAGAAGTCACTGTCCAAGGCATGGCCGGCCATGCAGGTACTACCCCTATGGACAGAAGGGCAGATGCATTAGTAATAGCAGCCGAAATAATATCAACATTTCCAAAGCTAGCTGAGGAAATTGGACATGGAACAGTTATTACAACAGGTCAGCTAGAAGTTTTCCCTAACGGTTCCAATGTGATTCCAAACAAAGTGATTTTTTCAGTAGACATTCGTTCTGGAGATGAAAAAAATGTTCAGTACTCGATTAGTAAAGTGAGGCAACTGATTGAATCTAAGACCACCCCAACCATACGAACTACTATAGAGCAGTTGCTTTATACTACTCCAAAAATGATGGACAAAAATATTGGTACTATTTTAACTGAAACCTGCGAGAAACTAGACATTCCCTATTGTCATATCAACAGTGGTGCAGGACATGATGCTATGATTTTCTCCGATTACACAGCTTGTGGAATGATTTTCATCCCTAGCAGAGATGGATTAAGCCATTGCCAAGAGGAATGGTCCGATGTAAACGATCTTGCTAAAGGGGCAACTATTTTATATGAAACAGCATTACGACTAACGGAGGGACAGCATGATAAACAATCAAATTAAAGAATCTATAAAAAACAATAGTGAGGAACTAGTCCAATTACGCAGAACATTGCATAGTGAGCCTGAATTGTCTTTTGAAGAGTTTAAAACGACGGAATTTATTTGTGATTATTTAGAAAAACTAGGAATCTCCTATCGAAAAACCAATCCGACTGGTGTTATAGCAGAGATTAAAGGAAATCCCGCTGGAAAGACAGTGGCTCTTCGAGGTGACATGGATGCATTATCCATCCAGCAGCTAAATGATGTCCCTTACGCTTCTAAGACAGATGGAAAAATGCATGCTTGTGGACACGATGCTCATACGTCCATGCTATTAATCGCTGCCAAGGCTTTATCAGAGGTGAAGGATCAGCTGCCAGGAAATGTTCGGTTATTTTTTCAACCTGCCGAAGAGGTCGCTCAGGGTGCTAAAGCTATGGTAGCACAGGGTGCTATGGAAGGCGTGGACAATGTTTTCGGTATACATATCTGGTCACAAATGCCGACGAACAAAGTATCCTGCACACCTGGCCCTTCGTTTGCAGCAGCAGATCTTTTCACAGTTAAATTTAAAGGACGCGGTGGACATGGGGCGATACCTGAGGCATGTATTGATGCTGCTCTTGTAGCTTCTTCCTTTGTGATGAATGTTCAGACAGTCGTATCGCGGACAATCGACCCGCAAAGCCCGGCAGTACTAACAATTGGAAAGATGGTGGTTGGTACGAGGTTCAATGTAATTGCAGAAAATGCAGAGATTGAGGGAACTGTTCGTACCTTCCATCCCGAAACTCGTGATTTTATTGAAAAATCCCTTACCCAGTATGCTGAAAACGTGGCGGCTATTTACGGAGCGACAGCAGAGGTAGAATACACACGTGGAACTGATGCGGTAGATAACGAGGAAGAAAGCGCAAAACTTGTTCAACAGGTTGCGGCTGAAGCATTTGGCCCTGATTCAGTCTATAACGAAAAGCCTACTATGGGCGGAGAGGATTTCTCAGCATTTTTAACTAAGGCACCTGGAAGCTTTGCCCTTGTAGGAAGTGGAAATCCAGAAAAGGATACAGAATGGGCCCACCACCACGGAAACTTTAATATCGATGAGGATGCACTTGCAACAGGAGCAGAGCTTTATGCTCAATACGCTTGGGCCTACCTAAATAAATAGAAAATCTTGAAAAGCTATTCTAATGGTCGATACACACCTAATAGAATAGCTTTTCCTTTTTTTGAAATTACTTTACTAATTGGAAACTATTTTCTTTATTTTTCGTATATACTAGGGAAAAAGAAATAGGAGGAAATAACATGGAAGACTTTTTTGGACTTTTTATTGGATTCGTTGCTGTAGTGATGGTTTTTTCAATCCCTTTAACCGCAATTTGGACAACCCATTTACGCAAAATGCAATCTATGAAATCTAAAGTAATCAAGGACGAAATTGAATTAGAAAAATTAAGATATGACAATTTCCTATTAGAAACGGAAAAAATGCGATTAGAATTGCAAAACAAACAAGCTAGTCTATTAGAAATGTCTGCAGATCCGCTAGTTGTAGAACTACAAAAGAGACCTAAAGCAGAGACTAAGGCATTATAAGTATCGTGCAACTCACTGTTTGCACGATTTTTTTCTTTAAAAATTTACAAAGAAGAAAGGAGTGTTTAGGATGTCCTCATCCACTAAAAACTTTTTTCAATTACTGAAGAGTTTAAAATGGCCAATCAAAATGGCTATTTTAGCAATAGTCCTTTCCTTATTGAGCACTGTCATTAGTCTAGTTGTACCTTTAGTAACTAAAACCTTGGTTGATTCTTTGACCTCTGCTTCCTTCAACTGGACACTTATTCTCATATTATTGGGTGTATTTATATTGCAGGCGGTATTCGGAGGGTTCTCCTATTATCTCTTAGCTTACATTGGTGAGTTTGTAGTTGCTGATTTAAGAAGGAAACTGTGGAGTAAGGTTCTCCATCTACCCGTCCCCTATTATGATCGCCATGAAAGCGGCGAGACAATGAGTCGTATCACACAGGACACGACCACATTAAAATCATTGGTTACCGACCATTTAGTAAATTTTGTGTCAGGCATAATAACGATAATTGGTTCAGTTATTATTTTATTTTTCATCGATTGGAAAATGACACTGATTATGCTGATTAGCGTACCATTAAGCATGGCAATTATGATTCCTCTTGGCTCCAAGATGCATAAGGTAGCTAAGGCTACTCAAAAAGAAATGGCCTCTTTTTCTGGATTGCTTGGCAGAGTACTTTCTGAGATAAGACTCGTCAAATCATATCGTGCAGAACGTACCGAAACAACTAGTGGCGGAGAAGCCATTCATAGCTTATATCGATTCGGTTTAAAGGAAGCAAAAATCCAGGCATTCATATCCCCTTTAATGACACTTATAATGATGGGAATTTTAGTAGTCATATTAGGCTATGGAGGCTTACAGGTCTCTAATGGCAATCTCTCCGCTGGAGATCTTGTTGCTATTATCTTCTATCTTGTCCAAATTATATTTCCTTTTGCTCAAATGGCCACTTTCTTTACCTCCTTTCAGAAGGCGGTTGGAGCAACAGAACGTATTCAAGAGATATTTAAGATGGACAGTGAGCCTATTGAACAAGAGGCAAACAAACCATTGGAGGATGGTGTTATAACATTCCTAGATGTTCATTTTTCGTATGGAGAAGACAAAAAAGTCATTAACGGAGTTTCGTTTGAAGCTAAACCAGGTACAGTTACCGCCTTTGTAGGTCCAAGTGGTGGAGGTAAAACAACTATATTTTCTTTACTTGAAAGGTTTTATGAGCCAAACGATGGTGTTATCTATTTTAACAACTCTCCTATCCAAGAACTTTCTTTAAGAGATTGGCGTACGAAGATGGCTTACGTATCACAGGAGAGTCCTTTAATGAGTGGAACGATTTTGTCCAATATGACTTATGGAATGACCGATATTCCCTCCATGGAAAAAATTAAAGCTGCAGCAGAATCGGCAAATGCCTCTTCCTTTATCGAAGAGTTACCAGACAAATACGATACATTGGTAGGCGAACGAGGTATGAAGCTTTCAGGTGGACAAAGACAACGAATTGCTATTGCGAGAGCCCTTTTACATGATCCTAAGATACTACTGTTGGATGAGGCTACCTCAAACTTAGATAGTGGATCAGAAACTTTTGTTCAAGAAGCTTTAGAACGGCTGATGAAAGGTCGCACCACTCTAATCATCGCTCACCGTTTAGCTACTATTATCCATGCAGATCAAATATTCTTCTTAGAACAAGGGAAAATTACAGGCAAAGGTACACACGAGGAATTAATAAATCACCATGAATTGTATAGAGAATTTACTCAAGGGCAAGGGTTGTCTTGATAATCATATAAACACATTATTCACCATCAGTAATATTTTTAGTAGATTGTGAATAAGATTACTTAACCCTCAAAATTCACCTAAAAAAACACAATCACAATGTAAATATTTTACTTTGAAGTTTCTAAACTACTATCTTAGTCAATAAACACTGTAGTAAAATTAATTCAATTTAAATCCAATTAATAACAAAATTTAAAAGAAACATAACTATTTTAAGAAAGTGAACGAAGAAAACCTCACTTTTTTGACCTATTTCGCTGTTCACTTTCATAATAATTCAATTCTATACTTTTTTCAGTTTTTTTATGCTATCTTTATTATAGTATCTGATTTTGTTTCCTATTAAGATCCTACTCGAGGGGGGTTGAATTAGGTGAATATAGGGCAGCTAATCAAATTAGAACGCCAAAGACAAAATATGAAGCAGGAGTATTTAGCTTCAGGTATTTGCGTTCCTTCTTACTTAAGTAGAATAGAAAATGGGTTAGTTATCCCTAGTGAGGATATACAGCAACACTTATTAAAACGATTAAACGTGCCTTTAGATGCATTAAATAATGATGGTGATGAAGCAAAATTATCGTACTTCAAATCACTTTTTAAATCAGTCATAAACTCTCGAGATAAACAAAAAGCAAAAAGTCTATATCAAGATGTCCATATTTACATAGAGGAACATCCATTTGAACCTAATAGACTTACTCTTCTAGTAATGGAAACAAGACTGATGCTTATGCTACCTGAGTACTCAAGTGAGGTTCAATCTAATGTTTCAATACTTGAGGAATTTAAAAAGGAAATGAATACGGAGCAGCTATTCTATCTTTCAACTATTCAAGGAATTCTGGCCTATTTAAACAATAATTTCCGAGAATCTTCCGAGATATTTACTCAAATTTTCACCTTAATAAAGAGTTATCGGATGGAAGACTGGGAAATGGCAGAATTATATTATATATCAAGCCTATCTTTTCTTTCAGAAGCAAGATTTATAATATCAATTGACTATGTAAAAGCTGCACTTTCGTATTTTAACCAAGAAATACTAATTGAAAGATCAATAGAATGTTTGATTATTCTTGGAATAGCTCAAAAAAGTACTGGTGTACTCCATGAAGCCGTTACTACTTTTGAAAAAGCAAAAGAGATTAGTTCTAAATTAGAATCTTCAAAGTTTAACAGGAAAATTGAGCATAATTTAGGGGCAAGTCATTCGTTATTAAAAAATCATGATCAAGCTTTGATTCACTTTCAAAACAGTTTAAATGAAAGTTCAAATTCGGAAGATAACCTGATAACTATAGTGAATATCTTAAAGGAGTATCATAAGATATCGGACTCCCAAAATGCAATAACATGGCTTAGAAAAGGGTACGATTTGTTAGAGCATTTACCAGATAAAAATCGAGACTTTTTCGCTAATCATTTAGCAGTGTACCAGGCTGTTTTGCTGGACAATAGTGATTTTTTAAATATATTCAAAAACGCTTTAAAGTATTTTGAGTCAAAACAAGAATATAAGTATTGCTCTGTTTATTCATTCGTCTTAGCCAAAAAGCTAGCAGAATACAAACAGTATAAGCAGGCTACTATATATTACGATTTAGGTTTTAATTATCACCTAAAACAATTAAAAATTACTAGCTGGGAGGAATTAGTGTGAAGAAATTATTAGTTGTTGTACTTTGTGCATTAGGATTGTTATTAGTTACAGTAGAAAAAGAGGCTAACATCGCATTGGAAGTTAAACCAGAAATCACTTCAATCAAACCCGGATTTAAGGCACTATAATATAACTTAAAGGACCCCAGTTCTCTGAACTGGGGTCCTTTTTTGATAATCTATTCAATATGTTCTATCTAATTGTACCGCTTCGTCTAAAATAATATGGTGGCTGTAGACTTCCGCAAATTCTAATGATTCTTCGATTTTATCAACCATTTCGAAAACATCAAGAATCATCACTAATTTTATTACTGTCTTTTCTCCAAAGGCATTGGTATAAGTGACGTCTTTAAAATGTTCCTTTACTAAACGATCTACATCTTCGAATCGAGGTGCTCGAACGATGTTTATCGTTTCTTCAAATGTTTTATTAGGCATAGATTCAGGCGAGGAAATATGTTCAAATAATAGTTTGACTGAAAACGTTCTCTCCATTTTTTTCACCTCTATTCCTTTTTTTTCTTATCTTAATTATTGTATATTTTTATGTTAAAAGCCATATCTTTAAGTTGTGAAAGTACCTTCTGAAAATAGCACTTAAACGTGAAAAATTATCACTACTTTCATACTAATATTCTTTTATTTTTTTATATAATTCGACTTATATTTTACTTTACCACCCTAAAGTTGCTAGTACTAAATTACTTTTATTTTAAAAAAGTCCCCTGAGGCCATTGACAATCCCCAGAGAACTTTTCCTTTTATATATTAAATTGACTTTCATATAGCTCAAAATAAAAGCCTTTTTTCAGCAATAATTCCTGGTGAGTCCCTGATTCAATAAGCTCACCTTGATGAATTACTAAGATTCTGTCTGCATTTTCAATTGTTTTTAGCCTATGCGCAATGACAAAGCTAGTTCGTCCTTCTGATAATCTATTTAGTCCACGTTGTATTTCAATCTCTGTTTTCGTATCTATACTAGAAGTAGCCTCATCTAATATTAGTATATCGGAATCAGCCAAAATCACTCGAGCGATAGCCAGTAGCTGTCTTTGGCCTTGGCTTAAGCTCGATCCACCTGATGTAATGAGTGTTTCATACTGATCCGGCAAATGCTTGATAAACCCATGTGCTGATGCTAGCTTAGCAGCCTCAACTACTTCGTCATCTGAAGCATCTAATCGCCCATATCGGATATTCTCCATAATCGTACCTGAAAACAAGAATGTATCCTGAAGCACAATCCCGATTTTTTCACGTAGCTTGTTAACTTTATAGTCTTGTATATCAATTCCATCTATCTCAATTTTTCCAGAATCAATATCGTAAAAGCGCATTAGTAAATTTATAATGGTTGTTTTACCAGAACCAGTCGGACCAACTAGCGCAATCTTCTCTCCTGCTTTTGCTTGGAAGCTAATGTTCCTTAAGATAGATTCTCCCTTTTCATAGGAGAAATTCACATGAGAAAATTCTACAGTACCCTTCAATGATTCTATTTCTATGGCATTTGTCTTATCCACCATATCTGGGGATTCATCCATGATCTCAAATACCCTCTCTGCCCCAGCAATTGCGGATTGAAAAGTATTTAGTAAGTTAGATAATTGGTTAATCGGACGGAAGAACTGTCGGGAATAGGTAACAAAAGCTGCAATGATCCCAACGGTAGCCATTTCCTGAACAGTCATAAGCGCACCAACCCCAATAATAAGGGCCAACCCAAGATTATTTATAAAGTTATTAATAGGCCCAAGAAAACCTGATACTGTATCCGCAGCCATTGCTGATCCTCTCAAACGCTCATTCACTACGGAAAATTTATTAAATGTATTTTCTTCTTGACCAAACAGGGTAATTACCTCATTACCTGAAATTGACTCCTCGATGAAACCATTTAACTCTCCTAAATCACGCTGTCTCTTAATGAAGTTACTACTGCTATATTTTATTATTTTCTTCGTTGTAAATATGATCAGCGGTATGATTAGTAGTGCTACTATAGCTAATAACCAGTTCAAAGCAAACATAGCAATCGTAACGCCTGCTACCATCAGAAAAGAGGAAAATATTTGAATAACGCTTTGACTCAATGCATTATTAAGACTCTCTATATCATTCGTGACTCGACTCATGAGATCTCCATGTGTCCGTTTATCAAAAAAGCGCAATGATAACGTTTGGAACTTGTTAAACAAATCTTGTCGAAGTGTTTGAATAGTTTTTAGCGATACACGTACCATTAAAAATGTTTGGAGCCATGTGAAAACGGAAGAAGCAATGTATACTATTCCTAAAAATATTAAGAATCGAATAGTGCCATCTAAATCCTTTGGAATAATATAATCATCGATAATTACCCCTATCAAATATGGGGCCAGCAAATTCAGCAAGGTCGAAATAATGACAAGGCCACTGGCTGCTATCAATGCTATTTTTTGCTTTTCCATATAGCGCCATATTCGTTTGATCGTACCCTTGCTATCCTTTGCTTTAACAACTGGTCCTCCGAATCCTCTCGGCCCTCTCGCTCGGCCCATGGCATTTGGTGGTGGAGTAGATGCTTTATTCATCTGATAGAACCCCCTTCCCACTTTGTGTCTCATAAATATCTCTATACACCTGGCTCGTTTGAAGAAGCTCTTCATGCGTACCAGCTGCTTCAATCATTCCATCATCTATCACTAGTATTTGGTCGGCATCCATAATGGAAGATACCTTTGAAGAAATGATAAAAACTGTTGTTTCTCCATAGTGATCTCTTAACGTTTTTTGAATAGCAGCTTCCGATAATGCATCTACAGCTGAAGTTGAATCATCAAAAACAAGTATTTTAGGATGGCGGATGAATGCTCGAGCCATAGAAAGACGCTGTTTTTGCCCACCAGATAGATTGGTTGCACCCTGCATGAGTTCATGATTGAATCCTTTATCCAATCTCTCGATAAACTCATATGCTGCCGCTGAACGAGCAGCTAACTCCATTTCATCTGGATTTGCATTTTCTTTCCCATAGCTTAAATTTTCCTCAATCGTACCAGAGAACAAGGTTGCTTTTTGAGGAATAAAACCTATTAAAGTTCGCAATTCCTCCAGCGAGTAATCCTTTAAATCTTTTCCACTTATTCGAATGGTACCCGTGTCTGGATCATATAACCGGGATATAAGTTTTACTAATGTAGACTTACCACTTCCTGTTGAACCAATAATACCGATTGTATCTCCAGCGCCAGCATAGAAGGAAATGTTTTTTAAGACATACTCTCCATTTTTACTATAGCTAAAGTTAACTTGGTCAAATTCTACCGAACCCTTTATGTCGCTAGTATGTATTGGATTTACTGGTTCTTGAATATCTACTACCGTTTCTAACACTTGTTGAATACGATTAGCAGAAGTAAAGGAACGGGTGATTTGCATTAATACATGGCTACTAGATATAAGGCCATTCATAATAATGTTAAGGTAATTGATAAAAGCAAGTATGACCCCAACCTGCATAGTCCCTTCATCGACTTTTATAGCACCCATCCACATACCAAAAACGACCCCAACATTAACTACAAATAACATTACGGGCATAAGGGATAGAATGACTTGTTCCGCCGCCATGTTTCTTTTTGTTAAAGTGTCATTAACATCCTTAAAGGAATCCATTTCATAATTCTTCCGATTGAATGCCTTAATTACTCGAATTCCAGAGAAGGTCTCCTGCAGCTTAGTATTCACCTTATCCATAGCTTTTTGGACCTTTACGAAGAGCTTTCCAGTTTTAGAAGAAAAGAAATAAATGAATGCCATCAAAATAGGAATGGTTACAAGTAAGACCGGGAATAACTCTCTTGCTGTGACCCATACGATAATAACGGAGCCTATGAACAAAAGTGGGCCCCTTACAAATACGCGAAGTGTCATCATTAAAGCTTGTTGGACAGAAGTGACATCATTTGTCACAATCGTGATTAACTTTCCTGCCCCATATGTGTCAGTATTTCTGCTAGAAAACTGCTGTGTTTTTCGAAAAACATCTCTTCGAATATCTGCAGCAAAATTGACTGCAGCCTTAGAGCTATAAACCGTACACCCAGCTCCACCTATTAAACCTACAAATGCAGTGACGAGCATCAATAATCCCATCTGGATAACATAAGCATTGTCACTCTGTGCAATCCCGTTATCAATGATATGCTGCATAATTGTAGGTTGAAGTAAGTCCATTGCCACTTCTATACACATTAGGAGAGGGGCTAATATGGCAAAAAGAGTATATGGCTTTAAATATTGAAGTAGCTTTTGTAGAGACTTCATGTTTCCTCTCCTTTCTTTTGTATTTCTTTTTGTAATTGTTTTGTCGTATCTTGAATAAATTCAATAAGCCTGGAAGTACTATCTTTATCCTTCCTTGAGGCTTTAATCGCCTTTCTTAGTTCATTTTCCCATTGATCGATCACTTCTTTTAGTTGGGTTGCTTCCTCTGAATTTTGCCATTCCCATCTAGCCTTCCAGTCTTCCCAAAAATCACTCTTTTTTTTATTGGAATGTTCGGTTAGGCGAGTTCTGCCTCTGACCCCTAGAGAATATATCTTCTTACCTGTATCAGGTAGTAACTCAATCATTTCCTGCTCCATCAACTCCTGTAATGCAGGATAGACTGTTCCGGCACTTGCCGAATAAAAGCCACCAGAGCGATATTCTAATTCCTTCATTATTTGATATCCATGCTTCGGCTCTTCATCAAGCAAATGAAGGATAGCCAGCTGCACGAAACCTCTTCTCCTTTTCATATCATTCACACCCTTCATGTATATCGATAATTTTAATCGATATACTTTAGGAAGACAATAGGTGAAAGTTAAAAAGACAAAAAAAGCCGAGAAAGTATGGTTCCTCTTTCTCGACTTTTAAGCTAGTTTCCGACGCTCTTAGAAACAGCTAATTTAATTTTTCTAATGGTTCAAACGCAGGTCCCTCTAACACTTCACCCTTGTAATTAAAACGGGAACCATGACATGGACAATCCCACGAGCTTTCTGCATTGTTAAAAGCTACATCACATCCCATGTGTGTACATACAGGCTTTACTAAATACACTTCTCCATCCTGGTCCTTGTAGGCTCCTACCTTTTTCCCGTCTACTTTTACAATATCTCCTGTGCCTTCTTTTAAATCCTCTAGCTGAAGATCTACTTTTTCTGTCTTGCCTTTAACAAACTCCTTCGCTACACTAGCGTTGGCTTTTGTAAATTTAGTAATATCTTCTTTTTTCATTTTAGATCTTGTAGGTGAAAAAAATTCTGAGAACCCATTTTCTTTCGATAATACGTTATCTACCATAATTTTAGCGGCGACTATACTATTAGTCATTCCCCATTTGCGATATCCTGTTGCAACTAATACATTTGGCTTGCTTGAAGTCATTGCACCTATATATGGAACCTTGTCTAATGACTCCAAATCCTGTGCAGACCATCGATAATTGTACTGTTCAAAATTAAATTTTTCACGTCCGAAAGCTGCTAATGCCTCATAGTTCGCAGTGGTGTCTCCCTCATTTCTACCGGTTACGTGACCTTCACCTCCTAAAAGAATATATCTTCTACCGTCAGAACCAAGCGTAGAGCGTATCGATCTAGTTGGTTGTTCTACGTTAATGTACATCCCTTTTGGAAACTTTTTATCGGCAGGAGCAGCTACTACGTAGGATCTATTTGATTCTAAACGTGTAAAATACAAACCGTTTTCATCATTAAAAGGAAAGTGACTGCAAACGAGAATTTTTTTCGCCTTAATCTTGTGACCATCAACCGTTTCTACTACATTTTCTAAATTAAGGTCTTTGGCTCGTGTCTCCTCAAAAAAATGAACACCATTCTCGATAGAAAAGTCCGCTAATGCCTTTGCAAACTTTACTGGATGAAATTGCCCTTGATTTTCTAGTTTGAGGGCTTCCTTTACTTCATAAGGAAGCTCTGTTTCTTTTGTTAATGAAGCAGGACCAATCCCTATCTTCTGATAGGCATCCATTTCTTTTCTTACAATTTCTACCCCTTTTTCGGTATCCGCATATATGTAAGCAGGTACTTTTTCATAATCACATTTAATATTTAAATCGGAAACAGTTTGTTCTATGAAATTAAGTGCCTCATTTTGTGCAGTATAATATAGTCGTGCTTTCTCAACATCAAAAGTATCAATAAGCTGTTGATAAACATGTCCATGCTGGGTTGTTACCTTAGCGGTAGTAAAACCTGTTGTACCATTTAAAATTTTACTTCCCTCAATAACAGCTACTGATTTTCCACTCTTGCTTAATAGATATGCTGCTGTTATTCCTGTTAAACCTGCTCCCACAATCAGCACATCAACTTCTATATTTTCATTTAGTTTTGGAAAAAACGGAAGATCATTGGTAGATAGCCAATAGGACTCTGAGTTCCCTGGTAAAATTGTTTTTGTCATCATTTTTCCTCCTTTTTACTAGTTTCTATCTATTCTGCAAACTTTATTCAACTAAAACGAATATAAAATGGAAAGAGATATTTATTTAGTTGTTTTTTATACTGCTTGTAGGTCTTTTACGTTCTCATTTTGGTCAATGCTAGATAAAGGTACATTAATTCTCTTAAACTTTTTGTACCCGCACATACTAGAACAAAACTTGTCGTTAAGCATTTATAGTTGATAAGGAATGTAGAATGTTACTTGCTACTTCACTAGCTTGTACGATACAAAAAAGCCTGCTTCCCTTAAGGAAAAGCAGGCTTATTCTTTATCTATCTTCCTCTTCCCAGCATTCTGTGTTTTTCAGACCTGGAATTGTTTTTGCATAAAATGTTGGATCCTGTCCTTTTTTTCGTTGCCTTGTAAAGTCATCCAATACTTTAAAGGCTACTTTACCTAAAAGTATAATGACTACTATATTCATCGTGGCCATTAAACCCATAAATAAATCTGCTAGGGTCCAAACAAGCTGAACGTGTGCAAGGGAGCCGAACATTACCATTCCTAATACAAGAAAACGATAGGCAGTAAGCCAGCCCTTGCCAGCATTCATAAATTCTATATTAGTTTCTCCGTAGTAATAGTTCCCCATAACAGAGCTATAGGCAAAGAAAATAATTGCTATGGCCACAAAATAAGGAGCCCATTCACCTACATGAACTGCCAAGGAATTTTGAGTCAGGATGACACCATCATCCTCCCCAGTACTATAGAGCCCAGCTAAAATGATAATAAATGCGGTTGCTGAACAGATAATAATGGTATCAAAGAATACCCCTAAACTTTGAACAAGCCCTTGTTTTGCCGGATGAGATACACTTGCTGTCGCTGCAGCATTTGGTACACTACCCATACCTGCTTCATTCGAAAATAATCCTCGTCTAACCCCTTGCATGATTGCAGCACCGATTGTTCCTCCTACTGCTTCCTCTAGGCCAAACGCATGTGTAATAATTAGTTTGAATACTGCTGGAATTTCTGAAATATTAGTAATAACTACAAAAAGTGTTATAGCCAAATAGAATACTGCCATTACAGGTACCACTATTTGGGTGACACTGACAATTCTATGTACTCCGCCAAAAATTATAATTGCTGTTAGTAACACTAATACTATCCCGATAATGTATGGAGGAATGTTAAATACATCCCCTACTGAAGCAGCTATTGTATTAGACTGCACTGCATTAAATATGAAGCCAAAACACAAGATTAATAGAATACTAAAAACTATTCCAAGTTTACGACTACCTAATGCCTTTTCAATATAATAAGCAGGACCACCTCGGAAGCTATCTCCATCCCTTACCTTATATACTTGCGCTAAAGTACTTTCTATAAAAGCTGTAGCCATTCCTATAATAGCTATGACCCACATCCAAAAAACAGCCCCAGGTCCTCCTATACCAATTGCTAAAGCTACCCCGGTAATATTACCAGTACCTACGCGGGATGCTGTGCTAATTGTAAATGCCTGAAAGGGAGAAACTCCACTTTTATCTTCTTTTTTTTCTGTGATTAAGCGAAACATCTCACCAAATAAACGAAATTGCACAAACCTCGTACTAATTGTAAAATACAACCCTGCTCCAATGAGCAAAGCAATTAATATATAAGTCCATAACACATTGTTTAATCCATCCACAATGTTTTCAATCCAACCCATATTTCTTACCTCCAATTTTTATACTCTATGGTATATACCCTATTCGAACTATAAATAACAATTATCCTTCGATTAATTTATTTTCTTCCTTAAATGATTTGTTACCTAGAAGAAAATAATTATAAAAAAAACTTCCTAGTAAATTTACTAGGAAGTTTTTATATTTTAATTTATTCAGCTAAAGCCTCTGTTAACGCTGGTACTACTTGCTTCTTACGAGATACCACGCCTTTTAAAAGCGCAACATTATTAACAAATGTTACATTAAATGCAGTCTCTGCTTTTAGCGCCATTTTACCTAAAGCTAAAGCAACAGAGTCGTTATTTAATATGTCTGTTACAACGAAGAAGAAGAGGTCTAATTCTTTTTCTTGAATTTCAAGGTTAATTAATTCCTCTAATTGTCCCTGACGTCCCATCACATCATTTACATCGACAGCGTTCACTTGAGCAATGATTACTTTATGCTCTCCCATACTAAATTCTTTTGCATCCAGGGAAAGTAGGTCTTCTAGGCTCTTATCGCTAAGGTCAGCCCCTGCTTTTAGCATAGCTAGTCCATACTCCTCAACGTTTACTCCTGCCATTTTTTCTAGCTCGCGTGCAGCTGTAATATCTTCTTCTGTGCATGTTGGTGATTTAAATAATAATGTGTCCGAAACGATAGCTGATAACATCAATCCTGCAATATTAGATGGAATATCGACACCTTTTTCTTTAAATATTTTATTGATTATCGTAGCTGTACACCCTACTGGCTCTGCACGATAATATAAAGGATCTGCCGTTTCAAAATTAGCAATACGATGATGATCAATAACCTCTGTAATTTGAACTTCTTCTATTCCAATAGCACTTTGCTGTTTTTCATTGTGATCTACTAGAATTACTTTTGTTGCTTCAGTTTCTACATTTTTTATCAATCGTGGAGCTTCAAATCCAAACTTTTCAAGCGCATATTTAGTTTCGTTATTTAATTCACCTAAACGAACTGCCTCTGCCTCTACCCCAATAGCATTCTTTAAATAAGCGTATACAATCGCAGAAGTAATTGTGTCTGTATCTGGATTTTGATGTCCAAAAACTAATACTTTTTCCATAAGTAATCCTCCTAAAAATCTATTTCCGAACTTATTTTATCATATATCTTGTCTATCATTAAAAAGTAAATTTGCTAATACATCCTTGTTATTGAGAAAGTCCGCTAATGTATATTCATCTAGTACCATTAGATACGCCTTGAGGGCTCTATTTAGTGCTCTACGTAACCCGCAAGCTGGAGTAATCACACACCGGTTTGCCTGACAGTCAAAGCATTCTACTAGATGGAAATCATCCTCCGTCTTCCTTACAACTTGTCCTATATTAATATCCTCTGGCCTCATAGCCAAACGGATACCTCCACCTCTGCCACGAATCGTTTCGATATATCCAAGTTTTCCTAAGTCATAGGTCACTTTCATTAAATGGTTTTTAGAAATACCATATGCTTCTGAAATATCTTTAATAGTTGAAAGTTCCCCTTTGTCTTTAGCTCCTAAATAGATCAATACTCTAAGGGAAAAGTCTGTATACATTGTCATTCTCATACTAACACCGCCATTCATTCCATTATACCTACTATGACAAACTCGTGAAAGAAATGTGACTGTTTATTTACAAAAAATAAAAGAAGTATTTTAGATATTGCTTTTGATTTTTAAGAGGAGTATGGTGAACTTATAAAAACAAAGCGCTAATATTTCAATTGATTAAACATTGATAGCGCTAAAAACTAAAAGGATGTGCAAACGCATATGTTATCACAAAAAACTATTGATATAGTCAAATCTACCGTTCCAGTCCTAGAAGTTCACGGAGTAGCAATTACTACTACATTCTATCGAAATCTTTTTGAAGCCCATCCAGAGCTATTAAATATTTTCAACCACGCAAACCAAGAAAAAGGTCGTCAGCAAAATGCTCTAGCTAATACTGTTTATGCTGCAGCTGTTCACATTGATAACTTAGCTGCCATTATCCCAGTAGTTAAACAAATTGGGCAAAAGCATGTCAGCCTAGGGATTAAGCCTGAACACTATCCAATTGTCGGGCAATATTTATTGGAAGCGATTAAAGAAGTTTTAGGTGATGCGGCTACTGATGAAATTATTAACGCATGGGCTGAAGCATATGGAGTTATAGCTGATGCTTTTATAGGAATTGAAGAAGAAATGTACGTAGCAGCCGAAACTCAAGAAGGAGGCTGGAGATTTTTTAAAGACTTTATCATTATAGATAAAGTAAAGGAAAGCAATAACATTACATCATTCTACTTACAGCCTGCAGATGGGTCTGTCTTACCTTCATATGAGCCTGGTCAGTATATTACAGTTCGTGTAAATATCCCAGGCGAACAATATTTGTTAAACAGACAATATAGTCTGTCCCAAGCCGCTGACTTGAAATCATTCCGAATTTCAGTAAAAAAAGATGATGAAAACAATCCCGAAGGTAAAGTATCAGTACATCTGCATCAAAATTTAAATATCGGAGATAAGGTAGAGGTAAGCGCTCCTGCTGGGGAGTTTACACTTAGTAAAGAAAGAACCACTCCAGTTACTTTCATCAGCGGAGGTGTTGGAATCACACCTATGATGAGTATGCTTGAAACAGTTACGAAAAGTCAGCCAGAACGTGCAGTTTCCTTTATCTATAGTGCTCGTACGAAAAATTTACATCCCTTTGACCAAGATATTCGCTCTTTAATGGAATCTTTGGAAAATGGCACTTATAAAACTCTCTATTCAGAAGAAGGAGATGGATATATAACGAAAGAAATCATTCAAGAGTATGCGCATCTAGATGGAGATGTGTATGTATGTGGTCCTGTCGGTTTTATGGAAGCGATGATTAATCATTTACTCGATATTGGCTTAGCAAAAGATAATATTCACTATGAGTTCTTTGGACCTGCGCTAAATTTAAATTTAAAAGAAGTTTAATAAAACCAATATGAAAAGGTGCTACTCCCTAGTGAAGTAGCACCTTTTTTAGGTATTATTTTACCAATTAACATGCTTTTAGATATATGCTTAGTCAAAAAGGAGTGCTATAATTAGCCTATATTTATTTTAAAAATAGAAATGGGTGATAAATTTATAATGGTTAAACAATTTGAAAGTAAGTATATTCCCCTATCTAACTACTTTAAAAAGTGTATTAAAAAAGAATTTATTCTTACATATGAAGAAATTGAGGCTATCATCGGTCAAGCGCTACCAAATGCAGCTTACTTAAGTAGTAGTTGGTGGAAAAAAACAAAACCCCCTGCTTTACACTATTTTGCATGGATAGATAACGGATATTCTGTTAAGGACGTTGAGCTAGGAAAATCGGTCATTTTTCATTCGAGCAAAGAGATAGACGATGAAGAGGATGACAAAGAACAAGATATATTAGTTATTCGAGAAGCAGAGCTGGAAGATGCTCGACCATTCATCAATCTCCAGGAAGCTATTTTTTCTGAAACAGACTTCATGCTATATGGAGAATCTGACTTTCAAATGACTGTTCAGCAAATACGAAAAAGGATGACCTCTTGGAAAACCTCGTCTAATTCTATTCTTTTTCTGGCCATTATGAATGGACAGATTGCAGGCTTTATATTACTTCAAGGTACGCATGCTCCACGAGCAAGACATCGCGCCTCCTTGGTAGTAGGAGTAAAAAAGCAATTTTCTAGAAAAGGTATTGCCACTTCTCTTATTAATAGGGCGTTTCTGTGGGCAAAGGAAGTAGGAGTTACTAAGCTGGAGCTCTCCGTTATAAAAGAGAATGCTATTGCCCACAAACTCTATCAAAAGGCAGGCTTTGAAAAGGAAGGAACAAGAAAAAACTCCTTACTGATTAACGGCCAATACGTAGATGAATACTATATGGGTAGAATAATAGAATAAGAAAAGCATGTCTCCTAGTGAGTGATCTCCGCTCTAGGCGGACGCGTTCCGCTACAATCAAATATGGAATGATAAAGTAATTTGGCTAAATTAACTTAATCTAAATTATATAGTCTGTCAGAGGTAAGGAAACTCTGAAAAAATTGTAACTAAAAAAGCCGACCACATTTGTGATCGGTCTTTTACTTACTCTTTTTTTAACGCATTTTCGATACATATGGGTTGTCAGTTGCCCAAAAGCGATACGGATAATGTACTGCTTCTCCACTATTATCTATACCAATTCTTGGACCGGTAGAGATAGATATAGCCTTCTCTCCCTCTGTCATATACAAGGGCTTTTTGCTCCAATGATGCCCGTAATACTCCATTGTAATCGCCATTGCCTTCGTTAACTTTCCAGGGCCATTCGTCCATTGCTTCATCGGAAGATCACGCCGATTTTCCTTCATCTGTTCTAACCCTTCTACAGGCTCTACAGCGCGTATTAAAATCGCATGAGGGGTGCCTAACGGGGCTGCCACCACATTAATCAGCGTATGGGTATGCATTTGATAAGTATAAATATGGCCTGGCTCTCCGAACATTACTTCCGTTCGCTTAGTTCTACGATTACCGAAGCTATGAGCTGCTTGATCCTCTGCCCCCATATACGCTTCGGTTTCAACTATCTTACCAATCAGAAGACCACTTTCATGCTCATGAACTATATACTTTCCTATTAAATCCCTTGCCAATTCTAAAGTAGGTTGATGAAAAAAAGATGGCTCGATTGGCTTCATATTAGATAAACCCCATTTTTTTCGCTTCGAATGTTAGTTCTTCTCGGAATTTAGGGTGAGCAATTGCTATTAATTGCTCTGCTCGCTTAGAAATTGGCTGACCGAACATACTAGCTACACCGTATTCCGTTACAATCATATCGATATCGTTTTTAGAAGTCGTTACTATGGAGCCCGGTGACAGTGAAAGCTTAATACGAGAAATTTCATCATTCTTTGCGGTGGATGTCATACAGACAAAGCCTTTTCCCTCTTTGGAAAACCTTACACCTCTTGCAAAATCAGCTTGTCCTCCAGAAGATGAATAATATTTGCCAGCTACAGTTTCAGAGGCACATTGCCCATAAAAGTCAACCTCGGTAGTTGCATTTATAGAGACAATTCGTTCCTCCTTAGCAATTTCCCTTGGATCGTTGACTACACTAACTGGTAGGAATTCTACCGAAGGATTGTTATCTAGGAAGTCGTATAGCTTCTTGGATCCATGAGCAAAGGTCGCCACTATTTTTCCTTTATTCGTGAACTTCTGTGTACCATCAATTGCCCCTGCTTCCACTAAATCGACTATACCATCTACAAACATTTCTGTATGAATTCCTAAATGTCGATGATTTTTAAGTAGGCTGACAACTGCATTCGGTATAGAACCAATCCCGATTTGTAAGGTGTCCCCATTACTAATCATTTCTGTAACATACTCAGCAATTTTAATATCCTTTTCTACAATTGGCGGAGCTACATCTTCGAACAAAGGACGATCATTCTCTACATAACCAAGTATTTGACTAATGTGGATTTGATTTTGACCAAATGTTCGAGGCATATGCTTGTTAACCTCTAATACGAAAGGTACCGACCCAATAAATTCGCTCACTATATCCGCCTGGGTCCCGAGTGAAAAATAACCGAATTCGTCCATAGGAGATGCAACAGCCATTATCATGGAAAGATTAGTAGATGTTTTTAAAATCCTCGGCATCTCATGAAAGTTGTTTGGTACTAGGTCTACCAGGCCCTGATGAAAGTTCTTTCTTGTTGCTCCACTCAAAAAGTAGGAAACATGCTTTAACTTATCAGGAAAAGCCCCTTCCATATAGGGACGTTGCTTTAATGACAGTAGCTGATGCACCTTCACGTTTATTAAATCATTTGCATTCTCTTCTAATATATCTAAAAGTTTATGTGGTTCTCCGTTAGTTAAAGGCAGAATAATATCTGCATTTGGAGGAATAAACTCGATTATTTGCCTGTCACTTAATATTTTGTCTTTCATTAGTATGCACCCCTATTATATTTTCATTTGTTGTCCGAGCAGTGTCTAAAAAGGCCTTTACTTCCTTAGGGTTCCTTAAGATACATATGTCTCTTTGAGTGGACGCATCTTCTAAGACATTTAATATTGCAGGTCGCACTTTCTTAGGGAAGCTCCATACAAATCGGAGAAATTCCCAATCTAGCTTTTCATTGCATCCTAAAGCCATATCGTCTCTAGTCTTCCCTCGATGCATCCATACTCGCTTTAATACTCGATACGTACAGAGTGTTCGTTGGAAATCCAAAAATATGATTAAATCAGCATACTCTGTTCTCCACTCAAGCGTAGACTTAAAGTTCCCATCCATTATCCACTGTTCTTCTTCCAGCTTATCTTTTACTATTTCTATAAACTCATCTTTTGGAGTAGGAACCCACCCCTCGTTCCAATAAAGGGAATCTAAATGAATTAATGGCAAATTCCACTTTTTTGCTAACTGTTTAGAAAAAGTCGACTTACCCGCTCCACTAGAACCAATTATTAATACCTTTTTATGTCTAGATCGTTCCATTTATAATTCCCCTTTCCTGAGTCATATTTATTGTACTATGTTTTAACTCGGAGACAAATAAAAAGCTGCTCCCTAGGGAGCAGCTTTACTCTTATTCTAATTCTATTTGTTTTGTCTCAGTACCTAAGAATATAACTGCGATTACTCCAATAACGATAGCGATACAAAAAATACCGAATATCCAGCCAATTTCATAGCCTGCAGTCACTAATGTACCAACTAGCAATGGTCCAAGAATACCTCCTATACGACCGACTGAAGCAGCCATCCCCGATCCAGTTGCTCGAATAACTGTAGGATATTGTTCAGGAGAGTATGCATATAAAGCTCCCCAAGCACCTAAGTTAAAGAAGGATAGCAGCATTCCTGATGCGATTAAGATAGCTGTCGACTCTGCTGAACCAAAAACAAATGCACTTGCTGCAGTACCTAATAAGTAAGTAACCAATACAAATTTACGTCCTGCTTTTTCAATGAGCCACGCGGCAGAAAAATAACCAGGCAATTGAGCCAAAGTCATAATGAGTACATATTCAAAGCTTTGGATAAGTGAAAAACCCTTCATGACCATTACACTTGGAAGCCACAAAAACATACCATAGTAGGAGAACACCACCGTAAACCATACAATCCATAGCATTAAAGTTGCCTTAGCAAACTTCTTTGACCAGACATCTTTCATATTTTGGATTATTGATCTAGTCTCCGTATTCTTTGATGTAAATTGTGGTGAATCAGGTAACTTCAAACGCAGATAAATAGCATAAAAGGCTGGTAAAGCAGTTATCAATAGTGCAACTCTCCAGCCATATTCAGGAATTATAAAATAGGCAATTACTGCTGAAACAATCCAACCTGCTGCCCAGAAGCTTTCAAGAAGAACAACTACACGTCCTCTCTCCTTTGCTGCTACACTTTCTGATACTAGAGTAGATGCTACAGGTAGTTCTCCACCAAGCCCCATACCTACAAGAAAACGTAATGCCATAAATGCAAATAACGTGGTAGTTAAAGCAGATAGCCCACTAGCTACTGAGAACAAAATTAATGTAATCATAAATATTTTCTTACGGCCTACCTTGTCAGCAAATACTCCAAATACAAGAGCACCTACAGCCATCCCAATGGAGTTTACACTACCTATCCATCCCATCTCGTTTGGTGTTAATGCCCATTCACTTGCCAATGCAGCAATAACGAATGAGAGAATTCCCACATCCATTGCATCAAACATCCACGCAAGTCCTGCTATACCAAGCAATTTATTTTTAGATAATGGTTTTTCTACCTTCTTTGTATTTTTTTCTAGAACTGCTGTCATAATTATCCCCTGTCTTTACACCTGTAATGTTTTTTGTTTACATCAATAGTATACTTATAGAACTGTAAACTTACAACAGAAATTTTCACTTGTATTTTTCGATTATTTAGAGTAAAATGTCCTTTATATAAATACAGTTGTTTATCTAAGGAGAACAGAAGGGCGGAAATCACATGGCTTGGCAAGGACTAATTGAACAATATAAAGAATTCTTACCTGTAACTGAAAACACACCAAAACTTACATTATTAGAGGGCAATACCCCTCTCATTAAATTAGAAAACCTGTCCAATGAACTAGGCATTGAATTATATGCGAAAATTGAAGGAGCAAATCCAACAGGATCCTTCAAAGATAGAGGAATGGTCTTTGCGGTAGCTAAAGCGAAGGAGGAAGGTAGTAAGGCAGTTATATGTGCTTCTACAGGAAACACTTCTGCTGCAGCTGCAGCTTATGCAGCCCGAGCTGGGATGCGTGCAGTAATTGTAATTCCTGAGGGCAAGGTAGCTGCGGGGAAGCTTGCTCAAGCTTATATGTATGGAGCAGAGGTCATTCAAATAGAAGGCAACTTCGATGTGGCGTTAGAAATGGTTCGTGCTATTAGCGAATCCTCACCTATTACTCTCGTAAACTCTGTAAATCCTTATAGAATAGAAGGACAAAAAACAGCATCATTTGAAATTTGTGATGTACTAGGCTCTGCCCCAGATTACTTAGCTATTCCAGTTGGGAACGCTGGCAATATCACAGCATATTGGAAAGGCTTCAAAGAATATAATGAGAAAAAACAAACTGGTCTACCTAAAATATATGGATTCGAAGCAGAAGGGGCAGCGGCTATCGTTCAAGGTAAGCCGATTGAATTCCCTGAAACAATTGCTACAGCCATCCGAATCGGTAATCCAGCTAGCTGGGATTACGCAGTAGCTGCCCGTGATGAGTCACAAGGACTGATTGAAGCTGTATCAGACGATGAAATGCTTGATGCATATAAACTAATCGCTAGTAGAGAGGGCATTTTTGCAGAGCCAGCATCCTGTGCTTCTATCGCCGGCGTTATAAGATCAGTCAAAGAAGGCAAGATAATACCCGGTAGCAAGGTCGTTGCAGTTCTAACTGGAAATGGATTAAAAGATCCACAGACTGCAATAGATGTAAAAGTGGCACCACCACATAAAATTGAAAGTAATGCCCCTGCACTAAGCGCATTTATAGAGGGGGTGCTTGCATAATGACATGGTCTATTTCCATACCTTCAAGCACTGCAAACTTAGGTCCAGGTTTTGACTCGATAGGTATTGCATTAGACAAATATCTAGAACTAGAGGTGGAGCTTGCCTCCCAACTTTCAATCGAAAACTTGACTGAAAATCTGCCTTTTGTCCCTAATCCGGCTGATCATTTAATTGTACAGTCCGCGGTAAAAACGGCGGCTATGCATGGACTAGAATTACCTGCTTGTACATTGAAGTTAAAAAGTGAGATTCCTCTGGCCCGCGGTATGGGTAGTAGTGCATCCGCTATCGTTGCAGGTATAGAGCTAGCCAATCAATTGCTTGAACTCAAACTGACTGCTCACGATAAGCTAAAAATTGCTACGATGATGGAGGGTCATCCCGATAATGCCGCTGCCTCTATTTTTGGAGGATTTACTATCTCTTCTAGTACAGATAACGGTGAAATCCACGTATTTCATTCGTATCACATAGAAGCTAGCTTTGTTTTATCTATTCCTCAATTTGAATTGAAGACAGAAAAAGCTAGAAATGTCTTGCCTGATCATTACACACGATCAATCGCAGCTCAGGCTAGCGCATCCGCCAATTTATTGGTAGCCGCATTTCTATCACAGTCTTTTGAACAGGCAGGTATCTATATGGAAGAGGATTTGTTTCATGAGCCATATCGCTTAGGTCTTATCCCACAAAGCAAGGAGCTAAAGATTGCAGCTAAAAAAGCTGGAGCATTTGGTACTTGCATTAGTGGGGCTGGTCCAACTCTATTATCACTTGTCCAAAAGGGCAAGGAACAGGAGTTTATCTCCCAAATGAAAGATAAATTCCCAAGCTTTGATCTTGTTCCAGTTTCTATCAACAAGACAGGAATCATTGCAACTAAAAACAGGATAAACCCGAGCTCCTCCTATGCCTACTCCGACACACAAATAAGGAAAAGCGAGATATCAGATTCACAGCTATCTCCCATTTGATCTCTAAAGCTTCGGGAATGACTTGTTTCTATCATATAGGAAAAATTTAAGAGAGGATGGTCAGTGACCCAAGTCACGACCATCCTCCTTTTGCGTTAATAATAGGTTTTTTGCCAATCCGTGATTAACCTTACAGCTTCCACATTAATGATTGGAGCAGCAAGACGGCGACTCCTGCGGGAGGAAGGAGACAGATAAGACATCGCATCCGACGCGTTAGCGGCGGCGATGGCTTATCACTCCCCCGCGGAAAGCGCCCGACTAGAGCGGAAATCAACCTATAATTCATACATTACTTGTTAAATCTAGGATATACTCATCTAGCCATACAATTTATATAGTTTCTCGCATTAAGTAACAGACAAGAAAAAGAGCTCAAAAAAGCAGTGCACTCCCCTCTTATTAAGGAGAACTGCACTGCCTTCTCTTTATGCCATCAACACTAAACTTAAAGCCATCACAAGCATCCCAGCCACTACTCCATACATAGAAGAATGAGTCTCATCGTATTTCTTAGCTGCTGGCAGTAGTTCATCCAATGATATAAACACCATGATACCTGCTACTGCTGCAAAAATTACTCCGAACATAATTCCATTTAAAAATGGCATCAATATTAAAAAGGCAACTAAAGCGCCTACTGGTTCTGCAAGCCCTGATAAAAACGACAATTTAAATGCTTTCATTCTACTGCCCGTAGCATAAAATATAGGAACAGCTACCGCAATCCCCTCTGGAATATTATGAATAGCTACCGCAATAGCAATTGCTATACCAAGATTAGGATCCTGTAATGCTGAAGCAAAAGTGGCAATCCCCTCTGGAAAATTATGAATACCAATAGCAAGTGCAGTGAACATACCCATTTTCATTAAACGAGCATCTTCTGCATTAGCTGGCTTGAGTTTCATATCCTCAACACTTTTTACTTCATGCGGATTTTCATGTGAAGGAATCAATCGGTCTATTAAGGCTATGAAAATCATTCCTCCAAAAAAACCAGCTAATGTAGCCCAATAGCCATTAGTAGATCCTAGTTCTTCTACTAAGGAGTCTTTTGCCTTAACGAAAATCTCCACGAGCGAAACATAGATCATTACTCCCGCTGAAAATCCAAGAGCTACAGATAAGAATTTTTTGTTTGTTCTACTAGTAAGTAAAGACAACAAACTCCCTATCCCAGTAGCAAGGCCAGCAAACAAAGTAAGTAATAATGCAAAAACTACATTTCCATCCATTGACCCATCTTCTTTCTCTCTAATATAAACTTATTATACTTAAAAAGTTTCCTTCAAGCAACTTTATTCAACACAAGAAGATATCATAATATTTGGCTTTTAATATATTCACCGATTTTTATCCAATCTTCTTCTAAAAAATCTCGATTAGATGGACGATAGAATACTGAAGCAGGATGATAGGTTGGGATAATGGTATAGGTTTCAGTGGACCACACAAATTCTGATGAGTTTAGCGACTGTAGAAATTGAACAGGCTTTTGTAGTAATTGCCCATGTAATTTAGAAACCGTTGCTTCTCTTCCTAGTAATCGCTGTAATCCTACATTTCCTAAAGTAACAATTAGTAAGGGTGAAATATTTGTTATTTCGTAGTCCAAAATAGGGGCATGTGCAATAATTTCTTTTTGAGTAGGCGGTCGATTATATTTTTTTCTTACTGCTTCTCCGTTTCTTTCCTTTTTCTCTCTCCAAACGAAGGGACGACTTCTTACGGCACTTGTCATATATACGTCTTCCCTTGTTAAACCTATACTGGCTAGGGATTTTTTCAATTCCTCACCTGCTCTTCCGATAAAAGGAATACCCTGAATGGCTTCATTTTCTCCAGGCGCCTCTCCAATTAGCATAAGAGTAGGCTTTCTTGGACCTTTCCCTTTTACAAAACCCTCAACCGGATAACCCTCTATTCTTTTTATGCATAAATCCATTAAATGGTTCGGTATCTCAAACAAAAAATTTCCTCCTTACAAAAAATCCCCTCCGTTAATTGGAAAGGATTTATAATTTATTCTTTTTACTTTTTCTGTTACGTTTTCTAAGCTCGTACCAAATAGCAACTAGTATAAACCATGTATACCCTGCCATCCACCCAGCAAACACGTCTGATGCATAGTGACGTGATTCCGCTATTCGCGAAAGACCTATCATAATGGTCATTAATATGGCTCCTGACCAAATAGTTAACGAAATTTTTTTGTTTGTCTGATGCTCAGTAGCTAAATAAGCAATTGTAAACAAATAGAGCAAGCCTACCATCGCATGTCCAGATGGAAAGCTAAACGTTTCTAATTGATTGGATACATCAGGACGTTCTCGCTGAATCACTTTTTTTAGTAGTTGGTTTAAAGCATTCCCTACCCCAACTGTAAACAAAACAAATAACATGCCACGATAATTATGAGATCGAATCCACAACAATAATATGATTAATAGTGCGATAAGCAATATAAATTTTGTATCTCCAAAATAGTGAAATGCCGTGATGAATTGACTGCCACCAAGTAGGTTAGACATTTTGTGGTCTAATGACACCACTTCATCTTTTGTAATGTTTAAATACAGCATTGCAAACCCTAGTAATGTAACAAGTCCAAGTGGATAGAACCATTTCTTCACAGTATCCCTCCTATTAGTTATAAAAATTATAAGCTAGATAACTTATAAGTACAAAGAATTAGAGAATTACAGTTTATAAAAATATGTAGTGAGCAATATAAAAGGACTTTTCTAGTCCCTTCATTCAATACCTAATTAAATAGGTAAATTATTATCTAACCTTGGAACAGACTATTCTATGTGATAAAACTTTATGAAGGATGGTCATGACTCATTTCAAGGCCATCCTTCATAAAGTTATATATGCTTTAAAATATTTAGAAACGCTCTTCTGTTAAATCTGTGTTAATAGATACTGCTGCTTTATTTCCATCTGCAGCCGCAATCATTAGTGATGAGGGAATAGGCTTTCTTGTTTCTCCAGCCACATAAACATTTTTTTGAGATGCACGACATCGAGGATCTGTCATTACCCTTCCCTTTTCATCTATTTCGCACCCTAATTTTTCTGCAAAATAATTTGGACGATAATATGTGGGCGCAACAAATCCCTGAGTTCTATTTATAATTTCTCCAGATTCTAACTTTACTCCCTTTAGATAACCCGCTTCTCCTATAAGCTCATCTATTTTCTCAATCTTTATTTCAATATTATGTTTAGCCAACTCTTGCATACCTTCGTGAGATAATTCTTTTCCATTGGTTAGAACCATCAAGTCATTTGACCAATTATAAATTAGCTTAACCATATGAAGAACGTGTTCTTCTTTCTCCGCTAAAATTAAAAGAGGCTTATCGCGCAATTCCCATCCATCACAATACGGACAGCTAAATAGACTTTTTCCATAAAAGCTTCGAATACTTTCAATTGTAAACATTTCTTGGATGCCAGTAGCTAGTAAGAGCTTCTCTGAAACGTATTCTTCATTATCTCTTGTTCTAACGATAAAATTACCTTCTTTTCCTTCTCTTCCAATTTCAATAATCGTTTTATTGAAATAAGAGACATTCGGATAGTTCTCTAGCTCTTTAAGTCCTATACCTTTGAATTCATGAGGTTTTATCCCATCCCGAGTGATAAATCCATGCGATTCATGGGTCACTCTGTTTCGATTTGTTCCATCGTCAAACAAGGCAACTTTTCTTCTTGCTCTTCCTAACGTTAAACCTGCACCCAGCCCCGCTGGACCGCCTCCAATAATAATACAATCATACATGCTTAGTGCCTCCTTACATTAGACCAGCAACCATCCAATTTGCTTTAAGTAATTTTCTTCATTAGTGTTCCCTATTTTTTTCTTTTACTAACATTACTTTTCTAAGTAAGTAATTAAAATATTCAAGCATACATGCAATATAATCTTATTTTACAAAAAAACACGAGGAATTTCTCCTCGCGCTCAGTAGTTATCAAGTCTAACTGTTCTATACCTAATACAGTTAACAGATATGCTTCTGGAACAGGTAAACGATTTTTTGCATTCTTTATCGCATTTAACTTGTGCACCAAAGTAGTTCTCTATTTCTTTATAAATTTATTACTAAACAAAAAGTCTGCATGTAATTGTCATATACCTAACAATTACATGCAGACTTGAAAAATTTAAATTAGATTAGATAGCTACAGCATTATCAATAACTTCTTGTGGAATCTCGATTTTATCGACTCCATTAAAGTTAGAGAAATCTGTCTTTAAATCTTGTTTCATATTAATAGACTCGCCTTCTGCTTCCATGTCCATATCTACAATTACATCGTATTTAGTAGTTTGGAAGCTTTCTTTATCAATATGAATTAAATAGTTAATTGAGTTAATTTTAACGTCTAGTTGAACATCTTCTCCAGCCTGTGCCATGCTTTGCATTGTTTCATCTATTTGTGCTTGTACTAAGTCGTTAAATTTGTCCCCTGATGCATCAAGTGTCAAAATATAATTTTTATCATCTTGCTCAAATTTAAAGTCTTTTAAATATTCTTCAATTTCAGCTAGTGAATTAGCAGGATTTGCAGAATTTGTTTGTGCCATGACGTCACCCATTGCTTCTTGTGGTAACTTCATCCACTGCTGTGTTGTTCCTTCATACATATACAAATCAGTATCATTGAAGTATATTTCTGTGTCCATTGTTTCGTTCATAGAACCATCTTCAGACTTCATAGAAGTAGTTCCTTTTTGATAAATCTGCATAGGTTCTATTATTAAATTCATGTCCATAGCAGTGCTAATATCTACATTCATCTCTTCGCTTGGTATATGCATCTTTTGTGCTAAGTCTACTTTAGCAGAGACACTTTTCAATTCCTCAGACACTGCCATTGATTTGTTATACACTTCTTCTAAAGTCATCTCACTAGTTTCTTTTACATTCTTGTTTGCTGGTGTGGCAGTTTCATTACACGCGGCTAAACCAAAAGTAAGTGTAGTAACTGCTAAAAGCGTTTTCCATTTTTTCACTTTATTCCCATCCCTTCTTTGTTTCACAACATAACTTACGAACAAATTAACGAAAGGTTTCACTTTTTAAGAAAAATTAACGAATACCGCGCATGTATTTTTGGATTAGTGGTGTCATTACATATAGGATTAACCCCAATCCTATCGCTACTGCACCAATTACTCCAAAGTACATAATCTCCGTTTCAGGCTTATACAATTTAACAACCTGAGCATTGATTGCTTGTGCCGAAGCATTTGTCATAAACCATAAGCTCATTGTTTGAGCAGCAAAGGCTGCCGGTGCTAGCTTTGTAGTTGCAGACAAACCAACAGGTGAAAGAAGTAATTCACCAAGTACTACTAAGAAGAAGCTTAGAACTAGCCACATCGGGTTAGCTAAAGTATCAGTACCATTAAAGTAAGCAGGGAAAATCATAACAACAAAAGACAAACCTGCAAAGAATAATCCATATGCAAACTTACGAGGAGTAGACGGCTGTCTATTTCCAAGTTTCACCCATAGCCAAGCAAAGAGTGGAGCGAGTGCAATGATGAATAATGGATTCAACGATTGGAACCAGGCTGGTGAAATTTCAAAAGAGCCAAGTGTTAAATCTACTCGCTCATCAGCATATTGGGCTAAAATATTGGAACCCTGTTCTTGAATTGCCCAGAACATCATTGCTGCTACGAAAAGTGGAATATAAGCAAGTAAGCGAGACTTTTCGTCTGCTGTTGACTTATCACTTCTATACATAACTATGAAGTATAGGGTTGGGATAAGAATACCCAATATGGAAATAGTCATTGTGAAAACATCAATCGTCATAATACCAGCTTGGATTAAATAGAAACCAAGGGCGGCAATAATCACTACAGCTATCGATAATCTTGTAAAGAATTTTTTCTTTCCTTCACTAGTAAGCGGATTTGGTACATAAGATCCTGCCAAGCCTAAATATTTTTTCTTAGTTAGTAAAAAGACTACTAAACCTAATGCCATACCTACAGCTGCTAAACCAAATCCTAAGTGGAAGTTATACTCTAAGCCGATAGTGCCAACAATTAATGGTGCAATGAAAGCTCCCATATTAATACCCATATAGAAAATACTGAAACCTGAATCTCTACGAGCATCATCAGCTGTATATAAATCACCAACAATAGTAGAAATATTAGACTTTAATAAACCAGTACCAATAATGATGAACGCCATGGATATGAATAAGGTAGTTAGACCACCTGGGAATGCCAATACAATATGACCGATCATAATCAATACTCCGCCATAGAATACTGTTCTAGTAGTACCGAATAGTCTATCGGCTATCCAACCACCGATAATCCCAGACATATATACTAATGAACCATAAACGGCCATAATAGAGTTAGCTGTTGATCGTTCTAGCCCTAAACCGCCTTGAGTCACTTCGTAGTACATATAATAGATTAAAATCGCTCTCATACCGTAGTACGAAAAACGCTCCCAAAACTCCGTGAAAAATAAGGATAGAAGACCCTTAGGTTGGCCAAAAAACCCTGTTTGAGGTACAGATTTTACTATTTCTTCTTTCGATAACATCTTATTACGCCTCGTTTCTACAAAAAATATAATTAAATATTCCCTAATTTTTCAAAAAAGAAACATTATAATATTTCGACAACTGAAATTATTAGTTATAATAGTCGTTATGACAATGAAAAGGGAGTTAAGAGATGCTTAAAAAATTTTTTTCATTTTACAAACCACATAAACGATTATTTATTATTGATTTCAGCAGTGCCGTTTTTGTTGCAATTTTAGAACTAGCATTCCCAGTAGCTGTGCAATGGTTTATCGACGATCTTCTTCCTACCGGTAATTGGGCTACAATTGTTCGAGTTAGTATTGTGCTCTTATTGGTCTACATTATTAGTACCGTTCTCCAATATGTCGTGAGTTATTTGGGGCATAAGCTAGGTATTAATATTGAGACTGATATGAGACAAAAACTGTTTAACCACGTGCAACGACAATCATTTCGATTTTTTGATAACACCAAAACGGGCCACATTATGAGTAGAATCACAAATGACCTATTTGATATAGGAGAACTAGCACATCACGGACCAGAAGACCTATTTATCGCTATTATGACGATTATAGGTGCCTTCACTATTATGTTCAACATAAATCCTGAGCTGGCTGTTATCGCTATTATTATGGTTCCTTTTTTATCCATCGTTGCAACCTATGGAAATATAATGATGAATAAAGCATGGAAGAATATGTACGGCAAAATCGCTGACGTAAATGCAAGAGTGGAAGACAGCGTTTCCGGAGCCCGTGTGGTCCAATCCTTTACAAATGAAAATTTTGAAATTTCAAGATTCAAAGAGGACAATTCACAATTCCGATTAGCAAAGCTAGCAGCTTACAAAGTCATGGCAGGTACTCATTCTAGCATTTATATGATGACAAGGCTAGTAACTTTAGTTGTACTAGTAGTAGGAGCCTGGTTCTCTTACCAAGATTACATAACCTCTGGAGAGCTAGTAAGTTTTATTTTATATGTAAATGTACTAATTAAGCCAGTGGATAAAATTACCGCTTTATTGGAATTATATCCAAAAGGAATGGCTGGTTTTAAACGCTTCCTAGAATTAATAGAGCAAGAGCCAGAAATTGTAGACAAGCCAAATGCCCTTCAAGTCCAGCATTTAAAAGGAGATATTTCCTTTGACCATGTTAGCTTCCGATATGATGATCACCAATCTGTGTTAAAAGACATTAATCTATCTATTCAAGCTGGTGAAACAGTTGCGTTTGTAGGACCTTCTGGAGCAGGGAAAACAACCATTTGTTCCTTAATCCCTAGATTTTATGATGTAAATGAAGGAGCAATTTCCATTGATGGGCTAAATATTCAAGATTTAGCACTTCACTCCCTTCGTTCCCAAATTGGAATTGTACAGCAGGATGTCTTTTTGTTCACTGGCACCATTCGTGAAAATATCGCTTACGGCAAAAAAGACGCTACCGATGAGGAAATTCATAGTGCTGCTAAAAAAGCTCATTTAGAAAGCTTAATAGCTTCACTCCCTGATGGATATGACACGCAAATTGGTGAACGAGGTCTGAAGCTATCTGGTGGACAGAAGCAAAGACTTGCAATTGCTCGTATGTTTTTAAAGAATCCACCTATTCTAATTTTGGATGAAGCAACATCCGCTCTCGACACAGAAACAGAGAAAATTATACAACATTCCTTAATGGAACTCGCGGAAAATCGAACTACACTTATAATTGCCCACCGTTTGGCAACAATTCGTGATGCAGATCGGGTAATTGTAGTGACAGAAGAAGGAATTGCCGAGGATGGCTCATATAATGAGCTTGTGGCTAAAGATGGAATATTCGCTAGACTTCATAATATACAATTTCAACAAATTTAGTTTATTTTAGCAGAACATAAATTAATGTTATGTTCTGCTTTTTTATGGATTGACTTGATAATAAACACATGTAACTGTTAGTATATTTTTTCTCAAAAGTAATGAATGTCTACTTTAAACAGCTTTAAATCTAAAAACAAATGCATGTTGGAGCGACGGTGATAGCTAATCGCTCCCCCGCGGAATGCGTCCGCCTAGAGCGGAAATCACTTAGTAATTGTTTACTCATTTATATAAATGGGAATTAATATATTTTCTTCCCTTTCAAAAAAGCTGCCAGTTATGGCAGCTTTTCCTTCTTTATAATTGATATACATATTCTTCAAAGCGATTATAATCTGATTTTTTGAGCTCTACATGCACTAAGGTCCCTTCTTCCTCATAGGAGGTAGATTTGACCGAAGCGTTCTCATTTAGATAGGAGACAATATCTCCACGGTCAAAGGGTATTAACAAGTTACATTGAACGTAGTCTGAGAAAATATATTTCTTAATAATCTCTAGCAGCTCATCTAGACCTTTTCCCTCTTTGGCAGATATCCAGATATTATCTCCCGATATATATGGATACTTCAACTCTGCCAAGTCTGATTTGTTATAAACATAGATAGTTGGTACGTCCTCCACCCCGACATCCAGTAAGGTATGATTTGTGACATCCATCATATATCGGTGTTCCTCGTTCGATACATCCACTACATGAAGCAATAGATTTGCATCTCTTGCCTCCTCCAAAGTTGAACGGAAGGCTTTTACTAGATGATGGGGTAATTTGCTGACAAACCCAACTGTGTCAGTGAGTAAAAATTCTTTTTGATCCGATAATTTTATTTGTCTCACGGATGTTTCCAAAGTAGCAAACAGCATATCTTTTTCAAAAACTTGTTTAGATTGCTCTTGCCCAACTTTATTTAATAGCTGATTCATGATAGTCGACTTTCCAGCATTAGTATAACCGACTAAGGAAACTACTGGAATATTGTTTTTCTTACGTTGCTTTCTTTGTGTTTCCCGCTGGTCCTTAATTAGTTCTAATTCTTTTTTTAGCTTCGATATTTGGTCTTCAATTTTACGACGATCCAGTTCTAGCTTGGTTTCACCAGCACCACGGTTCTTGAATCCTCCACCAGTTCCTCCACCTTGACGACCAAGAGACGCCCTAAGACCAACTAATCGCGGAAGCATATATTGAAGCTGTGCAAGCTCTACCTGCATTTGTGCTTCATTAGACTTTGCACGTCGAGCAAAAATATCCAAAATCAGCATGGTACGATCTATTACCTTGCATTCTAAATCCCGTTCTAAATTTCTAATTTGAGATGGAGAAAGCTCATCATTAAAAATGACTAAGTTAGCATCCATTGCGTCAAAAAGATTTTTAATCTCCTCTACCTTTCCTGTTCCTACATAATGGGAGGATGTAACTCGTTCTAGATTTTGCGTCATTTCACCGACTACTTCCACATTTAAAGCTTCGGCTAAGTTATAAAGCTCCTCTAGTTCATAATCAAAATGCTCGTCCTTTTGTAGCTTTACTGCCACTACTATGGCTTTTTCCACTAACTCTTCCATTCAAAATCCTCCTCATAATTTAAAACGATATTCTCCTTGTTCGTAAATAATAGCTTCTTGTCTGGAGTCGCCTTTGATTTGCACACGTATTAGCCTTTCTTTTGTTCCATCTTCAAGTTGTTTAAATACTAATTTCGTATTTGGTAGCAATAGTGTTTGATCATCATATTGCTCTACATTCAAGTATTTTTCCCATTTTTTTATTATTTCCCTAGGTTTTTTAACATGAAACTCACAACTTTCAATGGACAGCTGAAGATTGCTTTCCACAATTGTTCCATCTTTTTTTAGCAACTCATACCTATCCTCATCTGTTTCCTGCCATTCAATGAAAAAAGGCATTGGTAATTGGTCGCTTACTTCCTCTCGGATAAACAGCATCTTCCATTTACGTACAAATCCACTGGTTGTCTTTCTCTCAGCATATAAGACTCCGGAGGTTTCTATACCTTTCTCTTCAAGTTCTTGTTTCAATACGTCAATTTTAGATGTCCGAATGCAAATGGTCCCAAATCCCGGACTTTTCTTTAAATCATGTAACATCAAACTGATTAAAGGATGATCTGTATTTTGAGCAATATGCTCATCTTCAATTGACAGCCATTCTATATAACTATTTTTTGTATAAAGAAGCGCATTATACGTTCCCCAGTTTATATGTTGCCCTCCAACTACAGCATGAAGCCCTTGCTGTTGCCAATCCTCAGCTATTTCTAATGGATTTTTTTCTACAAAATGAACTATATGGTCTAGATACATGCTTTCACCTCTTATCCTAAAATTATGTTCCATTTCCTTCATTTTAGTATACAGGAAAACAGAAAAAAGCACCGATTGTAATCTCGGTGCTTAAAGAGTAAACAATCTCTTAATATAAGGATGCTCTATGTCGCTTTTGTTAAGCTTTATACTTTTTTGTCGATTTCCCAGGAAATAAACCTTTTATACCTCCACTCTCTTTTTCGACATTTCTCTGAGCAGAAACTTTTGAATTTTCCCAGAAGCGGTCATTGGGTATGCATCAATGAATTCAATGTACTTCGGTATTTTATGATAAGATATTTTCCCCTTACAATATTCTCTTAAAGCCTCCGGAGTAAGATTTTCACCAGACTTTAAAATAACCCATGCCATAAGTTCCTCACCATATTTTTGGTCTGGGACTCCTACTACCTGTACATCTTGTATAGATGGGTGCTGATAAAGAAATTCCTCTACTTCTTTAGGATAGATATTTTCACCACCTCGAATTACCATATCTTTAATTCTACCCGTTATGTCGATATAACCCTCATCATCCATTACCGCAATGTCACCAGTGTGCAGCCACCCATTGTCATCAATTGTCGAATTTGTAGCCTCTTCATTTTTGTAATAGCCCTGCATGACTAAATATCCTCTTGTGCAGAGCTCGCCAGGCACTCCTGCGGGGATATCTTCTCCAGTTGCTGGGTCAATAATTTTCACTTCTACTCCCGGATGAGCCTTACCAACAGAAGATACGCGTTTTTCAATTGCATCGTCTGTTTTAGTTTGCGTAATAACTGGAGATGTTTCGGTTTGTCCGTAAGCAATGGTTATTTCGGAAGCACCCATGTCTTCTATCACTTTTTTCATGACCTCAATTGGACAAATCGAGCCAGCCATGATTCCAGTACGTAAGGAAGACAGATCAAATTGTTTAAAATCTGGGTGGTTTAACTCCGCTATGAACATCGTAGGTACTCCGTGCAAGGCAGTGCATTTCTCATCCTGTACCATTTTTAATACTTTCCCTGCATCAAACTGTTCAATTATAACCATCGTTGTGCCATGCGTTACCGAAGCAATCGTACCCATTACACATCCAAAGCAATGAAAGAAAGGAACAGGAATACATAGACGATCATGTTCTGTAAGATGTATGTAGTCACCAACGAGTTGACCGTTATTAACAATGTTTTTATGGGATAGCATTACTCCCTTTGGAAATCCAGTAGTACCGGATGTATATTGAATATTAATCACTTCATCATTGTGAAGCGCTTCCAAAGACTTCTCTAAAGCCTCATCAGACACTTTATTTGCAAATGCAACAAACTCTGACCATTTATATATCCCTGGATAGTCATTTTCACTCATTACGATTACTCTCTTAAAATGAGGAAGCTTTTCAGATTGGATGTTTCCTTTTTCAGACGTAATAATTTCTGGACAAATTGCTCGAATAATATCGAGATAAGAAGTAGATTTAAAGGATTCACATAAAATAAGGGTAGTAGAATCAGATTGCTGCAAGAGATATTCAAGTTCTTTCTCCTGATAGTTCGTATTGACGGTTACTAAAACGGCTCCCATTTTGCCAGTGGCAAATTGGCTTAGTAGCCATTCTCTTTTATTGTCTGACCAAATGGCTATATGTTCCCCTTTTTGAATACCCATTCCAATGAAGGCTTTTGCCAGCTCATCTGTTTCAGCATCAAACTCTTTATACGTTTTTCGAATTCCATGCTCTGGATACACATAGGCCTCTCTATTAGGAAACAAACTCGCTGCTTCCTTAACAATCTCTCCAATCGTTTTTTCATTTAACAAACCAATCTCCCCTTTCGATTGACTACTTATCTTTTATATTATCATAAAATTCTGATAGCATAAAAGAGTATTAAGTGTTTTCTCTCGTCTCATAAAGGAACTTCTTTACCTACGTAATATCTCGTTGTGATACACTATTTTCAAGTATCTTACGAAAAAGAAGGCGATATTAATGGAATTCCTAGAAATGAAAGAAAAGGTATTAGACCAAATTTTATCTAAACAGCTTATTCAGGCGACTGTTAGTCAACCAAGGGCTAAATCAAATGAAATTAAACGTGTAAAATTAAAACCTATTGAGATAAAAAATATGTATCATATCCAATTAGAATACCAGTACGAACGTATTTTAAAGCACGAAAATATTCTATTAGAAGAGTTTCCTGCTATATGGGAGAAGTTACTGGAGGATTTCCGTCAATTCCATGCTGATTTTCTTGAGGAAAAGCTTCAAATACAACTCTCTAAGAAAAATAAAGTTATGTTTAAAGCTGAAAAAACAGCTTCTGTTAAACAAGTGAATTTGTCTCATAACCGCAAAAAAAATTATTTGTTAGACGAGCACACACCTTATCCTTTTTTAATTCGTTTAGGGGTACAAACTGCTGAAGGAAAAGTGAAAAAACAAAAGTATGATAAATTTAAACAAATTAATCGCTTTATTGAATTCATTGATGATACTCTTGTTTACTTACCAAAGGATAAAACGGTTAGAATCCTCGATTTTGGCTCTGGTAAATCCTATTTAACGTTTGCGCTATACCACTACTTAAAAATTGAAAAGGGCTTAGACATTCGCGTCACCGGGCTTGACTTGAAGAAGGAAGTCATTGAGGAATGTTCGCAAATAGCTAAAGACTTAAACTATGATCAGCTTGAATTTTTAGTAGGAGATATCAATGATTACAACGAAGAAACTGCCGTAGATATGGTTGTCACCTTACATGCCTGTGATGTAGCGACAGATATGGCACTAGCGCGTGCAGTCAAATGGAATGCGAGTGTCATATTAAGTGTTCCTTGTTGTCAGCACGAATTGAACAAACAGCTCGAAGCACCTAATTTAGATATCATGTTGAAGCATGGTCTCATTAAAGAACGCTTTTCAGCACTAGCAACAGATTCTATTCGAGCGGAAATCTTAAATATGGTAGGATATGAAGCTCAATTAGTGGAATTTATAGATTTAGAAAACACACCAAAGAATATTTTAATACGTGCTTATAGAACAGGACATAAGCCAACCTCTAAACAAATGGAAGCCTATCAACAATTTAAACAGATGCTAAATGCTCAGCCATTTTTAGAAAATGAATTAAAGGAATACTTGAAGACGAAATAACCACTTCATTTCAAGGAGAGAAAATAGTGAAAGATCCTACTTACCAAAAAGTTGCCTATGGCATCGTTATGGCTATTGCGGTGATTATTGTCCATTTCTTAAATGTAAGAATTTATCCACTCCACCCGATTCTTTCTTTTGTCATGGCCATTTTAATAATATACTCAGGCATTACAGCAGTTAAAAAATCAGGGAAATTTGAACAGACGATTTCAAGAATGAGATATAATTTATTAAATATGATTGTAGTATTTGTACTATTCATCGCATATTTTACTATTGCCGCATCCTAACACGAAATGCGCAAGCGCCTATGTTTGCCCCGACAAGCAAATGGGGAAATGCAAGGTGGCTGCTCTTCGGCCACCGCTGCTTTACTCCATTTGA
>NZ_JBNNVC010000004.1:0-177785 GCF_050280345.1 Psychrobacillus sp. NPDC093200 | reverse complement strand
TGCTTTACTCCATTTGACCTCGAGGGGCAAGGCGCTGGAGCTAGACAAACACGAAATGCGCAAGCGCCTATGTTTGCCCCGACAAGCAAATGGGGAAATGCAAGGTGGCTGCTCTTCGGCCACCGCTGCTTTACTCCATTTGACCTCGAGGGGCAAGGCGCTGGAGCTAGACAAACACGAAATGCGCAAGCGCCTATGTTTGCCCCGACAAGCAAATGGGGGAATGCAAGGTGGCTGCTCTTCGGCCACCGCTGCTTTACTCCATTTGACCTCGAGGGGCAAGGCGCTGGAGCTAGACAAACACGAAATGCGCAAGCGCCTATGTTGCCCCGACAAGCAAATGGGGAAACGTGCTGGAACTGGAACAAAAAAGTGAACAGATACCGTAAAGGTATCTGTTCACTCTTTTTTGTCTTATAGTTCTTGTCTCAAAGCTTGAATTACGTCAATTTTAGTTGCTTTCTTAGCTGGTCTCCAGCCGGAAATCATTGCTACGCCTATACTTATGAAAGAAGCAATTGCAACAAGCTGCCAAGGAATTAATGAAAAAGTAAGTGCCATGCCCTCAATACTCTCTTCCTCTAATGCCATTCCAACTACGATTGGCAGTACCCAATTTGCTAAAAAGCTTACTGCATAAGAGATAATGACCGCCAGCACAGTCCCTATAATTCCAATCCATGCACTTTCCATCAGGAAAAGGCGTCTAACTAGTTTAGGACTTGCTCCTATTGCTTTCATAACACCAATTTCTCTTGTTCTCTCCGTTACTGCCATTGTCATAGTATTGAAGATACCAATAGATGAAATTAAAACTGCGATTGTACCGATAAATATAAGACCTATTTTAAATACCATGAAAAACACGTCTAACTGCTCTAGCTGTTCAGATACAGAGTAAACGCTGTAACCCATTTCTTTTAACTCTTCCGTCACTGCTTTCACATGCTCTAGGCTTGCCGTATAAATGGTAGTTCTAGTATATAAAAAGTTCTCTGGTATCTCTCCAACATTCGTTTTATATGCTGCTACTAACTCGTCCATCCAACTATTGTCTATAAGTATATTTTGGTCCACTATCCAGTCTCTTGCTGGTTGAGCTGCAACTCCTACAATCGTAAACGTCCATTGCTCTGGGAATAATTCCTCTTGATCATACGGCTGTAAGGATAAGGTGACTTCCTTGCCTAGAATGGAGCCCTCATATCCTTTGGGCATATCCCCTTCTTCTCCTCCCTTTTCTTCCCACGTTGATCGCTCTTGTTCGGTCCATAAATTCTCTGCAAAATGATAACCAACTACAATTTCCTTATCATTTGTAGGCATTCTACCTTCAGATAGTTTAAGATTTGATTTTTTTTCTTCCTCAAAGTCTGTCATCAGGGCATTCCCGTATATTGTTCTATCATCTAGTTGAAACAAGTTTTGCGTTTCTATACTGGTTCTTTGAACAACTGCACCAATAGACTCTATATTTTTTATTTCCTCATAGTCAATGCCATCTTCCTTTTCATATACCTCTATCTCCGTGATAGCTTGGTCTTGAAGAATTTCAGTACGCATCATATCCTGTACCCCAAACCCAATTGATGCTAACACGATTAAAAATGCGCACCCCATTGTCGCTGCAAGTACAGTCATAAATACTCTTAGTTTATTTTTCTTAATATGCTGGCTCACAAATTCTAATTGATCTTTAAATAACATGAGACATGTCCTCCTTTTTTAACTCTCCATCGTGCATCTTAAATTTACGGTGGGCAATACTTGCAACTTCATCGTCATGTGTAATAATGACAAAAGTTACCCCCATAGTCTGATTTAAGTCCTGGATGAGCATCAGAATGTCTTGCTCTGTTTCTGAATCCAGGCTACCTGTTGGTTCATCTGCCAATAAAATAGGCGGGTTGGTTATCAAGGCACGAGCAATACTTACTCGTTGCTGCTGACCACCGGACAACTCATTAGGATAATGATCAGACACAGATTCCAACCCAACCTTTTTCATAAGTTGGAGGACACTGACTTTGCGTTTTTTAGGTGATACTCCCTTCAGCTTTAAAGGAAGCTCAATATTTTCGAAAGCAGTCAATCCCGGCATAAGTTGAAAGCTTTGAAAGATAAAGCCAAAATTGTTTAAACGAAATTCTGCTCTTTCTGTTTCATTTAATGCAGCCGTTTCTTGCCCGTTAATAATAATGGATCCTTGTTCTGGACTCATAAATCCTGCTATTGTGTTTAATAAGGTAGATTTACCAGAACCACTCTTTCCTACGACCGCTACTATTTCTCCCTCTTGCACATTAAAGGTTAGCCCTTTTAGTACCGGTACTTTCTTTTCCTTTCCTTTCTTTCCTATTAAAAATGTATGATTAACGTTATTTACGTGTATCATGCCTATTCCCCTTTCTAATTTTGCTATACACTCATTCTAGCCAGCCTTTCTTAACATTTAAGAAGGATAAAGATGAAGAATTTCTTAAGATTGTATATAACTTTATGTAGATAGGGTATTTTCGACACAATCCCATGTCACTTATAAGCAAATCACAGATAGTAACGATAAAGTAATGGCCATCTGATTCTGTGTTGTGGTGAAACCGACCGATTGTTAGAAAAGTAATACCGCATCAACAAGCAAATACTCACTCTTCTCATTTTCAGGAGACTTTCAGACATAAGTCTTTAAGGGGAGCAATATGCTAAAAGTAGACAAAAAAACTGCTCCTCTCTCACTGTTAATGAGATAGGGGCAGTACTATTTTAAGATGGCATAGGTGTGTCTGTTGGTTTTGCATAGCCTTCTTTATATGCTTCGTCTATCGCTGCGCGAATTTCAGTAAGTGACTTACCTTCTTGAACCATTTTGATAGACGTAACGGCTGTTTCTAAACAAGCGGCACAGCGTGTACCATGGTCATCCCAGACTACTTCGCCATTTTCTTTAATTTCATCGACGAAACAGTTGAAATTGCTTTTATGGCCAGCACTATCGCCACATCCGCAGTAGCAAGGCATCCATTTAAGGACATCATTTGCTTTTGCAGCTGCCTGATAGATTAGTTGCATATCTTCAGATTGTTCATTCAAAAACTCTGGAAGCACGTCTGTAGACGACGTGGTTTCTTGAATATCGCCGTTATCTAAATGAGTCACATGGTCGTGCTCCATGTGTTCTTTCTCTTCTTTTTGACTGCATGCGGCAAGAACCAATATAGAACAACATAATATAAATAGAATTTTTTTCATATTAACCTCGATTAAATCATTTTTTCTGGTCGTACAATTTCATCAAACTTGTCAGCAGTTAAAAGCTCTAGCTCAATTGCTGCTTCTTTTAAAGTAGTGCCATTTTTGTGGGCATGCTTAGCAATTTTCGCAGCATTCTCATATCCAATGTATGGATTTAAAGCAGTTACAAGCATCAAAGAATTGTTTACGTGATGTTTAATTGTTTCTAAGTTCGGTTCGATTCCAACTGCACAGTTGTTATTAAAGCTAATGATTGCATCACTTAATAAGCGCACAGATTGTAGGAAATTGTGAATGATTACAGGTTTAAATACATTTAACTGGTAGTTACCTTGACTCGCCGCAAAACTGATGGATGTATCATTCCCCATAACTTGAGCAACAACCATAGTCATCGCTTCACTTTGAGTTGGGTTAACTTTACCAGGCATAATAGAGCTTCCTGGTTCATTTTCAGGAATTGAGATTTCCCCAATACCAGAACGGGGACCACTTGCAAGTAAGCGGACATCATTAGCAATTTTCATTAGGTCCGCTGCAAGAGCCTTAACTGCACCATGTACATAAACAACATCGTCATAGCTTGTTAAAGCGTGGAATTTATTTTTTGCTGATGTAAATTCAATTCCTAGTGCCTTGGATATTTCGGCTGCCACTAGGTCACCAAAACTTTTTGGGGCGTTCAAGCCAGTACCTACCGCTGTCCCTCCAACAGCAAGCTCTTTCATATCTGCCACAGCTGTTGTAATCATTTTAGAAGATTTCTCTAGCATTCTGTGCCAGCCACTAAATTCTTGACCGAGGGAAAGAGGTGTTGCATCTTGTAAATGTGTACGTCCAATTTTAACAATATCCATGAACTGTTCAGATTTTTTACCTAACGTCTCTTGTAGAACATCAATTGCAGGTAAAAGATCTTTTTCGACAGCAAGAACACCTGCAATATGAAGTGCAGTTGGGAATGTATCATTTGAGCTTTGTGATTTGTTTACATCATCATTAGGGTGAAGTCTCTCTTCACTACCTTTTTCTTCTAATAGTTGATTGCCTCGATTGGCAATAACTTCGTTAACGTTCATATTAGACTGTGTACCACTACCAGTTTGCCAAACAACTAATGGGAAGTGATTGTCTAATTTTCCTGCAAGTATTTCATCGGCTGCTGCTGCTATAGCATCTTTCTTTACTTCTGATAAATTACCAAGAGAGTGGCTAACGATTGCTGCAGATTTTTTTAATAGAGCTAGTCCATGTACGACACCAATCGGCATTTTTTCTGTGCCAATTTTAAAGTTTTCTTTAGATCTTTGTGTTTGTGCTCCCCAAAGACTGTCTTGTGGAACTTTAATTTCTCCCATAGAATCATGCTCAATACGATAAGACATTTTTTCTCGCTCCTTTTCTTTACCATTGATTATTGTGTTCTTCTAACATTTTAAGAAATTCATCTAGAACCTTTGGGTTAAATTGAGTTCCCCTACCATCCTTCATTTCCTGAATGGCTTTTTCAAAGGTCATTGCACCCCGATAGACCCGGTTTGTTGTCATTGCATCAAACGCATCTACAACCGAAACTATAGATGATTCCAAGGAAATTTCATTACCCAGCAGTCCATAGGGATACCCTTTTCCATCATACCTCTCATGATGCTCTTCGACAATAAAAGCAGCTTCACGAATACGTGGAATTTCATGATTTCTCATTATTTCTGCCCCTAATGTCGTATGCATTTTTATAATTTTCCATTCTTCCTCTGTAAGCTTTCCAGCCTTATTAAGGATTTCAATGGGAATTGCTAATTTGCCTATATCATGAAAATAGGAGCCTAAACTTAATCGATCCACCCCTTCACCATTTGGCCTCATTCTTTTCCAAAGCTCGATGGAGTAATCTCTAATTCTTGCACAATGGTGATAAGTATATCCATCCACCTCCTGAATGCGCAGAGCATCTCGATGAATTATACTTCTTTCTGAAAAATTTCTTTCAAAATAGTCAGATGTCATTTCGATTAAAATCTCAACTATATCCTTTGCATGACATGTTATGAGTGCATCATAAAATTTTGGTTCAATTACATCACCAGGGCTCAAAATTACTTGTTCGTCACACCAATTTATTTTTAATCTACCAGTTATGATAGTATATTTCTCTATATAATTCTTAGTATTATTTTGTTTACAGTATATCCATGAGGTACTTGCAGACGTCAGTGTATAAAGGGCATATGAAATATTATTAGAACTACCAATATAAGTAGTAACCGTTTTGTCTGTGATTACTTGTGGTAGACTTTGCTTTTCTTTAATATCTTGAAGTTGCTCTCTTGTAAGTATCATTATTCCTCCGGAGTCCAACAAAATTCGACATTCTTAACCTCAATTATACAATTAGTTACCTACAAAGGAAATATATACATAAAAAAAAGAAGGTTCTCCAGTCATGGAGAACCTTCTTTTAAATACTAATATTGTTAGAAATATTATTTAACTTCTTGAACTTCACGTACTTCCTGTTCATCCTTGGATTTTTTTACTTCCTGAGTTAATTGCTCAATGCTTGGGCGAATATTTCCTTTCCCCGCATAACTCTCGAGCATCTCCTTCACATCGATTCCGGAGGAAGCCTTTAAAGTTTCTTGAAGTGTAGACATCAAATTAGTAGCGTAAGAGGTAACCTTGTTAGCACCGCCGCCTTCTCCACCACCAGTGTCTACTACAGTTATTTTATCAATATTCGAAAGTGGGCTAGCAATTTGTTTTGCATATTCAGGCAACATATCTACAACCATATCTAAAACTGCGGCCTGACCGTACAGATCAAACGCTTCAGCAATTTTTCGTTTTGCTTCCGCCTCTGCAAGACCTTTAAGTCGAATAATATCTGCCTCAGACTCCCCTTGTGCACGCTGAGCGTCTGCTTTAGCTAAACCATCCAAACGAACTTTTTCCGCATCTGCTTTTGCCTTTGCTTCAATTCGATATTTTTCTGCATCGGCTTCGGCAATTTCACGTGATTTGGATGCAGCTGCATTTTGTTCGATAGCATAGCGATCTGCATCCGCTTTTTTCTTAACCTCTGAATCATATTGCTTTTCACGACGTAGTATCTCTTTTTCTTCCAACTCAATTTGCTTTTGACGTTCGATAATTTGAATTTGCATTTCCTGCTCGGTTACTTCCTGCTTAGACCTAGCTGTTTCTAATTCGTAGGCTTGGTCTGCACGTGCCTTCGCAATATCTTGCTCACGTCTATATTCAGCAACCTTTAACTGGTTGTCTTTTTCCGCCTCAGCTATTTCTGTCGCTCGCTCAATTTCTGCCTTTTGAGCATCCTTGGAAGCCTCCGCTCGCTTGATGCGCGTTTCTTTTTCTGCTTCAGCTGTTGCGATATCCGCATCACGCTTAACTTGTGCAATTCTTGGTTTCCCTAGTGAATCCAGGTATCCATTCTTATCGCGAACATCTTTAATCGTAAATGAAACAATGATTAATCCCATTTTCGCTAAATCTTGTGAAGCTACCCGTTGTACTTCCTGAGAGAACTTATCTCTATTTTTGTAAATTTCTTCTACTGTCATAGACCCTAGAATAGAACGTAAATGACCTTCTAGTACTTCTTTTGCTTCATTTTCTCTATCCTGCTTTGATTTCCCTAAAAACTGCTCAGCTGCTGTAGCAATTTCTGAAATTGAACCGCCAATCTTTATAATAGCTGTCCCGTCGGCCATAACCGGAACTCCTTGTTCAGTATAAACTTCTGGGGTGGTTACTTCCAATTTGCTTGATAAAAGACTAAGTGGCTCGCCTTGCTGGAATACTGGAAATACAAATGTACCTCCACCGCGAATAATTTTAATGCGATTACCCGAATCATCTGTATGGACGTTTTTCGAACCCAAATAGCTGCCTGTAACTATTAGTGCCTCATCTGGCCCAACTGTTCTATATTTTGTTACGTAGACTGCCAACATTATTAATAGAACAAATACAACTACTCCTATAACTATTAACATTTCCATTCCCACTATAATTCCCCCTTTTTATTTTATAAAAGGCACATATTCTTTGACTAAAAAAGTGCCATCTTTCACTTCAATTATTAAAACCTGTTTATCATAATTTATTTCTTCATTGTCAAAACCTGTTGCTCTTTTTGCAATTAAACCGTTAACTGTCTCAATAATGATTTCACCATACCCATTTGAGGGTATAGGAACAATAACCTTTGCGACTTGCCCTTGTAAAGATTCGTTTGTATAGGCTGTGGATACTTCTGCAGAAGCAAGGGGTAAAAGGACAAAAAAGTAAAGCAAAAAGGTTAAAAGGACTGATATGACAACAGAAACAGCGATTATTACAATTTCACTCCAATTAGTTAGCTTCATAAGAATGAATCCAGCAGCACAAATAAATAATAGGAAGGAGAGTACCGTTGTCGGATTAAAAAATCCCATTTCCAAGCCATCTATTGCATCTGCAAATAACACATAAAGAATAGTAAGAAGACCAATTACAATTAAGCCGTATAAGAAAATTTGATCTATTTTTCTCACCCCTTTACCAGTTTATTGATTGCTTACTAGTTATACGTATCTAATACAAAGAAGTTTCAAAATTTAACAATAATTGATTGATTATTTTTACAAGTTATTACCGTCAAAGTTCGTCAAAATTAGGCTTTTTCGCCTTTTATTCCCCCTTTATCTACACTGAAATGTTACAGAATTGTAAATTTCGCAAATTTCAAGTAAAAAGTGTGTAGATTTTGCATTTTTTTTGGTATGCTATTTGAGGTAAATTCATAGCAACAATACATTCTCAAAGTCTAGGAGGCTTTTATGATTAGTTCAAAAAAACCAGATCCTTTTTTCTTGTCCCTGTTAAAAATTGCAGAAAATGTACGTGAAGCCACTCATTACGCAGATGATTTCCGTATTAATAATGCTTCAGATTTAAAAGAAATTAGCTTACACCTTAAGAATTACGAAACAGCTGGGGATACATTAATTCATGAATTAATCGTTATGTTGAACAAATCCTTCATGACACCGATTGAACGTGAAGATATTCTGGAATTAGCAATCCGAATGGACGATATTTTAGATGGAATCGACAATTTCACTGCGCATCTGGAGATGTTTACTTTAGTTGAAATCGATGATTCAATGCGTACCTTCTTAGGGTATATCGTTAAGAGTACTGACGAAATTGTTAAAGCGATGGAGCTTTTAGCTCAGAAAAAATTACTTAAAATGCATGAGCATTCCATTCTCATTAAAGATTATGAGCGCAAATGTGATGAGGTACTTCGCTCTTCCATTAAGCAATTGTTCTTAAACGAAAAAAATCCAATTCGCATTATTCAATTTAAAGATATATATGAACAATTAGAAGATATCGCAGATTATTGTCAAAACGTAGCTAATACGCTTGAAACAATTATTATGCGTAACGCGTAGGAGTTTCAGTAATGGATACTATTTTTATACTAACAATACTAGTTGTATTTTTTGCACTTGCCTTTGATTTTATTAATGGTTTCCATGATACCGCAAACGCAATTGCTACTTCAGTTTCTACGAGAGCTTTAAAGCCTAGAGTTGCTGTTTTAATGGCAGCTATTATGAATTTTGTAGGAGCTTTAACTTTTACAGGAGTTGCTAAAACAATTACAAAAGATATAGTCGATCCTTTTACTCTTCAAAACGGATCGTTAATCATTTTAGCGGCTCTACTTTCAGCGATTATTTGGAACTTAGTTACTTGGTATTATGGAATTCCATCTAGTTCGTCCCATACTTTAATAGGTTCTATTGCTGGAGCAGCTATTTCTGCTGCTGGGTTTGGGGTTTTGAACTATAATGGTTTTACCAATATCTTAATCGCATTAGTTTTATCCCCATTCCTTGCTTTAGCAATCGGATTTTTAATGATGTCTCTATTTAAAGTCATTTTTAAAAAGGGAAGCTTGTATGGGACAAACAAAAGATTTCGGATTTTTCAAATTGGTACAGCGGCATTACAATCGTTTACTCATGGTACAAATGATGCCCAAAAAGCAATGGGTATTATAACAATGGCTCTAATTGCTGCCCAATGGCAGGCTACAGATGATATCCAACTTTGGGTTCGTATTGCTGCAGCAACCGCAATGGGTCTTGGTACTTCTATCGGAGGATACAAAATCATCAAAACAGTTGGTGGTAAAATCATGAAGATTCGTCCTATTAACGGGGCGGCAGCTGACTTATCATCTGCTATGATTATTTTTGGTGCAACAACTATTCATTTGCCAGTGTCTACAACACACGTTATTTCATCCGCTATTATGGGGGTTGGAGCAGCACAACGTGTGAAAGGCGTTAAATGGGGAGTTGCTAAAAAAATTGTATTAACTTGGATTATCACTTTACCTATTTCTGCTCTAGTAGCAGCTATCATCTTCCAAATCTTAAATTTATTCTTTTAAATAATTAAAACCTCGTAATTGAATACGAGGTTTTTTCTTTTACTCTTTTATGATTACTCCTAACGATTTGGCAAAGCCTATCGCTTGCTCCATGGACACAGTGCATCCCTTAAGGTCCTCCATTGATACTATTAGATTTTCATAAGTTGAGGTACTTAAGTCAATTCCATTCAATGAGGTATCTGTAAAGTTTGCCTCGTTTAGTTCACAGTTTTCTAGCTCTACCTGTTGAAAGGTTGAATCTACAAAATCTGCATGATTCAATATGCACTTAGTAAAAGACACCTTTTTTAACTTAGAAAAACTTAAATTTAAGTAGTTTGCGAGGTTCTCCACCAGCCTGACATCTGTTAGTCTGCCGTCAGTAATGTTAGCTCCAAAAAGCTTACACTCGATAAATTCCACTCTGTGGAATAGTGCTTGGTCCATTACTACATTAGATAGATCACACTTTTCAAAAATACAATCAATAAACTCTACCTGGTAAAAATGTAAGCTCTCAAATGATGCTTGCTGGAAATGAATTTGATCAAAAACGACTCTTTCCTCCCACTCGGTAATCCCCTCCAGTGAGCTAATAGTTCCGTTAGATATATAGTAATCCTCCTCTAAAGCATCTTTTATGTTAATAGCCTCTAATTCTTCTCTACATTTTGGAGCTGTAATTTTCAAGGTTACTCCTCCTTCAAAAGTTTACTCTTATCATAGCATTATATTAGCAGTTGAACTTACTTTCTATTACAATAAAAAGGAAACTCTACCACTTTGATCTTACTGTTTAAATTGTAAGCTATATATTATTTGGCTTTACCTAAGGAGGAAATATATGAAGTTTTTAGCTAACCTAGTGACACGTCACTATAAAGTCACTTTGGGAATATGGATCATCCTGTTTGCCGCTCTCGCCTTTTTTGCCCTACGTCTTCCGGGTTTATTGGAGGGCGACGGTTTTAATATGGATGGAGAACATCAGAAAGTAATGGATGAGCTTACGGAAACCTTTGACCTTCCAGCAGAGACGCTCTTTGTTGTATTTGAAAAAACATCGGAACAACAAATCGAGGAAACGTTAAATGATATAGAAGATTTGAAGATTGTAAAGGACATTCAATCACCATTAGAGGATCCTTCTCTACATAAGGAAAATGTATCCTATGCAATGCTGCATTTTAACAATGATACTGAAAGTATGTCTGAAGTAGTAGATGAAATTCGTCAATCTATCGGCAACCAAGAGGGCATCACCTTAACCGGTGCAGCTGCCATCAATAAAGATATTAATACCGCAAGTCAAAAGGATTTAGCTAGTGCCGAAGCCATAGGTCTTCCAATTGCCCTAGTCGTTCTGCTCCTTGCATTTGGAAGTGTAGTAGCTGCTTTGGTTCCAATTGCTATTGGTATTGTAACGGTAGTTTCCGCACTTGGAGTCCTGACATTCTTTGGTGGATCCCTAGACTTATCTATTTTCGTTTTGAACATAGTCCCAATGCTAGGGCTAGCACTTAGTATTGATTTTGCATTATTGCTCATCAATCGTTATAAGGAAGAGCTCGCCGAAAATTCTGTTATAGAAGCAGTACAAATTTCTGTAAAAACAGCGGGTCGCTCTATTATTTTTTCTGCTCTTTGTGTATTTATTGGCTTAGGAGCAATGTTTGTTTTAGAAGTAGAAATCTTTCAAAATATTGCTCTTGGTGGAATGTTAGTTGTTGCTTTAGCAGTTTTAGGCTCGATTACACTCCTACCTGCCTTACTCATGGTATTAGGGGAGCGCATCAATAAATGGACCCTTCTTCGTGTGAAGCCTGGTGCTACTACTAAATGGAGAAATTTTGCCTCCTTCGTTATGAAGCGACCGGTCACCTTAATAATTGTTGCTTTGGTATTGCTAGGAATTGGTATAATTCCAGTTAAAGAGATGACGTTAACAATTCCATCTGTCGATTCTCTTCCAGAGGACTATGATTCGCGACAAGCGTATGAATTGATGGAGGATGAGTTTGATATGGGGGACCAGTCTACGATTTATGTAATTGCTGATCGTCCAGATGGTTGGGAAAGTACAGATGGACTAAATTCTATTAAGGATTTAGAAAAGCAATTGTTGAACGATCCTGATGTAAAATCGGTAGATACGATTTTCACAGCCAGTGAGATATCGACAGTCGAACAATGGGAGCAAAGCATGACGGTTCCTGAAGTTTCTAGTCAGCTTACTCCACTAGTAGAGACATTTATACAAGAAAACAAATTAATGATTCCTGTCACATTAGGGCTTAATGGCTCATCCGATGAAGCACAGGATTGGGCAAGGGAATGGGCCGACAAAGATATTGGTACAGATATTTTAATAGGCGGTCAACCGAAGTTCAACCAAGAAATATTCGATGAAATATTTGATAAGGTTGGGATTCTCCTAGCGATAATACTTGGCTCTACCTTTGTCATATTAACTGTTGCATTCCGTTCAGTGCTAATTCCTTTAAAAGCTATCATCATGAATGTTATTGGTTTGGCTTCGACGTTTGGCATACTGGTTTATATATTTCAATATGGTCATTTTGGTTTAGAGGAAACGACTATTGCTTTAATTATTCCGGTAATTGTCTTCAGTCTAGTGTTTGGGCTAAGTATGGATTATGAGGTATTCTTGATATCACGCATTCAAGAGGAGTACTTGAAGCATCACAACAATACTAAGGCAACAGTAGATGGATTGACCTCTACTAGCAAAATTATTACCTCTGCTGCATTAATCATGATTGTCATTACTGGAGCATTTGCCTTCACAGAAGTAATGCCTGTTAAGCAAATCGGTATCGGTATAGCTATTGCAGTGGCTATAGATGCTTCCATCATACGCTTGCTTCTAGTACCAAGCCTGATGAAGCTCTTTGGTAATTGGAACTGGTGGTTGCCTTTTAGAAAAGGACCTTACAAAGCAAAGAACTTTCATTAAGTTGTAGTTACAAACTAATAGTAAAACATCATGGTTTAAGTGAATGATGCAATTGCCATTTCTTAAATAAACACGAAACAATAAAAAAAGCCTAGTAGATATTCTTAATCTACTAGGCCTTTTTATGCTTTATCGTGAGCTGAACAATTCTTCTTTATAAGTTCTTTTTATACCATTCCTTAGCGGCTTGCACTTCGTCTTGCGTCAATTGGTGACCATATTCATGCCAATATAGTTCTACGTTTGCTCCTGAATCCTGCAATATATCTCTCAGTTCTTGGGATTCTGTTGCTGGACACATAAAATCATTCTTCCCTGCCCCGATGAACACAGGCGTACCAGGCATAGTTGGAACCTCTACTCCGTGTCGTGGCACCATTGGGTGATGGAGAATCGCACCCTTGAAGACATCTTTATATTCAAACAAAAGGTTTCCTGCAATATTGGCTCCATTTGAATAACCAATTACAACTACTTTATCACGGTCAAATTTGTAATTATTAGCCGCTTCGTCGATGAAGTTTTTTAACTCCTCTGTACGGGCTTGTAAGTCCTCAAGATCAAATACGCCTTCCGCAAGACGTTTAAAAAATCGCGGCATTCCATTTTCTAATACATTCCCACGTACACTCAGAATATTCGCAGAGCTGTCTATTTCCTTTCCTAATCCCACTAGGTCATGCTCATTTCCACCTGTACCATGCAGTAATAATAAGGTCGGTTTCGAAGAATCCTCACCTTGCATATATAAATGCTTCATAACAATAGCTCCTCTTTTATCTCGAATTTGAGATAATTATAGCCAAGTTGTAATCTCACGTCAAATAATGTGTTTTACTGCACTTTTAATAGTTCCATCAGCTTCGTCGGTTCATCTACACGGATGGCGAATTGTGTCACCCTTTTTTCCTTGCCCATGAACATAGTCGCCTCTACAGGCTCCTGTAAGTGTATTATTGCCTGAGGCTCTAGTGGTTCAAAATCACGATACATAAATTGAAGGACATTTTTATCTGGTAAGGCTGCACCCCACTCTACTTCTTTTATCAGATGAAGAGGGACAATTATTCGGGCACTTAGTCCTTGTGTCACATACAATTTTTCGTTTTTTATCTCCGCTGGGTGTAGTCGAGTCACTTGAATATCAGCTAAGAAATAGAAAACACTATAAATATTTAAAGCTAATAGGACCAATGACAAAATAACAGATTTATCATGTAGCCACCAATGAAGACCAATTGTTTCAATAACAATTGCATGAATAAGCATTATATTAAAAGCTATATAGCTTGTTTTTTTATGCAGGGTAATTACATTCGGATGACTCGGGGCCTCCTTTTTCCAAGTAAAAATTGCATAATAAAACATTAAAAATTCTGAAATGATAATACGGATAAGAATATTTTTTGTAACTACTTCCTTAACAGAAGGTATCAAGCTATATAGTGCCGAAGTCTTCATATCAATCATATGTGATCTAATCTTTGGGATTTTGTAAATGACTAGAAAAACTAGGCTTAACTCTGCCAAAATTAACAATACTTCAAAAGCAATACCAATATAAAGCAACCCCGAAAACGGAGCAAATAATTCAAAAGGTATAAAAAATCTAGCTATGAACACACCACCAACCATAAGACCGATTACTTGTTTGATAGAAATTTTAAAGGTGGCATAGACTAATAAAGGTGATACAATAGCTAAATCAATAAGAGACCCTATTGCTACGCCACTGTGAAGTTGAAGTGAAAAGAAGTCCTGCACTTGTGGGCGATACAATAGAAAATTAGATAGAAGCACGAGCAAAAGAAAGGCTAATGCTATATTGGCGGCCTGTGTTTTTCGATAAATCATCTCTATTCCCCCTGTACGATTATAATTTCATTATAACTTTCCTTATACTCGCAGTTCTACTATAATTAGTAAATTATTCAGAAAAGGAGCACGACTTTGTGAACATTAATCCAAAGCAATTAAAAGATAGAATTCTTGTTTCCCAAGGGAAAGCAATAGCTGATTTTATTCTTCGAAATGCAAAGGTGGCAGATGTCTATTCTTTAGAATGGAGATTAGCAGATATTGTAGTATACAGCGGAAATATAGTAGCTGTTGATACAACAAACACTTTTGAAGCGAAGTCTGAGGAAGATGCAAAAGGTAAATATGTCATTCCAGGTCTAATAGATGCTCATATACACATTGAATCTTCTATGGTAACTCCATCTGCATTTAGTGATATTCTCCTTCCGCGCGGCGTTACAACAGTTATTACTGATCCACATGAGATAGCTAATGTCTCAGGAGCTGAAGGGATCCAATTTATGCTAGATGATGCTCAAAAAAGTGAAATGGATATTTTTATGATGCTGCCCTCTAGTGTTCCATCTACTCCTTTCGAGAATTCCGGAGCTATCTTAAAAGCTGAAGACTTACAACCATTTTTAAGCAAAGAAAAGGTTCTAGGCTTAGCTGAAGTAATGGACTTTCCTGCAGTGCTTTCCGGAGAGCCTGATATGCTAGACAAGCTTATAATGGCCCTCGAAGCCAATGTCCAAATAGATGGTCACGGAGCTGGGCTTAAATCAAATCAAATTAGGGGCTACCGAGTGGCAGGAATCCAAACTGATCATGAATGTGTAACTGCCGAGGAAGCATTGGATAGGATTTCACAGGGCATGTATGTTTTGATAAGAGAAGGGTCTGCTGCCAAAAACTTAAAAGATGTTCTACCTGCTGTAAATGCGCACAACGCTCGTCGATTTATGTTTTGTACTGATGACAAACATTTGGATGAGCTAATAAAAGAAGGAAGTATTGACCATTCCATCCGTCTAGCTATTAACGAAGGTATGGAGCCCTTACAGGCAATTCAACTAGCAACCTTAAATGCAGCAGAATGCTATAAACTGCACAACAAAGGGGCAATAGCTCCAGGTTTTAACGCCGACTTTTTTATGATAGATAATCTAGAATCATTTCGTGCAGTTTCTGTATGGAAGAATGGGCAAAAAATTGCAGAAAATAACGAGATGTTAAAAAAAGAACCTTTCCAAAACTACCTTTCCAAAGAAATTACAGAGACCGTTCACCTACCTAGACTTTCTGTTTCTGATTTTTCCATTCCTATTACGAACAATGGAACGGCCAATGTAATAGAAATAATGCCCAATCAAATCACTACTCGCAAAAAAATTGTCAAAGTTCCTGTTTCCGATGGTCTGTTTACTCCTTGTACAGAGAAAGATTTACTTAAACTTGCAGTGATTGAACGTCATCAAGCAACTGGAAATATTGGTCTCGGAATTGTAAACGGATTTGGCCTTCAGAAGGGGGCAATAGCAACTACTGTTGCTCATGATTCCCATAACATGATTGTACTTGGGACAAATGATGAGGATATGCTTGCAGCCTGTAAGTACTTGGAAAGTATACAGGGAGGATTTGTAATTATGGATGAAGGAAAGGTAATGGCTTCCCTCGCCTTGCCTATAGCAGGGCTGATGTCAGATAAACCTGCAAATCAAACCGTCGAGGAGTTAGAGGCTTTACACGGTGCACTACACTTAATACATCCTCATTTAGACTTTCATTTGTTTTTAACTTTATCTTTCGTAAGCCTACCAGTCATACCAGAATTAAAGCTCACTGACACAGGACTTTTTGATGTCGTGAATTTCAAGCACATACCCATACAGGCATAATGCAAAATAAAAGAGCTCCCTTAATACAACTATATCTTAACCATTATTACAGCATATAGGATTGAATCGTCCGTCTAAAGTAGAAATCAACCTTCTATTGTTGATGCTTTTCCTGTAACTTTGTATTGAGTTATTTATCCAAGCGACTTTCTCATTTCTATACAACTTATGCTTGAAGCAGCAGGCGGCGACTCCGGTGGAATGAGGGAGACAGATAAGACATCACAAACCGCCCAAGCGACGGTGATGGCATATCGCTCACCCACGGAAAGCGCCCGTCTAAAGCGGAATCAGCCTTCTATGGATGCTTTTCCTGTAATTTAGTATTGAGTTATTTATCCAAGCAACTTTCTCATTTCTATACAACTTATGATTGAAGCGACAGGCGGCGACTCCGGTGGGATGAGGGAGACAGATAAGACATCGCAAACGACGCGTAAGCGACGGTGATGGCTTATCGCTCACCCCACGGAAAGCGTCCGCCTAAAGCGGAATCAACCTGCTTTTCCTGTAATTTAGTATTGAGTTATTTATCCAAGCGACTTTCTCATTTCTATACAACTTATGATTGAAGCGACAGGCGGCGACTCCGGTGGGATGAGGGAGACAGATAAGACATCGCAAACGACGCGTAAGCGACGGTGATGGCTTATCGCTCACCCCACGGAAAGCGTCCGCCTAAAGCGAAATCAACCTTCTCTTGCTGATTTTGAGTTAGAAAAAAAATCTCCATAGCGATAATCACTAAGGAGATTTGTATTCATTCATCTAACTTTTCAATTGTTTTAGCTTCACCTGAAGCTGGATGAGATTCTTGTAAAGACTCATATCCAACTTTAACTAGGTCATATAACTCGAAATCGTTGCGCTGAGCCATCGAAATTCTAAACCAAGTGGCATTTGTTCCAGCTTCTATCGCTTCTTCTACCGTTAACTGTGTTGCTTCCTCTTCAGTTAAATCTCCTACAACAAGGATACCGCTATCCTCCGTATCAATAATAATTCCAGTAGTATAGCCTATCGGCTGTGTTTGTGTAGGATTATTCTCGAAAAAGTTCATGATGAAGTAAAATGTAGCTCCGATAGCTACGAGTAAAATCGCTATAATAATTGCTACAGTCGATTTTCCCTTCATATGAAAACCTCCTTATCTTTTTCCACGTCGGAAGCCTTCTTCTAAAAGATAAGCTTTTGCTTCATCATAGGAGCCAAAACTTTCTTCTAGGTTGTATCCATGATAAATATTCCAAAGAGTATCCTCTTGTAAAAGAGTCAATTTAGAGCTTTCTTTGTTTGTCCACTCCTCTTCTACTTCTTCATCAAAGGCTTCTTCCTCCTCCGTTGCCAAGTAGTCAATAGAGTCTTTAATCATTTTACGAAGCTCATCTGCTGATACTTCTCGAATATTCACTAATCCTTTTTCTTTTGCTTCATATTGAGGAAGATCTCCAACATAAACAAAACCATTTCCGTTTGGATGTAAATGGTAGATTACTGTAGTTTTATCGTATAAGCTCTCTTCATAATGGTAGTTAACTCGCTTCATGGATACTTCCTTACGAGTTAGTTCCGGAAATTCTTGAATAATTGCTTCTTTTTCTTCAAATGTTAGCATATGATTCCTCTTTCTTTTCTTATCATTAGTATATTATTATACCATAAACTCTATCCTCTTCGCGTCCACCACTCTGCCACTATAACAAAACAAATGACAACAGCAATTGCTACTGCAAAAAACCAGTCTGGTAAGCTGCCCAAGTTATAATCCTCCTAGCACATCCACATATCTTACAATTGTGAATACTATTTTCTAAACCAGTTGAGGAAAATAACTTCTCCCCATCTTTCCTAGTGTCACTCTACCCTTTTTAGCATAATGCTTCTAACTATACATCTTTTTAAAGATCCTTATCTCTGTTGCTAAATTACCTTCGTACCTCGTAAGTTTAATCCTGCCTCTTTCGAATAGATATTACCGCTCCAATGTGATAAACTAAGGGACAGACAATAAGAGGACGTGAGAGAAATGATTAAAATCGAATTACCAAAACCAACTGTAACAATTACTCAACGTAAGCAAGCACTAAATGAAGGAGAAGTTGAAATACCATCAATCTACGGATTTATCGACTTCCACCAAATTCCTAGAGATAAAGGCGGCATTTTTATGTTTTATAACAAAAATGATGAGCTATTATTCGTAGGAAAAGCACGTAAAATTCGTCAACGCATTAAAAAACACTTTGAAGATAATGTTTCTCCAATGATTAAGCATCGTGAAGAAGTGTATAAAATTAGTGTTTGTGTAGTTGAAGAGCCAATGGATCGTGAAATATATGAAACATATGCGATCAATACATTAAAAGCAAAATATAACATCGATAAAGTATTTTACAAATAAAAATCTCATGCCTCCTAATAGAGGCATGGGATTTTTATTTGGATTCTTCAAAAAGACTGGTACTATGTTTTGGCTGCACTCGAGCTTTTGGGTCTATGAAGGCTTTAATATGACTGATTGCATTAGGGACTTCTCCAAATCCAACAGCTATTAGCTTTACTTTCCCAGCATGTGTACACACATCACCCGCAGCATATATTCCCTCTACACTTGTTTCCATCTTTTCATTGACTACTACTGAGTTCTTTTCCATCTCGAGGCCCCAGCTTTTGAGTGGTCCAAGCGAGGCAACATTTCCGTAGTTGACTAGCACATGATCTACCGGGATGTTTTCCTCTACCTTGTCCTTACTTACCACTACAACTTCTTGAACACGTTCTCCATCGCCTATTAATTCTTTGATTGCATACGAGGTTTTAACAACTACCTTTGAATTATCTAACTGCTGAACAGATTTTTCATGCGCCGTAAATTGCTCTCGTCGATGACAAATGGTCACACTGGAAGCTATGTCCTCTAGCATTAACGACCAATCTAATGCGGAATCCCCGCCACCCAAAACTAATACGTTGGAATTTTGAAAGTCATTTAAATCCCTGACTTTATAATGAAGGTTTTTTCCTTCATATTCCTTGGCTCCAGGCACAGTTAATTTCCGTGGTTGGAAAGAACCAACCCCTGATGTCAGGAGAATTGTTTTTGAATAATGAACCCCTTTATCCGTTTTCAATATAAAATACTCATCCTGCTTTTCAAGCTCGTTCGCAGTTTCCTCTAAACATATTGTAGGATTGCTGTAAGCAGCCTGTTCAACTAAATTAGCTACTAAATCTTTTGCCAAGATTTTAGGCAAACCCCCAATATCATATATATACTTATCCGGATAAAGTTCCATCAATTGACCGCCTAGCTCTGGAAGGCTGTCAATAATCTTAACCTTTAAATCACGGAGTCCAGCATAAAAGGAAGCAAATAAACCTGTAGGTCCTCCCCCTATAATTGTTACATCAAAAACTTCTTGCTTCATGTAATCAATCACCTCATCAATCTATTATTTACTTTTATAAAAAACGGCTTCGTACTTCTGGAGAAGGAAGCATACAACTATCCTTTTGACCAAACCATTTATATCTATTCTTTGCGATAAATTTGTAAATACTATTTCTAATTGGTCTTGGAACAAATATAAAAATATACATGTATCTCCATATTCCTTCTAAATTTCTACATACCCTTAGCGCACCATCAGAAAATTTATAGACTTTCCCGTCTTCTATGAGGATAAAACTGTCTATATTATGTGAAATACTGTATTGTTCTTTTAATTTCATTCCGGCATCGCTTTGAAGCGCAGCAAATTGAAAATAACCTTTAGAGTCTCTTTTGATTATAAATTGAACACTGGAATCACAAAAATTACACACACCATCAAACATTACGATAGCTTCTGCCATTTTAAATTCCTCCTTGCCTCTAGTGTATCAGAAAGAATTCAGGCTGTTAAATGAGAGTGGTTGATATTTCTTAAGACTTTTGACTGATGCTAAAAAAGACATTATTTCAACTTTCTACATAAAGTAAATACTAAAAAATAAAAATGATGCCCAATACCGTATTGGAATTGGCATCATTTTTATCATTTATCCTGCGGTGTATCTGATGATCCAAAGGCTTCCACATCTTCAAAGCTATTTTCAAAATCCCTGATTTCTCTTGCTTCTTTATCTACTGGATGATCAGTATCAGCATTTAGTCTATCCTCTTCTACAGGTCGAAGATCATTTACCTCTTGCTGCGCATGGTCTACACAGGTTAGAGTTGTCGGAACAGCTTCTAATCGTTCAATAGGGATTTGCTTGTCACATACACTACATTTTCCATAAGTACCCTCATCTAAAGCCTGTAAGGCATCTTTAATATCTTCTATCTCTTCTTCTGCATGCTTTCGCAGAGCCAATCTCGTATGTTGGTCAGTTAAATCAGTGGCATTATCAGCAGGATGATTGTCGTAATTAGACAACTCTGTTGTTTCAAATTCCTCATCATTATTTAAGCTTTCCTCTAGTTCGTTAAACCGATCAAGTAAATTTTCTTTTAACTTTTCATATTTCGCCATATCAATTCCTCCTTAACGTTAGTATTAGGATTACCCCAATGAAGGGAAAATAAAACTAATTAGAATTCTTGGAAGTTTCCACTACATGAATTTCGGCTATTTAGGTAATATAAAAGAAAGGAGTGATTAACAATGGGTATCCATCGTTTTTTTACGAGCATGAATGACTTAGAAAGAATCATTCGAGCACCAGGCAGGTTTAAATACGAGGAACATAACGTTGCTGCACATTCATGGAAGGTAGCTCAGTATGCTATGTTCTTTGGAACCATTGAAGAAAATAATGGTGCAGTGATTAACTGGAAATCCCTGTATGAAAAAACCATTAACCATGACTTTGCAGAGATTTTTATCGGAGATATTAAAACTCCAGTCAAACACGCTTCCCCGGAATTAAAGCAAATGCTTTCCCATGTCGAAGAAAAGATGATGGAAAAGTTTATATTAGATGAGATACCTGAAGAATTCCGTCCCGTCTTTTTCGACAGAATGAAAGAAGGTAAGGACGAAACAATAGAGGGTCGTCTACTAGAACTGGCAGATAAAATGGACCAGGTATACGAAGCCTTTACAGAACTCCAACATGGAAATACCGATCCTGAATTTATTAAGATGTACGAGACAGCCTTACGAAAAATATTACATTTGCCATTAGAAAAGAGTGTGGCCTACTTTAAAGAAATAATGCTTCAGGACATTATGGCAGAGGAATCTGTAATTGACGTTAAAAGTATTACGCTAAAAATTTTAGTAGAATAAGGAAATCTTTCAATAAAAACTGCGATATATTGTATAATATAGTGTATAATATGATTCAACTAGGAAAATATAAGGAGGCTGTCTCATGCCTATACCAGTCGATCATACTAAACCAGTTCGTACTACAGCGAAACTTCATGCATTTAATCAGCTTCAACAATGGATTATAGATGGTACTCTACAACCGGACGAAAAGTTAAACGATATAGAGCTAGCCCAAGCTTTAGGAGTTAGCCGGACACCCATTAGAGAATCTCTTCAGTTACTGGAATCGCAGGGCTTTGTAACGATGCAACCAGGCAGAGCAACACAGGTTACGCCAGTGGAGCCAGAAGATATCTATAACCTGCTTCCTCCATTGTCTGTATTACAAGCACTTGCAGCTGAACTAGCAACACCTAATATGGATGAAGAAACATTAAACCTGTTAGAACAAAAAAACAATGAATTTGCAGAAGCTCTGCATGCACAGAATTTTACAAAAGCATTAAAATTAGATGAGGAATTTCATCAGCTGATTGTGGATCGTGCTAATAATCCATACATATTCTCTATGGTAGAAATGCTTCAAGCACATGTTCGTAGACTTTACTATTATGAAAAAATTAACTTAAGGGAATATTCCATTGAACAGCATAAGGAATTAATACGATTATTCAAGGAAAAGGATATTCCAAAGCTAGCTGAAGTAATGCGTGCTAACTGGATTTATACCATTGAAAAATTCTAAAATTAAATAGTAAATAAGGGTGCACGTGATAGAGAATGCTACTTCCTATAAGATTTCACACTTAACTACAAAAGCCTATCGACAAAATTAGTCGATAGGCTTTTGAATATTAACTATTTAATGGTACTGGTCTCTTCCCATTTATTCGAGCTATAACACCTGTTATAAGAGTAATAATCACGAAAGGAACTATCCAACCAAGACCTACATCGTAAAATGGTAATACATTGTCATAGAAATCTAGGATGGATTCTAACCAACCAAAGTATTCGATTTCTAAAGAATCACATAGTGCTTTTAAGCCGTCAATTATGCTTATTAGGAATGTACAAATCATAACCGCTACGTACACAAATCGTGCATGATAAAACAACGGCGACAAGAAAGCTAGCAATATCAAAACAATAGCCAATGGATATAAAAGCATTAGTACAGGTACTGAGTAAGTGATAATATTCGATAAACCAAAATTAGCAATCACACATGTAAATACACTAAAAATGATTACAAATGCTTTATAGCTAATGGAAGGAATTAACGTATGAAAGTACTCTGCACAAGCAGTAGTTAATCCAATGCTTGTTGTTAGACATGCTAGAATAATTACAATTGCTAATAGAATAGCTCCAAAGGAACCAAAGTAATGCTCCGAGGCAGCGCTTAAAACTGGTCCACCATTTTCCATTATTCCGAACAAATCAACAGAAGTAGCTCCTAAGTAACCAATACCAGCGTATATTATTCCTAAAAAGAAGATAGCTATAGCACCAGACTTGGCAGTGGCCGCTAAGATGCCCTTCTTAGAAGTTACACCCATAGAGCGAACTGCATTTATCACAATAATACCGAATACTAATGAAGCTAACGCGTCCATTGTATTGTATCCTTCTGTGAATCCTGTCATAAAAGCATTATCAATGTAACTGCCCTGTGGCGTACTAAATTCACCCATAGGTTTAAAGATTACAAACCCCAATAAGATTAAGAGCCCTATTAAAATCCCTGGTGAAAGGTATTTCCCTACATTATCTACAATCTTGGATGGGTTCAAGGAAAGCCATAAAGTAAGACCAAAGAAAACGACAGTAAATATCAATAAACCGATTTGTGTATATTCTGAATTTACAAAAGGCATAATCCCAATTTCATATGAAACAGCTCCGGTTCTCGGTAAAGCGAAGAAAGGTCCAATTGTTAAATATAGCAAAGAAGTAAAAATCACAGCAAAAGTCGGATGTACTCTACTAGATAGTTCCTGTAAGTTTTTACTTCCTGAGAAGCCCATTGCTAAAGTTCCTAAGAATGGAAGACCGATACCAGTTATTAAAAAGCCTATTATAGCAAACCATAAGCTTGTACCTGCGTTTTGACCCAGACTTGCTGGAAAAATTAAGTTACCTGCTCCAAAAAACAAAGCAAATAACATTACTCCAATAACCAAATAACTTGAAAAAGATAATTTATTGTCCATTGTACTTGCCCCCTGTGATATAAAAAAATAATCATTACTTTTTATTTTGTTCTAGTTGTATTAAATACATGTGCTAAATGATTATTCATCATCACTTAATTGCTAATAACAATCATGATAATACTATGAATTTATACAGAATGCAATATATTATATAAAATTAATAGAACATTTATTTAATTTAAAACATAAAAAAATAGCTAGCTAATAAAAAATTTATTAGCTAGCTATTTTTCGCGTTTTCATCTTCTTCTTCAAATAGGATTTCCGTTAAAGAATTGTCGGAAGAATTATCTGCTAATTCTACATTTGACCGATAAGCAGCTCTTGTTAAAAGGTGACCCGCAACAGGAGCAGTTAAGAAAACAAATAGAATTCCTAATATCAAGCGTACACTTACAAAGCCATCATGTACCCAGAAATAGATAAACGCACCTGAAAGGGTTAGTAATACTGCAACCGTAGAGCTTTTAGTTGCAGCATGTGAGCGGGTATACACATCGGGAAGTCTAACAATCCCAATAGCGCTAATAACACTCATTATGCTTCCTAAAAGGACAATTACAGCAGCGATTAGCTCAATTATCTGACTTACGCTCAATGATAACACCCCTTTCAATATATCGGGCAATAGCAATTGTACTGATAAAAGCTAAAATTCCTAAAATAAGAATTGCCTCCAGAAAGGCCTTTGTCTTAAGTACAATAGAAACTATGGCTATTATAGATATTAGGTTAACTCCTATCATATCTAATGCTACTGCTCTATCTGGCATTGAAGGACCCTTTATAATTCGAAAAAGTGCGATCCCTATGGAGATTGCAAACAAAGAAAGTGAAAGTACTAATATTTTTTCTACCATTAGCGAGTCACCTCCATAATTGCTTTTTCGAACTTTGTTAAGGAACGCAAAACATCAGCTTTTGAAGTTTCCATATCCATCGCATGAATATAAAAGGTATCTCCCTCTGGATTTACTTCCATTACGACAGAACCAGGAGTTAAAGTAAGCAATAACGCAAGCGTCGTAATTTCCCATTCACTAGACAACTTAGTTCTATAAGTAAATATCCCTGGCTTAATCTTTAGCTTAGGACTTAATATTTGTTTACTAATAACTATACTAGATGTAGCCAATTCTCTGATAAAGATAAATATCAATTTAATAATTGCAAATAGACGCTTTAAATAAAATTGTGTTCCAAAAAATCTATGCATAAGGAATACAATCCCGATTCCTACGAAGAACCCACTTACAAAAGTTTGTAATTGTAACTCCTCAGTGTCCATGAGCAGAGTCCACAAAAACGCTATAAATAAATTAAGTAGAAATTGTGCTGGCATTGTTAATCACCTCTCCCATTACTCTTCTCCGCCTAATATCGCATCAATATATATGGCAGGATTAGACAGCGTATTTGCTGCATCAGTAACATATCCGGAAATTACCTCTGCTCCAAGTCCTAGTGCAAGCGTTCCAATACCTAGTAGGAAAATTGGAAAAATCATACTAAACTTCATAGGAGTTTCATCCTCTAAGCTGATGATTGTTTCACCGAAAATAGAGTTTAAGAATATGCGAAGTAAAGAATACAGAACTACTATACTGGAGAGGAATGCCAAAGCCAATAAAATATATGATCCTGACTCAATCGCCCCTTGTCCTACTAAAATTTTCCCTACGAAACCACTAAGTGGTGGAATCCCAGCTAAAGAACAAGTAACAACAAAGAACAGCCAACCAAGTAAAGGATAGTTTTTTATTAATCCACTAATTTCATTAATCTTTGTTTTTCCTGTTAAAGAAATCATCGTACCCACCAATAAAAATAGCATTGCTTTAGCAATCATGTCGTGCACTATATAATAAATTGATCCCTCAATGGCTACAGGAGTTCCTATCGCTAAACCTACAAGCATAAATCCTACTGCAATCACTACATTATAGGAGGCTATTAATCGTAAATCCTTATAAGCGATTGCTCCCATACAGCCTACGACGAGTGTAATTCCGGCCATAACACCAATAATCGTGTGAGTTATTAGCGTATCGTGATAAAAAATAATCGTAAAGGTACGGAACAATGCATAGATACCTACCTTTGTTAAAAGAGCTCCAAATAAGGCAGCGATTGCCATAGGAGGCGCACTATATGAACCTGGCAACCAAAAGAATAGTAGAAGCCCTGCTTTTATACTAAATACGACTAAAAATAGTATACCTATAGTTGTTAGCAAGGGATCTTGCCCTGCTTCAGCTACTCTTTCTGAAAGGTGTGCCATATTGAGCGTTCCAAGAGAACCATATAAATAGGCAAGCGCTAGTAGGAAGAACCATGAAGCAATTACATTAATCACCACATATTTAATAGATTCTCTTAGCTGGCGTTTTGTACCACCCAATGTTATTAGCACATAAGATGCCAGAAGCGTAACTTCGAAACACACAAATAGGTTAAACATATCACCAGTTAAAAACGATCCGTTTACTCCAGCTAATAGGAACAACACAAACGGATAAAAGTACATCTTCTCGTGTCTTTCTCCAATGGAAGAGAAAGCATACATAACACAAAGTGCAGTTACAATGCTTGCAGTAAGCACTAGTAGCACTGAAAACGAATCAGCAACAAATAGAATTCCAAACGGAGGCTTCCACCCACCAAAATCCAATCGAAGAATTCCTTCTAATTGAATCTTATTTAAGATAAATACACTAATCCCGGTGATTGATAACACCGTCAATAAAGTAATGATACGTTGCAGCTTAATATATCGATTAAAGAATACTAATAATACTCCTATCATTATAGGAATTATTAAAGGCAAGACAATTATATTATTCATCATTTGTTCCTCTCAATGCATCCAGGTCATCTGTGCCAATATCCTGATACGCTCGGTATGCAAGAACAAGTATGAAAGCTGTTACTGCAAAGCTTATTACAATAGCAGTTAATATCAAGGCTTGTGGCAACGCATCTGTATAAGGACCATCTGCTTCCTTTAACAAAGGCACATTCCCTCTTTTTAAATCTCCCATAGTCAATATGAGTAAATGAGCTGCATGTGATAACACCGCAGTCCCTAAAATTACTCGAATAATATTACGTGAAAGGATTAGATAAGTAGCAACGGCAACTAAAATACCGATCAATATAACCATAATTGTTTCCATTAGCTATCATCCTCACTTATGCTTAAAATTATTGTAACTAGCACCCCAACTACCGTTAAAGCCACCCCTGCTTCAAAGATTGTGACGGTTGTAAGCTCTGTTTTACCGAAAATAGGCAAATCAAAATAGGCAAATGATTGTGACATAAATGGCACCCCAAATATCAATGAACCAAAACCGGTTGCTGTTGCTAATAGCACTCCCACAGCAGCTACTAGCTTAAAGTCTAAGGGAAGACTATTATGAACCTTTTCTATGCCATTCGATAAGTACAGCAGAACAAATGCTGAGGCTAATACTAAGCCTCCGATGAAGCCTCCTCCCGGCGTGTTATGACCTGAAAGAAATAAATAAACCCCAAAGGTTAAAATAATAAACACACCTATTTTAGCAACATTTCGAAGAATAACATCATTAATTTTCACTATCGGTATCCTCCTTTTTTGCTCTAAGCTTAATCATGGTATATACACCTAAGCCAGCTATAAAGAGAACGACTACTTCTAACATAGTATCAAAGCCACGGAAATCCCCTAATATAGCATTAACAATATTAGTTCCTCCAGCTAAATTATAAGCATCTTCAAATAGGTAAGAAATCCTTTCAAACTGGTCATAATTTAACACAGACAAACCAACTAAAACTACTACTAGCCCTACCCCGATTGATATAATGGCATTCATGTTCTTGGTTTTCAAGGATACTTTTTCTTTTTTCCAATCTGGTAAATGAGAGAACGCCAATAGGAAAAGTGCAGTGGTTACTGACTCAACTACCAATTGTGTCAATGCTAGATCAGGAGCTCTGAATATTACAAAGAAAATAGCTACGGTATAACCTAAAACTCCATTGAGTAAAGTTGCAGTAATTCTCGATTTAGCACGTAGCATGGCCAAGCTAGCAATTACCATAATAATCACCAAAATAATCTCATATGCACTAAACTTAGCACTTGGGGTTGTATCAACTGAAAATGCTCCTGAAATTATTAAATAGCCACCAACTGTCACAATAAAGAATATATAAATATATAGAAGATAGTCTCTTAAATAACCTGTCATATAACTTTTCGTTGTAACTGTAGACTGCTTCTCTGAAAAATTTAAAAAGTTGGTATATAAAGCATTAAAGGAATATTTCTGTGGTAATATGCTATAAATTGGTCTCCAATATTTTAAAATCTTAAAAAGAAGAAAACCGACAACTATTACTCCAACTGTCATCTGTAGCTCCGTATTAAAACCATGCCATGCGTAAATAGAGGGTGTTAGTTTCTCCGGATCACCAAAAGTTGGATAGATACTAGCCATTGCTGGCTTCAATATATAATTCCCTAATATATTTGGAAAGAAAAATATACCTACAACAAAAACGCTTAATATGATTGGCGATATAAGCATACCAATCGGTGCTTCATGAATCGGTTTATCCAGTTTTTCCGGCTGTGCATCACCCAGAAAGGTTTTAAAGATGAAAATCATACAATATACAAACGTTAGCACACTCCCTATCCATGCGATGACCGGGAAAATAATACCCCAATTTTGCAAGGAGAAGACATCTGCCTCCATTATATAAACGGTAGCCGTAAAAAACATTTCCTTACTTAAAAATCCATTAAATGGCGGCAATCCTGCCATTGATAAGCTACCAATTGTCCCTACTGTAAAAGTAATCGGCATTAAAGTCATTAACCCGCCTAATCTTCGAATATCCCGTGTTCCAAGCTCGTGGTCAAGGATACCAACAACCATAAACAGAGCACCCTTAAATGTGGAATGATTAATCATATGGAATAGTGCTGCAAAGGTGGCCTGAGTATAAATAACCGAATCCTCAGAGTAACCATATTGTAATGCAACTGAACCAAGACCTAGTAAACTCATAATTAGGCCAAGCTGACTAACTGTGGAGAAAGCAAGTAATGCCTTTAAATCTGTTTGCTTAACTGCATTAAAGGACCCCCAGAACATGGTGATCATCCCAACAATACTAACTGTCCAAAACCATATTTGGTCTACTCCAAATATTGGTGTAAAACGCGCCACCAAATATATTCCTGCTTTAACCATAGTTGCTGAATGTAAGTAAGCACTAACTGGTGTCGGCGCTTCCATCGCATCTGGTAACCATATGTGGAATGGAAACTGAGCAGATTTAGTGAATGCACCCAACAGGATTAAAATCATGGCAGGTACGAATAAATGATGATTCGTAATTTCCAATACCATCGGAATGATTTCTCGAATACTGAAGGTGCCAGTCATTGTATGCAGCATGATAAATCCTACTAGCATTGCTATACCACCGCTGACAGTAATAAGCATAGCCTTTTGAGCCCCACGTCTAGAAGCATTACGATGGCTCCAGAAGGCTATTAATAAGAAAGAGGAAACACTCGTTAGTTCCCAAAACACATATAAAACCATCAGGTTATCAGAAAACACTACACCTAGCATGGCTCCCATAAATAACAAGAGGTAACAATAAAAATGATGTAAAGATTCCTTAGTGGAAAGATAAAAAATAGAATATAGTATAACTAAACTACCTACACCAGTAATAAGTAAACCTAATATTATACTTAGACCATCTAAATAAGTAGTGAAGTTTATATCTAATGAGGGGATCCAGCTATATGTGTGAGAGTATGTTTTTCCACTTGCAATTGAGGGAATATAGCTTGCAAGCATTGCAAACAAGATGGTCGGTACTAGCAACACAAACCAACCAATATGTATTTTTTTAAAATTCCTATAAAAAATCGGTATAATTGCGGCTACTATAAAAGGTAAAATAATAGCAAAGTTAACAGAAAACAAATTGTAACCTCCTATTTCCATATATTGAGGGTATTTTCTATATAGAAAGATTTATTTCATTTGAAAGAGAGACTTGACTATAAGGGTAACTAGTTGCATAATAGGATTCCATATGGGGTTCCAATAAGAGCATTAGTTGAAACAGGGGTGTTTACCATTGCTGAATTTAAGCTAACTTGTTTGGTGTGATTTATAACGAAATGAGTGGCTACAAAACGTATAGACAAGGACAGTTAATAGTCCTATTTATAGAGGGTATGTCCAATGCATAAGAGGTTAGGAGCAAAACAATCCTCTATGCAAATTTTAATAGTGAATCAAAGACAATTTTTTTAAAACATTTAGAGCATATGGTAAATCTTTAGAACTCCTTAAAAATAATTAATAGTATTTTCATGATTTTCCTAAGTAAATTATACACTAAATGATGCATCTCTGCACTTCTGGTGTTTACAATAGCTTATAATTTGCAATATTTTATACATGTTACTAGAATAGATGAGACTATAATAAATGAGGTGTAGACAACCGTGAAACGCGTAAAAGGTAGAATGGACGAAAGTATACTTGTCTGCGTATACTATGGACCAAATGGTGAACGACTCATTAGAAGAGGACACAAGATGGCAAGTATTATGGACTGTCCACTCTATATCTTAACTGTGGATCCACTTCCGTACGATGCTTTCGATGCGGAAAAATCAGGATACGTAGAGCAGTGGAGATCTTTAGCAGATGAACTAGACGTGGAAGAATTTATCATCCGTGATAATGAAAAGCGTCCTTCTCCTAAAGTGATTAAGGAAGTAGCACATCAATTTAATATCACCCAGATTATTATCGGACAAACAGCTCAGAGCAGATGGGAAGAAATTACGAAAGGCTCCTTTATGAATGTACTATTAAAGGAAATCCCATTTGTAGATTTCCATGTGGTTTCGGTGGAACGTGCGATAAAAGAAGAAGAAGAAGGAATATTTGAAAAAGGTGTAAGAGCCTATTTGGTGAATGATGGAGATACTTATAAAGTATCCTTTACCTGTGCAAAGAATATGTGTCAGGAAGGAATTTTCTTTAAAGAAATTGGTACAGATTTTGATAATGGGATATTCAAATTTATGCATAATAACAAAATGCAGCAAGTTCATATCCAAGACAATCTAGTAACTGATCCATCTCAAGTTCCAGCTGATTGTAGACTAAAAGCAAGATAATATATAAGAGCACTCCTTTATGGATTGCTCTTTTTTTGTAAATATGAAAGCTCGGCGCTGCTCCTGCGTAAGCTCGCTACAAACAAGAGCGTTTGGAATGACTAAGGAACTGTCCCTTCACTTTTCTCCATTTAACTGACACAGGCGCTTGCGCTTTTCTTATGCCGCAACCTTCCCATCCTTTGGTAGAGCAAAAGCTACTAATCCTAATATAGGAAGAAGCGACACAACCACCATAGTTGAATACACTCCTATGTAATCCATAAGAATACCAATAACTACTGCTCCTATAGCTCCCATTCCAAACGCCAATCCAACCGTAAGACCAGCCATTGTTCCAATTTTGTTCGGAACTAGCTCTTGTGCGTAAACAACTGTCACGGAAAAACTGAGCATGATTGAAAATCCAATAGCAGTTAGTAGTATTAAAATAGCCCAAACAGGCACATAAGGTAATACAAGACACAATGGTATTGGTACAATGGTTGAAATGACAATCACTTTTTTTCTTCCAATCCTATCAGCCATCGGACCTCCAAAAAACGTCCCCACTGCCCCCATAGCTAAAAACAAGAAAATAATTAGTTGGCCTTTATCTGTTACGAAGTTATAGTTTTCCGTCAAATGAAAAATATAAAAGCTAGTAATATTCGTAACATAAAAAGAGCGCACAAAAATAATTATCATTAAAAGCCCTAGTGCAATCCCTACCTGTTTCTTAGTCAATACAGGCAAAGAAGATATAAATGCTTTTTTCTTAGCACCTAAACCCGCTTCTCTTAGTTGTTCCTTATACCATCTAGAAATTTTACTCAATATAAAAATACCTATCGCAGCAACGATTAAAAATAACGCAGCTCCTCTTTGTCCAAGCGGAAGTAGTATGAATCCACTAATAAGAGGGGCTAAAGCTTGTCCAGAATTCCCTCCAACCTGATAAATCGATTGAGATAGTCCTCTTTTATTCCCCGCTGCCATATAAGAAACCCTAGACCCCTCCGGATGGAATACTGCTGATCCCAAGCCTAAAAATATAACAGCTACGAGTATTATCCAGTAATCTGGTGCAAAAGCTAATCCTGCCACACCGATAAAAGAACTTACCATTCCTAGAGGAAGAGCATATGGCATTGGCTTTTTATCACTTATAAAGCCAACCACTGGCTGTAGTATAGAAGCAACTATATTAAGGGAAAATGTTATAAATCCTAACTGAGTAAAGGTTAATCCAAGTTCACCTCTAAATATTGGAAACATAGCTGGGACAACAGATTGTAAAGTGTCATTAAAAAGATGACATATTCCCATAGCCACCATAATAGGATAGACAGGATTCCCCTGCCTATTCAGAGTTTCTGTTTGCGACAATTTACCACACCTCCCTATAAAAATAGTTTTTGGATCAATTTTATAATTGCTATCTATATGAAAAACACGAACAAAAAAAGAATATAAATGATTTCCACTTTAATCGGTCATTTCTCATTTAGCTGGTATCGTCGCAGCTTTTACAATCAAAAAGTTATAAATATTCATGTTTAATAGTAAGTGCAATTTATGAAAATAACCCAATTTAGTTATTATATCGCAAAATCATTGAATTTATAAAATTTTCCTAAAAGAGAATAGTTAGATGCTAGTGGGTCACAATACATAGAAGTATATTTAAAGGAGTATTGATCACAATGGCTGATATAAGTTTTTGGGAAATGATTTGGAGAACTACCATCTCATTTGCAGTTTTGCTTTTTTTAGCACGCATAATGGGAAAGAAGCAGATAAGCCAATTAACTTTCTTTCATTACATTACAGGAATAACTATAGGATCTATCGCTTCGGAAATTGCTTCACAAAAAGAAACTCCCTTTGTGGACGGAATTATATCACTAATATGGTGGGCAGTACTTACAATCCTTATGACATATCTTTCACAGCTTTCCCCTAAGTTGCGTCTGCTTTTAGATGATGAGCCAACAATTATCATTAAAGATGGAAGAATATCTCTAAAATCCTTAAAATCTTCTCGCATGAACATGGATGATGTAATGATGTTATTAAGAGAACAATCCATCTTTTCTATAGACGATGTCCAGTATGCAGTATTAGAAACAAATGGAGAGCTAAGTGTGTTTAAAAAACCTGCAGAACAAAATGCAACAAAACAAGATGTGAAGGCAGACGTTTCCATGCCCACTTATATTCCAACCGAAATTATATCAGACGGTAAAATTGTACGGAAAAATCTAAAAGAATTGAAACTAGACGAAGAATGGGTAATGAAGAAGTTGCGCAAGCACGGGGTTCAGTCAGTCGATGAGGTATACTTTGCACAATTACAAACAAATGGATCCCTTTCGGTTAACCTAAAAAATAATAGTCTATAAAATAACCATGAAGACAACAAAAGGTATGGGGAATTTTTCCCCATACCTTTTTACTTCCTTTTAAATAGGAAGCTTTTGCTATTTTAAAATATTATTTGTTAATTCTTCAGCTAAATTATTTAGTTCATTTACATTAATAGAAGAAAGTTGATCGTTGCTTAGTTGATATTTCTCCTTTAACTGAAGAATACGTTCCACGCTCCGATCAATTTGTTCTACCTTTATTTCTTCATTTTGTACGGCCTCTAAAATAGCTTGAATGGCTCTTTGCACTTTTTCATAGTCATGTGCGATTAATACAATATCATTACCAGCCTTGACAGCTTCAACTGCCGCCTCTCCTATTTCATAATTATCCAAAATGGCCTTCATCGTCATATCATCCGTCATGACGACTCCTTCATATTTCAGCTGCTCTCGTAGTATTTTCGTAATGACCACATTTGAAATGGATGATGGCTTATTAGCATCTATTTCTGGTAATAATATATGACCAATCATGACCACATCTGCTCCACTTTTTAAAGCATTTTGAAAGGGAATGAATTCTAAAGCCTGAAGCTCTTTCATATTCTTACTTACTATTGGAAGTTCAATATGAGAATCTACTTCTGTATCCCCGTGACCAGGAAAATGCTTAATAACTGAAATAACATTTTCACTTTGCAAGCCCTTCATAGTAGAAATACCAAGCTCACTCACCAATTTAGGGTCACTTCCAAAAGAACGATCTCCAATAACAGGATTATTAGGATTACTGTCAACATCAAGTACAGGTGCAAAATCCAAATTAAATCCAAACGCATTCAGCTGCTTGCCTAATAATTCTCCCAATTGAAATGCTAATGCTGGATTGTCCTTTTTACCAATTTGTTTATTGGTCGGAAGATTGTTGAGCTCTGGAATCCTTGTCACTCTTCCTCCCTCTTGGTCTATCCCTAAAAACAGCGGATATTGCTGCTGCATATTCTCAGCCTTAATGGAATTTAGTAATGTCACTATCTGATTTGCATTTACCAGGTTATCTTTAAAGAAAATGATTCCTCCAACCTTATCCTCACGAATCATTTCCCTACTTTTCTCCGATAATTCTACTCCTTCAATTCCTCCAAAAATCATTTGGCCCACTTTTTCTTCTAAGGACATACTATCCACTGGGGAAGTTGTCACCGTTGAGTCTACCTCCTTTAAGTCCGTATAAACCGAAATATGATGAACGTTAGGATTCGGATCATTTTCCGTAGGCTTTGGTAGGATCCATTTTAATTGTATATTCGGGAGAATTTCATAAACTAAAATAGTTTCTTCTTTCCCTTCATCCTGATAGCTACGTATAATATCTGGCTCTCCTGCAACCGAATGGATGTCTTCCAATTGAACCTCTTGTATATATGTCGAGTTAGTTCGGATATCAAAAACAGTTCCTGAATGATGTCCAACAGTTGCGTTTCGAGATAGATAGGTGTCATAAATATCATTCGAAAGATTGCTGCTCTCATCAGGTACTCCCCATAGCTCGTACAATTGTTCTGTATCTGTTTCGCCAACTATAAAGGGTACATTTATAACCTGTCCTTTTTCAGCTAGCTCAAAAACAAGCGAAACAACTGCCTGTCCTTCGTTAGCTGCTTCTTCTTCACTTATAAACTCTTTTGATTTCTCTTCTTTGTTAGTTGTTAAGACCGCTTCTATTATAGTAAACATAAAAATTACTACTATGATAATTCCAATTTTTTTAATCATTTTAAAGGCCCCCGAATGATCGTCTACCCTATTGTATTTCAATTAGTACCGACACTATACCTTTTTTTGTATTTTAATTTTAATAATCAATCATTTTCAAATGTCCTAACTAAATTATTTAAACCAATTTGCACAACAAATAATTAACTTAATACAGAATGAATCATAATCTTCAATTCAAGCAACGTATCTCTACGTTACTCACTCTGTACTTAATTTCCACAAAAAAATCCCCAAACGGGGATTGGAAATTATGCCTGTGATTTATGGCGGAATGGACATTTCCCTTGAATTGGCTCACTATCATCACCAATAAAGGATTGCTTCCATTCGTTATGTGTCGGGTCGCCGAAGTGGCCTATGTCTGGATGCTTAGGTAGCTGATCCCACACTTCTACACGTTTACGAACTTTTTCACGTGACATAATGCCACCTTTTTCAGTTCCTTCTAACCCTTCAAAAATTTTGCGAGGTTGGAATCCAAGAACCATCGCATTTCCTAGATGACGTGTCTTTCGCTTCTTGTATGCAGGAGCATTTCCAAACACAAAAATTGGCTCACCATTGAATCGGAAATCCCATAAATAGTGCTCTGGGTCGCGTGGACTGTCTTCGGGCCATTCTACTTCATCAACTTCATGTAAGTATTGGAGGATATCCCAAAACTGCTTTCGGTAATCTTCAATAGAACCCTCTTGCTCAAAAGGCTCCACAAATACAAAAAGACCGTGTCTCTTGTAATTTGGTAATTTAAATAAATTTAGAAATTCTTCTACTGCAGAAGGTAGATTACTCCAGTCATCTTGATTGATATAAGCATAGCGGAGCTCGCCTTTTAATTCGCCACTCATTCCAAAAAAACATGGAAACGTTTTATCTGTTACTGTGTTATGAAAGGTTTCGTATTCTTTATAAAGCCAACTAGGCAAGTCAGTTCTAGTATGAAAATCTTCTTTTGTTAATAATGCTTGTTCCTTTGTAATCATACGATCTCCTCCACCATCTTCATTCTTACATCTATTATGTCTATTCTTTACTTTAACTAATGTACATATTCTTTACCCCATTCTAAAATTCTTGAAACAACTAGGTACAAAAGGAAATAAATTTCACAAATAGGTTATGAAATGAAAAATTAAGGGAATACAAAAGTAATGAGTGAAGAAAATGGAGGATTACTTATGGTGAAAATAATTCAAGATAAATCTCAAATACATTGTAAAAGTGAATATGGAACGCTTCAAAAAGTAGTCTTATGTGAACCACAATTCATGGAAATTAGAGAAGTGATTAATGACGTACAAAAAAAATATATAAATGATAATATAGACCGTTCACTTGCCATTTCGCAACATCAAAAGTTTGAACAGACTTTAAGGAATGCAGGCGTGGGAGTGATAAAACTACAACCAAGCAAAGACCACCCTGAACAGGTCTTCACTAGAGATATTGGGTTTACTTTGGGCAACCGTTTATTTATATCCGAAATGGCGAATCCTATTCGTCAAGGCGAAGAGAAAGTATTGGCAACTTGGATGAATGAACATGACATTTCGTATAAGAAGCTTTCCACGCATTCCATTGAAGGTGGCGATGTAATCGTGGATGGCAATCGTGTGTTTATTGGCATTAGCCATCGTACATGTAAGGATGCTGTTCAAGCTTTACAAAAAGAATTGCCGGATTTTGAAATTATACCTATCCCTTTTAATCCAAAATATTTGCATCTAGACTGTGTGTTCAATATCCTTTCCTCAAAAGATGCATTAATTTATCCTGATGCGCTCGATCCTAAAATTGTAGAAAATTTATCGAGCATGTATCATTTAATCGAAGTGAGCGAAAGTGAGCAATTCTCAATGGGTACGAATGTGTTGTCTATAGGGCAAAACCGAGTGCTAAGTTTGCCAACAAATCAGGATGTTAATAACCAGCTGAGACAGCATGGTTATCAAGTATTGGAAATCGAATTCTCAGAAATCATTAAATCAGGTGGATCGTTCCGATGCTGTTCAATGCCTATTCTGCGCGGATAAGAAAAGAGTAATTGGCATCTTCAGAAAGTATTCTATTGATAAATGAGCTTGGAAATGTAATTCCAAGCTCATTTTTTAATTTGAATCAGTATGATCATTCCAGGCACTTAGAGTTACTCAACCGAATATTAGACAAAATTAAAAGACCGCGGTTGCACACCGAAGTCATTTTTATTGCTACTATGTCATTTACTGAACTTATACATCATTTAAAGAAAGCGTTTTGGCTAATCGATTAATTCGGAATTATTTCATACGCAAGCTTTCGAATAATGAAATCATGCTCCGGATAATTCTCTAAAAGTTCATCCTGAGTGAAAAGCTCAAAATCTTCATATTCAAATCCAGGAGCAACCATGCAGCCCACTAAAGAAAATTCTCCGCCCTCTAAAACTGAGGAGCCGAAAATAGAATTTTTAGGAACGATTACTTGTGGCATTTCTCCGTTGGCTATATCTAACCCAAGCTTATATTCATGATAGTTTCCTTTTGGGTCAATTACATGAACAACTAATGGGTCTCCACCATGAAAATACCATAACTCATCTGACTTTAAACGATGAAAGTGGGAGATATCTTTCTCTCCAAGTAAAAAATAAATGCTTGTATATAGATTTCTAGATGACCCAGATACATCTAGAGTTTCTGTCGAGGCAAATGAAGACTTAAAGTAACCACCCTCTGGATGAGGTTCTAAGCCTAAAAACTCAATATAATAGGAAGCATCCTTTTTCATTATACTTCCCTCTTCTCTAAATGCTTCATACAATTAAATAGATGACAGTGGTTTTCCTCGTCTTGCAGCTCAACGATGGTCAAAGAGGTATTTCCTATGTCTGTAGAGAATTCTCCATCCGGAATAAGCGCATATAAAATTCTTGCAAGAAATCCTCCGTGGCTAACAACTAAAATCTTTTTACCTTGGTGTGCTTTTTTTATGTCCTCAATGAAGGACATCCCTCTAGAGATAATAACTTCTTCCTTCTCGAAGCCCATTTCCTGCTCTCTCCAATTTGGTCCCCATTTCGCAACTCGTTCATTTTCGGTAGTTCCCTCTATTATACCGCCACCAATTTCACCTAAGCGCTTATCTACTCGAAAATCAATACTAGGCTGCTTTTCTGCTATAATTTCTGCAGTCCGCTTTGCCCGAATAAGATGGCTAGTGTATATGATATCCCACTGTTCCTTCTCCATCCGCTCAGCAACTCGCTCTGCCATTTGTATCCCTTCATCATCTAAAGGTACGTCTGTTGTACCCTGTGCTCGTCCTTCTTTGTTCCAGGCGGTAACACCATGTCTAATAAATCCTATTGTAGTCATTTAAAATCCCCCTTTGTTCAAAGATAAAATAGAATTTCCTTTTCGTAAAGTAATTGTCCATAAGCCTTGTAAAAATGTCTGAGTAGATTTAAATAATATCACTTGACCTTTACGCTACGTGAACCCTTAGACTATTTATAACAGGAGGTGAAGAAATGGAATACACGATTCAAAAGCTTGGGGAACTTGCAGGAATTAGTACTCGTACTTTACGCTATTACGATGAAATCGACTTACTGAAACCAGCCCGATTCAGTGAGGTAGGCTACAGAATTTATAGTTCAGCCGAAGTAAGCCGACTCCAACAAATATTGTTCTATCGAGAGTTGGGGATAAACTTAGTACGAATAAAAGAAATCATCTCTTCTCCAAGCTTTGACAGTACTTCTGCATTAAAGCAGCACAAAGAAAAACTACTTCAAAAAAGGGTCCAGCTTGATTTGTTAATAAATAATGTGGATAAATCGATTCAAGAAAAAGAAAGGGGTATTAAAATGACAGATAATGAAAAATTTGAAGGCTTTAAACAACAGCTTGTGGACAACAATGAGGATAAGTATGGTGAAGAAATTCGAAATAAATACGGAAATCAAACAGTAGATCAATCCAACTCTAAGCTAAAAGATATGACACAGGAACAATATGAGGAGATAGTTAAATTAGAACAAGAAGTATTAGATAGTTTAAAAGAAGCTATGACAGCTGGCGATCCAACAAGTGACCTGGGACAAAAGACAGCAAGCCTGCATAAGCAGTGGATAAGTTTCTATTGGCCAAAATATTCGAAGGAAGCTCACGCGGGTCTAGCCGAAATGTATGTGGCAGACGAACGTTTTGCAGCTTATTATAATAAAGTTCAGGCTGGGGCAGCTCAATTTTTACGAGATGCTATTCGTGAATATACTAAAAACTAGAAGGCTTGCCTTCTAGTTTTTTAAAAGTTGCTCAAGTATGTGGATATCATCGGGATAAGCTAGTGGCAATCTCTTAATATCGTCCAATGACTTCCAAGCAATTTCGTGGATAAATTCATCTGGATCATGGATTGTCAATTCTCCACTAACAAAGTTCACCACAAAGTATTCTACATAATACGAAATACCATAATCACTTAGTAAACCATTCTTTTGATGTACCTTTTCACTCGGATGAACAGTTAAACCTGTTTCCTCCCAAAATTCTCGGACACAGCATTCTTCAAATGTTTCTCCCTCTTCCAACGTACCTGATGGAACTGTCCACAGCTTATCCTCTCCTGGTGCAGCCTGTAAAACCATCAACACTTCATTTCGCTCATTAAAACAAATACCAGCTGCCCCTTGCCACTTGAACATATTTCCCATTCCCCTCTTCTGCCACATATCATTTTGCTTTAATTATACCGCACCCCAAAAAATCGGTGAAGTAGCGGGATACACCCGCAAGTATGGGAAAGAGTCCCTAAGTTAATGATTAACCTATATTTCTAGAGGATTCGCACGTAAACAGTAGTAGAAAGTGTCACCTAAATCAAAGATGCACACCCCTATTTACTAAGTTTTCGCCCCTAAACCACATACAAATGTATCCTAAAGTCGCCGAATTCGCCCATAAACAGTAGAAAGTGGCTCCTAAATCGAAGATGTGCCCATATTTACTATGTTTTCGCCCCTAAACCACATACAAATGTCTCCTAAAGTGGCGGTATCCGCTCCTAAACTACCTGATTTTCACCCGTAAATGAAAGAAAAAGCAATCCAATAATTTATATTTTTTCCACAGTACCTTGCAATGTATAATAGCATGTGATATATTACTTTCAACGGTACTGTTTATTAAATAGTAGCTAAGGGAGTGAAAGAAAAGTGAATATACAGTTTAAAAAGGGTGTTTTAAATCTGTGCGTCCTTGTCTTGTTGGATAAACAAGATCGATATGGTTACGAGCTGGTACAAAAAATATCTGATCAAATATCAATTTCTGAAGGCTCGGTTTACCCACTCCTTAGACGGTTAACTAAGGAAGGCTACTTCACAACTTATTTACAGGAATCAACGGAAGGTCCCCCACGTAAATATTACAAGCTGACGGACCTAGGTAGAACATATCTTCATGAGCAATTAAATGAATGGAAAAGCTTTACGGATGGTGTAAATAATCTAATCGAAGAGGGTGTAAATAATGACTGAGCAACAATTTATTAAGGAATTGGAACTTGCATTACATCAAATGACTACTGACGAGCGCAGTGAAATTATTTCGGATATTCGAGAATATTTCTCTAATGCACGGGAAGATGGAAAAACGGACAGCGAAATATCTGCCTCACTTGGTTCACCAAAGATTATTGCGCAGGAGCTTCTTGAGAATTATGTTCCAGAGAAATCCCAGCCAAAAGCGTTTACAAGCGATAAGTTGATACGCATTCCGGAGCCTAACTTTTCTAATGTGTTAGTAGATCTTGATTATGGTTCTCTAAACGTTTTTCCGTCTGAAACGGATGAAACTATTGTAGAACTGATTGGGGATAATGAAAAGCTTTCCTTTGTAGTCGAAGTGATAAATGATACTCTCTCCATTAATTTGAAATCTAAAAAAATGAGCTTCTTTACTTTTATCTTTCAGGTGAAAGAACTAAAAGTAAATGTCGCTCTACCAAAAAAACTTTATTCAACTATTATTATGAAAACTGATGATGGTCGTATTCGAGTAGAGAAATTGCTTGGTAAAAATGTGAAGATTACTTCTGACAACGGCTCCATTGCACTTCAAGAAATAGCTGCTACTATTATGGAGGTTAACACAGACAATGGTCGAATTGAGTTAGATCGAGTACAGGCTGACAAGCTAACTACTACGACCGACAATGGCAGAATCGAACTCCGCAATGTGGATACAGAGAAAACTTATGCAGAAACAGACAATGGCCGCATAACGATGCAATATGTAAGTGGGGATATCCTGGGGAAAACCGACAATGGACGAATCGAACTGTTAACAACTAGCATTGATCGAATGATTGATCTAAAAACAGACAATGGCAGTATCATGATTGAAACCGAATCCGAGCCTAAAGATGTATCTATCTACGCTAAAGTGGATTGGGGTAAAATAGACATTTTTGGAGAACGTAATTCCAAAACTGTTTACGGTGCAGGAACGAATCAAGTAAAGCTAACCTCTGACAATGGCAGATTAACTGTAGCAAAACGGATAATATCCGGGATTTCTAATTAATGGTACCTAACTTAACCTAGACAAGATCCAAACACCTTTTTTCCTCTTTTCTCATAGACTAGGTAAGGACTATGACAAAAGGGGAAATGTATGAATAATATCGAAAACTACAACCAACAGATGTATGCCCAACAGGCTTATCAGCAATCGTTAACATTAATAGCCGAAGCCGTACAAGGAGAAAAGGAAGATCAAGTTTTTTATGACTACCTAATCTCCTTAGCTCCTAATCAAGAACAAATAGAAATAATCACCTCTATCCGAAACGATGAGATAAAGCATAATCAGTGGTTCAGAGAAATGTATAAAGCATTGACTGGTAATGATGTGGTGGTTACGACAGAAGAGCAATTCGTTTCTCCTGCCAATTATGAGGCCGGTATTAAGAAAGCTTTTTTCGGAGAGTTAAAAGCAATGGAAAAATACAGAGTAATACGAGCAGGACTACCCTACCGCGAATACAGAGATATTGTTTTCGAAATTTTGACAGACGAAATGAAACATGCTCAACTATATAATTATATTTTAACGGAAAATATTTCAAAAAATGTACCGGAAAGCATGCAAGAAAATACTTCAGCAAATACTTCTTGGAACAAGCCTGAGCCTGTTGGCTACCCTGACCAGTGGATTCAATATACACAATACCTTGTAAATGAAGCTCTCAGTGATGTGGAAAGAGGCGTTAATTTAAAGCATATTCTCCAGGAATTTATACTCATGGGTGTCCTCGTTGGTAAAGGATATACCCCAGAGCAAGCATATGAAACAGTAGAGAATTGGGAACTCTCAGGCGAATCTCAGTTACTCTACCAAAGTAAAAATATTAAGTAACACAACGCTGCGTATAATACGCGGCTTTTTTTATGCCCAATTATTGTAATTCTCATGTTACTCTAAAATAAATATTTCATTTTTTGAGAAAAATTTAAATTTAGCGCGTTATATAGAGTGTAAAAGCTTTTACAAATACCAAAAGGAGCTATTGTAGATGAAATCAACTGAATCTAATTTTATCCACAGGCTAAAATCTGAAAAAGAAGACGCACTGGAATATGTTGTGGATAATTACTTGCCATTAATAAAAGGCGTTTCCTACAAGGTTCTTTCTCCTCTAAAAAATGATGGGATGATAGATGAATGCATAAACGATATCTTTTTATCTATTTGGCATCATGCAAAGGATTTTAATGGCGACACAACTGATTTTAAAAAATGGATTTGTATAATCGCTAAATTCAAGGCTATCGATTATTACCGAAAAGCAACTCGTAATATGGAGATTTCTAGTGAACAGATGGAACTTCAGCCAGCCGACTCTATAGAAAAAAGTTTGATTCTAACAGAAAATCGAAATGAACTAATGCAATTAGTCCATAAACTAGATCCAATCGATCAACAGATCTTCATCATGCGTTTTTTTCTTGGCGAAAGTACAGAGGCCATCGCTAAGAAGCTAGGGAAAACAAAAGCATCTGTTGATAATCGTATATACAGAGGAAAGAAGAGGCTAAATGGACAGGTTAAGAAATTTCTTCTAGGAGGTAGCTATGTATGAAAGATCTTTACAAGCAATTTAATAATATTGAAATAGACGTAGACGAATTTGAAGAGATGGAAGTAAGCGAATTTGAGCGAGCGAAGGTAAAAAAAGAATTAAAAAATAAAATCAACACATCTAAACAAAGGAAAGGTAAAAAGTTATTAGCTGCCGCTTCCCTTGCCGTAGGATTGAGCGTCTCAGCTATAGTTGGACTATCTTTCACTGCCTACGCGGACAATATCCCAGTAATCAGCAATATTTATAAATTCTTTTATGAAACTAGTGGTGACAAAGGAGATTTTTACGCGGGGTATGCAGATGTGTCTACTCCTATTAATTTAACCGCAACAAGCAATGGGATTAATGTAACAGTAAATGATGCCATTTATGATGGTGAATCTATGATTGTCACCTATACTATTGATGCCAATAGAGATTTAGGATATCCAGTAGTAATTAGGGGAATTCCACACCTTCAAAATTCTCCGAAAACGGGAAGTCATGAAGCAAGTAAAGTATCAGAGAGCGAAAACAAATATGTAGGTATTTTCACTATGAAAATGGACGAAGAGGATACCTCTTTACCAATAGAATGGAACATAGATTATTTACGTCCAGGAAGAACCATTGATAATGACCCTATTGAAGGTGATTGGAAATTTAACTTTACTTTAAATAAGGCAGATATATCTATCTATAATATAGATAAAAAGCTTGAACAAGACGATCTTACAATCCATCTTCAAAAGCTTACGATATCTCCAAATTCGTTTCACTTTCTTTATGAACAAATTCCCTCCGATAAATTGCAAGAAGAATGGGATCGTATCGCAGTCGACTTAATAGTACGTGATGATTTAGGTAATCTTTATTCGCTGGAAGAGCAAAGTGGAAGTGGTGGTTCTTCTTTAAAGAATAATGAGAATAATATTAAATGGGGCGCTATATATGAGAAAATTAACCCTGAGGCTACTCAACTCATAATAACTCCTGACGTAGAATTATATGATTATGATATCATTAGATATAGCGAGGGTGGTTCAATTATTGGTCGTGGCCGCTCCTATAATAGCACCGCGGATCAAAAACAATACAAAATGGATGACATAATCATCGATTTAAAATAAACGAATTCTTGTTTAACCTTAGCTAAGCTCATTAAAAATGAGCTTAGCTTTTTTCCTTTATAAAGGCAATATCTACTTAATACAAAGGTAATTTAATAGAAACAGTTGCTCCGCCGTCTTCGTTATTAAAAGCTTGGATAGTTCCATCGTGTTTATCAATAATTGTCTTTGCTATATACAGACCAAGGCCAGCATGTCCGTTTCTGCGGCTTTCTCCAGTTATACCTTGATAAAAGGATTCGAATACTTTCGCTTCCTTTCCTTTTTCAAACCCTTGGCCATTATCCAACATTTTTATATATAACCAGTCAGCGGTCATAAGTACATTCAGGCAAATCTCTCCTTGTTGTACGAATCTAAGACTATTGGTGAAGAGATTATCCAGTACCTGCGATATTCTATTGGAATCAGCGAAAATATCGATTTTCTTACTTCTTTCATCTTTAAGCTTACCTGTAAATACAACTTGTTCTTTCATACACCAGTGTTCATATTCCTCCATCTTCCCCTGAAAGAAATGAATGGGATCAAATTCTTTTTTGTCTAACTGAAAAAAATCGTTTTCTAGAAGAGTCGTTTGATTTAAGTCGTAAACTAGCTTAACTGCACGCTGAATATTTGACTTAATCACAATTAGGTATCTATCAAAACGATCAATTCCTTTTTTCTTTGCTTCTTCTAAGCCTTCTACATGACCCTGGATAATGGTAAGTGGCGTTCGTAAATCGTGTGCCAGGGCCGCAACAGCCTCCTTACGTTCTTTTTGTAGCTTCCACTCACGTTGTAGAGAATCACTCAGCTCATGTTGCATATTTTCAAAAGCTTCTATTAAAAGCTGTATTTCTCTTATTTTTTCATATTTATCTATGTTGAAATTTAAATCCTTTTTACGTACAAAGCTTGTCGCAATCATTAGTTGCTCTAAAGGTAATTTAATCTCTCTGCTAAGTCTCCGTACAAATATAATAGTGAATAAAATAATATAGAAAAAAGGTGTAAGAAGAATTAATGGGATTCCCACTCTTAACAACAATGTATCAGAGGATTCGATTGGTGTAACCTTCAGTTGATAATAAAGCATTACTACACCTTGCAAGTTTTGGTGGGCATCAATTATAGGGATATATTTAACAAAGTAATTTTTCTCACTGTAATCCACAATGTTTAATTTTTCATATAGTTGTTTGACTTCTATGTCTAATTGATCCTCATGGCTGCCGTATTTATATGTACCCTCTATATCGATAACCTTATATTTAAAACCTTCGGATGGAATAATCATATCTAACTTGTTTTTTTGAGAAACTTCTAAGATTGAGTCTTTTTCTAATCGAATTTTCGATTCAATTTTAGGAATCATTTGTTCATAAAAACTGGCTTCACGCATTTTTGATTCTCCGATATATATCAAAATACTCCATGTAAGAATTGTACTTAAAAGGCTGCATAATAAAATGTAGACAATTAATCGATGAAGTCTCTTATTAAGAGTTGTTGTTTTTACCCCCATCTATAACCTACTCCCCATACAGTTTGTATATATGTATTGTCCTCCTTGATTGCTTGAAATTTTGCTCTTATTTTCTTTATATGTTCGGTAACTGTGGAATCCTCTCCATCGGCTTCTAATCCCCATACTCGCTCATAAATATGTGATTTAGAAAAAACTTGTCCTTTATTCTCTGCAAGTAACCAAACAATATCAAACTGTTTGTTTGTTAATTCTACATTTACTCCATTTATATGAATCGTTCTACCTTTGTAATCAATGTTTACTTCCCCATATTGTTTTACTTCATAAGCATAGCTTTCGATTCTTCTTTTTTCTCTTCTTATATGCGCATATACTCTAGCTTTAAGCTCGGTAAGACTAAATGGTTTAATGAGATAGTCATCCCCTCCAACTAACAAGCCTTTAATTCTATTAGATTCCTCCTGGCAAGCACTAAGAAAAATAATAGGACCAGAGAGATTGGATCTTATTTTTTCACATACCTCGAATCCATCTATCCCATCCATCATTACATCGAGTAAAACTAAGTGTGGATTCTGTTTAGCTAATTGAATAGCATCGTATCCATTGTGAGCAGTTAAGATTTCATAACCCTCGTCCTCTAGAGAATCCTTCATAAAAGAAACTATATCCACTTCATCGTCCACAATTAGGATTTTTTCTTTGAGCAATATGGCACACCTCCCCTTTTACTCATACTATTTCATACTTATAACAAAAGTATAAACTTTTTACTTATTATTTTATTATATTTCAATTCTATTCTTATTCTTATAACAAGTTAAGGAGGAATGAGTTTGAAAAGAATTGAAGTTATTGATGCTTTAAGAGGTTTTGCATTATTAGGGATTTTGTTAGTGAATATACATTTTTTTAACGAATCACTTCAAGCAATTAGTTTGGGAGGAGTTCCTATAGAAGGTAAGCTCAACGAGTCGATTGACTTTTTTACTGCACTTTTAGTTGAAGGAAAGTTTATGCTACTATTTTCTTTTCTCTTTGGGTATGGCGCCACCATTTTGTATATGAAATCTACTACACAAGGTATAAAATTTACCCCTTTATACTTAAAAAGGATGTTTGCCTTATTCATCTTCGGATTGATCCATGGCTTGTTGCTTTGGTATGGCGATATTTTAACCACTTACGCAATAGTTGGCATTGTACTGTTATTTTTCTTAAAACGAAAGTCTAAGACAATACTTATTTGGTCTCTTGTATTACTTTCTATTGTCCCACTTCTACTTGGTATATCTACCGGATTGACCTCTGGAACAGGGAACTATTCTTCTATTGATTTTTCCGAAGAGATTAAATTTTCTCAAGAAATAGATGAGCAAATATATGCGGAAGGAACTTTTTCTGAAATAGTAGCAAAACGTTCTATGGACTTTGTTATGAGCTTTTTCAATATGATATTGTTTTTCCCTCAAATTTTAGGGATATTTTTACTTGGAGTATTTTTTGGAAAAAGAAGGCTATTAGAGAACCTTCACGAGAAAAATCATTCTTTCCTTGTTTTTGGACTAATTGCCACATTGTCTGGAGTAATCTTAGAGTTACCTATGTTATTGTCAAACTCCTCGAATCTAATGTTGGAAATGATAGGTGTATTTATAGCAGGTCCATTACTGATGCTAGGCTATCTTTGTTTCTTCTGTCTTGCTTTCCTAAAATATAAAGAACAACTATTACTCTTTTCTTACATTGGAAAGCTTGGTTTTAGTATGTATATTTTACAATCCGTGATTTGTAGCCTCTTATTTTATAGCTATGGTCTGGGCTTATTTGGAGAAATTCAGCTTTGGCAAACCACTATCATCGCTATGTCCATTTATATATTTCAGTTTTTACTTAGCTATCTTTGGATTAAACATTTAAAGTTTCAATCAGGTCCCTTAGAATATGTTTGGAGGTTATTTTACAGAGGTAAAGGGTTCAAACATAAGGCTAGCAAGTAAGAAGCTTTGAAGAAATTCCCACTGTCAGCAAGACAGTGGGGTTTTTCTACATCTGCTCCGGAGCATCTATCCCAAGTAAACATAACCCTTCCTTTAAAACTATGGCAATCGCATAACAAAGCGTCAGCTTCGATTGCTTTGTTTCATCATCAACTAATATTTTTGTGTTCGCATAATATTTATTGAAATGGCGAGCTAGCGTTAGGCAATATTTTGCGATAAGTGATGGATCTGCATGTTCAAAGGATTTCTGGATAACCTGTGGAAAGCCTTGAAGTGTCATTATCGTTGGCCATCCAGGTTCGCCTAGTCCTTCAAAACTCATGTTATTAGTCTCAAACTTACCTTTTTGAAGGAGTGAGTTTATGCGTGCGTGAGTGTACTGAACATAGGGTCCAGTCTCACCCTCGAAGTTAAGCATTTGCTCCAGAGAAAATTCTACATCATTCATACGATGATTTTTTAAATCATGGAAGATGACGGCCCCTACTCCAACTGATTTAGCAACCTCCTCTTTGTGAAGAAGTGAAGGATTTTTCTCCTCAATACTTTTTTTCGCCTCCTCGATAGCTTCGTTTAAGACTTCTTTTAATAAAACCACTTTTCCTTTACGAGTCGACATCTTCTTACCATCCTTAAGCATCATCCCAAAAGGTACATGCTGACAGTCCTTTGCCCACTCATAGCCCATTTTTTGAAGCACACTGAAAAGCTGTTTAAAGTGAAGTGATTGTTCGTTGCCGACTACATAAAATGCTTTAGTAAAGGCATAGTTATTTTGACGATACAAGGCTGCAGCTAAATCTCTCGTTGCGTATAGAGTAGCTCCATCGGTTTTTTTGATCAAACATGGTGGCATATTCTCTAACTCGACTACTAACGCCCCGTCAGATTCCACGAGCAAACCCTTTTCTTCTATTTCTTTGACGACCGGTTCCATTTTGTCATTATAGAATGCTTCTCCATTAAAGGAATCAAACTGAATTCCTAGTAATTCATAGATATATTGAAATTCTTTAAGAGAGGCTTCCTTGAACCATTTCCAAAGCTGTAGTGCCTCTTCGTTACCCTGCTCTAGACTCTTGAAGGCAGCTCTTGCCTCAACATTGAGCTCTTCATCCACTTCAGCCTTTTCATGGAATTTTACATAGATTTTCAATAATTCCTCTATTGGGGAGGCTTCAATTTTTTCTTTGTCTCCCCATAGCTTATAAGCAACAATCAGCTTTCCAAATTGAGTTCCCCAATCACCTAAATGATTAATACGAACAGCTTTGTAGCCATTTTTCTCAGAAATATTGGCAAGAGCATTTCCGATTACAGTTGAACGTAAATGTCCCATAGAGAATGGCTTAGCAATATTTGGTGAGGAAAGGTCTATAGTAACTTGTTCGTCTTTCATTGGTAGCTGGCCATAATTGTTTTGATTTTTAAGTATTTCCCCTAACACTTCTTTCGCAATAGTTTTCTGGTCATAAAAGATGTTCAAATAGCCCCCTACTGCCTCTACATTAGCAATAAGTGAACTCTTCACCTGTTTTGCCAATTCAGAAGCGATAAGCTGTGGTGATTTTTTATATAATTTCGCTAGCGTAAAACAAGGAAATGCTAAATCTCCTAATTCAATGTTCTTTGGTTTCTCTAAAAGCATTTGTATTTCTTTCACTGTTAACTTACTTTCTAACTCAGTCTCAATCGAAATAGCAATTTGCTTTAATAGTTCCATATATATTCACCCTCCATTTTGTTTTTCCATATAAAAAAGCTCTCATCTCTATGAAGAGACGAGAGCTGAAATTCCCGTGGTACCACTCTAGTTGTCACATATTGTGACCGCTTTAACGTTATTAACGAGGACTTCCCCGATCTTTTCTACTCTAGTTCAAAAAGCTTCTCCAAAGTGCGTTTCTCTGAAAAGTCCTGTATCAGGCTCTCACTACCCCTGACTCGCTAATCATTATCTCATCAGATACTCTCTTTATCATCGAATTGTGTATGAATTTTCACTAATTTTAATCGAATCAAATACTAAAGTCAATATGTGAATAAATGTCTCCTTATCTATCTAACATTTACTATCTCATCTATTCCCCAGCTTTAAATGAACTGAATCCATCAACTTTTGATAACCAATTTCTTGATATATTTTGTTGGATGTGGGATTTAACATATCGGTATATAAAACACAGAAGTCATATTCCTTTAAAAGCTCCTTGCTGCAGGCTGCTACCATTGTTCTTGCATAACCTTTGCGTCGCTTTTCTTTAGGAGTAAATACCATAGAAACAGTCACTCCATGAGTTGATGGTCTAGCCTTCTTCATCATAGACACAATCTCTCCATCGTCCTCCCATAAGAAAACCTCCTGTCCATTCAACATAGCAGTCACTCTCTGGGCTATTTCCTCTTTAGCAGTACTAGGAAGTCCAGTATCTTCTTCAAATTGGCTATACCATGATTCTATTAATGGAGCATCATCGTTATTAGCAAATCTCCAAGATCCTGGGCTATTTTCTAGCGTATCATCCACTTTATTTAATCGATATAATCCCTGGTCCATTAATAGTGAATTTGCTTGTCCCGTTTTCTCTTCCCATTTTGACGCGAAGCGAATAGCCCATTCCTTTACACTTATGATCGAATTTATATGTATACCACGTTGTAAAATCTCTTCAATACATAAATCGATTGACGCTTCGATTTTATTTAAATCGACAAAAATAATATTAAGTGGATGTGGTGGAGTCATCTGGAAAAGTGCCAATAACTCTCCATCCTCCTCAATAGTAGCCATCAGTGGATCCTCATATCCTCCCACTCTAATTCTTTCAAGCACACCTAAAAATAAGCTAAATTTGTCCTCGTTTTGCTTTAAAAAAGGTTTTGCAATATCGTAAAACTTCTCTGCACTTTCATAGATTTGAAATCTCATTTTTACATCCCCTTTGCAACGTTTTATGTTAATATAACGTAAAACGTTGCATGATGGGAGATATTTATGAAAATTATTTCTATTCGGGATATTCATATTGGGGAAGGACTACCAAAAATTATTGTTCCACTAATCGGAAAAAATAAAGAAGCCCTTTTTAAGGAGCTACAATTAGTTAAGGATGCATCTCCTGATGTAGTCGAATGGAGAGTAGATTTATTACAGGAAGTTGAAAGCTTAGAATCTGTCAAAGACACCCTTTCATACATACGAGGTTATTTATATCCTACCCCCCTTTTGTTTACTTTTAGAAGTCACAAGGAAGGCGGCAATAAAGTTATTGAACCTGATTATTATAAGCAACTTTTACGTGAAGTGATCCAGACAAAGGAAATAGATTTAATTGATATTGAGCTTTTCTCAGAGGAAGTTGAGGAGCTAGTTTCTTTAGCTAAGGATAATCATATTTCTGTGGTGATGTCCAACCATGATTTTAATGGAACTCCCTCAAAAGAGGTAATAATAGAACGCTTAACAGCTATGCAAAGACTAGGTGCAGATATTCCTAAAATTGCTGTTATGCCTAATAGTCCAGCCGATGTTATTACCCTCCTGGATGCTACCTATACGATGTATTCTACATATGCGGATCGTCCGATTATTACAATGTCTATGGCTAAATCAGGTATTATCAGTCGTTTATCTGGAGAAATTTTCGGTTCAGCAGCTACCTTTGGTTCAGTTGTATCAGCTTCCGCTCCAGGACAAATTGAAGCAAAAGAATTAAAGAAAGTGTTAGGACTTTTACATAACGCATAGTAATAACTGCTCCCAATCATTATTCGGGGGGCAGTTTTAATGTTTAAGGCTGAGGAAATTCGCATTCTAATTGGCAAAATTAAACATTATAATTATTAAAAACAAAAGATATACATAAATGAGCTAGGAAATATATATCCCAGCTCATTGTATTTTCACTAAATAGATCATTAGTTAAAGTAAAATAATTTACTTTAGAATTACCTTACTTTAAACCTGTTTCCTTTTCATATAGCTTGATATGATCACCACTCACGCCGTACACAACACCATTATTTTTCCACCCGTATTTTTCATAATAGCCTTCAAGATCTGTGGACAAATAAAGCTTATCATATCCTTTTCTTGCTGCTTCTTTCAGGCTGTGTTGTAGCAGCATTAAGCCTATTTCTCTACCTCTATATTCTTCTTTCACGAATAAGCAGGCGAGCCATGGGCAAAGGTCTTGGCGGCTATTAAGGTCATTTCTTAATAACGCATAAGTTCCAATAATCTCCTCCTCTTCAATCATCACATAAAATCTTGGAATATCTGAAAAACGACAAGAATGAATCATAGCATCTTCATAAAATTTATAATTATGCTCATTTCCCCATTCTTTCCAAAATACTTGAATTGCTTTTTCGAATAGGTTATTCCTTTCCTGTAACTCAATAATTTGCATTATCTTTCCCCCAATCCAGCATAACCTGCTCCGTTAGTAAGAACACACCTCTATTAAGTAATGACACGCTTAGAGTTATTTTATTTTTCTGTGGATAAAATCCTCTCTAGTCGTATCATATCCACACAAGGAATGCCGTTTTCCACAATCTCTTCGGGATAATTAATTTTAAAAAAATCCTTATCCACAGAAACAATTCTGAATCCACACTTTTGATAGAGTGCAAGCTGATTTATGCTGGAGTTTCCTGTACCTACTTCTATTTTTTGATAACCAAGCTCTTTTGATTTCTCAATGGCATCGAGAACTAATTCTTTTCCTATTCCTTTTCCTTGATGTTGTTCATGTACAGCTATATTTTTAAGCTCCACAGTCTGGTTATTCAAAGGCACTAAGACATATACGCCAATTATTTTATTTCCTGCTTTCGTTATATAGCATTGACCCTTATCTAAATAAGCTTTAACTAATTCCTCTGCGGGATCTGCTAACAACAACAAATCCATTGGAAAATCGCTGTCTATTTTGTATACATTCATTTACTTTCCCCCCTGGAATATTTCTCTATATAAATTGTACCAAAAGAAAAGCCGTCCTTCTCTATATGAGCGGACGACATATTCTTTAAGACTCTGGAACAAGAATTTCTAAAATATCTTCAGACACATAGGTTTTCTTGTTGTGCAAAACCGGTGTTTCTTGAAATTCTCTTATACTTCTATTGTATCCATACTTCAGCTCTCCCCTAGTAATGGAAAGTGAGCTATTGCCAAGCTTTAAGTACACACTATTACGTTTTGGATGGGACATTACTTCATATCCTAAATACTGAGCCACCTCACGTATAGGAATCATCTTAACTCCATTTTGAATTAAATGGTCATTCTCTATTATTTTGTTGAGCTCTTTTTGAACAGGTTCAATATATTCTAGTGCAATAATTTTTGATGGAGTCGTAAGTTTTTGATTGTTCTTAGGTGAACTATAAAATACGATTAACTCCTTGTTTGTTAAATCGTTCTTGGAAATTTTCTTTCCCTTTTCATCCACCAATTCTGTTTTGTTGGTAATTTGAAGTTTCAGCTCTTTATCTAGACTAACAAATTGCTTATCGAATTTTGACACTTTCACTAGGCCACTCTTTTCTTCATGAGCAACAATGATTTCTGGAGAGATTCTTGGTGGATAAATTAAAATCATTGGTTTATTTTTATCGTAATAGGCATCAATTTTCATCCCCTTTTTAAAGGAGTCAATAGAAATCGCTTTTGTTGAAGCGCTATTAAGAGCTATTACATCTTTATTTAATACTAAAATTGAAATCTGAGGCTCTTTCTCATTCGTTTCTACAGTTAATGTTACTTCTTTATTATTTTTAGAAACTTCCTTAATAGTACCGGAGAATTTCATAAAGTTGCTTGCATCTTTTTCTTCTAAAACAACTACTTTGTTCGGTATTGTTTGAGCAGGAATACTTCTTGTCGAGGTCTTATAAAATACAATCAGCTCATTACCCACTAAATTTTTTTGATCGATACTTTCTCCATCCTTATTAACAACAAGCGTTTCCTTAGAGAGATTCAGCTTTAATTGGTTGTCTTCACTTGTTAACTCCTCATCGAAGACCCCTACCTTTGTAAAGCCTACATTTTTGCCATCATGAGCAATTATTAACTCTGGCGAAATTTGGGCTGGATAGATCATAGTCCTAGCTTTTGTTTTATCATAGTAGGCTTCTATTCTTTGCCCTTTGACAAATTCCTTTTTTTCTATTTCCTTGGCTGTGCCGCTATTATATAAAAGCGTCTCGTTTGTGATTGTAAAAACAGTGACAATCGGTTCTTTTTGCTCTGTTTCAACAGTAAGTATGACATTGTCTTCTTTATTTACGACTTCTTTAACGATACCAGTAAATCTCTCCAGTTTAGAGTTTTCTTTAACCATGGTATCCTCTCCCTCCTTCGCCAAAACAAATGTAGGTGTGAGAAGAAGACAGATTGCTATAAAGCTGAACGAAAGATAGTGTAATTTTTTCATTTCTGATCATCCCCTTTGTTTTCATCAGTGAATTAGACGGAACACCATGATAAACGTTTCAAAATTTTTTGAAACATTTATTATTCTAATGCGTATAAAGTAGTACGAAAAAATACTTAGGAATGGAGCTTAAACATGGCGTTAGTAATTAACGAAGTAACCAAACGTTATCAAGATTTTACTGCAGTTGACCATCTCTCCTTCACCATAGAAAAAGGTGAAATATTTGGTTTAATCGGTCAAAATGGTGCCGGTAAAACTACGACCTTTCGGATGATACTAGATTTACAGGAAACTACGGAAGGAACCATCACATGGGATGGTACAAATATCAATAATATTAATAGAGATCTTTTAGGTTATTTACCCGAGGAGAGAGGTATTTTCCCTGCTATGAAAGTGGAGGATCAGCTTTACTTCTTTGGAGAGCTTCGTGGTAAATCCCGTAAGGAGCTAAAAAAAGAAGTGGATTACTGGATTGATCGTTTTGAATTAGAGGACAAACGAAAAGCGAAAGCTGAAACACTATCCAAAGGAAACCAGCAAAAGGTGCAATTGATCGCAAGCTTCATTCACCAGCCAGCATTTCTTATACTAGACGAACCATTTAGTGGACTGGATCCAGTAAATAAGGATTTGTTGAAGGGTGCCATTTTAGAGCTAAAAGACAAGGGCACAACTATATTATTTTCTAGCCATCAGATGGAAAATGTAGAAGAGCTTTGTGATCATTTATGTCTTTTAAAACGTGGTGTCTCTTTGTATGCTGGAAGCCTGCTAGACTTAAAGAAACAATATGGAAAAACAAAACTTACTATTCGTACGGAGCTTTCAAAGGAGACACTTGAAAGCATGGAGGGCGTTAAGTATGTCCATGTTGGAAAAGACCAATATATCCTTACACTAGCAGATGAAAAATATGCGCAAGCAATCTTTGACTCTATTTTTGATGGCAAGTATATTGAGAAATTTAGCTTAGATTATTTGTCATTAGATGAAATCTTCAAGGATAAGGTAGGTGGCAAGAATGTCTAAATTTTGGTTGTTAGTCAAACAGTTATATACTCAAAAAATAAAAGCAAAATCATTTATAATCATGCTTGCCATCTACGTTGGTGTGATTTCCATCGTAATGTTTTGGTCAGATATAAAGGCTGCATTCTTTGAAAGTGAAGCACTAGAAATTGCAGTGATAAATGAAACAGAGGCTGATATAGAGGCTTTGTTCCAATCTAATAATGATTTAGCGTTTTCGTTCCCTACTTCTCCAAATGATGAGGTAGAAAAAGAAGTCATTGACGGAGACTATGCAGCTGCCATTTTTATCAAAGATGAAGAGAATTCTCTTAACGCGGAAATAGCAACATATGAGCCATTAGCATTTACTGATCAGCTCAGTCTATCTTCCACTCTTCAATATGCTGGGAAATTGTATGAGGTACAGCAGCTGAACCTCACAGCCGAAGAAGCAGATAAAATTCTACAGTCCGAAACCATCATTACAATGAAAAATTTAGACGAAGCCTCTGCTGGAGGCAAGAGTGAGGATGAGAAGGCAGTAGGAATCGTTGCTTCTATGCTCATCGGCTCATTAATCTATGGTTTCTTAATATCCTTTTTATCTATGATAACAACAGATGTGGCTTCTGAAAAAGGTTCTCGTGTTTTAGAGGTTCTTCTTGCAAGTGTTAAACCATCTACTCATTTAATAGCTAAATTAACAGGTACATTTCTCTTGGCAATTACACAAATCGGAGCTTTGATAATTTTGTTAGCAGTTATTTTTATGACAGTTGATGGTGGCTCTAAAATTGATAGTTTACAGCCTATGATTGAAGAGCTTTCCTATTCTTATATTGGTTATGCCCTAGCATTTTTAATCATGACCATTGTGCTAAATTTAATCATTGGTGCATTGTTAGGCTCACTTGTATCTAAAGTAGAGGAAGCTGGTCAGGCAGTTATGCCAATGACTATCATCGGAATCATTGGATTTTATGTATTAATTTTCGGAGCGCAAAGTCCAGACACCATGCTTGTAAAGGTATTCTCTTACATACCATTTACATCGGGTATGGTAATGCCATTACGCATTGGTGCAACTGACATCGGGGCATTTGAGCCGATGCTAGCTCTACTAATACTAACCGTTACCTCTATCGTAGCATTCATCATCAGCCTGTCCTTCTATAAACGAAGCGTTCTTACTTATAGCTCAGGCGGTATTATCCAAAAGATTAAAACTGTATTAAAGGTAACAACATAATCCTAAATGAAAGTACCACGAACCTCACATGTTCGTGGTACTTTTACTTATTTCGGTCACTTATCTCTCGTCACTTTTTCAGCACTTTTTTGCATATACTATGGGGGTGAAAGAAGGGATGCGAATTATATGTGTGGAATAACCGGATGGGTTGATTTTAGAAAAGATTTACGGGGGTATTCTCCTGTTGTGGAGAAAATGGCAGAGAGTTTAAAAAAGCGGGGACCAGATGATCATAATGTGTGGAGTGCGGTCCATGCTCTCTTTGGTCATCGAAGATTGACTGTTGTTGATCCCGTCGGAGGCAAACAGCCAATGAGCAAAAGCTATCAATCTAGGAATTATACGCTTTGCTATAATGGAGAGCTTTATAACACGGAAGATTTACGAAAGGAATTATTAAGTAGAGGGCATTCATTCTCAGGGCATTCAGATACAGAGGTATTATTAACCTCTTATATTGAATGGAAGGAAAAGTGTGTTGATTACTTTAATGGAATTTTTGCTTTTGCCATTTGGGATGAAGAAGAGCAAAAGGTTTTTATAGCAAGAGACCGCTTAGGAGTAAAGCCATTGTTTTTTACGGAAAGAAATGATGGATTGCTATTCGGATCTGAATTAAAGGCATTGCTTGCACACCCAGATGTTCCAACAGAGATTGATCGGAATGGATTATCAGAGATTATTGGGCTTGGGCCTTCCCGCACTCCTGGATTCGGTGTATATAAAGGGATAAAGGAGCTTAGACCAGCACATGCATTAACTTTTTCGAAAAACGGCCTGCGTATGTGGCGGTATTGGAACGTGGAAAGTAAAGAGCATACCGACACATTAGAGGAAACGATAGAAAAAGTACGTTACTTAGTAACAGATGCGGTAGAAAGACAGCTTGTGTCCGATGTGCCTTTATGTACATTCCTTTCGGGAGGAATAGATTCTAGTGCTATTTCTGCAATTGCTGCAAATGCTTATAAAAGAGATGGAATACCCCCTCTTCATACTTACTCGATTGATTATGAAAACAATAATGTTCACTTCAAGGGAAATGAATTTCAGCCTAGCGAGGACTTCCCTTTCATCCAAAAAGTCTCTAGCTCTCTTCATACTACTCACCATTTTTCAGTCATTACACAGGATGATCTAGCTCAATTTTTAACGGAGGCAGTCCATGTACGTGATTTACCTGGAATGGCAGATATAGACTCCTCTTTACTATGGTTCTGTAAAGAAATAAAAAAGGATTTTACCGTAGGATTGTCCGGAGAATGTGCGGATGAGATATTTGGGGGCTACCCTTGGTTTCATAAGGTTGGAAATGCAGAAACAGGCTTCCCTTGGATTCGATCCAAGCATGAAAGACACTCCTTGCTAAACGATAGCTGGCAACAAAAATTGAAAATTGAAGATTATGTACAAAACGCATATGATATAAGCGTAGCAGAAACACCTCAGCTGTTTGGCGAGTCCTCCTTAGAAGCAGAACGAAGAAATCTCTTTTATATGAATATGATTTGGTTTATGTCCACACTTTTGGAACGAAAAGACCGGATGAGCATGGGAGCAAGCTTAGAAGTGCGTGTCCCCTTTGCAGACCATCGTCTTGTAGAGTATGCGTGGAATATTCCGTGGGATTTTAAAATGGTTGGAAACCAAGAAAAAGGCATTCTTAGGAAGGCATTAGAGGGAATTCTTCCAAACGAAGTGCTCTATCGTAAAAAGAGCCCTTATCCAAAAACCCATAATCCGGTCTATGCAGCAAAGGTTCAGCTCATGCTGAAGGAGCAACTGCTAGATAAGAATTCTATATTGCATGAACTATTTGACCCTAGAAGTCTTCAAACGTTAATCGAATCTAATGGAGAGGCCTTTAAGATTCCTTGGTTTGGACAATTGATGACTGGTCCCCAGCTATTAGCTTACTTAGCTCAAACGCATATTTGGTTTAAAGATTATAATGTTCAATTGGTGGATTAATAAATGTTAGAGGGTGGCGGTGACAAATCACTTTCACCCTCTTTATTGTTCAGCTATTTTTTTACTCCAATATACAATAGGTGAGAGGATATCCCTAAAATATAAGGGTCATTGGCTTTTTCAATCAGCAGGTCAATTAGATTTTTGTATTCCTGCTCACCTTTGTCTTTCCAGTAGTCCCAATTTTCCTTATTCAATATTGAAGCGACATTTGAGCCTATTAATTCTAAGCTTTCAAATCCATGCGCTTCCATGAACGGCTTTATCTCTTCGATATTAAAATAATACGCTCCTGTAAAACGCCCAGCTTCTTGGTGATTAAAGCTGCCTGTGTCGTTAAATTGTTGAATGCTTTTCATCTGGTTATTTGGCTTCCAATTTTCAGGGTACATGAGAGAAGTAAGTATGTGCTTAATCCTAGGCATAAACGCAATAAAAACAAGCCCATTCTTTTTGGTTACTCTATGTAATTCACGTATTGCTTTTATCCGGTCGGCTTCTTCCTGTAAATGATACATAGGTCCAAGCATAAGAGCCGCATCAAACTGCTCATCTTGGATCCCGGATAAGTCTCTTGCATCTGCTACAAGAAAATCTGAAAAGTGATTTTCCAGATGAAATTCTTCTGCTTTTTCTTTCGCTATCTCTACTAGTTTCGGTGTAAGGTCAGTTAGGGTTACCCTATAGCCCTCCATTGCTAGCTTGATTGAATATTTCCCCGGTCCCGCCCCGTTATCGAGTATATTCCCAGCAGGAGGAAGATATCTCTTTATGTAATGCCAATTCACCTGAAATTCAATTGGTTCTCTTTCAAGTCTCCCCCACTCATCAAATTGGTTGTAATAATTAATAATTTCACTCATAACAAACACCTACATTCTTCATCAATTTTAATATTAGTTCTATTTGCAGTAGGATAATCCCTGCTAGATGAAATAATTTATACTATTTTCAACTATTAAATAGAAATAGTTTACCCGGCAAGCATGTATATAGATGACAAATTTCAGCTCTCGGCGGGGGCATTCCGTGGGGTGAGCGATAAGCCATCACCGTCGCTAGCGCGCACGTTGTGATGGCTTATCTGTCTCACTCATCCCACTGGAGTCGCCGCCTGTCGCTCCAATCATTAGATTGAGAGTAATTAGAGGGGAATAACTTATACTGTTATATTCAGCCATCAAATAGAATCAGCTTAAGCGAAAAGCATGTGTAATAGATGGTACGATTTTGCTAATATCACCTCCAATTTTCAAAAAAATTCAATCCTACTCAAAAGGCAATAAATCAGAAGACTTTATTGTTTCTTAGAAAAAAAAGACAGAGATTCATCATCTCTGTCCAGTCTATTTGCTTGTAAGTGTTCTGAAGTATTTGTCTACAAAAGGAACGAGATAGTCTAAAACCTTTTCACTTGGATTCATCTTCGCGTGGTGAAGTCCAAAAGGAGAATCGACACCAGCCCAGAATAACATGCCTGGTATGTCCTTTAAGAAATAGCCAAAATCCTCGCCTGTCATCGCGGCCTCACAGTGGATGGCGTTGGTTGCTTCATGCTGCTCTGCAAAAGCTAGAAAATCATTGGCGATATCCTCATTGTTATATACCTGATAATAAGAAGACCCATAATCGATTTTCACGTCACAATCAAATGCTATTTCAGTGGCATGGCAGAATGCTTCTATTTTTTCTTTAATGAGTGTCATTGTAGAAGCATCCATTGTCCGAATAGTTCCCTCTAAACGAGCATGACCAGAAATAATATTTTGGACAGTTCCCGATGAAAACTTTCCAATAGTTAAAACTGCAGGCTTCATTGGATTGACTACTCGGCTAACGATAGACTGCAACTGTAGCAAAAGAGTCGCTGCCGCAATCGACATATCCTTTGCTTGGTGTGGATAGGCAGCATGGCCCTCCTTCCCTAATAAGTCCATATAGAGCTCAGAGGTATTGGCAAATAGTAAGCCAGGGCGAGTAGCTATCGTACCAACTGAATATTCTGGAGCTACGTGATAAGCAAATATCTTGTCTGGCATAAGCTCGGGCTGTTCTTCCTTTAGCCAATGTAACATCGGAAGAGCACCACCTGGACTTTCCTCTGCTGGTTGAAACAAGAACACCATATGATCGTTTAATGGTGACTCTACTATTTTTTGAAGCAAACCGAGCGCAACGGTCATATGCATATCGTGCCCGCAGGCATGCATTCTACCCATGTGCTCAGATGAAAAGGCAACATCGGTAGCCTCCGTGATTGGGAGACCGTCAATATCAGTCCTCCAGCCAATCGTTTGAGTTGGCTGGAGTCCTTCTACTTTCACGACAATACCTGTCTTCCACGTAACAATCGTTAATCGATCCTGTGGAAGCGAGTGGATTTGCTCCAATAAGTAAGCCTGCGTTTTCACCTCTTTAAATCCAAGCTCCGGTATACGATGCAAATCGCGACGAATATCAAGTAAGGTTTTCATGTGTCACCTTCTTAAATTTGACGTAGTTCTTGCATAATTTCTGTTTTAGATTTTGTTTGTGCATCGATATCTTTAATTACCTTAGCTGGTGTACCCGCAACTACTGTATATGGCGGTACATCTTTTGTTACAACTGCTCCGGCAGCAACAACTGCTCCTTTGCCAACTCGGCACCCCTCTAAAACTACAGCATTAGCACCGATTAATACGTCGTCTTCAATTATTACTGGAGTTGCAGAAGGTGGCTCAATAACACCTGCAAGCACTGCTCCAGCTCCAATGTGACAGTTATCTCCCACTGTTGCACGACCACCAAGGATTGCTCCCATGTCGATCATTGTACCTTTACCAATGACAGCGCCAATGTTGATTACAGCACCTAGCATGATAATTGCATTATCACCAATGCTCACTTGATCACGAATAACTGCACCTGGTTCAATTCTTGCATTAATACCTTTTAAATCTAATAAAGGTATTGCAGAGTTTCTGCTTTCATTTTCAACTACTATATCTTCAATTTGTGCTTTATATTCATCTAATGTCGGTTGAATTTCAGACCATTCTCCAAATAGAATAAGAGAATTCCCTTGTCCAAAAACCTTTGTATTTTCTCCGAAAGAAAGTTGGTCAATCCCACTTCCTTTTATGTATACCTTCACTTGCGTAGATTTTTTTGCGTGTTGAATGTAAGAAATAATCTCATGTGCATCTAACTGTTTCATGTTCTCATTACCTCCTCAAATATGTGCTTATTGTACATTAATTTTTATTAAAAATCACGAATTTAAATACATTTTCAAATAATTAATTATCTTATCTACATATTAAAAGAGATTGTTGCAGGATTATTACAGGTGCCTGGCACCTGTAATAATCCTGCAACCATTTATAAAAATCAGAAAATACTGATATTTAGTTGTAAAATTATAGATTAAAAGTATAATATTAATAATCATCTATTTGATATGCCAACCGGCTTATTTTTTTACAACATAATGGAAGCGCTATCATTTGGGTGAAAAATAAACCTTGGGGGAGAGAAATTGAAAAAAAAGAGTCTTAGTCTTGTTTTGTTAATGGTTTTGGCACTTTTGGTTGCAGCGTGTAGTGGAGGGAAGCCAAATATTGCTATCGGCCCTCCGGCTAGTGAGACTAGCTCCGTCTCTAAGCTAATTTTAGATGCCTATGGAATTACTGATGATGATTACAAAGCTTATCAGGAGGGCTTTGGTGATGCTGCTGATGGTGTACAGGATGGAAATATTGATATTTCTATAGGTATCCTTGGACTCCCGGCTGCAAGTATCGAAAGCTTGCAAAATTCTGCAGGAGATGTTGTGATGATTAGTTTATCTGATGATGCAATCTCTTATATTGAAGAGAATAGCGGATATAGACGTCACACTATTCCTAAGGATACGTATGACTTTTTAGATTCAGATGTGGAAACTGTGACTGCCTACGCTATTTTAATGGGAAGTACAGATACGATCGATGATGAGCTTGGTTATGAGCTAGCAAAGATAATGATTGAAAACGCAAATGAAAATACACATGCTCAAGCAAAGCAGATGATTTTAGAAAACGCACTAAACGGAGCTGAGGGGCTTCCTATTCATCCTGGCGCAAAGCGTTATTATGAGGAACAGGGTCTCACTATTGACAACCCAGTAGCAGAGCTTACTGCTGACAAAAGCAACCGCAAGAATGATTTTATACTCGGAACTGGAAGTCAAGGCGGCACTTATTATCCACTAGGGGGAGAGATGGCAAGTATTTGGAACAAACATATCGAAGGATTTAACTTAACAAACACAGAAACTGGCGCATCTGTAGAAAACCTATCTAGTATTCGAGATGGAAACATGGATTTAGGTATGTCTGTACATGTACCAGCAATACAAGCAGTCAATGGCGAGGCAGCATTTGAAGGACATGAAGTTCCAAACGCCGCATTTATTGGGCATATTTATCCAGAGGTTATTCAAATTGTCACACGTAAAAGCTCTGATATTAAAAGTTTGGACGATGTGAAATAAAATCGAGGTATAAAATCCAATTAAAAATGAGGTGAGACAATGAAAGATCAGCAACCAATAAATGCACAAGAAATACTAGAGAAATATGATAAGGAAAATCAGTTTCGATCAAATATTGGAAAATGGGCATGGGTTGTTACCTTTTTAGGGGTGGCCTTAACCGTATTCCATTTATACACGGCCTATTTTGGAACCCTACCAACTCAAAAACAAGGTGCCGTTCATGTAGGAACTGCTCTCGGTGTCATTTTTCTATTGTACCCATTAAAAAGAGACCTACTTAAAACACAAAAGAAAATACCTTGGTATGACATCGTGCTTGCCTTTACCGCCATGTATGTAACCTATCATAAAATAATCTTTTTTGATTCTATTCTACAGAGCAGAATTTCCGGATATAGCATACCTGACATAATCATCTCCGTCCTTGGGATTCTTCTTGTCCTAGAAGCGACCAGAAGAACGGTTGGCTTACCAATCGTCATAGTGGCTTTAGTAGCCATACTTTATGCTATCTTCGGAAATTTTGTCCCTACTCAAATCCTTTCCCATCCTGGATTTTCTTTAGAGCGAACCGCTACTGCACTTTGGTACAAAGAAAGTGGAATATTCGGCACCCCCGTTCAAATTTCAGCAAAGTTTATATTCCTCTTCCTATTCTTTGGCGTAATGCTCGTACAAACAAATGTAGGGAAGTTCTTCAACGATTTAGCCTTTTCTTTAACCGGAAGATATACAGGAGGTACTGCAAAAACAGCTGTTGTAGCAAGTGCATTGCAAGGGACTATATCAGGTAGCTCCGTTGGTAATACAGTCGCAACAGGGTCCTTTACTATCCCTATGATGAAAAAAGCAGGTTTTAAGCCTGAATTTGCTGGTGCTACCGAAGCCGCTGCATCTACTGGAGGACAAATTATGCCTCCAATGATGGGCGCCGCGGCCTTTATCATGATGGAAATTTTGGGTGTATCGTATGGAACTATTATGATGGCGGCGATTATACCAGCGATATTGTATTTCACAGGTATCTTTATCGGCACTCATTTTGAAGCAAAAAAACTTAAAATACTTGGGCTCCCAAAGTCTCAATTACCTTCTTTTAGAAAGACTATGAAACGAAATTGGTATATGCTTTTACCTCTCTTCGTTATTACTGGAACGATAATTTATGGTTTTACCCCTCAACGTGCAGCTCTTTTTGGAATAGTCGCTGCGTTTTTAGTAAGCTTAATACGCAAAGAAACAAGGATGTCCTTTAAGCAAACTATAAATGTATTAGAACAAGGTACAAGAGTCGCTCTACCGGTTATAGCAGCCGTTGCCACAGCTGGTGTCATAGCTGGAATTGTTAGTATGACTGGCCTTGGCTCCAAATTTGCTGCTGGAGTTATAGCTCTATCAAACGGATATCTCATTCTCGCTCTAATATTTACCATGATTGCTTGTATTGTATTGGGGATGGGATTACCCACTACAGCAAACTATGTAGTCACAGCTACTATTGCTGCTCCAGTTTTAATAAATGAATTCGGAGTAGCTCCAATTGCTGCCCATATGTTTGTATTCTATTTTGGTATAGTCGCAGATATCACTCCACCTGTCTGTCTTGCAGCTTATGCCGGGGCAGGTATTGCAGGAGCAAACCCTTTTAAAACAGGTATGAACGCCGTCAAACTAGCCATCGCGGCCTTTATCGTTCCGTTTATCTTTATCTATAATCCAATCTTAGTAATGGTAGATGTAGAACCAGTAATGCTTATCGTCTCTGTTACTGCTTCCTTAGTAGGAATGGTAGCTGTCAGCAGTTCCATGATTGGCTATTTTATAAGGTACTCTAAGGTCTGGGAACGATTCATCTTGTTTGTGGCTGGGTTAATGCTTATTGTTCCAGAAATTTTAAGTAGTGTACTTGGGCTTGTACTCATACTAGGAATTTGGTTCATACAAAAAAGAAGAACAGACGACGAGCTTGGAATAGAGGGCAGTAGATCGAGTCAAGCATTGTATTAATTACCTCTTTAATTTTCAGAAGAATATGTTATATTATATAGTAACTAATATCGAAGGGACGATGGGTGGACAATGATTTTATAATCTTATTTCTCGCTTAATATTACTGCTTTATGCAGAAAAATATTTTTAGCTTTGACGGAAATAGGATTAGTCTGCCCATTTTTCAAATTGAGATAATAAATTACTACAGGCATATATATTTGTAGTTATTTTTTGTCGTACACTAAATGGCCAGTAAAATCCTTCCGTCTAAATCGGAGGGATTTTTTTATCTCTCCAAGGGAGGTAATACAATGACTTTACAAGGAAGATTAACGAACATCAGCATAACCCATGGTGACAAAGAGATCATTAACAATATAAAAACCGATATACATTTAGGGGCTGTAATAGGAATTGTCGGTAGAAATGGTGAAGGAAAATCTTCTCTTCTTTCCATTCTTTCAGGTGAAAGCTCTCCCACTTCCGGACAAATCGAATGGATAGGGACTACTCCCACCATCAGCTATTTCAAGCAAGAAGATGAGCATTTCCATTCAAATGTAGAGGAAAAAGATGAACGGACTTATATCAGTAAGTGGTCTGTCCCTAATAATCGTCCTTACGATGCATTAAGTGGCGGAGAAAAAATGAAAAAAAGACTGTCTAAGGTTTTTGCAGAAAGTTCTCAGTTACTTTTACTTGATGAGCCTACTAATCATTTAGATCAAAGTAGTCTATCCTTCTTAAAAGAAGAAATAGCTACCTATTCTGGAACGATTATATTAGTATCACATGATCGATACTTTTTAGACGAAGTATCAAATTATATTTGGGAAATTGAAAATAAAAACCTAACCGTCTATACAGGAAATTATTCTACCTATCGTAAAAGAAAAGAAGAAAAACTTATCACTCATCAAAGAGAATATGATGCACAACAATCAAAAATCCGACAAGTTGAAAAGCAAATGGAAGTATTGAAAAATTGGTCCAACAAAGCACATGAAGAATCGACAAAAAAAGACGGTGCAAAAGAGTATTTTCGTATGAAGGCTAAGAAAAAGGATGTTCAAATTCGCTCCAAGCAAAAACGACTAGAGCTAGAGCTTTCCAAATATCAAGTAGAACGTCCAGTAGAGGAAAAGGAAATCAATTTCTCTATTGAAGGTAATAAGAAAAAAGGGAAACGCGTCATAGAAGCTAAAAATTTAAGCAAATCTTTTAACGAAGAAATTCTATTTCAAAAAGCTTCCTTTACTATCCAAGCTAAAGAACGTGTTGGAATCCTCGGATCAAATGGGAGTGGTAAAACAACCTTTTTCCGAATGCTGACTGGAGAAGAAACATTTGAAGGTGAGCTTTGGAAAACCGAATCAATGAACATCGGCTTTTTACGCCAAACAGTATTCGATCTTCCAGAAGATCAAACCCCCTCTGACTTTTTTACAACTACCGATTATGATACAAGGGGTGTAATTCAAACCTTAATGAACAATTTGGGCTTCTCTAAGGATCATTGGTTAAGACCAATTTCTACAATGAGTATGGGAGAAAGAGTAAAACTAAAGTTAATGGAGTTCATGGTAGATCAAAAGGATGTACTCATTTTAGATGAGCCTACGAACCATCTCGATTTGCCTTCTCGAGAACAGCTAGAAAGGACACTGTCTACGTATCCCGGTACTATTTTACTCGTAACCCATGACCGTTATTTTTTAGAAAGGCTAACAAACAAGCTTCTTATATTTGATAAAAATAGAATTCAAAAGCTTGAGATGAATTATACTGATTGGCTTAGTAGAAGCGAAGAAAACGACAATAACAAGTTACTTCTAGCTCTAGAAACAGAGCGACAAGCTGTACTAGGTCAATTAAGCTATCTTCCATCTAAAGATTCCAAGTACATGGAATTAGATGAACAATTTAAAATGCTAACCCAAAAGATAAATCAACTAAAAAATAAGTAAACAAAATGGCTGCTCAAAATCCCAGAGCAGCCATTTGTCGTTAGGAGCATAAAAATGTCGATTTCCCGGGAAATAGGTCAACGGATTCAATTTTTTTACATTCTATTAGAATCAACATATAATATAATAAATCCAATCAGAAAAGTAGGTTTTATCATGAAGACAATTCCGAAGCCTCTCGTTATGGTCAATCAATGGACAATTGTAATCTCTGTCGTCATCGCGCTTATCACTCAATCAGCATGGATTCTGCTCATTCCGTTAATTGCCAATTTATCTAGTTTATTATTTGGTTTTCATCCCATTTTAGTTGTAGCCAAAAGATTTCTAAAGAAGCCTAGTAAGGAATATATTCAAGAAGATTATGCTCAGCTAAGGTTTAATCAATGGTTGGCAGTTGGCTTTTTACTTATAGCTAGTATTAGCTTCTTTTTGAAGTGGAGTATTTCATTTAATATTGCAACTGTTATGGTCGGTTTAGCTGCATTTATTGCTATACTAGGATTTTGTATAGGCTGCTTCTTTCGTTTCCAATACCAGCAATGGAAGTATCGAAGAAATAACTCTGCAACACATTAAGATTTTCTACAACTAGAAAAGAGAAGAACTGTTTGTAATCATAGTTCTCCCTTGTTTTTTCAATCTTTTCTTTTTAAGGCTCTAAACTATAGCAATAAGTAATTATATGGCTGCTCAAATCATTTAGAGCGGCCATTCTTAAGTCATTATATAAGGTTTTCTCCATTGCACTAGTCACCGTAATAGGTTCTGGTGTTTCTCCTTCATTTAATCGTTCTTCCTCTCCCTTACCGAAAAATACACTACAACTGTAAATACAGCTACAAATAAAATTCCAATTATAAAAAACGGTGAATCGGGATCCCAAAATGCATATCTGTTCCCCCCATATGGACCTCCTCGCTCAGCCACTCTATAAGTCCCTGAGGAAACTTCTACTGCAATTGCCTCCTTACTACTAACTTCCTTTACTTCATAATATTTAGTTCCTCTTGGGTAAGCATTAGAAAAATTCCCTGAGTAAGACCCTTCTAGATCGGAGTATTTTGTAACATGACCAATTTCCTTACCAATTTCATTGACCTCTTCATCTTGCAGAACATAAACATATCCATCCCACACTACGAAGGGATATGCCCAGTCAGCCATTGTTTTGATAGGGCTTGCTATGAATAAAATAACTAAACATGTAGCAAAAAAACTTCTCATCCTATTCCCCCTTTCTACATTTGACGCATCACAAAATAAACAGTTTCTTGAGTCCTAATTTATATATAAAAGTAGTGTTTATAATTCGCCTATAGCAAAAAACTAACATCTATTATTCATGTTTTTTAAGTAGATAGATTACTTTCTACTCAAAAAAAAATCCCATCTACAGCTTCCTGTAAATGAGACTTTTACTTTCCTATATTTATGCTAAATCTACATTATGATAAATCTGCTGAACATCCTCTAAATCTTCAATAGCATCAATCATTTTTTCAAATTGGGCTTGTGCATCTGCATCTAACGCAATATCGTTTTGTGCAAGCATTGTTAGCTCAGAAATTGTAAATTCTTCAACTCCCGCAGCTCTTAAAGCTTCTTGCACCACATGGAATTGGTCAGGCTCAGCGTAAACGATGACTGCATCTTCTTCTTCTAAAATGTCACGAGCATCTACGTCTGCTTCCATCAGGATTTCCAACACCTCATCGGCAGTTTTGCCTTCTAAGCCTATAACTGCTGTTGCATCAAACATATAAGACACAGAACCACTAACTCCCATGTTGCCGCCATTTTTACCAAATGCAGCACGAACATCAGAAGCAGTACGGTTTACGTTATTTGTTAATGCATCTACAATAACCATTGATCCTCCTGGACCAAATCCTTCATAGCGAAGCTCATCATAGCTTTCCTCTGATCCACCTTTTGCTTTTTCAATCGCTTTATCAATAATATGCTTTGGCACACTGTAAGTTTTTGCACGCTCTAATACGACCTTTAAAGCTTGGTTAGAGACAGGATCTGGCTCACCTTGTCTTGCTGCAACATATATTTCACGACCAAATTTAGCATAGATACGGCTAGTATTAGCATCTTTAGAAGCTTTCTTTTCCTTAATATTATTCCACTTACGACCCATAAAAGTCCCACTCTCTTTCACATATTGTTTTCGTACTCTAGAATTCTACTGTGTTATTATACATTAGAACCAGTATAAGTAGCAAAAATAAATACATTAACTTCCATTCAATTCTCGCTCGGATACAATTTTTGTAAAAAAATGATAGATTGAGAAATTATTTCTTTAAGAACTTCTATATTGATATCCTCTACTTTATTGATATAAACACATGCCTTACCTGAAGTATGTTTTCCTAATCTACTTAACAATTCCGCGCGATCTGAATCTCCGGTAGCAAAATACAAGCTAATCTTTGCCTTTCTTGGTGAAAACCCAACAAGAGGAGCATCCCCTTCATGACCGGAAGCATATTTGTAATGGTAAGAACCAAATCCAATAATACTTTGCCCCCACATTTTCGCTTGATAGCCAGTAGATTCTCCAAAAATCTCTAGAAGTTTATATGCATCCTCCCTTTTCTTTAAGCTATCGACTCCTTCTATAAACTCTGCCACATCCTGATCAGTCTCTAAGGTCTTCTGTTTATATTTAGACATTTAAACTCTCCCTTATATCAAGTTAGAAAAAAAGCCTCTCCATGATTGGACAAGACTCTTTCCTTATTTCTGTTTATCATTAGATTTTATTGTGGAGTATAATCCCACGTTATAGCTAGATATCTAAAGTTCAGTTCTCATAAATAGCAGGAACAAGAGGGGGGATTTCCGCTTTAGTCGAACGCTTTCCGCGGGGAGAGCGATAAGCCATCCCGCGGGAGTCGCTAACCTGCCACTCCAATCATAAGTTGGTTATCCTTCTTCTATAATATTACGAACAGCATTCCTTAAGTTTATTGTAACAGTTTGCAAGCTTTCTAGATTATTTCGTTCGAAAGGTTGCTCTTGATAGAACTCTGCAAACTGTTGTCCCTCATATCTAGGGACAACGTGCATATGATAATGAGTCAATTCACTAAACACTCCACCATTTTGGCAAATCGTAATCCCATCTGGTGTGTATAATTGTTTAATTGCCTTGGAGATAAGTCGGGAAGCATCCATTATAGAATAGGCGACCTCTACATCTAAGTCATCCACATCCTCATAATGTCTTTTTGGAAGTATAAGTACGTGCCCATTATTAAAAGGTTCATGATCTAGAAAACATGTGATATGGTCATTTTCAAAAATAACGAAAACATTTTGTTCCTTATTAGCTAACATACAACCTAAGCATTCAGTCATTTAAAATCCTCCCTATAGCATTTTTTCTAACACGATTTTATGCTTCCCCTTATCACTAGTGAAAGTTTCCTTTATATCAAAGCCAAACTTTATATTTAAGATAAGCATCTCTCTTTTTTCATTGCGCGAAATAGTACGAGCCTTTGTATAACCCATGGATTTTACTAGATCATGCTGTCTACTCATCAGCTCTTTTGCTATCCCTTTTCCTCGGTAGTCCTTGTGAACCCCACCAAGCCAGCTATAGAATGTACGATTTCCGTAATCATATCCAATTTTAAATCCAATTACTCGTTCATGATCTTTTGCTACGAATACTATCAAATTACTTTTTTCTTTCAACTTTTCAGTTTCCAACTCGGAACCCTCGAATACATGCTTATGAAGCTCCAAGACTCCTGAAAGTGTTTGAGTATCTGGAACACCTTGAAAATACATATAATCCATTCCAATTTCCTCCTATGATTGAAGCAGCTCTTTATGATCACTTTTTACTTTGTTTAGTAGTGCTTCACAGCCTTCTATTACTAAATCGTAGGTTTCCTGAAAATCACCTGTGAAATAAGGGTCTGGCACATCTTTTTTGTGAATGGTTAAATCTAAAAATCGAATAATTTTTGGATGATTCGGTTGACCAAGCATCTTACGTATATCTCTAATATTATTTTCATCCATCCCAACGATATAGTCAAATTCTTCAAAATCTTCCTCTTTAAGTTGGCGTCCAGCCATACCCTTCTTTGAAATGTTATATTCTTTTAGCTTAGCTATTGTCCCTTTATGTGGTGGATTTCCAATATGCCATCCACTTGTTGCCGCTGAATCTACTTGTATATATTGTTCTAATTTTTCATTTTGAATTAGATGCTTAAATACAGCCTCTGCCATAGGAGAACGACAAATGTTGCCAAGGCAGACAAACAAAACATTAACCATTTTTATCATCCTTTCTAAGCTTTCTGTTTTTGAAATACTTCAATTACTTTCTCTACATTTCTTCATACTTTTTTAATACCCGTTTAATTCACTTGCTAAATCAATCAGATTCTCTTTGTTATAAAAGCACCAATACCAATTAACATAAATAAAATCATCATGTAAACAATGAGCATTCCAGTTTCAATTGTCTCCACACCAATTGCAAATAAGATCAACAATATAACACCACTCCCAAACAGGACAAAATACAGGACAGTAGAGAAATAATTTTTCATCATTACAGCTGTACGCTCGTCCATATCAGGAATTTTGCCATTCTTTTTTTGACGTAACCATGCAAATAGAAAAAAGCCTATAAAGCCCCCTAATGATCCAACTACCATCGGTAAAAACAGTCCCCAATCAAAAATGCCTTCCTCTTTACCTGCAATATACACCCCTAAAAAGGCACCAACAATGATACATCCACTAATAATTCCGTACAGTAAAATTCTATAGCTTTTTGTCATTTTCATCCCCCTCAAGATAAAATAATTCTTCTATGGGTACTTCAAAGTAACGCACTAGTTTAAGTGCCAGCTCTAAGCTGGGATTGTATTTATTGTTCTCAATCGCAGTAATCGTTTGTCGGGTAATTTGTAAATCACCAGCCATTTGTACCTGTGTGATTCCCTTTTTTAAACGTATCTCTCTTATATGATTAATGACCTTTGTCATCTGTTTCCTCCTTGCAACCAATGTAAATATATCTTTACATAAGGATAATCTAAAACTATATTTATGTAAAGAAACCTTTACATAAAATTTAAATAACTTATGAACGTCAATTATTGTTATAATTTTCAAAAAGGTACAGGAAGGGAGTTCAAATGAGAAATAGAGGAGCCACTATTATTTTAGAAAAGGATAGAGTTGCACTAATTAAAAGGACAAAACCACATACTACCTATTATGTATTTCCAGGTGGTGGTATTGAGACTGGGGAAACCCCTGAGGAAGCTGCTATTAGAGAGACATATGAGGAGATAGGCGTGCATGTTAAAATCCAACGTCTTTTAAAAGTATTACCCTATAGCGGAAAGCAATATTATTATTTAGCTGAAATTATAGGCGGTACCTTTGGTGCAGGTACTGGGGATGAATATAAAAACCCTTCTATAAAAAAAGGAAGCTATGAACCCATTTGGATCAACCTTAAGGACCTAACCTCGTTAGATGTTCGTCCTAAAGAAATAGTAGAAGCAATCTTGGCAGATTAAACAGTCCAAGGAAAGCACAAAAAGACAGGGGTATTTAACGTAAATATTTTAGGATAAATGAAAGGAGTGTTTAACCATTGGGATGGGTAGAATCTATTCAACAAGCAAAGTTATTCAACTATATATTTCTTAACTAAAAAAACACCCAATTATTTCAATTGGATGTTTTTGTATCATAGTTAGTATAAGAGGATAATCTTTTATCGTTTATCCTCAGCAATAATCATTTGTCCTGTAATAGGATGCTTAAACTGTACCTTGAATGCATGTATTTCATACGTTTTTGTAGGTGATTGCAGGGCATTCGGTTCATGATGAACAACCTGAAATTCACACAAAGATGGTAGAAGTATTTATAAAGACTGTGCAAGTTTCTTAGAAATCCAAAAGAATAGTTGAAAATTTGAGGATGAATCCATATATTAAAAAACTGCTACCTTCTTTTGATGGAAAGAAGATAGCAGTTTTTAAGTTGTTGGCTAATTCTATGAATAGAAATTATTTGTTATAGTTAAGCAGATATTATTTGTTTATTTAGAAGCGTCTCGTTTTTAAACTAAAGATCCGCCAGTTTTTAAGTATTTTTCAATACCTTCTGCAGCGCGATATGCTAGTGCTCCAACTGTGCCAGTTGGGTTGTAACCTGAGTTTTGAGCAAAAGCACTTGCACCTGGTACAAATACGTTTTCACAATCCCACATTTGTAGATAGCTGTTTAAAGCACTTGTTTCTGGATCAGAGCCCATAATTACTCCACCAGTATTGTGAGTAGATTGGTAGTTACGAATATCGTAATCTCCGACTTCGCCACCATTAATTTTGATATCTTTTGCACCCATTTTTTTCATGATCTCAGCTGATTTTTCGCCCATAAATTTCATTAGTTGACGATCTTGATCTTTCCAATTAAACGTCATACGGAGTAATGGATCACCGAATGCATCTTTATAAGTTGGATCTAGATCGATGTAATTATCTTGCCAAGGAAGGGAAGCCCCTTGTGCTTTAACAATAAGAGCACGGTTTGCGTTTGTAACAGAAGCGTCTTTAAATTCTTTCCCCCAAGTTGGAACGCCTGCTGGAACCTGATTGTTTGCAATAGGACGATCCCCTAATTGGGTAATTTGAATTGTCGCACCATGTAAGAAATCTAAGTCAGTGTGATCAAAGAAGTCTCCGTTGAAGTCATCAATTTGGGCTCCTAGAGATCCTGCACCACCGTATAAATTGAACTCTTCATCGAAGAAACCTACAGCAGTCCCCAGAATTGTTTGGTATGCATAGTTTCTACCAATGACTCCTGTACCAGTAACTGGATCATATGGACGGCCAAGTTGAGAGTTTAATAAAAGTTTAATATTATTCATTTGATAGGCTGATACTACAACTACATCTGCCTCTTGGATAAACTCTTCACCAGTACGTATATCTACGTATAATACGCCAGTAGCTTTTCCATTTGTGTGTAGAACTTTACGTACAACAGAATGAGTACGTACTTCGAAGTTACCAGTTTCTTTAGCTACAGGTAATACTGTAACTACTGGTGATGCTTTTGCTCCATATTCGCAACCAAAACGCTCACAAAAACCGCAATATTGACAAGCGCCACGAGAAATGCCATCTGGATTAGTATAAGATTGCGATAGATTGTTAGAAGGCAGATGGTATGGATGATATCCAAGATCTTTCGCTGCACTTTTGAATAATTTTATAGCAGGTGTTTCCAACATCGGCGGGTTAGGGTATTTTATTTGTGGAGAACCAGGTAGTGGATTCGCCTCACCGCTAATACCAGTCATAGCGTCAAATTTATCGAAGTATGGTTCTAACTCTTCGTATGTTATACCCCAGTCTTGAAGCATCATTCCTTTAGGGATTTTACCTTTTCCGTAACGTTTAACAGTTTCTGAATAGATCTCGAAATCGTATGGCAGGAAGCGGTAAGTTTGACCATTCCAATGCTCTCCTGAACCACCTGTTCCTTCTCCTATCAGGAAGCTACCCCATTCACGGTAAGGTAATGCTCGTTGTGTCATATTGTGACGGAATGTAATTGTTTCTTTAGAAAGATCTTGCATCATTTCTTTACGCTCTGCGTAACGTAGTTCATCGTGAGCCATAAAGTAATCTTCAGTTGAACGTTCTTTACCACGTTCGATACCTACTACTTTGTATCCTTTTTTTGTAAGTTCTGCTGCGATAATACCGCCTACCCAACCTACCCCTACTAAAACTATATCTGTTTTTGGTAATTTAGTTGCCAAAGTTGTTCACCCTTTCTATTGGTGTATATTAGTGTTGATGCTGAGAGTTTAAGCTCATAGGATCTATTTTCACGAATTCATCTTTTTCTAGTACATTAGTATAACTCGATTGATGTCCAGGGAAATTCTTCATTTTCCAACCAGCCATATCTTTGTTACCGCCGTACATAGGGTCAGCATATACTCCTTCAATTGTTACTTTTCTAAGTAAAGAGAAGAAAAAGGATGAACTAACAGCTCCATTTAATTTAACTTTATCAGCTTCAAAATCTTTTAAGATTTCGATTTGTTGTTCTTCTGTTAAACTGGCGAATTTAGGTTTATCATCAGATTTCTTTGCAGCCTCTGCATTTAAAGCTGTAATTCCAAGATTAAACACTTGCTGACGATTCAAATGTGTTTGGTACCCTTGTTGTGGAACTGCTTCTGCTGGGAAGAAAGGACCGGTCATATATTCTTTTGAGTTCAGGCCAAAGCTCCCTGCTAGTTGGTGATCGATATAATATGCAACAAGTAATTCTTTCGCACCGGGTCCTACCTCAGTTTTAGGGAAAATTTGCTCTGCTGCAGCATCTATCGTATCAAATTGTGCTTTGTCAAAATACATCAGTGCCTGGTTGAAGTTAACCCCAGTAGCTGCTGAATGAACCCCAGTCTCGTTAGTTTTAGTTGTTGAGTCTTTACCTAGTAAAGAACCGAGTGCTCCACCTAGTACAACTCCACCAACTGTTAATCCAGAATTTTTGATAAAAGTACGTCTAGATGAACGTTTATCTAAGTATGGAGCCTTTTTTTCCTGTTCTGACATAATATAACCTCCAACGTAAATTAGTAAAAAATAGCTTAAATTGTTTATTCAGGTAAACAATGAGTCGAAAATATTCTGATTAATGAAAAACTGCATGCCAGTTATAAACTAATGAGAATAGGATAGTATAAACCAATAAAAATGAGATAAAGTATATATATTTTTTTCCAGTCCAGCAAAGAACAATAATAGCTAGTCCAATACTTGAACCTATTAACGCGAACCAAGGAAACTCATTATTATAGTAAAAGAGGCCAAGAGCTAAATCTGCTACTATAAATAAAGCGAAAATTACTTGATTCAACAGTTTTAATTCTTCTAAGTTATATTGCGTCACTTTTATTCTCCTTTAACATAGTTCACTCAACTATGAAAATGTAATTTTTATACATAACAAAACAACCGTTTAACAGTTTACTCCTTTTATTTCTTCAATACTACATATTTATTTCGGATTAGAAAATATAATTTTATTCTGAAAAAACATTAAATTCACATAAAAATTGCAAATTAATAGTAAAAACTTTTCTATTATCGGTATAAAGTAACTAGTGTTTTGTGGTTGAAAAACGCTAAAGGACTAGTTGTATAAACAAAGTTATAGAAAGTTATAGAAGGGAAAAAGAGAGTTTTATATCGAAGAGACTTTTCCAGCTCACACAATTTGATCATTATTAATACCAAAGTATTTACAAATTTAAACGTAGGAGTATAATGTGTTATTGATACAAAACAACCAATTTTTTTAAGATTAACTACTATTGCAAAAACCACGTGAAAATATATAGAAACAGTATGGGAGAGATTATAATGCCGAATATTGGAATACCGGGTTTAATCATTATATTAATTATTGCTTTAATCGTGTTCGGTCCTAAAAAATTACCTCAATTGGGTAGAGCAGTTGGAGAGACGTTAAAAGAATTTAAAAACTCAACTAAAGATATAGTAGACGATGTTGCAGAAGAATTTAGAATAGAAGACAAAGAAACAGAAACTAAAAAAAATATCTAATGCAAAAAGCCACCTGTTTCTATAATTGGTGGCTTTTTGTATGTGTTAATATACGTTGCTAGATTAATCTATAAGAATCTATACAAGAGCTTGTTGTTTCATTATTTCTTTAAATAACGAAGAAATAAAAGGTGCTCTTGGTGTTTGTGTGATGGGAGAAAATTTTAAAGTCGACAGTATGATGGATTATTGGATAGGGGTCAGTTATATAGGCGACACACCAGAAAATCTGGAGACATTAGAAATACCAGCATCAAAGTGGGCAATCTTTGAGGTTCACGGAGCAATGCCCAATGCTATGCAAAATACATGGTAACAAATTTACTCAGAATGGTTTCCCTCTCACTCCTACAAACAGGCAGGAACACCAGAGATGGAAGTGTATACAGATGATGACCCATCTGATCCAAACTGTTATTCAGAAATTTGGATTCCTGTAATATAAAAAAGTTGAACTAGTTCAGTTTACTAAACGATTGTAAATGAAATCGTGCTACGAAGGGTAACTAGCCTTTGTAGCATTTTATATATATGCGCCTTCATATTCCACTTCTGTTACAATCATTTCCTCTTCTGAGTAAGCCTTAAGTAATTCCCTTGCTATATACGATGGTGCTCCTAATGATTCAACTATTGCTTTCTCAGTTTGTCCCTCTCTTAACAAATCACAAAAATACTTTTGGAAATCTCTAACTATTGCTTGGCGTTCCTTTGTATTCAACATATAAAGCTCTTTTTCTAATGTCTCAATATAAATATTCGCTGTCATGTCTCTCTCTCCCTCGGTACTATTCATTAGATAGTACTATACCATAACACTATTATTCATTGCAAGGTACCAGTTTTAAAACAAAAGAAGTTGGTCTCCTCAAAACGAGACCAACTTCTACTTTATTCAAATATCTCTGGATAAACGGTTTTAGCTACTAGTTCTACAGCTTCACCAATTCGTGGTCCTGGGCGAGACATAATGTCCTGATCTAATTGGAAAATGGCGTTGTTTTGCACTGCCTCTAACTGATTCCAGCCTGGACGAGCCTTAATCTCACCAATTGGATCTTCTACATAATTTACGGTAGTCAAGATAATCGGAGGATTTTTCTTAATGACATCTTCCTCAGATAATTTAATCCATCCCTCTTGGTCTCCAAAAATATTTACAACTGTAGCTTTACTCAAAACTTCTTGTTGGAAAGTATTTTTTCCTGTTGTAAAAATTTCTGGAGATGGGCTTATTTCAAAGTAGACGTGTTTCTGATCGCTTACACCTGATACTTTGTCCTGAACACTTTGAATAGTAGTTTTAATAGAGTCAACAAGATCGGTTCCTTTATCCTCTACTCCCATTACTGCGGCCAACTGTTCAATATCTCCATAGACGTCTTCAAATGATAGCGCCGATTGAATGACAAAAACATCTAACCCCGCGTCTTCCAACACTTTAAGCTCTTCCTCAGACCCAGTTGTATAAGCAATTACAACATCTGGATTTATCTCTAAAATACGTTCTGCGTTGAACTTCATAGAATCGGAAACTCGTTCAATTTCTAGTGCCTCTTCTGGATAGGTATCGAATTCTGTAGCTCCAACAATTTTATCTCCTACACCAAGGGCAAACAGGATTTCTGTGTTACTTGGTTGTAGAGACACAATCGTTTCCGGAACTTCTTCGAATGTAACTTCTTTCCCCATATCATCCGTTACAGTATATTCTTTTACTTCTTGTACAGAATCTGTTTCAACAGCTGTATTTTTTTCAGCCTCTTGGCAGCCTACAAGTAAGATAGAAAGTATTAGTACCGCTAACCAATTCCTTAATTGTTTATTCATTTGTTAATCCTCCACTTTTTTCTTTTTTCTCATCGGATATGATTTACTGACAAATTGAATCTCTTCTACTCCATGATGCTTATTTACATATACCGCCATTGCAAACAATACATTTGCTAATAGCTGTGTGTAATCAAACAAAATCTCTGGTACTTCTCTTTCTAATGAAACTTTATGTAAAGCCCTTACAGATTTTTTTGCTTCACTACGACACACGTGTAATTCACATGCAGCTGTTGAGCCTTGTGGAAGTACGAATATATCTACTCTTCCTTCCACTTCACTTACGTAGAAATCATACATATCACTTAGAATTTGTAAATCCTCTTCATTGATTGCTAGCTTCCCTCTAACAGAACCATTTACGTGATATGCCATCGGTGCCAGATACATTAAATCCTCGTAAACTCTTGGAATATCTTTTGTTAAAGATGCGGCCAATCCAATACGTGTGGTCAATGAGTCTGTTCGAATCTCAAAGTCTACTGTAGACGGCTTTTCTCTCATAAATGGATAACAAATATATCGCATGTCTTTTTTCAATGCTCTGCCCCCTTTCCAAGTTATTTGTGAATTTTCGGCAATACAATACTCGACTTCTTACAGCACAAAAAAACGCCACCCTAAAAAAGGGCGGCGCAATACCTATTTATCGTTAGAAATTTAATCGAAAATAGAAACGTGCCGTACAACCCCTTAACTTCCGAAGAGTATTTATACGTTCAAGAAAAGGCCGGTCTCCTGGCTCATGCATCATTTTACTCTAAGAACCTTCCCATTGGCTTTTAGCCAACAGTGGTATTTTTCTTATTTCATCAGCATTTACAGTTGCGGATACAGCTTCGGTTTTTCACCGAATTCCCTAATTAAGCTGACAAGTCAGCACCTTTTCCCTGCAAAAATTATTCACTTATCGTAAGTGTACCATAGCCTTTCAATTGGTGATAGAAGCTTGTGAAACAACCAGCTTTTTACTCTTTTATTAGCTATAAAGTCTGCAATTATTTTGTTTCTCATTCAATTTATGCTACTGTTTTTATATGAAAAAATTTATTCCACTTTTACTTTTACTTGTCTTTGTATTTATAGCCTCCGGGCAGACTTCCGAGCAACAGTCTTTGGAGGCCGTGCTTAAAGAATGGCTTCCAAACAAGCCATTGGAGTCCTTTTTATCATTATTTCATATTCCTTATTGGGGATTCTATGTCTCTGTCGAGGAACGTGGCTACTATGCATTTGTCGAATTCTTAATAAGAAAAGGAGTCCACTTTTTTTATTTTGGTTTGATTAGTTTAGCTATTTATATTGCTTTGCCGAAGAGGAAGTATCGAAAACTTACTGCAATAATGATTACCTTTCTTCTAGCAGTCGCAGATGAATTCCATCAATCCTTTACGAGTGGACGATCTGCCCTTTTTCAGGATGTTCTATTAGATACAGGCGGGGCTATTTTTGTCATGCTTCTGCTAACGTTTGTTCAATGGTTGAAGCATAGAAAAAACGCTAACCTTTAGAAGGAAGCGTTCTTTCCCTATCTATTTACATCTTTTTCTCAACAAGAAAACAATCCCTAGCGTGACTACTGAAAAAACAGTAAGTATTTGACTAAACGGAAGGACAGGCTTGAATTTAACTTCCTCCGCAGTGATTTCATATACTCCAACCGGTTTTATCGAAAAGGCACCACCGCCTCCTTCTCCTTGACCTGTAGAATTTTCTTCATCTGAAATCGTGTCACCTCCACCTCCGCCTCCACCTACAAAATAATTAACTTTGGCAACAGGTAAGATCCTTTTGTTCTCCAATACAATTGGTTCTCCGTATATAAGAGACACATCTTTTTCTCTGTAAAACTTTTCGAAAATGGAACGGACTGGGGATTGAAACAATGGTAGCTTTCCCCCTTGTTTTTCTAGGTTACTTGATTTTTCCTCCATTAAATTATCTCCTTTAATTTAGAATAAGTGTCATGTGATGTTCTTCGTAATAGACGTCTCTATCCTTTAAAGCCATTTCTTCTACTCCAAATACCTTAAAACCTAATTGTAAATATAAATTTTTTGCGGATTCATTATTCGACACAACAGATAGATTAATCTTTTCTATTTCATTAGTTTCTATTGCCTGGTTAATGGCTCGCTCCATTAGGGCCTTTCCTACACCTTTTCTTCTTCCCTTTGAGCTTACATACATTGCAAAAATATTTGCTCTATGCTTCATTTTTAAGGAACTCTCTTGTGCTAGAGTAACCATACCAATTAATTTATCTTCTTCAAACGCACCGAACGTGTAATTGCCATTTACCTTAAAATTACCTTTTACTCGTTCAATTGGATTTTCTCTTTGAAGAGCTTCTTCATAGCTTGTTCCAAATGCTTCTGGACTGTTTTGCAGAGCCTCTAGCCTTAGTTCCCAATAAGCAATGGCATCTACATCTGTTAATCTTCTAATATCCATTCCTAAACCTCCAAAAAATAACCTTCATTACATATTTCGTGTGTGTATAATATAAAATCTTTGCAGGTTTCTGCACGAGAGCTTTCTGTGTCGAATAGTGAGGGGAGCTGCTCTGATGACCGAATCCTCATCCCTTCTTTTAGTAAAGTATGCCATCGAAAAGGTAATATAACTAATCCCTTTTCTAGTGCTTCTTTTTTTGAAATGATTTGTTGGAACTTTAGAGAATAAAGAATTCTACAAATAGTAGTTGTAACAAACTCCACCATATCATCAGGCACTGAATTAGGTATTTCTTTTGATTTCTTATACCAATATTCGTTGATGTTATATTTTAACGTTCCTAAGACATCCTCCCATTTAGTAGAAATGTTTAACTCATGAATTGGTCTTCCTTGTAATGCAATCCCATGTTTCTTTAAAATCCACCAAGTAATATGATTGATATCCCAATGACCAATTTTTACTTCACCATCTGAGCAATAAGGATACGGCAGGAGAATATCATTTGTTTTACCCAGGTCAGCTGTTTGAATATACATTCCATCCATCCGAGCCCCTAATTTCTCTTTAGATATTTGAAAATGGATCTCTTTTATAATTTCTACTTCTTGTTCATTTGCCGATCTTTTTAATAAAACGATAAAGTCTACATCACTCTTCTTTTCATCAAAAGCTCCTAACGCAATAGAACCATACATATAAACACCTTCAATAAAGGCACTTGGTAAGGAGGCATTTAATGCCTGTAAATATTTTCGCATTATGTCATGAACAGGATGCGGCAATACATATCCCACTGTTGTTTCCTCCTTCTAAATATGTTCAAAATATGTCCCAGGTTCCGAAATTTCGACAAAACATGACAAGTAACACTATTCCAATAAATAAGACTAGGTTACATTAGCGCTAACAAATTAATTTTTAGTGAGGAGATTATCAAACTGTGAATAAAAAAGTTGCTTGGATAACTGATACTGCTGCTTTATTGGAACAATCATTTATAGAAAAACATAATATACATGTCTTGCCATTAAATATTGTTTTTGAAGAGGGTGCATTCAAAGAAACAATTGATATGACACACGATGAATTCTACGACAAATTAAGAACCGCCAAAGTTCATCCTAAAACATCTCAGCCTCCGATTGGTGAGATGGTACAATTGTATAAAGACTTGAAAGCACAAGGATACGAATGTGCTATTGCTGTCCACACTTCCAGTGAGTTGTCAGGAACCTACAACAGTTCACAAACCGCCTCTAAAATGGCAAATTTTAAAGTGTATTCAATAGACTCTAAGATAGGCTCTTATCCGATGGTCAAAATGCTCGAAGTCGGAAAAAGCATGGTAGAGGCAGGCCATGACGTAGCGGAAGTCGTGAAGCATATTGAAAACATGACATTAAACTCCGAATTGTCCTTTATTCCATCTAGCTTAACTCAGCTCCATAAAAGTGGCCGTGTATCTGGCACTAAAGCCTTTCTGAGTAATCTATTAAATATAAAAGTGGTCATTTCCTTTGATAACGGAAAAGTTGTTATGAAAGCAAAAGTACGTGCTGATAAAAGAGCTAAGAATTATGTAATGGACTTACTTCGAAATGATATGAAAAAAGCTGAAATTCCAGAAGTCGCAGTGATTAATTGCAACAATATAAAAGATGCTAAAACCTGGAGAGAAGAAATTCTGCAGGAATTCCCTAAGCTAAAGGTAATTGTTATACCGTTGAGCGCCTGTGTAGGAGTTCACGCAGGGGAAGGTACAACTGGACTAAGCTGGGTAAAATATTAATATATAAAGTGGAGGGTTTGCTGCTATTTCGCAAACTCTTCTTTTAATAAGGAGCAAATAGCAGCATCACAAAACCGGCCTTTTTCAAATGCTGATTTTCTTAATGTCCCCTCGTATACAAATCCTGCCTTTTCTAAAGTTCTTCTCGAAGCAATATTCTCCGGGTCATATAGTGCTTCAATTCTATGCAAATCCATTTTTTCAAAACCATGTTTTAAAATTGGCTCTAAAACCTCTGTCATTACTCCAGTTCTCCAAAACTCTGGCGTAACCTCAAAACCGATTTCCGCCTTAAAATGTTCTTTTTCCCAATTATGATAGCCGCAGCTTCCTATAATCTTATTGTCTTTCTTAGTTGCTATTCCCCAACGTAACCCCTCATTTTTATGGTACCTTTTTTTCCAGTTATCAATTATTTTTCTTGCTTCGCTAATATCCTTTAAGACATCTAAATCATAATATTTCATGACCTCGTCCTGTGAAAAATAATGGAATACCTCTTGCGCATCGCTTGCTTCTATTTGGCGCAATAAAAATCGTTCTGTTTCCATCCTCGGAAACCTCTTCTTACGTAGATCATAGGCCAATAATACAAAGAATTGAGCAATCGCAAGGATTCCTACTAATGCGCTAACAAAGATGCTAATCCAAACATATGCAGAAACTTTCCCATCGCCAAGAGGCCCTACTTTTGGCTGATACATGTCGTATACACCATAAATATTACCTCCTAATAAGACAATTCCTGCAAACAATACAAGCCATTTCATCTTGCTATACCCCCTCTTTAGCATTTATTCGAGATAGAAGCTTTAAAATCCTTTTCTCTGCGAAACTTGGGAGCTTAACTGCTCTAGGTGACCACGTTTTTACGACAATCCAGGCATTATTCACTCATTTTGACCAGATTTACGACAATCCCCACGGTTTTTACGACAATCCGCCCATGCTTTACGACAATGGCGCGGTAGTTTACTACAATCCACGCATTATTCACTCGTTTTGACCAGATTTACGACAATCCCCACGGTTTTTACGACAATCCGCCCATGCTTTACGACAATGGCGCGGTAGTTTACTACAATCCACTCATTACTTACTCGTTTTGACCAGATTTACGACAATCCTCACTATTATTACTACAATCTAGACATATTTTACTACAATCCAGGCATAGCTTACTCGCTTTGCCCAGCTTCGCGATTTATTGTCCTAGCTGCTGTTCAATAAAAGCTTCAACTTTCATTTCACCAAGACTTCCAGCTTTATGCTTCCTAACGGAGACAATATGCTTCTCCATTTCTTGGTCTCCGATAATTAGCATGTAAGGATGCTTTTGCATTGCCGCCTCTCTTATTTTTAGTCCTATTTTCTCTACACGGTCATCTATCTCCACTCGATATCTCTTCTGCTCTAGCTGTTGCTTTACATCTTCTGCATAAGCGACATGTGCATCTGCTATGGGTAAAACCTTTACTTGTACTGGTGCTAGCCAGAGCGGGAAACTGCCTTGAAAGTGTTCTAATAAAATAGCCATAAAACGTTCTATAGAGCCATAGATGGCACGATGTATCATGATAGGCTGACGCAATTGGTTATTCTCATCGACATACTGACAATTGAATTTTTCAGGCATTTGAAAATCAAGCTGTACTGTTCCACACTGCCAACTTCGTCCAAGCGAATCAAGTATATGAAAGTCGATCTTAGGACCATAAAAGGCTCCATCTCCTTCGTTTACTTGATAATCGACTTGTTTCCTTTTTATTACAGATTCTAGTGCTTCTTCTGCCTGATCCCATGCCTCTACGGAGCCCATAAAATCTTCCGGACGAGTCGATAGCTCTACCTTATAGCTAAAGCCAAACTCCTTATAGAATTCATCTACTAGATCTAACACCTTAGCAAGCTCACTCTCAATCTGATCCTCCAGAACAAATAAATGTGCATCATCCTGAGTAAATGCTCTAACACGTAATAGTCCATTCAGTGACCCCGAAAGCTCATGGCGATGTACTAATCCTAGCTCAGCATATCGTATAGGCAGCTCTCGATACCCTCTTCTTTTACTATTAAAAATTAATACTGCTCCAGGACAATTCATTGGCTTTATAGCATACTTTTGTTCATCTACATCTGCAAAATACATATTTTCATGGTAATGGTCCCAGTGACCTGATTTTTCCCAGAGTTCCTGCTTCATCATAATAGGAGTTTTTATCTCCTGGTAGCCTGCTCGCTGATGCTTCTCTCTCCAAATTTTTTCAAGCTCATTTCGTAAAATCATTCCTTTCGGCAAATAAAATGGCATACCCGGCGCTTCCTCCATGGACATAAATAATTCTAATTGCTGACCCAATTTTTGGTGATTTAATCTTTCCTCTGCTTTTACTGACATAATAAATTCCTCCTATTTTTTAAATAAAATCAAAAAGACCACACCCGTCCCGGTCAAGGGACGAGTGTGGTCGTGGTTCCACCCTATTTTGTCGTACTTAATAAAAATACGACTCTCATAAAAGATAACGGTTTCCCGATTACGGATACTAGCAGTAATAGCGTTCCCCCTAATAGCTCTAAGGTGGTAAACCATTCTACTTTCTCGCAGGGCTTTCAGCCGGTGACCCTGCTCTCTAAACAGAAAACATTGAATGATTCGTGTCCTTTTCACAGCTCAAATATAAAATTACTCATGCAAAAAACCACACCCGTCCTGGTAAAGGGACGAGTGTGGTCGTGGTTCCACCCTAATTTTGCAATTCTTAAAGTGAATTGCCTCAAAATGAAGATAACGGTTCCCCGATTATGGATACTTACTGTTCACCATAATAGCTCCAAGGTGGTAAATCATTCGTTTTTCCTACAGGGATTTCAGCCGACGACCCTGCTCTCTAATAAGAAATTATCTAAATGACTCATGTCCTTTTCTTTGCCTAAAAAAGTTAAATTGATTTTTAATAGTATATTCAACAAGTTTTGAATAGTCAACTATTTTTTTAAACCATACTTCTACCCATTACAATGGTATGATAATATTCCCCTTTAGCTAGCATTTTATCGTTTTTTAAAATTCCTTCTACTTCGAAACCATATTTTTGATATAGGGCAATTGCCTTCTCGTTCGTATGTAATACGCTTAACGCAATCTTTTTAATATCATTGGCATCTGCCCAAGCAATAGATTCCTTTAAAAAATTTGTTCCAATTCTTAATCCCCAGTATTCTTTCAAGACGCAGACCCCAAACTCTACTTTATGGGCAAATCGTTTTAAATCGCTTCCCTCACACCTTGAGAATCCAACAATCTGATGATTCACTTCAGCTACTAAAAAAAGATTTTTATCAGATTGGGAATCATTTTCTATTAATTCTTTAAATCCTTCTTTATCTATAAACGCTTCCCCTTGTTCTCTATCTAGGTTTTGTGTTTCTCCATCTATTTGCAGCCTTACCTTAGACAGTTGGTCGGCATCTAATTGATTGGCAGATCTGACTGTATAGGAGATACCCCTAATATTAAATCCCTTTGACTCTATTAGCATTTCCTGTTTCCCACTTTTCTTTATTTATTCTTATCAAAATTCCTTTTAGCCAGTTGCTGTATAGGATCCCAAACCCCGTTAAACGGAGGGGCATACGCTAAGTCCAAATCTAATAAGTCAGGAAGCTTCATGCTATGGTATAGCGCAGTAGCTAAAACATCGGTACGCTTATCTACCCCATGTCCACCCACGATCTGTCCACCTAGAAGCAACTGATCTTCTTTACGATAAAGCAATTTAATCGTCATTAACTCTTTACCAGGATAATACCCTGCAATATCTGTTGCCTCCAGCGTACTTGTTTCAAAGGGAATGTCTAATTCCTTTACTTCTTTTTCTGATAGTCCTGTTCTACCAATTGACAATTCGAAGAACTTCATAATAGAGGTGCCGACAATACCTTTAAAAGGTATTTTATTACCAACCATATTGAACCCAGCTAGTCTGCCTTGTTTATTGGCAGTAGTACCCAAAGGGATATAATCGTTTTTTTGTTTGATACGATTATAATGTGTAGCACAATCACCTGCAGCGTATATATATGGGATGCTTGTTTCCATATATTCGTTTACGATAATAGCTCCATTTGAAAGAGTTTCTATTCCCGTATTCTTTAGGAAAAAGGTTGAAGGTTTTATTCCAATTGCTATCAACACTAAATCTGTCGAATAAGTCCCTTTGTCAGTCACTACAGATTGTACTCGTCCCTTCCCAGTAAATGATCGAACTTCCTCATTTAGTTTAAGCTCCACTTGTTTTTCCTTTGCTTTTTGATGTAGCATATCTGCCATCTCAGGATCAAGGATTGGCATTAACTGTTCTCCTCGTTGGATAATTCGAACCTCTTTACCAATTTCCTTTATATTTTCTGCCATTTCTAAGCCGATATATCCCCCACCTATGATGGTTACATGTTCTACTTCTTTTAAATCGGCTATTAACGCCTCCGTTTGAGGAATTGTTTTAAACGTATGTATCCCATCTAATTGTGTACCCTCCCAGTCAGGTACAACTGAACTAGCCCCTGTAGCTACTAATAGACGATCATATTTAATCTCAAAGCTTTCTCCGCTTCCTAAGACATTACCAGTAACTGTTTGGTTTACAGGGTTTACTTTGGTCACTTCATGTCCAATTTTTGCATCTATCTTGTATTTGGTCCGGAACATCTCCACACTGCGTGCTATAACATCTGTTGTTGAAAACACCTTTTTACCAACAACGTAAGGTAACCCACATTGACCGTACGAATAAATATTTCCTTTTTCAAGTGTGGTAATTTGAGCGTCTGGATCATTACGGACAATCTCCATAGCAGCACTCATCCCCGCTGCATCCCCACCAATGATTACATAATGCATACACTTTTCCTCCTTTTAGTACCTCTAGTACTTCTCTTTTCAATAATGGTATTCCTTCTTATGTAAGCAATGCCCTTATATACGCCATTTAAATACAAAATTTTATGTATTTCTCTTTTTTTTAGTAAAGTGAAATGTAATTTATTTTAAAAAGGTATGCCCTTTATCATCGGACATACCTTTTCATTAATTACTATTGTTACTATAACTTTATTAAACAGCTCGATCCCAGAAGCGGTGTTTCGCCACTGCATCAATGAAAGTGTCAACAAAATGTGTTTTGTCATTTGCAAATACACCAATTTGACCTACAAGTCCCATCTCTTCTAAAATTTCGTCTCCACTAAAAGTAGATCCAATAGGTTTATAGTGTGTAAATGCCTCTTGTACAAACAACATAGCATTCTTCTTAAACGTTGGAGTTTTTCCATCTCCACTAGCCACATAAATTGCGTCAAATAAAACAGAATCCTCGGTTAAGAATGTATGATCGACAGGTAAGCTTGTACCATTTGCTCCCGTCACACTGCCATGATGATCACTAACAATTAGCGGGAGAGCTCCTTTTGCTTTTAAGCCATCTATAATGCTCAATAGCTCCTCATCGAAGCCATCGCCTACTAGTATAGCTATTTTTCTAGTATCTGGCTTCATCACTGTATTTAGCTGGCTTAACGCTGGCGAGGATTTAGTTACTGTATTGGCAGCTGTCCCTTGAACAACCATACCAAGATTTTCTGCTACCTTGCTCGCCATTTCTAAATCTACATGAGCAAACATTTCTAATACTTGCGCACGTACAGACTTCTCTACACATTTACCAAGTTCAAAGCTAAATGCATCAATGATGTGTTCCTTTTCAGGTTGACTCATACTATTCCAGAACATCGTTGCCTGAGAGAAATGATCCTTAAAGCTTTCACTACGAGCTCTTACTTTGTGTGCATCTATTTTTTCTTGATAGTGTGTATATCCACCTTCGGCCTCACTAACTGGTGTTGGAGTATTGTTAGCTAATGAGTTTTTATGATAGCTAACTTGTCCTACGTTTATCGTTTGTCGACCATATCCATCTCGCTGATTATTATGGAACGGACAAACTGGACGGTTAATAGGTAGCTCGTGGAAATTAGGTCCCCCTAGTCTGATAAGCTGTGTATCTGTGTAAGAGAACAATCTTCCTTGTAAAAGAGGGTCATTTGTAAAATCAATTCCTGGCACAACATTACCAGGGTGGAATGCAACCTGTTCCGTTTCTGCAAATACATTATCTACATTACGATTTAATGTCATTTTCCCAATTCTCTTAACCGGCACATCCTCCTCCGGCCAAATTTTAGTAGGGTCTAATATATCAAAATCAAAGGCAAACTCGTCCTCTTCTGCAATAATTTGTACACCGAACTCGTATTCTGGATAGTCACCCATTTCTATAGATTGATATAGGTCACGGCGGTGGAAATCCGGATCCTTACCATTAATTTTTTGGGCTTCATCCCATACTACTGAGTGAGTTCCTAGCAATGGCTTCCAATGGAATTTTACAAAATGAGCTTTTCCTTCTTCATTTACGAATCGGAAAGTATGTACGCCAAAACCTTCCATCATACGATAACTACGTGGAATTGCTCGGTCCGACATTGCCCACATAATCATATGTGCAGATTCCTGATTGTTCGCTATAAAATCCCAAAATGTATCATGTGCTGTAGCCGCTTGAGGCATCTCGTTATGAGGCTCTGGCTTCATGGCATGAACTAGATCCGGGAACTTAATAGCGTCTTGGATGAAGAAGACAGGAATATTATTGGCTACTAAATCGTAGTTTCCTTCTTCAGTATAGAACTTGGTTGAGAACCCTCGAGCATCACGTGCTAGCTCACCAGAGCCACGGGATCCTGCTACTGTCGAAAACCTTACAAATACAGGGGTCTTAGAGCCAGGTGTTTGTAAGAACTTCGCTTTTGTATAAGGCTTCATAGATTCATATAGTTCAAATTCTCCATGAGCACCGTACCCTCTTGCATGCACAATTCGCTCTGGGATTCGTTCATGATCAAAGTGTGTCATTTTTTCTCTAAAATGAAAGTCCTCCATAAGAGTAGGACCACGCTCACCAGCTTTTAAAGAAAATTCGTCCTCTGAAACTTTTAAACCATGATTAGTTGTCATAGCTTTGTCTTTATCTACAACACGAAATTGTTCTAATTGTTCATTCTTACTATTTTCATTTATCTTTTTGTCCAAGTTTACTCCTCCTCTTATCTAATTCGACTCTATTAGTATAAATACCCGAAATTGTATGTTAGAAAACTTCTTTTTTATAATCTTTATTAATAAGTAATAACTTTATAAGTTTTAAATTTTTATGAAATTTCGCTAGCCATCGACTTTTAAGCTATTCTCTCTCCCCGATTTCTAGCAATGATGGCGGCTTATGGCTCACCCGCTAAAAAGCGTTCGTCTAAAGCGGAAATCAGCTATTATGAGTTTACTTTTTTTATCGAGGGCAATGTGAGAGAATCTGGACAAATAAAAAAACTGTAGTTGAATAATACCAACTACAGTTCAATAAATTATTTATCCCATAATATTATATCCAGAATCTACGTACACAATTTCCCCTGTGACACCTCTAGATAGGTTGCTAAGAAGAGCCACTGTCATATCGCCAACTTCTTCTTGTGTTACATTTCTTTGTAAAGGAGCAGTTTCTTCTATTTTGTGTAAAATTGTGTTGAAGGAAGATATACCTTTTGCTGCTAAAGTTCGAATTGCCCCTGCCGAAATCGCATTGACTCGAACATTTTGCTTACCTAAATCTAGTGCAAGATATTTTACCGAAGCCTCTAATGATGCTTTAGCTATCCCCATAACGTTGTATCCTTCTAAAACACGTTCTGCTCCTAAGTATGTCATCGTTACAATTGATCCACCCTCTGTCATAAAAGGCGCTGCTTCTCTTGCTGCAGCTATTAAGGAATACGCACTAGTGTCTTGCGCAAAAGCATAACCCTCTCTAGACGTTTTAATGAAATCATCCTTTAAATCTTCCGCATGGGCGAATGCAACAGAGTGTACAACCCCATGAATGACTCCTACTTCCTTGCCTATCATTTCGAATGCTGACTTAACACTTTCATCACTATTAACATCGCATTCTACTACTAGCTTAGCTTCCAAGTCGTTAGCACTTAATAATTTTTGAATTTTACCTAACGATCTCTCTTTACGATAAGTAAAAATAACATTAGCCCCTACTTCATATAAGGATTTTGCAACTCCCCAAGCGAGACTTCGCTCATTTGCCACACCCATTACGACAATGTTTTTATTTTTTAATTGTATTAAGTCCTTCATAAGAACCTCCCGTTTTCACCTGTTATTAGTACCTGTTACTAACTTTAATCATACCATACGCAGCTAATTTTGTACTATGGATTTTGTTTTTTTGTCGGAGTGGTTTATTATTATTTTCATAAAGATATCGGACGTAGGAGGATATAACTTGAAGTTATTAATAATTGAGGACGATATTCGTTTGGCCGAAAGTATTCGAGACTTAGTGAGTGACACCTTTGAAGTCCGTATGGCTCACAACGGTGAAGATGGTTTGTTCATGGCTGAGCAAGGAATCGAAGATGTTCTTATTTTGGATATCATGATGCCCGATATGAACGGCTATGAAGTATTAGCAGCTCTGAGAGAAAAAAACATTCTGACTCCCGTTCTTATGCTTACTGCGAAGGATGGAATCTCCGATAAGGTCAAGGGCTTTCATCTTGGTGCAGATGATTATTTGGTTAAACCCTTTCATAGGGATGAACTACTGGTCAGACTGAATGCTCTTGTTAGAAGATCTAATAAACAAGTCAGAGACCACACCCTTTCTTTTCAGGATTTACAATTAAATTTAATAAATAAGATGACCTCCATTAATGGAGAGTCTGTGCAACTAAACGGTCGTCAATTTGATGTACTGGAGTTTTTAGTAAAGAACCAGGGAACCATTGTGACAAAGGAACAATTATTCGACCGAGTGTGGGGCTTCGATTCAGAGACATCTCAAACGGTAGTAGAGGTTTATGTTAGCCACATTAGAAAAAAACTTAAGCCTTTTGGTTATGATCAATACTTTAAAACCTTTCGGGGCCTTGGATATATGTTAAGTATTGGTGAAAAAAATGTATAGAAAAAACATACTGAAGAAACAACAAAATAAATTAGTGTTACTTAATTTTATTGCATTCAGTCTAATCTTCTCCATTTTTTCTTTCATCATTTATCAGCTAGTCGAAGAGACATTGTATTCCTCCGTAGACAATGAATTATTACGAGCCAAAGAGATGAGTGAACGTCCAAACAACAGAATGCCAGTTCCATTCAACCCACGAATGATTGTGCTGCTTCGAGATGCAGAAGGCGCAATATTAAATGAGGAACAAATTGGGACAAGGTTTATCAATGAATTTTCTGAGGACCTCCCTTTCTCTCTTGAGACTATAGAGACGATACAGACAACAAAATTAGCAAATGACTATGTGTTTCGTTCCTTAATGTATCCAAATAGTAATGGAAGCTATACTGAATTATTAATAAGTGTGGAAGCTGAACAAAGTATAGTTAATAACTTTATAAAGATTCTATTTATCTGTACAATCATTTTTGTTTTACTTTCGATAACAGCAAGTTATTTTTTAGCCAAAAGATCGATGAACCCCATTATTAATTCTTGGGGCAAGCAATCTGAGTTTGTAGAGAATGCCTCCCATGAGCTTCGTACACCTTTAACTATTGTACAAAGCAAGTTGGAGCACCTGCTAACTAAGCCTGAAGATACAATTATGAATCAATTTGAAAGTATTGGCCTAAGCTTATCGGAGATTCGCAGGATGAATATAATGACCACCCATCTCCTCACTTTAGCTAGAGCAGATTCGTTGGAGCAGCAACTACAAAAAGAGACAGTAAACTTAGGTAATTTAGTTAATGAAGTTATTCATCCCTTCTACGAATTAGCAGAGCTAGAACAAAAAGAAATTATTACCCAAATACACAGCAAACGAACAATTTCTATTGATAAAAACCGAATTCATCAACTTCTTGTCATTCTTTTAGACAATGCCCTTAAGTACACAAGACCGCAAGACAAGATTCACGTGGTATTAAGAGAAGATCCAGAGTACCTAACCATAGATGTGAGTGATACGGGTATTGGTATAAGGGAAGAAAATATAAAGCGAGTGTTTGATCGGTTTTACAGAGAGGATAAAGCTAGAATTAAGGAAACAGGTGGCACCGGACTAGGATTATCTATCGCACAATGGATAGTAGAAAGTCATAACGGTACAATTAGAGTTTCTTCCAAACCATCTAGCGGAACTACCTTTCAAGTAAAGCTTCCATATAAATAATTTTTACGCCTCAAATTCAAAATAAGAATTTGAGGCTTTTTTTTATATGAAATTATTTAGATTTTAAAACTAGTTTAAGGTTTCTTTAAGGTTTGCTTTTTATACTTTGTACAGATAGGAAAGGAGGATGACATATGAACGGTAGACATGAATTGAAGCATGAAATGACAAAGGCAGATTGCTATCTCCTTAAACATAAACTCCAGCATGTCATGTCTAAGGATTCACATGCGGGACCAGATGGAAAGTACTTCATTCGAAGCATCTATTTTGATAATTTTTCAAATAAGATTCTTACAGAGAAGAAGGAGGGCTTTTACCGAAGACAGAAATTCAGAGTAAGGTTGTACAACCATAAATTCGATTACTTAAATTTAGAAAAAAAATCGAAGATCAATAACATGACATATAAAGAAAAATGCCAAATCACCCCTGAAGAGTATGAAAGAATCCGTCTTGGTGACATCGATTGGTTGCAAGCAGATGAACGAAAATTATTGAACGAGCTTCATCTACATATGACGCTTTATCAAATAAGACCAGTCAGTATCATTGATTACACGAGGGAAGTCTTCATTAAAGAAGAAGGCAACGTCCGTATTACATTTGACAGTGATGTAAAAACAAGTTTTCATAACACGGACCTATTAAATCCCCATACACCAATGATAGACGTGTTAGATTATGGAACAGTCATAGTCGAGGTTAAATATGATGGATTCTTGCCGGATGTTATAAAAAAATTACTACAGGTTAGTGATAGACAGGCTAGTGCTTTTTCTAAATACCAATTAGGCCGAATGTTTGGCTAATTTATTATTTAATAATGGAGGAAATTGAAATGAATAATAATACAACTACATTTTCAGATATTTTCAAGTCTAGCTTTTTAGACCAAACTGCTAGTTTTTCACTTGTCGATTCCTTGATAGGATTGCTCGTTTCGTTTGTCATTGGATTGTTTATATATGTTATCTACAAAAAAACATTTTCAGGCGTCATTTACTCTCACTCTTTTAATATTGCATTGATTGCCATCACAATGATTACTTCTCTTATCATTATGGGTATTTCCACAAATGTCCTATTGTCTCTTGGTATGGTTGGGGCTTTATCAATTGTTCGTTTTCGTACGCCAATTAAGGACCCAATGGATTTAATATATCTTTTCTGGGCAATTGTTGTAGGAATTTTATGTGGTGCAGGCTTTATCCCACTTGTTATTTTAGGCTCTGTCTTGATTGGAGTCGTGTTAGTATTGTTTGTCAATAAGATATCTATTGAAGACCCATACTTATTAGTAGTAAAGTACGACAATATTCATACAGAAAAGACATTAGAAAAATTAGTTGGCAATTTATCGAAAAAGCATTCTGTAAAATCTAAGTCAGCTGTTGGAAAGCAATACTTTGAAATAACATATGAGGTTCAGTTGAAAAAAGAAGAACAAAATATCGTTAATATCATTGCAGATGTAGAAGGAGTTTCTTCGGCTGTAATGCTTAGCTATGATGGCAATTTCACAGCATAAAAAGGAGGATACAACATGAAGAAATCACATGTATTCTTAGTGTTTATCATCCTAATATGCCTCTTTCTAAGCTTTCTATATTTATATCCGAAATTAGGATTGGAGTCTGCTGATAGAGGTTATCAATACATGAATACAGTTTTCAATCAGGAACAAGTCACTAACGTTGACATAGAAATGGCTGACAGTGATTTTGATTCAATGATTAAAAATGCATCGGATGAAGAAATATTCGAGGCAAACGTCACTGTTAATGGGACTACTGTAAATAACGTAGGGATTCGTACGAAAGGAAATCTATCACTTCGTTCCGTCGTACAAATGGATGATTCCGAAAGATATAGCTTTAAGATTGATTTCGATTACTATGACAGCACGAAAAGCTTAGACGGATTAAAAAAATTAAATTTAAATAATAATTACAGTGACGCATCGCAAATGCGTGAATACATGTCCTATAAATTAATGGAGCAATTTGGAATCGCCACTCCAGGCTACTCCTACATGTACGTCTCCATCAATGGTGAAGAGCGAGGGTTATACCTCGGAGTTGAAGCAATAGAAGAAACATTCCTAGCACGTAATTTCGATAAAGGCTCAGACTCCTTATATAAACCTGATGGTGCAGGAAGCGACCTTCAGTATATTTCGGAGAACTATGAGGATTATTCTGGCATCGGGGCAAAGACATCTATTAGCGATCAGGATGAGAAAGAGTTTCTGAAATTTATCAGTGCTATTAATGAGGAAGGTTCCAACTTAGGATCCGTATTAGATATCGATGAGATGCTTCGATACTTTGCTGCCAATACAGCCCTTGTTAATATGGATAGCTACCAAGGAAATATGAAGCACAACTACTATCTATACGAAGAGGAAGGGATTTTCTCTATATTGCCTTGGGATTATAATATGTCCTTTGGAGGCTTTGGTGCTGGAGGAGCCCCTGGTGGTGGCGGAAAAACTGGATTCCTGGGTCAAGGAAATGAACGAGCGGAAGCTGACGAAAACCACTCCTCTCCTGCTGTCGCCCCCGAAACAAATGAAGCTACTCTGCCACAAGGTGCAGAAGACACAAACTCAAACCTGGAGAATAGACCACAAAATCGTGGACAAATGGGCATGGGAATGATGGGTGGTAATGCTGTTTCAGAAGAAAACATTAACTTAAGCATTTATGAGCCCGTTAGCGGAGTTACAATGGAGGATCGTCCTCTTGTTAATGCGCTTCTAACTGATGAAGAGAACATTACTATATATGAAGATTATTTAAATGAGATAGCAACTACCTTTTTAGACAAGGATTCATTTACTTCTATGGTAGATGAAATTCATACAATGATTAAACCATACGTAGAGAAAGATCCTACAGCTTTTTTCAGCGTGGATGAATTCGAGGAAGACGTATATGGTGAAACAGGAATTATAGAATTTGCAAGCCAAAGAAGTGATTCTATATTAGCTCAGCTATCAGGTGAATTAGTCGTTCAAAATAACACCACCTCCCTTGAACAAGCTAATCCTTCCGAGGAAGGAAATCTAGCATCCGAAGGAATGGAGCCTCCTAATGGCGAGCAAATGCCAGAAGGTTTTGAAGCGCCGGAAGGGATGGAGCCTCCTAATGGCGAGCAAATGCCAGAAGGTTTTGAGGCACCGGAAGGGATGGAGCCTCCTAATGGTGGGCAAATGCCAGAAGGCTTTGAAGCACCGGTAGGGATGGAGCCTCCTAATGATGCCATGCCTGGATTTGGTAGAGAAGGATCTTCGGAGAGCCAGTCAACAGGCTACTCCAAAATATATGTAATAACTTCTGCAGCTGGAATTGTTATACTCTTAGCTTTAATCTTTATAGTAAATCGCTTTAAACGTAGAAGATCATAACTAAATTAAAGTTTCTCTCGAATTTGGAGAGAAACTTTATTTATTATATAAGAATAATAAAAAGCATACAAACCGATGAAAATAGGTAAATACTCATATTTGCATTCATGCCCTCCTCTCTATTAATAATATCTTTCCTCTATTCAATAACATTTTAATATTAGGATTGTTTATTACTAGTCCCCCTCTATAAACCGCTATAACTATGCCGATATAACAAATTAATTATTTTTTCGGAATATAAAAACTTTTTAAAATGAGTAGATTTTATGACAAATAAGAGTAAAATTGAGGACGGTTATTTTTTTAGATTATTAAGTGATAATTTTTATAAAAGAAAGAGGAAAAGATGTGTCAGCTTACAATTTAGCAGAATTAAAAATGTTAAACCAAGTACTTTTTGCATTATTTATAGTAGCAGATTTAGCACTTGCTTTATTTTTCTATAACTCTTCATTTCCTTGGTTTGCTTTACTAGGCTCTGGAGTCGGGCTAGCAATTATAGTTCTTTGTTGGACTGGTAAAAAACATGGATATTTTATAGGTTCCCTTTTAGTGTTTACAGTTTTATTTTCGTTAGTATACAACTGGAGTAATCTTATTCACTAATGAAAGTAGTTAACAAATTTTTTTATCCGCATATTTACTTAAGTAAATAGTCACATGAATTTTCAATCATTTTATGTTGGAGGTATTTATATGTCAGAACAGAAAACAAATAATCAATTTCTAGAAAAACGTTCTTCTAGACGTAAATTTATAAAGAATTCAGGATTAACAGTAGGTGGAGTAGTTTTAGGTGGTGCTCTTGGGAGTCTATTAGGAAAAGACTCAACTGAAGTAACTAAAGAATCTCATGTTGCATCTAAAACCTCTACAAACTACAATCAAGCACTTATGTATTTTGATCAAGCTCAATTCGCTACAATCGAAGCGGCGACAGAACAAATCTTCCCAAAAACGGATGCAGGCCCTGGAGCAAAAGAATTACTGGTTACTTACTACATCGATCATCAGTTGGCGGGAAACTGGGGACTTAACGCTAAGGAATACATGAGCGGTCCTTTCTATCCTGCGGAGGCTACAGCTTTATTTGGACATCAAACTCACTTAAACAGACAACAAATATTTGACTTAGGTATTGAAGCATTAAATGCAGAAGCAAAAAAACAATATGATAAAAAATTTGCTGAGGTTAGTGATGAAGAGCAAATAATTATCCTAACAGCTATGGAAGCTGGAGAAATTACTTTAAATGGCGCAGTTAGTTCTAGTTATTTCTTTAAACTACTGAAAAGTGCAACCATCGAGGGTGTTTATTCAGATCCTTTATACGGCGGAAACAAGGATATGCAAGGCTGGAAAATGAAAAACTTCCCTGGCCATCAAATGAGCTATACAGACATTATTGAAAAAGAAGAGTTCGTCACTTTCGAACCTAAGAGTTTAAATTCACAACACAATCATTAATTTAAGGGAGCAAATAATTATGGCTAAAAAATTACCAAAAACAGATATAGTTTTAGTTGGAGTCGGCTGGACTGGAGGTATAGTCGCTGCCGAATTAACTAAAAAAGGTTACAAGGTAGTAGGTTTAGAACGAGGAAAATCTCGTTCTACCGAAGACTATATGATGGTGCATGATGAGTTAAGATATCAACAAAGAAATGAAATGATGCAAGACCTTTCGAAGGAAACTGTAACAGTACGTCATAATCCTTCACAAAGAGCATTGCCTTATCGCCAACACGGTTCGTTTTTAATCGGTGATGGTGTGGGTGGTTCCGGGGAACACTGGAATGGTTTAACTTACCGTTTCTTTCCATATGACTTCGAAATATATACAAAAACGGTAGAACGTTACGGAAAAGATAAAATTCCTGCAGATATGCCACTTCAAGACTGGGGGATCACTTATGATGAGCTAGTACCTTATTTTGAGAAGTTCGAGGCAATGGCAGGTATTTCAGGTGAAGAAAACCCACATCCAGATGTTCCAAAGGTAAAATATCCAACTGTACCATTAAAAGAAACGCCATCTATGAAAATGTTCAGAGATGCTGCAAAGGGATTAGGATATCATCCTTATATTGCACCAGCTGCCACTCTTTCTGAAAGCTATACTAATCCTGATGGAATATCACGTGGCGCTTGTCAATATTGTGGTTTCTGCGAAAGATTCGGATGTGAGTATGGATCTAAAGCATCTCCTGTAGTAACAGTGTTACCAGTAGCAAAAGAAACTGGGAATTTTGAAGTCCGTACGTTCTCTGTTGTTCGTCGAGTACTTCATACGAACGGAAAAGCAACTGGAGTATTATACGTTGATACCCGCACTGGAGAAGAGTATATACAAGAGGCTGATGTAGTCGTGGTTTCTGCATATGCACTAAACAACATTAAAATCTTATTGAACTCAAAACTTGGTCGTCCTTACAACCCTGAAACTGGTACTGGAGTTATAGGAAAAAACTATGCATACCAAATGACTTCTGCTGCTTCTACTGGTTTCTTTAAAGATAGAGAATTTAACCTTTATGCAGGTACAGGTTCACTTGCTGGAGTAATAGACGATTTCAATGGCGATAATTTTGACCACACTGATTTGGACTTCATTCATGGCGGTAACATTGCACTAGGACATTATGGTAAACGTCCTATTTCAAATAATACTGTACCAAAAGATACTCCAGGCTGGGGTAAAGAATATAAAGATGCGAGTATTTTCTGGGCAAATCGCAGTTTATCAGTAGGTTCCCAAGGTTCTGTAATGCCTCATAAAGATAACTATATTGACTTGGACCCAACTTATAAGGATGCATTTGGTGATCCACTTATTCGTATGACGTTTAACTATCATGATAATGAAAAAAATCAGCAAAAATATATTAAAGAAGTAACAGCTAAGATTCTTGAAGAAATGGGAGCAGAAATGATTTCAGTTCCTGGAGATCAAGGAGATTGGGATACTACCAAATATCAAACTACGCATAACACTGGTGGAGTAATTATGGGCGCAAATCCTGAGACAAGTGCCCTAAACAACTATCTACAAATGTGGGATTGTGAAAATGTCTTTGTACCAGGGGCATCCGCATTCCCTCATAACTCAGGAATGAACCCTACAGGTACAGTCGGAGCATTAGCTTACCGTACAGCAGAAGGTATTGAAAAATATTTAAAAACAGGCGGATTATTAGTCTAATAATATAATATTTTTTTCTTAATAGAATTAGCCAACAACTTAAAAAGCTACTTGTTTTCCCTTATAGGAAAGCAAGTAGCTTTTTTAATTAATCACTTCTTCTAGTGAATTTGCTAAGCTTATATTTTTAAGATTTTTGCAGGCAAAATATTGCATAGAGCCTGGACCACCTATATAAAATTTAGTTTCCTTATGCTGTTCAGCAAACTGATCCAAACTTGCTAGTAATTTAGGATTACGTTCAAAGGGAATGCTTGTCGAAGCAGACATTAATACTTTTTGTGGCTTTAGTTTCTCAACCATCGACTCAATTGCTCCAGGTGCAGGTGATGCGCCTATTAATACCGACTTCCACCCCTTCATCATAAATTGCAACAACAGAATATGAACGGGTATTTCATGTGTTTCATGAGGAAGACAGCATCCTAACACTAGAGGCGCATCATCCCTGTAATGAAAATTACGACGAATTTGTACTAGAAAATCGCGGACCATCATACTAGAGACAGCTTCCTGGTATTCATCCCATTCTTCCTTTTCCCAACGATTTCCCACTTCATGGAGAAAGGGCAATACGACCTTATTCAAAAAATTATCTAATCCATAGTGAAAGTACGCTTGCTGTAAAGCATAATTAAGTTCTATCTCGTCACAAGCAGTCCCGTGCTCTAACAGCTTAAAAACGAAATCATTAAACTCCGGATATGATTCTTCCTGTGCAAAGGGTAGCTCACTTTCCATTTGAACTATCCCATCTTCCTCCAAAACCTGTGCCACAGCTTGCTTTAATGAGTATCCCTTTTCTGACAAAGTCTTAACTTTTAATAGTTTTTTTACATCCTCTTCACTGTAAATCCGATAACCGTTGTCTAATCGTTCAGGCTGTATAAGTTCATAGCGCTCTTCCCATTTTCGGATAACTTGCTTAGACAAACCTGTTACATTGGACACCTGCTGAATATTATAATTCCCACTTGGGCGAGATTGCATCATTCATATTCATCCTTTCAGCCTCATTATAAAAGCTGCTATTGCTCATTATAGCTAACCAACAGTATAACATTCAACCGTTAACATTATACAACAATTCTACGAAAAAGAAAATTCCTTCAGTCTTTATTGTATAAACACCATTATACAATAGCTTTTTATATAAGCCTTTTATCCCCTACAAGAATTATTTTTTGTATAACTTTTATTAAAATAAATTATACAAACATTTGACAAAGCGTATACTTCCTGTTAATAATAGGTGTATAAGATAACCCGCTTACACTCATACATCAAAGTTGTTCACAAGGAGAGATTGAATTGGTATTACCTTTTACAAGAAAACGATTTAAAGAACCAGAGGATAAAACAACTTTAAAAGAACCAGTTATACAACTGGATCGTTATCCAGAATTACAGAAGCAAATGAAACTTATTGGATTGACGACAGAGGACTTAAGGCAAATTAGTACGTTTCAGCCATATGTGGAAAAGGGTATTAACGATATTGTCTCTGTTTTTTATGAGCAAGTCCTTTCTGTTCCCTCCTTACGAAAAATTATTGAAGATAGAACTCAAGTTGATCGTTTAAAGAAAACCGTTGGTAGTTATATTATTGAAATGTTTAGTGGTGAATTCACCGAGAATACCATTGAGAGAAAACGAAAACTTGCTCAAATGCACTTCAAAATTGGATTAGAGCCTAAATGGTACATGGGCACCTTCCACCAAATCCAATCTATTATCATTTCTTTAGTTAACGAGGAAATAAAAGCGCTTGATGAGAAAGAAAAAACTTCGCTTACTATTTCCAAACTCATTAACTTAGAAATGCAAATTGTTCTAGAGGAATATGAAAAAGAAAATGTGAAGCTGCGCCAGCAACAGTATGACATTGTTAAAACAGAGTTGAAAAGCAAAATTTCCTCTATAAGTGAAGACTTGGCAAACTTAACTGAGGAGACCACCACTTCTATTGAACACGTAGAATCGAATACATCTAGAATTCGTGAAAGTGTTCAGGCTAATATAGATAGCGTAAAACAAATTCAGTCAGACGCTAATGATGGCAACAAGCTAATAGGGCTTCTTCAAACTCAAATGGAGCTTGTCACTGGTAATACAGAAGAAATGTCTATGATTATTGGAGATTTAAAACAATCCTCCGATGAAATTTTTCAAATTGTCGGCTTAGTAAAGCAAATAGCTGAACAAACAAATCTTCTTGCATTAAACGCCTCTATAGAGGCTGCACGTGCCGGTGAGCATGGAAAAGGTTTTGCCGTTGTAGCACAAGAGGTAAAAAAACTAGCAGAGCAATCCAAAAGTTCTGTAGAAGAAATTACATACCTTGTTCAAACCTCGACTAAGCTAACAAACAAAGCGGTTTCTACCATTTCTGATATGGAAAAGAGCGTTGAATTAGGATTGGAAAGCTCAATGGATACTAACCGTAAATTCAACAAAATTCTTCTATCAATAGATGAAAATAATAACCATATAGACCAAGTAGAAATACAAGTCTCTAACCTCGTACAAGTAATTAGAGACATATCAAACGATACAAAGACAGTTGCCGTTACTGCCGACAGTCTCTATCAAACAGCAGTACAGCTTTAAAAATTTAGATAGGAAGTGAAAGAATGTTTTTAGCATGGAATGAAATTAAAAAAAATAAACTACGCTTTTTCCTAATCGTAGGTGTCCTAATGCTAGTTGCATATCTTGTGTTTTTTCTTTCAGGTCTCGCTACTGGATTAGCAAACCTGAATAGAGAGGCAGTAGATAAATGGAATGCAACAGCCATTGTATTAACCGAAGAATCGGATAAAAGTCTTCCTCAATCATTTATTAGCACTGAAGAGCTAGATAATATCGAAGCAAAAGATAAGGCAATTCTGGGACAAATAAGTGCTATCGCAACAAATGGGGATACTAAACAAAATGTCTCTATATTCGGCATAGATAAGGAAGAGTTTCTAATGCCCAGCGTTAGCGAAGGAGAAGAATTCTCCAGCGAAAATGAAGTAGTAGCAAGCGACAATTTAAAAGATGAGGGATTTAAAATTGGGGATGAACTAGAGCTGTCCTCTTCTGATGAAACATTAACTATAGTCGGCTTTACAGAAAGCTCTCGCTTTAATGGAGCACCCGTACTTTATGGTGAGCTAGCAACTTTTCATAAAGTAAAATTTGGAGAAGCTGCTGAAGCCAACGAAGATAAGATTAATGGGGTAGTTGTTTCAGACGACAGTCTATTCTCTATTGAAACTTCCAACAAAGATTTACAAGTTACTGAAATTGAAAACTTTATTGAGAATCTGCCTGGTTATACCGAGCAGTCACTTACCTTAAACTTTATGATTTATTTTCTATTTGGTATTTCCTCTGTAATCGTTGCAATTTTCTTGTACGTATTAACAGTACAAAAAATAAGTATGTTTGGTGTAATGAAGGCACAAGGAATTTCGAATGGTTATCTATCTGTATCAGTAATTGCTCAAACCTTCCTCCTAGCATTCATAGGGGTTCTTGTAGGGTTTGGATTAACAATTTTAACAGGACAGTTTTTACCAAGTGCAGTTCCTGTTTCCTTTGATCTGACAACAATGTTAATCTACGGAGCAGTATTAATTGTTGTTGCAATTTTAGGTGCAGTGTTTTCAGTGTTAACCATTGTAAAAATAGATCCACTAAAAGCGATTGGAGGATAAGAAAATGGCAATTTTAAAGTTAGACAAAGTAAAGAAAACATTTGGTTCCGGTCATAAACAGGTAGATGCTTTAAAGGAAACAGATTTTGTAGCAGACAAAGGAGAACTGATTGCAGTTATAGGTCCTTCAGGTTCAGGTAAGAGTACCTTCCTTACAATTGCCGGGGGCCTGCAATCCCCTTCTAGCGGAGAAATTATAGTAAACAATCAAAACCTTTCTAATCTAAATGAAAAAAAGCGTTCCAAGGTCCGACTTAGGGAGATAGGCTTTATCCTCCAAGCCTCCAATCTAGTCCCGTTCCTTACAGTAGATAAACAAATGAAGCTGCTCGATAATGTTAAAAAGGACAATATGACAAAAGAAGAGCTAGAGGCTTTATATGAAAACCTAGGAATTACTGAATTACGAAAAAAATATCCTTCAGATCTATCTGGGGGAGAACGTCAGCGAGTTGCTATTGCCAAGGCGCTTTATAGCAAGCCTTCTATACTATTAGCTGATGAACCAACAGCTTCTTTAGATTCTGACCGTGCCTACGAAGTCATGAAGCTATTAAAAAAAGAAACAGAAAACAATGGTACTACTACTATAGTGGTTACCCATGACACTCGTTTGATCGAATACTGCGATAAAGTATATGTCATGACAGATGGTGTATTAGAGGAAAAGAGCAAGAAAGAGGTAGAAAAAACAGATCCTCTTTCTCACTAGCATCTCCGATATGGAAAAAAGAGGACTGTGGTTAAACCACAGTCCTCTTTTTAGAAAAATTGTGCTATATTCTTTTAAAACTTTACATCCTTCCTCTCTAAATAAAATAAATAAAATGAGTAGCATTTTGGATGGGTAGACATAGAAGCTAATAACCTTGGTTTCTTCTAGTATAAAATGATTATTAGGAGAACATTAAATTTTAAGTGTCTAGTTATAACACTGCTTAATTCGACTATATTCTACCTTAATTGAGTAACAACACATCCTATTTAAGCAAAAACCTTTATTCCGTAACAGTAATTTTTCAATGTTTTTTCACAATATTAATATAATTTGTGTTATGATGATACATAAAAATTTATTAATTGTTTGTAAGGGAGTGCGCTTATTAATGAATATCCAACCGTCTACTAAAATGTCCTTATTTGAGCCCGCGATTTTTGGAGAGTTAAAAGCAGCCGCAGCTAGGAAAAGAGATGCAGGCTTTGAGTTATATGACCTAAGCTTAGGAAGTCCCGATATACCACCAAGTGAGGCAGCTAGGAAAGTATTGTCTGACTTGAGCTACTCAGCTGATTCTTATGGATATACATTAAGTGGCACTAAACGTTTTTATGAGGCAGTAGCTAATTACTATGAACGTCGCTATAACGTTTTACTAGATCCAACTACAGATATTGTTCAAACAATGGGCTCTCAAGAAGGTTTAGTGCACCTCCCGCTTGCCTTTTGCAATGAGGGAGATATTATTCTTACGACTAACCCAGGTTATGTGGCATATGACGCTGGTATCAAACTAGCAGGAGCAGTGCCTTACTATATGGATTTGTTAGAAGAGAATGACTATTTACCTGATTTAGGAGCAATTCCTACAGAAATTGCACAAAAGGCCAAGCTTATGATATTAAATTTACCTGGAAATCCAGTCCCTGCTATGCCAAACAAGGAATTTTTCCGCCAGGTAGTTGCTTTTGCTAACACCTATAATGTCATTATTCTACATGATGCAGCATACTCTGAATTTTACTTTACTGGCGACTCTCCTAGCAGCTTCCTTTCTACACCTGGAGCTCTTGAAGTAGGTATGGAGATTAACTCCCTATCTAAAAGCTTTAGTCTAGCAGGGACTCGCATTGCTTATATAGCAGGAAATACTAAGATGATTGAGATTATGAAGCAATTAAAATCTAATCTTGATTTTGGGATTTACGGCCCAATTCAGGAAGCAGGAATTGTGGCATTAGATCACGCAGAGGAAATTACCGACGCTTTACGAAAAACATTTTCAGAGAGACACAAGGTTCTAATGGATGGTTTAAAGAATCTCGGTTGGACAGTAGCTCCCTCTAATGGTGGAATGTTTGTCTGGGCCAAGTACCCTTACGAAATAGATGATAAGGAATTCGTATTTGAAGTCATCGCTCAAACTGGGGTAGTAATGGTACCTGGGACAGTCTTTGGATCAGCTGGAGCAGGCTACGTTCGAGTAGCATTAGTACAAGATACAGAAATACTTAAAAAAGCTGTCGAACAATTAAAGAAATTACATTTTCCTTCATTAGTTCGATAACATTCTTATTCTTACTAAAAAACCATCGACACTTTGCTGTCGATGGTTTTTTAGTAAGAAGTACTTTCGTTAATATAATACATATTTTTCCCTGCTTTTTTAGCTGTGTACATTGCGTCATCTACCATTTTAATTAAAGAGGATGCTGTAAAAGTAGCTTCTTTAATATGTACCACACCAATGCTACTCGTTATAGAAATGAGTGACTCTTCTATTAACCAGGGTTCTTTTATAGCTTTTTGAATTCGTATTACCTTTTCTATAATGGGTGGGATTTCCTTAATATTCGGTAACAAGATGATGAACTCATCTCCCCCTAATCGTGCAACAAAGTCTGAATCGTCTAAGGAGTATTTTAGACGTTTTGCAAATTCATGAATCACTTCGTCCCCTGTCTCATGCCCAAACGTATCATTAATATACTTAAAGTTATCAATATCTAGCATGACGACCGCAAACTCTTCTAATCCTGCTTTTATCTTAGCCAGCGCCTCAGATAACTGATTCCTAAAGAATCTCCTGTTGGGTAGGCTTGTTAAAGAATCATGGTACGCAAAGTATTCTAACTGACTTTCATTCTCTTTTTGCAAAGAAATATCACGAGCTATTAGCACCATATGTCGAAAGTTATGAAAAGCATCGTAGACTGGATTACCATTAATTTCAGTCCATATCCAACCTCTTTCCCCATGCATCCCCTTTAACTCTATAGTAAAAGAGCTTCCTTCTGAAACTGAATGCTGAAACTTCTGCTCTAGTAAGGAAACATAATCAGGATGAATATTAAAAAACGGTGCCTTTTTATTAATTTTTGTATTATCAAATCCAAAGACTTTTTTACTGGAAGGTGAAACATACAGATACTCTTTGTCATGATTCATCAAAATGACAACATCCTGTACATTTTCAGCTATTATTCGGAAATTCTTTTCACTTTGGATGTACTGACCTAATAGCTTGTCTATTTCACGCATGTCTTTAACGATTGCAAATATGCCTAATATTTCTTCTCTATTTTTAATCGGTGCAAAATGGATTAAGCAGCTTATTTTTTCACCCGTTTGTTGAAGTAAGCGAATGCGATGGCTTTTTAAATCACCTGTAAAAGCCAGGTTAAATGCATCAGAAATCTTTTCTCTGTATTTGTAATCCAACAGCTCTGTGAAATTTTCACCTTTTAATTCTTTTACAGTTCTACCACTCACAGCTTGAATCATTGGATTACCATCTTGAATAACTCCTTCAAGGTCTAAAGAAAATATAGCATCTCCGTTATAGTCAAATAATGAACGGTATTCCGATTTTGTTTCTTCTAATAATTGTAGATTTTCTTCAAACTCTATCTTTACGCTTTTCTCTTCCGTAATATTTTTTGCAATTGCAACAATATGGGTACATTCATTATTAGAATTTAATATTGGAGTGAGTGTTGTCTCCGCATATCCATTTTCAGGAGAAAAATGAGGAACTCTGATCTCAAATTTAATAATCTTTTTAGTGGTATAGGCTTCGGCAAAATGATTTTCTAAGATTTCTGCAATCTCTTCAGGTAAAGCTTCGCGAAAACTTTTTCCGACAGCATATTTCCCTATAATGCTATTCGCTGCATTGTTAACAAACTCATAAAGGAATCTTTGTTCTTCCTCGACCCGCATAATAAAAACTACTTCTTGAATCCCTTCTGTTAATGCTTTTACTAAAGAAAGCTTAGAAGATTCATACATTTACCACACCACCATTACAAAATATTGGTTGTCTTAATTTAAGCATAGATATAAGTGCTTGGAAACCTAAACCTTTAACCTTTCTACCAATCCATAGAATTTGTACTATATAAAAAGGCTAAAAAGCCAAACAATTAAACTGTTTGGCTTTCCAAATCGGAGTTATCCTTTTTTTTATGAACAAGTGCATACTTTTCCCATTTTCTACTTTTCCATCTAAAGAACATGATAATACCACGAAGCCACTCATCTGCTGCTATAGCCAACCAAATACCTGGGAGTCCTAAATCTAATACAAAAACAAATAAATATCCTAACGGCACACTCATCATGACCATAGACAAGGCTCCCATGATTACTGGGAAGGTCGCGTCTCCTGCTGCACGCAATGAATTAATAATTACGATATTTAACGTTCGACCCGTTTCGAGAATGATACTTAATACAAGAACCGATGCTCCAATTTTAATAATTTGCTCATTATCCGTAAATAAGCCCATTAGTGGATAGCGGAATATGATTACAAGGGCAACCATCGCCAACGTAAAAACGAATGCTCTTTTTACACTATACCAAACTGATTTATAGGCTTCCTCTTTCTCATCTGCACCCACAAATCGACCAACAATAATCGCAGTTCCCATACCAATTGCGACAGCAAATAAATAAGTGAACATAGATATATTAACGGCATACTGCCTTGCAGCCAAAGACTCAGTCCCTAAATAAGTTGCATAATACAAGAAGATAATTTGACATCCTTGGTATAAAATTTGCTCAAAGGCAGAAGGGAGTCCAATCTTGAGGATTTTCTTAATGTATTCTTTCGAAATAGTAAAGTAATAACTTACTTGAACACGATATTCCATCACTTGATATAATAGCCAAAAGAAAACAACTAGTGCTATAAACCGACTTATAACAGATGATATTGCTGCACCCTGAACTCCAAGCTCAGGAAAACCAAACTTACCAAAGATTAAAGCATAATTACCTACTACGTGGAAGATATTCATCCCTAACGATACAAACATAGTTTGCTTTGTATAACCATGTACACGAATAATGGCCGCTAAAGCATTAATAAGTGCCTGAAGAAAAATACCTCCACCAACAATCATTAAATACTGATTAGCAAAAGCAAGTACCTCGCCATCTAGGTTCATGGCAGCCATAATATTTTTTGAAAATATGACAAATCCTATGCTTAAAAGTATCCCTACTCCTAAATTTAAAGTTACCGCTAGACCTGAAATTTTAGATGCCTCCACATATCTTTTGGATCCTAGATATTGTGAGACTACGATAGCAGCACCATTGCCTACTACCTCTAATATTAATATCGCAATATGGATATATTGATTGGCTGCTCCTACACCAGAAACCGCATTATCAGACACAGCACTAAGCATAAATGTATCTGCTATACCCATTAACATAAACAAAAATACTTCTAAAAAGATCGGCCAAGTTAAGTGAAATAAGCTTAGCTTTTCTCCTAAATCCTTCTTCTTTCTAATCGCCAATTTTATTCCTTCTTTACATATACATTTTTTCACCAAAAGAATCTTACCACAGAAACTTCCATTCTACTATAAGATAATTTTCACAACATATAGATTCTTTTATTCATTCAATTATCAAATCAACTTTTACCAATTAAGCACAGGCAGCTCTTTTTTGTTGATTGTAATGGCAGGCGGCGACTCCGGTGGGAGAATTGAGCCAGATTAGACACCACAACTCATTGGACCTTTCTTTATTGTTTGTATTTTTCATAAAACTGGAATTATAAAATTATTTTACTTATTAAACTATTGCAAAAAATGCAAGATTAAAGAGGATAAGTATGGGTAGAAATAGAATATAATACTCGTGCAAATCTAAAATAGGAGGTCTATTGCAAATGTCTCACTTTATCTCCCGTATCGCCACCGTAGAAATTCCTGTCAGTAATTTAGAACGCTCTATGGATTTTTATATGTCTGTTCTTGGAGTTCATGTTGAATCTAAAGGAGACAAGGCCGCCATGCTTTCCTTTCATACAAAAGGAGTTCCTACAATGTATTTAGTAGAAACGAAGGAAGTTAGACCTTTGTTTTTTACTAATACACACTCAAATGTGGTCCATAGCGTAATTGATTTCTATACGCCTTTGCTAAAAGACTTTTATCATTGGCTAAAGAAAAATAAAGTGGAGGTTGGTCCACTGAATGTTAACGAGGAAGGCTTGGGAGGATTTGGTTTTAAAGATCCTGATGGGAATAATTTAAGTGCAAGCAATATTGAACATTTTGGTCAGTAATCGCCATAATAATATAAAATACGTCTAACTCCGCAGAGATAGACGTATATTATACTTAATGGATAGATGGGTGCTCGATACCTATGTTTTCGTGGATATATTGCTTGAGAGCCGGCTCGGATAACTCTATCTCGTTGATTTGTAAACTATCCTTCACGTATGCAAGCTTATTTCTTTCAGTAGCATATGATTGAATGTGTAGTGTATTGTCGATATACAATATTCCTTCATTTGTAATCATTTTATCCTCTTTGCTTAATAGACCTTTCTTTGTAAGCTCTTCTTGCACAACGGAAAGACGGTCCCCCAACCCATCTTTTAATACTTTTGCTAAGCTAATCTCAGATCCTTTTTCAAGAAAATTACATACATAATAGGCCAGTAATGTCTGTTCCTTTACCGTTAATCTCTCCATATTATTTCCCCATTTCGACTCTTTTTATCTTTTATTCCTTTTTCTCCTTATCCTTAAACATAAAGGACCTAAATCTTTTATGATTAGGTCCTTTATGTTTATTCATTTAATAATTTTTTTATGTCTTCATCAAATTCGGTTGGATTGTCAGTTGGCGCATATCTTTTAACAATGTTACCATCTTTGTCGATTAAAAACTTTGTAAAATTCCATTTTATTTTTTTGGAAAGTAATCCTTTGCTGTTTGTCGTTAAGTAATCAAATAATGGATGAGCTTCACTGCCATTTACTTTCACCATCTCGTGCATTGGAAAGGTCACCCCATAGCTCATGCGACAAGCCTGTTCTGCATCGGCTCCATTTCCTGGTTCTTGAAAAAATTGATTGGAAGGAAAACCGAGTACAACCAGTCCTTCATCTTTGTACTTTTTATAGAGACTTTCTAAGCTATCAAATTGGTTACTAAGTCCACACTTCGTTGCAGTGTTAACAATTAGCATGGGTTTGCCCTTGTACTCACTTAAATCGTATTCTGTTCCATCTGCTTTTTGTACTTTAATGTCATAAATACTCATTTTCATCATTCCTCCATTTTTGATAAAAAAGCATTTAGTTCTTTTAATTGAGACATGAGTGTAATAGCATTCACGTCTAAGATATTACAGCTTGTAATTTTCTTTATAATAGATAGCTCAATTTCTTTTTCTGCATTTTTAGCCTTCTCCGTTAAAGAGATAATAGAAGCTCGTTTGTCCTCCATGGATTGTTTCTTTTCTAACCATCCGCGTTCCATCATTCGATTGATGATAGGATTCAACGTACCAATCCCAAGCTCTAAACGATTTCCAATATCCTTCGACTGCAAATGATCCTCTTCCCATAAAGCCAATAATACTAAATATTGAGGAAACGTTAATTGATAAGGTTCTAGGGTTTTAGCATATAACTTAGCAAAATTACTAGAGGCCTTGTATACCTCAAAACACAGCTGTTGCTCTAATTTAGAGGGTTTTTCTTTACCCATGTCCTACTCTCCTAACAATAAATACATCGTACACGATGCATTTATATAATATCCCATTTTATAGAAAAAGTAAAAGAATTTAATTTCTAAATGTTCGTATTAGTAAAATCCTCATCAAAAAAACTTTGCAATTGCTCAAAAAAAGAGCTCTGCAAAGTTTAATAAATCAACCGCCAATATATAAAGTACATTGGCTAATCGCAATAAAAAAAGCTGGATTTTGAATAGGAGAGTCATCGGATATTTCAAGCTCAATCAAGAACTCCTCTTCAAGCTTTGCTCTCCATCTAGCAATTTCCTTACCCTCCCAAAGATAGCGTGTCCAATCTTCTAGTTCCTTATCAATCACTATATTTAGGTCCTTCCCTATTATTAAAAGGTCTGCGACTAGCTCCTTCCATTTGTCGTATGTAATCGTGTAATGCTCTTTTGTTTCATAGTCATAAGCCTGATAATAAACTCTTCCCTTTTTCGATACTTTCTTACATGTGAAAATGATTTGGTCATTTAAATCATATATATCGTAACGAAGGAAATATCGATATTCCATAGCTCTATCCAGCAATCTCTTCAAATTATTAGAATAATACCGTTGAAAAGTGCATACTTTTTCTCCATTTGTTTTATAGACTATAGATTTAGGGGTAATATCAATTGCTAATGGTTGTGTGTAGTGATAAATGGGCATTTGTTTTCTCCTTTTAAAGCTTTAAAGCATTAATTTTAATATATCATCTTTTAAACTGTATCAAAATATTTTAAGCTTCTGCTTATTACTATTATATGTAAATTAGTGTATAATTTTGTTATTTTAAAAAGTGAACTATCAAGTTTTAAACTAGGGGGGATTAAAGGTATGGCAGAAAAAAATAATACTCAAACTTGGGCAATCTTGTTGTTTTCTATTGGAGTTTTTATGGCTGCCCTCGACAATGGGATAATCAGTGCTGCTTTGACAACCATCAACAGTTCTTTTGATGTTACTCCAAACTGGGGGGCTTGGGGAATAACTCTTTATACTCTTGGTTTAGCGGTTAGCGTACCAATTGTAGGTAAGCTTTCTGACCGTTATGGGCGAAAGCGTCTTTTCATTGTAGAAATTGCTATTTTCGGTATTGGGTCCTTATTAGTTGCATTAAGTCCTAACTTTACCTTTTATTTAATAGCACGTTTCATTCAAGCCTTAGGTGGCGGTGGTATCTTTATTATCGGAAGCTCTCACATTTTAAGTACACTTCCCGTTGAAAAACAAGGAAAAGCCTTGGGAATGCTAGGTGGAATGAACGGTATCGCTGCCGTATTGGGACCAAACCTAGGTAGCGTGTTATTAGACCTTACAGGAAGTTGGCATTTTTTATTCCTCATTAATGTTCCCATTGCAATCGCCCTTGTCATACTTGGCTTTTTAAAACTAGAGGAAACAAAGGATGCAACCGGAGGAAAATTAGACTTACTCGGAACTATATTACTTTCAATGGCAATCCTAGGTATTATGTATGGATTGACGAATATTGAAGGAGTCAACTTCTTTGAAAGTATACTAGAGTTAAATGTTTATGGTTATTTTCTAGCAGGTATTATTCTCTTACTGATACTTATAATCCACGAAAGTCGATTAGAAAAACGTGGTGGTGATCCCATTCTTCCAATACGTTTACTATCAAAATCTTCTTACTTATTAACTCTATTAATAGGCGCGTTCTCAGGAGCTCTTTTGGCGGGCATGATTTTTATCCCTGCCTTTTCAGAGCAAGTACTTGGCATTGCCCAAGAAAACGCTGGATATTGGATGACCCCTCTTGCCCTTGCAGCTGGTATGGGGGCAGCAATGGGTGGTATGTTTGTCGATAAAAAAGGTCCTATTTTCGCTGTATTATTATCAGGTATTATATCAGCAATTGGCTTTCTACTGTTCCCTATGTGGATTGAAGCAAAATGGCAATTCATCATCGCATCCTCTGTAGCAGGATTTGGGATGGGAATTATTCTTGGAGCCCCACTGAATATATTGGCAACGGAGAAGCTAGAATCTGATAAGGGAACTGCATTAGCCACTCTTTCCTTAAGCAGACAAATTGGGATGACCATTGCTCCGACTATTTACGCGGGATTTATCGCTAGAGGTTTCAATCAAATACCAACCATTTTTCAAAATGACTTCCCAAAAATCTTGCAGGATAATATACGAGAGGCAAATATTAGTGAAGCAGGTCTGATGGAATTTCAGTCACTTTCTGCTCAAGTGACATCTGCTGGGGAAATTATTTCCCAGGAAACTATGTCACAGGCTTTAACTCAGATACAAGACCAAGAACTTTTAGAGGTTATCCAAACAAGCGTCAATCAAGTCACCACTGTTGCTGCACAGGATGGCTACGGGGGACTATTTTATTCCGCAGTTGTTATTGCGAGTTTAATTATAATAACTACACTTATACTAATACCCATCCGGAAACGTAGCTTACAGGGATAAATAAAAAAAGATGGCCATGACTTATACATGGCCACCTTTTTTAATGAAGCTGATCGAATCCCCGATTTGTTTCTCCTAATAAAGTGAATTAAAGGTTACATGGATTATTTAAAATAGAATTCAACCTAATTAAATAGTAGTTTGTAACTCACGTATTGTTTATTATTTTTTGATTGTAGCGACAGGCGGCGACTCCAGCGGGAGGAGGGAGGGAGACAGATAAGACATCCCATACGAGCTCGTTAGCGACGGGGATGGCTTATCGCTCCCCCCGCGGAAAGCGCCAGCCTAAAGCTGAAATCCATTCTACTTGCTCGATTCCGTTAAATTAGAAGGTCCTTCAGTTTGCTGAACAGAATAACCTCGAGGTTTGACTAAGCTTCTATTCCTCCTGGTCCTTGTTGCTTATTTGGTTTTATTAAGGTATAAATGATACCTCCGAAAATTAGTAGGATTCCTAGGGACTGTAGAAATGTTGGTCGGAAATCTAAGATTAGCGTGTCGAGTAATATAGCCACTACAGGGTCTATAAAGACTAGTGCTGAAATAACACCAGTAGTTAATTTTCTTAAGCTATCAAAAAATAAATAATAAACAAATCCAGTATGTATCAGGCCAGTGCCAATTATATATAGCCAGTTGGTTGTCGTTAATCCTTGAAATAGAGTCAAATTCAGAAAAGGCAGTAGGATTAGTATACCTATAGATGTTTGTACAAAGGTCATCGCATAGGCACTTAACTGATTAACGCCCTTACCTAGAAGCATCGTCATAGCATAACAAAAAGCAGAGAGAAGCGCCCAGATGAAGCCCGACCCAAGAAAATCGGAAATAGATTGGACCGTATTAATCCCTACAATCAGCATGCTTCCAAGGAAGCAAATCAGAACAGCTATAAGAGAGTTCCAAGTCATCCTCTCTTTTAAAAATAATGTTCCTAGTAGCAATACAAAGATGGGAGCCAAATTATATATAGTAATAGCAATCGTGATAGATGTCACCTCAAATGCTTTGAAAAGAAACACCCAATTTAAAACTAAGAAAATCCCACATAAAAGAATTTGCACTATCTCTTTCTTTTCCCATATCTCCGTCTTATGCTGACCAGTAATTACCCATAACGCCCCGAGAAAAAGAGTGGCACAGATGCAGCGTACAAATACTAATTCTATGGCTGGTATACCGGTCTTCCCTGTAAAGAAACCGATAGAACCAAAAATGGCCATAGACAATGTCATTTTTAGCATTGCCGCTTTGTTCATACAAGATCAACCTTTCCTTGCTTTATTTACTTTCTTATATCCACTTATTTGTTGCATGAGGAAGAAAAATACGCCAACCAATACTATTAACCCGCCAATTATCTGCCATGCAACTATACGTTCACCTAAAATAATTACAGCTAAAATAGTTGCTCCAACAGGCTCCCCAAGAATGCTCATCGATATAGTAGTTGCATTGACATAGTTTAACAGCCAATTATTTATCAAATGCGAAATAGTAGGAACAACGGCCAATAAAACAAAAATCCCCCACTCCTTTGCATCATAACCTGTGAATGTAACCGAAGTGATGACATTATAGAAAACTAATGCAACGGCTGCAAAGCTAAACACGCAGAAGCTATAAATCCAATGAGAGACTTTTTTTACAGCACTTTGTCCAATCAGCAAATATCCTACTACTGCAATGACACTTAAAAACGAAAGAATGTCTCCTAGTATGGCACTTTTACTAAGTCCGAAATCTCCCCAACCTACCATTACAGCTCCTATAACTGCAATACCCATAGTCAGCAACGCACTAGAGGTTGTTCTTTCTTTAAAAAGAATCATTCCACCGATTAGGGCGATAATTGGTTGTAGCGCTAGGATAATAGTAGAGCTAGCCACAGTAGTTAGCTTCAAAGAACCGAACCAAAGGGCAAAATGCAATGCAAGAAACATTCCAGAGAAAAACAACAAATACCATTCTCTTTTAGAAATTTTCTTAAATTCATTTCTCTTTAACCAGACAACAGGCAACAGCAATAAGCTCGCCAGAATCATTCGGTACATACTTAAAATAGTTGCAGGTGCGCTTGACCATTTAACAAAAATTGCAGCAAACGAAATAGCTACAATCGAAACAATTAACGGTAACACAATCGACTTAGATGTTTTTTCTTGATTCACAATCTTACCCCATTTATTTTCTTTTCTTATATCCTTTATTATCCTACAATTTATTACTTTATCAATAAAAGAAAAACATTCATTTAAATAAGTGCCTATTCAGCTTATTTTCTGCAAACTTTAGTACAGGCCTATTATTACGGGATATATATAATTGTTTCATATAAATAAGCAAAAAAATAATCCCCTTATCTGGGGATTATCCTAGCCTGTCTCTTTTCCATTTTCTATATTTATTTAACATGCCTTTCCCACCAGTGCTCACAAGTAAAGCAATAGCTAAACCAATTCCACTTAATGCAGTAACAAGAGAAATCCATTCAAAGAACGAATATCCAGGTACTTTAGACCAATCCGTGAATCCCTTCCAGTCCTCTATTACTAAGTTCATACCATAAATTCCGGAAATAGTTGTATAGATAGTTAGCATGAACAATAACATATTATGACGATTGTTTGTTTGATTTTCCTGAGCACGGTATAAATCATCTAGCGTCTTCTTAACTTCTATAAAAAGATGATTCAAGTTAAAGGTTTCTCTGAGTAAATGGGTAAGTTCCTTCCCCTCCTGCCTGGCTGAAACCTGTCCAAAGTAATATCTTGAATAGAATTTTGAAATAAGCTCAATAAGCTCCTTTACATAATCTTTGTCCTTAGACCAGCTGACCTCACTATGCTCGAACGATAGCTTTAATAGCATAATTTTATAGTAATAATGCAGCAATAAATTGTAATACATAGTCCCCATAAATTCTTCCATATCTTTTCTATAAGTTTGTTCTTCGTTATTTGTTACTGTCGCCTGTACGTTCTCAGAAGTAATAGTATATGTATTAGGCGCATAACGATCATATAGACGCTCTTTTACAAAACGTTCTATATAATCGGAGTTAGTACTTGAAATATATGGCTCACCCTCTACTCTTCCATCAACCTGAGCCACACGATATAAATGCTCCTGTAAAATTTCTTCGTCCTTTTTAACAACTAAAAAGATGGAGGACATCATTCTTGCATCTTCAAAAAATGGAAGACTTCCGTAATACCCTTCTAAATGCTCGTTTCTTATGATAAATGGCTTAACAGATGGACATAAATAATCCAATACTAATTGATTAGTTGTTTCAAAAACATAAGAATCGTTAGATATTTTAACTCCCTTTTCCTCCTCCAGCTTAGGCTCCAAAACCCTAAAATGAGAAAGGAAATGCAAAAAGTCTGAAAGAGTTTCTTGATCTTCCCCTAAAGTACGGATTGTAATAACTCCAATACCAAATGGACAAAGAGTAATATCTACACTATTAATAGCAAAATTACTTTTTTGTCCTCTTAGCTTCCAAACAAATTTCTCGTTAATTTCTTTGGAATATCTCAAAAACCCTCTATTCTTTGTTGTTTTTGGAAACAGTTTATCTTCAATATAAGGCAAGAAAAATTGACTGAGACGTTCATGACGAATCTTTACTCCTTCTCCATAGTAGCCTGTTTGGAGTTCCTTATTATTAAGCTCAAAAAATCTAAAGTGATGTCTTTCTAAAGTTTCCATCAATTTCTGTCTCTGTTTCTCATGAAAGGAGAAAGGAAACATATAGGTAACATACGATTTGTTTATCTCTAATTCCTTTATGTTATTCATCCTTAATCCTCCTCCAATACCTAACCTTAAGATACCACCAACTGCTTTATTTAAACCAAAAAGCAACTTTACCAAAAAGGGTAAAGTTGCTTTTGTTAACTTAATTAAAAGTTATTGTTATTTTCGTTATTATTGTTGTTGTTATTGTTGTTATTATTGTTATTACGATTGTTGTTACGGTTGTTTCTGTCGTTGTTGTTATTATTGTTATTATTATTTAAATTTTCGAAGTTGAATTCATCACCGAATTCGTTGTTTTGATTGTTATTGTTGTTATTACGATTATTGTTATTACGGTTGTTGTTTGCCATTTTCTTTACCTCCCCTCTTACCTTTTTAGAATGGGCAAGTAGGGATGAAATATACGTTTTTCTTTTACTTTTTCTGAAAATCCTCTTTACTAAACGCTCTTGCAAATTCCAATTGTGTATCTGTTCGTTGGTAATATCCTGCTTTGTCTCTTGGATTCATTATTCTAGGCTCCCAAATATGCAGCTTAATGTATTGATGTAAATACATCTCACCGACCATCAATAGAAGAGAAATTATAAAGGCAGCTCTGCCAACTGGCACAGAAGGGTCGAATAAGTAAATGCCCATTAACCAAACTAACCCAAGTGCAAGTATAAAGTCACCTATTGTCGCTAATATATTACCTAGCCTAGGCATTAAGAATATATCTCCTATAAAACCTAAAACCGTCAAAACGATGCTTATAATGAAGACACCCAATAGATTAGCCCCATAATACCCGCCAAGTACGATCCAAATGATAGCAGTCGTCATAATTAACTTAATGAGAAACGTTTTGAAATACAACTATTCCACAGCCTTTCACTTAAGTAGATTTTTGACTATATGTTTTAGGATCCTTCGCTTGTTTTGCTATCAATTCATTTAACTCATTGTAGGATAAACCAGAATTGGCGTTTTTCCTCTTTACTTCTTCAATATCAGTTCCAACAACCGTATATTTTGCGTTATTCCCCTTCATATTAGCTCCTCTTTTCCATTTATAGGTGTAGGATTAATTATCTCAACTTTAGGACGAGTTTGATTAAACCAATGGTAATAAAGAATGATAATTAATCCTATCTCAATAGCGTCCCCACCGTAATACATAATCATGCCTCCTATTTCCGCTTCTACTTTGGAAATACCAACCGGAGGATTTGCATATATAAATTTGGACAGGATTGCATGACCAGCTAGAGCAAATATAAAGACTACAGAACGGTAAATATAGCTTTTTCTATGCGGTGTTGGGTCAATATAAAGGATAGAAATTGTAAAAAGATATCCAGCTAGGAAAATGTGTATATGAATGACGATATGGAACAATATATTTTCATGCATCAGTTCAAATAAACGTGTAGTGTATAATAACCAAAGCCCACCAATATTTAATATAGAGGTAACAATAGGATTTTGAAAAAAGTGAACAAATTTCGTTCGCAGTAAGCAAGTTATTTTTCTTGAAGCCTTTACAGGTAGGGTTCTTAGGAACAGTGTCATTGGTGCTGATAATGCTATCAATAACGGGGATAGCATCCCTAAAAACAAATGTCCTATCATATGCACTTCAAAGTCCGTATGCGCCCGCTCTGCAAGTGGCCCTGCTACTGATAGAAGAGCAAGAATAATTCCCGTGATCAATAACAATGTTCGACGTATCGGCCATCGTTTTTTACTTTTATTGGATTTATATACAGCGACTAAATATAAAAGCAGGAGAAGTACAAAAGGAGCCCCAAGTATTATTTGTGCAAAATCTAAACTAGTTTGATGAGGATGATCATGCAATACTATTCACCTCTACTTTTTTTTACTCGTTTGCTTTAACAGAACTATACCTACTACAATCATTAAAACTGCCGTTATATTCCACACTAAGTCGTAAGGTAAAATATCCACGTTATATCGAATTTGATGTAAGCCCATGAGCTTGTGTTGAATGGTACCATCATACAGTTGAAAAACACCTGCCCCCAAGAATATCCCTCCTAGCCATCTTTTTGGCCAAAATGCTTGGCGGCGATGAAGATCTGCCATAAGAAAAGCTGAGCCCACGGTAGCAAAGAAACTAAAAGCGTGAAATATGCCATCTGAGACAAGTCCAATGTCTGTGGTAGATTTATCATAAAAGTGATGCCAATGTAAAAGTTGATGGAAAATTACTTCGTCTATAAAGGCAACTACCCCTAATCCAAATAGTATTCCCGTCCACATATTCTTGGTAGAAAAATGCCTTTGATTTTCCTTATTAAGCGCATTACTTTTTAGCGTCGTCATAGCGTCCTCCTTTTAGTTTGAAAAGTCTAATTTAGTTTAAGTTTTTCCCTGAAAAGTAGTTCTTAAACAGACTGCTTGTCAAGGCTCAATCAGTTTCCCTTCAAGTGTTTTGATCATTAAGCCACATCCTTTTTGTCACAAAAAAAAGATGTGAATGACTATTTCATTCACATCTTTGCCGCTTTTATTTAACTTAGACTACCAACAAACTTTAACTCTTCCACACTTACTTGATCTTGTTTTCCTTCTAAAATCACTTCGACATCATTTAGAGTTTGTTCTATTGAAACAGCTTTTCCTGGACCCGTGAATTTTTCGGCAACATAGAATGGCTGAGTAAAATATGCCTCTAACCTTTCTCCGCGTTCGTATGTTGCTAGTTCACCTTCTGGAAGCTTTTGAATTCCATGCACAGCGACAATAGAACGTAATTCTCTATAGCGTCTCAGTAGCTTTTGTGCACGCTGTCTTAAACCAAAATGACGTTGGTCAACATCTGTCCCCTCCATTAAGGATGAGGTCGAATAGATAGGGTGTAGAGCAGGATACATATGACGAGTTGCAAGGTCTGCATCTAGCTGCCACAATGTTTCCAAAGGTCCAAAAGGCATCTCTTCATCTACTACTTCTCCTGATAAATCCACTAAAATGGTTGTAATTCCATCTATATTCTCTGAAATAATTTTTTCCTGTAAATCCAATAGTTCTCCTGAGATAATATAGCTTCTATCTGTGATAAAGATAATATCTCCAGTTATCTCTGAAAGTTTTTCATATGCATCTTCAACAGAAGTAGTTATATAATCTGCTAGCTCTTTTGTCCCTTCTAGCTCACTATGCTCTTTTTGCGGCAATAAAAACACAGAAGTGTGATTACTTTCCTTAAAACGATGCATTAGCTCTGCTAGTATTACTAGCTGTCCCATCCCCGGTCTAGCCACTAATCCAATTGTCCCTTCCTTTACTAGTGGTGCAAAAAAGTCCAATGCTTTAATTTGTGTCTCAATCATATGTTTCTTCTCCCCCCGAATGATCAATTCATCTACCGTGCAATTAGCCAATGAAGCTAAACCAACAAGTGTTTTAACCTCCGCCTTCCCCAAATCAATCTTCCCTGTACATAAATTAGAAACAGTAGCCGGGCGAATCCCAATGGATTTAGCGGCTGTCGTTAAGTTAGGCACTTTTCTTCTAAGCAAAGCGACATTCAGTCGTATCTCTTCCATATCATCCCTCCTCAGTTACTTTATATGGTAAACTAAATTACTCTTAAAAGCAAATATTTTATTTTTAAAAGTAATTATTTTTACTCCAAAATAAAATGAGTACCAGATTCATCAACAAATTCAGTTGTTGATCAACCTGGTACTCGCTATCTCATTATATTTGTATTTGAACAAGCGATTTGTTTAGTATATATAAAATGGTCTCATTAAAGAGCGAAGGACAAATACGAGACATTTCATCTATTGTCTTATATTGGATTTCAGCGAAATGTGGATGCTTTTCAATTCCACGAAGAATACTTCTCATGGCATCTGCTGCCTTTGGATTCATTAATATATCGGAAAATGTACTATTTATCGAAAACACACCATTTGGGATTTCTACCTCTTCCACTGTAACATTTTGTACACTCGGCATTGCAAACCAATCCGTGATAGTATAAACATCCACAATCACTGGCTCTGCCTCTTTAGCCTTAACTTCAGCTTTAGGCTGTTCCGTTTTTTCTGATATAGCCTCATCGGTACCGTCCTTCTCAGGGGTTACATCAGGAGGAGTGGGTTGCGATAAATTTTCTTTACCTTCGTTACTTGGAGCTGGTGTTGTTTGAATTGGACTAGAAGCTTCTACTGGATGTATAACTGGAACTGGCAACAACTTTAACTCCGAAGCCTGACCATCCATTTGAGCCTTGGCTTGAGCAACGATTGTGTCGATATTTGCTAGGATAGCAGCTTCCTGTTCCGAATTGTCTATTTTCAAACTAGATTTTAAATCTTGTGCGTATGACTGCAATGCAGCAATACGGCTCTCTTTTTGAGTTTTGGTGAAATTTACTAAGTCTTGTTGAGCTTTAGTCATTTCTTGCTCTAAATCTTCTCCAAGTCCTCTCATCAGTCGATCTGTTTCAGAAGCGACAGCACCTTCAATGTCTTTTACAGACACACTTTGCTTCTCATTGAACCAATTGGTTAATAACGTTTGTACATCTAAATCCGCTAAAGCTTTATTTAGCCCTGTTCCAAATGTAAGAACTAAAAATAAAACTGCTACTATAAAAATACTTTTTCTAATTCGTCTCTTTTTCTTATACTTCTCTACTCTACTCACCATATTGATGCCTCCATTTTGAAGAATAAGAACCTCTTGAGAAAGAGGTTCCTATAATTTCCATCAAATTCCGTCAACTAGAGCTGCCATATCAGCTTTAGCCTCATCTTCAAATTGCTTTGCAGTGGCTTTAATTAAGTCTGTTTGTGTTTGCGCTGAAAAGTTGGCCATCCCTTGAGCCCAAAGAAGGAAATCTTGAACTTCTTTATCTACTATTTTCTTAAGATCAGCAGTTTTAACCTCTACATTTCTATTCAAATTTCCCTGTAAGTTTGTTTTAGCTGCTTCAATGGCCGCTTCTAAATCGTCAATTGCTCTGTCTGTAGTAGCTTGGAGTTCCGTATTTAACGTAGCTAAAGCTACTTGTCCCTTTTCTGATGTGTGTTTGTCCATATCAGCCTGCGCTTGTCTTGCTGCCTCTACACCAAGATCATGTAGTTTTTTCTTTTCCGCTTCAAAAATTTTATTGAATTCTGTGTTAGTGTAAGTTACTAATTCTGTTTTTTTCTTTTCTAAAGCATCTTTGTGCTCTTTTAAGTCTTTATCAATATTAGCATTCGCTGTAGCAGTTGAAGTTTTACGCTCGTTCTCAATTTTAGTGGTAGTTCCAGCCTTCATCGCATTATATTTTGGTAATGTTTCAGCTACCTTAGTTCCTACATAGCCATTTACATTAGTACTTAAATCAGCTTTTGATTGGTTAAATTGCCCTGTAAACCAACCACCTAGTTTAGTTCCAGCATCTGAAGCTCCAAATGCTGCTCCTGCTCCTGCAAATAATGTTACTGCGATTGTTCCTACCATTACTTTACCTTTAACTGATTTCAATAATTTCATTTTAATATCTCCTTTAGTTTTTATAGTTTTTTGTGAATATATAAATTAACAGGATTATGTCAATCTGCTTACTTTTCGTTAATTAGCTCTTTTACACGCGCTTCTAACTTCAATTTAGAAGCCACCTCTAGTTCTGCCGCTTTATTGTTAATAGCTGCTTGATGAGTTGCAACTAATTGCTCTGTTTTAGCAGTAATCAAACCAATTATCCTTGTAATCTCATCGTCTACTGCTTTATTAATTTTCTCAACTGTTGCATCACTCTTCGAATCTAGCAGACCTTGTAAATAGGATTTAGTAGCACGAATTTCTGTTTCCAAATCCGTTATTGCAGCATTTGTAGTTTTATCAATTTCTTTATTTACATATGCTAACGCTGCTTGGCCCTCTTTTCCTGTATGACTTTTCAAATCATATTCAGCCAAATTCTTTGCCCCAAGACTTGTAATTTTTAAAGCTGCATTAGCGTCTTTTTCAATTTCCATAAATTGGCTATCTATATTATTTTGTATTTCTACTTTTTTAGCATTCACGGAGTCAATATATTTTTTACTTTCTGCTTTAATCCCATCCGTTGCATTAGTAGTAGCGATATCTCTCGTAGAATTTATATCTGTGCTGGCTTCTTGCTTCAAGCCTGTAGTAGCACTCTTTAATTCTCCGAACTTATTTATAGAATGCTTCGCTGTCTCGAAAGCAACCTCAGTAGTGGCTTTTCTAAATTGCGAATCATACCAGCTTTTAATACCAGCTCCAGCGTCTGTTGCCCCAAAAGCTACCCCAGTACTTGATAAGAATGCTACTGCAACCGCTCCTGCTACTACTTTTCGTTTTATTGTTTTTTTCATTGATAGACTTCCTTTTCTATAGATACTATTTTTTGTTTTATACAATACTTACAATTCATTTAGTAGGTCTTCTAAAATAACTTCTACTTCTGCATTAATTTCTTCTTTCATTTTCTGTTCATCAGGATAATTATCAAAGTTTGCATTTTCCAGATCAACAACACTTGCTTGCAATTCTTCTTGTATTGATTTTTCTTGCTCTGCCAATCGAGAGTTGGTTTTATCTATTTCTTCATTTACAAAGAAAGTGATTGAACTAGTAACATTCTCTTTCGTTTCTTGTAAGAAATTATTAACTTCTCTCCCAATCTCTTTGAGACCAGAAATGGTAACTTCTTTAAAAATCTCACTTTCCTTCTTGAAAGCATGTCCATACCATTTTGAGAAGCTAGCCTCTGGAATGCCACTAGCGTAAATAGTACTGGAACCAAGTAATACAGAAAATATTAAAATAAATCCTATTGCTCTTTTTTTCATAGTTGGCACTCCTTTCTAGTAGCGCTTAACTACATGATTCAAATTGCTCTTACATAATTCTTTATAACTATCATCTCTCTTCCTTATAGGTAATAAGATTATTTTTTATACCACTTCTAGTTAACTTATAATTATTTCGTAACAGAAGATAACCATAATTATACTTTCGTTGTATTTCGTTTCAATAGATTCTCTGAAACTTCTGACTTTTCTACAAAGATAGTCATTTTAAGTTGTTTTACGACCTATAAAACAGGTAAAAAGATACCCTTTTTCTCTATTTTTATTTATTTTTTTCACTTTATGTGAGCCTAAAGTTTTATTAGGAGTATAAAAAAACGCATGCTACTTCATAGCATGCGTTACCTTTTACCTTCTATAATGTAATGATAATCAAGGGATAGCTAGGTATTTATTTAATCACTTCCAGTATTTTCATTCATTTATCTTTTTATAATAAAACACAGTAGCGTGGAATTCTCCTCCCGCTGACTCAGCGTAATCAGGAATTTTACCCGCTTGGATATAATCAAGTGATGTATATAGTTTGTTTGATGGGTCACCTTCTCTTGTATCCAGCACCAATAAAGTCCTTCCTTCTCTCAGAGCTCTATTTTCAGCCTTAAACATTAACTGACGCCCTATACCGCTTCGTCTGTAGTGTGGGTGAGTCATAAGTTTAGCTATTTCGGCACGGTGTTGGCCATTTTGCTTGCTACAAAGATGTAATTGAATACTACCTATTATACGGTTGTTCCTCTTCGCCACAAATAACAGTACATCTGGTCTCAAGACATCCTCCCAATATCCCATTGCATTTGCTAACTCTAGTGGAGGTAAAAAGCCAATGGAAGCACCGTCTTCAACTACTTGTATTAGCAACTCAGACAGCTCTTCCATATGTTCTTCGGTAGATGTTAATTGCTCTATTTTCACCTCATTAAACATAACAATCCTCCTAATTAGATATACATCTTTAGATATTTACTCATTCTCCAGAAGACTCTTCTTTCCCTTTTATTAAATTTAGAAAAGAAAAGCGAGGATACAGCTTTTGAGAACCTATTTTTCCGATTTGGAACTTACCCATAAATATCTTATCTTACCTATCAAAAACTCCTCCCTATTTGGGAAGAGCTACTTTTTTTATCTATAAGTATCGTGTGTCGGTGTAAATAGATCTTCCTCTGCATTTCTTACAACAGAAAAATTGTCTACATTATAATGTCCATGTAGAGTTTTATTATGATGTTTAATAATTTGCTCTGCCGAAAGAACAGGAGAGTCAGCGGTCGAATGTCCATCGCCAACTAAAGTAACGTCCAAGCCATTTACCGTTGCAGTTCTAACAGCCGTATCTATACAATGCTCTGTTGAACATCCCGCAATGACTACATGTTGAATATTCTCTTTCGCTAAGTATTCTTTTAGTCCAGTACCATAGAATGCATTAGTTGCCTTTTTATTAAAAAAAGTGACTTCAGTAGGTATGTCTATTGCTTGGTGCACTTCAAACCCTGCCCCTTTACCTTCTGCAATATCCAAGTCTCTAACAAAAATAATTTGAGCATCTGAATCCAAAGCTTTTGATATTACAAGATTAATGTTTTCTATTAGCAGTTCCTTTTGAAAAACACTTTTCTCCTGCTCATTTCCCTCTATTAAATCTTGCTGTGCATCGATCACTAATAATGCTTGCTTCATACTATTTCTCCCCATTCTTGATTATAATGTTTGCCTGTTCTATTGGATTTACTTCTTTTAAATAATATTCTTCTCCTTTCCAATATCTCCTTTCGTATTTATTTATTCTTTCCTTCAAGTCACCAGTATAGGATTCTCTTATTAAAATCCGTTCATTTCGAAGCTCTCTCGGACAATCCAAGTAAATAACATAGTCTAAAAAGGAACGCCATTCCTTACGCTGAAGAAATATTCCTTCTATCAAAACAACCGTACAATTCTCTATAGATTCCTCTTTCAAATAGCATCGATCTTCATGCGCATTATAAAACTTAAGCTGAAGTAATTTTTCTTTCTGATGAACAGCCGTAAACAGTTTCTCTTGAATCTCTGAAGCATTCCATTGTAAATGATAGTATTCATGCCATTCGGGCTTTCCAGTATTGTATCGACGTATTCGTTCTTCTATTAGATCATCTAGATGAATTACTACTATTCGATGTCCTGCTCTCTCTATCTCCTTTACTAACTCGTTCGTAAAGGTAGTCTTTCCTGCTCCACTTAACCCATCTATGCCCAAAAGAAAAGGGCGGCTTAAGCTCTTTATCTCAGAAATAACCATTTTTATATCAAACATGACTTGTAGCCTCTCTTTCCAACAGCTTGAAAATAGTGTCCGTGACTACAGTAGGATCCTCCAAGTGGATGGAATGCCCCTTATCCGTTTGAATATGCTCTGTTTTCGATGTCAGTTTCGCTAATAGAAGTTGTTGCTCCTTCCATTGTTTAGTGGAATTGTTGGAGCTAATGACAACTACCGGAATATCCTTATGAATAGCTGCTGAGTCTTTTAGTTGTTGCGCTGAAATAGGGCTATCCTTATATTCTTGATATATCGTTTGGTACGCACCTAGAGTATACCCAGTGTAATTTAAATAACGCTGGTATTCACCAGTTAAAAATTTTCGTCCTACCTTTTGTTTTAATAATCTCGGGAAGCCAGTTAAGGAAATAACATATCCGAATGTAACCTTATGTTTAAACCCTTTGTTTTGATTGCCAGGCATATATTGGTTCTCATGTACGGAATCAACAAGGATTAAACCTTTTACTTGTTCAGGGTGCATACTTGCAAACAACCTCATGATTAGCCCACCATAGGAATGACCTACTAACAAATAAGGTGGAGCAAGGTCTACCTTTACTAATATTTCCTTTAACTCTTCTACGTGATCAAGAGCCGTGCGATACTTTTTAGTCGATTGGCTCCATCCGTAACTCCCTCTATCATAGGATAAGACTTTGGCACGCTTCGAAATTTCCGGCTGAATTTGGCACCAATCAATAGAGAGAGAACCTAATCCCGCCTCCAAAATAACAGTGACTGGCCCCTCACCTGATTTAATAATGTGCACACTTGAGTTTTCTGTTTTAACTATTTTCCCCGGAGGAGTCATTTTATTTTTTTGGTTCATCGATAGATTCCAAAGGGATAAGGGAAATAAAACTATCCCTAGTATATTTCTTATAAAAGCAGCAGCTGTCATTAATCGTCAGCCTTTCTTCACTGTGGATTAATTTTTCGTTTCTAATTCTTCCAAACAGGCATCTGATTCAATTTTACATAATCCTAGTAGCAGTTATATATAAAGCGAGAACCTCAAAAATTCTACTTTCACTTCTATAATCCTAGCGCTTTGTCCAGAAAGCCTTTGTATAGGCGAGCTTCAAACCAATCCGTTCCATGTTCCTATGACTAACACTCCCAAAGGCAGCCTCACTAGTAATGTATTTTGCCCCTTTTTCGATAGCTTTCTCTATTCGCTTGTGCAGCAAGGCATGTTGCACTCCCAAATTTCGATAATCTGGTAGAGTAGCAGCTGCTGCCAATGTGGCAAGCTCCCCCTCCACATACATAACTCCTATGCCAATCGGAACATTATGTCGAAGCGCTAAGTAAAACTCCCAGCCCGGTACATCAAATAAAACTTGGTTGTTTTGCTTTATGCCATCTTGTATAGAAGAAGGCAAACCAAAGGCCTCTACATAAATCGCAGCAAATAAGTCGAATTCATCCTTCTGAAGAGGACGTACCACTATAGAAGATGGATTGCTAAAGCTTTCTATATTATCAGCAATCCTAAAAAAAGAAGCGTGAAAGCCGGATTGATAAAACCCTTTTTCTGAAAGCCTGAGAAACAATGACTCGGAACTATTTTGTGGAGTAACCTCAATTCGAAACGAAATAGCATGCTCCCTATAAAAGTGAAGAATTTCATCTAAGTAATCTAAATCCTGATCATTAATACCCCTAACCGTGTTAAAGGCTGGCCCTGGAATATGTTTTACTGCAAAGGCATGAGTATTACCTCTCATCAATATCCGTGCTCCCATAGGATTTCTAGGTATCGATTGAATAGTATTTATTCTAGATGTTAGTGTCTGTATCTCCGAAAATTCTGGTATCCTGAATTCCATTTTTTTCTCCTTTATTTTTTATTTATACTGCAAGCTCTCTAACTGTTTTATATAGAAGTAGAATTATAGTGAAAATTGTCTTTAATATATCTATCTCCAAGAATTATCTTATACTTTAGAATATTTTACACTATTATACATTAATGCTAGAATATAATTCATATAATAACAATTACAACCAATACAAAGGGGCGTATGTCATGAACACAAAGAGGTATAGAAGAAGAAATACGATGGCTTTTACAGTGCTAGCTTATTTCACGTTATTTGCAGGGGTTGTTATGTTTAGTATTGGTCTTTATAATGCAGATAATTTGCAGCTTAATGAAAAAGGATATTATATTGCAGTAATGATTTTAGTGGCTGTTGGTGCTATTCTAACTCAAAAAGTAACGCGCGATAATGCGGAGGACAACGATATCATCGCGGAGCAAGAACAGGAGCGTCAAATGAGCAACATCCGAATTCCTTCTAGTTCTTCTAGCAATAAAGAAGCTTAAAAAATACTACACGTAAGAAATCCTGTCTTTAATTAGACAGGATTTCTTTTAGTTCCACTTGTTGTAATATGTTGTTTTCTATCAAAAAGATGTCAGGGTTTTTCATTTGAAGCCATTGATCAAAACCAAAGGTATTATCGTAATGATTGAAGAGAAGAGCAAGGATATTTCCGTGAGATACAATTCCTACGTTAGTCACGTCATCCCTTCCTATCACCTCATTGATGACCTCTTTTATACGATTTAGCGCTTCGTCACTAGACTCTCCTCTAGGAAAGCTAAGATCTTTATGTAAAAAGGTACGTTTCAGTTTCTCTAGCCAATCATCCATAGGCTCTTTACTAAGCACACGCTCGCTTAACCCTTCATGAATATGGAGAGGCAAGCCAGTATCCTGAGAAAATGGCAGTATCGTTTGTATCGCCCGTTCATAAGGGCTAGAAATGAGATAGTCAATTTGGAAAGCCTTTAAAATTTCCACAAGATTTTTTGCACTTTCCAACCCATCTTTTGTTAAAGCGGCAGTCGGCTCCTGCCCCTCTGCCTTACAATGTCTAATAAAATAAATTCTCTTGTTATTCATATGTCATTCCCCCTCCTTAATATTTCTATTAGACCATCCTAATTTCCTCTACCTCTATGCATATCTTCTAAAATTGCCTACAATGAAAGTTGGAAATGGAGGATGAATGATGAAAAAAGGTTACTTAGCAAATGGATTATTTGGTCTAGGAGATCGCCTAGTGAACGAACTTGTTGCAAAGGAGATTCGTGCCTCACTACCGGGCGTTGACTTGTATGTGCCACAAGAAAACGCAGCCATCAATGACAAAATGGCCTATGCAGATAGCTTGCTTATTGCAAGTGCAGATATCGAAGCATTAAAGGAAAGTGACTTTTTAGTTGCGGTGATTGATGGAGTGGAAATAGATTCTGGAGTTGCAGCTGAGATTGGAGCGTTCTCAATGTTAGATCGCCCTATTTATGCTCTTTATACTGATACACGCCAGCAAGGTAGAGAGAACACGAAAAAAATTGAAGCTTTAATAGCAGATGGAACAGAAAATCAATTTATGTATCGAAATCTGTTTGTCATCGGATTGATTAAGCAAAATGGGGTCATTGTAAGCTCGATCGAGGAGCTAGGCAGAGTATTGAGAAACTGATACATATATAGTTCTAATATTCATTTCCATGAGATTGAACTTTTTATAAAAAATCCTGTGCTTCCACACAGGATTTTTTATTTTACTTCACTAGCTTCCAGTTGACCATTTCTTCACTAGTTCCTACTTTTTTCATATCCAGCTTCTCTAGCACTCTCATAGAACCATAATTATCAAGGAGTGTTTCCGCGATGATCACTTCCACTAAGCCAGTTGCAAAAGCCCACTGCATAATTGCACCTACTGCCTCTGTTGCATATCCCTTGTTCCAATGTTCCTTTAAAAAGCCGTAGCCTACCTCAATTTGGTTATCTGCATCTGGTTTCCCTTTAAAACCGATATCCCCAATAACTTTGCCATTTCTTTTCTCTACTACCAACCATGTCCCCCACCCCAATGATGTAGCATCTGCTTTTAGCATTTCTAATGACATGGAAATCTGTGGACCGTTGTCATAACTCTGCTCCACTGCTATTTGAGCAGATTCTTGTGTACAGGGGATAATTTCTAATCTCTCAGTTTCTAATTTCATTTTGACTCTCCTTAGTTTAGATATTTCACCTCTAACAAAGTAAATATACAAAACATAGAACTATCCCCTCTCTGCATTAAAGTAACAATATTATAGCACAAAATATTTTTTCATTTTTCTAAAATTGACATATAATTGAATTGGACATAAAAAATAATCATTACAAAAAACACGAATGAAATATTATTCTCTATGTTGATTGTAGCGACAGGCGGCGACTCCTGTGGGATCAGTGAGACAGATGAGACATCACAAACGCGCGCGACAGCGCCGGTGATGGCTTATCGCTCACCCCACGGAAAGCGTCCGACTAAAGCGGAAATCGGCATCTATAGTTCCTGCCTTTATAAATGGAATATAACTAATAGCTTAAATAGCTAAGTTAGATTATCATCTGACTTTCTTAGTTCCACACCACCTCTGATTGTAGCGACAGGCGGCGACTCCTGTGGGATCAGTGAGACAGATAAGACATCACAACGTGCGCGACAGCGCCGGTGATGGCTTATCGCTCACCCCACGGAAAGCGTCCGACTAAAGCGGAAATTATTATACTTTATATATATCCCGAATGTTCTTTCTCTTTGTACGTGCGTGATTGATAATGAAATTATCTCAACATATTTTATTAGTAATGAAGGGAGTGGTTTAAATGAAAAACAATTTAATGGTGATTGAAAAGTAGATAAATAATAAATTCTCTTATCAAACAAACAGATGAAAACATAACTAAAAATGAAAAGAGGAAACAGAATGTATCAAGATCAAGAGTTAATGATCCGACCAATTAAATACAATGATTTACCTAGACTTTGGGAATTAATGTGTAAGGACGAGAAGCCAGAGTGGAAAGAATGGGATGCTCCTTACTATGAATATAAACCAACTCCTTATGATGTATTTATGGAAAAAGCAGATACCTATGTAGACAGCGAAAGGTTCTGGGGTATCGAGGTAGATGGAATATTACGTGGTATCGTGTCATATTATTGGGAACATGAACCTTCTAAATGGCTTGAAATGGGTATTGGTTTCCATGAGGCACCAAGCTGGGGTAAGGGACTTGGCACACGTGCTTTAAAACTTTGGATGAATCACCTGTTTACCACAATGCCACTTGTCCGAGTAGGCTATACCACCTGGTCAGGTAATGAACGGATGATTCGGGTTGGAGAAAAGCTTGGTATGACAATGGAGGCGCGAATTCGCAAAGTACGCTTATATAATGGTGTTTACTATGACTCCATTCGAATGGGTATTTTAAGAGAAGAATGGGAAAAGACACAAGCAACAATTTTATAGCCCATCATAAAGTACTAAAAAAACACTTGACAGTTATCAGAATTAATTGTAAATTCTCTATAATAAGTTAATGCGATGAAGAGAAAAAGTAAAATGGGTAGATTTCTCCATAGAGAGCTTCGGTAGCTGAAAAGAAGCAGAAAACACCATTTGAACAATGGCCTCTGAGCACTACATTGAACGTGCAGTTAGTTACCTGCGCCTGAGATGCTAGCGGGATTGGTACCCGTTATCCACACCACAGTCTAGGATCCATCTTAATAGGATTCTGCACTGCTGAGGCTGCTTATGTGAGTAAGCAGTGAACAAAGGTGGTAACACGAGTATCTCGTCCTTTTCAATCCAATGATTGAGGAGGGCGAGTTTTTTAATTCGCTCTCCTCCACAAAAATAATAAGGAGAGTGTTTAAACATGACAGAGGGATTATTAGTATTTCAATCAGATTTTGGTATTAACGACGGGGCAGTAAGCGCTATGCATGGGGTAGCCAATAGCGTGAAGCGTGGGCTGCCGTTATTCGATTTAACTCATCAGATTCCTCAGTACAATATTTGGGAGGCATCCTATCGTCTCCTACAAACCATCAACTATTGGCCAAGTGACACAGTGTTCGTTTCCATAGTAGACCCAGGCGTTGGATCAGATCGAAGAAGTGTAGTTGTGAAAACAGTGAAGGATCAGTATATTGTCACTCCGGACAATGGGACATTAACGCACGTTAACCGATTTATTGGTATTAAAGAAGTAAGAGAAATTGATGAAAGCAAGAATCGCCTACCAAAATCTGGAGAATCACATACATTTCATGGTAGAGATATATTTGCTTATACAGGAGCGCGTTTAGCAGCAGGAGAAATAAGTTTGGAGGATATTGGACCATCTATCCCCCTTTCTCTTATCGTGGAGCTACCACTTAAGGAAACAATTATTGAAGATAACTGCATTACGGGTGTTATTGACGTCATTGATCGACCGTTCGGCAATCTCTGGACCAATATTCGCCGACTTCAATTTAAACAGCTGGACGTTACCTATGGAGATGCCTTTGAAGTCTCTCTCACCATAGACGGAGAACTTGTTTATGAGGGAATAGTCACCTATGGTCGCTCCTTCGCTGCGGCAGGGATCGGAGAAGCTCTCATGTACGTGAATTCTCTGGATAATATCGGAATTGCATTAAACCAAGGTTCCTTTGCCGATACCTACCAAGTTCTCACTGGTTCTAGCACAGAAATAACTATTCGAAAAGCTGCTATTGCAATCAATTAACAAGGATGACTGGTTTTAAAATATAAATACGGGGAGAAATGAAGAATGAAAAAGTCTATCTTTTCAACAAAGACTGTTGTAGCGATAGGTATTGGAACGGCGGTGTTCTTGATACTAGCCAAATTTGCAGCAGTCCCTACAGGAATACCGAACACAACGATTCAAACATCCTATGGTTTTCTAGCACTTATTTCAGCTATTTTTGGACCAATAGCAGGTTTATTTGTCGGGTTATTTGGTCATGCTTTAAACGACCTTACTTCTTACGGTTCTATTTGGTGGAGCTGGGTCATTTCATCCGCAATTGTAGGATTAGGTATCGGGTTATATTTTAAAAGGTTTTCTTTTGAGGATGGAGAATTTGGTAAAAAGCATATTATTTTATTTAATATCGTTCAAATCATAGTTCAGGCTATTGCATGGGCTTTAGTAGCTCCATTACTAGATATTATCATTTATGCAGAGCCTGCAAACAAGGTATTTACACAAGGAATCGTAGCCGCTATTTCTAATATTGGTACTGTTGCAATACTTGGCACACTCTTGCTTACTGCTTATGCAAAGACAAGAACCAAAAAAGGAAGCCTGAGCTACGAGGAATAAGTAGATAAGGAGATTCACATGAAAAAGCCAGTCATCGAGTTTAAACACTTTAACTTTCAATATAATAGTCAATCCGAGCCTACTTTACATGACATTAATTTAACAATTTATGAAGGAGAAAAAGTAGCAATCGTTGGACCATCTGGCTCCGGAAAGAGCACGCTCGTTCATTGCTTGAACGGGCTTGTTCCTTTTGCTTATAAAGGTGAAATTACAGGAAATCTTACCATTCAAGAAAAAGAAACAAGGGAACTTGATCTATTTACTATCTCGCAGGAAGTAGGGACTGTTCTACAGGACACAGATGGACAGTTTATCGGCCTTACAGTTGGAGAGGATATAGCCTTTGCTTTGGAAAATAATTCAGTTCCTATGCAAAAGATGCATGAACGTGTTCAAAAAGCCGCTGCACTAGTAAAAATGTCTGAGCACTTAAACTCTCGAATTCATGAACTTTCCGGCGGGCAAAAACAGCGCGTCGCTCTTGCTGGTGTTTTAGTAAATGACGTTAATATTCTTTTGTTTGATGAACCTCTTGCCAACCTTGATCCGGCATCTGGAAAGGATGCAATGAAGCTGATTCACCAGCTTCAAGTGGATTCTAATAAAACAATTATTATTGTCGAGCATAGACTAGAGGATGTTTTGTCTGAGCCTATCGACCGTATTATATTAATGAATCACGGTCGTATTATAGCGGATGGTACCCCTAATGAGCTTCTGACAGGGTCATTATTGACGGATAACTGGATACGAGAGCCACTCTATATTAAAGCTTTGAAATATGCCGGCTGTGAACTGAATGATCAGATTAACTTAACTCAGGTAGACTCCATCGTGAATGATTCCTTTCATCAAAAACTAAAAGCATTTAGTGATGCAAGATGCTCGCCTATTCAGTTAGGTTTTAAAAATGAGCCTGTACTGACATTAGATAATATTAGCTTCCACTATGGGAACGGCCTAGACATTATTAAAAATGTTTCCTTTCAATTACATAAAGGTGAAATGATCAGTCTTATTGGAGCAAATGGAACCGGTAAGTCTACACTCTCCTCTCTTATCTGTGGATTTGAACGTCCTACAGAAGGTACTATTTATTTTGAAGGATTCAATGCGATTAACGACTCTATAATGGAACGTGCACATCGCGTAGGCTTTGTTCTGCAAAACCCCAATCATATGTTTTCAAAACAAAATGTCCTTGATGAGGTTGCATTTGGGCTTGCTCAATTCGAGTTATCCGATAAAGAGACGAGAAGACGTGTGGAGGAGACATTAAAAATTTGTGGTTTGTACCCATTGAGAAATTGGCCAATTGCTGCTTTAAGCTATGGGCAGAAAAAACGTTTATCCATTGCCTCTATCCTTGTAATGGAACCTCCAATTATTTTATTGGATGAACCAACTGCGGGGCAGGATTACAAGCATACTACAGAGTTAATGATGTTCTTAGAAAATTTAGCGAAAAATGGTACAGCAATTATACTAATCACCCATGATATGCACCTAATGACGGAATACACAGATCGAGCCATTGTCCTTTCAAACGGAAGAATTTTAGTCGATGATTCCCCTGCACATATTTTATCTAACCCTACCTTAATCCAGGAGGCAAACTTAAAAGAATCCTCCTTATACGAAATTGCAAAACAGCTCAAGATGGAGCATCCCTCTGATTTTGTAGAGCAATTTATACAATACGATCGGGAGGTGCGCTTTAATGGGCAACGAACTGCTAAGCTATCTTGACCGTGATTCTATTATCCATCGCCTGACAGGTTCCACCAAGCTGATATGTTTTCTGCTTTGGTCCACTGCGGCTATGTTAACCTATGACACAAGAGTGTTAATGGTGTTGCTACTTGGGAGCTTTATATTGTTTTATGTATCCGATATTAAATTAAAGGATATCAGCTTTGTCCTCGGTTTCATCTTAGTCTTTTTATTGTTAAACAATATAGCTATATTTTTGTTTGCCCCCCAGCATGGGACAACTATTTACGGCACTTCCCATCCACTCACAGGATCTCTGGGACGTTACTCACTAACGCAGGAGCAATTATTTTATCAGCTTAATATTACATTGAAGTATTTTGCCGTCATCCCTCCCGCTCTTTTGTTCTTAGTCACTACACATCCAAGTGAGTTCGCAGCCTCATTAAACCGAATTGGTGTAAGCTATCGTCTTGCCTACTCTGTTTCTATTGCCCTTCGCTATATCCCAGATATACAAAGGGATTTTAAAACAATTTCTCGTTCGAAGCAGGCACGCGGTGTGGACATGTCTCGCAACGAAAGATTATATACCCGTATTAAAAATGCTGGATCTATTATAATGCCGCTTATTTTCTCTAGCCTAGAGCGAATAGAAACTGTCAGTAACACAATGGATCTGCGAGGTTTTGGGAAATTTAAAACAAGATCATGGTTCAGTTTAAAAGAGTTCAGAAGAAGAGATTTAATAGCTATTCTGTTATCTTTCATGCTATTTTTATTAATGGTTTTATTTATTTTTATAAATAATGGACGATTTTATAATCCATTTATATAAAATCCGATTGAAAAGGGCCACCTCTTAAAGGTAGCCCTTTTCTTTATTATTTTATCTGAAAATAAGTATTGACTGTATATAAAAATTATATTAATATTATAACAATTTAACGGTTTAGAATAACATTTATTTGTTATTCAAATATAATGTATTGCTGTAGTCCATTAAGGACTTTTTATTTTTTCTTTTTCAACAATATATTTCATGCGATATATTATATAATTAGGGGGATTCACTATGAAACAGGCAACTAAGACGTACTTAATCAATCGAATGTATAAAGGCTCACAAGGACTTGCAAATGCCGTACTTGTAACATTAGGAATTGGACTACTTATCGAGACAATTGGTACGTTTACAGGCTGGGATGGTTTTACAGCTATTGGAAAAACAGCTCAATTGATGCTTGCTCCCGCAATAGGGGCAGGTATAGCTTATCAGCTCGGTGGTAATACATTAGTTATTTTTAGTGCTATGGCTTGTAGTACTATAGGGGCCAATGCTTTAATACTCCAAGATGGAATTTGGGTTCTGACAACAGGGCAACCGATTAGTGCAGTATTAGCAGCAATTGTTGCTATATGGGTCGGAAAACGTATTGCAGGGAAAACAAAACTGGATATGCTAGCCATTCCTTTTGCAGCAATTCTTATAGGCGGGGTTGTCGGGGTCGGCTTGGCCGCTGTAACTACTCCTCTTTTAGAACAATTAAGTCGATTTATAGCAAGCTCTGTATCAGGATCACCTCTGGTTGGATCCATTGTTATTGCTCTCGTTTGGAGTATTTTTCTTATGTCGCCTGCTTCCTCCGCAGCAATTGCCATTGCCTTACAGCTGGATCCAGTTTCAAGTGCTGCAGCATTAATAGGATGTACAGCTCAATTTGCAGGATGGACAGCTATGTCCTTTAAAGAAAATGATTTAGGAGCCAACATTGCACAATCATTCCTAACTCCTAAAGTACAAGTTCCAAATTTGGTGAAAAATCCATGCTTAGTAATAGGTCCGTTTCTATCCTCTGTGATTTGCGCTCCAATTGCTATTTTATTATTTAATTTTGAGGTACCTTACACATTAGCTGGACTCGGGCTAAATTCATTTATTGCTCCACTAAATGTTCTAGCAAACCAAGGAATTGGAGTATTGCTGATGTATATAGTATTAGGAGTAATTTTACCTGCAGTTATTTCTTTGACCGCTTATCATTTGTTAAAAGCACGAGGATTAGCTAAAACTGGAGATTTACATATGGAAGTTCAGTAATAGAAAAAGGTCATGACCACTTGTCATGACTTTTTTTATTTATGGTAGGAAAGAAAAATATTTTCGTTAGAAAGTGGTCTCCTCTCTTTCTCCCGTTTTAAGTCATTTTCCTTCTATATGCCTCCTCCATTACGGAGTTTAACTTTTCACTTCTTTTAGAAATATACGTTGTCCAAAATTTTTCCCCTATATTAGCAAGCTCTTCAGGGGTGTAATGATCCTTTTCAAATTTCCCCCAACATCCGTCCGCAGTTAGCTTGTCCCAGAAAATATAATCGGCAAATTTGTTGTTTTCTGTAGGAACGTCCGATCCCATGGATTCTAATTTTACTAACTCAGGACAAAGCCACATGGCTGTACAAACAGATAGCAGACCTCCATGAGTCTCATTAAGTCCTTCTATCCCCGCTTCCTTCAGGGCCTCTTCCCATGCTAAATGTCGATGAGTAGTAATGACGAGCAACTCTGGATATTTAAAATTAATATACTTTACGAATGCTGATTCCCAGTAGGCTCCTCCATGACCATTACAAATCACAAATTTTTTAAAACCTTGTCTATGTAAATTTGTAATTATCTCTTCAATCATAGCTGTCAAAATGTTAGGACTAACAGTAACAGTTCCTATACAGTTGGCATGTTCTTCAGAGGTGTTAAAAGGTATAGTTGGCAACACATACGCCTGTAAAGCTTCTCCAAAGGAATTAGCATAGACTTCTGCTATTAATGTATCTAAGTGCATGGGCAAATATGGGCCAAACTGCTCCGTTGCCCCAAGCGATATGATTGCTGTTTCTGTACCGCTGTCCTTGATCTCTTTAGTTGAATTTTTATAACTTAACATGGGTTTCTCCTTTTAATCTATTTTATGTATAAGCAGAGCAACTGATAAACCATGACAAATGACACGATTGCTGTAATGATAGCTTATCAATTACCCCACTGAACGTAAGCCAATAGGAAAATCAATTTATGAAGTATTTTTGTTCTTTTCTATATGTTCATACCTTTTATTTCATTACTTATTTGAGTTGACTAAATTTAACAACATAAACGTATTATACGATTTTTTAAACTAGAAAAGGAACTAGAGATTAATTGTATTACCACTTGCTATTGCTAGCAGGTATCATCTACAAAAGATTACTGATTATACCTCTATCCGTATAGATCGTTACTGGCGATTCAATTGATTTTTTGTGTGAAAAAAACCACGTTCTTCCTACTGGTCCAAGCAGGATATATGCTCCATCTTCTTGTTCGCCCATGAAGTTCAAATAATCTACCTCGTCTACTATTTTTCCATCTTGGGGAGGTATACCTAAATGTAATATTTGCTCAGCACTATTAAGGATGTTCTTTGTTGTTAAACCAATTTCACTAATTTCAATAACGTTTCGTGTGGAAAAATGTGTGGATTCCGATGATGGGGCAATACCATCTCTTGCTATATATTCTACTATATTCCCTGCAGGATCCTCAAAATAGCAGGATGTCGCTTTAAATCTACCGGCAAATTCTACCTCATCCTCCCCATCCTCTGTCGATAAAGTAACACGTTCTTGAAGCCACGATTTGGCCTTTTGAAACATATTAGCATGGATATTAAATGCAAAGTGGTAGTAATAATTCCTCGCTTTCAAATCCTTTATTAGTTTAAGTACACTATTTCCGACCTGAAATGTAGCCTCTGTCTCATTCCAGGACTTTAAAGGAAGCTCCAATGTATGCTGATAAAAAGCGACTGTTTCTTCATAGTTAGATATCCACAAGTCAATTTGCATTATCTTCATTTCTATCCTCCTCCCTGTAATTTCTACTATCAATATATACAATTCGTAAAAGAGACAACTCGGCCAATAGCATGAATAGGTTAAATTTCAATCAATAGTCTCATAGCTCCTTTTTAACTTTTTCTAGTTGAATATGGTAAAATTAAGTCACATTAAATAATGCAAGATAAGGGGGTATTTCATGAACATTTCCGTTAATTACTCAGAGGACTATCAGGGTCTGGTTTCAGCTGAACTACATGAAAAATTACAGGCTATTCATGAGGGTATTCAAACAAAAACGAGTACGGGATCAGACTTTCTAGGCTGGGTGAATTGGCCAAGCTCCCTAACTCCAGAGTTCCTTCAAGATATTAAAGTAACAGCAGATCGAATACGCTCAAACTCTGAGGTATTAGTTGTAATTGGAATCGGAGGATCCTATCTTGGTTCAAAGGCAGTGCTTGAGGCACTTTCTACTCCCTTCCAAAAGGATGACCATTTAGAGGTCATCTTCGCAGGACAATTGGTAAGTGGGTCTTATTTAAAGCAATTGATTGCCTACCTAGACTCTAAGGAAGTAACTCTAAACGTTATTTCTAAGTCTGGCACAACAACTGAGCCAGCTATAGCTTTCCGTTTTCTCCGCCAATACATGGAGGAACGTTATGGAGAGGAATCAGCATCTCGTATCATTGTGACTACGGATGAGGAAAAGGGCGCTTTATTATCACTTGCTAAGGAAAAGGGCTATAAACGATATGTGGTACCAGGTGACATTGGTGGCCGCTATTCTGTTTTTACAGCGGTTGGTCTACTACCAATCGCAGCAGCTGGGCATGATATTGAGCGATTGATAGCAGGAGCTAAAAAAGCAGAAGAGGAGTTACAAGTATTTGATATTAAATCAAATGCTGCAGTTAAATATGCTGTAATACGAAAGCATTTATATGATAAGGGTTATCCAGTAGAAATCATGGCAACCTTTGATGAAAAGCTGACGTATGTCCAAGAATGGTGGAAGCAGTTATTTGGTGAGAGTGAAGGAAAAGAAGGAAAAGGTATTTTCCCAGCCTCTGTTCTATATTCAACGGATCTGCATTCCTTAGGACAATACATCCAAGATGGTAAACGTATGCTGTTTGAAACGTTTCTAATGGTAGAAAAAGCATCAGATGACCTGACTGTCTTTGAGGCAGAAGATAATCGTGATGAACTAAATTACTTAAGCGGCTTGACTTTACACGACTTCAACAAAGCATGTCACGAAGCAACAGCATCTGCTCATTTAGCCGGAGGCGTTCCTCAAATAACGTTAATGATGGAACAACTGGACGAAAAGCATATCGGTCACTTATTATACTTTTACATGATGGCTTGTGCTTATAGTGCTTACTTGCTAGATATTAATCCTTTTGATCAGCCAGGTGTAGAAGACTATAAACGCAATATCTTTAAAATCCTTAAAAAGCCTGGATATTAAAAATGTAGCCCCTGTTTGGGGCTACATTTTTATTTTTTGGGTCGTGTTTTGCGTTTTTTTCGCTATTCCGCCCGAATATTGATACCGATCGATTATTGGGTAAAACCGACCGCTTGTCAATTTTTCACTATAAAGCAAACCGTTTTTATACTACAAGCATTGCAGCTCCAAGCATGCCTGCTTCGTTACCGAAGGCTGCTCGTTTAATTTCTACTGGTTTTATCAATAATGGCTTAACTTTTTCTAGAAGCAAGTCCCACCATTCATCAGCTGATTCCGAAACGCCTCCACCGATCACAATACAATCCATATCTAGAACCGCTTGAAGGGTAGAAATGATAATAGCAAAGTCTGCTAAAAAGCGATCTCTTGCAAGCTTCGCACTTTCTATATTTTGAGAGGCCAACTTAAATAAAGTATGTGGTTTCGCCAATTCACCTGTTGTCGGGTCTACCACATCTTCTTCTTTGATTAACCTCTTTAGTGCAGTTCCCGACACATATTGTTCACTGCAGCCCGGTCTACCACAACCACAAACTAACCCATTTGGATATAAGATCAAATGACCGATTTCTCCTGATCCACCGTTTGCACCATTCATAACTTGTCCATCAAAAACAAAGCCCCCGCCTAACCCGGTGCCTACTGTAATACAGACAACCCTAGAAAATCCCTGTCCTGCGCCAATACGTGCTTCTGCAAGAGCTGCACAATTAGCATCGTTATTCAATTCTACTCGCAGTCCCGTAGCAGCTTCTAATAGAGGTTTGGCAGGTGTACCTTCCCAACCTGGAAGCTCCTTCTCAAACGTCACGGTCCCAGTATCCGCATCTACAATTCCTCTAGTCCCAATACCAACCCCTGTGATGTCTGGAAACTCAGCCTTGACCTTTAAAACTTGTTCCTCTAAATAAGGGTATAATGGCAGCTCGGTTGGTACTGTAATATCTGCTAACACTTCGCCAGCTTCATTGACAACACCCATCCGTATCTTTGTTCCACCAATATCTACTCCAAGTACCTTCTTCACTTTATAATCTCCTCTCAAAAGCTAATACCAATGCCTCATAGGGACGTACATTCATCCCTTGTTCTCCCAATTCTTGAGAGTCATAGTTAGCTATTATTACTTTTCCATCTAGTCCATCCACTTCACAGCTTGTCCATTCAAGCTTCTCCGTATTATCAGAGAAATTCGTGATGACAAGCCATTCTTCCTTCTCAGTTTTTCGCTTATACACAAAAAGGCTTGGATTATTGGGTAATAGCAAATGGAAGCTACCATACGTGATGATGTCGTGTTCTTTTCTCAACTCAATAAGCTTCTGATACGTATAAAAAACAGACGTTTTATCATCTAATGCCTGATCTACATTAATCTCGTTAGTATTTGGGTTCATTTGAATCCAGGGAATCCCCGTTGTAAATCCGCCATCCTTCGTCCACTGTATAGGGGTACGAGCGTTATCTCTTCCTTTTGCATAAATACCCCTCATAATATCTTTCTCTAAAACTCCCTGTTCTATTTTACTGTTATACATATTAATAGTTTCAATATCCTTGTAATCTTCTATTCTATCAAATTTTACGTTAGTCATACCTAGCTCTTCCCCTTGATAAATATAAGGGGTTCCCTGAAGCATATGGAGACAGATAGCCAACATTTTTGCAGAAGTTACTCGAAATTCCTGATCGTTACCAAAACGAGAAACTATGCGAGGCTGATCATGATTATTCCAATATAAACTATTCCATCCTACCTCATGAAGTGCATGTTGCCACTTTTGGAAGTTTTGCTTCAATGCTACTAAATCTAGTGGCTTCACGTCCCACTTTTCAAAAGGTCCACTATCGATATCCATGTGCTCAAAGGTGAATACCATATTCACCTCTTTGTTCGCTGGATTTGTATAGAGCTGCGCATCCTTTGGTGTAGCTCCTGGCATCTCCCCAACTGTTAGCACATCATAGTTTTGGAGTACTCGTTCATTCATTTCTTTTAAATGAGTATGAATTTTAGGTCCATTTATAAAATATGGACTTCCGTCTCCATACGCCTGACCCGGATTCACTTTTCCATCCGGCAGACCTTCCACTTTGGAAATGAAATTAATTACATCCATTCGGAATCCACCTATTCCTTTATCCAACCAATAGGTCATCATCTCATATATATCGTCACGAAGAGCCTTATTCTCCCAGTTTAAATCTGGTTGTTTTTTTGAAAATAAATGTAAGTAATAAGACTCTGTTACCTCATCCTTTTCCCATGCAGAGCCTGAAAACACAGAGCCCCAGTTATTTGGTGGCTGATCGTTTTTTCCCTCTTTCCAAATATAATAGTCTCGATACTTAGAGTCCTTCGAGGATTTCGATTCCACAAACCAGGCGTGTTCATCGGAGGTATGGTTTACGACAAGATCCATTACGATACGTAATCCTCTTGCATCTGCTTCCTGTATTAATCTATCAAAGTCTTCCATTGTTCCAAACTCATCCAATATAGTACGGTAATCTCTAATGTCATAGCCATTGTCGTCATTCGGAGAATCAAAAACAGGGCTCAACCAAATAACATCTACGCCAAGTCTCTGTAAATAATCTAATTTAGATATAATCCCTGGTAAATCTCCAATCCCATCTCCATTAGAGTCCATAAAACTCCGCGGATAGATTTGGTAGACCACACTTCGTTTCCACCAAGGCTCTTTATTTGTTTTCATGCTTCTCCGACCCCCATCAGAAATATTTGATATATTCATTATAATGCAAACGCTTGCATAAAGTGATATCTTTTTTGAAAAACTTCAATCTATTCTTTCTATCTTTTTTATTAAATTCTTAATAACAACATTTTATAAAGAAAAAACCCTTCCACTTGGAAAGGGTGCAAATCAACTCTTTTTTACAAATTCGGATTTTAACTTCATAGCTCCGAATCCATCAATTTTACAATCAATATTATGGTCTCCGTCTACTAGGCGAATGCTCTTTACCTTGGTACCAATTTTTAATGTAGAGGAGCTTCCTTTTACTTTTAAATCTTTAATAACGGTTACAGAATCTCCATCTTGGAGGATATTGCCGTTAGCATCCTTTACTTCTAACTCGTCTACTACTTCTGCTCTTTCTTCTATCAATGACCATTCATATGCACATTCAGGACAAACTAGAAGAGAGCCATCCTCATATGTATATTCAGAACTACACTTCGGGCAATTCGGCAAAGCTGTCGTCATTATATTACCTCCATTTACTCTTCATTTTAATATAGTAATCTAAGCCATTCAACACATTTCAATATGAGGAAGGTTTATCCAGATTTCTTTGTGGGTAACTAATTATTAACCTTCCTAATTAAAATATATTCAAAAATACGGCGAGAGGAGGAATGGACATGGATGAAGAAAAACGAGTAGAAGTACATCGTGAAGAACGAACAGATTCTGGGATGGTAGGAGCAACTTTCATCAAGTATGCTGCTTACTTAATAATATTCTTTGGTATCCTTTGGTTCCTAATCTCTTACGTATTTCCAATGTTTTAATTGGTATTAAGATCCACGTCTGACCACATGCGGACGTGGATTTTCCCTTTTAAAAATCCCTTTACCTCTCACCCTTCTTATATTTCAACTACATTTGCCTTACTTAAAAGTTCTATTGCACATTCCACGTTGCCTGCACCTTCACTTTATTTTTAGGAGCTAAAGTTATTTACTTTCATATAAAAAAAGAAGCCCTATTAATAAGGACTTCTTTATACGGTTATTCTGTCTCTGGGAAGAATGCTTGTTCTGTGTATATATCCACCAATGTTGGCCCTTTTGTTTGAAGGGCTTGACTTAGTAACTCTTCTAAATTTTCATCACTCTCAACTCGAAACCCTTTCCATCCACAGGCTTCTGCCACCTGAACAAAATTTGGGTTGGTAAGTTGTGTACCTAGCTCTTCATTGCCGGACGCTTGAATTTTATCACTTTCCATTTGAAGTGCTCCATTATTAAAAACGACTACCGTGATATCTAGCCCATAGCGAGTAGCAGTCAATAGGTCGGCTAACGTCATTTCAAGACCGCCATCACCCACCACAGCTACCACTTGTTTTTCTGGTTGCTCCAGCTTTACAGCCATTGCTGCTGGAAGCCCAAAGCCCATGGAACGCCAATAGCCTGAAAAGAGTACCTTTTGGTTGGTTTGTCGGAAGTTCCTGTTCATCCAGACTGTTACATCTCCTGTATCTAAAGTGATGACCGCATCGTCTGCCACCGTTTGTTCTAGACCTCTAGCTATTCGAGATGGATGGACTGGCGCCCCTTCTATTTGGCCTTCCTGTTCATTTTGATCTGCCCATTTTTCTTCTATTGTCTCTATACGATTAAGCCACTCATCATTTTTTTTGTGTCCATTCACACTTTGTTGCAGTAAAGGAACAACTTGCTCGGCTCTTCCCTTTATCCCAAAATCTGCAGCAACTCTCTTCTTGGCATGCTCTAGATTTAGATCAATGTGAATGATAGTCGCATTTTCAGGAACATATCCCTCTGGCCACCAGGTTGCACCTACTATTAAAACAACATCAGCTTCCTTAAAAACTTTTGGCGCATGAGGATTTCCACCTTCCCCAATTCCCTGAAGAAGATGAGGCGTAGAATCTTTAAAGATTCCTTTACCTCCTAGACTTATTAAAATTCCTGCTCCCCAGGTCATAGCAAGCTCTTCTAAATCCCCAGCGGCCTTTCTTGCTCCTGCACCAGCTAAGATCATTGGCTGTCGAGCCTGCTTCATCACCTTGGATACCTCTTCTAAATCGTTCAGTTCAAAGGAGCCTGTCCCCTCTAAAATACGAGGGAGCTGTCGTGCCCTTGCTTTAGTTTCTTTTTCAAATAAATCCTTAGGAACTGATATATGTGTAACGGTACTCTGTTGAAGAGAAATTTCAGCTGCCTTCTGAAGCAAATCTACAATAGCACTTTCACTGTTTAGATTTGCAGAATAGGTCGCGAATGGCTTGAACAACTCCTGCTGATCGACATACTGCTGAAAGTCCGTTCCCATATCTTTTTGAGCAGCCTGTCCAGTTAAGGCTAAGACAGGAGCCTTGTCTGAGTATGCGTCACCTAGCCCATTTAAAAGATTTGCCGCTCCTGGTCCCATAGTGGATGTACATACTGCCAATCTTCCTGTCAATTTTGCTTCCGCCGAAGCCATGAAAGCTGCTACTGATTCATGCTTTACTGCGATAAACTCGATTTTATCCTGTTTGGCCATCGCATCTAACAATCCAATAATGGTATCACCTGTCACACCATAAATGCGCTTAACCCCTAGAAGCGACAGCTGGTCTAATATAACCTCTGCGACGTTTTTACTCATAGAAATCCTCTCCTTTAAAAAAAGTTTGTTACCAATTAAATTCCCTTATACAAATGGGTTAAACAAATTACTTTTAGAAGAGGGAATTATAATACTTACTATTAACATTCTTGTATAGTAAACCTTTGGCAATTACTGAGCAGACAAAGAGGGGTTTTCTAGAAAATATGCTATATTAACTCTATAAAAAGGAAGGTTGGGTGAGATCATGAAAATTGAAGTATGGTCTGATTTTGTTTGTCCATTTTGTTATATAGGAAAGCGTCGTTTAGAGCAAGCTTTAGAGGAATTTGACCACAAAAACAAGGTAGAGGTTAGCTATAAAAGCTTTGAGCTTCAGCCTCATCTACCAAGTGATAAAAATGTAACTATTCATGAAATGCTTGCCAAAAAGATGAATACGACACCTGAGCAGGCTAAAGCGATGAATCAACAAATTATTGCTAGTGCAGCAACAGTAGGGTTAGCTTACCAATTTGACGAGATGAAACAAACAAATACGCTAGATGCACATCGTTTAGTTAAATATGCGGAAACAAAAGGAAAAGGTAGCGAGTTAACAGAACGCCTTTTAAGCGCACATTTCTTGGAATCTCAATTTCTTGGAGAGCAGGAAACTCTTTTAAGCTTAGCTACTGATGTAGGCTTAAATCGTGAGGAAGCAAGCAAAGTACTTTCTGGCTCCGAATATTTAGATGATGTCCGTATGGATCAACAGGAAGGCCAACAGCTTGGTGTTCAAGGTGTACCTTTCTTTGTTTTCAACCGAAAATATGCTATTTCTGGAGCACAACCACATGAAGCTTTTGTCCAAACACTGAAAAAGGTATGGGAAGAAGAGAATCAGTCCTCTCCTCTGCAACATATCCATTCGGATTCGGAAGCAACTTGTACCGACGATGGCTGTGAAATAACCGAGACAAATAAAGAGGCTTAAATCTTGAAAGTTCAAGTATTAGCATAGTAGGATAGAAATCGTTAAAACATGAAAAACCATCAAAAAGGCCATAAGCTGAGTAATACTCAGCTTATGGCCTTTTTTTATTTTATTTCTAATAGAACTTTATAGATTTCACTTATCGTTGGTAGCTTTAGTAATTTTCGTTCACTGTAAATATTAATCAGTTCCTTTTGAATAATCTCCCCAGCAAATTGCTCTCGATTCTCAGCCTTAAACATATTACGTAACAATTTAGGGATTTTGTATTTCGACTTAAATATATCTAAAAGCTTCTGTAGCTCCAACTCATTCAATAAATGATCATAGACGTGCTGCTCCAGCTCTACTTCAAATATATCTAGCATTTCTTTTGCATCATCTTCAATAAAACGATCTAAAATTCTACCGGCAATTTTAGAGGTGAGGATACTACCAATGATTAAACCAACTATACCACCGACCAAAGCGCCCGTGCTTGTGCTTCCCCAAGGAACGAGAACGCCGATGCTGGCACCGATTGCCATACCACCTATACTACCCGCTACATTTGCCGCTGTTTTCGTTATATTCTTAAATAATTGGGTTTTAGACATTTCGCCCTTAACAGCACGTGAAATATCTAATGTTGAAAGCACACCAGTTACAAGCGCTCCCGTAACTACGTTGGCATTGAGCAACAAAATTGTTTTTTTGGCTGCTAGAGAACTGATCATTGCCTTGTGAGTGAACTTCCCCGCAGCTTTCTTTGCTACAACCTTCGCGCCATTTTTTTGAATGGCACCTCTAACCCCACCCCCTAATTCAAAGGCATCATCTAGCTCAATATCCTGCATATCATTTGCCAGTATCTCATCCACTACGGCCTCTCCTACTATATTTAAGCCTGTGTAGACGGCATTTTCTACTGCTTCCTCACGCGTAGCACCATTCCAAGCACTTTGTGCAAAAGCGATAGCAGCACTCATTCCTAAGGACTCATTCTGTAGCTGAACACGTCCGCTTTCCTCCAAGATTAGTCCCTCTATTAAGCCCGCCTCTGCTATATAGCGTACTTGCCTATATGTAAAAGCACCTTGCTTCACGGTATCTTTCGCAAGTTCCGAGTTTTGCAAACGTACTGTTAGCTGAGCCACAACCTCATCGTATTGATCAAAAGGTACCTCTAATTTAATAGCACCCAGTTGGTTAACATATAGTAACTGCTCATCTGACAGACTTGACTCAACCGTTTCTTTCACCGTAGAGCAATAAATATTTTGTAAAAAATGCTCATTCTTAATATATTCAATATTTTCCACTTTCGTCTTGCCTCCACTAGTTTCCTCTAACAAATAAGGAAACCATAGATCGAAGGAGTTGTACAGATAAAAAGAAATAACAACACTAATTTGTCACACGTTTTTGTGAAAGGTTATAGCGATGGGGATAACTTTATATTTGTTGTTTAAGAATGGATAATCTGTGTATAAGTGCATAACTTTTGGAGTAAGATGTTAATTTTACTCTGATGAAGATATTTAGCATGGGATATGTGAGTAACTTTGTGGAGAACACCTAAGTTTAGATGTATTTAATACAATATAAACTTTACACTGGGGAAAAGTTGTTTATAAATATAAATACATAAGATAAGAGCATGGACTGTTCCCATTTACCATATCTAAATTGAAATATCTTCTTGCTCAAAAAAAGAGATACTCTTGTATCTCTCAGACTGTAGACAAACACCATGAATTTTGGCGTTTTGCCTACAGTCTTTTTTTCTTTTAAGAGATAAAGCTAGAAATGCTAATCTCCGCTGCGAGCGGACGCTTTCCGCGGGCACGGCTTCAGCTCGCGCTATTCCCGCTGGAGTCGCCGCTCTCCGCTCTCATCACCAGTGCTTCCTATTAAAGGAATGAGGGGATGGATAATGTAGCTGAGGACTTGCGACACAACTTTTAAGAAATATATGGAAAGAGTATAGAAAAGCATGGTATGCGATGGACAACCCTAATGGAATAAAAAAATTGTCCATGCAGGCGATGCTTACATTTGCTGACTTAAATCTTAAGAAACTAGCCAGATTAAACCTAGATTAATTGGAAAATGGTTGGAAATCGAAATGGTTTCCAACCATTTTGTCTACACTGTGAGAGATACTCTTGTATCTCTTACAGCATTTTGTTGGTTTGTTGTTTTTTTTGCTTATGTAGAATATGGGCAGTTCCCCATTCATGCATCGCATTTAAAATTGGTTCTAAGCTTTTTCCATATTCGGTAATGGAATACTCTACCTTTGGAGGGACTTGAGGGTATACCTTTCTCGCAATAATATCCTCTTTCTCTAGTTCACGTAACTGGTTGGTTAACATCTTCTGTGTAATACCTGGTACTTTTCGTTTTAAATCACTAAATCTCTGAGTACCTTCCTGTAATAACGTCAATAAGATGATAGGTTTCCATTTTCCTACCAATATCCCAAGTGCATCGTCTACTCTACATAGTTCAGGCTGTAAGTCCATATTGCACACCACCTTAAGTATCTTTAAGTATACTATACCACTTTTAAGTGCGTACTTACCCTAATTTAAAAGATGCGTCATACTCATAATATAAGCTCATCTCTACTTCAAACTTTAAAACAAAGAATAAACACTAAGAGAGGTTGAAGATACATGCAAAACTATAGAATAGACCCAAGCAAAGGCTTAGAATTTGGACTTTATACGCTGGGTGACCACATTCCCAATCCACATACCGGTGAGCGTATTTCCTCTGCTCAACGTATTCAAGAAATAATAGAGATAGCAAAGTTAGCAGAGCAAGCTGGGCTAGACTTTTTTAGTGTAGGAGAAAGTCATCAGGAGTACTTTACAACACAAGCACATTCTGTTGTATTGGCTGCAATTGCACAAGCCACAAGCAAGATTAAAATCGCTAGTTCCTCAACAATAATAAGTACGTCAGATCCAGTACGAGTTTATGAGGATTTTGCAACGATTGACTTAATATCTAAAGGACGCGCAGAGATTATTGCTGGACGAGCTTCTAGAGTTGGTCTTTTCGATTTATTAGGCTACAACGTAAGAGATTATGAGGAGTTATTTGAGGAAAAATTTGAGCTGCTTCTTAAAATCAATGAAGAAGATATAGTGAATTGGAATGGTGAATTTCGTGCACCATTAAGGAACGCCCAGGTTCTGCCGCGTCCTGATAACGGCTTCATCCCAATTTGGCGAGCAGTTGGCGGACCACCAGCAAGTGCTATTAAAGCGGGTTATGCAGGCGTACCAATGTTTATCGCAACGTTAGGCGGTCCTGCAACCAGCTTTAAGATTTCCATAGATGCATACCGAGATGCCGCTAAGGAAAATGGTCATGATCCGGCAACACTTCCAGTTGCAACAGCAGGGTTCTTTTATGCTGCCGAAACGACTCAGCAGGCACAACGAGAAATTTATCCATATTTGAATCAGGGGCTACAGTTGATAAACGGGCATGGGTATCCTAAGCAACAATTTGCACAAGGCGCCGATCCTCGTAATGTGATGAATATTGGTAGCCCTCAACAAATTATTGAGAAAATTCTCTATCAGCATGAAGTTTTCGGACATCAGCGCTATATTGCACAAATGGATTTCGGAGGAGTCCCTTATGAGTATTTAGTGAAAAATATTGAATTAATTGGTAATGAAATCCTGCCTGCCATAAAAAAATATACCTCTAAATAGGAGTGTCTTAAGATGAAAATTGTTGGATTATCTGGATCCAGAGTTGGATCTAAAACCCGAACGGCTATGAATTATACAATTAAAGAAATATCAGAGAAGTATCCTGAGGTAGAGATAACTTTAATCGATTTAGCAGATTATGATATTCAATTTAGCGATGGTCGAAATTTTTTAGAGTATGAAGGGGATACAGGATTCGTAACGACAAAGATTATGGAGGCAGATGCCATAATTATAGGTACGCCTATCTTTCAGGCTTCTATCCCTGCCACTCTTAAGAATATCTTTGACTTACTCCCTGTTAGTGCATTTAGAGATAAAGTCGTGAGCATGATTGTTACTGCTGGTTCTGCTAAGCATTACTTAATAGTTGAACAACAATTAAAGCCAATCTTGGCTTATATGAAAGCACAAATAGTTCAGACGTATGTCTTCATAGAAGAAAAAGACTTTCACCGCAAGGAAATTGTAAATGATGATGTGATTTTTCGGATTCAACGTTTAGTAGAAGATACCCTTGTCTTAACAGAGACCTACAAGGCAATCAAAGAGAAGAAGGAGGCAGAATACGACTTTTAACGAATCGTCTATACTACACTTCTAGAAGAATAATGGTTGTGTTTAAAGTCTAAGAGGAGCATCTCAACATATTGAGAGCTCCTCTTTCTGCCATTTATTTTAGCTTTGGCATCCTAACCTCTAGTTGGCCATTTTGGTAATTCACTGACAAGCCTTCCTTAGAAACAGGGCTCGGTAGTGACACGGAACGATGGAAACTGCTCATGTACTGTGCATTTCGATCGATTGTATCTGCAGAATGGTTAATAACACCATTAATCGTTAACATATTATTTATGACATCAATCTTTATATCACTATTTTTCTCCAGACCTGGCATATCACATATGGCGACCACTTCATGTTCTGTTTCTTGGACATTCATACGCAAACTTCCGATTGGCAGTTCTTTAAAAAGAGGAATTTCCGCAAAAAAGCGTTCTATTTCTTTAACTATATTATTTGTTAGCTGATTAAATGGATCAGATGGCAGTAATGACATTGATTTGCCTCCTTATTTATTTCATGGTGATTATTTCGAGCAATTGGTTTGTACAATAACCATAAAAAGTCTCACCATTTGTATATGCAAATCCATTACGTCCATCTAGGCGAACCATCTAATCGAATGAAGAGAAGTTATTCTTGCCTCATCCTTCACTCCCCTAATTCCTAGCTCTCATAAACTCTCATTAGAAGAATATTAACAATAGTATACCGACGATGAAACAATAATAAGTAAAATAATGAAGCCTTCCATTTTTCATAATTCCCATAAACCATCTCATAGCAAAATAGGACATGATAAATGTACTTATAAATGCTGCTAGATAAGGAACTGCCAGATCTGCCTTGTTAGGTTCATTGATAAAATCTGATAGACCAAGCACAACTCCTCCCAAGCTTATCGGAATATAGAGCATAAAGGAGAATCGTAAAGCGGTCTCCTGTTTCATCCCAACTGCAATGGAAGAAATAATGGTAGCTCCTGACCTACTAATACCTGGTGTTAAAGCAACAGCTTGGCCAAGACCGACAATCCAAGCATCCTTAGTTGTTAGATCTTTCTCCCCTTTTGTCCCCTTCATATTACGAATGGTCCATAAAGCTAAACCCGTAATGAAAAGCATGATTGCGATTACCGTCATACTGATACTTTCAGCTATCCAATCACTCAATAAAACTCCTAATACGCCTGCGGGAATGGTTCCTATAACGATAAAAAGTACAAATCGAAAATCACTTTTGTAACGTGTGTCTTTCTTTTTTACATAATAAATTGAGTTCGTTGCTAGCCTCATAATATCATGTCTATAAATTACTAGAATGGCTAGCAAAGAGGCTGTATTCGTTAGTATTGCAAAGGTGAAGCCTTGCTCTCCAAGTCCTAATAGCTCACTTGCAATCATCACATGTCCACTGGATGAAACCGGGATTGGCTCTGTAAAGCCTTGAACAAGACCAATAACAATCATTTTTAAAGTAAATAGTAAATCTTCCATTTTACCCCCTATAAAACGTTTTATAATTTATACAGACGCCTTAAAATATAGATTGTTTCCATTGTATGCTAGGTAACACAAGGAAAGTAATATTGATTACAAAATAAAAAACTCTCTAGAAGCTATCTAGAGAGTTTTTATGATTAATAAGCGCTCCAGCCACCATCAGCTGTTACTACAGTACCGTTGATAAGTGAAGATTCGTCAGAAGCCAGGAACAGAGCAATATTGGATATATCAGTAACCTGCCCAGCTCTAGTCATCATTCCGACACCACGTGTAGATTGCTTCATACCGAATGGGTCGATATTATTCATAGCAGCTGAGAATCCTGTTTCAACGTGACCTGGTGCAATTGCATTAGAACGAATACCAAGTGGACCATAATGAGAAGCTACATTTTTAGTCATTCCCACAACTGCGTGCTTCGCCGCAGTATAAGTTAGACCACCGCGTCCTCCCATTACGCCTGCTAAAGATGCCATATTAACAATCGTACCGCTCCCGTTCTTTTCAAAATGAGGGAGTACTTGTCGTATACAACGCATAACTCCCGTTACATTAATATTCATCACTCGATTCCATACATCGTCCTCAACATTAGCAGCAGCCTGCATATTGTCTCCAACACCTGCATTATTCACTAAAATATCAATGCGTCCAAAATGTTCAATTGTAGAGGAAACCATTTTTTGAACATCTTCCTCGTTAGCAATATTCACTTTTACGCCAAAAGCGGAATAACCCGATTCCGTTAATTCACTTACAGTAGATTGCAGAGCTTCTTCGTTGAAGTCAGCAATCACTACACTAGCTCCTTCTTTTGCATAAGCAGTTGCTATTTCCTTGCCAATTCCTGCTCCGCTTCCTGTAATTATGGCAACTTTGTTCTGTAATCTATTCATCTTTAATCTTCCTTTCTATATTTCATTTTTGGTACAGGTTGTCCTGATAACAAATTTACTACATTTCACGTGAGTAGTATATCCAAAAACAGTTACTCCATTATCTCCATTCATTAACTAGCTTTAAACCCAGTAACCTGAATCTGTTTTATATTTATACAAAAAAGTTTTTTGTAGACTGCCTACACAATATAAAAAAATAAAAATAAAGTACTATATATGTTATAATTTGTAATACATTAGTGTATGATATACAGTATAGAAAAAGAGGTGAGTACAATTGGTTAATTTGTTGGATTCATACATGACTGAGCTTAGAAGAGGAACTCTTCCTTTAGCCGTCCTAAGTCAATTGCGAAAGCCCCAGTACGGATATTCTTTAGTTCAAGGATTAGAAAGTGCAGGGGTTTCTATTGAACAAAGTACACTATATCCTTTACTTCGTCGTTTAGAGAAACAAAATCTTTTAACAAGCAGCTGGGATACAACAGAAAGCAGACCAAGAAAGTATTATGTATTAAGTGATTATGGCATAGAAGTTTTTGAACAATTAAAAGGAGAGTGGGAGAAAATGACATTAGAATTGAAGTCACTTCTAGAGGGGGATGAACGCAGTGAATTTGATTGATGCTTATGTATATGAGGTAACACGAAGGCTTCCAAAGAAATCACGAGATGATATTGCAATGGAGCTTAGATTTTCAATTGAAGATATGCTTCCAGAGAACTACACCGAAAAGGAAGTTAAAGAAGCATTAGCTAAAATGGATGACCCTGCTGTTTTAGCGGCAAGCTATCGTGACAAGCCAATGTATTTAATCGGTCCTAAGGTTTACGATGCTTATATAGAGACACTAAAAATGATTTTTCCTTGGGCGATCCTTATATGTATCATCGTAAGTGTTGTTGCAAGCATTGGACTGTTCAATGGAGAAGATGCAGTATTAACGGTAATAATTAATACTTTTACAGACATTATCGTCAATGTCATATACGTTGTTTCACAAATATTTATCTGGGTCACTATAGTATTTGTCATTGTAGAACGAGTTGGTCTATCCAAAAATGACCTACCTTTAACGAAGAAAGGTACACCTTGGACTCCTGAGGATTTAAAGAATGTTCAAATCATCCCAGCAAAAAAAATTATATCTACCGGAGAAATAGTTTTTAGTATCATGTGGACTGTAATCTGGGCAGTAATTTATTGGAACGCTGATCACCTCGTTGGAATTTACAGATCAACTGAAGGTACCGGCTTACAGCTAGTAATGCCTATTTTTGACCATCAGATGTTACTATCCTATTGGCCTTTAGTAGTAGCATTTATTGTGCTGGAGATTGGGTTGGCTCTTTACAAGTGGAACGTTGGTCAATGGACAAAGAATGTTGCTATAGTAAATGGAATCATCCATACGATGAGTATTATTACTTTTATCATCATTACAAGTAATGCTAATTTATATAACGAGGCTACGATTCCTTATATGGCAAAAGTTTTAGAAATGAACATCCCCTCGTTGCTATCTGTAATTGAAATAATATGGATTATCATTGTGGTATCTGTAGTCATTTCTACAATTATGGAGCTAGTAGACAGCTATAAAAAGGCTAAAATTTAAAAATTAATACTCTTCCTCCAAGCAAATAATGTTTGGAGGATTAACTATTTTCTCGAACACTTATACTTTCTGACCATTTTAGAAGTATACGTTCTTCTCCTTCCCAAACAAGACCAATTTCCCTCGTTCTGCACACCATTGAACATTCTTATTCAATCTTAAATGTGTCTTAAATGTGAACGCCATAAAATTTAGTAGAAAAAAAACACTTACACCACTCGAAATTATTTTGTTATAGTAACAACTAGACCGGTCGAAGCAAAAGGAAAAATGGTAAAAGAAATGTTAAAATCGCTTATAGTCGACATATAGTGATTACTTTTTTTATTTGAAGAGGGAATATGAATAGAGCTCTCTAACTATTATTTCAAATTTTTAATACATCGTATAGATAAGAGTATGTGTTGTTTCTAGCTAGCTGTACAGTAACGGTGAATAACATATTTCTCTAAAATGGAACGGAAAGTACAAATAGCGAGTTTCAATAGAATTGCATTTTCATGAATGAATTCGATGTAGCTCCTGTCAATTATACTTAAGTTTACAAAACAAAGAAGTATTCCCCTACAGATTATGTCTAGGGGGATTATCTATTTTTAGAGGGAGTTTCAAACAAAGATGAATAAACAGATCAAGACAGGACCGATAATGGCTGCTCTTTTAGTTGCAGGATTTGTCGGGCTTTTTAGTGAAACGGCATTAAATATTGCTTTAGGAGACTTAAGTTCATTATTTGATGTTAAACCAACAACCATCCAATGGTTAGCCACGGGCTACTTTTTAACTTTAGGTATTTTAGTGCCAGTAACGGGTATTCTGATGCAAAAATTCACAACGCGACAAATGTTCCTTACTTCTATTTCTTTATCAATTATCGGAACAATTCTAGCCGCTCTATCACCGACATTTAGCATTTTATTGGTTGGACGTATTATTCAAGCAGCAGGATTAGCGATTAATTTACCACTAACTCAAAATGTAATCTTCACCATCTTCCCTCCTAACAAACGTGGCGCTGCAATGGGTGTTATGGGCTTAGTTATGTTAGCAGGACCAGCTTTAGGGCCAACAATCGCTGGACTTATTTTAGATACATTATCATGGGAGTGGATCTTCTGGGTAACCCTTCCTTTCTTAGTGTTCTCTGCCGTATTCGGCTATCTATTCTTGCCTAACGTTAACGAAATACGTAAAGTTTCTATCGATATTCTATCTGTAATTCTTTCAACTATTGGATTTGGTGGAGTTGTTTATGGAGTGAGTGTCGCTGGAGAGCATGGTTGGACAAGTACAATTGTTATTACCTCGATTATTGTCGGGATTATTGCATTAATACTCTTCTCCATACGTCAAATGAAAATGGAAAATCCAATGCTGAATTTAAAAGCATTTAAATACCCTCTTTTCATCCTTGGAGTAGTAATGAGTTTTATCACATTCTTTAATATGCTGTCATTACTAGTTGTTTTACCGATGTATATGCAAATGGGATTATTAATGCTTGCCTTCACTACGGGCCTTGTTTTATTGCCGGGTAGCTTATTAAATTGTATTTTAGCACCTACAATTGGACGTATGTTTGATAAGTTTGGTCCAAAAGCTGTTATAACACCAGGTACTATTTTTGTTGTCATTGGATATATTCTTTATGCTTCATTTGGTACTGATACGGCTACTTGGTTAATAGTTGTCACACATATTATCATGATGCTTGGTATTGGTATGGTACTAGCTTCTACGCAAACAAATACACTAAATTCTTTACCAAGAGAATATTATCCAGACGGCATTGCGTTGACTCAAACTGTTCAGCAGGTAGCGGGGGCAATGGGTATCGCTATTATGGTTTCTCTGTTATCAGCAAAACAAGACAGTTACTTATCAACTGTTAATGATAACTTAGCAGAAGCAACTGCTTCCGGGTCATCATTCGTATTCACTCTTGGGTTGATCTTAGCAATCGTAAATCTTGTTCTTTCTCTATTCATGAAAAAGCCAGGAGAAGTAAAGCTAAAAGCTTAATAGAAAAAGCTGAAAACTCCCGTAAAATGAACTTTTTACGGGAGTTTTTAATATTTATATATAAAATACAGATAATCAAAGTATATATTTTGTCTTTCATTAGAGCTTTTTCATCCATCAAACCATTCTGCTCCATGTAAGATGCTTCCTTCATCTCCGCAGCTAATAGATCTACATTCGTTCGGGATTGTCTAATATGTTCTTGGAATACCTAGTCGTATCACATGTCGTATTACGTTATCGCCCAATTTGAAACCAAAGAGGCAGCAGAAACGTTTGCCTTTGCTCAAAAGGACACACAAATGGAGGTCGTCGAAAGAGACCGTCATGACAACCAACACAGATACGAGGACGTACAAGTCGTTGTTGAGGCCTATGCGGACTTGACAGATGAACAGCGCAATCAGATTGATGTGGCAAAAATCGTCGAACAGCTATCGGACTTCGATTATTCCGACTACAACGAACACATCGAATCGCTGATTGACACCCAACTTAACCCAAAATAAAACGCTTCGGCATAGCGCCGTGGGGTTCTTTTTTTTATAAACGTGGAGAGAAGGAATAATCGCAAAAAACAGGAGCATACTGAACAGCACAAGATGAAAAATCATCTTGATGATGCACACAAAGGAGACATAAATAATGGCTAACTCTAACTCAAACCAACTCGTTGTTCCCGGTGCAAAGCAAGCGCTAGATAGCATGAAGGCAGAAATTGCATCAGAATTCGGTGTAACACTCGGCGCAGTCGCATCGTCTCGTCAAAACGGCTCTGTGGGTGGAGAAATAACGAAACGTTTAGTGCGTCAAGCACAAACGCAACTACGCGGTAAATAAGAAGACTCACGCCCCGTTTATGACGGGGCTTTTTTTTGTTTTTATGTAAATATGTGGTTTAAAAATCCGATACATAGTCTGTGTCCAAGTGATTAAGACCTACTTTTTTTAAAAGTGGAGTGGTTTTTTTCTCCCACCTAAAGATGACCTGATGCGATACTTTGTACCGCCATGTCCGATAAAAGGCATGAATATAAATAAACCAAAAATTAAAAGATGAATGAGGACGATGAAAATGATGGGATTATCGAGAGTATTATTTATCAGTATTTTTGCAATTATTATGGTGCTGACTATTGGTGTCAGTGCAGATGTGAAAGTGAACGCGGAATCCCATGATATCAATACGTTAGGAAAAGAAATATCAGAAAAGGCTAAACTTGGACTTGAACTTGGCATTTCAGATAGTAATAAAGACAAAGTTGTACTTGTAGAAACTGCGGATGAGACTGAAAGACTACAAGATGCATTGAAACTCGGAGCCGGTAAAATTGTTGTATTACCATATGGTAGTTCGTTTAAGGTGAGCGGATTAAAAGTTCCTGATAATACAACTATTATTGGTTATGGTTCTAAAATTTATAATGATAAAAAGCACACGACACTGCTAACGATAGGTAGCGGGGTGAAGATATACGGTTTAGAAATACAGGGCGCAGGCAACAAAGATGCTGGTGTAAAGGGTATCGGAATAAACATTAATGGCGCGAATTCAGCGAATTATGCTAAAAATATTGTTATTCATGATAGCTTTATTCATGACATCGGTTTTTATGGCATTAAAGCCGAATTTGCAGACAATGTGACTGTTACAAATACAAACATTGAGGACATCGGCTATGCAGGCATTGGCGGATTCTCTGTTAGTAATTTCAACGTAGATAAGAGCCATGTTAAAGCTATTGCTCCGGGAACCAACGGAAATGCATATGGTGTGTTCTTTTCTAGGCGAGGTTCTAAGAGTGACCTGATACAATATCCACGAAGCAAAGACAGCTCGGTAACAAATAGCACCATAGAAGATATCCCATTATGGGAAGCGTTAGACACGCATGGTGGAGAAAATATTACGTTTAACCATAATAAAATAAGAAACGCGAAAGTCGGTATAGCGTTTGTTAATGCGACAGGTGATGGCAAAAAAGGAATATTTGGTACACAGCGCTCAACGGCAAAAGGTAACCAAATCGAAGGAATCGGCAAAGGTTGTGGCATTATTGTTGCCGGATCAACGTCAGATTATGCCAGTGGTTTTACGATAAGCGGTAACCAATTAACAAATGCAGGGAAAGAAGGAAGCAGTATCTCAGGTGCAATCTGTGCCAAGTTTACGAAAGATTTAATAATAAAAGAAAATACCTTGAAGAATAGCTTCGCTAATGGTATTAGTATCAACACCCATAATAATCAGTTTTTAATTACTAAAAATAAAATTCAGGATGTACAGGACAAGAAGTACGTAGTACCTGCTGCTATTGCAATACGCTCTACTAATAACGAAGGAACCATCTCACAAAACGTCCTAACTGGTGATGGTAAGTTATCAAACAAATATGTATCTGTCCGTGGGATTAACATATCCACTAAAATTAATGTAAAGCTGAAAATTGGCACGAATACAAATACCTTTAAACTACCTATTGCTGGTGGAACTGGTAGTCATGTTACGTATGTAAAATAATAAAACAAATAGCCAATTGATACATGAAGGTTTCACCGAAGAACAAGAGACGCACAGTGCAAATAGCGTCGGACTATAATAAACCAAAAATTAAAAGATAAAAGAGGTGAATACAATGATGCTTAACCTAAATATCAGAGACATCAAATTAGAGAACAAAAAGAACAATCGCCACACAAAACATAGACGTGTTGCGCGTCCGGGACTCAAAATGGGAGTCAATTTTCAAACAAGTATTCTGATGATCGTGTGGACTTTCATCCGAAACAGCGTGTGGCACATGACGCCTGCACTATTCCTTCACGGCTTACTGTTCGTCATCCACAGCATTGCGAAAGAGTTAATCGACGGTTACACGGTTCCAAACGGTGGCATTCTATTGCTATTCACCGTCTACGCCATCTGTTTATTCTTCACTATACGCAAAATCAGTGCCATATGGCATACTTCAACGTCAAAACATTGGTGACGCACTACAATATCAACCAGAAGACAATTGCTATTATCAATCTATCGGCGAACCCGAAGCATGACAAAGCATTCATCATGATGGATCACTACCGTACACGAGTCAACCGATTCAGCCTGTTCCCTAGCGTGAAAGAGCTGGCAGTTGAGGACCAAATGTACAAAAATGCATACAAATCAGGCAGCCAAGCCATGAAAACCAATGCAGAGGCGCGCAGACTTCGTTTAGACCTAGAAGCAAAGCACGCGGAGCATATCGCTGCGAAACGAATTGCAAACTGGAAACAGTCCGAGTTCGGCGGCTTAAACGAGTACTATGAACTGGTGAAAAAGTACAGCCATCGCACGATTCCAGCAGTAAGAGACATCATCAGCGATGTGAAAAATTAAGTCATCGCACACAAAAAACCTCACTATTCGATATAGTGAGGTTTTACATATTAATGCTTTGCATGATCCACTGCCTGGTGTAGTAAATTCATCACATGATCATCATCACTTGAATAATACAAGGTAGTCCCCTCACGTCTAAATTTTACTAAGCGTAAATTTTTTAAAAATCGTAGCTGGTGAGAAACGGTTGTTTGCCCTAAATTTAATGCCTCTGCGATTTCGTTTACTGAATGTTCCTCACAGCATAAAAAATTTAATATACGAATACGAGTGGGATCACTTAATGCTTTAAAAGTCTGAGATACGACGAATAGCGTTTCATCGTCTAACTCATGCTGTAATTTTTCCTCCATTTCATACCCTCCTATTTATGATTAATGATGATGGTGGTGATGTGCACCTGTGTCCTCAGCTTTAGTTGTACAAAGAATGGAACAATCATGCTTATGGAATTCTGTTTCCAATTGAATAGTGACATGCTGTATATTTTGATGGGCTAGATCATGCTCTATTTTCTGCAGTAGTTTTTCACCCTCAGCAACTGTCATGTCTTCACTAACTACCGCATGGCAAGAAAGTGCATTCAGTCCACTAGTAATGGACCAAGTGTGTAAATCATGAACCCCTTTTATCTCAGAGTTTTGCTCAATCGTTTGAACAATAACATTCATATCTACGTTTTGTGGCGTTCCTTCCATTAGAACATGAAGAGAAGCTTTTGTTACAAAGTATCCACTTCTTAAAACAAGTGCTGCTACAATCACACTTGCTAATGGGTCAGCCCATCCCCAACCAAAGAACATGATAAGTAAGGCAGCTATAATAGCACCGACCGAGCCTAGCATATCGCTGATAACATGTAGAAATGCTCCTCGCATATTTAAGTTGTCTTCCGTGTCACCGCCTCGCATCATAAACCATGCTACAAAAATATTAACTGCTAATCCAATACAACTAATAATTAGCATTCCGGTTGTAGCTACCTCCGGAGGATTGGCAAATCTAACAATTGCCTCGTAAAAGATAAAGAATGCGATTGCCATTAGAGTAATGCCGTTTAACACAGCTGCTAAAATCTCAAAACGCTTATAGCCATACGTTTTGTTCATATTTGCTGCTTTTTCTCCAAAAGTAAAAGCTAATAAAGCAATAGCCAAAGAAACTGCATCGCTTAGCATATGTCCCGCATCCGACAGCAGGGCCAAGCTATTGGTCAGATATCCTCCTACTGCCTCAATAATCATATAGGTGAAGATAACAAAGAATGAAATGAGCAATACCTTTTTGTTGGCACTATGTGTGTGATTATGTTGATCGGCCATAATAAATCCTCTCCTTCCCCTTAATATAAACAATAAAACTAATATATGATTATATATTCATATATACATAGTATACTATCTTCAATATTTTGTAAACGGGTTGAATTAATCAAAGAAGAAAATTTAATTATGGGATAAATCTCCTTTCTAGAGTGACGCATTCGTAGGGTAAGCCATAAACCATCACCGTTGCTGAAGCCAAATAAAACCAAGGAGTTGCCCAAAAAAAGAAACCTTTACTAATGAAGTATCGGCTCCTTTGCTTTATCGGTATTTCATTTTGCGCCTATATTGGCCTCTCCCTTTTGTTATCAAATATCTGCTCAGCAAAAAAAGTAATAGAGAATATAAGGTTACACCGGCTATAAACAATAAGGCAGGTGCATTGAGGCTGACTTCCTTCAACCCACTATGTTCGTTCCTATGTGCTTCTTCTGCTTTAAACATTGACCATACACATGAAATAGTAAAGCTGTATAGCACAAATAATAACGTATTCTTAAGGGTTATACTTGTTAAAGCGTTGTTGCGTCTCTTATTTTTTGTACTGAAAACTGTCGATAAATATATAAATAAACCGCCATAAACTAAAGAAATAATCAGTATTTCTGAAATACTCATAAGGAAATCTCCAATTTAGTTTGTAATTTCTTTATTATTGTTTTTAATAACGAATGTAAGTGAAATAACAACAGCTAAGATACCTAATAATAAAGAGGTATTAAAAAGCATTTTTAAACCCGTCGTTGGTGAACCTGATACTAAACTACACAGGACAAAGGACATAATCCCAACACAAGCTAAAAAATAATAAAATGGCCGAGTATTACCCTTAAATAAAACGAAACCAATAAGGATAAGTAAGTACATTCCACTTACAAGCATAGCCAAAGGGTAGGCAGGAGCGAATTTAGCAGCATATATAAAATAATCTATTGTCCAAATATCATTCGCATGGTTTACAGATCCATTGATCCACTTCGAAAAAATAGCAGTATGCTTCCATTCCCATGTAGAGTGTATAAGCGTACTCCCTTCATACCAAGCTGCGATTGTAGAAAATACTAAAACCATTATAGCTAAACCTGCTTGAATCAATTGTTTCAAAAACTTCTCACCTCCATTTTAATCTATATTAACATTATTCCCCTTATAATGAATAAAAAACTGCCCAATAAGTCTAAACAGCTTTTTATCCAAGTATTATAAAATTTTTGGCTTACTAATCACTACTTCTTGTTAGTTGCGATATACCAACCACAATTGCTAAAATTGCAAAACCAACTAGAACAACCGTATTTGTTATTGGTTCGGTAATCCTTGGAATAGAGTCTTGAAAAATCTTTAAAGTATTACAAATAATATCACTATGGAATAAATAAAGCCATTCTTCTCCAATTCATACGCCCGCTTAGTTGTAATAACGCTAATGTCTAAATCCTTTTCAAGCTGTCGCATAGAAGGTAGGGACTGCCCTTTCTTTAATTCACCTGTAAGGATTAGTTTTTTAATCTGCAAGTAAATTTGCTCGTAAATTGGTTCCTTTGAATTGTTTGAAATAATAATTTGTATGCAAAAACCATAAATGTATTTCATAAGAAAAAGGGTTATTCAGCCATTTCCATAGCTGAATAACCCTTATTTTATATTTCATTTCTTTCAATTCTTTTAATTAACTCCTCGAGCCAATACGTAGTATGCTCTTTTTTACTTGAAAAATATTCTCCAAGATACTTTACTAAATGCTCTTTTTCTTCCGATAACTGTACTTTAATTTCCAAATCCTTAATATGAGCCCAATGTTCTTTGATTCGAGCTAGTTTTTGATAAAGTAACTCAATCACTTTTTCTCGATCCACGTATTCAATGTTCGCTAACGCTATAACCATTCCGCTAATTGTATCGGCATTCCCAAATAATTGATAAATCTTTTGTGGTAAGGCTTCTCTACCTTTATCAGTAATAGCAAATACTTGTTTATCTGGTCGATGTTCTTCCTTAATAATTTCTACTGGCTCTATTAGCCCTTGCTTTACTAACGATTCAAAGTGATAGTACAGTTTGCTTTCTGTAACTCCGCCTAATTGGTCAAAGGGGATAGGCTCTGAAAGCTCTTTTTTTAATTTATATGGATAGTTATTATCCTGCATTAATTTACCCAAAATATATATTTGAATTGCCATATAGTACCGCTCCTTTGGCAAGAATTATATTCATTGTAGCAAAATCATACAGTAATTTCAGTATTATTTATAACATCCTTTGTATCCTCTACCAAAGTAGCTTCTAATGGAACTTTTTTATGGACGAAGGCAACAAGCAAAATATTAATTAGCATTGCCCCTAAACCTACTGCAACCATACCCCATACAAAAGGCGCTGGACTAATACTACTATACATATTAGCAAAGTATGCTTGGACAGAGTAATACATAGGCGAAAAATAACTTACCCATTCATACGGACCATACATCATGTCTCTTGTAATTGTAGCGCCATTAGCAATTGTTTGTACAAGAAGCACTGGTATGTTGAGAATCATACCACCCTCTCCAACTAGGAATATAAACATTGCTGTAAAGTTGAAGGCAACCATGTAGTTTAAAACTTGCTGTCCGAAAAGACTTAAGAATAGTTCTCCACTTGGTTCATTTACTAGATAAGCAATACCCATTGATGCTAATCCTGCTAATACTGCGATTATTAACGCAGTCAATTGCACATATACGAATAAACGAGTTTTACTCGCTTTCCCACGACTTTCGTTAAAGGAAGCTACTAATTGCATTGCTGCAATCATTGCACCTACATAACCAGCCATCGTTAAGAACATAGGTAACATATTGTTATGCATACCATCTGGAATGTCATTTATAGTCACTACGTTTCCAACATAAGAAGTTTCAATCATTTTTGCCATATCAGCAGCTTGCTCCTCCGGCACATTAAAGTTCATTAATACTCCCTGTGCTGTTTGCTGCGAAAACTGAGCGCTTAACTGATTGTTTATTTGCGTAATAATAGATGTCATAGAGGATGAAACAACCGTTGCTCCTGCTTCATTTACTGTGAAATCAATACTGGATGATACTTCACCGTTTTCCATATCTGCTGAAAATGTTTTTGGAATGTGCACTACTAGAGTAATTTCATTCTCCTCTAATTGTTCTAATGCTCTTTTATTGGTTAGATCTGTTTTAACCTCTTCAAAAGGCAAATTTTCTTTTAGCTGATCGGCAATCATCGTACCGTATTCCCCAGCATCATCATTAACAATCGCTATAGGTAGTTTATCGATATTTCCTGGAATAGCCGTATACCCAGGTAAAAAGATACCTAGCATTGCAACTGCATAAAATATCCCCATAAAAATAGAAGCAATAGCTCCCTTTGTTTTCAAAAATTGTGTAAACTTCATGTGTTTAATTTTCCTTCTTTCAAATAAAATTAATTTCATATATACTTCAAATAAAGTACTTTGATTAAAGTACTTTAATTATATAACTTTGTTAGTATAATCCTTTATTTTTAGATAGGCAAATGAAAAAGCTCTCTTTTACATATTCTTGCGATAAACTTGTCCAAAATAAGACGAAATCAACATATCACAGCATAATGTAGATAATGTCTTAAATTAAATTAACTATATAAAGAGCTGAAGGATAATCGTTCTTAGTAGTAAGATCCCAGTTTCTCAACTCCGGGTTATGCCTCCAATAGCTGAATGGTGTATCAAAGATATAAAAAAATAAGAGCCCTGCCTGAACAAAAATTGTTCAGGCAGGGCTCTCTCTATTTTCGTATTAATTAGGCACTTACTACTTTATTTGCTTTGTTTTGATGCATTTTTTTCATAACAAATCTTGCAATAGGCTGTGCAACAATCAATTCAATCCAAAATGCGATAGCGAAGTTTCTCGGCCAAATATGAAGAAAGTTTTTAAAAGGATCTAGAGTAACTTCACCCATACCAATCCATGTGCCGATTATAGATAAACAGATAGACAAAACGGTTACATTTAATACAGTATTCAATAAAATACGAGCATTAAAGCCATCAGTTTGTCCAACAAACTTTGGCATTATTTTACCTACAAGTGGTCCTGCAACTAGTCTAACTAATAATACTACGACGACCCACATAATAGGAATAATCTTTAGTGTATCTATATAAACTTCTTTGCTAAATTCACGTTCCAACCCCATAATAATTGGAGCAATCGTGTTGACGGAAATAATTGAAATGATTAATAAAAACAAAATACCTTCTTTTGCATTTTGAGGTAGACGATCCTCTCTGTATTGCATAAATTTCATCTCCATACTGTAATATTTCAGATGGCAGATACCTGCGAACAAAAAAATTTGTGCAAAAACGGCACAAAAAAAGCAAGACCATACAGATGGCCCTACTTATTGCTGCACACTGATATTTATATTATAACACAATTTTTAAAGCTAAGGAGAACTATTTATCCTTTTTTTAACAAATTAAATGATTCAGTTAATATGAGTTATAAAATAGTTGATGGTAAAGTATATTTTCTTTCTTCTTATAATAGTTCCATTAAAAGTCTAATTCTATAAAGCATACTGCCATATATTATAGATAGGTTACTCTGTTAGGAGGTGAGCATATGCCACTTTTTTCACCAGTTCCGGGAAGATCTTTTCCCCCAAGAAATAGACAAGTATTTGGCCCTCCATATCAGGGACAACAATTTGGCCCCCCTTATCAAGGGCAACAGTTTGGTCCTCCTTATCAAGGACAGCAGTTTGGCCCTCCTTATCAAGGACAACAGTTTGGAGCCCCTTATCAAGGACAGCAGTTTGGCCCTCCTTATAATAATAGAGGGAACCAATCTTCTCCAGGTGTTTTAGGAAACCTACCAAATCACATCAACACACTTATGGGTCATGCAGGTACGATACGGAATGGTTATACTATGATGAGACAATTAGGGTCTGTTATAGGTTTGTTTAGATAGTGAAAAGCCGATGTTCTTTTACATATGGGACATCGGCTTTTTCTAATAATACTACTCCCATGCAAAAATTATGAGAGGCTAGTAAAGTAAACCAATAAAATTTGATTAGTTTAAAAATGATTGAGAATACAGAGATCGTATTAATTTGGCGTCAATCGTTACATTCACTGTTGTCTGATTTCTCCTCTAATAGAGCTTGGTAGACTTATGTTCTGGTTAATAAAATCTAGTAATTTTACTGTATAAGGCTTACAATTTTCACCTACTCCAAACGTGATGCTTAAATCTTGTGGGGAATAGATAACTGTGTGTAATGTACCAAAATATTGTTTGTAATAATTAAAAAAGAGTGGAGATTTTCCGTCATTAAATTGATGGTACAACTGATTTTTAGATAGTGCTTTTGTTAATAGTTCATTTAAGTACGTTTTACGCAAAATAGAACTCTGTATATCTTTTCTATTTTTTTCTTTTAATCTATGCGCTTCAAAATGATTAGTACAAGTGATTTGTTTATCTATATTGATATGTATGTTGTTAGAAGCAGCTTCTACAACAACCCCTTTTCCACTACTATCTGTCATTGAATAATTATAACAATAGGCATGAGGAATTTTTTCTATCAGTTCAATTGCTTCCTCTACGTTTTTACAGTTATCCAAGAGAATACGGACTATTGTAGTGGCCATAAAACCTTCTTTACGTTCTTCATTGTTTACAAAATGTAATCCTACAACTAGACCTTTTTCATTCATCCCATCGAGCCTACCAATGATTTGTTGACTAAAACCAACGGATGCATACCCATCTTTTGGTTTCATAAAAACTAATCTTGAGTCATAAAAGTCTGGACTAAAATCGTAATTCCGGACATACATGCCATTACTAACAAAAGAAGTGCAGCCCATTGTTGGGAATTCCATATCATATCCACTATATAATCGAATTGCATGAGGAATATTCATTCGAGCACCTTTTGCAAGTCCTTTGATTTCTTCTAAAATACTTGGGGAGATTTGCTCCAGCCATTTTTCACTTTTCTCGTATTTTGAATGTGCTGTCATCTTCTTTAACATTTCTTGATTTTCAGATGCTACCGAAGTAAGTAATTCCTCACCTTGCTGTACACCAATTTCGAAATAGCTTCCTTGCAATTTTACTAACTTCAATATTAGCTCTTCATTGGACAATTACTTCCTCTCCTCTTCCTCTAAATGAAATACAGGCAAAATAATTTCCATTTCCATAAAATCATTTCCGTAATAGCATTCCATTATAGAACCAACTGGAATCCACTCATTTTCATTTGCGTATCCCAATAATTTCAAATATCCAGATTTAACCAGCTTAATAGACTCTTTAAATGGAAGTGCAAGTACAATACAAGGCTGCATAATTTCTATTGTAAAAGGTCTCTCTATTTGCTCTAAATCTACTTTGGAGTCTATTACAAAACCAATCCTTACCTTTAAAAAATGATCTCCAGATAAATACCTTAAATAACAATTCTCAAATGTAATGTTCCTCCTTTTTAACAGCTTTGCCTTCGCTTTAATATGCTCACCAAATTCACCAACTTCGCCCTCACTATCAAACCAAATAATTACTTCTTCAGATTTTTCCTTTAAATAAATTGGCTCATTTAAGGAATTGCTATCTAAAAAACGATAGCTAACATCTAATAATTTTCTTTGCTTCTCAAGATTGCTCTTCCATACAGTTACCATCTCGTGCTTTCGAAAATTATCTTTTTCTAGGAGATATCTTTGAATATCTTTTAGAGGCACATTTATAAGTCGCAAGCTGGCTATTAACTTTAACATTTCTATCTGATCATCTTCATATACTCTGTAGCCGCTCATATTTCTATTGGAACGAATTAAATCTTTTGTTTCATAAAATCTGATTGCGCTTGGGGAAATACCGGTCTTTTTAGATAATTCTTTAATAGTAATAGAATGCTTCAAATAATTACCTCCTTAAATACATCATAAACCTTAAAGTAACTTGAACCTCAAGTAAAATAAATGACAGAATTCCTCGTAATTCACATCTTACAATCCTTTACATTTTTCTAATTAATTCAAGTATAAAAGAAATGAAAGATGACACGCATTTTTATGTATTTAAATTTTTGCATACACTAACTTTTATTGTAGATGCTAAAAAAAATCGACTAGCTCACTTAAGAGGAAGTCGACTTTTTTAGAAAAGAGATACAAAATGGGAATGTATCATTATAACCTAATTGATTCTTTCTCTTTTTAAAGATCGTGTAGAAAACTGACAAATAAAATGACCCACGACCAAAAGTCGTGTAGTCAAAGCTGAAACACTACCTTATTCTCCACCATGCTTAATAAATAAAGCTTGCTCCTACAATAATAAGTAGGATAAACAGTACTACAAGCAAAACGAAGCCCGATCCACTATTACCGTAACCGCCGCCACCTTGACCTTCATATCCAGACATCTTATATACCCCCTTTCCTACTGATACTTACAGAATATGAAAAAGTAAGCATGTGGATAAGGTAATATAACACGTATCAAATAAATAATTTATTGAGCACTGATAATAAATTTTTTATTGCCCGTTAGCAATAGGTAAGCTTTTGAAGCTATCTTGGATTTTAACTGGCTCTTTCTTTTTTTATATGCACATTTATTTTTCCTTCTTTTTATTTTGGAAATAAAAAAACAACGTTTAGATAAAATTATCCAACGGAGTAAAACCAGTTAACCTTTTCAATATCAATTTGTGATGACTTGTCTGTCTCACTCATCCCACAAGAGGCGCAATTGCTTTACTTTTTGATTTAAAGGAAGGAGCCGCCATTATTTGTTCCCTATTTGTTTCCATAGATAGGGAACATTTTGCATTTGAAAGGACAATATAAAAAGTAGCGAACACTTAAGTTCTATACATAAGATTGATTTGATCAGCAATATATGCTGAATCTAAATGTAAGCCATATTTTAACCACCACATAATGACGCCGACAATAGAAGCAGTTTTAATATCTTTGTCTACAAAGGTTTTTCTTCCTATATTTTTAGATTGATTTCTCCGGGTTACAATCAAATCCTTCATCAACAAAAGTAAATGTTTTTCAACTTGTTCAAACTGCACTAACGCAAGTATATGATTTCTTTGCTCACGCAGATAATCCAATAGCTGTATTAAGTTCTCTTTTCTATTCCTATCAAAAACGGCAGTCAAATTTTCTATTTTGTCAGTTAGCACTTGTAAAATGTCATATGTTAAATGTTCCTTTAATTCATTAATATTTTGATAGTGTAAATAAAAGGTGGTTCGGTTTAAATTTGCTCTCTTCGTTAATTCTTGAATAGAAATTTGGTGTAGAGAGTGACCTTCTTGTAACAGTTCAAGTAGGGTAGCTTTAAGCATTTCCTGTGTACGAATGGCACGAGGATCTTCTTTAAAAGACATTTAAATCATTCCTTTTATATATTAAATTTCTACTAATCGACAGAAATGACTTGATTGTATATGGACGTTTTAATTCTTCTGCTATGATATTTTCCAGACACTATGTCGATAATATGTATTATATGGGAAGGAAATTAATATGCAAAATGAAATATCAAATAGTACTAAAAAGTTACTAATTATTATAATGATAACTGGAACCTTTTTTTCTACATTAAATCAAACATTGTTAAATGTTGCATTTAGTGATTTAATGGTTGTTTTTGATGTAAGCACGGCAACGATTCAATGGTTAGCAACAGGATTTATGCTTGTAAATGGTGTGTTAGTACCTATCACAGCTTACTTAATGAAACGTTTTTCCACACGTCAGTTATTTATTAGCTCAATGCTATTTTTACTAATAGGCTCTATTATCTCAGCATGTGCAAATAATTTCGGCATACTATTAACAGGTAGAATGGTTCAAGCAGTAGGTGCTGGAATTATCATTCCTTTAATGATGACTGTAATTGTTTATTTATATCCGGCTGAAAAACGCGGAGCAATGATGGGGAAGATTGGCTTTGCAATTATTTTTGCACCAGCAATTGCACCAACATTAGCAGGCATTATTTTAGAGTACTTATCTTGGCGATGGTTATTTATCATCATGGTTCCATTCGCAGCATTGATTATTATTCTAGCAAGTAAATATTTAATTAATGTAGCTGAAACATCAAAAGTAAAGCTCGACATAATCAGTGTTATATATTCAACTGTTGGCTTTGGACTTGTACTTTTTGGCTTTAGTAGTGCAGGCAGCAAAGGATGGGATGATCTTATCGTCATTACATCAATTATTGCCGGTTTGCTTGTAACAATATTATTCTGTCATCGACAAATAAAGGCTACTGAACCTTTATTGAATTTAAATGTATTCAGATTTAAAATTTTTACGATGACGTCGATAGTCAATATTGCGATTACAATATTAATGTATGCCGATTTAATATTACTGCCGATTTATTTGCAAGATGGCCGAGGTTTTACAGCACTTGAAGCAGGATTATTATTATTACCTGGCGCCATTATCAATGCTATGCTTTCCCCAGTAACCGGTAAGCTATTCGATAAATTTGGAGCAAAACCTTTATTCATTCTAGGAACAGGTTTAATCGCTTTATCCATGCTTGCAGTGATTGATTTATCACCAGAAACAACAACAGCATATATTTTAGTTCGTACAATTTTATTACGTATAGGTTTGGCGTTTATTACGATGCCATTAAACACAGCCGCGTTAAATTCATTACCAAAAGAATTAGCCTCTCACGGATCTGCGATCAATAATACAGTTCGCCAACTGGCTGGAGCGATTGGTACAGCAGTTATCATGACAATTTATTCTATTCAATTATTGAATGTCTCTTTAGAATCTACGACAGGTTATATTGGTGCAACAAGTAACACATACTTATATATGTTTGTTATCTCTATGATAGCGTTCATTATCACATGGTTTACCCCGAAAAAGACAAATTAAAATAATTTTAATACACTTCGATAGAGGCTGGGACAAAACCCACCTTAGAAAACCAAAAGCCCCGGTAATTTTACGATAAAATTACCGGGGCTTTTTTGTCTTCTCCAAAATCTTTGTTCTCCGCTATGACGGACGGGGCACGGGTCGAGCCTGTAGTCTCTCCCCCGTGCTTGTCCCCTAGGAGTCGCCGTCTTCCGCTCCGAACAAATAGAAGGAGCCTATTTTGAGAAAACTCAATAAAAAAGGCTCCTAATACTTATTGTGTAATAACATCTATATCTTAGTATTACATCTCTAAATCTGTGAATGCGTAAGGTAATAATTCTCTTAAGGTCAATTCTAATATATCTTTCTTTTCATTAGTTAAATATACTGGCATTTCAGGTAAACAAAATTCAGCTAAAACTTGTCTGCAAATGCTACATGGTGGAAGAAAATCAACCGTATCGCCTGCTACAGCTATAGCTTGGAAATCACCTTTTTTATAACCATTCGCTACTGCAGTAAATATAGCTGTTCTCTCAGCACAATTAGTTGCACCTAATGAAACGTTTTCCACGTTTACTCCATTAATTAAAGTACCATCTTTTAATAATAATGCTACTCCAACCGGGAATTTGGAATACGGTACATATGCTTTTACTTTCATGTTACGTGCACTTTCCATTAACATTTCTTTATCCATTTTATCCATCCTCTTTCAAATAAGAATGAACTTTTCACAGTCCCCTTTACGCCAACGTTTGTTGGCAGGACTTCTAATATAATATTTCTACAATGTTTTTGTCAATGTCGTTAGTTATTATAGTAATCATATATCTATGAAACTGGAAATTTAAATGTATTTTTTTCTATATAAACTGTGTCATTAGAATTTTTGATAATGATATCAAAATGCTTACTGTACGGATGCATAAACACTTCGTACTGAATTCTTCTTTCATCATGAGATTGTGTTAAGTAATTCAGATTGGCACCCCTTTCAACAATATCACGGCCCGACCTTCTCATTAATTCTGTTTCACCATCTGTATAGAAGTAAATTTTTAAATCAAATAAATCTGGATTAATAAATCCTACACTCATTCCTTCTACAATCGTAATTTTGTTTTTCGAAGATATTAGCTCGCTTTTCATATAATCTGTATCAATCGTATATAAATCTAAACCATCTCTAACCATTTGAATATCTCTTTCTAAAGAAATTAAATGATGAGCTGATGGATGGCATGCCGTCATTTTATAACGATGATTTTCGTTTTGGTATGTATAGTCGATAATGGCATGCTTTCGAATGTTTGAGGTAATAATATATGGATCTGTATTAATATAATTCACTTCATTTTCATTTAGTAGGCTTACTAATCTATTGGCAAACGTTGTTTTTCCCGCAGCACCATGTCCTGAAACACCAATAATAATTTGTTCATCCGTCATTCTAACCCAATATATAATTTCTTGTAATAGCTTATCCATCATTATCTCCTTTTATTAATGAGCTGTATTTCACAACGATCTACTCACCTTAGGAAAGTAAATCTCAGTCATTCCTTTTGGCTGTAAAGAATCATTAAATGTTTCGAGCCTAGCTTTTCCTATATCGAGATCGTATTTCTTTTGATTATCCTGGGAACTAAAATACCGCCAGAAAGAACAAATATGTTTTTCTTCAAATCTAAAAACTACATATTCTTCCGCGGACAGGCTTAAAGATACCATCCCTTCCGGTACTTCTTCGATTTTATTAACCATTAATCCTACAGTCATTTTTGATCCATTGTCATGTATCACCATAAAGGTGTTACTAGTCAATGTTTGTTCCATTATTTCGTTTTTTCTCGCTTCAACTCTTGCAAAGAGTTCCTGTTCTTCTTCATAAGACTGTGGTAATTGTTTTTGTAGTCCAATTAAAAATATTTTTTTGAATTGCTCCGTACGAATTGTCCAAAGTGCTTCCATGTCTATAGTATTTTGTTCCATCGTACACATCACCTTTCTTCTATTTTTCTCTACTTTTATTTGTTTGTTACTGTTTTAATACGGCATGGCAATATAAAAAAATCGTTCGCTTAAATGAATTATAAGCAAGCGAGTTTAACATTTCCATATTTAAACATTAATTTATAAACTTAATCTTTGCTAATAACTTAAACAAAATGAATATGATTGGATAGGTTATCAACTATAAGTTGTTCTCATTATGAGTTATATTTTTAGGTCTATTGAAGTTATACTACCGGCTATCCTAGTTTAAGATTAGTTTTTGAAAGAGGTTTTTAGGGTAAATTCAATTGAAGAAGATAAACAAAAAAGAAGAGAGAGGGATTACGCTGAAAAAGCTAATAATACTACCTTTTATTTTTGTAATGATGACTGCTTGTGGAAATGAAGATAATAAAGCTTTACAAAAGGATGATCCTAAACAAATAGTAGACGATGTTGAAATAAATAATGGTCAGCTAGAAGAGCTAGGAACAGAATATAAAGAACCTGTTAAATCGAATGAAAACGTAACAAGTGATAGTAATGCTAGAAATACAAATTTCGAAAGTATTATCCCGAGTGACTGGGACATTCAGTTACCAACAGATTTCCCTGTGACAAAAGGAAAACATTTAACGGCTATTGCTTCTTCAAAACAGAATGTTGTAACTTTTGAATTTTATCAAACAGACAAACAACTAGAGATGAACGATCTGAAGATAAAAGAAAGTGGGCAATTAGTTGGGCAGTTAGTAATTACTAAACATGCCACGGCAAAATCCGCAGGTGAAGAAATAGATAAAACGGTTTTCAGTGATGGGGAAGCTGTTGATTTAGGGCATGGTATAACTGGGTATCAAGATGCAGGAGCAGGCTCAATATTTACAAGTTGGAATGAAGGGCGCTGGGCCATTATTGCACGTTCAACAACAGAAAAATCAGAGGAAAGCTTAACGATAGCAAAAGAAACTGTGGAATTTTTGGAAACACATATGATGCCAATTCCAGAGCAATATGGCCATCTGCATATTGATGCAAATGATCAAGGTAGCCTTGCAACATGGCAAAAAGAAAAATTTGTCTATACGCTAACAAATTTTGGTGACAACACGCTTAATTGGCTTATAACTTTTGAATAAATACAACAGAAATCCTAGTTGGTTGAAAGATTCACTTTTTCGGTATAAATACACTAGAATCCACCACAAGGCATGGGTTATATGGGGAAGAAGAAAGTGATTACAACGATTTTCATCAATAAAAAGAACTCATTCTTCTCAATATTAATCCTTCTTTTAGGACAAGCCACTCATTAGAAAAAACCTGTTCAGTTACAACATAGTTGCTAACTCCAAAATTCAATATTCTCTCTCTTAATATGTCTGAAGAGTGCTTCACCTTCTGAATTGCCGATATTCACCTAACAACTAAAAAAGCCAAGGAAGCTGTGATTTCCTTGGCTAACCATTACATTTATTTCCTTAACAGCTAAATATTCTGGAACATTATAGCTGTTATAGTAATTCCAAACGGATTCTGCATCCTCTTTGAAGTCTGCTTCACAATTTGTCACACTGGAAATACGATAAGACCCTGAAGATAGAGCCTATATAATTAGGGCGTTTGATCAATTATATGAGAGCAACGCATCAAGATATTTTTCTCTAGTTGTTCTGGATCCTCGCTTTCAACCACTATTTTGTCAAATTCAAATCCTTTCAAACCAAGGATAGCTACTTTATTTGCGTCATGATAGGATAAGAAATATTTCTTTTTATCAATAATGAAAATCCCAGCTTTATAGCCAATTGTAGTAATACCTGTTCTTTTTACAGCTGTCAAAGGAAACTTGAAATTACTAATTTGTACTTCTTCAACCGAATTGTAAGGAATTTCTATCTTTTTTCTTAATGTAGTAACCATTGTCTTGCCTGATATATTCAATATTAAAGAAGTATCACCAAATTCAATTTGAACACTCACCTTTTATCACCTCCTTTACAATGTCAGAATCGTTTCTCCACACATCTTTAAAGCTCAATATGTCAAAATATTTTAATAATACATACGATTTAATAACCACTTGGTTTCATCATACTGTTCCGTTGGTTCAAGTGAAAATTTTTGCAAATTGCTATTTTAATATAACTATCCAATAAAAAAACACCACTCAGTAAACTAGAGAGGTGATTTAAATATCAGTTGCCAACTATGATCTAACTGGATGTCCAGTTACTTTATAGTTGGTATCTCAAAAATTCAATAACAGCAACAAAATACGGGATTTTCGTAATATTTAATTTTAGTTGGTAACCCATCTAATTGCACCATAAGGTTTTTACATTACAGTTAGTAACTCAATGTTATGGTTTTAACTTTAAAGTACGCATTAATACTATTAATTATTTCGGCTAGCGAATATTTAACTAAAGCACCCTTTAGGTGAAGATACTAATCAGTAGTTTTGAATGAAAATATAGTGTCTCCATCTTCATTTTTGTTTTCTATATAATTATTATTTGAATATTTACATATTACTTTTTTCCAAAATATTTGAGCATCTTTATTTTCTTTTATAACAGATACTTCCCACTTTTCTTTATATTTCCCAAATAAATTTATAGCAGCTATTCTCCCTACACCCATTTTTCTATACTTTTTCATAACAAAAAATTCAGCCATCGAATTATAAACATCATTGCTACTATCATTCGTAATCTTTCTTATTAAAGCAAATCCAGCATATTTACTATTAACTTTAATAAAAAATGGATATCTGTTTGGCTCATTCCAATAATTATCTAAATACTTATAATCATATAAACCAATCTCATTTACATCATCATTCGTAAATTCACTAAAATCATAATTGTACAATTCAATCAAATGTCTTAAAACAAATTTTCTCTCATAATCTACTTGCTCAATAGTGATACTCATAAGCGATGAAAACCCTCCTTAAAACAGAATTTCTTCTTCAACTAAACTGCCCCGTTAGTCAAACAATAAAATATGGTTTAGTCACCAGTAATATGGACCTTGTCTAAATTGGAACTAGACAATTGTTTAATAAATTCTTCAAATTCGTTTAATTTATTTACCGAAATAAATACTTTGTAATTATTAAGGTCTGTTATTAGATTAGAAATTTTCTCTCCCGAAAAAGTTTCATTAGTAAGATAAAAATCGCTTAATCTTCTAAGTTCCAAATAACTACGCCACAGTTTCTTAGAATTAAATATTTCATTATGAAGACTTTCTCTCATTTCGTAAAATCCAATCTCACTACCTTCTTGATTATATAAGACAACATCAAATCCCAAATGCAGTTCCCCCCTTAAAACAACTATTACTTAACTTTATCATATTGATTTCTTCTTCAACTAAACTGCACCGTTAGCTAAAGTGTAACATTTCACAATGCATATCTGGGATCAACTTAATGTTTCGGACATGAAAATAGACCATCGAAAGGATGGCCATATTTTGCTAAACCAGCTAATAGGATGTCAATATTTTTCTCTAAAATTATTATTAATCTTATGATATACTATTTTATGCATGACAAATAGCCCTCCAAAAACCT
>NZ_JBNNVC010000003.1:70382-335687 GCF_050280345.1 Psychrobacillus sp. NPDC093200 | reverse complement strand
AGACGATGAGGTAGATAGGTTCGGGGTGGAAGCGTGGCGACACGTGCAGCTGACGAATACTAATCGATCGAGGACTTAACCAAATTGTTTGTTTCTAAGATGTCAGTTTATTCAGTTTTGAAAGAATAAATTTTTATTAAAATAACACTTGTAATAATCTACAGACTTGTTATAATAGAAAATGTCTTTCAGTAATTATTCAAGTCTAGTGATGATGGCGAAGAGGTCACACCCGTTCCCATACCGAACACGGAAGTTAAGCTCTTCAGCGCCGATGGTAGTTGGGGGTCTCCCCCTGCAAGAGTAGGACGTCGCTAGGCGATATTATTCCGAAGTAGCTCAGTGGTAGAGCAATCGGCTGTTAACCGATCGGTCGTAGGTTCGAGTCCTACCTTCGGAGCCATTTCTAGGAGAGCTGTCCGAGTGGCCGAAGGAGCACGATTGGAAATCGTGTAGACGGGTAACACTGTCTCAAGGGTTCAAATCCCTTGCTCTCCGCCAGATAGATTTCTTCTTTACATAATATAATGGCCCCTTGGTCAAGCGGTTAAGACACCGCCCTTTCACGGCGGTAACACGGGTTCGAATCCCGTAGGGGTCACCATTTAAATTAAAACCAGCACTATGGAGGATTAGCTCAGCTGGGAGAGCATCTGCCTTACAAGCAGAGGGTCGGCGGTTCGAGCCCGTCATCCTCCACCATTATAAATTTTCAACACTTATTATTGTCGCGGGGTGGAGCAAATCGTTTCACGAAGAAAGCGATTAACGTCGACGCAAGCGTAGCGTGGAAGACGTAAAATTCACTAATTGCGTAGTTGATTTAAATTTCAACACTTTCTTATTGTCGCGGGGTGGAGCAGTTCGGTAGCTCGTCGGGCTCATAACCCGAAGGTCACAGGTTCAAATCCTGTCCCCGCAACCAAATGGTCCCGTGGTGTAGCGGTTAACATGCCTGCCTGTCACGCAGGAGATCGCCGGTTCGATCCCGGTCGGGACCGCCATTTATTATTCAACAACATAGAGATTTAGGATAAGCAAGCAAATCGAGGAAGCAACCGAACGAAAGAAGGAGCGTACTAAAGTACGTGACTGAATGAGTGAGTGAAGCTGACAAAGAGTAGCGCAGCTTAGCGTAAATCGAAGAGGCTCAGTAGCTCAGTCGGTAGAGCAAAGGACTGAAAATCCTTGTGTCGGCGGTTCGATTCCGTCCTGAGCCACCATTATGCCGGAATAGCTCAATTGGTAGAGCAACTGACTTGTAATCAGTAGGTTGGGGGTTCAAGTCCTCTTTCCGGCACCACTCACCAGTGGAGGGGTAGCGAAGTGGCTAAACGCGGCGGACTGTAAATCCGCTCCTTAGGGTTCGGCGGTTCGAATCCGTCCCCCTCCACCAGTTTTTAATAGGGGCATAGTTTAACGGTAGAATAGAGGTCTCCAAAACCTTTGATGTGGGTTCGATTCCTACTGCCCCTGCCAAATAATAAGTTAACTTTGAATAATGGCGGTTGTGGCGAAGTGGTTAACGCACCGGATTGTGATTCCGGCATTCGTGGGTTCAATTCCCATCAGTCGCCCCATATTCCTTTTAGTTAGCTCTTTTTTTTATTCTGTGGCGGTCGTGGCGAAGTGGTTAACGCACCGGATTGTGATTCCGGCATTCGTGGGTTCAATTCCCATCGGTCGCCCCATTGGGGTATAGCCAAGCGGTAAGGCAACGGATTTTGATTCCGTCATGCCCTGGTTCGAATCCAGGTACCCCAGTTTTTTGCGGAAGTAGTTCAGTGGTAGAACACCACCTTGCCAAGGTGGGGGTCGCGAGTTCGAACCTCGTCTTCCGCTCCAAATTAAGGCGGCATAGCCAAGTGGTAAGGCACAGGTCTGCAACACCTTTATCACCGGTTCAAATCCGGTTGCCGCCTCCAATTTTTAAAAAGTATTTACTGCCTTCATTATGCCGGTGTGGCGGAATTGGCAGACGCGCGGGACTCAAAATCCCGTATCTTCGGATGTGTCGGTTCGACCCCGACCACCGGTATCTATTATGAAATATCACTTACAAATGATATTTTGACTAAAGCTTATGAATGCTGTTACCGCAGCTTTTGTAAGCTTTTTTTATATTCTCATTCATGATTATTTTTTAATAGTTTCCATTGATTTTAAATTTTTTACTTATGTCTTACACAGACGTCACAAGCTTTCTCATCTTCTATCCTCAGCTCTTTTATTTCATTAGAATAATCCCTTGAGAGTCATTTCAATGTCTTTATGTCCTATACGATCACTTACTTACTAAATTAATACTTTATTATACATATGTACACTAGCATGCAAATGTCTTAATCCATGAATTGAGAATGTATCTCTATTCCGTTTCCTATATTAATTAATTTGTATATATTTTATATTCGATTGACAAGATAGTCACATCGACATTAATTATATTCATTATTGAGGAATTCATACAACTAAAACTGAATGAACTAGAGAGACGATAAGAGAGGGATAGATGTATGTTTTCCACGATACTAATGGGATTGACGATTTTATTTATGGTAACAAACTTATGCTATTTCTTTTCAGGTCGTAAGTATAAGAAAAGTTATTTTCAGTCAACTTTATTCCAAAAACTATTTTTTACTATGCTTGGCATTACCTTTGGATTTGCTGTTCTTTATTATTTATTGTCCATGGAAGGGGATGTAGTAAGAGTTAGTACTGAAGAGGGGAAAGATGGAGGAGAAAATTTTTGGGATTATCTCTATTTATTTCAGTGGAGTCACCATATTATCAGTAGGTTATGGGGACTTGGTACCTGTCGGAAAGGCGCGATTCTTTGCGCTTATACAAGCAGCCATCGGTCTTTTGTTGCCAACCGCATTTTTTATCAGAGCTTTGGGTGAAAAGGAAGATAGCCCTGGGGAAGGCACAAAAAACGAAAAAGAAGGTGAGCAAAGCAATGGCGGTGATGGAGAAAAAGGTAGTTGAAGCGGATGAACAATTTTGATTCTTATAAAGATAAATCAACCGGTGAAGGTGTTTTCTTTTTATGTTTGATATATATAAATGGATGTCGATGAATATTTTTACATACTTTCTGACTAAACATGAGTTTTTAACATTAAACAAGCATGTATTCATTTGTAAATCACCATACTAAAGCTACGAATGGAAGATAGGTGACTACAGTGAAGAAAACAATACTCATCATATTAGCTTTATTGCTTGTTATATGCGGAGGCCTTGTATTGAGTATTTCTATGTCTCCGACAAAAAAGCTTAATGAAGTAAAGATAGCAGCAACCAAAAAGCCGGTGGTTCTTATTGTTGTCGATTCTTTAATGACTGAGCCGCTACAAGAAGCAATGAAAGAGGGGAAGGCACCTGCTTTCTCATTTTTAACAAAGAACGGTGATTTTTATCCAGAGTTTATTAGCTCTTATCCAACTATGTCAGTTACGATTGATAGCACCTTGTTGACAGGAACATATGCAGACCGACATAAACTACCAGGATTGATATGGTTTAAAAAGGATGAGAATCGTATGATTAGCTATGGGAGTGGTATAAGGGAAATGTGGGATAACGGGATAAAGCATGTGGCAGCGGATAGTGTTATTCACCTGAATGAATCGCATCTAAGTAAAGATGTTTTTACGATTCACGAAGAACTTGCGAACGCCAAAATGCAATCTGCTTCCATCAATGGTCTCTTATATAGGGGAAGCATTCCCCAAAAATTAAATGTCCCTAAGCTTCTTTCTTTTGCAGATTTATTGCCAAAAGAACTAGAGGTGAGTGGTCCAATGATTTTGTCGCTCGGTGCCTTATCTCAATATAATCCAGAGAACGACAAATATAAATACAGCTGGAAACGAATGGGTGTTAATAATGATTTTACCGTAAATGAGATGACGTACTTAATTGAACAAAAGAAGCTTCCTCCGTTTACACTCGCTTATCTTCCGGATGCTGATGCTTCCATACACAAAAAAGGTCCTACTGATAGTACAGCGATTGAAAAGGCTGATCAAGCGATCCAGGAAATGCTCGGTAGTTTTGGATCTTGGGAAGAGGCCATTCAAGAGGTAACCTGGATTGTCCTTGGTGATAGTGGACAATCATCAGTTAAGGAAAAGAAGGAAATGGGTTTAATCGATTTAAATGATTTGTTGAAGGGTTACACATTCTGGGAACGTGGAAAAGAAAATGTGCAGCTGGCAATCGCAATCAATGAACGGATGGCCTATATTTATTTGCAGGATGAACAGATTCCTTTTACTGAGGTAGTAGATATTCTCAAAAAGGATGAGCGAATCGGTTTTATTGCATGGAGTGATCAGCAAACGAATCATGTCGTGAGCGCAAGTGATAAAGAATTCACCTTTTCACCAAACGGACCTTATATTGATGAATATAAGCAGTCGTGGCAGTTGGATGGGGATATGTCTATTTTAGATATAAAACCGGATGAGCATGGAACTATACTCTATCACACGTATCCTGATGCGTTTGCAAGGCTACACGGAGCGCTTCACTCGCAAGAAGGCAAAGTTATTATAGTAGATGCAAAGCCATCTTACGAATTTATTGAAAAACAGAGTCACGATCATGCAGGTGGAGGAGCGCATGGGTCACTCCATCAGGTAGATTCTGTTGTTCCCCTGGTGATTGCTGGTGACACAGAAAAACCCCCTTCTAATCGTCTTGTGGATGTAAAGGAATGGGTTATAGAATTGTTGGGTGGCTCTTAAGTATGGAGCCACTTTTTTTCTGATGTTTCTTTTAAATTCAAATTCTTCAGTAGTAATCATTCAACCTTAATGTAAGTATAAATATGAAATAACATAATTAGGAAGTTTTATTTTTCTAAAATAGGGAATAACATATCTAGACGCGATAAACATGAAAGTGAGGAATTTAAAATGATTAAAACATACAATTTTATTATTGAAGGAAAAATTATCGAGGTACATGCAACTTCCAAAACAGAAGCTGAAAGCAAGGCAAACCATATATATGAAGAACTAAAAACAGAGCAATTTCAACAGCAACAATAAAGAACTCTCAACTAAGCGTTGAGAGTTTTTTATATTATTTCATTTCTTCTCTTAAGCTATCGAATAATTTGTCTATTAGATTCTTAGGGATTTCTAAGCAAGAATCTCCGATACTAAGTTCAAAAGTACAGCTATCCCCACTTTGCTTGCTTAGATAGCTTGTAATCCCTATATGGTTAGCTAACTGTACTTTCGCCAAGATAGCTGCTATTTCTTCTTGGTTACGCTTAAAATGCACATGAAACATATTTGAAACTGGTACCTCTGGAATTGTATAAATATCCTTACAGTCATTAAATAGCTTTGCGAGCTCCATTGCACTGTTATAATATTGTTCCATATTATTTGCTCGTTTATCAAAATAATAGTCAGCTGATAGAATATAAGGATATAAGCTTATGAGCGTTCCGCCATAACGTTTTCTCCAGACTTTAGATTTCTCTATGAAATCCTTATCACCGGCTAGTACTGCTCCTGCAATCCCGCCAATTCCTTTATAAAAGGACATATAGACACTGTCAAAAAGGTCGCAAACTTCCGCAGCAGTTTTTTTGTAAAAAGGCAGCACTTCTAGAAGACGTGCACCGTCCAAATGAAGCATAATAGACTTTTCACGACAATAAGCGGAAATCTGTTTTAATGTTTCGAAACTAGGAAGTTGGCCTCCGATTTCTCTTTGGGGAAGTTCCAATAACAGACAGGCAATGTCCTCTTCAAGATTTACCACATCCTCTAACTCTATGACTCTATCTTTGTCAGCTATTAAAATAGTCTTGATATGGTGTATTTCCTTTAATCCATCCATTTCATGAATTTCTAAATGGGATAAGGGATGATATGCAACCTTCTTCAATTTTTTCTCATCGCACCATATGCGTAAAGCGATTTGTTGGGCCATTGTACCGCTAGGGAAAAACGCAGCTGTGCTTTTGCCTAGTAATTTAGCCATTTTATTTTGGAAATCTTCGATAATATGCCCCTCTCCATATATATCACTTAGCTGTTCTCCAGAAATGTCCTTCAATGCATCTTGTAAAACAGAAACTTCTCGTTTTCCATGACCAGCTAATCGATAAGTACACTTGTCATAGGAATTTTTTAAATGGTTCATTTAATTTCCCCCAATGTATTTTTACTTTGTTATAAGATAAGTATAATGTATTTTTTATCTTCTGATAGTTTAAATTTTTGGTTAAAAAGAAGTGCATTGTATTAAAGCTTTGATTTTGGTATATTATTAATAATATATAATCTGTGATGTGAACAAGTAAATAAGAATTGTGAGACAGAAAATATAGCAATTGCTGAGAGCTATATCACCACTTCTTGTTGAAACCTACCACTGAGATGTTATGCAAACATAACCGATTCGTTTTCGTTACCAAACGTTTAGAGGGCTTAAATTATTTTAAGCTAAACTAAGGTGGTACCACGTCTATTCAAGCACAAGGACGTCCTTTTCCAAGGACAGCTTTGTGCTTTTTATATTTTAAGGAGGGAATTATCATGACTAATCAACAACAAAACGATTTTACTAAATGGTATATTGACACAATCCAAAAAGCTGACTTAATGGATTACACACCAGTGCGTGGATGTATCGCATTTAAACCAGACGGGTACGAAATCTGGGAGCATATCCAAGCAGAAATGAACAAACGCTTTAAAGAAACGGGACACCGCAATGCGTATTTCCCAATGCTAATTCCTGAATCTTTTTTCCAAAAGGAAAAGGATCATATTGAAGGTTTTTCTCCAGAGCTTCCATGGGTAACAGAGGCAGCAGGCGAAAAGCTGGAGGAACGTTTAGCGCTTCGTCCAACTTCCGAAACAATGATCGGTCATCTGTATTCTGATTGGATCAAGAGCTACCGTGATCTACCTGTATTGATCAACCAATGGGCTAACGTGTTCCGTTGGGAAAAGAAAACACTTCCTTTCATACGCACTTCTGAATTTTTATGGCAGGAGGGTCACACCGCTCATGTGGACGAAGAAGAAGCTCGTCAAGAAACAATGCAAATGCTAAATATTTATAAAGAGGTAGTGGAGGGTCTATTGGCCATTCCGGTATATGACGGGCAAAAAACTCCTTCAGAGCGCTTTGCAGGGGCTGTAGATACGTTTTCTATCGAGGCAATGATGAAGGATGGAAAAGCGGTTCAAGCAGGTACATCTCATTATCTTGGCACTAAATTTGCCGAAGCATTTGATATTAAATATTTGAACAAAGAAAACAAACACCAACATGTGCATACAACATCTTGGGGAACTTCTACTCGATTAATAGGCTCTGTGATAATGGTACACGGTGATGAGCAAGGTCTTGTATTGCCACCACGTATTGCACCAACTCAAGTTGTATTAATACCTGTAGGTCCATGGAAAAAGAACCCAGCAATTATTGAAAAATTAGATGAAATTTTTGCTGCTTTAAAAGTAAAAGGTATCCGTGTTCGATTAGATGACTCTGATCAATCACCTGGATATAAATTTAACGAGTGGGAACTAAAAGGTGTACCAGTTCGTGTTGAGCTAGGACCACGTGATTTAGAAAACAGTCAAGTGCTTATGAAGGCACGTGATTTAGATGAAAAAGAATCCGTTGATATTAATGGCATCGTTGAGCGCGTAGAAGAAGAGCTAAACACAATGCAAACTCGTCTTTTAGAAAAAGCACGTGCATTCCGTGATGCAAACTCTCATACTCATGTAGATTCCATGGATCAGCTAAAACAACATTTAGACGACTCTGCAAAAAAAGGAGAAATCCCAGGATGGATCCTTGCAGGATGGTGTGGAGACGATGCTTGTGAAGAGCATGTAAAAGAAGAAACGAAATTCACAACACGCAATATTCCATTCAATCCACCAGCTGAGAAATCAACTTGTATTAACTGTGGAAAAGAATCGAAACACACAGTTTGGTTCGGAAGATCCTACTAACCAAATAAGAAAGTGCAAATCAGTCATTGTTTATTCAATGGCTGATTTTTTTATTTTCAAAAATCTTGTAAGATTAAGTAAAATAGATCGTCTAATTAAATAGTTAGAGAGATAGGGGGGATCACTTGGAAAGGCAGCTAATTGAGGAGTGGTTTGAGTTATATGAGCGAGATGTAACCAGTTTCCTCATTTACTATACAGGGTCAATGGATGTACAGGACCTTGTACAGGAAACTTTTCTTCGTGGAATGAAAAAGATTGCCCATTTTAGAGAAGGGTCACATCCGAAAACATGGTTAATAACGATTGCCAAAAATATCGTCATTGATCGGGCTAGAAAAAATAATATTTGGAATCGGATAAAATACTTACTACGAGATGAAAAACAAACAGAAAATCTAGACCACACTATTTTGCTTGGTGAGTTGAATCGTGAACTTTATATAGCAATTAATAGATTGCCAGCAAAAAACAAAGAGGTAATAATTTTAAAAGCAATACTTGAAATGACCTCTAAACAAGTAGGAGAAATACTAGGGGCAAATGAAAACCATGTGAATGTTCTTTATCATCGATCGCTCAAGAAACTGAAGAGCATTCTAGAAACGGAGGGATTTGAGTATGAAGCGAGAACACGATGATTTAGAGGAACAGCTTAGAAACCTGCCGAAGCATTCTCTTACTCAAGAGGATAAAAGAAAAGTTATCCATAGTATTCGCAGTGCTGCAAAACCAAATCGTTTAAAATTTCTAAAACCGCTATCTGTATTTGTAGCAGCAGCTTGTCTTTTAATGGTTGCTTATTTAGCAAGTCCTATGTATAAATCAGAGATAACTCAAGAGTCGAGATTAGGTCTCGGTTCAATGGAGGAACAGGATTATTTAAAAAGCTTTAAGCTCGAAATAGCCGGCATTAAAAGCTCGGAGGTCACAATGGATTCATCGAAGGAGACATTGCATGGAGTAAGAGTAAAAGTATTTTTGAAATCTAAGAAGCTTATACCAATCGATGTGTGGAATTCTGTAGAGTTTCGAGCTGCTAACCCACACCTCTTCTTAAAGGATGGATATGGTATTGGAAATTCAGTAAGCTATAGTTCCACCCCGAGCGAGGACGGATACCATTATACGGTAGCTTTTGAATCACTGTACGCAAATTATTCGGAAGTGGAAATACAAAAATTATTAGAGGCAAGCGAGGCAAGCGAAGAAATCAAGTTCACTATGGAATATCAGGGGAAAATATATGAACTAAATAATAAATCTCAAAAAACGGTTACATTAGACGCACCATTAGCTATTTCTTTTACTTTACCTGATCGAGATCAAAACGTAATAGGGCTGGATGGAAAAATTGGCATCCTTGGTCCTGAGAATTTCGTGGCAGAGGACACTCGTCGAGTTGCGAAACTCATGCTCTACTATTGGGGTAATCCTGAATCGTTAGTAGGGAAGGAATATAAAGTGGAGGCTATGAACATTTACGGAGAGACTCTTCTATTATCAGAGGGAGTATTAAGCGCTGGTTTATATAGTGAAGATGCTCACATTTTAACAAGTTTCCCGGCTTTTACGGGAGAGGGAGAATGGCAGCTTTCCTTTTACGTAGAGGAGAATTTGTTCGAGGCATTTAGAATTGAGGTTCTTCCGCCCTTACCAAAAACCGAAAATTATATCCTTTTAGATGCACCAATAGAAATCCCAGTTGGAAAGACTCATGAACTAATCATAGAAAACCGCAGTGGTGAGGAACAAAGTATAGAGGTACAGCTGATGAATTCAAAAGGAATAATAGAGCAAGAAAGTATATTTCAACTAGATCCCAATGCCCCTTATGATAATCAAGGAACAATTTATCATTATCATGGAAATATTACAATTCCAGAAAAAGGGGAATGGTCCCTTGTCATAGACGGAGAACAAACACAGCTATTTGAAAATTAACCAAGTAAAAACGCTCCCTCCAAATATATGGAGAGGAGCGTTTTTCATAGCAGAAGGTCGGGTAAAACACTAATTAATTGTGGGTTGATTGCCATTGCAATGGTTAGTCATTAGTCATTAGTCACAAAGTAAATGGTAAATGGTCATTGGTTTGCCATCATTTAAATTGTAATGACCTCCTGCTATGCCCTGGCAAGGAGTCTCACCTTACCAAGGATTTATGTTAAGCATATTTTTCTTCATCAAAGGCAATAGTAACTGAATAGTTTTTTGCATTAATAAGTCCAGATAATTTATTTGCATCCTTCTCAAAGTCCAATGCTTTTTTTCGATATTCCTCTGGTTCATATAAGGCAACCTCTACATAAGTAGTTCCTTCGCCATAGCCTCCAAACTGGATTCTTTGTTTTTCATGGCTTCCTAACTGTTTATATACTCTTGCCTGTGCGCGTAGCTGAGTAGCAAGCTCAATTGCCTCAACGATGGTGAGAGGGTCTTCTTTATAGGTAATTGTATTATTTAAGTTTGCCTCGTAAATAAGTCTATCAAGCTTTCGGATATCATTGCGAATATCGTTCATTTCTAAATCTATTGCTTCCACAGTTCTTATAGGAGGAGCAGGAAGAGTCCCCTTTTCAATAACAGTGAAACCAACGCGCATTATTTCCATTTCCAATTCTTGAACTCTTTTCAATAAAATACTCTTTAGCTTCACTGCCTCTGCAAGAAGTATATGTGCCATAAATTTATATCCTCCATTCTACTTGGTTATTATCTAAAATAATGCTTGCAGCTTCTCCACCATGAACTTGAGTAAACATTTGACCCATAGATTCTAATAATTTTTCCGCCTCTTCTTGACCCATAGAAGGTCTTAGAAAGACTACCTGTAAAGCACTCGTTGTATGTTCTGTAACAGCTGTCCGCTTAGAATCGACAAATGGACTTCCAAATGCTTCAACTTCATCTTGAAGTGTTAAAATCCCACTTAAGTTGTTTTCTCTACCATTCAGCCCAAGGTAGCTTGTTTCTTTATTGCCAACTGTGAGGAAGATATCCCCTTTCACCTCATCCAGATCATAAATTCCTAATGGAATTTCATATCTCATGGAGAAGAAGTTATTTAAATCTACAGCAGAATGCATAGGTGTGATATAATTTTGTTTTGCAATCCTTCTATACATTGCTTCCATGGAAGGACGATAACGATTCGGGTCCGCTCCAAGCTTTTTCCAAAGAGCTCGCCATTCCTTTATTCCTTCAAAATCATTAACAGATTTTTCCTCTAGTTCGAAGAATAATTGTTCTTGAAATAATTGGAGACGCCCCTTAAGCATTTGTGGCGAAGTGGATACAATAATTTTGTTATAATAAATAAGGCCGATTTTAAAAGTAGGCTCTATTTGTAATAGAGCTGTATCTAATTTTACAAACATTTTAAACCATCCTTGTATATATTTTCTTCATTGTAACATAAAGAAAGGAGAACTCTAGTGAATATAAACCAGTTTCAACAAAACCTCATAGAATATGCTGCTACCATTGGAATTGATAAAATTGGGTTTACCACTGTTTCTCCATTTCATGAGTTGAAAAATAGATTGATTCGCCAGCAGGAGCTAGGATATGCTTCAGGCTTCGAAGAGCCTGACCTCGATAAAAGAACTCACCCTGAGCTTTTATTGGAGGAAGCACAAAGTATTATTTCGATAGCAATTGCTTATCCATCTAAGATGAAGAACGCTCCACAAAGTGTAAAGGGAGCTAGAAGGGGAATATTTGCTAGAGCATCTTGGGGAATAGATTACCACACAGTTTTAAGAGAAAAGCTTGCTCAATTAGAATTATATATTTTAACGCATATACCAGATGCTAGACTACGTTCTATGGTCGACACTGGTGAGTTGTCTGATCGTGCTGTTGCTGAACGCTCCGGGATTGGCTGGAGTGCAAAAAACTGTTCCATAATCACACCAGAGTTTGGATCCTATGTCTATTTGGGTGAAATGATTTCCTCTATTCCCTTTGCACCGAGTGAACAGATGGAGGATCAGTGTGGGGACTGCAGTCTTTGTTTAGACGTTTGCCCTACTGGAGCTTTAATAGAAGGTGGTCAGCTTAATGCACAGCGATGTATCGCCTTTATCACTCAGACAAAAACGATGGTTCCAGATGAGTTTCGAGCAAAGATAGGAAATAGAATTTATGGCTGTGATACATGTCAAACGGTTTGCCCAAAAAACAAAGGCAAGGCTAATTTACACCAAGAGGCCTTCACGCCTGATCCAGAGTTAGTGAAGCCTTTACTTTTACCACTGTTAAGCATGTCAAATCGGACCTTTAAAGAAACGTATGGGCATATGTCTGGTTCGTGGAGAGGAAAGAATCCTATTCAGCGGAACGCAATCATTGCATTGGCTCATTTTAAAGAAGAGGCAGCTGTTCCCACTCTTATAGAACTCATGCTTCACGATGCAAGACCAGTAATTCGAGGGACTGCAGCATGGGCAATAGGGAAGATTAATACAGAGGAAGGCTTAATTGCCTTAAAGAAAGCCGAAAAAACGGAACAAGAAGAACAGGTAATAGAAGAGATTCGTAAGGGTCTTGCATTTTACACAATTCAAAATTAGGAAGTGGAAACATTGAGTATTAATGTTGTATTATATCAACCAGAAATTCCTGCCAATACAGGTAATATTGCTAGAACCTGCGCAGGAACAGGAGCTAAGCTGCACCTTATTCGTCCATTAGGTTTTTCTACAGACGATAAAATGTTAAAGCGTGCAGGACTTGATTATTGGGAGCATGTAGATATTACTTATTATGATGGGTTAGAAGAGTTTTTCGCAGCACATCCTGAAGGTGAATATTATTTAATCACTAAGTTTGGTGCGAAGCCGCATACTACGTTTGACTTTAGCGATTCAGATAAAGAACATTTCTTTATATTTGGACGTGAAACGAAGGGACTTCCTCGTGACTTCATTGATGCACATCCAGATCGCGCCCTTAGAATTCCTATGAATGATAATATTCGATCCTTGAACTTATCGAACACTGCAGCAATTCTTATATACGAAGCATTGCGCCAACAGGATTATCCAAACTTACATTAAAAAAACGGACGAAGTCTTATAAAGACTCGTCCGTTTTTATGTTGAATATTAATTATTTCTCAGATGCACCTGGTTTGTCGTCGTATCCTGCAGTGAAAATTGCAGAAAGAAACGTAATACAAACGCCAAGAATAAGGATTAGTTTCATACTTAAGCGCCTCCTATATATATTCTAATCATTAGTATAACCTAATTCTTGAAAAAATGAAACGAAACAATAAAACGAAATTATGTCCGAATTATTTCATGTTAAAGTTGCATGTAACGTGTGATTCTACTAGGATAGATAAAAAGGAGTGATTTTTTAAATGGATAATTTGAAAAATGGTCCAGAGAACGGTTCAATGGCAACAAACATGGACGAAGTAAAAACATTAGGTAAACAAATGGAACGAATGAGAGATAACCAAGAGCTAGAAGAAGATAATCGTGTATCAGACCCTGCACAGTCCGACAGTGCTACAATTATGAAGAAGAGGAAAGACGACTGATTCTTCAGTCGTTTTTTCTTGAAAGTTAAAGCTGTAAAGCTGCCTCCTCGCATTTCCCCATTTGCTTGTCGGGGCAAATATAGGCACTTGCGCTTTTCTAATTGTCTAGCTCCATCGCCTTGCCCCTTGAGGTCAAATAGGAAAATACTACGGTGGCTGAGGAGCTGCCTCCTCGCATTTTCCCATTTGCCTGTCGGGGCAGATATAGGCGATTGCGCTTTTCTACATAAAAAGGGAAGGATGATGTAAATGGAATTACTAGAGAATTCAACAAAGAGACTGGCTAATGGAGTGGAGATGCCACGTATTGGATTAGGAGTATATAAAATGACAGAGCCAGAAGTTGCTCTAAAAGCTATTACCTATGCTTTGGAATCTGGTTACCGTCATGTTGATACGGCTTCTCTCTATGCAAATGAAAATGAGGTTGGAGAGGCAGTACGAGCTTCTGGAATTTCACGTAATGAAATATTTGTTACTACTAAGGTTTGGAATACAGATCAGGGCTATGACCAAACTTTAAGGGCTTTTGAAAAGTCATTGAAGCTATTAGGAATGGATTATGTAGATTTATATTTAACACATTGGCCAGTTGCTGACAGTTTTGTAGATACATATCGTGCCATCGAGCGTTTGTACGAGGAAAAACTTATTCGAGCAACAGGAGTGTCTAATCATAACCAGCATCACCTTGAAGCTATAGCAGCTAAGGCTAATATTAAGCCTATGGTCAATCAAATTGAGTGTCACCCTCGTTTGACGCAGTATGATTTACGAGAATATTGTGCTTCTCAAGGTATTGCAGTTACCTCTTGGTCCCCACTTGCAAGAGGTGGATTACTTGGGGAACCAACTCTGTCTCGAATAAGTGATAAGTATGGAAAGTCTACCGCTCAGGTAATTATCCGTTGGCATTTACAGAATGATTTAATTGTTATTCCAAAGTCTGTAACGCCTGAAAGAATACACGAAAATTTTGATGTCTTTGATTTTGAATTATCGTTTGAGGATATGAAAAACATTGATGCACTCAATCTAAATGAGCGTACTGGAGCAGACCCAGACAATTTTAGCTTTAAATAATACAAAAAGGTCATTACTGAGGGGATATCAGTAATGACCTTTTTTATGCGCTGTTATTATTTCATTGTAAGAATTTTCCCTGAGAGAAAGTATAGGAAGTTATAAAAGGGAAAACAGCGTCAATAAAGGGGGTTTATCTTAATATTTCCCATAAGGCGATACTTTATACAAAAAAATTGAAATTGATTTACGCTTTCACACATGTTGTGATGTCTTATCTGTCTCACACATCCCAACGGAGTCGCCGTCTGCCGCTACAATCAACAAAGAGGGTTCGTTTAAAGTTGGTAAAGAACTATTTAAGAAACAACTGAAATAAGAAGGGAATAATAATCTTTTCTAAAAATTATGTTAGAAGGTATGATGTTTCTTCAAGGAGGGATTACTAATGACAAAAGAGAGGATTTTACCTAAACCGGATAGATATGCTGTTTGTTCGACAGAAGGTATTCCAATTAAGGAATATTACAAAGGAGTATTTGAAAATCATAGTATACTGTTAACCACCCATTGGGATAGTCATTTCTCCATGTTGTGCTCAGATAAAAATACAGTAAATAAAATAGTTAAATCTTGTAACCTGGAAGGCTTTTATTGTGTTGAACGCACTAAAGTATACTGGAGTTTATATCAATGCTATTAACATTCTTTATAGAAGGTAGGATAATTATCTCTCGATGTAGAAATAATTACCAGGTGACATAATAGAGGAGGACAATATGAGTAAATTTAGTTTGTTTGTTAAGTTTATAGTACAAGAAGGCGAACGAGACGCAATGGTAGATATTTTGTTAGAAGCAGCAGAATCAATGAAAAATCTGGATGAATGTGAGATATATCTAATAAACATTTCTGAAAGTGAACTAAACTCTGTGTATGTTTATGAAGTGTGGAGCGATGAAAATGCCCATCAAGCTTCTCTTACTCATGAAGCTACACAAGAATTAATAAAACGTGCGAAACCAATTATTACTGGAATGGAAAGAATCAGCACCTTAGAAACAAAGGGTGGGAAGGGTATTTTATCGAATTTCTAATAGACTACGGTGCTATCTTTAGTAACAACGGACAGCATTACTTTGGAACTTAACAAGTTCAACAGAAATGAGGGGTGCCAAATGTCCTTTGATGAGCTGACGAAAGAAGAAGGATATCATATTTCTTTTGAGAGTATTTCCGAACCTCGAAAAGATGAAGTTCGGCTTAGAATAATAGTAAATCAAAGTAAGAATCCAACAGACTTACTTATTTATCCACACCCAGATAGCAAGGTGACGAGGTTACAAATTGATTTTAAAAACTATATAACGTATTCCGTTATCTACGATGACTATACACGTTGGAATAATAAGGAGGAATTTCAAGGTGATTCCTTCGTAATTTATAAGAGGTCAAATTTATTAAGCTCTCTTCCAAAAGATAATTCGTATTTTCCAAATGGTACACTTGTCCATTACTCATTACATTGTATTGAACATATAGTAAATATAATTTCAGTATATGAACCAATGATTATAGAAATAGATTAAGATCGTATTCCTCCAGTTATGCAAGGTTTTGAGGAATCAATCAAAATTAGCACACAGGATCAGAACTAGACAATTTTAAATGTATATAAAAAATGGTCATTACTGAGGGAATATCAGTAATGACCATTTTTTTGCTACTATTACATTGGGAAAAATCTTATGTAAATGAAGGGAAAGCATCTTTTATACTAAGCGGTTCCTCTTATTGTTGTCTACCAGGTAATATTTTATTCAATATAATTGCAAGAAGTGATGCAACTGCAATTGGAGAACTGAACATGTATTGCATAGTAGAGGGTAATGAATATAGAAATTCATCAGGAATAAGTGTTAAAGCTAGAGTCACAATCATTGGGATGGCAACTACATACATTTCTTTTTCACCAAAAGAAATATTGCGTATTACCTGTAAACCATTTATAGCAATAATTCCACATATAATTATAAACACGCCACCAATTACTGCAGAAGGAATAGATGCTATTAAAGCAGCGAGCTTGCTAGAAAATCCAAATAAAACGAACCAAAAACCTACAGCAACAAATACACGACGACTTGCAATTCCAGTGATAGAAATGACGCCTGCATTTGTTGAATAACCAGTTACTGGTGTAGAACCTAACAAGGATGCTACGAAACAGCCAAGACCTTCTCCGATAACACCTTTGTTTATTTGGTTATCTGTTAAGGGCTCATCGATTACATTACTGATAGCAAACCATGTTCCAGTAGTTTCAGCCATCAATACAATATATATAATAATCATTGTTATAATAGCAGAAAGGTTGAAGGAAAAACCGAAATCTACAAAAGGTATTTGCGGTAAGCTAAACCAGTTGGCTTGGCTAACAGCTGACAAATCCAAAACGCCCATAGCATTTGCTGCCAAGCATCCAACTGCTAATGCAATAATAACGGAAGTGATTTTAAAAATCCGTCCCTTATTTTGTAATAATGAGCTAAGCATAACGCAAAGGATTAAAACAGATGCCGTAATAATTGCCAAAAAGACATTTTGATTGACGGTAGCTCCAGCCCCGTTGTATATATTATCATTAATCGCTACGGGCATAAGGGAAAGACCGACAACGAATATGATCGTACCACCTACTAATGGAGGAATGAATATCTTTACAATTTTGTTGAATAGTCCTGTAAAGCCTAAAAGTATAACTAATGCAGCACCGATTAAACTTGCCCCTAAAACAGAGCTCCATCCCAGTGAACCACTACCACTCGCTGCGTAAATCCCAACGATGGCTCCTAGAGGAACATAAGAAGGCCCTTGAGCGATTGGTAGCTTCATACAAAAAGATGTTTGGATAATGGTCGCAATTCCTGCTGCTATAAAGGTAGATTGGATTAAAGCAGTTGACTGGTCAGAGGATAATCCGATTAATAATGCAACTAGGAATGGAACTACATAAATATCCATTGCCAACACATGCTGTAATCCTAGTAATGTAGATTGCCCAAAAGATACTTTTTCATCAGGTAATACGGTTAGTCGTTGTGCGTTATTGTCTTCTTTTAAATTCACTGGAAAACCCTCCAAATATTTTTGAGATTACTATTTTCGAGAATGTACCTTTTCGCCTTGTACCCATACTTCTTGAATGTTTTCTGGACGGACAAGGTACATTATTTTTTGGAAGATATCTTCTAGACTCTCTTTTTCTTTAAATAGAGGAAGCTTTGCTGTCGGAAGCTTTGTATCTATAATTTGAATATCCCATGTATATTTTTCTTGAATACGCCCTATTGGAAGACTTAAGCTTTCGCCACCTCCGGCCGTGGCAAGGTAAAATGCTTCATTAATAGTAATACGTGAGTTTGGAACACCACGTTTTGTTGACGGAAGGTTTTTGTCCACTCCATCCTCTAGCATTCTAGAAGAAATTACTGCCTGACGAGCATTATCGAATAGGCTAGGAGAAAAGCCTCCCGAAATATCAGAGCCCAATCCAATTTCTACTTTCTTAGAATGTAGATGTGCTATAGGTATAACACTGTTTGCAAAATAGGCATTGGATACAGGGCAATGTGCTACCGCGGTACCAGTTTGTGCAAAAAGATCAGCATCAGCATCATCAAGAAAATTACAATGTGCCATAACCGATTTCTCGGTTAAAAGACCAAAATCATGTAAGGCATGTGCGTCATTTTTTTGAAAACGTTCCTGAACATAGCCATGCTCCCAGTCACTTTCACTGCAATGCGATTGAATATGAGTATCATATTTTACTGCTAATTCTCCTAAGCCCTTTAAAGCTTCATTTGTACAGCTTGGTATAAAACGAGGCGTCACGACTGGATACACTCCTTGTTTTGTTTTCTCTCCTAACTCCTTAACGGCTATGATAAATTCCTCTGTATCTGTTAGGGCAGTTAGGGTATTAACATCACGATAATAATTAGGAGTCTGATCTTGATTGTCCATGACAACTTTTCCAACTAAGCCACGCTGTCCTTTTTGAGCACAAATTTCTGCCAATAAAATACTTGCTTCCTTGTGTACTGTAGCGAAATATAAAGCGGTTGTTGTACCGTTCGCTAATAAGGTATGTACCACTTCCTCATACACATTTTGAGCAAAATTCAAATCTGCAAACTTGGATTCGATTGGAAACGTATAGCTGTTTAACCAATCATATAAAGGGAGGTCTAATGCAGTTCCAGCCTGTGCCCATTGTGGAGCATGAACATGAAGATCAACAAACCCAGGTAGAATATATTGTCCTTCTTCTAGACGATGAAAATTTTCTTTATGTAGATAAATATCTAATATGGCTTGATATTCAGGATTTGCAGGAGCTACTATCCGTTCAATTAACCCTTTTTCATTTATACAAAACAGATTGTCTTTAAGAAATTCTACTTCCTTTGGTGTGCTGCTAGTAAAAGCTGTACCTTGGAAAACCATCGAATAATTCAACATATAAACCACCTTAATGTTCGTGTTTTTTAATTTTTATAATCATATTATATTAGGGTATTAAGTAAATGTCTATATAAACCGAACGATAGCTATTGGGATTTTTCTTCTGTTAGCAGATAGACGACAATTCTGTTGGAAAGTGAGATAGTCAATTCAAAAAGAGGAAATCAATTAAACTTTAATCAGTGAAAGTGTAAAGATCTTGTTCGTTTATAGAGATGAATAAGGAAATATGAAGTTATTCAACTATATTTTTCTTAACTAAAAAAACACCCAATTATTTCAATTGGATGTTTTTGTATGATAGTTAGTATATAAGAGGATAATCTTTTAGCGTTTATCCTCAGCAATAATCATTTGTCCTGTAATAGGATGCTTGAACTGTACTTTGAATGCATGTAATTCATACGTTTTGGTAGGTGATTTTTTTGCTCCATATAAATCATCACCGACAATTGGATGTCCTAGATGGGCTAAATGTACACGAATTTGATGAGTGCGACCCGTCTCTAAAATAGCATGAACCTTTGTAAATTGTTCATCTCTACCTACTACTTCATAGTGAGTGATGGCTAATTGTCCAGAAGGAGATACACGTCTTCTAGTAGGATGATGACGATCAGTGCCTATTGCTGCACGAATCGTTCCATGATTGCTCTTCATCTGTCCTTCCACAATCGCTTCATAAGTACGTACAATTTCCTTTTGTTCGATCATTCGATCTAGCATCCCTTTAACGATTGGATTTTTTGCAACTACTACCAATCCTTTTGTACCTTCATCAATTCGATGAACATGCTCACCATATCGATGTCCCTTGCTTTGTAAATAGTGGCTAACAGTATTCATCAAAGTATGATTTTGTCCTTGTTCATTTGGATGTGTTGCAACCCCTCGTGGCTTTGAAACGATTAATATATAGTCGTCCTCATATGCTACATACAATGGTATTTGATCGGATGGGAGATATTTAGAGGATTCTGCTTCCCATTTGAAATTTAAAACATTTCCCTTCTGTTGAGGTAATTTCCATTGTAAGAGTTCTCCATCTTGATCGGTTACTGCTTTTTGCATGCGTAACTCGTGAATAAGCTTCTTACCGAGTTTCCATTTAGTTTGAAGAAGCTGATCAATAGTCAAGCCGTCCTCTTGTACTGTATAAGTAAGTATATGTTGCATAATCTCTCTCCTTTAAAAAAGGTCATGCCAATTAGACATGACCTTTTTCTTTATTTTAATACAACTTGATCAAAGAATGCTTGAATATTTTCGTTTGGCTGAGCATTTGGCATACGAGCTACTTCTTTTCCATTTTCAAAATGAACTAAAGTAGGTGTACCTTCGATATTAAAATCATCCCAACCTTGTTCATACTCTAAAATATTGTATTTGAATATCTCAACATTATTTTCCTCAGCAAGTGGTGTTAATCTTGGTGTCATTTCCTTACAGTGTGAGCATTCTGGACTGAAGAAATAGACCGTAAAGGTTTCACCCTTTTCAATCTTTTCATTTAGATCCTTTGGTAAAATAATGTTTTGATAGTTTGGATCATCGAGTAAGTCAATTGTAGATTGCTTTAGATTATCTGTCTCATAAGGATTGTCCTCTAAAGCATTTTTATTTTTTTGACTGTTTAAAACAAAAATTAGTACAAAAACTAATACTATTACTCCACCGATAATGGCGATTTTCTTCATATTACTTGTCCTCCTTGATACTCTTTAAAATAACTAAGCTACTAATTGCTATTAACAGAAACGCTACCAATGCTAAAAACGGGATAGTGATGAAGCCGAATACATTTATATATTCCCCAGTACAAGGTACTCTTCCGCAAGCTGGAGCTACGTCTTGTAAAAAAGCCAACTTTTGAAGACTATAATGGTAAATAGAAAAGCATAATCCTATTATAGAAAATGTAAGTGTAGTGGCGGCAATTTTAACATTTTTTTGTAAAATAGCTATACCTAGTATAATCACTAGAGGATACATGAGAATCCTTTGATACCAGCATAACTCGCATGGCTCGTATTGTCGTATCTCAGAAAAATACAAGGAACCAAGTGTTGCAACAAAAGCTACAGACCACATGAATAACATAATATTTTCGATTTTCTTTGTCATAGTATGCTCCTTTGAAATGCTTTGAACTCAAATTAAATTATAAGCGTTTGGAAAGGGCATGTAAAATATTTTATATGTGACACAAAGAGTTATATAATGAAACATAGCATTTAAAAGAGGAGCGGTAAAATGTCGGAAGAATTTGATTTGTCACAGTTTGAAAAAAGTATGATTATAAGAGAAATGACTTTCTCAGATATAGATTCTATATTAGAAATATCTAGTTTTTGTTTTCCAGGTATGGAGCCATGGAAGGTTGAACATTTAAAAAGTCATTTAACCATTTTTCCAGAAGGGCAGTTAGTAGCCGAATTAGACGGTAAAGTCATTGGCTCCTGTTCAAGTCTTATTATAAATTTTGATGAGTACGATGATCGTCACTCTTGGTCTGATGTGACGGATGAGGGGTACATCACAAATCATAATCCCGACGGATACAATTTGTACGGTATTGAAGTAATGGTGCATCCTAATTATCGACGCATGAAAGTAGGGCAGAGACTATACGAAGGTAGAAAGGATATTGCTCGCCAATTCAATTTAAAATCTATCATAATTGGTGGCCGTATACCGTATTATCACAAGCATGCAGATGAAATGTCACCTAGAGAATACGTAACAGCCGTATCACGACATAAAATATATGATCCAGTTTTAACATTCCAGCTTATGAATGGGTTTACGCTAATGCGTATTAATCCAAACTATTTACCAGATGATGTTGCTTCTGCTAAATATGCAACTTTAATGGAATGGAATAATGTCGATTATATTCCTCTGTCTAAGCGTCACTTTAAGACGAGCTATCCAGTACGTATTTGCGCAGTTCAGTATATGATGCGGAAGATTAACTCTTTTGAGGAATTTGCTAACCAATGTGAATACTTTGTAGATGTTGCTTCTGATGCTCAATCTGACTTTGTTGTATTTCCGGAAATCTTTACAACACAGCTAATGTCTTTTTTAGACGAACAGTCGCCTAGTCAAGCTGTACGTAAGTTAACAGAGTACACTCCTCAATATATGGAACTTTTCTCTGATCTTGCGGTAAGATATAACATTAATATTATTGCAGGATCTCATTTTGTTGAAGAAGAAAATGAGGAAATCTATAATATTGCATACTTATTCCACCGTGATGGATCTATTGATAAGCAATATAAAATTCATATTACTCCTAACGAAAGAAAATGGTGGGGAATCAGTGCTGGAGATTCTGTTCAAGTATTTGATACAGACTGTGGGAAGATTGCAATTCAAATATGCTATGATATTGAATTTCCTGAACTTGCGAGAATTGCGACAGATATGGGAGCAAATATTATTTTCACTCCATTTTGTACAGAAGATCGCCAGGGCTATTTAAGAGTACGATATTGTGCACAGGCGCGCGCTATAGAAAATCAAATCTATACAGTAATCTCTGGGACTGTAGGAAATTTACCGCAAACAGAGAATATGGATATTCAGTATGCTCAATCAGCAATATTTGCACCTTCAGACTTTGAATTTGCTCGTGACGGGATTGTTGGGGAAACAGAGCCTAATGTGGAAATGGTTTTAATCGGAGACGTAGATTTAGAAATTTTAAGAAGACAGCGTCAAGACGGCACCGTGAAGCATTTAAAAGATCGTCGACATGATGTATACAGTATAGATTATAAAAAATGATGGATGGAGCAGAGATATATGTCCTATAAAAAACTCTTCGAGCAGTGGAATAATGTAAATGAAATGGAAGCTGTATGGAAGGACGACCTCAAGCTTTTAGCAAATGATGAAAAAAGACAAGAGGATGCTTTTTATCGTGATTTAGAATTTGGTACTGGTGGAATGAGGGGAGAAATAGGAGCTGGAACGAACCGTATAAATAATTATACGGTTCGCAAGGCTACTACTGGTTTAGTGGAATACATAAAAGTGGCTGGGACAGAGGCAATGAATCGCGGTGTAGTGATTGCCTATGACAGTCGAAGATTTTCACCCGAATTTGCCAAGGAAGCAGCTCGAACACTAGCTGCTGGAGGGGTAAAGGCCTATGTATATACGGAGCCTAGAACAACCCCGCAGCTATCTTTTTCGGTTAGAGAGCTAAATGCCTATATGGGAATTGTAATTACAGCGAGTCATAATCCACCAGAATATAACGGTTACAAGGTATATGGACAAGACGGTGCACAATTAAATTTATTGGATGCAGATTCGGTAATAGAATATGTAAAAAAAGCAGGAGATGCACTATCTATTAAAAATGATGAAGTCAATGAGGAGCTCATCGTTTATTTAGACGAAAGCATAGATGCTTCTTACATAGATGCTCTAAAAACTGTCCAAGAGAATTCAACTCTTGCTCAAAAAACAGATTTAAAGGTAGTCTTTACTCCCTTACATGGTGCTTCTGGGGAGACAGTCCAGCGAATTTTAAGCGAAGCAGGCTATCAGCATATCTTTTATGTGAATGAACAAATGGAACCAAATGGAGAATTTCCAACCGTTGTTTCTCCTAACCCGGAAGAGAAAAGTGCATTTGAATATGCTATTCAATATGGTGAAAAGCATGGTGCAGATTTACTGATTGCTGTAGATCCTGACGGAGACAGAGTGGGAGCAGCGGTTAAGACTGATAGTGGCTATAAGCTTCTAACAGGCAACCAAACCGGTGCTATCTTAATAGAATACTTATTGATGATGCGCAAGGAAAAAGGGACGATGCCTGCAAACGGTCGAGTGTTTAAAACGATAGTTACATCCGATTTAGGCAGAGTAATCGCTGAGTACTACGGAGCAAGTACAGAGGACGTGTTAACTGGCTTCAAATTTATCGGAGAGAAAATTAAAAACTATGAGGAAACGAAGGAATTTGAATTTCTATTTGGCTATGAAGAGAGCTATGGCTATTTAGTGAAGGACTTCGCACGAGACAAGGATGCTGTACAAAGTGTATTGGTATTAGTTGAAGCAGCTGCCTACTATAAACAGCAAGGGCTGACATTAGTAGATGTCTTAAACAATCTTTATGAAAGACATGGCTATTATCTAGAAGGCTTAGTGTCAGTTACAAAAAAAGGGGTAAGCGGTGCAAAGGCAATTGCTAATCTACTGGAGCAAATAAGGGTGAACCCTATAAAGGAAATTGCAGGTATAGAGGTGTTGTCTCAAGAAGATTATTTATCATCTATAAGAACATTTACAGACGGCAGAGAGCAAGAACAGATTTTATTGCCATCTTCTAATGTTTTGAAATACTTTTTGGCGGATGGTTCCTGGGTTTGTGTACGACCTAGCGGTACTGAGCCTAAAGTAAAATATTATTTTGGGGTAATAAGTGAATCTGCAGAGGAAAGTAAGCAAAAGCTTGAAGCGATTAAAGAATCATTTTCGAGTAATTTAAATCAATATTTAGAGTAGAGACAAGGCGCTGAATTATTTCATTCAGTGCCTTTTTTTAGCAAACAAATTATTTAAAGCTATTAATAAAATACTTTACACTTTGACTATTTGATTAACAAGTGATGGTTGATTTCCGCTCTAGGCGGACGCTTTCCGTGGGGTGAGCGATAAGCCATCACCGTCGCTTGCGCGTCGTTTGTGATGTCTTATCTGTCTCACTCATCCCACCGGAGTCGCCGCCTGCCGCTCCAATCATAAGTTTTGTAGTAGGTATATAGATCCGATTATTTAAAGCTATTAATAAAATACTTTTCACTTTGATTATTTGATTAACAAGTGATGGCTGATTTCCGCTCTCGGTGGACGATTTCCGTGGGGTGAGCGATAAGCCATCACCGTCGCTTGCGCGTTGTTTTGTGATGTCTTATCTGGTCTCACTCGTCCCACCGGAGTCGCCGCCTGCCGCTTCTATCAAATGTTAAGTAGTTAATGAGAAAGTCATTAGGAGATGAATTTAACTCCAGAATTTATCTTTTTAAAAGATATTAAGGCGACAGGTAGATTTTTCATAGAATAGATTGTTATATTTGCCAAACGAAATATCATCTTCTCCGACCTGTTTAGTATTCTGCTTATGTCTTACCAGTTGCTTGTTGGGAGGTATAGTTGCTCGCTCTATTCTTATTTTCAGTCAAAAGTATGATGCTTCTATTATTTATAGGTAGACCTTTTCCATGATAAGATGAATATAACAGGTAGGTTAGATGGAGGAATTGAAATGCAATCGAAGGAACTTTCCAATATAGAGCTGTTGAAGGAAATAGCAGAACTTTTAAATGAAGAGACAGAAATGGAACAAATGCTACAGGGAGCACTTCGAAAGTTATTGGAGGGTACCATTTTTGAGACCGGCTGGATTTTTTTTATTGGAGAAAAAGGAAAGCAGGAGTTAATTGCTCATGAAAATCTCCCGAATACTTTAGAACAAAATAACTGTCGTCACCTACAAAGGGGTGGCTGTTGGTGTGTTTCTAGATTTCGAAATGGGGAGTTGAAAAAAGCCTCTAATATAATCGAATGTCAACGGATTGAAAATGCTAATAAAACTAAAGAGGTTATTGAAGAAGAGATTACACATCATGCTACGGTTCCTTTACAATCTGGACAGGAACGCTTTGGACTATTAAATGTTGCTACAGCCAATACAGTCCGCTTTGAGGATGGGGAGTTAGCTCTATTAGAATCGGTCGCCTTTCAAATAGGCTCAGCGATTAAACGAATTTTGCTGACAAAGCAGGAGCAACAGGTAGCTCTAGTGCAAGAAAGAAATAGATTAGCTCGAGATTTACATGATTCTGTAAACCAATTGCTTTTTTCGGTAACCTTGACTGCTCGTGGTGGTATAGAAATGACAGAACAGCCTGAAGTAAAGGGAACGTTTAAAGAGATTCAATATTTAACCCAGGAAGCATTAACTGAAATGCGTGCACTTATTTGGCAGCTCCGCCCGAGGGGATTAGAAACTGGAATAATAGAAGGGTTAAAGGGCTATGGAGACATATTGGGTTTAACCCTAAATATTCAAGTGAAGGGGGTTATCAACCTCCCAGCAAAAATTGAGGAAACATTATTTCGAATTGCCCAAGAAGCATTAAATAATATTCGTAAACATTCAGGGGTGTTAAAAGCGGAAATTTATGTGACGGTTACCTCTACAGATGTTTTATTGGTCGTAAAGGATGAGGGATGCGGATTCCATATGAAAGATTTAAGAATGCTTCCTTCTATTGGATTACAAAGCATGAAGGATCGCGCAAACTCTGTCAGTGGCACAGTGGACTGGGTGACTGAAGCAAACAAAGGGACAGAAATTTTAGTCCGATTACCTTATTAGGGGGGATAAAGATGATCAGAGTATTAATAGCTGATGACCATCACGTAGTTAGACGAGGATTAATGTTCTTTTTGAAAACACAAAAAGATATGGATATAGTAGGGGAAGCAACTAATGGAAAAGAAGCTGTAGAACTGACAGAAACGTTGAAGCCGGACATAATTTTAATGGATCTAGTTATGCCGGAAATGGATGGCATTCAAGCTACCAAAAGAATTAAAGTAAAGTATCCTTCTATTCAAATACTAATGCTAACAAGTTTTTCTGACAGGGATCATGTGATACCAGCTTTAAAAGCAGGAGCATCAGGATATCAGCTAAAGGATATCGAGCCGGACGATTTAGCAGAGGCTATTAGGAAATTAATGCGTGGTGAAAACACTATCCACCCAGAGGCAACTAGTCAAATGGAAAAAGAAAATGAGCCAAGAGAAGTGCTGCCGCATGAGGAATATCCTCTAACTCCAAGGGAACAGGATGTGCTAGCCGAGCTAACAAAAGGTAAAAGTAACCGTGAGATTGCTTCTTCGTTGTTTGTGACTGAGAAAACAGTAAAAACCCATATTTCCAATATTTTTGCAAAGCTACAGGTCCAAGACCGTACTCAGGCTGCATTATATGCAGTTAAGCATGGTTTGACTGAGTCAAGTGGTCAATGAGAGGACAATTTCCAAAGAATATGTTATGAGAAGAAAGGAGTGCTGTAATTATCACAGCACTCCTTTTAACTATTAATTTTTTTCTATCGTTAATAGTAATTATGAAATTGATTCAGACTACAGGCTCGACCCGTGCACCAGGAGAACACCGACTATGTAGTAGAAAAGAGTACCAGAGATTTACTAACAGGTAAATTTCTGGTACTCTTGAATTTATAAGGCAGGTTTTGTCCCAGCCTCTATTTTATGGTGTATTATTTATTCTTCTATGGATTCTTCTTGCTCCTCTTGTTCATCAGGAGCTTTTACAACTTCTAAGTATTGAATATGATGTCCGTCGATTTCTTTGACAGTAAATTCGTACCCCTGTTCCAGGAGCTTTTCACCACTTACAGCATCGTAGCTTTTTGTCATAAACCACCCACCAATAGTATCAATATCTTCTTCATCGATATTAATATTGAGTAAGTCATTTAAACTTTCAATTAACATTTTAGCGTCAATTATATAATGGTTTTCTGCAACCTTCTGAACCTCAGGTAGCTCATCTGTGTCAAACTCATCGCGGATATCACCTACGATTTCCTCAATGATATCTTCAATCGTGACAAGACCAGAAGTACCGCCGTATTCATCCATTAAGATGGCCATATGAATACGTTCACGTTGGATTTTAAGTAATAAATCAGCGATAGGCATGTTTTCAATCACTCGAATAATTGGTTGCATATAGTCTGCTACTGGAGTAGAGGCATTTGCAGGATCACGTATGAAGGCAGTTAAAAGATTTTTCATATTAACTAGTCCAATGATATGGTCCTTGTCTCCGTCAGTTACAGGATATCTTGTAAATTGTTCGACGCCTACTACTTCAAATACTTCACTAAGAGTTAAATCCTTATCAATAGAAGTAATTTCAGTTCTAGGTACCATAATTTCCTTCGCTATGCGATCATCAAATTCAAAGATTTTATTTACATACTTATATTCTGCTTGATTGATTTCTCCACCTTTAAAACTATCGGAAAGAATCATACGCAATTCTTCCTCTGAATGGGCTACTTCTGATTCTGAAACAGGCTCTAATCCAAACACCTTGGTTGCTAAGAAACGTGCAGATCCATTCATTCCATGGATTACAGGATACATAACTTTATCAAAGATGACTAGAGGCTTGGCAACTGCCAATGTAATCTGTTCAGATCGTTGTATAGCAAATGTTTTAGGGGTTAATTCTCCAACTACTACATGTATGAATGTTACTAATGAGAATGCAATGATAAATGAAAGTATGGAAGAAACACTTTCAGGAAGCTCAAAATACTCAAATGCTGGATGTAATATTCTTTCTATAGTAGGCTCTCCCAACCACCCTAATCCTAATGCGGTGATGGTAATACCAAGCTGACAAGCAGATAGGTATTCATCCAAATTAGAAACAACCTTCTTAGCATTTATAGCTTTCTTGTTTCCCTCAGCTAAAAGCTGATCGATTCTTGTTGTTCTTACTTTTACTATTGCGAATTCACTTGCAACGAAAAATGCAGTGAGTGCGATTAAGACAGCAAATGCTGTCAACCGTATGGCTATGTCCAAATAATTACTTTGTCCCTAACCCAAATGAGGGGTAGAACAAAGTGTACACCTCCTGTTTTCTAAAAAATAGTTTCTAGGTTTAATAATAAAATATATAAAAAGAAATTACAAATCTTTATTCTTTATGTTGAAACTTTATTATCCCATCTGTAATCTTGAAGTGTATATTTCCTATTACATGAATAATTTTTTAGGCTGGGGAGGAGTGTAAAAAACAATGAAAAAGTATATTGAAATAGCAAAGACTTCAACAAAGCTAGGACTTACATCTTTCGGAGGTCCGGCAGCTCATCTTGGATATTTTCGGGAAGAATATGTGCTGAAAAGAAAATGGCTTGACGAGAAGCTGTATGCAGATATTGTAGCAGTTTGTCAGTTCCTGCCTGGGCCCGCATCCTCTCAAGTGGGCATAGCCATCGGAATTATGCGAGGTGGTCTAATTGGAGGAATCGTTTCTTTTTTAGGTTTTACGTTACCTTCTGTCCTATTGCTTGTACTATTTTCTGCACTTCTATCTTCTACTGGCTCATTCGATAGTGGTTGGTTACAGGGCTTGAAAATTGTTGCTGTTACTATTGTTGCCCATGCTTTAATTGGAATGCAAAAGTCACTGGCACCAGATCGTATAAGAATTTCTATTGCAATATCATGTGCCATCTTAACTTTACTTATCCCAACTATAGTAGGACAATTTAGCATTCTAATTGGGGCAGGGGTGTTTGGGTATATATGTTTTCGCTCAGATAGTAATGAGACTGATACAAATATAGTGCTTCCGTTTGGAAAAAGAACTAGCATATTTGCTTGGCTATTGTTTTTTGGGCTTCTTATTTTTCTGCCATTGCTAAAACCTTTTACCCATTCTGTTTATTATTCTATTTTTGACACTTATTATCGTGTAGGCTCTTTAGTGTTTGGGGGAGGGCATGTCGTCCTTCCTATGCTTCAACGAGAAGTTGAGCTTTCTCCTGATGTGTTTTTGGCTGGATATGGGGCAGCACAGGCAGTACCCGGACCATTGTTTACAATCGCTAGTTTCCTTGGACATGCAACTGCCGGAATTCCAGGTGCCTTGTTGGCAACCTTCGCTATTTTTTTACCATCGTTTCTTTTGGTAATCGGGATTTTGCCTTTTTGGTCGATTATACGGAACAAAAAAGGGATTCAAAATGCGTTAAAAGGTATAAATGCGGGGGTTGTTGGAATTCTTCTGGCTGCATTATATGATCCAGTTTTTACAAGTGCTGTAAAGGAAACATCTGATTTTATAATTGTATTGATCACTATTACTCTATTAGTAATTTATAAATGGGCTCCATATAAGGTAGTAATTTTAAGTGCATTTTTAGGGTTTGTTTTTCATATTATTTAACAGAGTTAAGATTCTTGTGCACGAGTGCCTACTGCTTAATATCCTGAAAAGATGGACTATACTTTATTAGCATGAATGATTTTAATTGTCTATTTTTTCGAAATGTATTGACAACGAAACTTTTATTGAGATAATATTAAGTGACACTAAATAATTTTGAAATGGAGGTATGAATAATGATTCGTTTAAAAGATATCGCAAATAATTTTATAGCTTGTTCATACCTACCATTTGACGCTAAATGACTGTTTAATAGCATAATATTACTATGTCTATTTTAAAGTGCATTACCGTATCATGGGTAATGCACTTTTTTTGTGTCTATTATTTCCAAATTTTGGTGTATAAAATGAGGAGGGAGTGTTGAATATGATTATTCAACGAGCAAAGCAAATCTTAATAAAGGAATCTCTTGAAGGTGGATAGCCGAAAAATGTAAAGGAAAGAAAAGAGGGACAAACGAATGTTTTCAGTATTATTTAAGTTAAAGTGGTTTTTTAAAGATCATTGGAAAAGATACACAGTCGCTGTCGGTGTGCTAATCATTGCGAGTGCATTTGAAATTTTGCCTCCTTGGCTAGTAGGAAGAGCGATTGATACGATTACGCTAGGCAATATGAATAGTGACTTATTATTGAAATATGTAATTTATTTTGTAGGCATCATTATTGTTGGATATATCTTGAATTATGTTTGGCAGTATCAATTATTTGGTGGTTCTATTTCTATTGAGCGTATTTTACGCACTAAGTTGAATCGCAAGTTTTTAAGCATGACACCGACATTTTACGAGAAAAATCGTACAGGTGACTTAATGGCCCGTGCTACAAATGATTTAAATGCAGTAGCAACTACAGCCGGCTTTGGAATTATGACCTTAATAGATTCGACAATGTACATGGCAGCACTTATCTTAGCAATGGGTTTTCTTATTTCATGGAAGCTTACTTTTTTTGCGCTATTACCTATACCAATTCTTGCACTTATAATGCAATATTTAGGTAAGATTATCCATGAAAAGTATATGATTGCACAGGATGCATTTGGTGATTTAAATGACCGTGTGTTAGAGTCTATCGCTGGTGTAAGAGTAATTCGTGCGTACGTCCAAGAACGTGCCGATGAGAAGAACTTTGCTGACATGAGTGAAGAGGTTTACCAAAAAAACATGGTAGTAGAGCGCATTGATGCATTGTTCGGACCAATCACTAAGGTAGGTACGGGGATTAGTTATGTAGTTGCACTTGGATATGGTGCTTATTTAGTCTCTAAGGGTGAAATGACAGTAGGAAATCTAATCACCTTTAACGTATATCTTGGTATGGCTATTTGGCCAATGTTTGCTATCGGTGAACTGATAAATGTTATGCAAAGAGGAAATGCCTCGCTTGATCGAGTACAGGAAACGTTGGACTATGACGCGGATGTCAAGGACCCAACTGCTCCAGTCAAACTAAAAGATGTTACGTCTATCGGTTTTGATGAGGTGGGCTTTCAATACCCATTGTCTCAGGTGAAAAATTTAGAAAATATCCGTGTGAACCTACAAAGAGGTCAAACGCTTGGAATTGTTGGTAAAACAGGCTCGGGGAAAACCACCTTTATGAAGCAACTATTAAAGGAATATCCAATAGGAGCTGGTCAACTGACTATTGGGGATATTCCTATTTCAGAGCAAACAAAGGATCAGGTGTTAGATTGGATTGGATATGTCCCTCAGGATCATGTTTTGTTCTCCAGAACGATACGTCAAAATATTCTTCTAGGGAAAGAAAATGCTTCAGAGGAAGAGCTAGAGGAAGCAATTCGTTTAGCACACTTCCAGCAGGATTTAATGAATCTTCCAATGGGATTAGAGACTTTGGTTGGAGAAAAAGGGGTTTCCTTATCAGGTGGACAGAAGCAAAGGGTATCGATTGCCCGTGCACTTATTAAAAATCCAGAGATTCTTCTATTAGATGATTCACTCTCAGCAGTGGATGCTAAAACAGAAGCGAAAATTATTGAAAATATACAAAATGAACGTAGTGGGAAGACAACAATTATTACGACGCATCGTTTGTCAGGCATTCAGCATGCCGACCAAATCATCGTTTTAGATGAAGGAATCATTGTAGAACAAGGTACACATGAGGAACTTCTGAAGCAAAATGGTTGGTACAAGGAACAATATGATCGTCAACAGCTTGAGGGGGTGTCGTCATGAGTACAGGAAAACGACTCTACCATTATGCGTTATTTTATAAAAAACCAATTGTTCTTGGTTTAATCTTTCTAACTATCGCTGTAATTGCTGACTTAACAGGACCTTTTATCGCAAAAAAAATCCTTGATGATCACATTACATCGGGTGCTATCGAACTAGAGCCGATTCTAATGCTCCTAGCAGTATTCTTCGGCTTAAGTATCGTCACAGCAATTTTTAGATATTTTATGTTCATTAACTTGCAGGTTGGAGCGAATCGCGTTGTTCAGAAGCTTCGTAATGATGTTTTTCAGCACATTCAAACTTTACCTATACAGTATTTTGATAACTTGCCTGCAGGTAAGGTAGTAGCTCGTGTGACGAATGATACGGAAGCCATTCGCAATCTTTATGTCCAGGTACTATCACAGTTTGCTACCAGTATTATTTCTATTACTGGAGTTTATATAGCAATGTTCATATTAGATGTAAAAATGGCAGCAATCGCATTGTTTGTTGTACCAATAGTTTATATATGGATGCTTGCTTATCGAAAATATGCATCCCAGTACAATCATATTGTTCGAACAAAGATTGCAGATATGAACGCTATGTTAAATGAATCAATTCAAGGCATGTCCATCATTCAAGCCTTTAAACGAGAGAAGCAAATGGATCGTGAGTTTGAGGAGATGAATGAAGAGCATTACAATTATCAGCGTAAGCTCTTAAAACTGGATTCTGCTACATCCTTTAATTTGGTCCAGGTTCTACGGTCTATCATGTTCGCTCTATTTATTTTGGTGTTTGGGAGCCAGTCAATGGAACCTGGTGCAATCGTATCTGCCGGTTTACTTTATGCATTCGTAGATTATACGACTAGGTTATTTAATCCGATTACAGGAATAGTAAATCAGTTTGCACAACTAGAGCGTTCACTTGTGGCTGGAAGCAGAGTATTTGAGCTTTTGGATGAAAACGGTGAAAAAGTAGAAGATAATCGAATGGAACGATATGAAGGAAATGTGGAGTTTCAAAACGTATCCTTTGCCTATAAAGAAAATGATTATGTATTAAAAAACTTGAACTTTGTCGCGAACAAGGGAGAAACAGTTGCCCTAGTAGGGCATACAGGATCGGGAAAAAGCTCTATTATGAATTTGTTATTCCGATTTTATGACCCAACAAAAGGGAAGATTTTAATAGATGGAATAGATATCACTTCACTACCGAGACAGACAATTCGTAATCATATGGGAATTGTATTACAGGACCCATATTTATTCTCAGGTACTATTGAAACAAATGTCAGCTTAAATGACCCAAGTATTTCACGAGAAAAGGTAGAGGCTGCGTTAGAAGCTGTGGGTGGAGAGAGAGTATTAAAAAATCTTGAAAAAGGGCTAGATGAACCGGTAATTGAAAAGGGAAGCACACTATCATCCGGTCAAAGACAGCTTGTATCCTTTGCGAGAGCACTTGCGTTCGACCCCGCTATTCTAATACTAGATGAAGCAACCTCTAATATTGATACTGAAACAGAAGAAATTATCCAGCATGCGATGGATGTATTAAAAAAAGGAAGAACTACCTTCATCATCGCACATAGACTTTCTACTATTAAGAATGCTGACCGTATTTTAGTATTAGATCGTGGTGAAATTGTAGAAAGTGGTACTCATGACGAGCTGCTGCAACTACAAGGTCGTTATGAACAAATGTATAAGCTACAAGCAGGAGTATCTCCTCACGCATAAGGCGAGAGGGGGTATTCCCTTTTTTTAGTGCTATCACGGTGCTCATAAGTAAATGTACGTTTTATTTGATAAACAGCTATGTGAGCCAGGCATCTAAGTCGAACGATAGAACTTATAAAATATTAATATTTTATAGATTGTATTTTTCTAACGTACAACGTATATTTAGTGTATCGAAATAAAATAGATGAGGTCTTAAATATGATTCCTTGGCTTGCAGATTGGAAAAAGAAGATTGCAACGTTTAACCTGAATATCCAAATGTTTATGCTAGCGAATGTACTCATCCAGATTGGAATGGGTGTTTTTTCTGTAATGTACAATTTGTACATAAAAGAGCTTGGTTATCCTGAAACATTAAACGGAAAAATAATTGCAATGACCTCCTTGGCCTCTGCGCTTATGCTAGTCCCTGCTGGATTTTTAAGCGATCGATTTGGAAGAAAGAAAATTATTATTATCGGTGCTGTCGTTGCTTCTTTTACGTTGTTTTATCGAAGTTTAATGATTGGGGAGCAGTCTTTAATCTATGCAGCTTTTTTCACCGGCCTTTTTATGGCACTCGTCCAAGTATCAGGAGTTCCTTTTTTGGCGGAGAACTCCAAAGCGAGTGAGCGGATGCATCTCTTTAGCATTCATTTTTCTCTTATGACGGTAGCTGGTGTTATCGGAAGTCTTGGTGGAGGGATTATGGCAGATATGCTCCATACTTTTGGAGATATTTCAGTTGTCAATTCCATTAAATACGTGTTAATTTTAGGGGCTGTTATATTCACACTTGGTCTCTTGCCACTCCTACGATTACAGACAGTGAAAGAAAAGGAAATGGCTGCTGACCTGGTAGCGGATAGCAAAGAAGGGCCAAGTGGCTTTCGTAAAAATTTAAAGATAATCATATTGTTTGGCTTTGCCAATCTACTAATTGGTACCGGCTCTGGATTGGTTATCCCGTATTTAAATTTATATTTTTCTAATCGTTTTGGAGCATCCAATTCGTATATAGGTCTTATTTTGTCGTTAGGTTCTGCTATGACTGCCATAGCTATGTTACTAGGGCCAGCTTTAGTCAAACGGGTGGGTAAGGTAAAGGCATTAGTTATCTTTCAACTGTTATCTATTCCCTTCTTATTTATAACTGGCTACACTAATTCTCTTGTGATTGCTTCTATTGCCTTTCTCATGCGCCAAGCGCTTATGAATGCTGGAAATCCTATACAGAGCGCAATAGCGATGGATTTGGTCCAGGATAAATATAAAGGTCTGGCGAATTCGGTAAACCAAATGGTCTTTAATGTTGGGTGGGCCAGCACAGGGGCAATTTCAACAGGATTAGTGATGACCTTTGGATTCTATTGGGGCTATGCCTATACATTTACAATTACAGGCATTTTGTATTTAATCGCCTCCACTTATTTTTTTATTGTATTTGGAAGAAAAAAACTAGATAGTACATAAAATAAAACAACCTATGGAAATTTCCAATAGGTTGTTTATTCTTTTTATTTTAATGAGGCATTGTTAAAGGTGAGGGAGGCAGCTCTTCGCTCGAACGTTATTTTGTAGAAATATAAAAAGCCCCTGAGCGCAAATTGTATGCGAGTCAAGAGCATATTTATAGTTATTATGCTTTAACTAGTATTCCGCCTTCTTTTAGGTATTTTTGAATTCCTTCAGATGCACGATACGAAAGAGCACCAAGTGTGCCAGTTGGATTGAAGCAACTATTATGTGGGAATGCAGATGAACCTACCACAAATACGTTTTCAGCTTCCCACATTTGTAGATATGTGTTAAGAGCAGATGTTGCTGGGTCAGCACCCATAATAACACCGCCTGTGTTATGTGTATTGGTATCTTTGTTTACGTTAAATGGAGCTTGTTCTTCACTTGTATCAATAATATCTGCACCAATTTCTTCTGCAATTTTGCGCGTGATTGTTGACATGTATTTACCCATCGCACGATCATTATCTGTATACTCATATGTCATACGTAGTAATGGATATCCAAATTCGTCTTTAAATTCTGGGTCGAGATCCAGATAATTTTCTTTATGTGGTAAAGAAGCACCTTGTGTTTTAACTGGGAAGTTCGAGTTAGCGTATTTAATAGATTTTTCTTTAAACTCCGCACCCCAGGTTGGTGTTCCAGCAGGTACACGGTTTACTGCAATTGGACGGTCCCCATATTGTGTTGAACGAATGCCAGCACCGTGTATGAAGTCCACTTCAGAATGGTCAAAGTTATCACCCATATATTCAGCAATCTCCATGCCTAATGCTCCGGCACCACCGTATAGATTAAACTCTCTGTCCTCAAAGAATAGCTGAGAACCTCCAGCTGTTATTTGATAACAGTAGTTTTTACCAATTGTTCCTTTACCTGTTTTTGGATCATAAGGAGTACCTAGACCAGAATTTAGAAGTAAACGAGCATTGTTGAATACATAACTTGCAACTACAACTACATCGGCAGGCTGTTCAAATTTTTCTCCCGTTAGCATATCAACGTAAATAACTCCGGTTGCTTTGCCACCATTATTGGTTAATTCTAAGACATTGGAATGTGTACGAAGTTCTAGCTTACCTGTTTGTTTTGCAACCGGAATCACTGTTACAGCAGGGTCACCTTTTGCTCCATATTCACATCCAAAGTTTTCACAATATGCACAGTATTGGCATGCGCCACGAGAGATACCATCTGGATTTGTATATGCTTCAGAAAGGTTGGCTGCAGGCATAACAAAAGGTTTGTATCCTAAGCTTGTTGTTGCTTTTTCAAATTCCTTCATTAAAGGTGTTTTCACTAAAGGAGGGGTTGGATATGGATTAGCACGTTTCCCCCATAGTTCTACTGTTTCCCCTGAAATACCAGCCATTTTTTCGAATGTATCATAATATGGTTCCATCTCATCATAAGTTAGACCCCAGTCGCTTAGACCTTCCATCCAAGCAGGAATTTTATCGATTCCGTAACGCTCAATTGTTTTCGTACGAATTTCGAAATCATAGGGTAGGAAGCGATAAGTTTGTCCATTCCAGTGACTACCTGCACCACCAACTCCGTCTCCTACTATGAAAGTACCGTATTGACGCATCGGTAAAGCTTTTCCTGCTAATGTATTACGATAAGTAATCGTTTCTTTTGAAAGATCCTGCATTAGCTCTGTTCGATGTTGGTAACGAAGTTCATCATGTCCCATTATATAATCAGCTGTTGTCCGGTCTTTACCACGTTCTAATCCAACAACACTTATTCCTGCTTTCGTTAGTTCAGCTGAGACGATTCCACCAGCCCATCCCATCCCTACTACTACGACAGGTACCTTAGGTAATTTTGTAACCATTTATATGTCAATCCCTTCAATTATTAATGTCCCATATGAGAATTTAAACTTTGTGGTTCAAGTTCGATAAATTTGTCATCTTGTATTTCAGCCACGTATTGCATACGAGATCCTGGATACTTACGCATACTCCAGCCCTCCATTTTATTATTACCACCATACATTGGGTCTGCATATACACCCTCAAGAGTTAATGTACGTAGCAAACTGAAAAACTGGGAAGAAGAAACTTTTCCGTATAATTCAACTTTACCTTCACTAAAAGCAAGAAGAACTTCATCTTGTTGAATAGCTTCTAAATCTTTAAAGTCAACTTTATATTGTTCGTTACTATAGGTGTTTAAGCTATTTAAACCAGCTAGGAATAGATCTTTACGAAGAATCTTCGTTTGTGGACCTTGGTTTTCTTCAGCTTTATAAAAAGCACCTAAACGATAATCTTTTACGTTAGAACCCCATGGACCAGCCAATTGGTGATCAATATAAATAGCAGCGTTCAGTTCTTTGGCTCCAGGGCCATTTGCATCTTCAGGGAAAATACGTTCCACAGCTGCTTGAGTAACTTGGTATTGGTTTGGTGTGAAGAACATTAGAGCTACATTTGGATTAGCAGTAGGCGTTGCTGCGTGATTATGAGTTTCAGTAGTTGTTGATTTATCATCTTTTATTAAAAGACTTCCTAAAGCTCCACCTAAAACAACACCACCAACCGTCAAACCAGAATTTTTGATAAACGTACGTCTAGAAGAACGTTTGTCTAAAACGGAATTTTTATTTTCTTGTTCTGACATAATAATACCTCCCATAAATTTATGATTTTTTATTTAACTAATTAAATAAAAAAAGTGCAAAAATTATTCTTCTTTTAATGCACAATAGAGCTCCAATTATAAACAATCGTATGAAGAGCTGAAAAAACAAGTAATGAAGCTATAAAAATAGTGTATTTTCTTCCTGCCCAACAAAAAACAATGATGGCTAAACCAATTCCAGAACCTATTAGGGCAAACCAAGGGAATGGACTATTATAAAAAAAGAGTAAAAGTGCAAAATCAGCTACGAGAAAAAGGGCAAGTAGCACTTGATTGAGCATCCTCAATTCTTCTAAATTGTACTGCGTCATACTTATTCTCCTTTCTTATGCGATAATTAGCACTAATTAAAAAAGATATTTTTGCATACAAAATAAACTTTTTTGTATGCAAAACAACATTATTCATTCTACTACAATCTTTAGTTGTTTGTACACATTAAAAATTATACATATGAGGATATATAATCATTAACTATTTTTGATCATCAAATTGATTGTTAATAAGAAATGTTGAAGAAAAATAAGTTATTCTTAATGACTGAGACAATAAATTAAGTTATTCCAGTAAAGGTCGCATTTCCAGAGTATGGCTCAGCTTTTTTTGCAATGGCCATTTTCTTAGAGGAATAGATAATTTAGAAGAGGTGAAGGTTACTTAAAAACCTTTTAAAGGGGGACTATTGCTTTGGAATATAAAGAAGTGAACTGTGAATATGAATAAGAGATTTTATAGAAAATTATTAAAGGGATTTAGTTTGTTATTTATCGAATTGGTCGGGAAGGGGTTTATTGGCATCCTATGATGTGAATAGGTTACCGTAGAAGAATAGTTCACGGAGAGACATCAACTCTGTAAAAGGAAATGCGATAGAGGTGAATTATCGAGAAAGTACTGCAAATATAACTTGGACGGGCAATGGTACAGTAATGCAACAGACAACATTAGATGTACCAAATGATCAATTTGATTTTAGCAATCAATAACAAGTTACTCAATTAAAGCTCTCTTTTTTCGATGGCCCTTTAGTAAATTAAACAGACTATTTTTATACGAATATTGTCATTAATTCTTATTGATTTTAAGGTATCATTATAAAGATATTTTTCGAAGGACTCGAAACATTAAACTATAATATTTCATTAAGAAGTACAGAATTTTAAAGGGATATTTTGAAGGTAAAGAGCCATTCCATAAAGATAAGCATTTGAATATTATTGTCAAAGACATTTCAAATAATATCTGGCTTTGATAGAGCGATTCAAGCGTTTAAAGTTTGAATCGCTCTAATACTGTCCTTTTCTGCCGATAATCTCCAGTGTGAAATTCATGTCTTTATATAAATGTTTGGTCATGAGTTCACCGGCAAGTTGTTCATTCTTATTCTTAATCGCATTGTAAATTTCTTCATGCTCATCTATTAAATGCGGACGATTATATATATCAAGCTTTAGGCTAAACAAATAGAAAACTGTCTGGGCTTTTTCTAATCTTTCAATCATTAAAGGATTTTGGCATTCATGTATAATTAGTTCATGAAAGCGTTGGTTTGAAGTGTATATTTTTTTTGACTGCCCTTCCATAAGCGAATTACGAGATTGCTTTATGGTGTTCTCGAGTTCTATTAACTTTTCTGTTGTCATATTTTTCGCTGCTCTTTTTGCTGCAAAACTTTCTAGTACAATGCGCATCTCATATATGTATATTAAATCTTGTGCAGTAGGACTATAGATATGTTTATTTTTAATTAAACCTTCTTGCTCTAATCTTTTAATTGCTTCACGAATTGGTGTGCGACTAACACCGATCTCTTCTGCAAGACGTTCTTCTACGAGTTTCATGCCGCCTTTATAAGTACCATCCAGCATACGTTCTTGAATGTACTCATAAGCCAGTTTTTGTGCATTCATTTTGTTGGAAACCATATCTTAACCCCTTGAAATTAATTTAATTAATACACATCTATTATACTTTATAATTTATTTTTTTTGAATAATATTACATCCTCCGGTACAAATTGCTTTTTTAGACTAGCGTTGAGTTACATAAGTATTGCAAGAAGGTGCTTATTTGCTATTTATTGCTTGATGGAGTTTATGTTTTTTTAAATAGATACCTTAACTAGATTAAAGAATCTCCTAATTTTTTCATTTTACTAAAAAACAAATTTTCTGTACAATTTGAAAAATAACATAATTTCATCAGGGTAAAATTTTGGTGTAAAAAGGAGGGATGCGATTTGATTAGATTAGCTGCAGTCAGTTTATAAAAAGCAAATGATCAAATCTTTTACTAGGTTTAAGGCTAAAATAGTTTTGCCCAACGGGATAGTATATAAATTATTTCTGTCACTATGGGTACATGTATATCGCTTTATTCCCCAAAAAATTTTGGAATTCCATCTTAGAAACTTTGCTCATTTACTAAAGAAACGAATATTTAAATTATATTAAAGGGGAATTAGACATGACCACAGTTATTAAAGAAGAATCGGTTAAAAAGAAAAAATTTAGAGAAGCGCCACATCCATTTGTCATTCTGTTTACAGTTGTTATTATTATGGCTGCTTTAACTTACCTCATTCCAGCAGGGCAATACGACCGAGTAGAGGATGCGGATGGTCGGACAATTGTTGTAGATGGTTCTTACCAAACAATTGATTCAAGTCCAGCAGGTTTTTTAGATATATTTAATGCTATACATAAAGGAATGGTTCAAGCTGCTCCAATTATTTTCTTTATTTTTATGGTGGCTGGCTCATTCAATCTATTTAGAGAGTCCAAGGCAATTGAAGGTGCATTTGGTTCCTTGTCTACTAAAATGAAAGGGAAAGAAATGCTAATTATCCCGGTAGTGATGATGTTTTTTGGAGTTGCTGGGGCAGCTGTAGGAATGTTTGAAGAGGCACTTCCCTTTATTATGATTTTAGTACCAATTGCAATAGTTATGGGATTCGATTCAATTGTAGGAGCAGCAATGGTTATTGTTGGCGTATCTGCTGGTTTTACAGCAGCATTCATGAACCCATTTACAATAGGGGTTGCTCAAGGAATTGCAGAGGTTCCAATTTTTTCAGGAATGGGCCCACGTATAGGCTTTTGGGTTGCTTTCATGGCTATATCCATTGGATACGTTATGATTTATGCAAATAAAATTAGGAAAGATCCAACGAAGAGTATTATGTATGAGGAAGACAAAAACAGAAATATTGATATAGAAGCTATGCAACAGGATAAAATTACTAAAACACAGGGAATTATTATAGGGGTTCTAGTGTTAACACTGATAGTTCTGGCATTTGGAGTATTAAAATTTGGATGGTTTATAACGGAGATTTCAGCTTTATTTTTGATAATGGCAATTGTTATAGGTTTAATTAATCGATTGAATTTTAATGAGATTACTAAATCCTTTGTTCGAGGCTGCGAAGAAATAGTAGTAGGGGCATTAGTGGTTGGTTTTGCTTACGGGGCATTAGTCATTTTAAACGATAGTAACACCATTGATACTATCTTATATGGAATTACTAATTTAGTAGAGAAATTTCCTTCAAGCTTAACAGCAATCGGTATGTATATCATGCAGACCGTGTTAAATCTTATTGTTACGTCCGGGAGCGGTCAAGCAGCATTAACTATGCCGATTATGGCGCCTCTTTCTGATTTGTTAGGTGTGAGCAGACAAACTGCAGTATTAGCTTACCAAATGGGAGATGGCATCACGAATATTATCGCACCAACTAGCGGACTTATATTGGCAGCCTTAGCTATGGCTAAGATTTCTTACGGTAAATGGGTTCGCTGGCTATGGCCACTAATTTTGATTCAATTTATAATGGGAGCAATATTTATAACTGTGGCACATATTTTCTTTTGGCCAGCTTGATGTAGTGCGTTTGTTATTTAGGAGGATTAAGAAATGGAAAAAATATTTAATAGATTAGAAGAGATTTATCCTGAGTTAGTTGATTTTCGAAGAGATTTACATATGCATCCAGAGCTTTCTCATGAAGAGGTAGAGACACCAAAAAAAATTGCTGCTTACTTAAGAGAACTAGGGTTAGAGGTTAGAACCGAAGTGGGCGGAAGAGGAGTTTTAGGCTTTTTAAAGGGAGGTAAACCGGGTAAAACTATTGCACTTAGAGCAGACTTTGATGCTCTTCCAATTCAGGACGAAAAAGAAGTAGCATACAAATCGAAGGTACCAGGGGTTATGCACGCATGCGGGCACGATCTTCATACATCTGCTCTTTTAGGTGTAGCAAAGGTACTAAGTGAGCGGAAAGAAGAGGTTCCAGGTACTGTTGTTTTCTTACATCAATTTGCTGAGGAGGTCACCCCAGGCGGCGCCGAATATATGATTAAGGATGGTTGTTTGGATGGTGTGGATGTTATCTATGGAGCACATGTAATGTCATTGCAGCCCTATGGAAAGTTTAGCGTAATAGAGGGGTATGCTTCCTCTGCCCAGGATGATTTTTATATAACTATCCATGGGAAAGGAGGACATGGGGCTTCTCCTCATGAAACAATTGACGCCTTAGTGACAGGGAGCCAGCTAGTAGTAAATTTACAACAAATAGTAAGCCGTAGAGTCGACCCTTTAAAGGCTGCAGCTATCACAGTAGGTTCATTTCAAAGTGGAAGCACTACCAATGTTATTCCCGATACTGCCTTTATCAAAGGTACAGTTAGGACCTATGATGAGGATGTTCGTGTCATGATAGAGCAAAAACTAGAACAGATAGTAAAAAGCACATGCGAGGCTGCTGACGCTACATATGAGTTAAAATATGTGAAGGATTGCCCTTCCATCTACAACGATCCAGCCGAAACAAAACGCGTGGAGAAAGTGGCAGGCTATGTCGTCGGAGAGCAAAACATTATTCCAGGAAAACCGATGAATGGCAGCGAGGATTATGCCTACTATCAACAAAAAATTCCGGGAGCCTATTTTATCATTGGCGGTGGTAACGAGGAACTGAAGGCAACTTACCCACACCATCATCCTAAATTTGATGTGGATGAGCGTGCAATGATAGATATAGGAAAGATGTTTATTGGAATAATTTTCGAACAATCGGACAAAAAATAAATCATATTAAAAGCCTATGCGATAAAAAGCATAGGCTTTTATATAGACCAGAAAGGAAGTCCTAACTTTCCCCTTTTGTATTTCGGAATAGACATAGGTGCTTGTGCTTTTCTTAGTCGTATACGTGGAAGAGCATTAGCTCGTGAATCATTTTTTTTACTGTTTCTTCATCAGATGGTGTCTCACCATTCCACTTAATAGAACCATCTGGCTCGTAGTTTGCTGAATATCTTTTTTGTTTGTAGAAGAAAGAAAGTGACCAGCCAGGTAGTTGTTTGTTTTCATAGAGTGGCTTAAAGCTGAAATGCTGTAACAAAGAAATCATACCTTTCATGTGAGTGAATTTGCGCGCATATACTAGTATAAATGACTAGTGAAGGAGCATCTAATTGTTTATTGAAAAGCTTGAACAAGCAATCAAGAACGAGTACGCTGATTATCATCATTATATGGATATGTATAAGCTGACAGACGATCCGTATTGGAAGGAATTCATCGAGCATGTTTATGAGGATGAAAAAAGCCATTACGAAATGTTTCAACAACTCTATTATATGCTTACAGGGAGTTTTGTTCAAAACTTACAAAAAGTACCCCCATGTACAGAATTAAAATCCTGTGCCAAGCAGTCTGTGAAAGATGAATTGGAAACAGCAGAAGTATATAAGGAAATGCTGCTTCAAATTCCTATTCAACAAGCCTATGCTCCTCTATTTTGCGCTATGCATGATGAGACGGAGCACGCAATCCGATTTTCGATGATGTACAATGCACTCTAATTGTTTTTGTGTTTCATACTCCTCTGCTATAATAATCTAGAAGCTAGAGGAAAAAGGTGAGATAGATGGGTTTTTTATGGACAATCATATTCATGGCAGTCGTTGGAGCAGCAATTGGAGCGGTTACAAATCACCTCGCCATTAAAATGCTTTTCAGACCTCATGAAGCAAAGTATATAGGATCATGGAGAGTACCGTTCACTCCAGGCTTAATACCAAAGCGTCGGGATGAGCTTGCTAAACAATTAGGAATTACTGTTATCAAGCATTTACTGACACCTGATATTTTTAAAAAGAAATACTTCAATGATTCGATGAAAATGAAAGCTAATGATTTCATTGTAAAACAGCTTAATAAAAATATATTTCAGTCAGAGAAGACGATAGACGATTGGCTAAAGCTTGCAGGTATAGAATCTGTGCCTTCTCTTGTAAATGAAAAAATAGAAGAACAGGTTGATATACAATTTAATCGGGTTATGACGAAGTTTGAAAAGGAAACAATACGTCAAATTGCTCCACTAGATTGGCAGCTGAAGGCTGATAGCAAGGTCGGAGATATTGTTTCCTATATTCTTCAAAAGGGCGAGGAATTTTTTCAATCAGATGAAGGTAAAAGTGCAGTTAAAAAACTGATTGATGATTTCCTATCTACCAAAGGAACATTAGGTAACATGATTCAAATGTTTATGGGAGAGTCTTCTTCACTTGCTGGGAAGGTACAGCCTGAAATATTAAAGTTTCTTCGTGCCCCAGGAACAAAAGTAATGCTTGAAAATATTGTTCAAAATGAGTGGGAAAAGCTTAAGGACCGACCTTTGGCTGAGATGATGGCAGGCTTTGATTTTGATCCATTGGTGGTCAATGTAAAAGCATACTTAAAGGAACAACTTGCAATTGAAGAAAGATTAAATTATAGTTTAAACCATTACTTCCCTGGTGCCTCAGATTGGTTAGAGACTCAAATGGTACCAAAAGTAACTAATTTTGCTTTTGTCGAAGCAGAGGCAAAACTAGAGGAAGTATTAAGTAAGATGAAGCTTGAGGAAATGGTTAAAGAGCAAGTTGACTCTTTCCCAGTAGCGCGATTAGAGGATATCGTACTTGGAATCTCCAAAAGAGAGTTCAAAATGATTACTGTTCTCGGTGGTGTGCTCGGGGGGCTTATAGGAATCATTCAAGGCCTAATCGTATTTCTAACTAGCTAACAAAAGGCTAGGACAATGCCTAAATAAAGGAGCTTACAAACATGATTAACATTTACGATGATATTAACAAACTAGAGGCATCACTTCGCCAGACCGATCAATTCGCAAACGTAAAAGATGCAATAGAATCAGTAAAGGCCGACCCAGAAGCACTTGCTTTATTTCAAAGCTTCCGTAAAATTCAGCTTTCTTTACAAGAGAAACAAATGCAAGGTGAGGAAATCTCTGGTGAAGAGATCGAATATGCTCAAAAAACAGCACAGCTTGCTCAAACAAATGAAAAAATATTCCACATGCTACAAGCGGAAATGGCACTTAGCCAGATGATCGAAGAGATTAACCGTGTGTTGCTTAAACCTGTCCAAGAAATGTATGAAGGAATATAACATGAGAAGGCTCTAAGCTCTTTAGCTTAGAGCTTTTTTTATTAGCTTAAAAAGAAGGAATATATGAATAAATGCCGAATTATAAAAATGAATGACTATTCACAAAGGGGATTTAATTATGTATAAAACTTTATTATTTGAACAAGAGGGTCGTATTGCAACATTAACTTTAAATAGGCCAGATGCTATGAATGCAATGGATGAAACTATGATGGAAGAATTAGCGGAGTTATTGGAGGATTTAAAAGAAAATAAATCTATTCAAGTCCTTATCATTAAAGGGGAGGGTCGTGCTTTTTCAGCTGGTGGCGATATTAAAGCAATGCTTAACGATGAAAATCCTTTAGACATAGATGCAGCAATGGATTATTTAACTCGTATCGCACTAAACCTTTATACTTTGCCTCAAATCACCATTGCTTCCGTTCATGGAGCTGCGGCAGGTCTTGGATTTAGCATGGTTCTAGGTTGTGATATTATAATCGCTGAAGAAAATAGTAAGCTAGCGATGAACTTCATAGGAATCGGACTAATACCTGATGGAGGGGGCCACTTCTTCCTAAAAGAACGAGTAGGGATACCAAAGGCAAAGCAGCTTATGTGGAGTGGACAATTGTTTAACGGCAAGGAAGCACAAAAGTTAGGACTAGTAGACGAGGTAGCACCAGACGGAGCTGGTCATGCAACAGCCGCAGCCTATGCACAAAAACTTATTGAATCACCGGTTGCAGCAATGATCACCTCTAAAGAAATTTTACACTTATCCAAAATTCATGACTTACAAGCAATATTAAAAGGAGAATCAAAAGGTCAATCGGCAATGCGTAAAACAGCAGATCATAAAGAAGGTATTCAAGCATTCGTTGAAAAACGTAAACCGACGTTTAAAGGAGAATAATGAGTGTGAAAGAGTCAAGGTTAGCTAACCTTGGCTCTTTTTTATTGGAGAGCTTGGTTACGGGGAAATGTTTCGCCGCTAAACGGTTGAATGTGTGAGCATACGCTCGTAAAAAATGCGAATGCGCTCCTAAAAGTAGAATAGTGTCTCCTAAAGTGAGCGAACCCGCTCCTAAACGGGTGAAAAGTGCCCGTAAAGTGTATTTCCGCCCCTAAATCATCAAAAGGCGCTCCTAAAAGTAGAAAATTGTCTCCTAAATGAAGAGGAACCGCCCCTAAACGGGAGAAAAGTGCCCGTAAAGTGTACTTCCGCCCCTAAAAGATCAAAAGGCGCCCCTAAAAGTAGAAAAGTGTCTCCTAAAGTGAGCGGGCCCGCCCCTAAACGGGTGAAAAACGCCCGTAAAGTGTACTTCCGCCCCTAAACGATCAAAAGGCGCTCCTAAAAGTAGAAAAGTGTCTCCTAAAGAGAGCGGAGCCACCCCTAAACGGGTGAAAGGCGCCTCCTAAAGTGTACTTCCGCCCCTAAATCATCAAAAGGCGCTCCTAAAAGTAGAAAAGTGTCTCCTAAATGAAGCAGAAGCTCCCCTAAAATACTATCAAATCCGCACCACTTAATCCCAACACCTATATATTTTACAAATAAATTAATTTAGACTGTAACAATATGCATGTCTAAACGTTTTAGGTTAGAAGGGAGGCAAGGAAGTGAAGAAACAAAGGAAAGATGACTTAGAAACAGTCTATTTAGCTTATGCTAAGCCTCTCTACTTCTACTTACTTAAGCTAACGGGATCCGATTCCATTGCGGAAGAGCTTGTTCAGGAGACCTTTTATAGAGCGACTTTGTCCTTGGATTTATATGACGGCAGGCAAGTTAAAAGCTGGCTATATAAGGTAGCAAGAAATACATATATGGATGAATGGCGAAAACGGAAGAGGTGGAAGTGGGTACCGCTCTACGATTATCTCTCTAATTCCGAGGAATATGTTAGCCCATATGGAGTGCCAGAGGAGGATTTATTGAATCAAGAAAAATCCGGTGAAATTCAAGATATATCACTGCTCCTTCCGGAAAATTATCGGACTATATTATATTTAAGAGAGTATGAGGAGTTTTCATACGAAGAAATTGCAAAGACATTAGAGATTACATTAGATCAGGTTAAAGTAACAATACATCGGGCTAGACAGAGATTTAAACAGCTGGCAGATCGCCTTGGAAAGGATTTTGATAGGAGTGGAAAAGATGGAATGGAATGATGAGAAAGCAAAAGCAATTGTACAAAAGCATAAAAAACGTTTTTCATGGAAATTATCTTTCAATGTCATTCGTGTACTTTTAGGGATTTTTCTTGTATATGCTGTTTATATGATCTCAGTATCAATCATTTATGAAGCTACTAACGTAGGTAAGCGAACGGAATTTTATCAGAAATTAGCCGTTGATTGGACTTATCCAGGATATATCTCCACAAATTCAAGAAGTGGGACAAATGAAATTACTCCCTTTTTAACACAGAAGATTGACTTCCCTTTGATGAAAATAATAGGTAAAGAGGAGTTTGCTATAACAAAGGTTAGCCTAAATAAACCTCTTATAGACGCTTATAGCACGACTACTGTTAATGAGTATTTTCCCTATAATAGTGACAAGGGCTTTAATTTTTCTTTACCCTATAATCCTGTAACGAATGAGAAGTTAGACGAAACTCAGACACCGAATGTTTGGAATCAGTTAGAGCAAATACATGAAGGAAATGTGGCTCAACTAGCTTTTTCCATAAACGATTACTACTCTCCAGAGGAATTATTAGAATTAATTTCTCCTTATCAAATAGATGTTTTATGGATGCCAATTTATATGGGGGAATTAAAGAATTTCACTGAAGGCGGCTGGAGTGGCAGTGAAAACGATATATCATTAGCAAAACCTTGGGGATTATCAGGATTTAAAAAGGTAGATGCAGACTTTAATATCAATTATTCAACTAGCATTTTAAACAATCATTCAGTAAGGGAAAGCCAATCATCAATGCTTAGAAATATGAAAATGATGCTCGACAAAGATAAAAACCTAGCAGAAACATTGTTAGCAACAGATTATCTTCAAGAAAGACATGATTATCTTCAAAAAGAAGGATTCCAAGCTTACGGAGCAGTGGTGACAGGACCTGTGAAAGAGTTACTGAAGCTTAAAGAGGTAGAGGGCATTCATAGTGTTCAGCTAGGAGAAATTAAGCCGTGGAATTGGATCGAAGAATAGGAAAAGGGACTTAAACCGTTATATCGGGTTAAGTCCCTTTTTATATTACACATGAAACAATATAAGCTTGCCGGAGCTGTTAACTAAGCGATGTGTTTTGTTTCCGTAGCCTTTTTCGTGTATTGCTTCTTCCCCTTGTTTCTTTGCTTCGTCGTCGTTTTCATAATTCCATGTTTCCTCGACGATTAGTTCCCCTGTTGGTTCAAATGCTGTGAATTTGTATGCTTTCATGTATCATACACCCCTTATGTATTCTTAAAATTCATTATACAACAAAAATTAAAAAAAAAAAGTAAAGTCTGCTTGACATTTATTTAATAAGTAAAGTATACTTTACGTAAAGTTAGCTTTACTAAAAAGGAGGGTAACAGTGAAAAATTATGTTCGGGATAAACGAATGGAACTAGGGATGACACAGGACGAATTATCGGAAAAGTTAGAGGTGTCCCGGCAAACTATAATTTCTTTAGAAAAAGGAAAGTATAATCCATCTATTAATTTGGCTTTTAAGCTTTCCAAATTGTTTCAGTGCCATATAGAAGACATTTTCATTTACGAAGGGGAAGATTAAATGAGTGGAGAATTTGATTGGTTTACGTTTTTAATTGGATTGCCAGCGGCGATAGCAATCATGGGGATTACTTTTTTTATTTTTCGTAGAGTCGGAAAGAAGAAAAGATTATTTGATGAACGGTATAATCAAGTGCATTCAACTGCAAGATCTTATTCTTGGAAAGTCACAACAGCAGCCTTATTAGTAGCATGGATGATTATCATCATTGTGGAGGGGCCAGGATTATCATTTTTTATTATGACTGGCCTCTGGATTACACACATCGTCTCTTATGGAATAGGTGCTGCAGTAGCGGAAAAGAAAAACTAGCAAAGGAGGAATAAATCATGACTAAAGCTAAGTGGGCACTAGTGGCATCAATTTTTGCTTTAATCGGTTTACCATTAATTTTCTTAGGAATCTCTCTATATACAGGACAGTGGTATTACTTCCTATTTAGCCTACCAGCAGGGTTAACGGCAGGGATAACTGGTTTAGTTACATCTCTAGTACAAATACAAATGGAAAAGAAATAAAAAAGGGCTATTACACATTTATTTGTGTATAGCCTTTTCTATATGATAAAATAAGAACAAATATTCTATTTTTAGTGAGGTGTAGTAGAATGGCAGCTATTCGGTTTTTACATGTGGCAGATTTACATTTAGACAGCCCCTTTAAAGGATTATCATCTATCCCTAAAAATAGATGGCAGGAAATTAGAGAAAGTACATTTCATGCCTTTAATAATGTTATTCAGCATGCTTTGGCAACTAATCCGGACTTTGTTTTAATAGCCGGTGATATTTATGATGGAGAAAATCGTAGTCTGCGAGCTCAGCATTTGTTTCAAAAGGGAATGGAAGCTCTTGGAGAAGGCGGGATACCGGTTTTTATTTGTCATGGAAACCATGATCATTTGAGTGGAAGCTGGGTTCGTTTTCAGATGCCAGAGAACGTAGAGGTATTTGGACGAGATGTAGAAACAAAAACACTTAATGTTAAAGGCGAGACTGTACACATTTCTAGTTTTAGCTATAAGGAACGCCATATTCGAGAAGCAATGCATACCTATTTCCCAAAGGCAAATGGTCAGGACTTTCATATAGGAATGCTACATGGAAGTTTAGAAGGAAATAAAGAGCATGATGTCTATGCGCCGTTTCGTCAAAGTGATTTAATCGGGAAGGGGTATGACTACTGGGCGCTTGGGCATATACATAAGCGACAGGTTTTACATATGGATCCAGCAATCGTCTATCCTGGCAATATACAAAGCAGACATCGCAATGAAAGAGGGCTGAAAGGTTTCTATGAGGTAACTCTGACAAAGAACAATACAGACCTGCAATTTATCCCTTGTAGTATGTTTATCTACGATCAGCTAGAGGTTTCCTGTAAGGATATTGTCCACGCCAATGAATTGATTAGTCGGGTAGAACACCAGCTAAAAGATTATGTGGAAAGCAATGGAAACGCCATTATAGAATTAACGCTAACCGAAATTACAGAAGAGACCTTTGAAATGCTTGATACATCCTCGAGGGAGGAATGGCTAGCCATCTTTCAGGAATCTATGGATCAGCAAAATCCCTTTATCATCCTTAAGGATTTAGTTATTGACTTACCTATTAACCAACTCAATGAAACGCTGATGTTGACGGATATATGGGAAGAGTGGGACTTTACACATTGGAAGCTGGCTGTGAAGGAGTTATATCAGCATCCAAAAGGCAGTCGCTACCTTCCAAGCATAGATGAGGATTTTATTGAAGAGGTAAAAATGGAATCTAAGCAATTACTGAACAAGGCTGTAACGAGGGGAGTGTAACATATGAAAATAGAAAAGCTCCATATATACGGTTTTGGAAAGCATGAAAATATAGAAGTGGAACTTCATAAGGGGATAAATGTATTCTTTGGGGAGAATGAAGCAGGAAAGTCTACGATTCAGCAGTTTATACTGCATATTCTTTTTGGATTCCCACAGCGAAATGCACAGCTCCTTAGGTATGAGCCAAGAAGCAACACCACTTATGGCGGAAAGATACAAATCCAATCAGATGAAGGTAAGAGAGTCGTGATTGAGAGGGTAAAAGGGAAGGCGAGTGGAGATGTCACCTTATTTTTCGAGGATGGTACTCGTGGAGGAGAAAAGGAGCTTTCCACTATACTTCATTCCTACAGTCGAGTAGATTTTGAAGCTATTTTTTCATTTTCTCTGCTTCAGTTACAGGGCTTTGAAAAAATGACAGAGGAAGAGCTGACTCGTACACTACTCTCCTCTGGAACAACAGGAATGGATACGTTATCCAATGTGGAAAATCAGTTTGCAAAAGAAATGGGAGAGCTCTACAAGCCGACTGGTAGAAAGCCACTCATCAATCAAAAATTGGAAGAGTTAAGGCAGCTTGAAGTTGGGTGGAAGGAGCAAATGGAACAGGTGGAGAAATACGAGCCATCTATCCAGCGTCTAAATGAAATAGAGCAGCTCTTAAGTGAAATGATAGAGCGTGAGAAGGAGCTGGCGGGGCAACTACAGAATTATTCTCGTTGGAAACAATTAAAACCACTAAAAATAGCTGAAATCGAGCTTATCGAGGAGTTGGATAAGCTTCCAATACAATTATTTCCACCGGAAGGGATTCGCCGCTATGAGGCTATTAAGGATAAGCAGACAAATACACAAATTGCTGCAGAACAACTAAACCAGGAGTTGCAGCTAACGGTTCATGCTACTGAAACAATTTCACTAGAAAAGCTGAATGAAATTCAGGGATTTTTGAGTCAGGAATCTCATTGGCATCAGTTACGTGCCAAGCGAGTTCAGTTAGAGGAAGAACAGAACAAAACTCTACAGCAACAAATGCAACAGCTTAGCCTAATTGGCATGGAGTGGGAAAAAAGTTTAGTCAGTATTATTGACGCAGATATGTCTATGCAGCAAGAGGATCGGCTCGTGACAATGCTTCAAGAACAAGAGCAACTGGACCACCAACATCAGCAAGAAAGCCGTTTATTGAATTTGAAGAAACAGGATTCGGAGCAGCTACAAAAAAGGATACAGGAATCGAAACGCTCTCGGTCATCATCTAGTGGCCAAGGTAACTCAATGGGTATCTTATTTTCGGTAATAGGATTTATATTAGTTATTGGCGTTATCTTTAGCTTTCTTGCCTCTAATTGGTTAATTGCTCTCCTTGCTATTATTATAAGCGTTGTTGTCTATGGAGGCTTTAAATTGCTCGTTAGAGGGCTGAATAAAGAGAATGATGTCCGTCAATATACAAGCTTACTAGAAAACGAGCTAAGCGGACTCACTGAACAAATTACTCTGCTAGAAGAAACAGTGATAGAAACAGAACAGAGGAAGAGGGGCCTGAAACAAAGAATTTCAGCATTTTTAAAGAAATATCATATTAGTGAGGAGCTTTCTCCTAATTTATTAACGGACCTGTTTAATCGTTTGAGAATGATTCAGGATTACCAAATTCAACTGGACCAAATGGAAGGTAAGTTAGAGGAAGTTAGCAGAAGCTTGCGAGACTTGAAAAATCGTGCCCAACATTTAACGAACTTCCAGTTAGCAGATGACCTTCTATTCCACCAACTACGTGAAATTTATTTAACAGAAAAGAAAAAGTTAGAGGAAGAGCAGACGACTATTAATAAAATAACGAAACTCAAGGAAAAGCTTAAGGAGCTACAATTGTTATTAAAAGCTCAGGATCAACAGATGACATTGCTTTTCCAAGAGACTGGGGTTACAACAGAAAGTGATTATTATCAAGCTCATTTAGTGTCTCAGAAGAGAGCTACATTAGAAAGAGAATTAGAGCAAGTTAGGATACAATTAGGCGATAGTCAAGTAGGTATCGATGATTTTGAGGAAGGCTTTGAAGAAACAGCAAGAAAATCTCTAAATGAGATGAAAGAAAAAAGTCAGGTTCTTTTAGAGGAAAAGGCATCATTGCTATATGAAACGAGTCGCTTGCTCGAAAATGAGAAGCAAAGTGAAAAATTACAAGAATTAGAAGAAAAAAAATCCGAGCTGTATGAGCTAGTTAAAAAATGGGCTGCTTATAAAACAGTGACAGAAGCTATTAAACAGACATTGTTACAACTAAAAGAAGAAAGACTTCCGGAGGTTCTTGAAAAAGCAAAATGCTATTTTCGGATATTAACTAACGAATCCTACGAGCAGTTAGAGTTTACGCCTGACGGTCTTTTCGAAGCAGTCAAGCCTAGCGGAGAACGATTTAAGATAGCAGAGATAAGTCAGGCCACAAAGGAGCAGGCATATATTGCCTTAAGAGTTTCCTTAGCAGTTTCGTTAAAGAATAAAATTTCTTTTCCTATTATTCTGGATGATCCTTTTGTACATTTCGATCGAAACCGATTAAAACAAGTGGTACAATTAATGCAAGAGCTACAAGATGAACATCAACTATTGTATTTTACATGTCATGAGCATATGCGTCTTAGTTGGAATGAGGCTCATATAATAGAGGTAGCGACATTACAAGTTGGAAGTGGAGGGGTTTTGAGATGAAGGGAATTACACAGCTACGAGTAGGAGATCCTGTCGATCATTTCTTACTGATTAAACAATCAACTAAAGGTGTTACAACAGTTGGAAAACCATTTATGTCACTTGTACTGCAGGATAAAAGTGGAGATATCGAGGCCAAGCTATGGGATACCAACGAGGAGCATGAAAAACAATATGCTGCTAGTCAAATAGTGCGCGTTGGGGGAGAAATACAAGATTATCGTGGAAAGTTTCAGCTACGTGTAAAGAGTATTCGACCTGTTAAAGCAGATGAGACGATAACCATTCACGATTTAGTTCCATCAGCAGAAAAGTCAAAAGAAGAATTGATGGAGGAATTACTACAATTTTTCTTCGAGATGAAAAATCCTTTGATACAACGAGTAACGCGCCATTTACTAAAAAAACATCAAACAGCGTTTATGACTTATCCAGCAGCTACTAAAAACCATCATGATTATGCTTCTGGTTTAATTGATCATGTCGTTTCTATGCTAAAGCTTGGAAAATCCCTATGCGACCTTTACCCAACATTAAACAAAGATCTTCTTTATGCAGGAATCATCTTACATGATATAGGGAAGGTATTAGAACTATCGGGGCCAGTAGCTACTACGTACACAGTTGAAGGTAACCTGTTAGGACATATTACGATTATGGTGAATGAAATATCAAAAGCAGCAGAGGAGCTTCAAATTGATGGAGAGGAAGTAATGCTACTTCAACATATGGTGCTTTCTCATCATGGAAAAGAAGAGTGGGGTAGTCCGAAGCGACCGATGGTGCGTGAAGCAGAAATACTGCATTATATTGATAATATTGATGCTAAGATGAATATGCTTAATCGAGCATTGGATAAAACGAATCCGGGAGAATTTACAGAGCGTTTATTCCCGTTAGAAAATCGTTCTTTCTATAAGCCTACTTTTGAATAAAGAAAATCGTAGAGGCCATTGAAGGCCTTTACGATTTTTTTATGGAAAAAAAGCTCAAAATGATTATTAATAGTAGTGTTTAGCACAAGTTCCACGGTCTTGAGGGCAAATGGAGATGTACCCGAAAGAGAAACCTCCATACTTCCGTGGGTCATGTGTACACGATATTTTTATAGGTTTAACGTTTTTCATGTTTGTAGATATAAAAAAGGGATCACGGCATGAGCCGCGATCCCTTATAGCAAAATAGTTAATCCTGCTAGTTTGAATTATTTTTCGCTTTTTTCAGTAGAAGCATCGTCTTTTGTTTTTGATTCATCTGTAGTATCGGCAGCTTCACCAGCATTTAAAAATTCATCAAGGGCAGCTTCTAAATCTTTATCCTTGATATCAATTTTAGCATCCTTTAATAGCTTAGCGATTTTTGGTAGTAATGCAGATTGGTCTGCTTTTTCAAGCTTCAAGTTTTTCTCTATTTCAGCTTTTTTGTCTTCATATGATTCTTTAACTTCACGCTTGTCCGTTACTTCGATAATATGGTAGCCAAAGCTAGATTTAACTGGTTCACTAATTACATTAGGCTCTAAAGCAAATGCAGCTTTTTCAAATTCTGCGTCCATAGCACCTTTACCGAACCATCCAAGCTCTCCGCCGCTTTCTTGTGCAGCAGGTTCTGTAGAGTAAGCTTTTGCAACTTCAGCAAATTCTTTACCAGAATCTAATTCAGCTTTAACTTTTTTAGCTGTTTCTTCATCTTCTACAAGAACGTGGCGAGCATTAACTTCGTTTTTGGTATTTTCATATTCCGCTTTAATTTCATCTTCAGAAACCTTTACATCTTCGATCATAGCAGCTTCTTGTAAAAGATTAAGGCGTAAATATTTTTTGTATGATTCTTCTGTGTATCCTTGTTGAGCTAGCAACGTTTCAAAATTTTCTCCTAGCTGTTCTTTATCAGCTTTTAGCTGAGCGTCTACTTGTTTATCGGTAACATCGTACTTAGAGTCAAGTACTTTTTCAATCATAAGAAGTTGGAAAGCTTGTTCTCCAATGGAAGCTTTCATTTCTTCATATAAATCATTTTGCGTGATGTCGCCTACTTTAGATGTTGCAATTACTTCGCTGCTATCTGCAGAATCATTGCTACATGCTCCTAATGCAAGAACAGATGCTGCTAATGTTAATGATAAAACTGTTTTTTTCATGGAAATCTCTCCTAACTTCATCATGTTGCAAGTGTAACTATAACATAAACGAAACAAAAACAAAAATAGTTCCCGTTCATTTGCCTACCATATTTTGAAACCACAGCATAGGATAAATTAGAAAAGGGAGGTGTTCTAAATGGGTGGACAATATAACAACTATGGCGGTGGCTATGGATCAGGTTCAGGCTTCGCTTTATTAGTAGTTCTGTTTATTCTTTTGATTATCGTTGGCGCTGCATTCATCTACTAACGAAATCAAGAACTGAGATCGCTTAGGCGATCTTGGTCTATATTTCTTTCAGAAATAAGAAATGACCCAATCATTTTAATGATTTGGGTCAATTTTTCTCTTAAACTGCGTAAACCAACTCAACATAGAAAGATACAAGAAGAATCGTAATTAATATATTAATGGTTCTAAAAATCTTAGGATGTTTTTCTTCTGGGATTTCTTTTGACATTACAAGCGCATAAGTCATTCGATTAATTTGTAGCAAGTAAAATGCCGAGAATAGAACTAAAGTAAATATAATCATGTCTAAACTCCCTTCATATACACTAAGCATATCAAATAAGGAGCAGTAGTTACAAGTGTAACATATTGCTAATAATTCGAAACAGCTACTAAAATTTGATAACCAGCGTCAGTTTCTTCAATAAATGCACTTTTAGGTGACTTGCTTAAATTCTTTACATAAATTAAGTCTATAAAACACATTCCGCAGTGATAGGCAAAGAGCATCGTAAAATAATGTGCAAAGGTTGGTGCTAGCAATGCCCCTATTAAAATAGCAGAATTGATAAATATAAAAGGAGCAATTAATGAAAATAAAAATCTATTCTTATTGATTGGATCGCACACTCTAATAGAAACGATTGGAAGAATACCATACCGTCTCTTTACGGTAACTTTAATATTATTTCGAATTGTAAACAATGGAATAAAATGAATTATTTTATGAAGCGGATAAACCATTAATACCCCTATAGCGAATAGCCAAAAGAAGTCATCAGATTTATGAGAATCATTTATAATTCCTAGTAAGGCATATGCGATAGAAAAAACGGCAATTACCATAATAGATGATAGAAGAAATAAACGCTCCATGCCGTATTGTTTTTTGACATTAATGGTTTTCCAGCAATGCAAGATAGATGCATCTCCTATAAAATAAATTATATTTCAGATACATACAATACGATGTTTCTATAAAAAATACAAGCTTAATAAATATTAAAATTTATAGAGCGCTTACATTGCTGGTTTAACGCTATTCTGCCTTAGTAAAAGAATCATCAATGTTCTGAATAGAACGCTCAAATATCTCCATAAAATCGTCGCCATATATATTTCGGATTACAGCCATCACATCCATGAACTCTGGGAACCTTCCATAAAGATCCTTTACAGGACGAGAGCCTTCAATAACAGAATGAGGAGTTTCATGATAATTTTCATACATTTCCTCTAAAAGCTGCTGACCTTTTTCAGTTACATCTACGTATGTGTTACGCTTGTCCGTATCTCGTTTAGAAAAAGAAAGTAATCCTCTTTCCTCTAGCTTTTTGGAAAAGTTAAAGGCAGTAGACACATGCATTACTCCAAATTTTGCAACATCGGAAATAGTAGCGCCTTTAAGGTGATAAGAAATCCATAAAATATGATGCTCATTAATATTTAGATCATAGGGCTTAATCCAAGTTTGCCAATCTTTTTCGACTGCCTTCCAAAGAGCTTTTGAAAGTTGAGCTATTCGCTGACTATATAGCATTGCTTCCTTCATCGTATAAAATTGATCAGTCATCTCGTATGCCTTCTTTCTGAGTTATAATCTTTACACATTATAGCAATAAAGTAAGGAAGTTGAAATAAAATATTTAAAAATATTATTAATTTTATAATAATTTAATATAGAAAGAGACAAAGAGAAATACGATTTCGCAATGCCGAACAATCTATTAAAAAAGATCTTCCTATGCTTACAACAGAGAAAAATGAAAAAAGGAGGGGAAAGCACCTCCATATTCTTTTAAAAAAAGTATGCCTTTAATCTAAAAGACTAAATGCATACTTCTTTTTAGCGGGTTTCTGCAACCTCATTTTTCTTAGGAAGTGCTTGCTCAAGCTGTTCAATAGCTGATTGGATAGAAGAAATTTCATTTTGTAGTTGTTGCTGGAGAGGCAGTGTACCATTTTGCCACTTTTCGACGCTTTCTTTTACGTCCTTTACTGTTCTTGGAATCATTACCTGTGATTCTGCCTTTAAGCTTTGTATGGATACTTTTACTTTACGTAGCTGATCGTTAATATCAGAGAGCTTTTCTTTGTAATCGGCAGATACGGTTTTAATATTTTCCCTAACTTCTGTACCACTTTTAGGGGTGGATAAAAGTACGGTCGTAGCTCCTGTTAATGCTCCAAGAGCTACACCAATTAATAATTGTGATACTTTCATTCAAATCACTCCTTATATGTATATATTATTCCTTTCCTTTCCATTATTAAAACATAATATTGAATACAAAAAAAGCTTTCCTTGTAAAAGGAAAGCTTTTGGTATTTAAATAGTAAGTGCTGTCTTAAAATTGGAGCGTCTTACAAGTTTTCCGACAATCGGATAAATGATAAAAAACGCTATACCGTTTATAAAGACCGCTGGTAAAACGACAATTACGAAAAGTTCTGTAAAGACTGCGCCTGCATTGAAGATGAATATAGCAGTAGATAGGAATACAGTACCAGAGACTAATGTTCCAATACACGTTAAAACAATTGCAGTCGCTAATTTGTTTGCTAACTTTTTAAGTAATATCACTAATCCGAAGAAAACTAAAGCAGTTATTAACTTGTCAATAATATTAGGAACAAATCCTCCAGGGAAGGTAGAAAACAATCCCGATATAATTCCTGTAGATAGCCCTAGTAAAAAGACATTTTTAATTTCTGGGAATAATAATATTCCAATAAACATCATCGTCAACATAAAATCTGGCTTCATACCCCCATTAAAACCTGGAATAATAATATAAAGCACAGCTCCCACACCGACTAGCAACGACATTAGCACAAGATTTTTCGTATTCATTTCTCATCTCTCCTCAACTTTTCTCAACTATTTGGTTCTTCTAACGTATCCTCATGATCGTTAGCAAGAATCTTATTTATGATTGTAAGGCTTTTTCCTTATAAAAGCAATTAGTTGGACATTAATTTATCTGATAGTTCTTTGGCTAACTCTTGAATCATTTCTGATGAATAAGTTTTTTCTTTTGTGTTCCAAGTAAGCTTCAGTCCGTCTGTTTGATCGTAGCGTGGAATGAAATGCAAGTGAAAATGGAAGACGCTTTGCCCAGCTGGGGCACCGTTATTATTTAATAAGTTCATCCCAACGGGTCCGAATGTATCCTTCAATACAGTCGCGATTTTTGGGACTACCTTAAACAAGTTGCTTGCCTCTTCTTCACTTAAGTCATATACATTTTCCTTGTGACTTTTAGGAATAATTAAAGTATGTCCTTTAGTTAAGGGCATAATATCCATAAAAGCATAGACATACTCATCCTCATAAATTTTTGCACTTGGAATGGAACCATCAATTATTTTACAAAAAATACAGTTAGTCATGAAAAAACCTCCTATTCATTGTTAGGATGAGTTTAACATATAATAGGACAAGTTTGTTTTTCTTTTCTAAACATTGATTGAAATTGAAAGGAGATTTTTAAGGCAGGCTTTGGTAAAATTATAAATAAGAAGAATAGAGGTGTAGAAATGACTGTATTAGAAGTAAAAAATGTAACAGGAGGATACACAAGAAAGCCTGTATTACATGATTTAGACTTTTCCATTAATAAAGGGGAATTAGTTGGATTAATCGGATTAAATGGAGCAGGGAAGAGTACAACAATCAAACATATAATTGGAACAATGAATGCTGCAAAAGGGGAAATTCTACTTAATGGTAAATCATTAAAGGATGACCCAGCACTTTATCGCTCTTCTTTTTCTTATATTCCTGAAACCCCAGTGTTGTATGACGAGCTAACGTTAAATGAGCATTTAGAGCTTACAGCAATGGCCTATAATTTAGATAAGGACGTATTTGAGGCAAGAAAAGCATCTCTATTAAAAGAGTTTAGAATGGAAAAAAGGTTGAACTGGTTTCCAACCCATTTCTCAAAAGGGATGCGACAAAAAGTAATGATTATGTGTGCATTTTTAGTTAGCCCATCCTTGTATATTATTGACGAGCCTTTTGTTGGGTTAGATCCCCTAGGAATTCAGTCGTTGCTTGATCAGATGAAGTCAAGAAAGGACGAGGGCGCTTCTGTTCTAATGTCCACTCACATATTATCAACTGCCGAAAGATACTGCGATCGTATTCTTCTTTTGCATAACGGGAAAATTCGTGCACAAGGGACTATGACAGATTTACGAGCAGCATTTAAAATGCCTCATGCAACTTTAGATGATCTTTATATTGAAATGACAAAGGAACAACAAGATGAACAATTTGCGTGAGGTATGGAGTAAACGATTTGTTTTCTATATAAATGAGCTGCAGAAATATTTGAAGTTTATTGTTTCTGGTCATTTGGCTATTGTCATCGTATTTGCAATTGGCGCTTTAGGTTATACGTATAGCGAATGGCTAAACTCAGCTCCTAAGGATTTTCCCGCATATTTGGTTGTAGCTTTAATATTAAGCATCTTAGTTACATTAAGCACGCCGGTTACACTTTTGAAAAATGCGGACAGCGTGTACTTTTTACCATTGGAGACCAAGTTAGGGGAGTACATACGACTTGCTCTTCGATGGACTTATTTCTCCTCAATATTTGTCACCCTAGCAGCATTTGTCGTTGCTATACCTTTATTGACAAGAGTGGCAGGTAGTACAAAGGAAGAAATCATTGCTCTATTAATTTTTTTATTAATATTCAAGTATTGGAGTATCCATACTGAATTCAACTTTCGTTGGGCTTCAAATGGAAGAGGAGTATGGGGAGATCGTTTTCTTCGCTTCCTACTAATATTGGTATCATTGTACTTCCTATTGAATGGAAGCTATTTATTTATGATTTTAGTAGTTATTGTGCAATTCGTTTACACAATGGCATGGGTTAAAAAGAAAAAAGAAGTTCCATTTCCTTTCGAGCATTTTATTGTAGTCGAGCAATCTCGTATGATGAGATTCTATCGATTTGCTAATTACTTTACAGATGTTCCGCACATCCGCGGAATGACGAAAAGAAGAAAATGGTTAGATGCATTCTATAAACTTGCCGGATATGGACAAAGGAATACACAGCTTTACCTAGTTATGAGAACTTTCATCCGTACAAATGACTTCTTCTATTTATGGCTGCGTTTAACTGGGCTTGCAATGATTGGAGCTATATTCATCCCATTCCCAATCGTGTCTATTATATTTGCGGCTGCCCTTGCGTTTGCTACCGTTATTCAGATAAAGCACGCTTTATTGTCTGGACATGAGTTTAGAATGGACCTATTGTTTCCTATTGAAAAGGATGCAAGAAAGCATGCAGTAGCTCGTATGATTCGATTCCTTCAGTTAATTCAGGCGGTTGCTGTTTTAATAGGTGTTTTAATCCAAGGTGATTATGCTTCTGTAATGTTCTTAATACCAGTAGCAGTGCTAGGAATATCAGAAGTGACTTTACGTATGACTAAAATTTAAATTAAAACCTCAAGTAATTGAGTATACTGCCCCGTAAATGTTAGACACCAAACTAACAATTGCGGGTTTTTTTTGTTTATATTTTTTTACTAGATTCCTTATTAGTAACAAGTTGAGGATGAACAGCAGACAGCTTAAGATAGAGAAACTTCACTTTAATAAAATGGGTGTTTGTAATTATGTAGGAAATAAAAATACAATGAGCTGGAAAATGTATATTTCCAAGCTCATTGTATTTCGCTTTCTTTAAAGAACACAGCCAGTTTTAATGTAATCATTTACAAATTAAAAGTTGGTTAATTTCAAAAAATTTAAAACTACCTAAACTTACATGTCTTAAAAACATAGGTTTCAGATTTTATCTTCTCTATATACTCTTTAATCTTACGTTCTTCCCACTCTGCTCCTAGCTTCCCAAGGGAAAGAGTTGTAAAACCATGTATAGCAACACCTATTCCCCAACCTCCAAGAGGATATAAAAACCATAAATAACTTGGGTCAGATATTATATTTATCAAAAAGAGCATTAGGTTAACTAGTACATAGACCGTTAAATGAATATAAAACGATTTTAAATTCTCTACCTTCTTTTTAGCTCGTAGATAAATCTCATCTTGTTCCATTTTCTCATTTCCTCCATTACTGCATATTTATACCTAATTTAAATTTACCATAAATACCAAATATTAAATGGATTTTTAAAAATTATATATTCTCGTAAATATACAACTGTGGGGGAATCAGTATGATTTTTATCGGGGAGGTATGGCTATGTATTTTCCTCCCATCTACTTCTTTATAATCTCTTCTATATTAAAAGTAGGAATACTTTACTTAATATCAATTATTACCCGAACAGTTTGATATGGGGGTATAAATCTATGATAAAAATAAAAAAATTTTATAACTCAAAGTTCGGAGTGAAAAGAATGAGAAATGAACAAACTGCTAATAAAATTGAGACTTTGTAGTCCGAGGGAATATCAGCTTATGCTGAAAAGTATATGCAAATTACGTAATTAATGAAGCTACTCAGCTTACTAGCAAGATATATAATGGTAATTACTATTCATAGATTCTTTAAGGACCGGAATTCTTGGAACTCGGGAGCTTAAGTTAAACTGTGTAGGACAATGTGTGGAATATAGACTATTATCTTGTTGTTAAAGATTTATATAAGGAAACGCTAATTACTTAGGTGGTAAACTAATAATGCCAGTTACCACCTAAATAAAAACTTCTATAAGTACTCGCCTTCTCATTAATTTGCCTAATCGTTTATTACTCTTCCTCTGATTTGGAACGATAGGTAGATTTATATGGGGCGCTTGTGAAAAGCTGTTGCTTATCTGCTACGCTTGTGAAGTCTAGAGTAACTGATTTTTCCCATGTTTCGTAGCTGCTTGCTCCTGTCCATTCTGATAAAATGATGTACGTGTCTGATTTTAAAGGCTTTAGCACTCTTAATGCTATAAAACCGGGATTTGATTGCACTGTAGGGGATAAATTTGTATATTGGTACTCAAAAATAGACTTACCTTCGTCCGATACTGGTACATGCTGAAGGACAAAGTAGCCATTCTCACTAAAATTACCGAGCGTTTCTAAAATTTCATAAACACGAGGGACTTGGAAGACGGACTTTCCAGATGTTTCTTGTATGAGGACAGAGTTTCCTGCACCATGTAAAATATACAAATCCTCTTTTGGATTTTTATCTTTAATGGATTGCATGAATTCAGGTGTTCCAGATGTCATGTATAATTTCATATAATTTCCTCCTAAATATTTTGTATTTATACTTTTCCCCAATTTTGCAAATTTAAAAACTTTCATTTCAAAGTAAGGTTTGAAATCAGGACAAATTTATGACAATTACCGTATATAACTATACATTAATTAAAGAAACGTCTATAGTTGAATCGTATATTTGAAACGGGATGTAATCGTTATCAAAGCAATTAAAAAGATTTTTTTTTTACATTGTAGTAAAGTATGAAGAGAATTCATCGTAAAAACATTAGGTCTAAAATAACATGTTATCAAGAAAGGCAGGAAATGAAATGACGACTTTTAATGACACACTTTTACGTGCAGCGCGCGGGGAAAAAGTGGAACATACTCCTGTATGGTATATGAGACAAGCAGGCAGGTCCCAACCAGAGTACAGAAAAATTAAAGAGAAATACTCTTTAGAGCAAATTACTCACGAGCCAGAGCTTTGCGCGTATGTAACACGCCTACCAGTAGAAAACTATAACGTGGATGCAGCGATACTTTATAAAGATATTGTAACTCCGCTTGTAGGAATTGGAGTAGATGTAAAAATAAAATCAGGTGTTGGGCCGGTCATTTCAAATCCAATACGCACAGTGCAAGACGTGGCGAATCTAGGCGAGTTCTCTCCAGAAGATCACGTACCATTTGTACTAGATACTATTAAGTTATTGACTACTGAACAATTAAGTGTTCCTCTAATTGGTTTTGCTGGTGCTCCATTCACATTAGCGAGCTACATGATTGAGGGAGGACCTTCCAGAAGCTACAACAAAACGAAAGCATTTATGGTGTCTGAGCCACAAGCATGGTTTGCTTTAATGGACAAGCTTGCAGATATGATTGTTGTGTACATAAAAGCACAGGTTAAAGCGGGAGCTAAGGCTATTCAAATTTTTGATTCGTGGGTTGGTGCATTAAACGTAGCAGATTATCGTATTTTCATCAAACCGATTATGACACGTATCTTTTCAGAACTGCGTGAAACAGGCGTTCCTTTAATCACATTTGGTGTAGGAGCAAGCCACTTAGCAATGGAATGGCATGACCTACCTGTAGACGTGGTGGGAATCGACTGGCGTTTATCCATCGAAGAAGCCCGTGCAAAAGGACTAACTAAACCTTTAATGGGTAATTTAGATCCTTCTTATCTAATTGGGGAATGGGCGGAAATTGAAAAACGTGCAAAACTGATTATTGAACAAGGTGTGGCTCATCCAAGTCATATATTTAACCTTGGACACGGAGTATTCCCTGAAGTAGATCCTGATGTCTTAAAACGCTTAACTGCTCTTATCCATGATTATAGTAGAGAACTTATTTCAGCGAAATCTAATTAAAAAATTTAGAGGTGAGAATTATGAAGAAAACAATGGGACTATTAGTAATGGCATATGGAACACCATACGAGGAAGCGGATATTGAACGTTACTATACGCATATTCGTCATGGTCGCAAACCAAGTGAAGAACAATTAGATGATTTAACAGGTCGCTATAAAGCAATTGGAGGTATTTCTCCACTTGCAAAAATCACGGAAAACCAAGCAAAAGGTCTTTGCAACCGTTTAAATGAAGTACAAGATGAAATCGAATTTAAACTATATATAGGTTTAAAGCATATTGAGCCGTTCTTAGAAGACGCAGTTGCAGAAATGCATAAAGATGGAATTACAGAAGCAGTTTCCATCGTATTAGCTCCACATTTCTCTACGTTCTCTATTAAATCCTATAATGGACGTATTAAAGAAGAAGCAGAAAAACTTGGCAACCTAAAAATTACTTCAGTAGAAAGCTGGTATACAGAGCCTAAGTTTATCCAGTATTGGAGCGATAAAGTAAGCGAGGCATTTGCAAAAATGTCAGAAGAGCAACGTGAAAAAGCTTGTTTAATCGTATCTGCTCACTCTCTACCTGAAAAAATTAAGACAATGGGAGATCCATACGAAGATCAACTAAAAGAAACTGCAGAACTAATCGCAGAGGCTGCTGGCGTGAAAAATTATGCAGTGGGCTGGCAAAGTGCAGGTCAAACACCAGAGCCATGGATTGGGCCAGATGTGCAAGACTTAACTCATGATTTATACAAGGAAAAGGGTTACACAACATTTGTTTATACTCCAGTAGGATTTGTTGCAGAACACTTAGAAGTTCTTTACGACAATGATTACGAATGTAAAGTAGTTTGTGATGAAATTGGTGCTAATTATGTGCGTCCTGCTATGCCGAACGACCAACCTCAATTTATTGATGCGATGGCAGATGTAGTACTTAAGCATTTAAAAGCTTAGTCGAAAAAACGATAAGTAAATAAAATGCTCTAAAAGTTGATAGCTTTTAGAGCATTTTTAATAAGTGGAGTAGAAGAAACTACATATAACGGTATACGATCACTGGGGTAAAAAGAACAGCTGCTGTAAATAATTATATTGCCAATCTAGGAGGATTATACGAATGAAAAAGACAATTATGGTGCTTGCGCTACTAGTAGCTTTCACGCTAGTCGGATGTGGAGAGAAGGAAGAAACTCATACAAGTACGAGCCATCAAGGAACATTGGATGAGGTTATTGTAGAAATTCAAACACCTGAGAAGTTACAGGTAGGTGAAGAGGTAGTTCTTTCTGCAAAAGTGACACAAAGTAAGGAAGCCGTGAATGATGCAGACTCTGTGGAGTTTGAAGTTTGGGAATCAGGATTGCGTGAAGAAGGACATATGGTAGAAGGAATACTTACAGAAGATGGTGTTTATGAAGCGAATTTTACCTTTGATCATGACGGAGTTTATTATATGTTTGCTCATACAACAGCAAGAGGTCTTCACGTAATGCCAAAACAAGAGCTTACCGTTGGAAATCCAGATATGAGTAAAGTGTTACCAGATGATAGCGATAACTCGATGAATCATATGGAGCATAGTGATGGAAATCATTAAATAATACTTGCATAAATAAAAAATAGAGAGTATTATAATGACTAGTTGACCGAAATGGTTTTCTAGTCATTTTTTTAGTGAGGGGGTAACCAAATGGACCGTAAACAGGAAATTTTACTAGCTGCCAATAAGTCCTTTTCTCTTTTCGGATATAAAGCTACTACAATGGAGCAGATTGCAAAGATTGCAAATGTAGGAAAAGGTACTATTTATAATTTTTTTGAAAATAAGGAAGTCTTATTTCAAGAAATTGTTCTCCGCATGATCGAAGAGATGAAGCAGGAGGCTCTTAATGTAATTATTGAAGAAGCACCTTTCCAACAAAATGCTCATGCTGCTCTAATGAAGATGCTTGAGTTCCGAGAAACTCATCAATTATACGCTAAAATAATTGACGAAGAAACACAATGGAAAACCCCAGCAGTAAAACAAGTAATTGGACAAGTCGAACAAGCTATTGTTTCGTTCATAGGCGAAAAGATTAATAAGTATGTACAAAAAGGTGAAATCCGACAAGTAAACGAAGAACTTGTAGCATATTTATTATTAAAGGCATACGTTGGATTTGTGAATGACTGGAATTTAACCCATGATAATTCTTTAACCGAAGAAGAGATAGCTAACTTCTTTCAAGACACAATTTTTCGCAGTCTCGCAATTTGAGACTCATTTTTTTAGCATAAAATGACCGAATGGACATATCGGTCATACAGTATTAGGAGGTATTTAAATGATAAAATCGGAATGGAAAAGTATTTTTAAAAACAAAAAGTTATTGATTTCAGTAATTGCTGTTTTATTTATTCCAGTGATGTACGCTGGAATGTTCTTGTGGGCATTCTGGGATCCGTATGCTAATCTAAGTGACCTGCCTGTAGCGGTCGTTAACTCAGATGAGGGAGCGGAATTCAACGGGACTGAGCTTTCCCTTGGTAAGGAACTAACAGATAAGCTCCGAGAAAGTGGTCAATTTAAATTTGTATCTGTGTCTGAAAAAGAGGCTGATGAAGGCCTATTAAACCAAGATTATTATTTATTAATCGAGATTCCAGATAACTTTTCTGCACATGCAACAACTTTGTTAGATGAGAAGCCAGAGAAAATGGTGATCACTTATAAAGCAAATGAAGGATATAATTTCTTATCTTCGCAAATAGGAGAAACAGCTATGGATCGAATCCGAGCTGAAGTAAATGAACAAGTATCGGCAACCTATGCAGAGCAATTATTTGATTCCATTACTAAGCTAGGGGATGGATTTGCAGAGGCATCTGATGGTGCTGGTCAACTAAAGGACGGGGTAGTAGAAGTTAATAATGGTGCCTCCAATTTAAAAGGTTATCTTGAACAATTAGCTAGTAGCACGATTGAGTTAAGAGACGGCACTAGTACGGTTGTAGAGGGTATCCAGTCGGCTGCTAATGGTTCTGTAGATTTAAACAAAGGTTTAGCAACGCTTGCTGATGGATCTTCCCAGTTAACGAATGGTGTTAGTCAAACAGCATCAGGGGCTACTGCTTTAAATAGTGGTATCCAAGACTATACTGCAGGTGTAGATAAATTAAATGAAAGTTATCAATTACTAAGTGAGAAAGAAAAAGGTCTACTTGATTCTTTAACTAAGCTACAAGCTAGTAGTTCTAAATTGAACGACAGTACAAATCAACTTGCTCAAGGTTCTGCTAATGTAACAGCTGGCATTCAAGCATTGTCTCAACAATTAGGCCAAATAACAGCTGCTTTACCACCAGAACAGTCTGCTGCAATTACAGAAACCTTGGCAAAACTAGAAGCTGGTAGTACTTCTGTTTCCTCTGGCTTAGAGCAATTGGCTGGTGGAACAAAAAATCTAACTAGTGGAACAGCTCAAATAGTTAGTGGAGCAGAACAATTGAGTGGAGGTTACTCACAAGCTCAACAAGGGGTATCAAAATTAGCCTCATCTTCCACAGCTTTATTAGAAGGTTCAGCAAGTCTTGCTGGCGGTACTAAGACTTTAGAAGAAAAAATGAACGAATTTAACGCAGGTATCAATCAGGCATATTCTGGCTCATCAAGTCTAGTGAATGGCTTGAACGAATTAGCATCAGGTTCTTCTCAATTGAAAGAGGGAACAGGTACACTTGCTGAGAAGTCGGGAGAATTAGCGGATGGATCTACTAAACTAGTAGAAGGTACACAGTTATTAGCTGATGGAACTGACACTTTACAATCTAGTTTAAAAGAAGCGAGTGAACAAGCAGGAGAAGTAAATGCATCTGAATCTACTTATGAAATGGTAGCTTCTCCGGTAGATGTTGATGTTATAGGAGTCAATGAGGTACCTAACTATGGAACAGGATTCACACCTTATTTCTTATCACTTGGTTTATTTGTAGGTGCTTTGTTAATTTCTATCGTATTCCCATTTGTTCAGCCTGTTATTGCTCCTACAAGTGGGGCTAAATGGTTTACAAGTAAAGTAACAGTTCTTGGTGCAGTAGGGATTATTCAATCGTTGTTTGTAGTAGCAGTGGCACTATTTGTTTTAAAACTAGAAACTCAAAGTGTTGGATTATTCATCCTTTCTGCAGTTATTACAAGCTTCACATACTTAGCGCTAATACAGTTGTTAGTTTCTATACTAGGCGATCCAGGTCGATTTGTTGCAATCGTAATCTTGATTTTGCAGCTTACTACAAGTGCAGGTACATTCCCATTAGAACTAATACCAGCACCGTTACAATTCTTTAATAAATTGCTGCCAATGACTTATTCTGTTCAAAGCTTTAAAGCATCAATTTCTACAGGTGATTTAAGTCATTTCTGGCAAAATAACAGCTTCTTGCTTGGATTTATGGTAGTCTGCTTGGCGATAACATTTGGTTACTTTATGTTATTGTTTGCAAAACGCTATTCTAAACAACCAAAAGAAGCATAATATGAAAGCCCATCTCTGTAATGAAGATGGGCTTTTTCTTATTTATTGAATCAATTTCATAATTTCTATTTATGTGAAAAGATACGAACAATAATACCGCATAAGTCGTGTCCTGTCGTTCCACTCAACAGAGTGACAAATGTACATGTATTAATAGTATATGAAATTAACAAATATATGCTATGTTAAATGGAAAAGGTTTTTATCGTAAAATGGAACGGTGACACCTACACTATATTAGTTTCCGCTCTAATAGAATATTTAATAAAAATAAAAATAAGTTAGTGAGGAGCTCAAAATTATGATGAAAATAATACCTCCTAAGCCTTTTTTCTATAAAAGTGGGGACAAGGCAGTTTTACTATTGCATTCTTTTACAAGCAATACGAATGATATGAAAAAGTTAGGAAGGTATTTGCAAAAGAACAATTATTCTTGCTATGGACTATTGTACAGTGGGCATGGTTTAACAGCAGAAGAACTTCTGACATATAGACCATCAGATTGGTGGCAAGATGTGCTAAACGGCTACCAGGTATTAAAGGATGAAGGTTTTGAAAAGATTGCTGTGATTGGTCTCTCTCTTGGAGGTGTGTTTGCATTAAAAGTTAGTCAAGAGTTGGAGGTAAATGGTGTTGTGACAATGTCAGTTCCAATACATAGGGAAGCTAATTTTCTACAAAAGCGTGTCTTTCATTATGCAAAGAGATACAAACAACTAGAAGGAAAGAAAGAAGCCCAAATAAACTTAGAAATAAAACACCTTCAAAATATGTCTATCGATTCATTAGTTGAGTTCCAGCAGCTAATTGATATAACGATGGATAAATTATCACTTATAACGTCACCAATCAGTATTTTATATGGTGAATTGGATGAACTATTGTATAAAGAGAGTGCAGAGGTAATTTTTCAAAGCGTAGCGACGAACCAAAAAATAATGAAGGGATATCCGAACTCTAAACATTTAATGACATTAGGCGATGATATTAACGAAGTTAACAAAGATATTCTTACATTCTTAAATGATTTAACATGGTAGTTTTAATGAGCCTTCAACTTAACAGTAGCTTTCCTTCTAGATGGCGGGTGGAGTGCTTTATGTATTGTTTATTAAAAGAAGAATAGCTTAGAAGGGATATTTTATATGCATCCAGATAATATGAAGATAAAAAAGATTATAGAGTGCGATATTGACAATGAACTGACTGAAAATATTCAAGAGTTATTGACGGAGTGCTTTAAAGATATTTATCCAAATAATAGAATTTATTTTAAACAAGTGCCTCATTTTAGATTTTTAGTTTTTAATGAGGAGAAACACCTTCTGGCACAGGTAGGGTTAGATTACCGAGTGATGAATCTTAATGGAAAACGTATAAAAGTGCTAGGTATAATTGACTTATGTGTTTCACGAGAATACCGCTCCAAAGGAATTGCTTCGCTTTTACTTTTAGAAATTGATAAATACTGTGTAAAGAAAGATATTGATTTTTTACTTTTATTTGCCGACAACAAGACATTGTATTTAAATAATGGATACAAATCTGTTAAGAACAAATGTAAGTGGTTAAAAATCGATGACAGAAATCAAACTATTTTGGGTATAGGCTATGAAGAAAGAAGTGACTTGATGGTAAAGAATATTAGTACAAACGAATGGACAGAAGGAGACTTAGATTTTCTAGGATATCTCTATTAAATCTCGGTTCTACTTAAATTAAATTATTTTTATTACATATGAAAAGAGATTCGGATTTTGCGTCGCCTGTGCTAGGTTGTTATTGTACTAACCAGTAAAAAAACGATTGCAAATGTAATGAGCTTGGAAATATATTCCCAAGCTCATTAGTACTTTTAGAATTATGGTAATACTAAATTTTCAACAAGAAAGGAGAAATAGTAAAATGATTTTCGCTCTAGGCGAATGTGTTCAGAGGGAGAGCAATTAGCTAATCCATTATCCTAGCTCGGAGTCTTGTTTGTGAGTGCTAATTTGTCTCTCTTAATCCACATGAGTCATACTCAAGTATGAGTTGGTTTTTTATGAAGTCTTCAACTGTCAAACTTCTTGCTTTTCTCTCTTAAATTTCTCTACTAGCGGCATTACTTGTTCTGCGAAACGCTTCATTTCCGTAAGTTGAGGGGAAAATTGGAGAATTAATAGGTTTACGCCTATTTCCTCAAAGGCAATAATTTTCTTGGCAAGTTGTTCAGGAGTTCCTATTAGGTCTGGTCGCAATCCTCGGTTAGATACAGAGTAATCCTTGAGCTGTACTTCAACGTTAAGATGAGACTTGCTAACAAAATCCTTGTAACCATCATAACCCGGAGATCCTTCTTTTACTTCTGTGATACGAGCAAGCTCCAGTTGTACTTCCTCCTCAGTATCTCGACAAATAACATAAGCAGACATTCCAAATGATTCTAAAGGTTTATCGCCAAGCTTTTGACGTCTTTGTTTCATGTCCTCAATCTTTTCAGCGACTTCCTCTACTGTGCCCCCATGCATTACATAGGAATCACACGTTTTAGCAATTGTTTGCTTTCCAGTTTCGCTTTCTCCCCCGGCATATAAGGGAATATGTTGTTTCGTTGGCTTGGGTGATAAATAAGTATTTTCGTACTGATAAAACTGGCCTCTATAGGTAAAAGGGTTTTCCTTCCATAACCCTTTTAAAACGGCTATAAATTCCTCAGTTCGGGCATAGCGTTCATCATGTGCCGTGAAAATTCCTCCATATTGCTTAGCTTCACCCTCCCACCATGCAGATACAACATTAAGTGAAAAACGTCCACCGCTTATCTGATCAATATTAGTGGCAGCTTTGGCTGTTAAAGCAGGATTATGAAAGCCAGGTCGGATGGCAGTCAAAATTTCTAGACGTTTAGTTACCGCTGCAATAGCTGCTGCAGTTGACCACGCATCTAAGGAAGGGGATTCAATCCCTTTGATATCATTTAGATTTAACTCAGCTATTAGTGTTAAGTCATAGCCTAAAAATTCCGCTTGTTGTGCTAAGTCTTTGACATATCCAAATGTTGCCGGCATTTCTTCATCTTGTACATTACGTAACCATCCACCGAATACAGGTAACCAAAAGCCATATCTCATTTAATATCCAACCCTTCTTTAAATATTGTTAATTCAGAAAATTGTTAATATCATTAATCCTAGCATATTGCTTGGTTATAAACAATAATTCATTTCACTAAAGCGTTAAAATGATTTATTAGTTTCAGAGATCAAAGAACGCAAAAAAAACAGCTAGAAAGGGGAGTTTCTAGCTGGTAAATAAATAAAATTATAAGTTGTTGCATTTATCACAGTGGTTCCCATAGCATTCATGTTGCTCTTCAATTGGCTCGCCGCATGTAGCGCATTTCTTTTTGGGCAGGTTACGGAAAAATTCTAATACGTTTTCTAACATATAAATTCCACCTCCATCTGTTATATAACTGTTTGAATTGAATTCATTGTAATATAACACAGAATGTTTTGTCAACACATTCCCTTGAATTTTGTTAAAATAGGAATAAAGGAGTGATAATGATGTATTTTATTGATAATAAAGGAATTACAGATCCACGCATCAACCTGGCGATTGAAGAGTATGCCTTAAATACAATGGATGTAGAGAAGGATTCATTTCTTCTTTTTTACATAAATCAGCCATCGATCATCATTGGTAGAAACCAAAATACAATCGAAGAAATTAATACAGATTTTGTTGAACAAAACGGTATTATTCCAGTACGTCGACTTTCTGGAGGAGGAGCAGTTTACCACGATCTTGGAAATTTGAATTTTAGCTTCTTAACAAAGGATGATGGAGACAGCTTCCGTAACTTTAAAAAGTTCACACAACCCGTGGTAGATGCACTAAAAAAAATGGGTGTAGACGCAGAACTTTCAGGCAGAAATGACATCTTAGCTGAGGGGAAAAAAATCTCCGGTAATGCTCAATTCTCCACCCGTGGTCGAATGTTCAGCCATGGAACATTAATGTTTGATACAGAGATTGATGCTGTTGTATCAGCACTAAAAGTAAAAAAAGAAAAAATTGAATCTAAAGGGATTAAATCAATTCGCAGCCGCGTTACAAATATTGTTGATTTATTAGATGAACCGATGACAGTAGAGGAGTTCCGTTTAGCAATACTTTCTTCTATTTTTGGCGGAGAGGACAAAGTTCAATACTGGGAATTAACAGAAGAGGACTGGGCTAATATCCATAAGCTATCTGAGGAAAGATATCAAAAATGGGAATGGAACTATGGTAAATCACCGAAGTTTAATATCCAGCATTCCCACCGATTCCCTACAGGCAGCGTAGACGTTCGTTTAGAAGTGAACAAGGGAGTTATAGAAGAGGTTAAATTCTTCGGCGACTTCTTTGGAGTAGGAGAAGTAGAAGAGGTAGAGGTTTTACTAGTAGGAAAAAATTACAGCAAAGAAGCAATTGAACAAGCATTAGAGTCTGTAGACGTACCTAAATATTTTGGTGGGATTACCAAGGAAGAGTTAGTTCATCTTATATATTGATTATGTAGCTTGAAAATATCGATTAGTTTTAAGGGGAAAGCAGTCTATTTCTGACATGAAATAGACTGCTTTTTTTGGTACACTTTGAATCATCTCTGCAACAGTTCCGAGATTTCCCGCAACACTTCACCCCTTTAGCGCAACACTTTGCACCCTCTCCTCAACAGTTCTGAGATTTCTCGCAACACTTTTCGTAAACGCAACACTTTGAGCTATCTCTGCAACAGTTCCGAGGTTTCCCGCAACACTTTTCGTACCCGCAACACTTCGAACCATCACTGCAACACTTCACCCCTTTAGCGCAACACTTTGCACCCTCTCTGCAACAGTTCTGAGATTTCCCGCAACACTTCGAATCATCTCTGCAACAGTTCCTAGATTTCTCGCAACACTTTTCGTACCCGCAACACCTGGCTAATTCTCTGCAACATTTCTCCTCTAATAACGATGCATCTATCGTAATGAAATTAACATATAAAAATATTTCATTTCTCTTAACAGGAGTTGCAGATACTCAGGGAGTGAAGGTAAGTGAGCTCAAATAAAAAATATACACTTGATCGAATTGAAGAAGGTATGTACGTTTTTTGGGAATCACCAGAGGAAATGAATCAACTGGTTCTGCCAACTACTACTTTTGATGTCACAGTAGAAGAAGGAGATATTGTCTGTATCACCTTTGATGGCATCAAATATCACTTGGAAGTTTTCAAGGAAGAAACATTAGAAAAGCATAAAAAAGTAAGTGCTTTATTAGAGAAACTAAAAAATAAAAGTAATTAAACAAATCCCATTCCAATTTGGAATGGGATTTTGGATTTTACTTATTGTAAGAAGACTTTAGAGCTCTATGGTCATAACTTCAAAGAATTATTTACGATTTCTATACATTTCTGCAGGCGTTCTGTACGATTTTGTTCATCCACTATATGCAGGGTTATACCATAATCACGAAACAAAGCTTTTAAATAATCATTATCTCTTAATCTCATTTCTTCTTCCACAGGCAATCTCGTTCCATCCATTTCATAATCATTATGAGGCTCTAAGTATATATAAGTGTCAATTTGATTGACCTTATTTTTAATCATTTCCTCTAATACTGTGCTTTTTTCACCAAGTCCTTTCATCCGAAAAAATTGTGTATAAGTTTCCTCGGTATCGATGAATAGTACTTTATTGGAGGTTGGTATGGCTTGTTGAATAGCATGGCTATGTCCAAATGCAATTTGATGAAAATCCTCTGGCATATCAATATCGAAGCAACCGTTAATGTCATCGTAGAAAGTTCTACCATATTCTTCTATAAAGTTCGTAAGATAATGAGCAGCGAGCAGCTTGGTCATAGTGGATTTTCCGGTAGATTCTATTCCACATAAACAAATCCTTTTCACATACGATTCTCTCACAGCAGAAGGGAGCATATCCCAATATGAATAGACACCACTTGCTCTTATTTCTGTTGCTGAAATAGGAAACGGACTATTATTGCGGTCGAAAATAATATGCTGGCTAGCTGGAAAGTACTTGTTAAAGTATGTGTCATATTCTTGTTCGCTGCTAAACACATAATCTAGCCTTCCTCCAAGCTTTTGAAGCAAACTATCATTGGCTTGCTTAACTAAAGGGTCTGTCATATGATCAGGTGAGCGTCGTTCATAGTGAGATAACACTCGAACATTGGGCAAATTCTTAGTAGCTTTTGTTACCCAGCGCTCTCTTAGTCGGGAAGATACCCATTTAAATTTACTATGTTGGCAAAGCTTTTGCTCATACCCTTCATCATAACCAACTACCACGAACAGCACATCTACCATAGATGCTGCCTTAATAATGCAGCTTAGATGGCCCATGTGAAAAGGGAGGAACTTGCCTCCGTAATAGCCAAACGTTAAATTTGGATCATACTCACTAATTTGAATGCCGTAATTCATAAGCTTCTCCTTGTATATTATGCTGTTGCTTGTGCATTTTCAGCCAGTTTACATACCCATAAATGGAGTTAACTAAAAATGCTGACCACATAACAAGCATAGCCCAGTCATTACCACCAGTTTGTAATAACACAATAACCCATAACACAATGGTCAATCCATTTACCATAATCCATAAAACCCATTGCTCAGCAAAGCGTTTAAGCATCAAAATCTGAGCGATAACAGATAACACGACTGCTGCTGAATCCAAACGTACCTGTTGTCCGCCAATAGCATTTAGTAGGTACGCATATGCGATGGAACCTACTACGGCAGTCCCAATTACATATATCCAACCTTTTTGGTCGAGCCTTTTAACAGATACATCCTCCCCAATCGTCTGAACCTTTGTTAAATTCTTCTTCCACAAATAGATTCCGATAAACTGTATTGGAAAATAGAACAGCGCATTTAGCATAGACTCCCCATACAATCCGTACGTATAAGCAATATAAGCATAGCTCGAAGTTTGAACAATACCAAAATAATAATTACTGATTTTCCCTTTTGCGACTAATACAACGCAAAGCATACCTGTAATAGAGCTTATAAATCCTAATAACGAGTCTTTGAAAGCGAAAAAAAGATAAATATTTACTAAAGTAAATACACCCAACCAAACTTTTTCAAACAAAGTCCAGTCCTTGAACATTCCCATCACGCTCTTCCTTTTTAAATTTATAGAACAATAAAACAATAATTTATTTTGGAAATAAATTCAATATGCATACTAAAATGAAAATATTTGGGAGCAATACTAAAGACATTTATAGCTTGTAAAAGAAGAATATTATTATTGTATGAAATATTAGAGTGTATAAAGAATAATAAAGGTATTTTTGATATGATAAAGACAGAAAGATATAGGAGGAGGATTCCTGTGGAAACACACCGCGTGCTAGTAGTTGAAGATGACAAAAAAATTGCAGCTCTACTAGCTGATACTTTAAGAAAATACCACTATGAAGTGCATACAATAGAAGACTTTGATCAAATTTTGGAGGAGTTTACTGCCTTTAACCCTCACATCGTATTGCTGGATATAAACTTGCCATCCTATGACGGCTATTACTGGTGTCGTCAATTAAGACAGCTGACTACTTGCCCAATTATTTTTGTTTCTGCGAGATCTGGCGAGATGGATCAAATATTCGCTCTTGAAAATGGCGGTGATGATTTTATCACCAAACCTTTTCATTACGAAATCGTCCTAGCAAAGATAAAAAGTCACTTAAGAAGAACCTATGGTGAATATGCAACAAAACAAGAGGAAAGAGTAGTTAAGACAGGTAAGCTACAGTTGTTTTTGGAGCGCATGGAGCTACATATTGGAAACGAAGAAATTCCTTTACAAAAGAAGGAATGTACGATATTAGATTTACTTATCAGAAATCATCCAAAGGTCGTAACACGGGAACAGCTTCTGGAGGAACTATGGGACGATCAATCATTTGTGGATGAAAATACGCTGAATGTGAATATGACACGTGTTCGAAAAAAGCTAGCGGATTATCATGTTATTTCTACGATTGAAACTGTACGAGGAGCAGGTTATCGCTTAAACCTAAGTTCGGAGGAATCATAAGATGTTTCGTTTATTTATAAGAGAGCATTCCATCTTTATTATATTTCAGTTTTTTCTTGTGCTATTTATTATGCTCCTCTACTGGTTGGACGGCTTTCGCAACATAGATACTGCAGTTTATTCCATTGTTATTAGTACAATCCTTACACTAACCTTTTTAGGGACCCTTTTTGTAAAAAGGATGTCTTTTTATAAAAAGATTCTCTCTGTTCCCAACAAAATTGAGGTTGTCCTACAAAAAGAAGCTCATTCACCTGAGGTAAAGCAGGTTGAAATCTATTTACAGCATATTTATCGCTTGTACCAAAAAGAGGTCCAGCTCCTTTACGCTACTCAAAATAGACATCTGCAATTTATGAACAGTTGGGTGCATCAAATGAAAACCCCAATTTCAGTATTAGAAATGATGAGCCAAAATGGAGAGCAGGTAGATTCAAAAAGTGTTCTAGAAGAGACCGACCGGTTGAAGCGTGGATTAGAAGCGGTTCTCATGAATGCCAGACTAGACACATTTGAAGAGGATATGCATATCGAACAGGTTAATTTGAAGGAAGTTGTGACAGAAGAGGTTTCTAAAAATAAACGATTATTTATTAGTCATCGTGTTTATCCTGTCATTGAAATGGACGAGAACTGTGTAATAGCGACAGATGCCAAATGGATTCGTTTCGTAGTGGCTCAATTTTTGACAAATGCCGTTAAATATACGATGAATGAAAATAAAAAAATATTTTTTGAAACAACTATTGAAGACGACAAAGTAATACTGTGTGTAAGGGATGAAGGAATTGGCATACCGGCTTCAGACATTAAACGAGTAACCAAGGCTTTTTTTACTGGAGAAAATGGACGAAAAAGTGGAGAATCTACCGGTATGGGATTATATCTTGCGCAAGAAATTTGTAATCGTTTAGGCCATAAAATGAAAATTAACTCTAACGTAGGTGAAGGGACGACTGTTTCTATCCTGTTTGAAAAGCTAGAATCAATAGAAAGGACTGAAATGGATGTCGATATTAGTACTTGATGATATAACAAAGGTTTATGAAGGGAAAGTGGCTCACCTCGCCATCAATCAGCTGAGCTTTGAAGTGGAAAAGGGAGAATTTCTTGCGGTAATGGGACCTTCAGGAAGCGGAAAAACCACACTACTCAATATAATATCCACCATTGATCGCCCTACTTCAGGTGACCTTCTTATTAATGGTTTAAATCCTTTAGAGCTTAACAAGGATGATTTATCTCTATTTAGAAGAAGACAGCTTGGCTTTGTATTTCAAAACTTTAATCTGCTCCCAGCGCTCACTGTGGAGGAAAATATGGTCTTGCCTTTAACATTGGATGGGCAGCCAGTGGAAAAAATGAAGGAGAAAGTAGAAAAAATTGCGGAATCACTAGACCTGATGAATATTCTGGAGAAGAGACCAGCCGAAATATCTGGTGGTCAAGCACAAAGAACTGCAATAGGTAGAGCTTTGATACATAGACCTTCTATTATTCTTGCTGATGAGCCTACCGGGAACTTAGATTCGAAAGCTGCACGAGACGTGTTAGAAGTATTGACACAGGTTAATAAACTGAGTGACACGACCATTATTATGGTGACACACGATCCAATAGCGGCAAGCTACTGTGATCGAGTGTTGTTTATCAAGGACGGAGAATACTTCAATGAGATATACAAGGATGATCGTAGACAAACGTTCTTCCAAAGAATATTGAATGTTCTTTCTCTGTTAGGTGGAAACGTGAATGACCTGAATTCATTACGAATCTAATTTAAATTCTTGGAAATAAAAAATAGGTGGAAATGTAAATGACTTTTCAACAATTTGCTTATCATAATGTCATAAGGAACAGCAGAGTATACGCGGCTTTTTTTCTAGCTAGTAGCTTCTCTGTCATGGTGTTCTTCGTCTATACGATGCTAATGTTTCATCCAAAGATAGAAGACCAGTTTTTACGTGATATAGCATTTGGTGGGATGCTTATTGCCGAGATTATATTAATCATTTTTACTTTGTTCTTTTTGTTTTATTCGATGAGCGCATTTATTCAGGCTAGGTCACATGAATTTGGCGTCCTATTGAATCTAGGAATGCAAAAGCAACAGCTGAATCGTATGATTTTCATAGAAACGATGCTGTTAGGGCTAATATCAGTCACAGTAGGAATATTTTTTGGATTCTCCTTTTCTAAATTCTTTTTTATGGTTATCCGTGAGCTTTTCTTGCTGGATAGTTTGCCTTTATATTTGTCGTGGAAACCATTTGCACTGACAATTATTGTTTTTGTCACGTTGTTTGTTGTAATATCCATCAGTAGTGTAGTGTTTATTCGAAAAAGAGACATTATACAGCTGCTCAGAGGCTATAGTAATGATGAGGGACCTACCTCTTATAAGAAGTGGCGAGCAGTTTTAGGCTTTGTGCTCATTTTAACTGCGTATGGTCTAGTGATTTACTCCGCATTTCAAATGCATATTGCACTTAGCTTTGTTATAGTGATTCTCGCATTTTGGGGGACCTATTACTTTTACACGGACAGCATATTATATTTGTTACAGGTTATTAGGAAAAAGAAAAAACTATACTGGCATCCCTTTCGATTAATCGCTTTTGCAGATGCATCCATTAAAATACGAGAGAACGCTAAAATGTTCTTTGTAGTAACAATCGTTTCCTGTATAGCCTTTCTTTCAGTGGGAATAGTAACTTCTTTTACTTCTTTCACGACACAGTTTAGAGAGCTGAATCCCGTAAGTATCTTCTATTCAAGCGATTGGGACAACCCCTTTGAACAGCAGCATGTGATGAAACTTACAGGGGAACTGCAACGAGAAGGACTTTCCTATGATTTAGTTAAGTTTCATTTGAAAATACAGACTTCTTCTAGCACTAGAGATCCTATAAACATTATTAAAGAGTCTGAAGTGAATAGTCTAGCACTCGCTCTCGAGATTCCATTTATTGATTTACAATCGGGGCAGGCCTTGCTAGTGCCGAATACGAAAGAGGATTTTGGTAGCGTGCAGGTCGAAAATGAACAGACAGTCCTTGAGGAAAGTAATATTCCTATTCGCATTCAAGGCATTTATACAAAGCTAATATTCCCATCATTGGCTATTAAGAATAGATCCATAATAGTTAGCGATGAGGATTATATGCTTATAACCGAACCACTTACGGGCTATGGGATAAAGGAATCATCGATGACTTTTTATGCTTTTCACGTTTCTGAATGGCTTCGGACCAAGGATATAGGTACGGATCTTGATCGAATTATGAATGAGACGGTAAATGCAACAGGAACGAATCCTAATCCATTTTATTATGTAAATCCAGGTTTAAACTATTCTATTATTCGTGCAACCTTCTCCTTGCTTCTTTTTACGGGACTGTTAGTAGCAGCAGTGCTCATCCTTGCGGCAGGTAGCTTTGTCTACTTTAAGCTCTATACAGACTTAGAAAGAGATAAAAAGCAATATGATGTACTGAGAAGAATGGGAGTAACAGATCAGGAATTGGTTAAAATCGTCAATAGACAGCTTATTCCGCAATTCTTCTTACCATGGGGATTGGCAATGATTCATAGCACCTTCTCTTTTTTATTTTTACAGGCATTCTGGGTAGAGCTAGCTGCCGTATCTATAGCTAAAGAAATGCTATTAGTGTTAATAGCCTTCACGATTATACAGCTCTCCTATTTTTACTTGATCAGATGGAGATATATCGCGCATATTCTAGAATAAAATTGAAGTGGGAGTAAGGGGGATTTCCTTGCTCCTCATTTGATTAGTTGGCATATTAGATATCGCTCAAATGGTGCAAACCTTCATTTTATATTGAATTGTCAAAACTTTTCTTATATAATTAATATTGGGGATTATGAATGACCATTCATTCAAAATAGATGGGAGTTGTAAAAATGAGTTTAGTGACACACGTTCAACAAAGGGCATTAAAAAATCCGGACAAAATTGCATATCATTTCATGGGGAAAGATACAACATACGCAGAGTTCAATCAGTCCGTAGAACGTTTTGCGGCAGCTTTGAAATCATTAGGGGTAGAAAAAGGAGACAATATTGGCTTCTTGCTCGGAAATTCACCCCATTTTTTAATATCTCTTTATGCTTCGATGCGTTTAGGGGCAACTGCAGTACCGATCAATCCAATTTACACACCAGATGAGATTAGCTACATCGTAAAAAACAGTGACGCTAAAGCTATTATTGCGTTAGATGCTTTTATACCGTTAGTAGAAAAGGCAGCTGGTGTTTTTTCATCCGTGGAGAATTATATAATATGTGAGACTGATCCAACTACAGCTGAGAAGCTAGCGGCTCTTCCCTCTCTATTAAAGCCAAAGGTGAAATCGTTTACATATTTGATATCTACTCCGGCTGAAGCAGTGCCTCTAGTGGATGTAGATTCGGATGATACAGCTATTATTTTATATACCTCTGGGACAACTGGTCATCCAAAAGGTGCCATGCTGACATTTGACAATATTTATTCGAATGCTCGTGACGTGGCTGAGTATTTAAACTTTAGCACGGACGATCGCATAGTTGCGACTCTTCCAGTGTTTCACGTTTTTGCACTGACAGTTGTTGTGAATGCGCCATTATTAATGGGAGCTACTATTTTATTAGTTCCTAGATTCAGTCCACAGGAAGTTTTCCAAATCATTAAAGAGCAGAAGGCAACTGTGTTTGCAGGTGTGCCAACGATGTTCAACTTCCTATATCAATTCCCAGAAGGAAAAGTGGAGGATTTCTCTACAATCCGTTTAGCCATTTCCGGAGGTTCTTCTTTACCGGTTGCTCTTTTACACAATTTTGAGGACAAATTTAAAGTTCGTATTTCGGAAGGGTATGGTTTATCCGAAGCATCTCCAGTTACTTGCTTTAACCCAATCGATCGTGACCGTAAGGCGGGCTCTATTGGTACTTCTATCGTTAATGTAGAAAACAAAGTGGTTAACGAATTAGGGGAAGAGGTACCGGTGGGAGAGGTTGGCGAACTGATTGTACGTGGACCAAATGTCATGAAGGGCTATTATAAGATGCCTGAGGAAACGGAAAATGCAATCCGAAACGGCTGGTTATATACTGGAGACCTAGCTCGTCAAGATGAGGAAGGGTATTTCTATATCGTAGACCGTAAAAAGGATATGATTATCGTAGGTGGCTACAATGTTTACCCTCGTGAGGTTGAGGAAGTGTTGTTTGCGCATCCGGGTATTGTGGAAGCGGCAGTCATTGGAGTTCCAGATCCTAACTTTGGTGAAGAGGTTCTTGCTTTCGTTGTGAAAAAGGATGAATCCTTAACTGAGGAGCAACTTCATGATTATTGTGCTGAAAAACTAGCAAAATACAAAATACCAAAGAGTATAGAATTTTTAGAGGAGCTTCCTAAAAATACGACAGGTAAAATATTGCGTCGTACTTTGAAGCCAACATCTAAAACTAAATAAGCTGCCAAAGTGCCTCCTAAATAGGAGGCATTTTTTGTTCAATGAAATGCTAGAGTACTAGACACATAGTAGAATGTACTCTTAGTTTTCTTTGATATAATGTTAGGAAATTAAAAAATGATTCATTTTTAAGGTGAAATAAAGGGTATTGATTTCGAATGTCGAAATAAATGGAAATACAGAAATGAAAGAGAGGAATAATGAATGAATAAAAGAAAGCTAGAAGCAAAGGATTTATTCAAGCTACAGTCCATCACTAATCCTGTAATTTCTCCATCTAACAAGGAAGCAGTGTTTATCCGTACGGAGATGAGTGAGAAGGATAACAAATATTATGCATATTTGTATCATGTTAATTTAGAAACAGATGAGGTGACCCAGTGGACACACCAAAAGGAAAATATTTCGTCCCCTAGATGGTCCAACGATGGAAAATACATAGCCTTTTTGTCTAACCGAGAAGATAAAAATCAACTGTTTTTATTATCAACCAAAGGTGGAGAATCAAAAAAGCTAACTAATCTAGAAAAAGGAGTTACTAGTTTTAATTGGTCCCCTTGTGGCAAGAAAATATGGTTTGTTGCACCTTTAAAAGAGGGAGCAAACTGGGATGATGAGCCTAAAAAAGAAGAAAACAAGAAACCAGAAGCATACGTAGTAGATAAAATGAAATATCATGCAGACGGTGTTGGATTATTACCTCAGGACGTATATAGACAAATTGGAAGAATCGATCTTGAAACAGAAGAAATCGAACAGTTTACAAAAGGTAATCATCAACATAGCCTTCAGGCAGTCTCTTATGATGGCAAAAAATTAGTCATTGGAGTTAATAGAGAGGAAAATCAAGACTTTTCATTTAAGCAACCGATTTATTTGGTTGACACGGAAACAAAAGAAGAGAGCTTATTAGTGGATGAGGATGGATATTTCGGCGGAGCTTCTTTTTCCTATGACAATCAGTATATTGCTTTTGTTGGAGCGAATAGAACTTTTCAAAATGCTACCCATGCGGAAGTGTATGTATATAATACTCAAACTGGTTTAAAAGAAATACTAACAGAAGGTATTGATGCGCCAGTCGGTGATTATGCTGGAGGTGATTTACAACAAGGTTCCAGTGCACCGAATGTTGTGTGGACAAAGGATAACCATTTATATTTCCAGCTTTCTTCTATGGGAGATGTGCGGCTCTATTTTGCTTCTTTAGAGGGTGAACTATATCCAGCAACACCTGAAAATGAGCATGTATACGGCTACGATATTGCAAATGATGGCACTTTTGCGCTTGGTACAATTAGCAATTCAGTATTTCCCGGGGAATTATTTAGGCTTAATTTGACGACTGGTGAAAGAAAAGCACTTACTTCATTCAATGAAAAGCTTTTAGAGGAAGTAGAGCTTGTCGAACCGGAAGCGATTGTTTATAAAGGAGCGAAAGAATGGGATGTCCATGGCTGGCTTATTAAACCAGCAGGCTATGTAGAAGGGAAAAAATATCCGCTTGTTGTAGAGATTCATGGTGGTCCACATACGTTGTACGCAAATACATTTTTTCACGAACTGCAGCTACTGGCAGCCAAGGGATATGGTGTTTTATATGTAAATCCGAGAGGAAGCCATTCATATAGTCAAGAATTTGTAGATGCCGTAAGAGGTGACTATGGTGGAGGGGACTATGAGGACATTATGGCAGGTGTTGACTATGTATTGTCTGAATACGATTGGATTGATAAGGAACGATTAGGGGTGACTGGAGGAAGCTATGGTGGTTTCATGACTAACTGGATTGTCGGACATACGAATCGCTTTAAAGCAGCCGTGACCCAGCGTTCTATCTCCAACTGGATTAGTTTTTATGGAGTTTCCGATATAGGATATTACTTCACACCTTGGCAAATTGGTGCGGACATGACAGATATTGATAAGCTATGGGATGCATCTCCTTTAAAGTATGCTGTGAATGTCGAAACTCCTTTGCTTATTTTACACAGCGAAAATGATTATCGTTGTCCAATCGAGCAGGGGCAACAGCTCTATATCACTTTAAAGGGAATGGGGAAAGAAACAAGCTTTGTCCGTTTTCCTCAAGCAGATCATAATTTGTCGCGTGTTGGACTACCAAACCTTCGTCAAACAAGACTCGAACAAATTACTGGCTGGTTTGAAAAATATATCTAGAAGTAAGAAAAAGAGGCTGGGACGTAAGTAGATTCAGCAAGGTAAAAATGCTGTGAGTAGATTGATACTTTATTCTGAATGAATTTCGTTTTGGTAAATATAAATTTAACTAAAGATGTCCTCTTTCACTTGATATCGAAGAAATTTTAGTTGTTCGGAGCGAAGGTGCGACTCCTAGGGGATAAGCGCGTGGGAGACTCAACATGTACCCACAGGATAGCGTCTGCGGTTGCGGAGAACAGCGAAAAGAGTCCCGGAAATTTACTATTAGTAAATTTCCGGGACTCTTGAATTTATAAGGTGGGTTTTGTCCCGGCCTCTTTTTTACCGTTGATTTGACTTTTTATGAAAACCATTTTTGTAATAACTAAAAACTAAGCCGATGATCCAAATCGGTCCAACTATTACAGCAACTCTAGTGTCAGGAAAATATGCCATAAGACCAAGCACTAATATTAAAAAGGCTAGCACAATGTACGAACCATATGGATAAAATAATGCCTTATAGGAAAGCCTTGAGACTTCACCCTTAGTTAAGGATTTGCGGAATTTTAATTGGGATAATAATATAATTCCCCACGTCCAAACAGCTCCAAAGGTGGATATGCTCGTTACCCAAATAAATACCTTTTCCGGTACTAAATAATTTAATAATACGCCTACTAATAACAGCGTAGCTGAAAAAATAATCGCTTTAGAAGGAACGCCCGTGCCACTGATTCTTTTAAAGGATGCAGGAGCTTGCTTTTGCTCTGCCAGATTAAAGAGCATTCTTCCTGTGCTAAAAATTCCACTGTTACAGCTTGATAAAGCAGCAGTCAATACGACAAAATTAATAATACCCGCTGCAGGTCCAATACCGATTTGTTCAAACATTAAAACAAACGGACTACCATTATTTCCAACTTCGTTCCAAGGATAAATCGACATAATGACGAACAATGCTCCAACATAGAACAATAAAATACGCCAGAATACTGTATTGATAGCATTAGGAATAACTTTTTTAGGATTTTTTGCTTCTCCTGCAGTTACCCCGATCATCTCTACGCCTAAATAAGCGAACATGACCATCTGAAGGGACATGAAAATGCCGGAAATCCCATTCGGTGCAAAGCCACCGTTTGTCCATAGATTGCTAATACCTACGGCTACACCGCCATTCCCGATTCCAAAAATAATAACTCCAAGTCCGACGAAGATCATAGCAAGGATTGCTATGATTTTAATAAGCGCAAACCAAAACTCGAATTCTCCATATGCTTTAACCGCTATCAAATTAACTAATGTCATGATAACTAAAGCTGCTAATGCCCAAATCCATGATGGGGTATCTGGAAACCACATTTTCATGTATACACCAACCGCTGTAATTTCGGCCATACAGGTAACTACCCATAAAAACCAATAATTCCATCCGGTTATATATCCTGCTAGTGGACCCAAATAATCCTTTGCGTATCTGCTAAAAGATCCCGATACTGGGTTATGTACTGCCATCTCCCCAAGGGCACGCATGATGATGAAAATAGCTAGACCGCCAATAATATAGGAGATTAGGATGGCTGGGCCAGCTAATTGAATGGCTGTTGCGGAGCCTAAAAATAACCCCACACCTATTGCAGCACCTAATGACATTAAGGTGATATGCCGTTGTTCTAAGCCTCGTTGTAATTGCTGATTTCCACCCAAGAGAGTAGCACTCCTTTTACATATGTACTTTTTTACAAATAACACTCTACCACAATAGAAACTATTTAGGAAATATTCTTTAAAAAGAATAGTGTGATAAAATTATATGCAAGTATGTTAGGGGGCATGAAAGTGCAAGAGATTATTATAAGACCTGTAAAAGAAGATGAATTATATCGTTTATGGGAATTGAGCCTAAAAGAGGATTATCCAGAATGGAAAAAATGGGATGCCCCCTTTGAGCCCTACACTTCCATGACATATGAACAATTTATCCAGAAAAAAGACTATTTCATGAACCAAGAGGATTTTTGGGGGATATATGTGAACGACGATTTAGTAGGTTCGCTTTGTTATTATTGGGAGCATGAGGCTTCCCTGTGGTTAGAGATGGGGATCCTCATTTACGATCCAATGTTCTGGAATTCAGGCATCGGAACCAAAGCGCTTAAAATGTGGATTGATCATCTTTTTCACGAAATGCCCCTGATACGTGTTGGTTTTACAACATGGTCGGGCAATGAACGAATGGTCAAGGTTGGAGAAAAGTTAGGAATGACAATGGAAGCGCGCATGAGAAAGTGCCGTTTACATAATGGGGTCTATTATGATTCTATCCGTATGGGATTATTAAGAGAAGAATGGGAAGAACAAAATGAATCATTTACTTGAACTAAATAGTGTAACTAAAAATTACTGGAAAACAGAAGGGGATAGTCATCGTCCATTTTTGTTTGAAAATATCACTACTATTATTACCTCTCCGCAACGGGTGGTTTTATTGGGTAAGTCAGGTCAGGGAAAAAGCACTCTGCTACGCACAATTGGTTTAATGGAAGAATTTGACCAAGGAGAATTAAAGTATAAGGGTAATTCCTCCAAATCTCAGGATGCTCGTGAATGGAGAATGAACATCGCTTATGTGTCTCAGCATCCGGTTATGCTTCCAGGAACTATAGAGTATAACTTGAAAACAGTAAGTCGTTTACATGATAAACCCTTCGCAGAGAAATATGCAAAAAGTTTAATGGTGCAGTTGGGGCTCCAGCATCTCAGCTGGGACAAGCAAGCGAAGGATTTATCAGGTGGGGAAAAGCAACGAGTGGCTCTTATCAGATCACTTCTGTTAAGACCAACTATTCTATTATTAGACGAAGTAACCGCTTCTCTTGACCAGCAGAGTAAGGAATACGTGGAGGGTCTACTTCTAAAGCTTCACAAGGAAGAAGACATTTCATTTATTCTTGTCACGCATGATACCCAGCAGGCAAAGAGTATTGGTGAGCGGATATGGCTAATGGAGGATGGCAAGCTATCAATTGATACTGATGCTCGTTCATTTTTTGATGTTTCGATGGACGAGGTGTTCAAATGAGTTTTTTAGCGCTTAGTTTTACTCTTTTATTCGTGATTATTACGATGCTAGTTTCAGTTTGGCAAAAGCTTGATTTGGAGAAAGATATTGCAGTAGGAACGGTTCGTGCTGCAGTCCAATTATTAGCAGTCGGTTACGTCTTACAATTTGTGTTTCAGTCCGAGAATATATTTTTTATCATTTTAATAATATGTGTGATGATCGTAGTGGCAGCTATGAATGCGGCAAAACGTGCTAAGGGAATGACTGGCGTTGTCTGGAGAATCATTTTGTCGATCGCGACAATGGAGATATTAATGATGGGGTTGCTACTCAGCCTACATATTATTGAGGCGACTCCTCAATATATCATTCCACTAAGTGGGATGACCATCGGTAATGCAATGGTTGCTTGCGGGTTATTTTTAACTCAATTAAAACGGGAGACAGATACTTCAAAGGGAGAAATAGAAGCACTTCTTTCACTCGGAGCTACAAGCAGGCAAGCTGTACAAGACGTGCTAAAGCGTTCAGTTAAATTCAGTATGATTCCAACTATTGATGCCATGAAAACAGTGGGGCTAGTCCAGCTCCCAGGGATGATGACAGGAATGATTATTGCCGGAGCAGACCCAGTTGAAGCAGTTCGCTATCAAATATTAATCATTTTCGTATTTACAAGCTCCTCTGCCATCACAAGCATAATGCTAAGTATGCTTTGCTACAAAAACTTATTCACGAAGGACTTACGCTTGAAGAGTTAATATACTGGAAAATATAGAAGACATTGAAGGACGGGGAAAAGTTAGTGAACTTTGTGAATAAAACAGCATTAGTGCAAGGTTCGGCTCCGTCTCTGCAATGTTTCAATCGATTAGTGCAAGGTTCGGTCGCAACTCTGCAATGTTCTACTCCATCACCGCAAGGTTCTCTCAAGTCTACTTAATATTTCATGCTCTCTGCAACACTAAGCACCTTCTGCGCAACACTTGTCCACCTCACTGCAACACTTTCCGAGTTACACGCAACACTCCCCAAAGTTTTTCACAACACTTACTTCCATCTCCGCAACAGTGTCATTTCCCGTAACACTACGTCCCATCCACATCCACGGTCTCCACATCTGTACCTCCTAAAAGACAAACCCACACTAAAAGGGTGTAGCTCACGGGCTACACTCTTTTAGTTAATCCATTGTTCCATAATTGTTACTTCTTTGTTCGTAGCATCTAGCTTTACCTTGCGACCAATTGGCATCGTTAGCATCGGATGAGTGTGACAGCAGTCGAAGTCTGCTAGGATAGGGATGTTTAGGTCCCCAATGGTTTCTAAGAGAATGTCGTATGGTTGTCTTGCCGTTTCGGAATCATCAAATAGCTCATGCTTCCCTAAAATAATGCCTCCGACTCGGTCGAAAACGCCATTGACCTTCAATAAATTGAAGTTTTTTTCTACTATGGAGGCTGATTTCATGGTGTCCTCAATCATTAGGATATCGCCTTCTTTAATGCTTGGCATATAGGGGCTTCCCCAGAATCCATACATCGCGTTCAGGTTGCCACCGATGAGTCTTCCTTCGGCAATTCCTTTATTTATGCAGATCCATTGGTTGTCTCGCTGCTCTTTATCCTTTGTTTTATCCTCCCAATTGGCCATTTCGTCTGTCCAATACGGAGGAGTTGGAATAATGTACGGAGCTTGTTGCTGCTCGATTAGCATTTGAGAGAAGTAATCATATGTATAATCGACGAAAGGCTCAAATTCTCCAAAGGAAGGTACGAGTGCAGGTCCATAAAAGGTTGGTATTTCTGTCTTGGCATAGAGCGCCAAAAGGACGGCTGTTGCATCAGAATAACCGATTACTATTTTTGGATCCTTCTTAAATGCTTCATAGTCTATGTATGGAAGAATTGCATTCGAGTTCGTACCGCCAATAGTGGACATGATGCAACGGATTTCCGGATTTCGGATTAGCTCATTTAATTCCTCTGCACGATCCTTAATACTTCCTGAGCGATAGTGGTCGTGCTTTCCGGTCAAGCTTCCTTCAACTATCTCAAAACCCTTTGAGCGAATAAAAGCCTTTGACCTTTCGAAACGCTTAGGTGAGGAATAAGTAATAGGCGACGAGGGAGAATAAATTCCAATTTTATCTCCTTTTTCTAATCTGTTTAATAATGTCATTTAACTTCCACTCCTTTATACATACTATAAAAGAAATATAGAACGCTAACTATAACTTTTTTAAAATTTAGACAAGTATTTACAATTATATTTGGAAAAGAGTATATTTAAATGAAAATGAAGAAAATGGATGTGAATGAATAATGTTACATATTAAAGAGGCTATATTGATAGAAAAGAATGGTTTTTATATTAGTACGGATAAGAGTTTATTAGATATAGACGTCATTTATAATTTTTTAACGAATGATTCCTACTGGCTCAAAGGAGTAACAAAAGTTTTGGTCGAGGCCTCCATTGAGAACTCAATTTTATGCTATGGAATTTATGAAGGAAATCCTACATCTGGAACAGCGAAACTGGTCGGATTTGCTCGAGTAGTTTCTGACTTGGTTAGACATTCATGGCTAGGGGATGTTTTTGTTCTACCTGATTACAGAGGGAGAGGGCTTAGTAAATGGCTAATGAGCATTATTGTGAACCATCCATATTTGAAGGGGACAAACTTCCATCTGGCAACTAAGGATGCGCATACCTTGTATGAACAATATGGATTTCAGCCATTAGAAAGCATAGAAAAGAGAATGGCTAGACCACATGATTGGGATGCCATTCATGCGGCCTATAACAGTGTAAATAAAGGTTAGTAGAGATGTGAAAACGCTGGTTAGTTGGTAAACAAATCATTTTGCTCTTTCCCATCATTATTATTTACTCCTTCTTTAAAGCTCTGATATTAATTTGTAACAACCTTTGATTTATTTGGGGGTTACTTCGTCCATACTTTTTATATAATAAGAGGAGACGAAAACAGAAGGAGCTCACTTAGATATGCAGTTAGCAATAACATTTAGTATATTGGCGATTAGTATCGTTTTATTTATAAGCAATCGAATTCGAGCAGATTTAGTGGCGCTACTGGCACTATTGGCATTTGTTATTACGGGTGTATTAGACCCTTCAGAGGCGCTTGCAGGGTTTTCTAACTCCGTTGTAATTATGATTGCAGGATTATTTGTCGTTGGAGCAGGAATTGTAAGAACGGGACTAGCCCAAAGCGCAGGTAATCTTTTACTCAAGTGGTCTGGAAAAAGTGAACAAAAATTATTTATTTTGCTGTTACTTATTACAGGAAGTGTTGGGGCTTTCATGAGTAATACAGGAACGGTTGCATTAATGCTACCAATTGTCATCAGTATTGCAATCAGCATCAATAGCAGTCCGTCCAAGTATTTAATACCACTTTCTTATATAAGTAGTTTATCGGGTTTGCTAACCTTAATAGCGACACCGGCGAACCTGATTGTTAGTCAAGTGCTTGTTGACAATGGCTATGAAAAGCTTGGTTTCTTTGAAATAACTCCAGTTGGTGTGATTGCTATTATTGTAGGTATCTTATACTTTGTTGTGGCAAGAAATTGGGTTCTACCAAGAGCAAGTAAGAAGGATGCAGTCAGAGATGGTCATAAGCTTTCACCTAAACAGCTAGCTGTCGATTATGAGCTTGGGGGCAATCTGCATCGCTTGAAGGTTCCTGAGCATTCTCTAATGATTGGAAAGAAATTAACGGATTTAAAGCTACCTGCGAAATATCATTTAGCTATTTTAAAGATTGATCGTAAATCGATGGAAGGGATGAATCTTTTGCCAATGACGTACCAAGAGATGGCAGGTCCTCTAAGTACGATTCAGGCGAAGGACGTTCTCTATATTCAAGGTTCTTTGACAAACACCGAGGATTTGGCAAAGGATTATTTGCTGGAAGTGGATGATGACGATTCGATGCCAGACTTGCTAGTTTCTAAGCAGCTTGGAATTGCAGAGGTATTATTGACTCCACATTCTAGTCTGATTAATGAAACAGTTGCAAGCATCGGCTTCCGTGAAAAATATAATCTAAATATATTGGGGATAAATCGTAAGGGTGACTATGTATTGAGTGAGATGGCAAACGTACGACTGCGATTTGGAGATGCCTTGCTTATTCAAGGAGCCTGGGAGGAAATTGAGCTTTTAGCCAAGGCAACAAATGACGTAGTAGTGGTAGGACAGCCAAAAGAACACGCAAGTATGGCAGCAGCAAGCGGAAAGGCTCCTATTGCAGGAGCAATTATGGTGCTAATGATTGTATTGATGATTTCAGAAATATTCCCTGCCGTAATTTCTGTTTTAATAGGAGCAGTATTAATGGTCGTAACAGGATGCTTGCGTAATATGGATGATGCTTACGGGAAGATGAACTGGGAAAGTATTATTCTTATAGCAGCTATGCTACCTATGGCTACAGCTCTAGAAAATACAGGTGGTATGGTCATTCTGTCTAAAGGAATAATTGACCTCCTTGGTGGTTTAGGTGCATTGGGTGTATTGGCAGGTATTTATTTTATTACAATGGTATTTGGTCAGTTTATAAGTAACACAGCCACCGCCGTTCTTTTTGCTCCAATTGCAATGAATGCAGCACTTAGTATGGGTGCAAATCCTTATACTTTCTTAATAGCCATTGCCGTTTCATCTAGTATGGCGTTCGCAACACCTGTTGCGTCTCCGACTAATGCTTTAGTGATGACAGCCGGAGGTTATAAATTCTTCGATTTTGTAAAGGCAGGTATTCCTTTACAGTTAGTCATGTTCATCGTCATGATGATTTTTATTCCTATTTTCTTCCCACTGTAACATGGTAAAATACCCTTATATAGAAATTTTTTTCAAATAGGGGGTATGAAGATGAATATGCCAACGCATATTTTAGCTGCAGGCGGAATTGTAGAAGATGAAAAAGGCAACATTCTTTTAGTGAAAACAGAGCATGGTGGATGGGTTTATCCAGGGGGGCAAATCGAAAACGGAGAAAATGTTATCGAAGGCTTAATCCGAGAGGTAAAAGAGGAAAGCGGTATAGATGTGGAAGTATTAACGCTATACGGTGTATATTCCAACACAGGAACCTACAAATGGCATGATGGGGTAACAGATGTTCCGACTAAAATCATGATGGACTTTGTTTGTAAACCAATTGGTGGAAGTCTTTGTACCTCTGAAGAAACGTCTGAGGTAGCATGGGTGCCGAAGGATGAGGTACTAACTATGATAACTGCAGATGCAATTCGGTTAAGATATCAAGCTTATCTAGAATTCGAAGGAAAAGTAATTTACAAGGAATATGTAACCAACCCAACCTTTGAATTAAAACTAAATAGATATATTTAATGATTAGCATATTTTTTTGAGTTGATGTTTGTTGAAATTGTTTTAAAACATCAGTCAGCGATAGCTAAAATAAATTTACATTTCTATAAAAATTCTAGAGCAAACCTTTACATGGTTTGCTCTTTTTGTTTTTTTGTATAGAGAAGGGGTATAAAAATAGAAACATCTTCCTTTTATTCGTCTGCTGAATATGATATAAATAAAAGTGTTAAAACAAAGTAAACAACTTGGTTTAATATACTTATTAAAAGGGGTTTTAACGAATGGGTAGAGAATTTGTAGATATTTTTGATGGATGGGCAGATTCATACGAGGCTTCGGTTTCAGGAAAGGATCCCGAGTATCGTGATGTTTTTGAAGGCTATGACTCTATTTTAAATGAAGTAGTCAATCGTGTTTCTGGGAATTCTGTCGTTGAATTTGGTACAGGAACTGGTAACTTGACAGCAAAGTTAGTTGAAAAAGACTTTTCTGTCATTGGCATCGAGCCGAACGAAAAAATGAGAGAGATGACAGCAGAACGTTTCCCAAAAAGAGAAATAATTGATGGTGACCTATTACAGTTTGAAATAGGGAAATCTCATGTGGATTCTATTGTCAGCTCTTTTGTATTTCATCACCTGACGGATGAAGAAAAAGGAATGGCTCTAAAGCTATATTCAGCGCTTCTGAAGGAAAATGGCAAAGTCGTGTTTGCGGATACCGCATTTATCACAGAGGAAGCAAAGCAGGACCAGATAAAAAAAGAAAGATCTAGAAATTTTCATAATGTAGCGGATGATTTAGAACGAGAATACTATACGACCATTCCAATTTTAACGAAATTATTTGAAGAAGCAGGATTTCAGGCACACTTCTCGAAGATGAATGATTATGTCTGGATCATGGACGCAACGAAAAAATAAGGAGCGAATAATGATGAAAAAAATGAACGTAGAAAGCTTTAACCTAGACCATACAAAAGTAGTCGCACCATTCGTACGCCTAGCAGGAAAAAAAGAAGGTATCAATGGAGATGAAATATACAAATATGATATCCGATTTAAACAACCAAACAAAGAGCATATGGAAATGCCGGGATTGCACTCACTTGAGCATCTGATGGCTGAAAATATTCGCAATCATACGGAACAAGTGGTGGATTTAAGTCCAATGGGCTGTCAAACAGGATTTTACCTCTCTGTGATCAACCATGAGAATTACGAAGAAATTTTAGAAATTCTTGAAAAAACATTAGAGGATGTTCTTCAGGCGACCGAGGTCCCAGCTTGTAATGAGGTACAGTGTGGATGGGCTGCAAGTCATAGCTTAGAAGGGGCAAAAGAAATTGCTTCTGAAATGCTAGCGAAAAAAGACGAATGGCGACAAATTTACAAAGAGGAAGCATAAATGAATATTTATCGAAATGTCCAGGAGTTAATAGGAAATACGCCACTAATAGAAATAACAAACATTTCAATTCCAAACAATTGTCGTATTTTTGCAAAATTAGAATACTTAAACCCTGGAGGAAGCATAAAGGATCGATTAGGTTTGTCTTTAATAGAGGATGCCGAGAAATCAGGTAGACTTGTGCCGGGTGGGACGATTGTTGAGCCTACAGCTGGAAATACAGGGATAGGACTTGCACTCGCTGCCATTGGAAAGGGATATAATGTTGTATTTGTCGTTCCAGAAAAATTCAGCCAAGAAAAGCAAACGCTGATGCGGGCGCTAGGTGCAGATGTCATCAATACGGATACATCATTGGGTATGCAAGGAGCCATTAATAAAGCTCAGGAGTTGGTAGAGAAAACAGCTAATGCATTTTCACCGTCGCAGTTTTCCAATCCAGCTAACCCGAACACTTATGTTCAAACTCTGGGCCCAGAGCTTTGGAGGGATTTAGAAGGTCAAATCGATGTGTTTGTGGCAGGTGCTGGTTCAGGAGGTACCTTTATGGGTACTTCCATCTTTTTAAAGCAACGGAATGAAAAAATAAAAACAGTAATTGTTGAGCCAGTTGGATCCATCTTGAATGGAGGAGAAGCTGGTTCTCATACAACGGAAGGTATCGGTATGGAATTTTTACCGAAGTTTATGGATTCATCCTACTTCAATGCAATTCATACTGTAAGTGATAAGAATGCCTTTTCCGAGTTACGTAGACTATCGAAGAAAGAGGGTTTACTGGTTGGAAGTTCCTCTGGCGCAGCATTCTATGCAGCCATTAAGGAAGCGGAGGTAGCTAAAGAAGGAAGCCATATCGTAACCATCTTCCCAGATTCTAGCGAACGATATTTGAGTCAGAAGGTATATGAATTATTCAAGGAGGAATAAAATATGCGCGCAAAAACAAAGCTTATTCATGCAGGGATCGTTGGAGATGAAGCAACAGGGGCAGTGTCTACACCGATTTACCAAGTAAGTACGTATAAGCAAGAGGCAGTAGGTAAATTTAAGGGATACGAATATTCACGTACTGGTAATCCGACTCGTCATGCATTAGAAGTCTTGATTAGTGATTTAGAGGGAGGGGCAGCAGGTTTTGCTTTTTCCTCAGGCATGGCAGCAACAAGCTCTATAATGATGCTCTTTAGCAAGGGAGACCATGTCATATTAACAGATGATGTTTATGGTGGGACTTTTCGAGTTATTTCTAAAGTATTGAACCGTTTTGGAATTGACGCAACATTCGTCGATACTGGAGACCTTGCCAATGTGGAGGCTGCTATTACAGATAATACAAAGGCTATTTTCTTAGAAACCCCAACAAATCCTTTGCTTAAGGTTACTGACATAGAGGCAGTCGCAAAATATGCAAAGGAGAAAGGGCTGTTAACTATTGTCGACAACACGTTCATGACACCTTATTTCCAACAACCAATTTCTCTTGGTGCCGATATTGTTGTGCATAGTGCTACAAAGTATTTAGGCGGTCATAGTGACGTAGTGGCTGGCCTAGCTGTAGTTAATTCTGAAGAGTTAGCTAACGAACTGCATTTTGTTCAAAACTCAGTTGGAGCAGTATTAGGTCCACAGGATTCATGGCTATTGATGCGTGGTATTAAAACATTAGGGCTACGCATGGAAGAGCACAATGAAAGTGCCCAGCGAATTGCAGAATTTTTAAGTGAGCATGAGGCGGTTGGGAAAGTATTTTATCCTGGACTCTCTACCCATTCAGGGCATGAACTAATGAAAAAACAAACTACTGGCTTTGGAGGAATGATTTCCTTTGATGTCGGAAGTGCTGAAAAGGCAGATGAACTTTTAGCGAAGCTTCAATACTTTACACTGGCCGAAAGTTTAGGAGCAGTTGAGAGTTTAATCTCTGTGCCTGCTCGTATGACTCACGCATCAATACCGAGTGACCGCAGAGCAGAATTGGGCATTACCGATGGGTTAGTTCGTATTTCTGTAGGCATCGAGGATGTAGAGGATTTAATTGAGGACTTAGAGCAAGCATTAGCTTAAGTAAATAAAAAAACATACCACCTTTGTTATGAACTGCCCCGTAAAAGTTAGACACTAATCTAATTTTTACGGGTTTTTTTTATAGCACTTTGCCAAGAAATTAATTAAATTATAATTTTAGAAAATATTGCATATATAATTGTTCTCTTCTTAATTGTTCGTATGTCTTCATAAAAATAGGTGTTATGAAATTAACTCAAGTATGATGAAGGAATTTTATATCATAATAATACGAGAGACTTTATAGTTTCCCTACTATATTGAAATAATGTTTTATGAGTTTAGTTTAGGGAATTTAATAAGTGAAAGCTAACGTAAGAAGGGAGTTATGTATATGAGTACAAGTAAGACAGCAATCATTACAGGTGGCGGTGGCGGGCTGGGTCGAGCAACAGCCTTAAAACTTGCAGAGTCAGGCGTCAATATTAGCATTATTGATGTGTCAGAGGAGCAAGGGAACGAAACTGTTCGTTTGATTGAAGAAAAAGGAGCTAAGGGCATCTTTATCAAGGCAGATGTTACTAATGCTGAAGAGGTTAAGCAGTACGTAGACAAAACAGTGAGCACCTTTGGCTCGGTAGATATGTTCTTTAATAATGCAGGAATCTCAGGGCCAGGTAAAAAATTCTTGGACAATTCGATTGAGCAAATTGATCTTGTTTTGGATATTAACTTAAGAGGTGCCTTATACGGCCTATATTACGTACTACCGGATATGATTAAAAATGGGGGAGGTAGCATAGTTAATACTTCCTCTACGGCTGGATTGGTAGGACAGGACAGTGTAGTAAGTTATTCAGCAACAAAGCATGGTATAGTCGGTGTTACCAAATCTTTAGCAGCCGAATATGCAAATCAGGGAATTCAAATTAACGCAGTAGCTCCAGGATCTACTGAAACCCCTATGGTTAAACAATATAGAGAAATGAATCCAGATGTATTTAAGGCAGTTTCCGCTACAATTCCACAACGTCGTTTAGGACAACCAGAGGAAGTTGCTGAATTGGTTTCCTTTTTATTGATGAGCGAGGCTAAATACATTAATGGTGCTGTCGTACCAATTGATGGAGGATTTACTGCTATCTAGGTAACTTATTTGGACAATTGCATACTATAACATTAAGGCATACCGCTTATGTGGTATGCTTTTTAAATTCAAGAACATCTGTATCTTAAACGCCTTAAGATCAGCAACATCACTGTTCGGCAAACAGGAAGACATACTAATTAAGAGTATTCGAGTCAACAGCACTTTACCGGTAAAGCACTAACATTTATTAATATGTAATTGTAGTGGCAGGCATCAAATCCATCGGTATAAATCCGCGCGTAGAAAGCATTTATCACAAGAGAATCTGAATTTTCTTTTACATGCAACGGGCATTTAATACAATTTAATCTAAAATGAAAAAGGAATAGGTCCTAGCCCATTCCCTTTTTTAGAAGTATAAAAAAGAAGTATTACCAGAAAAAAGCCCCAGCTAAAGCAATTCCAGTAATTGCACCTAATGCAATACCGTAACCAAATCCTGGTCCGAATCCCCAGCCCCAACCTAAACCATATCCTCCAAAGTTATTGTTAGGCCGAATCCATACCATATCCCGATCAACCTTTGTAATTTGTCCTACATGTGTTCTACCTTGGTTGTCCGTAATTCTTACTCTTTTTCCATGGTATCTACAGCATAAATCATATGTTTGTGATTGATTCATTTTTTGTCCCCCTCTCTCAAAAAATTACATACAAGTATGTTCTATAACATATGCCGTATGGAAGTTTTCACAGTAGACAATCGTCTATGAATACTAGGCTTAATAGTTTTAAGATTTATACAAAACCTGAAATGATAATAGGAAATGAGAAAGGAATGATAGGTTGGCTGTTATCAAAACTTCTAGTTGGTTATATGAATTTATTGAATCCTGCGAAAAAGAAGAGAGGAAAGATGTCTATCAGCTTCAGGGTGAATTTCTATGTGAGCCGCTGATGGATATTTTTCCTAAGACAAATAGAGAAGCAATTCATTATGAACTTCTACGATTTGGATTATTTGAACCAAACGAATGGCAGGAAGTGAAAAGCATTGTAGAAAAAATGGAGGAAAGGAAAGTATGGGAGCTAGTAAATAATGAATATAAGCAGTTAAGAAAACTGTGGAATGGTCCCAAGGTGCCGATTTATATCTTCCCTATTAAAACAAGAGGCACAGGCCAGGCAAGAGAGCCCTTACCAGTTAAAAATGGCGTGGCATATAAAAAGGCATTGTTTTTATTTGTGTCTAAAGATCTTTCTGATGAGGAAATCAAAGCTTCCCTGGTACATGAATATAATCATGTTTGCAGGCTCCAATTTTTGAACCTTTCTCCTTTAAAAACAACCTTGGAGGATTCTCTCATAATTGAAGGTCTGGGGGAATATGCAGTAAAAGAGGTTTGTGGAGCAAAAAGGTTAGCCCCATGGATTGAACTCTATTCACACGATGAAGCACTAGAAATATGGAAAAAGCATTTTATTCCCTCTTTAAAAGTAAGGGATATAAAAAATCATCAGATCTTTCTATTTGGCCAACCTAGAAGTCCCTTTCCAAAATGGATAGGGTATCATATTGGCTTTCATTTAGTGGACTCCTTTGTAAAAAAACAGGGGCCATTCCCAAACGGGGAACTATACCGGAAAACAGCAAAGGAAATTATTGCAGGATCTAGTTTTTCAATTAAAGGTTAATAGATATCTATAGACGACATCTAAAAATCCGGTAGCCTACTACGTCACTATATTCATTTAGAAATTGGTTATGCTCATCCCAAAGATCATAAAGTGACATATCTATTTCGCTGGATGGATTTATGTCGTCGATGTCTATTTGTTCCATATTGACTGGAGGCTCAAGCATTTCAATATGCTGAAATCCTGCCTTTTGCAAACAATCTTTCCACTCTTCCTCACTAAATAGCTGTTGAACGCCATAGAGCTCCTTCACTTTCTCCTTTACTTGCTCCGAAAGATTGGAGGTGCCAGTCATTTCAATCAATAGTAGCCTGCCATCCTTCTTTAGCATTCGAGCTATTTCACTTAAGGTATTGCCTATGTTAGTAAATACAAGGACTGATTCGGAAATAATGACATCATAAGAATTCTCTTCTAAATTTAAGTGTTCGATATCCCCTTCGATTAAATGAATGGTACCCTCCAGTAAATCCAAACGCTCCCGAGCTTTTTTTATCATAAGTGGATGGTTATCAACAGCTGTTACACTGCAACCATACTTAGTAGACAAAAAAGCAGAGGTTTTTCCTGTTCCACAACCAATATCTAAAACAGACTCAGACGCTTGAATTTTCTCTTTTCTTAAAAGAAATTGTGTTAATCCAAACCCACCTGGATGAGCACTTCCAATTCCAAAATATGATAGTAAATCTAGGTATTTGTTTGACATGAAGCAACCTCCCGTTTTCATTATAAATAGCATATGCGTCAAATAACTAATTAGCTAGGTAGATTAAAGGGAAAATAACGTATAAAGGAGAATAACATAAGAAAGTAAATAGAAATAGGAGATTCCTCAAATGGAGAATGGACTAGAAAACAACACCATATACTTAACTGAAATGACAGATGGCTTTCTCATGGATATTCATGGTTATGCATCTAACGAAGAGGTTTGCAAATACCAGCCTTGGGGACCAAATAGTATCGAAGACACTAAAACTTACTTGAAGGAAGTCTTAGCTGACGTTATGAAAGATAAAAGAACTAGGTATGTGTTTGCTGTTGTAGAAAAGACAAGTAATAAGATGATTGGAGCTGGAGAACTATTTCATGTAGATTACGCCAATAAGAATGGAGAAATGGGCTATATAATACATCCAAACTTTTGGGGTAACGGTATAGCTACACAGGTTGCGCATTTACTACTTGATTTTGGATTTAAAGAGCTGAAGCTAAACCGTATTTCTGCTACTTGTGATGTCCGAAATATTGCATCAGAAAAGGTTTTAAAGAAAGTAGGTATGATACAGGAAGGATTATTAAGAGAAAATATTTTATTGAAGGACGGCTGGAGAGACTCTTTTCTCTATAGCAGTTTGAGCCGGGATAGGATGACAAAATAATAGGGGGGATTTGATGGCAGATGTTTTTCAAACGTCCGTAGAACAGTTCACACAAGTGCATGATGACTTTATTCAAGCATGGAATGTAGCAATGTCTACCGGTAAAACTGAAGGTCTTGAAATTATGACTCAAAATTACTATGTTACTTTTTTTAATGGTCATGTTGAAAGGCCAGAGTTCTTTGACCGTCCAGAAGCTGTACAGGGGATGAGGGAGTCAGTGGAAGCCTTACAGGGCGCCAAAAAAAGATTTGAATATCGAATTATTAGACAGCGTGATGCAGGTAGGTTCGTAGTATTTTATGAGATGATTATTGAAAAGAACGGACAAGAGTTAACTCGTTTTTTTACGTTAGAGGATTGGGAAGAGATAAAGGGACAATGGTTGTTGACACGAGAAATTACGGAGCATATTTGAGGTAAGCACTCTCTTCAGTAAGAAGAGAGTGTACTCTTGAAAATACTAATTATTTTTAATTTGAAAATTCGACATATTTAAACTTTTATTTTGCATAAATTTACTATTGTATAATTATACATAAAGGCATATATTATATAAATATTAGAAAAATCCATTAGCTAATAAATATTTAAATATATATTCTATGATTCTATCTGGAAAATGATAGTAGAAGAAAAGCGAAGGTGAGCAATATGAGTAATTGGTTGAATTTATATGATAATATGGAAGACTTTCTGGCACCTAGTATGGCAAAGGACCATCCTAATATCCCAATAGTCAAGGAAGAAGGCTGTTATTATTTTGGTGCAGACGGTAAAAAATATTTAGATTTTACTTCAGGTATAGCCGTAACGAATACTGGGCATCGTCATCCTAAAATCGTTCAAAGCATCAAGGATGCTGCCGATCAATTAGTACATGGTCCGTCAGGTGTCATCATGTATGAATCCATTCTCCAGCTTTCCAAAAATCTTGGTGAAGTGTTGCCTGGAGATTTAGATTGTTTCTTTTTTGCAAATAGCGGAACCGAAGCTATTGAAGGGGCTTTAAAGCTAGCGAAGTTTGTCACTGAAAGACCTTATGTGGTTTCGTTTACAGGCTGTTTTCATGGACGTTCACTTGGTGCATTAAGCGTTACAACATCCAAAAGCAAGTATCGGAAATTTTTACAGCCATCGCATTTATCCTACCAAATTCCTTATGCAGACGCGAAGAGCTGTCCAGAGGGTATGGACCCGGAAGTATACTGTGTAGAGCAGTTAGAAAAAGATTTCAAGCGGCTCTTTAAGCATCAGGTAACTCCTGAAGAGGTTGCATGCGTTATTTTAGAACCAGTTCTAGGCGAGGGCGGCTACATTATCCCTCCTAAATCTTGGGTAAAGAGAATCCGAGAGATATGTGATGAACATGGAATACTATTAATATTTGATGAAGTTCAAACTGGATTTGGTCGAACTGGTGAATGGTTTGCTTCCCAATATTTTGGAGTAACTCCCGATATCATGGCCATCGCTAAAGGAATCGCCTCTGGGCTGCCACTTAGTGCAACTGTTGCTTCTAAAGAGTTAATGAAGAAATGGCCAATTGGTATGCATGGAACTACTTTCGGTGGAAATCCGGTAGCGTGTTCTGTGGCATTGACCACATTAGAAATTTTTCACGAGGAAAACTTAGTTGAAAACTCTAAAGTGGTAGGGGCGTATGCAACGAAGAAATTAAATGAGCTAAAAGCAAAATACGCGATAATTAGTGATGTTCGCTCTGTCGGCTTAATGATCGGAATTGAAATCTCCAACCTTGAAACAGGAGAGCCAGATGGACAGGCAGTCATGAAAATTCTCGATTACGCATTAGAGGAAGGCGTGCTCTTCTATCTCTGTGGAAACGTGGGCGAAGTTATTCGTATGATTCCTCCATTAACAGTAACAAAGGAACAAATTGATGATGGATTAAAAATGCTTGAAAAAGCAATTATTCGATATACAAATGAAACAAAATAAAATAGAAAAAGGAGTAACAATCATGAAAAATAAATTACTTTTAGTTATATTAGCAATGATTATAGCAATTCTAGCAGCATGTGGAACAAAAGAGGATACGGCGAAAGATTCTGGTAATGCATCATCTCCTTCAGAAGAAAAACAAGTTTTAAAAATGGGTACTTCAGCTGATTATCCACCATTTGAATATGTGGACACTGCAAAAGGTGAAGAAATTATCGGTTTTGATATTGATCTAGCAAATTTAATCGGGGAAAAACTAGGATATGAGATTGAAGTGGAAAACATCGATTTTAACGGTTTAATCCCAGCGATTCAAGCAGGTAAATTAGACTTCGTATTATCAGGAATGACACCAACAGAGGAACGCGACAAAGTAGTTGACTTCTCTGTTCCTTATAACGAAACAGTGCAAATGGTCGTAACTAAAAAAGATAGTGGCATTAAATCAGTGGAAGATTTAGCTGGTAAAACAGTTGGTGTTCAAATTTCATCTATTCAAGAAGAGCTAGCGAATGAAGTAGCGCAAACAGTAGATATGAAAGTGGAGAGCCGCAACTTAATACCAGAGGTTATTCAAGAATTAATGACAAAGCGTTTCGATGGTGCAATCATTGAAGATATTGTTGCAGAAAACTATGTAAAGCGTAATGATGACCTTACATTCTTCCCAGTAGTAGTAGATGAAATCGATTATAAGGCAGCTGTATTTCCAGAAGGCAGTGAACTTAAAGAGAAATTTGATAATGCTATCAATGAGCTAATTGAAGAAGGAAAAATTGATGAGCTTAGAGAAAAATGGTTTGTAGTAGAAGCAGAATAATTTAGCATAAAAAATATAATAGTTAGATAGAAAGGAGGGTAACGATATGTTAGATTTTTCTGCAGTCGTTCCCTCTATTCCTTATATTGCAAAAGGAATAGGTGTTACACTTCAAATAGTTGTTGGAGCCACAATTATCGGATTAGTTTTAGGTATTTTATTGGCTCTATGTAAAATTGGTAAAATTACCGCATTGAGATGGTTTGCAGACTTTTATACGTCCATTTTTCGAGGAACTCCACTCGTTTTACAATTGATGATTATTTATTATGCAATTCCTAAGCTTTTTGATATTAATATTGAGCCAATGCCTGCAGCAATAATTGCATTTGGTTTAAACTCTGGTGCGTATATCTCAGAGATTATTCGTGGAGGTATCAATGCTGTTGATAAAGGCCAGTTGGAAGCTTCATTAGCTTTAGGCATTCCATACGCAAAGATGATGAAGGATATTATCCTGCCACAAGCTATGAAAAATATCATGCCTGCTCTTATGAATGAATTTATAACTTTAACGAAGGAATCTGCAATTGTAACAGTGATCGGGGCTTTAGATATAATGCGTCGTGCTTATGTCGTTGGTGGTTCTTCTTATCGTTATTTAGAGGCATTAATGATTGCCGGAGTGATGTACTATATTCTTACACTTATTTTATCATTCCTTGGCAAGAAGCTAGAAAAGAGGATGAGTAGAAGTGATTAAAGTAGAAAAATTATATAAATCATTTGGAAAAAATGAAGTCTTAAAGAACATTTCCACGGAAATAAAGGAACAGGAAGTAATTGCAATCATTGGACCATCCGGTTCTGGTAAGTCTACCTTTTTGCGTTGCTTGAATCTTTTAGAAATCCCAACAAGCGGTGTTATTAGTATTGGAAATGATGTCGTGACGGATAAAAAAACAAATATTATGAAGGTACGTGAAAATGTAGGAATGGTCTTTCAGCATTTTTATCTGTTTCCTCATAAAACGGTATTAGAGAATCTAACTTATGCACCAATGCAGGTTCAAGGGAAATCAAAGGCAGAGGCGACAGCCACTGCTGAGGACCTTTTAAGAAAGGTTGGACTCTTTGAGAAACGTTCAGAATATCCAAATCGCTTGTCAGGAGGACAAAAGCAACGTGTAGCTATTGCCCGTGCCTTAGCGATGAACCCTTCTGTGATGCTATTCGATGAACCGACATCTGCCCTAGACCCAGAGATGGTAAAAGAGGTTTTGGCGGTTATGAAGGATTTAGCTGAATCAGGAATGACGATGATTATCGTGACACACGAGATGAACTTTGCCAAAGAGGTAGCAGATCGTATTTTATTTTTGGATGGTGGAGTATTAGTAGAGGACACACCACCAAATGAATTCTTTAGTTCTCCAAAATCGGAGCGTGCAAAAGAATTCCTAGAAAAGGTTTTATAAGAAAATATGTATTCAAACGGCAGCAAGCTCAATAATTTGGAGCTTGCTGTCTTTTTTAGCATTAATAAATTGCAAGGATGACTGAAAAAGGTATTAGCGCTGTATTTGTAGAATTAAAGAGAATATTGTTATACATAAACTGAGTAGCTGTTAGATAGGGAAGAGTAATAATGGGAGGTAAAAATGTGGAAAATAAATGTATTTTTGATGTTCTAACCTTTGATATAGATAGGGGTAATTATGAGGGAAAAGTCGAAATACAGAAAGGTTATTTTATAGATGTAACTATATCTGTTGAGTCATTTGATAAAGATTTAGTATTTGAAGTAGCTGAAAATACCTTTGAAACAATAAAAGTCTCTGAGGAATTATATAAAGAAAAAATAGCAGAGGATTTACTGCAGCTACATAACGAAGTGTGGAATGAAGGAAGAATGACCAATAAGGATGAATTTAAAAAACGAATTAAAATGCAGGGAATGTTAATCTTTTGTGAGGGAAACGCAGAATTATATTATGACGATGGAGACTTATTTTGGGGACACACGATAGTAGTAGATATTGATGAGAACGGTTTATATCAAGATGCTCAAATTTTTGGATGAGATTAATTTGTTGTTGGGCGAGATGAATAAATAACTGAGAATAGAGGTTACATATGGAGGTTTTCGATAATATTAATTTAGAAAAGATACCTACAAATATAAGGATAAATGTTTTAGATAAGCAGGTAGATTTACCAGGAGAAATAAGAACAAAAATAAATCAATACTGGGAGAATATTAACAGAAAAGGCATATTCAATCGAGGAAAGGTTTTTAGTATTGAACGAGTTCAAGAGAATGAAAAGAATCTACTTATTTCCCTTACCCATACTGATTATGCCCATTTTCTTTATAGTAGGAAAATGGAATTACAATCTCAGTATGACTGTATTGTTGTCTACCCCGCTACACTCATCCTTACTTCGGACCAATATATAGTTTTTGGTCATATGAATGAAGGAACAGCTAATCCAGATAGAATTCAATTTGCCGCTGGTGGATTAGACGAAAATGATTTAGAAGAAGGGTATATCAATATACATAAAAACATTGAAAGGGAGATTCAAGAAGAGCTAGGCATTGACCTAACTAAAACGAAATGTAAATCTCCATTAAGACCATGGTTGATCAAACGCGGAGGAAAATCATTGGTTTTACTATATCAAGTAACTATCGATTTAACCTCTAAAGAAGTAAAAGAAATACATGAAAAATACAAAAATGATTTATATAGTTTAGGGAGTACTCCAGAGTTTAAGAGACTAGAAACTATAAAATATAACCGTACGGAGTTAACTAGATTGTTGTTAAGTGAACATCCAAAGGCCGATTATATAGACCCACTTTGTACGTATTTACTAAAACATTTATAAAAATAACAAGCTCTGAACATGAAAATAGTAAATGTTGAAGTTTGGAGTTAACGACCCACATAATCCTTTAAAAAATAGTAGAAGCACCTTCATTCACTTATTTGGATGATGGTGCTTCTTTTTTTTAGCTTACTCGACTATTTCAACTTGTGTCTGACGTTTTTTAGCTAACAGCATCCCGAAAAGGAAGGTCATGAAAATAACTCCCATAACAGTAATGACAATGCAGCGAAGGATATAATCAGAATCCATGGCAAAAATCACATCTTTGCGGAACCAGTTTTGGAAAGGTAGACCAAACCCTAGGAGAACAGCGAAGAATAGGAGTTTAGTCCAAATGCTTTTCCTCTTCATTTTTTTGATAGCACTATTCACTAATAAACGCAGTAAAGCTAGCCCTAATCCTACACAAAAGAATATCATTAGATAAGACACTATGTCGTCGTTGGTAATTACGGCTGCAAGGATCAATCCAATAGTTATAATTAATGAACCAAACATAAAAATATATTTTTTATTCATTTTACATTCTCCTTTACTTAATTACTGAACAATGTGTTGTCTATTTGCTTTATTATCATATAAAAACAGGATAATGAAAGCAATCGACAGATTTTTAGAAACTGTTCAGTGGTTAGTAGGAAGACCTTCGTATAGATGTATGGATGTTGATTTTGGAAGTTGGGGTAGCAAAAAAAAGAGAGCTTTGACGGTAGTCATTGCTCTCTTTATTATTTATTTTTTATAATCTACAACGATGTAAGGCTGTAATTGGAATGGTTTAGGTGCAATATTGCGATCATTCCATTGTCCAAACCATCTTTCTAAAGGATAGAAGTAATATCCATCCTGCCAATGGTCTGATGTATCATACGGGTCAGCAAAGATGAGCATGTCATCACCAATACCAGGTGTACCATTATTATCATAGCCAATGATTGCTTGCCAATGTCCGTCCCAATCTGCCCACTCAACCATAATTGGACGATCGTTGGAAAGGTGGCTAGTTAACCACTTAACAAAATAGCTATCCTTTGCATCTGAAACCCAAGCTTCGGTTGTATCGCTGTTTTCAGAAGCATATAAGCTATTCCACGTGAAGGTAGCAGGTAGGTTTCCTACGTTGTTTCCAGTTGCTCCATCTGTTTCTTGAATAATATCCTCTGTTGAATAATTCACTTTATAGCTTGTCTCAACAACTTCAAAGCCTTCTAAACTAGTAAAGAAGTTGTGAAGCTGGCTAACGTCAGTTCCATATTCAGGGAAGTTATTTGCTGAACCAGGTTTAGCCCCCGGAGTGTCTAAGTCGGTCATTGCTTTCATCTGCTCTGCAATATCCATCTCCGTCATTTCCGTATATCCAAAATGATTAGCAACCATTAAAGCTGTTGCTGGTCCACAAGACCATTCCGTTGTTTGCTGCATCGTTTGAAAATTTTCGATTAGTAGTAATTGATCATCTGATTTTATGTTATAAAAATCAGGTGCTTTGAAGTAACGAGACTCTGCATTGTCGCCTGCTTCTGCATATGCATCAGCACCGCCCATTTCATCATAGTCTTCGCCTTTAATCATTGTTGGTTTAACTGCCACAGTAGTTTCGGCTGACGCTTTTGTGTCTACTTCCTTGTTAACCTCCGCTTGTAAATCTGTGTTCTCTGAGCACGCAGATAATAATAGCATTGCGGATGCTAAAACTGCTGTAAGGGTTCTTTTCATTTATCCCCATCCTTTTCATATTTTTTTGAAACACAAGAATTTATTATATAGAAAGTAGGATACAATTCAATAGATAAATTTATATTATTTTTTTACTTTATTTTGAAGTGGCTTATTAAAATAAACATGGAGAAAAATTAGTTTATATATATATTTACTTCCATTAATTAGATATGATTAAGAGAAAAAGCGTATATAAGAGGTGTAAAGGAATGCCTAAACGTATTTTATTAGTGGAAGACGATGAATCTATTTGTGAGATGGTAGAAAAGTATTTAAGAAGTGAAGGTTTTCTAATTACTACTGTAAATAACGGAGAAGCTGCAGTCCAACAAAATGTGGTGTCAGCCTATGACTTAGTTATCTTAGATATTATGATGCCCAAATTAGATGGCTTGGAAGTGCTGAGAATTATTCGTGAGAAAAGCGCTGTACCTATACTAATCATGTCAGCAAAGGATAGCGATGTGGACAAAGCATTAGGACTGGGATTAGGGGCAGATGATTATCTTGCCAAGCCTTTTTCGTTACTCGAGCTTTCTGCCAGAGTTAAGGCTGCTATAAGAAGAGCCACAAAATATTCAAAGGAGCTAAATGTAAGCGAGGATGTCCTTATAATAGGAGATTTAAAAATAGATGTTAAGAATTTTACTGTTACTAAAGGAAATGAAAATTTAAAACTAACTGCAAAAGAGTTTGCTATCTTAAAGTTATTTGCTGCCAATCAAAACCGTGTATTTACTAAACAACAAATTTATCAGCTAGTTTGGAAAGATGAATATTATGGGGATGAAAATATTATTAATGTGCATATGAGAAGGCTTCGGGAGAAAATTGAAGTAGAACCCTCTAACCCAAGGTATATAAAGACTTTGTGGGGGATTGGCTATAAGTTGGAAGGTTTCTGATATGGTGCTTATATTATTTATCATAATTGCATTGTTAATTGGTCTCATTTTTTTCCAATACAAAGAAAAAAGAACTCTTACCTCTAACATTTCCTACGCACACCAAAAGCTTCAAATGATTGTTCAAGAAAACACTATAGAGAAAGTATTGGCACATACAGAACATAAAGAACTCATGCAATTGTTAAATATGATTAATGAGCTATTAGTCGAAAAACAAAAGGTTCTAGTAACCCATACAAGGTTAGAAGAGTCCATGAGGAAGATGCTCTCAAATGTATCCCATGATTTAAAAACACCGTTAACAGTGATTCTTGGATATATTGAAATGCTAGAAATTGACCACTCCTTGAATGAGGAGGAAAGAAGACAATTACTTTTTAAACTACATACTAAAACAAATGAAGTACTTAAAATTATTCATACATTTTTTGATTTAGCTAAAATAGAAGCGGGCGACCAGCACTACCCACTATCTAAGGTAAACATAAACGAAATATGCCGTAAGAACATTCTAACCTTCTACGATATGGTAACAGCGATGAATATGGATATTAAAATTGATATTCCAGAAGCCCCTCTTTATGCATTTGGTAATGAAGAGGCAATTGATAGGGCTTTGAACAATCTTTTATCTAATGCTCTAACATACGGTGCTGAAGGCAAGATAATTGGATTAGCTTTGAGAAATGACGAAGCTTTCATCTACATTGATATTTGGGATAAAGGAAAAGGAATTGATGAATACCATGTGGATCGGGTCTTTGAAAGAACATATACCATGGAGGATTCTAGAAACAAATCCTTCCAAGGCAGTGGTCTTGGCCTAACGATCACAAAGCGACTTCTGGAAATAATGGGAGGTTCTATTCAGCTTTCAAGTATTCCTTATGAAAAGACTGTCTTTACAGCTACCTTGAAACGAATAACATATTAAAAAAGCTAGAAGAACTTAAGAAATTCGTAAGATTGTATTAATAAAAAAGAGAGGTTCATTTCCTATACTAAGGATAGTAAGAAATAGGGAGAGGGTTCTAATGTCGTATATATTGAAAACCAATCATTTGACGAAAGTATTCGAAGGAAGGGAAGTTGTATCTTCTGTTAACATGCATGTGCAAAAGGGAGAGATTTATGGGTTTTTAGGTCCTAATGGTGCTGGTAAAACAACTGTCATGAAAATGATTACTAATCTTATAAAGCCAACAAATGGGGAAATAGAGATTTTTGGTGAAAAGCTAACAGATCGGTTATATGAGGTACTTAAAAGAATCGGATCAATAATTGAGTACCCTATATTTTATGAGAAACTAACTGCTAGAGAAACACTGGATCTTCATTGTGAGTACATGGGCTTTTACGACAAGAAGGAAATAGAGAAAGTATTAGAAATGGTGAATCTTCATACAGGAGGTAAACGAGTAAAAGAGTTTTCCCTTGGAATGAAGCAACGTTTAGGAATTGCGCGTGCCATCATCACAAAGCCAGAATTGCTTATTTTAGATGAACCAATAAACGGATTAGATCCCATTGGCATTAAAGAAATGCGAGAATTATTTGGAATGCTTTGTAAGGAATACGGAATTACGATTCTCGTCTCTAGTCATATATTAGGTGAAATAGAACAATTAGCAGATACAATTGGTGTTATTAATAATGGAAAGCTAATAAAAGAAATCTCTATGAATCAGTTAGCTCAAAGTCAATCTGACTATATAGAATTGGTCGTTCAGGATGGAAAAAAAGCCGCTTTTCTATTGAGCGACAAATTACAGCTAGTTAACTTTAAAATGGTTGATGATCATTGTATTCGAATATATGAATCGTCAGTCTCTCAACAAATGATTTCCAAAGTATTGTACGAACATGATATAGAAATTGAGGCCATTAGTAAAAAAACGAGCTCTTTGGAGGATTATTTCATGAAGCTTATTAATGGAGGTGTAGTAAGTGTTTAAACTGATGAAGCTAGAAATGAAAAAGTTTAAGTTGTCTTCCTATTCACGCAACGCGATAATTGCTAATTTTGTTATTCTCGGTTTTATGTTTCTTATTTCCTTTATATCTAAAATGGAGGGAGATACTGACTTTGTGAATTATCAGGAGGCTATAGGAGTTATCGAATCCTTTGTTCGAGCGACCTTTATCATCTTTGCCTCCACTCTAATAGCTAAGCTAATAATAGGAGAATTCAAAAAGAAAACGATTACTACTTTATTTATGTATCCAATAAGCAGAAAGAAACTTATAGCAGCAAAGCTGACAATTATAATTATTTTTACCTTTACATGGATTATTATTTCTAATGTTTTTATTACAACTGTCTACTACTTTCTAACCGTAAACTATCAGCTAATTCCAGGTTCGTTAACAGCTGACTTTTTGAAAGAACATAGTGTGAGTGTATTGATGAATGCAATTTCTGCCTCATGTATGGCGCTAATTCCGCTTTACTTTGGAATGAAGAAATATTCAATTCCCACTACTATTATCACTTCGATATTAATAGTAATGATTGTTTCCAACAATAATGGTAGCTTTTCATTAAACGATATAATTGTAATTCCGTTATCCTTGGCAGTGATTGGCCTAACCGTTGCGTATCTTGCTATTCGAAATATTGATAGGCTGGATATAAGAGTATAAGTAAAGCTTGAGAAGATATAGTTCAAAACCAAGTCAGGGGGCTCCAAACATGAAAATCAAGCGAAGTGAGATACTCACTAACGATGACATTTGGAATGCAGTTTTAGCCGCCTATGGAAACTACTCTTTTCCGACGGAAAATGAAAAAATGAATGATTTCTTTATTTTATTTAATTATTTTTGTGAGATGGAAAGCGGTGGACATGAAAGCTTGCTCAATTGGTTTTCACAGCCAATCCAACAGATGGGTACTCACGAATACTTAAGACGACTGTCTATAATGTTGGAGCAGATTGGCGCTAATGATTACGCTGAGATTGAGAAGGCTTATTTGAAAGAAATGGTGAATATTTTTGAGATAATAGAAAGCTGTGGATTTGAAGGTCCTAATTATGAAAGTCTAGAAGCAGATTTCATGAATATAATTGAAAAAGCCGATGAGGAATATAGAAGTTTAGATGAGCAAATAAATGTTCAAATATACAAATATGCCTTGATTATATATAAAGAGGTACTTGAGTTTGATAATTGATGGAAAAAGGATGGTGTGACATTGTCACAACCATCCTTTTTAATTTCTTGAAACATTGAGAATATGGAGACAAAAGTCTAAATCTGCTTGTAAATGCTTCTCCATCAACTCTTTTGCTTGTTCGGTATCCTGTTGGGAAATAGCCTTGTAAATTTCCTCATGCTCATCTATCAGTTGTGGTCGCTTATATAATACTACAGTTTTTCGGAACAAATAAATAATAGATTTCATCCGATCAATTGTTTCAATCATATGAGAATTACCACTAGAATTAACAATAATTTGGTGAAAGAGTTCATTTGCCTCCATAATTTCTTCGGGAGTTCCTTCCCTGCCAACCTTAATACAGTTTGCTAAAGTCTCCAAATCTTGCTCTGGTAAATAGGTAGCTGCTGTCTTTGCAGCAAAGCCCTCTAATAGAATCCTCATTTGAAAAAGGTTCCGTAGGTCCTTTTCGGAAGGTTGAACGACTTTTTTGTTTACGATGAGGCCTTCGTTCGTTAGCTGGCGAAGAGCCTCGCGAATAGGAGTGCGACTAAAGCCTGTTTCCGTAGCAAGTTTTTCTTCAACTACTTTTGTGCCTCCAGTAATTTCTCCATTTAAAATCCGATCCCTTATTTCCTCGTATGCTTGCTGGGAAGCTGTCCGACTATTTGAATGTAACATTCCCATTTAATTCACTCCTATAGTCCATTAATTCTCTACCATAAACTTAACAAAAATAAGGAAAGAAAGATAGTTTAGAAAAAATCTTGATTTTTTATGGATACAATTGTGTCTAAAATGTATACAAAAATAAAAAAAGAGTATACAATAGCTTTATTGAAATAACCTGCAAGCGGTTTCAATTATAAAAACTTAATAATTATTACAAAAACACTAGGAGGAAATATATATTATGGCTAAAAAAGTTGGCTTTATCGGATTAGGAATTATGGGAAAACCAATGGCGATAAATTTATTGTCTAAAGGTTTTGAAGTAATGGTAAATGATTTAAATAAAGAAGCAGTGCAGGCCTTAGTTGATGCCGGGGCAACTGCGGGAGATTCAGCAAAGGTCATTGGGGAAAACAGTGAAGTGATTATTACAATGCTTCCTGCATCTCATCACGTACAGCAAGTAGTGCTAGGAGAAAATGGAGTACTTAGTGGAGCTAAAGAAGGCTCTGTAATTATAGATATGAGTTCTATTTCTCCTGTAGTTTCTAAAGAAATTGCGGAGAAGGCGAGAAAACAAGGTGTAGAAATGTTAGATGCGCCTGTAAGCGGAGGAGAGCCAAAAGCAATCGACGGTACACTTGCAATCATGGTTGGTGGGAAAGAAGAAGCTTTTGATCAAGTGAAGGACGTTTTATATGCAATGGGAGCTGAAGTTACTTTAGTTGGTGGGAATGGTAGTGGTACTACTGCAAAATTAGCAAACCAAGTTATTGTGAACTTAAACATTGCAGCAATGTCCGAGGCATTAGTGCTAGCTGCTAAAGCAGGAATCGATGTAGAAAAAATGTACCAAGCAATCCGTGGTGGATTAGCTGGAAGTGCAGTGCTAGATGCAAAGGTTCCATTAATTCTAGACCGTAACTTTGTTGCTGGAGGAAGAATTGACATTAATCTTAAGGATATGACAAATGTGATGGAAACAGCGCACGAAATTGGTGTTCCTCTTCCATTGTCAAGTCAGCTAGTCGAAATTTTCCATGCTTTAAAAGTAGATGGAAAAGCAGCAGATGACCATGGTGGAATTGTTCAGTATTACGAAAAACTTGCGAATGTTGAAGTAGGGAGAGCGTAATGATGATAAACAGTAAAGAAGCACGCAATGCACAAGAGGTATTAGCATCTATTCCTTCAGTAGATACAAAATTAGTTCAACAAATGCTGAAAGATGAATTACGTGATTTAAATAAAAAAATTATCGTTTTAGATGATGATCCAACCGGTGTTCAAACCGTACACGGAATTTCTGTTTATACAGATTGGTCTTTAGAAAGTATTGAGATGGGCTTCAAGGAAGACAATACAATGTTCTTTCTATTAACCAATTCTCGAGGCTTTACTGCGGCAGAAACGGAACAAGCTCATATAGAGATTGCTGAAAATATTGTAAAGGTAGCCAATAAAGTAAACAAAGATTTTATTGTTATTAGTCGAGGAGATTCCACTCTAAGAGGTCATTATCCACTTGAAACGGAAGTATTAAAAAATACGGTTGAACAGAATTCAAATGTTCAATATGACGGTGAGGTAATCCTTCCTTTCTTTAAGGAGGGCGGCCGTTTCACAATAGACAATATTCACTATGTGCAATATGACGAACAATTGATTCCTGCGGGAGAGACAGAGTTCGCAAAAGATAGAACCTTCGGATATAAAAAATCTCATTTAGGTGAATGGGTAGAAGAAAAAACGGAAGGTAAGTATACTGCTGAAAATACAACTTATATTTCATTAACTAGCTTACGAGAATTGAATGTAGAAGGTATTACAAATCAACTGTTACAAGTTAAAAATTTCGATAAGGTAGTCGTGAATGCAGTAGATTACGTAGATGTAGAGATTTTTGTTATAGCCCTAGTGAAGGCCATGAAGGCTGGAAAGCAATTTATGTTTAGAAGTGCAGCAGCGCTCACAAAGGTTATTGGAGGAGTTAGCGATAAATCACTTTTAACAAGAGAAGAATTGATTAAGGAAGAAACAAATCATGGCGGGTTAATTTTAGTGGGATCTCATGTGAAAAAAACTACCGAGCAATTAGAAGTGTTGAAAACAAACGAATCTATTGAATTTATCGAGTTTGATTGCCATTTAGTTTTAGAGGCAAATAAATTCCAACAAGAAATTGATCGTGTGATTGAAACAACCGAAAGCCTTATTAAAGAAGGTAAGACAGTCACAGTTTATACAAGACGGGAACGACTAGATTTAGGCGAAGGTAAAAAGGAAGAAGAGCTAAAACTTTCTGTTCAAATTTCAGATGCAGTTACTAGAATTGTTCAACGTCTAAGTATTCGCCCGAACTTCATAATCGCTAAAGGCGGTATTACTTCGAGTGATATTGGTACAAGAGGTTTAGAAGTAAAAAGAGCTACAGTAGCTGGGCAAATCAAGCCAGGTATTCCAGTGTGGCTCACTGGTGAAGAAAGTAAATTTCCAGGAATAGCTTACGTTATTTTCCCAGGAAATGTGGGAGCGGTAACAACGCTAAAAGAGACAGTAGACATGTTGAATAGATAAGGGGAGATTCTAAAGATGATAGTGGATACAAAAAAAATACTAACAGATGCTCAGCGCAATCAATATGCTGTTGCTGCCTTTAATGTATATAGCTTAGAAACAGTCCAAGCAGCGATCAAGGTAGCAGAACAAGAAAATCAGCCTGTCATCATTGCATTAGGAGAAAGATACTTCCCGACAGTTGATGTAGAGGGATTTGCAGCAATGGTTAAAGCGATGGCTGAAAAAGCAACAGTGCCGGTTGCTTTACATCTAGACCATGCCTATGAAAAAGAATCTATTATCCGCGCTATTAGATGTGGTTTCACCTCAGTAATGTTTGATGGTTCTGCACATCCATTCGAGGAAAATGTCCGCCTGACAAAGGAAATAGTTGAAATTGCGCATATGGCAGGTGTATCTGTAGAGGCAGAAATAGGATCTTTAGCCAAAGGAGAATTTTCTGATGAGGAAGAGGGAACGGGAACTTTAACCGATCCAAAGGCTGCCAAAGCGTTTGTGGAAGCTACAGGAGTAGATTTCCTTGCTGCAGCGATAGGTACGGTGCATGGTATGTATAAGGGAGAGCCAAAGATAGATCTACCCTTACTAAAGAGAATCCAGCAAGCAGTAGATCTTCCGTTAGTCTTACACGGGGGCTCTGGTACTCCAGAGGCTGTAGTAAAAGAAGCAGTCCAACTTGGTATATGTAAAGTGAACGTCAATACAGAAGTATCAATGGCTGCCGTTTCATTTATGCAAGATTACTTAGCTTCTAAAGATATGGTTCATCTATCAATTGTTATGTCTGAAATGCAACAAGCAATGGAACCAGTAATGACGAAATTTGTTCGTCTATTTGCAAATAAATAAGTTTGTAAACTTTATAAGTAGTACTTTATCTATTTATTTCTAAAATTTTATCTTAATTAAGTTAACCTGAGCACTTTACTGATAAAAAATGTCTATTTAACACATGGTTGATTGTAGCGGCAGGCGGCGACTCCGGCGGGATGAGTGAGACAGATGAGACATCACACCCGACGCGTAAGCGACGGTGATGGCTTATCGCTCCCCCCGCGGAAAGCGTCCGCTTAGAGCGAAAATCAATTATACTTTATGATTAAAAATTATGTATTTCTATTTTTTATTTCCGTATTATCATTTTATATAATTATGACTTTTGAAATTGATTCAAATAAATAGAATTTAAATAACATATATAGGAATGAGGATTACAATGCCAATAGTATCTATTTGTATAGGGGTTGCCCTATTACTTTTATTAATGATTGTATTCAAGTTGAACGCTTTTATCTCATTGATTTTAGTTGCTTTAGTCGTTGGGATATTAGAAGGTATGACCCCTTTAGAAGCTATGACATCTGTTCAAGGCGGGCTAGGGGGAACACTCGGAAGTCTGACGATGATTATTGTATTTGGAGCAATACTTGGTAAGCTAATGACAGACTCAGGTGGTGCTCAGAAAATAGCCAATACTCTGATAAACTCTTTTGGTAAAAAGAGAGTCCAGCTAGCTGCGGTACTTACAGCTTCTGTAGTGGGAATTGCGTTGTTTTTTGAAACAGGAGTAGTAGTACTGATTCCTTTAGTATTTACAATTGCAACTGCCGCTGGAGTACCAGTCTTATACATTGGTATGCCGGTTATAGCCGCACTAATTACTATGCATGGCTTCGTACCACCACATCCTGGACCAACTGCTGTGGCAAGTGTGTTTGATGCCAATATAGGTAAAACAATGCTATATGGAATTTTAATTGCGATTCCAGCGATTATTCTAGCAGGTCCTTTATACACAAAGTTATTTAAAAAGGATTTTTTAGAGGTAGAGATTCCAAAGGGTTTATTTAATCCTAAAGAGTTCACGGAAGAAGAGATGCCAGGATTTGTTACAAGTATTATTACTTCTCTTATGCCGGTTATTTTAATAGGCTCTCAGGTAGTGGTCGAAATTATTGCACCTGATTCAGCTGTTATGCCGTTCTTTGATTTTATCGGTAATGCAAACGTGGCATTGCTATTGTCAGTAATTTTTGCATTCTTTACATTTGGTATAAACAGAGGCAAAAAGATGAAGGATATAATGCAATCTGTTTCTGATGCAGTTGGTGGGATTGCTATGATTCTTCTAATTATTGCTGCAGGCGGTGCGTTCAAGCAAGTGCTGATTGATAGTCAAATTGATGTGTATATCTCAGATATAATGGCTGGTTCTACTCTTTCACCATTGTTAATGACGTGGTTAATTGCTGCTATCTTAAGGATTTCAGTTGGATCTGCTACAGTTGCTGGTATGACTGCTGCTGGTATAGCAGCGCCTTTAGTTGGTATTACTGGTGTAAGTCCAGAGCTTATGGTATTAGCAGCAGGTGCTGGTAGTGTAACTTTCTCTCATGTAAATGATGCAGGGTTCTGGATTTATAAAGAATACTTTAACCTGTCTATCGGGAAAACGATTAAAACATGGTCTGTAATGGTAACGATTATCTCCTTAGTTGGATTAGCAGGAGTCTTAATATTAAATATGTTTGTTTAAGTATGTTAAAGGTTCTTAAAAAAGTGAAGACAAGCCGATTTTGGCTTTTCTTCACTTTTTTTTATTTTATAACCATGAATCGCATTAATTAATAACAGAAGTAATGATATACCCAGTATGATTGTCTCCAGAAATATTAACTTGATCAGTATTTGGTATGTGAGCAACCTCCATGTTTTCAACATACTGTACATAATAAGTAATACCTTTTATTTGTTTTTTATAATGTCGCTCTTCTTTTAAAAATAACAAATATTCCTCCAACGCAAAATCCTTTTTCTCCATCATGACACTATGAGGCAGACCAACATAGCGGAAATGCCAGGGCTCAAAAGCAATGCCCGTAACGTCTACTTTGTTTTTGGGGTAACGTAATATAAAGCCGTAATCAGCAGCATTCTTTGCCAGCCATTCACCTTCTAGCGTTTTCTCCATCGTACCTTGAGTGGATCCAATATCTAAGGAAAGGCCACTTTGATGTTCGCTATATCCTGCAGGAAGTGCATAACTAGCACCATTTTCCTCATAAAGTTGCTGTTGTAGATTTCCGCTTCGGTATGCACTATTGATTTTAAAGTGATGAATACCATCTTTAGCAGCTTCTTCAAACATTTTCTGTAAAGGTTCAATGACTTTCTTTTCAAGCAGGTACTCTGAATCTACGACGACATTACTCGATAGGTTTGATGGAATAACAGCTAAGTTTGTTGGGTCTTGCTGTAGTTTTGTTTCTTTATTGACTAAGATTAGCTCTCCATTGTGGACAGATTCATTATGCAACGGGATTTCCTGCTCTAGAGCTGGAGAATTCTTTAAAAAGAATTGAAAACCAATAATTATCAATACAATGGCCACTAATATTTTTTTCATGTAAACTCTCTCCTTTTCTAATAGTTCCTAGCTTAAGGAAGAGAGTTTAAATAGAAAGTGGGTAAAAGCTTAAATATTTCTTAAATCGAGAGGAAGCGTTACCTCAAAATGAATTCTCTGCTCTCCATTCCAAACATGGATGGACCCATGATGTTTTTCCACTATTGTTTTGGCTATATACAAACCTAGCCCCGTTTGCTTTTTTTGTAAACTTCTCGATTGATCTACTGTATAAAACATATCAAAAAGGTGAGGCAGGTCATCCTCAGAAATTGGTCTACCGTGGTTACTGAGGCGAATCTCGATTGTCTTGCTAGTTTTTTTGGCTATGATTTGTATAGGCTCTGTCAAGTCACCGTATCGTAGGGCATTACTTAATAAATTTTCAAAAACACGTGCTAGTTCCTTTCCGTTCCCCATAGTGAATAGATTCGGTTCAATACTTTCTTCGATTTTGGCATCCCTCTCATCAATGAGGGGATACATTTCATTAATCAATTGAAGAAGTAATTGTTGTATATTAATAGTCGTTTGTTCCGTTGTGTTTAAAGTTAAAGATAAATCTAATTTAGAAATATCAAATAATGTTTCAATGAGCTCCTCTAAATATTGTGATTTATTATAGGCAATTTTTGTGTATTCTTCTATTTGTGCAGGCGTTAAGTTGAGTTGATTTTGCAATAAGTTTAAATAACCAATGACAGACGTTAATGGTGTCCGTAAATCATGCGCTAAATTGGCAATCAATGTTTCTTTACTACTCTGAGACAATGCTTGTGATTCAATTGCTTGTTTCAATCGGGTGCTTGCCTCATCAATATCCTTCGCAATGTATTGGAATTCATCATTTGAGGAAATTTGTGTTTTGTAGGAAAAGTCACCATCTGCTAAATGACGGATGCCCTCAGAAATCTCCTTAAAATATTTTGTGTACGTCCTTGTTAACAAATAGAAAATGATAATGGCCAACGGTATATAAATGATCATGAATACATAGACATCGCCGATTTGTCGCATCAATTGACGGTAATACATATAGGTGTCACCGTAATAAACATTTTTTCGGTAATAAAGCTGCAATAGCTTATAAATAGAAAATGTAATAAATGCTGCAATGAGTAAGCTTTTTATAAACAAATAAATAATGCGCATGCGGAAGCTGTGTATAAATTTATTCATTGATTTTATAGCCTACTCCCCAAACCGTTTCGATGATTTTTTTAGCTTTGTTCGAATCATTTAGTTTTTTTCGCAACGTGCGAATATGAACCATGACTGTATTAGCCCCCTCAAAATATTGCTCCTTCCAAACCTTTTCAAAGATTTGCTCAGAACTAAATACTTGGTTAGGGGAGCTTGCTAACAATAATAAAATATCAAATTCCTTTGGGGTTAAATCAACTTTATCATCATTTACCGTGATGGTTCTTTCATTTGCTTTGATAATGAGATTTTGAAGTTGAATAATATCCTTCATGTTTGTCTGTTCAGTTTGACTCCACTGAAAGGCTCTTCTTAATTGTGCTTTAACCCGAGCGACTAACTCTAAAGGATTAAAGGGCTTTGTCATATAATCATCTGCGCCGATGACAAGCCCGCTGATTTTATCGAAATCTGATTGCTTGGCGCTTAAAAAAATGATCGGTGTTTGATGTGTTTGGCGTATTTGTGTAAGCACCTCATGACCATTTAAATGAGGCATCATAATATCTAAAATGACGAGATCAATAGGATTATTCTTAAATATTTCAAGACCTTCAAGGCCATTATGTGCCTGTAAGGTTTTGAATCCTTCGTTTTGCAAATGAATCGAAACAAGTTGGGCAATTTCTGTTTCGTCATCAATTATTAGTATTGTTCTTGTTTTCAAGGTGAAAATGCCTCCATTTCAATATTAATTGTTATAAATATAGGTCAATCTTAGCAAATATAATTATTATAGACGATAAATCTTAAATTTTTATGAAGTAAAGAGCTTAACATTTATTAGAAGAATTTGTTGCATCAAGCTGTACAGAGTGAGACAGATGAGCCATCACAGGGGCGATGGCTCATCGCTCACCTCCACGGAACGCGTCCGGCTAAAACGGAAATCAACCATTTTTTTGTAAACTATTCCTGCAAGAACTTGACTTGTTTTTTAAAGTAAAATAGTTATTTATTCAATCCATACGATATACTTACAGGTATGAAATTGGTTAGGTTGGTGAAGAGAATGCAAAGATACATAGGAGAAATATTGTTAATTGTTACCGCTATTATTTGGGGGAGCGGCTTTGTAGCAAGTGCGGTATCGTTGGAGCACTATACACCCTATCAAATATTGGCAGTGCGTTTTTTAATGGGCGCATTATTATTAAGCGTTTTGTTTTTTAAAAAGTTCAAAAGACTTACAAAGCGTTCTTTGTTAAGCGGAATAGTGCTGGGGGTATTTTTGTATGTTGCATTTGCTTTACAGACGGTGGGGCTTCAATTTACAACTCCGTCCAAAAATGCATTTTTAACCGCTGTAAATGTTGTAATTGTACCTTTTATCGGTTTTTTAATATACAAGCGGAAAATCGATATGTATGAACTAACAGGGGCAATATTAGCAATAGCTGGTGTTGCAGTTCTATCTTTAAAATTGTCTGCCGAGATTAATGTGGGAGATTTGCTAACGCTAGGCTGTGCAGTTGCCTTTGCATTTCATATTTTTTACACTGCTATCTTCGTTCAGAAAGAGGATCCAGTTGTATTAACGATAGTACAAATGGGTACATCGGCTTTAATTGCTTGGATTATTGTATTCTTTAGGGGAGAGACGACTTTTTCTGTTGAAACAGAGGGAGTTCTTTATTTGTTATACTTGGGTGTTTTTTCAACAACGATTGCTTATTTAATGCAGACGGTTGCTCAAAAGTACATAACAGAAACAAAAGCGGCTATTATATTATCAACGGAATCATTCTGGGGAATGGTATTCTCGGTCATCATATTAAGTGAAGTATTAACAGTTAAGATGCTTGTGGGAGCGATACTAATACTATTAGCTATTGTTATTTCAGAAACAAAGTTTAACTTATTGAAAAAAAGGCGAACCTCCATATAAGGGACATTTTCAATCTATCTAATAACAGCAAATCATTAAATTTTAGTAAGAATTTGTGTTATGATATGGATTGATTTTGTTAGGAGGTATTTTGTTTTATGGATTGGTCTATCTTTATCACGTATATTTTTTGGAAGAACCTTAGTATATCTATTGGTATACTATTAGTGTTTCTTATTTTGAGGAAAATTTTCTCAAAATATGTATTTAACCTGTTAATCAGGCTAAGCGATAAAACTCCGACCGATACATTGACTAATCTTTTTCGTTCTTTTGAAAAGCCTATTCAGTGGATGTTTATTACAGTCGGTATTTATGTAGCAGCTAGCTTCTTTCCACACTTTGATGAAACTAATAAATTCTTCCTGGTGCTTATAAGAGTTTCCTATATTATTCTTATTAGCTGGGGATTATATAATATGTCATCTGATTCTTCTACTTTCTTTACTAAAATGAGAAATAGATATAACCTCGATATCGATGATATACTCATTCCTTTTCTTTCAAAGGCTTTACGAGTTATTATTGTTGTCATTAGCTTTAGTGTTGTTGCTGAGGAATTTGGTTATAACGTAAGTGGATTTGTAGCAGGACTAGGTTTAGGAGGAGTAGCTATTGCTTTTGCTGCAAAGGATGCTCTTTCTCATCTATTAGGTGGTTTTGTTATTATCACGGAAAAGCCCTTCAGAATAGGGGATTGGATTTTAACTCCTGATGTTGAGGGAACAGTGGAGGATATAACTTTCCGAAGCACAAGAATACGAACCTTTGCACAAGCAGTAGTCACGTTACCGAATGCGACTATTGCAAATGGTCCTATTACAAACTGGAGTAAAATGGGTAAAAGACAAATTAATTTTAACCTACGAGTATCTCAAGAGACGCCTAAGGAAAAATTAGAGCTAGTAGTAAAAGAAATTGAAAAGCTAATAAATAAGCATTCAGGAGTTCACCCAGAAACGATTTTCGTAAAATTTGATGCATTTAAAGAAAATGGGTATGATATTTTCTTATATTTCTTTACTAATACAACTGTTTGGGCTGAGTTTTTAAAGGTAAAAGAAGATATTAACTTTAGTATAATGGAAATTTTAGAACGCGAAGGAGTTTCCATTGCCCTTCAAAGTCGAAAAGTTTATGTGGATTCTGAATTAGTACAGAATGAAACGATGAAAACAGAGGAATAATATATCCGCCAGAGATTATCTCTTGGCGGTTTTTTCTTTATATAATTTTTAATTTTTTGGAATATAAAATAGGTGCATATCCTACCATCGATGTGTCAATCAAGGCAATTTCTTTTATAAAACCAGAAATGGATGTTTGGTTATGTGAGCAATGATGCATGGCCTCTAATAGTTTTTCCTTAGTCAAACGATTAGCAATTGTACAATGGGGAATCCAACGACCTGGATTGTATAACGAGTCTTCTTCTTGAATTTTTTTGAAATGTTCGTGATAGTCCATATGAAAATCCATTAATTCTTTAGTAACTAGGGGAGAATAAAAAAGTGCTCCAGAATTGATAAATGACCCAATCGTTTCAAAAGAAATAGTTAATGAAACCTTCTCTTCCAAATAGCGATCCATTTCTTTTATATATTGTTCAACATTTAAGTTTTTATAGCTGGCAATAGTTATATGTGGTTTTCGGTCTTTGACTTCAGATGCATAGGAAGAGATGTTTTGATCTTTCAAATCATTCCATACCTCGATAATCTGTTGTTCGGTTTCTTCATCAAATAAAGCAATTATTCCATACATAATACACACACCTTTTTATTAGTTAACGCTCATTTCTTAAGCGTTCTACTTCTTTTTCTAAATTGTCCAGTCGTTTATGTATTCTATAAAAGATTGGTAAGTATGCCAATGCCATTATTACCAACAAGCCCAATCCTGTCAGCCTCTTCATATAGAGTATTTATTTGCACAATTATATCATATAGATACTTACTGAAAATCCAAAAGATGTAAAAATTTTAGAGCAAATGAAAACCATTCAAAATCATAATTTCCCTTGTATTCGATGAGTTGTATAAACAGATAGTTATTGCGAAAGATAAGAACGAATCATAGCAATTAATGAAAGGAGTGTTTTTATGGAGAGTATTCGCGAGGGATTAATCCCGACAGTGTTAGGGACAGCAGTAACTACAACTGGAGTAGCGTTGAGGAACAATAGAAGCATCTCACCATTAATAACGAGTTCAATTATCGGTTTTGGCCTGGCACATATAGTGTTAGGAGCAATCGATTTAGTTGAACACCGTCGCTAAGATTCAAATGGAGGAATTCGTTTTTCCTTTCTTATTACCTAGCTTCACATACACAAAATGAAGGAGGTGTTGGTCCATGTCAGTAATATCCCGAATTGCTTTAGCATTAGTTATTATTGGTGCATTAAACTGGGGTTTAATCGGATTCTTTGAGTTTGATTTAGTAGCATCTATCTTCGGTGGACAAACTTCTGCGTTTGCTCGAGTAGTGTACGCACTTGTTGGCTTGAGCGGAATAGCATGTATACCACTTCTGTTTGCCCAAGAGGACGAACAAAACAGTACGAGTTCTTCCAAAGACGGTAATCGTCAAGCTTACAGAAATTTAAGCTATGATACGGAATTTGCAGAAGAAGAGGAAATTATTGTTGCAGCAGATCCACAAACTAAAGCTTCGACTGGTAATTCAACAACAAACCCTCAATCGAATTATTATAAAAAAACTTCTAAGAAAAAGAAGAAATAATTCTGTATGAGAACTAGAACTAGGAAAACTGACGAACGTTTTAACGTTCGTCAGTTTTTTTATATGCAAACAAAAGGATAATAGGAGCAAATAGCGAATATTAAAAGAAAATAATTTGGATTATATGGAGGAAAAAGATGAATATTGAGTCATTGAAGATAAATAAAGAAAGCTGGGAAAAATCAGCAGAACGTTTTTATGGAAGAAACCCTCTTCCAGAGTATGGACCAATGGCTCCGCGTGAGGAGCAAATGAATCTTTTTGGAGAAGTAGCAAATCTCAAAGTATTGGATATTGGCTGTGGAAGTGGCCATTCCTTGCTGTATATGGGAAGGAGAGGCGCTGGAGAGCTTTGGGGTATAGATTTATCGGAAAACCAGATTAACGCTGCAAAAAAATTGTTAAAGACACAAGAAGTTTTAGTGAGATTATTCCAGTCACCAATGGAAACGAATCCTGGATTGCCACTAAACTATTTTGATGTAGTATATTCTATTTTTGCAATTGGTTGGACTACAGACTTAGATCAAACGTTAGAGAATGTCCATTCCTATTTAAAACCAGGAGGTATTTTTGTTTTTAGCTGGGAGCATCCTTTACATAGTAGAGTGAAACATGAAGAAGGAAGCTTTATTTTCAACAAATCCTATCAAGAGGAAGGTCCGTATGACCATGAATTTTGGGATACTCAAGCAATCATGCAACAATTTAAAGTTAGTACATATATCAATAAGCTTATAAACGCTGGTTTTAAAATCGAAGAAGTTATAGAAGAGGTGTATTCGGAGGAGGCAGATTTACAACGCCATGTGAATAGATGGTACTCATTTGAAAAAGCACAGCTTATACCGACTACTCTCATTATTAAATGTAGCAAATTACAATTCGATGAAGAACTTGAAAAGTAGTAAGTTTAATATATAGAAAGATAGTCTTTCATTCTCAACCTTCTATTATTTATTAATTGAAGCGACAGGCGACTCCAATGTGATGAGTGAGACAGATAAGACATCACCATACAACGCGCATAGCGACGGAGATGACTTATCGCTCTCCCAAAGGAAAGTGTCAGTATATAGTGGAAATTAAGCATGTATTGTCCCGTCAAAGGGAGCTTGCGCTTTTAACTATTTCCAAATAATTTTATATTTGATTGTCAGAAAGGGAACAGAAAAGATTCGCATCTGATGTCTTGCAGTTAGTACATCACTGTTTTCTTCTAAAAGAAATTGTTCCTCCAGAGGAAGCTTAAAGACATTATTGCTAAAGGCGAGGTAAATTCCAGCGTCAGAGGTTGATGCTCTCTTACTAGTTAACAGCAGCTTCCCGTTCTTTTCATGTAATTCCAATATGCCAATCATAGTCGACCAAGGGAGTGGTAAGGCAATATTCATATAGCTTTTGTCGCCTTTTTGGTGCAAGGAATATAAAGCGACAAAGATGACATCCTGCTCAACTTTGCGAATCCAAGCTCTCGTCTTCATTCGGCCATCTTCTATAGCTACAATGTTACCTGTCATTTCCATTTGTTTAGAGGAAATCGGTAGATTCAGCTGTTGCATTTTTTTACTAAAGACTTTGTAAATAACTGCAAAAGGCTTAAACCATGTATGCCAACTGACTTCAGAAAACAAACGATAGCGCTGAGTGTTTTCATAAAAGTCGATAATCCTTGAAGGTAGTGCTTTACTGTCCACATATACATTCATATCATCTACTAGTCCACTATAGCTGGAGTTTCCTTTATGGTTGGATAGTATTTTTTCTCCGACATTCCATTTCCCTCTAATATTGCTTACTGGAAAGCTCCAGCCTAAATGTCTGGTAGGAGGAGTCCAAATAGACCATCCGACGACTCCAATCGCGGCAAAGACCACACAGTTGAGAAATCCGTGAAACTTCAACATGAAGTCAATCGTGACTCCAAATAACCCAAAGGCATTTCCCATTGTATAGAGAAGAGAAAAAATAATAGTAATTCCTAAAGCTCCGAATGATGTCACGACACAACGTTTCTGTAAGCTATTTTTATATGTTGTCTTTAAGGACAAAATTATGAATCCGTAAATTCCAATGATATAAAGAATGACAGAGACAAATTCTATTAAGATGGAAAAAGTAATGCCAATCGCCACTACCATCGGTGATATTAAAATAATCGTAGTGAGTAGTTTATAGCCAATTGGTTTATATATTCTTCCTAAAAACCCGATGAAAATAGGCAAAAGAAAGGAGGAATAATGAAAGTGGATGCCTGTCAGCCAAGTCAAAATTGGTGAAAATCCTGTATCTAACTCGACTATAGAGGCAAAAAACCAAAGGCCACCGATAAATAAATACATGAACCCCATATCAATAGCAAACTCTTCTATGTGGGAAAATCCTCTTTGAACAAAGCGTTTAAATCCATGGGTAGCTACTACAAAAGTAAAAAGTAAATATATAAATGCTAGTAGAATATCAAACTTTGTTTCACCTATCATCTGTAACAAAGAAACTGCAATAATAGCAGGTATGACTAAAAAATAAATTCTCTGCTCTGTTCTTAAAACTAATCTCAATACAAGCGGCACAAATAAAATTTGTGCCACGGTCAACATTAGAAAATACCATGGAGTTACACTAAAGGTGGCGACAAATAGAAATAAAATAGTATGTAGAATGGCGGTCCATTTATAGGTCATCTGCCTGAAACACTCCTTCATATTCAAACAAGGTGCCTAGTATAGGATTGGTAATTAAAACATGGATGGAAAACGCATCTAGTTTTTCTAGATAGCTTTCTTTCACAAGAACATTCCCTTTTAATAGTTTAGGTAAAGAGACTTCTAGTTTTCCAATAACCAAGCGCTGTTTCCTAGATTCTATTTGCATACTACCTTCCTCTGTTACAAGGAAAAAAAGTTCAGAGTAGAACAAGCTAGGCTCGCCTAGATAATCCTTTACAAGACCATTTGGATCTAGGCTCATCAATGCATTAAAATATCTTGTTTTTTTCGGGAAAAAAAATGTTCTTTCCCAGACGACCTGTTGTTCTCCATTTGGACCAATTTGAACTTTGTTTACAATTCGAAATGGTATGTTTTTTCCTTGCTCGGGAAATAAAAACTTCCAGCGAGTAGCTAAAAGAAAGAAGGGGGATAGCCATCTAGGCCCACCCTTTATCTTCGTCATCACTCCTGTAGCCTTAAAGGTTGTATGGGGTGCAATAGTATATCGACTTTTAAGCATAGGATGGAGTCTATGAAATTGTTCTCCTAGCATTTCTTTGTAGATGGACATATTTAAGCTCCTCATCTTGAACGTTTACAGTTTTTTGCTGTAGGTATATCGTTGCTAACGAACAAACCGATAATCGTTAACGCAAACAAGGATAGGTTAAACGTTAATGGGTTAAATGGATCTCCGAAAACTGTAGCGTCTCCTATTATTGTAGTAAGCGTGAGTAAAGGAAAAATGATTAACTGGATTTTTAATAATCTTCTTTTATTTTTATATAGTAACCATAGGAGACCAAATACAATTTCTATTACCCCAGCTGTTGCTACTATATTTTGCGCTTCATTGAAGGTAAAGGGAAGCAAGCCTTGGGTCATCGATACTTCTTCAGGGTGCATTAGGATTAGCTTAGGAATTAGACCATGATATACCCACACTAAGAAGAACAAGATGGTGATAATCCAGTGACTGAAAAATCGTATAAACTGTCCAGATGGTGCATCACCTTTTTCTAGCCACCTCTTTAATACATCGAAGCTAAGCGCTGTTGCCCATCCCATCATTGGTCGAAAAAGCAGCCGATCGATTACTTTTCCTAGTCCTCCAAACCGTACATCATAATCATATTGAGTCAGAAAGGTAATCCCCTGTTTTTCTGGAATGTACTTCCAATAACCCTTTCCCTCGCTAATAGGAGAGATCCATTGATCGGTACCGAAATGGAGGGAGGATGTTCTAGAATCATCATTAGCATGAAAGGTACCGACACTTTTTCCCCAACCGGCAACGGCTAATCCAAATCCAATATTCGTTTTATATTCAAACAATTGTGGTTCATCTTCTTCTTTAGGTAAATAAGTGATAGAGGAAAAACGCAAATCCCATTGCTCATGTAGTGAGGGATCTTGAGATGCCTCCCATAATCTGTCCATATCTGTGTAAATTGTAGTCTCTACATAAATTGGTTTATTTTTCATATTACCACCTCTCCTTTAGAATATCATAAAGGACTTTGTACGAGGTATATAGAATAGGGATAATATATGGGCTTTCAAAGGAGGATCTAGATGACAATAGTACATGAATGGGTTAAGGATTTAAGGGAGCTGAAGTTAATCGGACTTCGCGTATTGTGTCCTGGAGAAGAATTTGGTAAAGAAATCCCAAAAGCTTCTCTAGAGCTAGACCGAAGAATAGGAGAAATTCGACTGGTTAAGAACCCATCAGTCCAAATAGGGGCATTCATAGTAGATGCTCAATCTGAGGAGGAAGATGGTTATTGGGTATGTGTAGAAGTAACGGATTTTGTGAATGTTCCAGAAGATATGATGGCTTTAACAATTCCTCCTCAAAGATATGGATCATATAGACATAGAGGACCGAATCATGAAATATTTAATTCCTATAACGTACTCCATAATAGAATAGAAGAAACAGAATATGAGAGAGCAAAGGAAAAATGGCATTTAGAGATATTTACTAGCTGGAAGGATAGTCACAACTTAGATGTAGAGCTATTAGATACATTGAAATGGAAATGAGGATAGAGGAATGCAACTAATAAATAACCTAACTAATCAATTCAGTTTAGTAGAGGAGCATGTTCAGCATACATATGAATCGGTTTTTGCATCTGGAGCAGCTGCTATCGTCATTTATAAGGATGAAATTGTATTAGAAAAATATTGGGGTACTCAATCGACTAGAACTAATTCCAGAAATATTCAAGTAGATACACAATTCCATGTAGCTTCTGTTCGAAAGAGCTACATAGGTTTCGCGGTAGCATATGCCGTACATCATGGCTATATCGCTTCGATTGATGACGAAGTGACAAAGTATATTGCAAATCTAGAGGAAGAGATTTTTCGTGGAACGACGATTAGACACCTATTGACACACACGCATGGGTTAACCGAGCAGGACGGGAAAATCGTGCGAGAGTTTTTATCCGGGGAAAGCTGGGCATATCGACAGACTAATATTAAATTACTAGCCGAATTAGTAAAAATAACGACAGGACAAACAGTAGCTGATCTACTAACGGAGCAGGTGTTTCGGCCTTTACAGTTAAACGAGACTGGCTGGTATACGGAAATCGGTCCAAAAATCGCCGAAGTAATTAGTGAAACCGGTCAACCAAAAAAAGTAGCTACAAGCAGTGCAGAAGGTGATCAAATCAATATGTTCATTTCAGCAAGGAACCTATCTTATTGGGGGTACCTTCATCTAAAGCAAGGATTTATAGACGGCAAGCAGGTTATACCAAAAGAAATTATTCAACTATCCACTTCCCTTATAAGTCCAGGTACAATAGATAAGGATCTGCCTCAGCACGGATTCCTTTGGTTTGTGAAGGATTTATTGGCGAAAAAGACGGAGATTGGGGAATTGGTCCCGCGTGGCTCCTATCAAATTTTAGGGTTTACAGGCGTTGCAGTGCTTGTGATACCCGATCACGATATAGTGGCAGTCCGAATGGTTAATAGCTACGGTTCTCCAGAAAACCATGATTTTCTAGCGGATATAAGGTCCTTTGGCGATAGTGTGATGAAGAGTTTAAAGGAGTGAACAATAAATGATTATTTTTAAGCAATTTGATCATAGCGTACATACCGCAGAGGAAATGGCTATGCTTTATCAAGTAATATGGAAAAAAGAAGAGGATGACTTTTTCGAACGAATTCAAAGGCATGCAGATTACGAAGGTTTTTTAGGAATTGTAGCTTACAGCGATACAAACGAGTGTGTGGGATTTGCCTATGGCTACAAGTCGGAGAAGGGGCAGTATTACCGCGAGCTTCTAGAAAAGGAGTTTACTTCTGATGAAATAGAAATGTGGTTAAGTGATTGCTTTGAATTTGTAGAGTTAGCGGTTCATCCCTCTTATCGGAAAAATGGTTTCGGTAGGAAAATGGCCGATAAATTGGTAAACAATTCTCATAGGAAAACGTCTATATTGACTACTCAGGTAATTAATTTAGCCGCTCAGACATTGTATACAAGCCTAGGTTGGGTAGTGGTAAAAGATAATTTTATTCCTTCTCCAAATGATGAGCCATATGTCATTATGGGGAAAGTGCTAAAAGGAGATAGATTTTATGAATAATTGGATATATATTTTGTATTTTATTGTGTTAGGAGTTGTTTCATTTTTTACAGGAGAAATTGTTACATTTGTTATGCTAGGGTTTATAATAATCAGTCTCACTAACATCCACAACACTTTAAAAGAAATTTTACACAAGAAGAAAACAGAAGATTATTAAGGTATGATGTGGCTCCTTATAATCATTCCGTTGCTTGGGGTTTGGTGGTTTTTAAATTTAATAGTGTTACTTGAGAAATTGAAGACAGGAAAAAACTATCAAAATCAAAAATTGTTGGGAGCAGTATGTACATTCTTTTTGTTGCTGTTCCTTATCTATTTCCTAATGGGGAGTGCCTCCTATGTATAGTTTTGAAGCTTTTAGTACGTTTACATTAATGAGACCTGTCTTTATCACGTTTCTACTTTTGTCTGTGATGTTATTTATAATAGTAGTTCTCCCTATACAAAGAAAATGGTTAACGAGCTTCACTATTTCTAGCATTTCTCTTGTTTCTATAGTTGCGTGTGCCCAAATGCTTTATATAGAAGGAATTATAGTAGATAAGCTTAATTTAGGAGGTGATATAGTTTCGACCTATATGTTCCTCGCTATAACTTTGTTGAGTTTATTAAACCCTATTATTTATTTTGTAAGACAGGGTAAGAGGGGAGGAAAAAGTGCTTGAACTATACACTTCAACCAATGACTCAAGATCAGGCGAATGTTATTGCCTATAGCTGGCATTATGAGGAACCATATTCCTTTTATAATATGGAGGCTGATAAAGAAGATTTGGAAGAATTTCTAAATCCGATAAGCCGCGGTGATTCTTATTTTGTCGTTTTGGAGCATGATGAAATCATCGGCTTCTTTGGCTTTACTTCCGTATCCCCTGGGGAAATTGATATTGGACTAGGCATGCGTCCAGATTTAACGGGTAGGGGAAGAGGATTAGATTTTTTGCAAGCAGGCATGCAGTTTGCACTAAATAGATTTCAACCGACAATCATTACTTTATCTGTCGCTGCCTTTAACAAGCGAGCTATAGCTACCTATAAGAAAATAGGTTTTGAAAAGGTTAGTAATTTTTCACAGGTTACTAACGGAGGAAGCTATGAATTTGTCAAAATGATTTATAAAACAGCCAAGGAGTAAATCTCTTTGGCTGTCTTGCTGTGGTTTTTCGTTGAAGTCTCACCAGTTAACTATTATTCTATTTTGAGCTTAAGAATATATAGACCGCTCCATGCAAAAATAATAGAGGCTAGGTAAAAGATAGTACCGATAGTTAAAAAGTCGACAAGATAGCCGGTGGCAATTACGGCTACTGCTGCAGCGATAGATGTCCAAATATGGTACGTACCAATTTCTTTTCCAGCAGATTCTTTTTTTACATTCCGAGCAAGTACTGTTTTTTCAGAGTTCTTCTGAACGGCGCCGAATATTCCCATAAAAATTTGAAGCATATATACATGCCATATCTCGTAGGCTAATGGGAAAATTAACAAAATAACAGCCATTCCCCATGAATACAGAATAAGCAAAAGCTTATCTCCAATTTTATCTGCAAGTTTACCGACAAATGGATAGGTTAATGCTGCAGTAAGAGCAAATAATCCATAAGCCCAACCGAACTGAGAATAGCTTCTTCCAACATTGTTTAATAGAAGAACATAAAAAGGAAAGATCATACTGGATGCCATTCCGATGATGCCTTGGTAGAGGATGAATTTTTTGTATTTCATTGGTGGTACTCCTTATAGAACATATTCATAAATTTATTTTCAGGGTCATATTTTTCTTTCATATAAAAAAACTCTTCTGTTCTCGGATAGGCTTCTATTAGTTGTTCCCTTGTTGGGAAATGATAATAGGGTAAATAATAGCTTCCATCATGAGCTAAAGTAATATCAATGATACTTCGAACGACGCGTGTCGTTTCCTGCATACTTTCCTCGTCTGTTCCCTGATTAACCAACAGGACAAGTGCGAACATATCATCCTTTGAGTAGGACATGACAGCCTCTTCGTTTTTCTTCACGTAACGAATAGTAATATTAAGAAGGTTAAAATCTTGTTCATCCTTTAAAATATCTCTCAAATCTTCAATATAGGTGCTAAACTCATCTATTGGTATAAAATATTCCTGTAATACTTCCGTTTTGCTATGGTTATCATACTCCATAAATGCCGACTCAGAGCGCATAACGTTGTTTCTGGAAATATACGTATCCTCTAATTTTTGGTTATACGATTCTTGAGTATTCCAAAATATATTCTTACCCCAGTCATTTATTCGGGAGAGACCCAGGAAAAACTTAGGGATCGCAATTATTGTTTCTCTTTTTAACTTTGAATGGCTTTCCAGTAATGATTGATTGTCTGCTAAGTAGTAATCAGTTACATACATATCCTCTAAAAAATTGTTGGGTGCAACAGAAATTCTGGCTAAATGCATTTTGACACGTTTATCCTGTAAAATTTGTTCACGGAAATAGGAGCTGTATTCATCAAAGGCAAAGGAATTGGTACGTATTTGATACAGCTCATCATCCGTTAAATGCAATGTAACGTCCAAAATGATTCCAAATAATCCGTAACCCCCTATAACCAAAGGAAAAAGTTCAGCGTTTTCTTTTCGGCTAACATGAAGAATTTCCCCATCAGCATTCAGTAGTCGGAAAGATTCAACTGTATCGATTAAGGAGGTATACTCAATATTCCTTCCATGAACATTTACGCTCAATGAACCTCCAACAGTAAAAATATTCTGAGACTGGCTGACCTTAAGAGAGAGCCCATAGGGATTGATATAGGATTGAATATCTGCCCATGTTACTCCACTTTGAACTGTTATCATTTTGTTTTTTTCATCTAGCTCTAGTATTTTGTTATACCCCTTCATATCTAGTAAAATCCCATTCGGATATAAGGTTTGTCCCCCTTGGCTATGCTGCATACCTGCAATAGAAATAGTCTCTTTATTGTGGCTCGCTTCTTGCACAATTCTTTGAATATCCTCTACTTTCCCAGTAGATTCAATTGACTTCATTTTGACTGGCAATAAACCCCCAGAATCTTCAACGAGTTGGGTAGCTTGTTTTGTTTGAAAAAGTGTGTAAGATGCGACGAACAAAACTATGTAAATGACACTAAAAAGGATACGAGATTTATTAATGATTTTTCTCCTCCTAATATAGATAAAAAAGAGATAGTGCCATTAAGACAATATCCCTTTTGTTGTATTATTTCCCCTTAAAAACAGGCTTTCTTTTTTCGTTAAATGCATTTAATGCCTCTACACGATCCTCGGTTGGAATAGTGACCTCATAAGCCTTACGTTCAATTTGTAAGCCGGTTTGTAAATCTACGTTCATTCCTTTTTTTACGGCAAATTTCGCTTGCTGAAGTGCTACAGGGCCATTTGCAAGGATAAGGGCTGCGAAGCTCTCGGTTTCCTGCTTTAACGTTTCACGACTAGCAACTTTAGTTAAAAGTCCATATGTGAATGCTTCATGTGCTGTTAATCTCTTAGCTGTTAAGATAAGCTCCAGCGCCTTCGACTCTCCAATTAAACGTGGCAAACGCTGTGTCCCACCAGCCCCAGGAATGATGGCCAAGCTTGTTTCCGTTAGTCCCATTAGAATGTCATCTGCTGCAATCCGGAAATCACATGCGAGTGCCAGCTCAGTACCACCTCCAAAAGCATAACCATTTAACATGGCAATGGTTGGCTGTGGCAGGTTTTCAATCATAGAAAATACTTCACCTATTTTATATATATTTCGCTTTACTCGTTGCTCTGTTAATGTTCTACGCTCTTTTAAGTCAGCCCCAACACTAAAGGACTTTTCGCCAGAGCCTGTAAAGATTACTAGTCTAATGTCAGGATTAATGCGAATGGATTCGGCTATTTCTCCAAGCTCGCGTAGCATGTCGTAATTGAATGCATTCAATGCCTCGGGTCTATTTAATGTCACATATCCAATATTACCTTGTTGTTCATAAGCAATGGTTTCCACTATATCTCCCCCTAAAATACGATAAGTTCCTCATATCTTAACATATCATTTTATGATTATTCTGTCACTAAAGGAAAAAATAGGTCGTTTTTCCTTACTTTTTTTGATACAATAGTTATAAATTACATTTCTTAGAACAAGAGGAATTAAAATGGATATCTTTATTGCAAGACAGCCAATTTTTAATATAAACGAATCGTTATTCGGTTTTGAATTGTTATATAGAAACAACGAAGACAATTCTTTCCCAGAAGTGGATGCAGATATGGCTACGATTGATGTACTAACGCATTCATTTCTTACTATAGGTATAAATGAGCTTGCAGGTGATAAGCTATGCTTTATCAACTTTACTGAAAATCTTCTCGATAAGGAAGTTTTAAAAAGATTTCCTTCCAACAGAATTGTGGTGGAGATTTTAGAGGACATTATAATTACCCCAAGTATTATACAAAATATTAGACAGATAAAAGCAATGGGCTTCCTCTTGGCATTAGATGATTTTGTACTGAAAAATAATGTCCTTTACTATGAAGAATTATTTAGTATTGTTAACTTCATCAAAATAGACTTTCTTTCTAGCTCAATAGAGGAGCGAAATGCTGTTGAAAAGATTGTTCAAACTAATTATCCTCATATAGTTTTGCTTGCAGAGAAGATTGAAACCCGTATCGATTTCTATGAGGCAAAGGCAGCAGGCTATAAATTGTTTCAAGGCTACTTTTTTGCCAAACCTGAAATCATTAAGTCCACGGAGATTCCAGGTAATATAATGCAGTATTTGAGACTGATTAGTCTTTTGCGCAATGAGGAAGCCACTTTGGATGAAATAGCTATTGAAATTGAACGTGATGTTTCTTTGACCTTTAAGGTGCTCAAATTGATTAATTCATCAGCTATTAAAACTCGCTCCAAGGTTCGATCGATCAAGCAGGGTGTATTGATGCTCGGGCTTGAGGAAATCAATCATTGGATTCATGTATTAATGCTGCGTGAAGCACATAACACACATAACGGAGACGGACTAGCTATTATAGAGGCATCCTTGTTTAGAGCGAAATTTTGTGAGCTGTTAGCGAAAGAAAAGCGTCTACATAATTCCTCTGAATATTTACTGGTAGGGATGTTCTCCTTAATGGATACATTATTGCATAGAGAAATGGAGCAACTAGTAAGAGAATTACCTCTTTCAGATGAAGTAGCAGCGACTCTGTCTGGTACTAAAACAGACCTGACGGCTTTCTTAGACTTAACTATTGCTTATGACGAGGTACGCTGGACTGATATGTTTGAAGGTGCTGAGACAATTGGTATTGATTTCCCCTCACTTAATAACTTTTATAAGGAGGCCCGTCGATGGGCTTCTGAAATAGTTACTCAATAATACTACTGCCAATTTTCGGATTGGCAGTTTTTTTATTGAATTTCTTTTCTTTCCATTGCATTTTCTTTGATAAGTTGTAATATAATAAGAACAAGTGTTCTTAAAAAGAAAGGTGATTAAGATGCCATTAATACCTGAAGAGGCAATTCCTTATTTTGAAAATATGATTTATCTTCCTATGGTATTTACCATCTTGGAAAAGGATCGGACGATTTTTGAAAAGGCTCCCTTCAAATTAAACAGACCATATATAAACATTGTCGAAGAAGCAGTGAAGCAGGTACAAAAAGAGTTAAAAGACACACATATTTACATGAGGAGGCATAGTATGAAAGTGCTCCGAGGAGAAGGAGATGATATGTTCACAGAATATGTATTTTTTCATGGTGGCTATGAGGAGCATCGACGTTATTTGAATGTCCGTCTTCGTAACCGCGTAGAAGAACTACTTACAATGTACTTAACCATTTCCTAATCGATTGGTAACGTTTTTCGAACCGCATGTCTGGAAGTTATAAAACCGTGGTTTAAAAGATGGCTCATTCTTTTAAGGAAATGGGTACTTAAGATATTGGAATAGGCAATCTGACGGCTGATAGTATTCGTAGAAACAGGAACATCAATTGTATCACCGTTCGGTAAGACGATAGTAGAGCCTTTTTGAGTAGGGTAGAATGCTTCAATTGCTTGAAAGGAAAACCAGATATTTAAATCAGATTTAGGAGAAAGGATAGGAAGCAAAATACAAGGCGAACCATAGTCATGCGCAAGTACAATTGGAAGCTTAAAGTGGTTACCAATGGTTTCTCGAGACAAGTTTACAGCATGTTGAAAGGAAGAACCGTAGAAAGCACAGGAGTAGCGAACAATTTCATATGGCTTTTTACTTACAATGAAAGACTCGCCAGAAAAATTAATAACTTTCGTGTAAACTTTGTTATTTACTACTAAAGGTTGAAGGGACGCTGTTTCAAAGGAAATAAGATGGGATTTATTCTCATATTTTTTTGCCAGAAAATTTCACTCCTTAGTATAATATAATTTAAATTATAGTTAAATTTGGAAATAAATCAAGTTAATATATCTAATTATTAAAATATTTGATGTTTACTATATAATCTAAATTTTCTTAAAATGATTGCAAGTAGCCTTTAGCTTTTATATAATATAAAAAAGGCATCGGGGTGATTATAATGGACAAACAATATTCATATACAGATTTTATGAAAGCAATGGGACAAACAGGGAAAGAAAGCTCCGCAGAAAAATTGTTAAACGAAATTTATCTTGATATGTTTTTAAATGTTGTCCACCGGGAGCAAAGGAGTTATCGATTACTAGAGTTGATAGATGAGGCGTTGGATCGTAAGGACAGAAAAGCATTTAACGAATATACAAATGTTTTGCTCCAACTAAAGAGTTAAACAAAAGCCGCTTATGCAGAGCGGCTTTTTTCTATTTATGGAGTTGAATTTAAAAATGAGTTAATTTCATAAATAGAGCCTTGCCATTAAAAATGAACAAGTTTCACTTAGTTGTTTGGATGATGGTCATCGCGCAGAATGCGTAAATCAATGTAGGCAGTAAGATTCATCGTTTAAAACGATTTCTTCAAATAAGTGGACTTCAATTTTTCTAAGATAGTAAGGGCTTCTTGTAGAAACAAAAATAAAAATTATTCCTTTACTCTTTGACAAATTAGAATCTTATGTAGCTTTTTCTTGAAAAGAGGGTAGTAATACAAGGAGTAATATTTTATTCAAACGTTGCTACATCAATAGTCCAACATCCTCAAAATAAAAAGTTTTAAAACGTATGTTCGTTTTAATAGTGTTAGAAAAATGATTATGTTACACTAAATTTATTAAGCACACGGGAGGCAAACATATGGAACAAATCTTTGATTTACAATCTCCGTATGAGCCGGCAGGGGATCAAGTAGAAGCGATTAAAGAACTAGTTAAAGGAGTAAAGAAAGGTAAAAAGCATCAAACATTACTAGGGGCCACAGGTACCGGTAAGACCTTTACTATTTCTAATGTAATTCAACAAATCAATAAGCCAACCCTTGTAATGGCCCATAACAAAACACTGGCAGGACAACTATATAGTGAGTTCAAGGAATTCTTTCCTAACAATGCAGTAGAATACTTTGTTAGTTATTATGACTACTTTCAACCAGAGGCATACGTACCACAAACAGATACTTATATAGAGAAAGATTCAAGTATAAATGAAGAAATAGATAAATTACGACATTCTGCCACTTCCTCATTATTTGAGCGTAAGGATGTCATTATCATCGCTTCAGTTTCCTGCATTTATGGTTTAGGGAATCCAGAAGAATATAGAGAGATGGTTGTGTCTTTAAGAACAGGTATGGAAATCGATAGGAATCAGCTATTAAGAAAGCTTGTAGATGTTCAATATGAACGTAATGATATTAATTTTACTCGTGGAACATTCCGTGTCCGTGGAGATGTGGTGGAGATATTCCCTGCTTCCCGAGATGAGAGATGCCTAAGGGTAGAATTTTTTGGTGATGAAATAGATAGAATTCGTGAAGTAAACGCATTAACAGGAGAAATATTAGGAGAGCGTGACCATGTAGCTATTTTCCCTGCATCCCACTTCGTAACTAGAGAAGAAAAAATGAAAATAGCGATTAATAATATTCGTCAAGAGCTAGAAGAGCAACTAACTATCCTTCGCAGTGAGGATAAATTGTTAGAAGCTCAGAGATTGGAGCAACGGACCAATTATGATTTAGAAATGATGGAGGAAATGGGATTCTGCTCTGGAATAGAAAACTATTCTCGTCACTTAACATTAAGAGAAGCAGGAGCGACACCCTATACATTATTAGATTATTTTCCAGAGGATTTCTTGCTCGTAATAGATGAAAGTCACGTTTCGTTACCTCAGGTTAGAGGAATGTATAATGGGGACCAGGCTCGTAAATCAGTATTAGTGAATTACGGCTTCCGTTTGCCATCAGCTTTAGATAATAGACCTCTAACATTCCAGGAATTTGAGGGACATGTAAAACAAGCAATCTATGTATCAGCAACACCGGGACCATATGAATTGGAGCATACACCAGAAATGGTTGAACAAATTATTCGCCCAACTGGTTTATTGGATCCAATCATTACCGTAAAACCTATTGAAGGTCAAATAGATGATTTAATCAATGAGATTTATGAAAGATCGGCAAAAAATGAACGAGTACTGATAACTACTTTGACGAAAAAGATGTCCGAGGATTTAACGGATTATTTAAAAGAAATAGGCATTAAGGTGCAGTATTTACATTCTGAGATAAAAACCTTAGAACGAATTGAGATTATTCGAGAGCTTCGATTAGGTACTTATGATGTTTTAATCGGCATTAACCTGTTGCGAGAGGGGTTAGACTTGCCAGAGGTTTCACTAGTTGCTATTTTGGATGCCGATAAGGAAGGATTCCTACGTTCGGAGCGTTCATTGATTCAAACGATTGGTCGAGCAGCCCGAAACTCCAACGGAGAAGTTATTATGTATGCAGATAAAATGACAGATTCCATGAAAAAAGCAATCGATGAAACGAAGCGTCGTCGTACAATTCAAATGGAATATAACGAAAAGCATGGCATTACACCTAAAACAATTGTGAAGAAGATAAGAGAAGTAATTAGAGCCTCTCAAGTGGCTGAAGAAGAGGAAAGCTATGCACAGCAATTAACTAGTGGAAAAGTCTTAACTAAAGAGGAAAAGGGTAAACTACTAGAAAAGCTAGAAAAAGAAATGAAAGATGCTGCAAAGGCGCTTAACTTTGAACGAGCTGCTGAATTACGTGATGCAATTCTGGAGCTCAAGCTGGAAGGATGATGATTGGTGAAAAACCAAGAGATTAATATTCAAGGTGCTCGTACAAATAATTTAAAAGATATAAGTATCAAAATACCAAGAGATAAGCTTGTCGTTATGACAGGTTTGTCTGGTTCTGGTAAGTCTTCCTTAGCCTTTGACACTATCTATGCTGAAGGACAACGACGTTATGTAGAATCCTTATCGGCATACGCAAGACAGTTTCTAGGCCAAATGGATAAACCAGACGTTGATTCAATAGAAGGGCTATCACCGGCCATTTCGATTGATCAAAAGACGACAAGTAAAAATCCAAGATCTACAGTAGCAACTGTTACAGAAATTTATGATTATATGCGATTGTTATATGCTCGGGTAGGGAAGCCAATTTGTCCAAACCATGGAATTGAAATATCCTCGCAAACAATTGAGCAAATGGTTGACCGATTAAGCGAGTATCCAGAAAGAACTAAAATGCAGATTCTTGCTCCGATTGTTTCTGGTCGTAAAGGAACTCATGTGAAATTACTAGAAGACATGAAAAAGCAAGGATATGTACGCGTTCGCATTAATGGAGATTTAATAGACTTAGATGACGATATAAACTTAGATAAAAATAAAAAACATAATATTGAAGTAGTCATCGACCGAGTTGTATTAAAAGAAGGTATAGCTGCACGATTAAGCGATTCCTTAGAATCTGCGTTGCGACTCGGAGATGGACGAGTTCTAATAGATGTGATGGAACAAGAGGAGCTACTATTTAGCGAGCATCATGCATGTCCAATATGTGGCTTTTCCATTGGCGAGCTAGAGCCGAGAATGTTTTCGTTTAACAGTCCATTTGGTGCGTGTACAGATTGTGATGGGTTAGGCACCAAGTTAGAGGTCAATCCAGATTTAGTTGTTCCAGATAAATCATTAACTTTGGAAGAGGGAGCCATTGTAGCATGGCAGCCTACGAGCTCTCAATACTATCCGAAACTATTAGAGGCAGTGTGTAAGCATTACAAAATAAAAATGAATGTTCCAGTTGAGAAATTACCTATTGATCAGTGGAACAAAATTATGTACGGTTCAGGAAAGGACAAAATTCGTTTCCGTTATCAAAACGAATATGGCCAAGTAAGGGACAATTCGATTCAATTCGAAGGTGTACTTGCTAACATCGAAAGACGTTATAAAGATACGTCCTCTGATTATATTCGTGAGCAAATGGAAAAGTATATGGCAGAGCATGATTGTCCTACTTGTAAGGGCTACCGTTTAAAGGAAGAAACGATGGCGGTGAAAATAGATTCATTGCATATTGGCCAAGTTTCTAGATTTTCGATTGAGGAAGCAAATAAATTTTTCAGTGAACTGACATTGTCAGAGAAGGATATGCAAATCGCTCGATTAGTTTTAAGAGAAATTGATGAACGACTTAGCTTTCTAGATAATGTGGGACTAAATTATTTGACTCTGAATCGGGCATCTGGGACGTTATCTGGAGGAGAGGCTCAACGAATTCGTTTAGCGACCCAAATAGGCTCTCGTCTTACGGGTGTGCTTTATATTCTTGATGAACCTTCTATCGGTCTACACCAAAGAGACAATGACCGTTTAGTAGCAACTCTGAAGGATATGCGAGATATAGGAAACACTTTAATCGTTGTAGAACATGATGAAGATACGATGATGGCTGCTGATTATTTGATTGATGTAGGTCCAGGAGCAGGAGTACATGGTGGACAAATAGTAGCTGCCGGAACTCCTGAAGAGGTAATGAAAGATAAAAATTCTCTTACAGGACAATATTTAAGCGGGAAAAAGTTTATCCCTCTTCCTCTAGAAAGAAGAAAACCGGATGGTCGTTTTATTAAGATTAAAGGTGCTAAGGAAAATAACCTGAAAAATGTTAATGTCGATATTCCACTAGGGGTATTTACAGCTGTGACAGGTGTATCTGGCTCTGGGAAAAGTACATTGGTCAACGAAATTCTGTATAAATCATTAGCACACAACATTAACCGAGCTAGAACGTTGCCAGGTGCACATAAAGCAATAGAGGGAATTGAAATGCTAGATAAGGTGATTGATATCGATCAGTCGCCGATTGGACGCACACCTCGCTCAAATCCTGCCACTTATACTGGCGTTTTTGATGATATAAGAGATCTCTTTGCAACGACTAATGAGGCTAAGATTAGAGGATATAAAAAAGGACGCTTCAGCTTTAATGTAAAAGGTGGACGCTGTGAGGCTTGTCGAGGCGATGGAATTATCAAAATCGAGATGCACTTTTTACCGGATGTTTATGTACCTTGCGAGATATGTCATGGTAAACGCTATAATCGAGAGACACTGGAAGTATTATATAAAGGAAAAAGCATTTCGGACATTTTGAAGATGACAGTAGAAGAAGGGGTTGCTTTCTTTGAAAACCATCCGAAAATCAGTCGTAAAATACAAACCCTTTTTGATGTGGGGCTAGGTTATATGGAACTTGGTCAGCCCGCAACCACTCTTTCTGGTGGAGAAGCGCAACGTGTGAAACTGGCTTCAGAGCTACATAAGCGCTCTAATGGTAAGTCATTTTATATTTTGGATGAGCCAACTACAGGGTTACATGTCGATGACATTGCAAGATTACTTATTGTTTTACAGCGCTTAGTTGAAAATGGAGATACTGTTCTAGTCATTGAACATAATTTGGACGTCATTAAAACAGCTGATTACTTAATTGATTTGGGACCAGAGGGTGGCGATAAAGGTGGAACAATCCTAGCATCTGGAACACCAGAAAAAATTGCAGAAGCCAAGAATTCCTATACTGGTAAGTATTTAAAAACTATATTAGAGCGTGACCGTAAAAGAATGGAAGAAGGCATTAACAAAGCAACTACAAAAAGTTAAAAAACTCAAAAAGCTTCAATGAAACTTTTTGACTCATAGAACGTATAACTAATAGGAAGAAATTTGCAATACACTTTTAATTTATGAGGAGGCCTTTCACTATGCAAGAGGAACGTAAACGTATTTTAGATATGGTTGAAAACGGCACGATTACTGCACAGGAAGCACTAGCACTTTTAGAAGAGCTCGGTAAGCAAGCAACAATAGTCACTCCCCAAGTAAATGAGCAGAAGTTTGAAGAAAAAGAAAAAGAAAAAACGCACCAAACGAGACAAGGAAATACTGATTTTATCGAAGAGCTGAAACGTGATTTTACTATGGTAGGAGATCGCTTCATGCAATTCATGCAAGGAACTGTAGATAAGATGAAGGATTTCGAGTTTGAAGTTAAATTAAGTGATCCGGTTACGTTTGAAGAAAAATTTGTAAAAGAAGATATACAATTTGAGGATATCGCGATTAATCTTGCAAATGGTAAAGTGGAAATTCATCCATCTGAGGAGCCTTTTACCCACGCTACAGTGAAGGTAAAATCCTTTAAAAATTCTACAGAGGAAGAAGCAAGAACAAGATTCCAAAATGAGTTTATCTTTACTACTGAAGGAAATAAATTACGTGTTTATAGTGATATGAAAACGGTAGCCGTACAAGTAGCACTTTATATACCAGAAAAAGAATATAATCATATTTCTGCGCGTTTGTTTAACGGTGATTTCATTGCGAAAAACCTAGAATCTAAAACCTTTAAGATTAAGACAACAAACGGTAAGGTGGAATTGGAAGATAGTAAGTTCCATAGAGCAGACATAGAAACTGTAAATGGCTCAGTCCAGGTTCAAAATGTTGAAGGTGACACCGTTGAGGTAGAAACGATGAATGGCCGCATTTACGTAGATGGAAAATTGAAGGACATAGAAGGCTCTTCGGTTAGTGGGCATGTAATTCTGACAACGAAAGACAAAGAAGCACGTAAAATCGAAGGAACAGCGGTAGCAGGTACTGTTGAAATTTATGTACCTAAAAACGTTTCTTTAAAAGGCGAAACTTCTACACAGTTAGGGCGTATAGATGTGCAGCTTTCTGATGTAACTCAGTTAAACCAATCTGAGCAGCTTCTCAATAAAAAAGTAGGCTTCACAAAAGTAGTAGACTCTGAGGGAGAGCCGTTACGAGTATATGGAGATGCTAAAACAGGATCCGTTTTAGTTAGATATACAACGGAAGCATAATAAACAACTAAGACCAAGTCATTTGTTGACTTGGTCTTTTCTTTATAAAGTCCTTCAAAATTATATAGAGTTGGTACGCTTAAGAAAGTGCAATAGGTAGGAAAAAGGTAGAAGGGGATGTTCACAAACACCCTTCTACTTTTTTTAGTTTTTATTTTTTACCCAAATCTTTATTCCAGTGGCAATTCCTTGTGCACATTTTAAACGATATTCTTCGGATTGCAGAAGCCTTGCTTCCTCTTTGTTCGTCATAAAACCACATTCCACTAGAACTGCTGGCATGATAGTATCTCGTACAACAGCTAGATCCTTCTGTTTAACCCCCCGATTTTTCCGTTCCACAGAGATACAGAGGGATTCATGAATATGCTTTGCTAGTAAAATAGAATCGGCGGAAGGCTTCAAATACGTGAAGGTTTCTATACCGTTCACTTCATTCCAATTGCTCCCATATGCATTGGCGTGGATGGAAATAAAAGCTTGTACTTTTAATTTGTTCGCAAGGGAAGTTCGCTCTCGTAATGGTACATCGACATCATCAGAATGACTAAAAATAACTACGATTCCGGTGTTATCTAACTCTTTCTTAACTAATCTTGTGACCGCACTGTTAAACTCAAATTCCTTCATCTTACCATCGGGGGTTCTTTTTCCTGCTGTTTCTGGGCCATGACCTGCATCTAATATAATCCTCAATACGCTTCACTCCTTTTAACTAATAAATAGGAAGAGAAAAGATAAATGGATACTAATTCAATGTTTATTCATGCTAAAATAAGAACTAAGTTTATCAGAGGGTAAAAGGAGTGGAAAATGTGTCTCATGTTACGACAAAAGATATACAAGAGAAATTTAATTTGTCCTTAGTTAGCGGACAAGAGGGTATTGGACGACACATTTCTATAAGTGATATTTCAAGACCTGGTATAGAAATGGCTGGTTACTTTATGCACTATCCTTCCGATCGCATTCAGTTAATGGGAAAAACGGAAGTTTCTTTTTTTGAATTACTCAAACCTAAAGAAAGATCTGACCGGATGATGAAGCTTTGTGCACAGGACACACCTGTTATTATTGTTGCTCATGGCATGGAGGTTCCCAGTGAGTTAATTATAGCATCTAACGAGAACTCGGTGCCTGTTCTAACTACTAGCATGCCGACCACTAGATTTTCTAGTATGCTTACGAATTATTTGGAAAGTATGCTAGCACCTACTACTGCTGTTCACGGAGTATTGGTAGATATATATGGTGTAGGTGTATTGATCACTGGAAAAAGCGGTGTAGGTAAAAGTGAGACAGCCCTAGAATTAGTGAAAAGGGGACATCGGTTAGTTGCGGATGATTGCGTGGAAATCAGACAGGAGGGCGAGGACACTTTAGTAGGAAGCGCCCCAAAATTGATTGAGCATCTTTTGGAGATTCGTGGATTAGGTATAATAGATATTATGACACTGTTTGGTGCTAGCGCCATTCGAAGCTATAAACGAATTACTCTTGTAATCGAGCTAGAAATCTGGGATGAAAAGAAAACTTACGACAGACTAGGTCTTGAGGAAGAGAAAATGGAGATTATTAATACTGCGGTGACTAAGCTAACGGTCCCAGTTCGACCAGGTCGAAATTTAGCGGTCATCATAGAAGTTGCTGCCATGAATCACCGATTGAAAAAAATGGGTGTTAATGCAGCAGAGGATTTTGCAAAGCGATTAGACGATGTTATAAACCAAAATGGAGAATTTTAAATAATATATTTGGTTGAGAGGAGCTTTTATGAATATTCTACAGGCAATTGATCCGGTCGCTTTTTCATTAGGACCGCTAGAAGTAAGATGGTACGGTATAATTATTGCGTTTGGAATCGTACTTGCATTTATAGTTGGACAGCGTGAAATGGTAAAAAGAGGATTTCATCCGGATTATTTAACCGATTTACTTCTTTGGGCAGTTCCAATCGCTATTATTAGTGCACGTATTTACTACGTAATTTTTAAGTGGGATATCTATAGTCAGCACCCAGAGAATATTATTAAAATATGGGAGGGTGGTATAGCGATTCACGGTGCCTTAATTGGATCGTTCTTAACTGCTTACTTCTTTACGAGAAAACGTCGGAGTTCTTTCTGGAAGGTTACGGACATATTGGCACCAAGTATTTTGATTGGTCAGTTAGTTGGCCGTTGGGGTAACTTTATGAACCAGGAGGCACATGGTGGAGAGGTAACGAGAACTTTCTTAGAAAACCTATTCCTTCCAAACTGGATTATAGAGCAAATGTATATTGAGGGAAAATATTATCACCCGACATTCCTTTATGAGTCTATTTGGAACTTGATTGGAGTCATTATTATGCTGTTCCTTCGTAAGGTGAACTTGCGTCGCGGAGAAATGTTCCTCTTCTATTTAACATGGTATTCAGTTGGACGTTTCTTTATCGAGGGAATGCGTACAGATAGTTTATATTTAATAGGTGATTTGCGTACTGCACAGGTTGTATCACTAGTGACTATTGCAGTAGCAATTATTATATTTGTTTATAGAAGAATAATGGTTAAGCCAGTTGTGCGTTATCAAGACAAGTAAGAAAGATGGGATTGGGTATGGAAATGGGGACTCTTAAAAGGGGATTGTCTGCCGGTCTAAAAACAACGTGGACGTTAAGTAAGGTTATCTTTCCAATAACATTAATAGTAGTGATTTTGCAGCACACTCCTGTTTTGCCATGGATAATACAATTTATAGAGCCTTTTATGGGGTTAATAGGCTTACGTGGAGAAGCAGCTATTCCACTTGTACTAGGAAATGCATTAAATCTTTATGCAGGTATAGCAGGAATATTGTCTTTAGAGTTAACCGTGAAGGAAGTATTTATATTAGCAACCATGCTATCGTTCTCCCATAATATCTTTATTGAAACAGGAGTTGCTTTAAAGGTTGGAGTGAAGCTATGGATCGTATTAGTTGTCCGATTCGGACTCGCTATAGTTTCAGCGGTTGTTATTAACTTAGTATGGCAAGGTGGTGGCGAGGTAGCAAAGTATGGGGTAGTTACCGCAACACAAAACATACCGGATGGCTGGTTTGAAATTATTTTACTCGGTCTTCAAAAAGCCACATTTGGTGTTTTGCAGCTTGCTCTAATTGTTATTCCACTTATGGTGATCATCCAATTTTTAAAGGACCGAAATTACTTACAAAAGTTTTCAGATAAACTGGCACCTTTCACCAAAGTAATTGGTGTGCAGCCAAATGCTTCCATGACTCTAGTCGCTGGTCTAGTGATTGGCCTTGCTTATGGAGCAGGAGTAATGATTCAAGCGGTTCAGGAGGACGGAGTAAGTAAGAAGGACGCAACTTTAGCATTCATCTTTTTAGTGGCATGTCACGCCGTTGTAGAGGATACGTTAATTTTTGTTCCATTAGGAATTCCAATTTTACCTCTCTTGCTCATTCGATTGATTACGGCTTTTGTCTTGACGATTATTGTCGCCTATATTTGGCGAAAATCAGAACAGAAAAGAACCAAGGAAGTGTTTACAACATGAACGTAACAACCTATAAAGCGTTGCTTTTTGATCTTGATGGAACGTTGTTAAATACTAATGAGCTCATAATTGAAAGTTTTTTACATATTTTAGGAGATAAATTTCCTGGGAAATATGATAGAGAAAGTGTAATACCTTTTTTAGGGCCATCACTTCGGGAAACCTTTGATGGCATCGATCCATTGTTAACTGAGTCACTTATTTTGTCATACAGGGCGTGGAATGAGGAACAGCACGATCAAATGGTTACAGCATTCGATGGGGTTGTCGAAACCCTTCAAAAATTAAAGAATCAAGGCTATAAGTTAGCAATCGTTTCTACAAAGAGAAGATCCATGATTGATAGAGGGCTTCAGCTTGTTGGATGTCAGTCATTATTTGACACAATCGTGGGTTATGAAGATGTATCAAATACTAAGCCTGATCCTGAACCTATTCTGCTTGCCCTAGAGCAATTGAATGTCAGTAAGGAAAACGCCCTCATGATTGGTGACAATTTTCATGACATAGTTGGTGGGCAACGTGCTGGAGTAGATACTGCCGCTGTAGCTTGGTCTATAAAGGGTGAGGCATTCTTGGCAACATTTAATCCAACCTATATGCTGCAGCATATCAGTGATTTACTTTCTATAAAAAAAGGACAGCACTTATGAGAAAAACGGAGAGATACCCTGTAAAGGGAGCTAATTCCCTGTGGCATGTGTACGATACGGTACCTTTCTGGAAGGTGATAAAAAATTTTATTTTTATCCAGGCAGCGAGATATTCACCTTTTTTAAGCTGGAAAAACTTTTTTTATCGTACTTTTTTAAGAATGGAAGTTGGAAAGGAAACTTCTTTTGCTTTAATGGTGATGGTAGATGTTATGTTTCCTGAAAGAATTAAAGTAGGAAATAATACGATTATAGGATACAACACAACGATATTGGCACATGAATATTTAATTGATGAATACCGAATTGGCGATGTTATTATCGGAGATCGCGTATTAATAGGCGCTAACTCCACTATTTTACCTGGGATAACAATAGGAAATGACGCTATTATCTCTGCGGCAACACTAGTAAATGCTGACGTGCCAGAGGGCTGCTTCGTAGGAGGCAACCCAATGAGTATTATTTATACGAAGGAACAAATGCTAGAGCGTAATGCAAAGTAAAAAACTATTTAATGTTAGAAAAGAGCTGCACCTCCCCTGTTAGATTTTAACTAACAAGGGGAGGTGTAGTTTTTATATGATAAAAACTACCAACTAATTCTCTCAAGCAAAATACTTGATTAATATTTTTACTGAGATATAATTGACGAGTCAATGATTGATTAGTCAAGAGTTGATTCGTCAAGGGGTAAGGAGGGGAACGATGACTAAATCCTTTAAAGAAATAAAACAAACATTGCTTATGCTTCAAAGTATTGATAGACGAGTAGCGCAAAACTTTGAAAAAAGAACTGGTATTAGTTTCACCAGGTATGAAATGTTACACACATTATTCGAACGAGCACAGCTTTCCCAAATAGAGTTACAGCAAACGTTGAAAATTGATCAAGCAGCAATTACAAGACACTTAAAAATACTGGAAGAGAAGAACTTTGTTGTTCGCAATCGAAATAAGCAAAATAATAGAGAAGTGATTGTAGAGATTACAGATGCCGGTATAAGCACTTTAGAGAACTGTGATTTAGATAAAAATCAATTTATTGATGAATTATTTAATGGATTTACAGATCAAGAGATAAAGCAACTTCAAATATTAGTGAAAAAGTTAATTGATAACACAGAAATGCTAAATAGTTAAAAGGAAAAATACACGACATTCCTTGAAACTTCGAAATAATTCATTTGAAAGGGGTATCTAAGATGCCAAAAACACAAACAACAATCGACCAATTAATCCACGAAAGAAAGTCAGTTCGTAAATATAAAGAAAATGTCGTTATTCCTCATGAAGAAATACAAATTTTGTTACAAAAAGCGATTACAGCGCCTTCTTCAAGCAATATGCAGCCATGGCGTTTTATAGTAATTGAAGATCAACAGGTAAAAAAAGAGTTACGTGTGATTGCTAATAATCAGGAACAAGTGGAGACTTCATCAGCAATAATAGCTGTACTCGGAGATTTAGAAATGTACAAAAATGCAGAAAAAATATATGACGCTAACTATGAACAAAAATTTATGCCTAGAGAATTAGCTGATTTAATGATAAAAAATTCTCTTGCCTTGTACGGAAACTTACCTCAAGAAACAATGAAAAATATTGTACATTTTGATGCAGGACTTATATCCATGCAAATTATGTTATTAGCTAAAGATATGGGCTACGACACAGTCCCAATGGGTGGCTTTGATAAAGTCAAATTTGCTGAAAAATTTAACTTACTTCCAAATGAAGTACCAATTTTACTTATTGCTATAGGAGAAGCAGCTGCTCCTGCATACGGATCTTCACGCCTTCCTCTTGAACAAATCGTTAGGTATATTTAATAGAAGTATTGGAAAAATAAAATCTAAGAAGTATCTGCTTAATCATTAAGCAGGTACTTTTTTTCTTTTTCAAATATTTGTCGCTGAGTCGAGCAAGCTCTTAGTATCTCTACACTACAAATCAGTCTTCGGAAGCGATTCACAAAGCATTAGTACAAATAATATAAATAGTAGATTGTCCTCCAATCTCAAGCTTTTTATTACTTATTGAATGAAGCTGTAAGCTTGTTCAAAATCCTACTGATTTCGATAACGTTCTGAAGTTGACGAATAGTATGAAATAGTATAAAATTTACTTAATTTATTATATTAGCACTCTAGCATAGTGAAGTATTTAATAATAAGAGGTGAAACCATTGAGTAAAATTCAAATGTTTGAAAAGCCGCTTGGGATGCGAGACTCATTTCCAGAGGTTAATGAGCAAAAAGAATACATAAGATCTATAGCGAGAGAATTTATTCGAAACAAAGGATATGACTTTATCAAAACGCCATCGGTAGAGTATTTTGAAACCATTGGGAAAGCATCTGCAATCGATGAATCCTCATTATTTAAGTTGGTGGACAATCAAGGTGAGATGCTTGTTCTTAGACCTGATATGACAACCCCGATTGCTAGAATTGCAGCATCAAAGCTTTTAAAGGAAAAAAATCCATTACGTTTAGCTTATTATGCTAACGTCTTTCGTGCACAGCAACGTGAAGGCGGAAGACCAGCGGAATTTGAACAGCTGGGCCTAGAGCTGATTGGTGATTTTAGTGCTTATGGAGACAGTGAAATTATCTATACCGCAGTAGAACTCATTAAAGCGTTAGGCGTGGAGAACTTCCAAATTACTATTGGTCATGCTGGAATACTGACAGCAATTCTTTCTAACAATGCTAGCAAGCTAGAGCAAGTCGAAACACTTAGACTGCTCCTAGTAGAAAAGAACTTTGTAGGATTTGTACAAATGCTAGATGACTTGAAGCTGACAGACACACAAAAGGAGAATTTGACAAAGCTTGTAGATTATACGCTAGAGTCTAAATCATGGGAAGATTTTAGACAGCTTTTGACAGACGAACAACAGTATTTATTGGATCAGATTGAACAACTGGAGCAGCTTTTAGAAATACAATTGAGTGATTCTGCTATTTACTCGTTTGATTTTTCATTGGCGAGTCATATGAGCTATTACACAGGTATGTTATTTGAAATTCATGCAGCAGGAAGTGGTTTTCCAGTTGGCAATGGGGGAAGATATGACGAGCTATTTAGGCAATTTGAACAAAGCGTGGGAGCTACGGGCTTTGGAATACGGGTTGATCGCTTGTTAGAAGTATTGCCTAAAAAGGCAACTGATGAAAAGCATACGCTTCTTTTATTTGATAAGGGTTCATTCCTGAAGGCTAATGTGCTAGCGGAGGCAAGAAGAAATAATGGAGAGCGTGTCACCCTTCAATATAAGGACAGTGTCCATGACATAGAAGCCTATCAAGATAGTTTTCATGAAATAATTAAGGTAGTAGAAGGTGGTTCTGCAAGTGAATGAATTAACGATTGCAATGCCTAAAGGACGTATTTTTGAAGAAGCATATCAATTATTTATCGACGCAGGATTTAACTTACCAGCCGAAATTAGTGATTCTCGTAAGTTGATCGTAGAGGCACCGGATGAGAGGATACAATTTATTCTGGCAAAGCCCATGGATGTTCCGGTTTATGTGGAGCATGGGGTTGCCGACATTGGAATAGCGGGGAAGGACGTTTTGCTAGAGCAGCATCGGGACGTGCATGAACTATTAGATTTGCATATTAGTAAATGCTATATTGCGACAGCAGGGTTGCCGAATACTGTTATGAATGAGATAGCTCCTCGTGTTGCTACTAAATATCCAACGATTGCGACCAATTTTTATAAGGAAAAAGGGGAGCAGGTGGAGATCATTGAACTGAACGGTTCTATTGAGCTAGCTCCAATGATTGGCCTTGCCGATCGTATCGTCGACATTGTATCTACAGGACAAACGTTAAAGGAAAATGGATTAGTAGAATATGAAAAAATTGTCGATATATCATCTAGGATAATCGTTAACCCGGTAAGCTATCGAGTAAAAAGCGAGCGAATTCGAGCGTTCGTTGCGAAGCTAAATAAAGAACTTCTAAAAAGGTAGGGAATGCCACGATGAAAATAGAAAAGCTTACAGACACCATTTCTTTACAGCGGTCTATGGAACAGGCAAATATCGATCATGTGACAACTGTACGTGAGGTGATTTCCGATGTGAAAGAAAACGGAGATCAAGCGTTATTCGCTTATACAGAAAAATGGGATGGGGTAAGGCTTTCAAATTTGAAAGTGTCCGATGAGGAGATGGAAGAGGCATTCTTCAGCTTTGAACCTCAGTTAGTAGAAGATTTAAAGGAAGCGACAGATAACATTCGGCTGTTTCACGAGAAGCAAATCAGACAAAATATTGACCTTGCTTTAGAAAAAAACTCGTATATTCAATATAGAATTTCCCCACTAGATGCTGTTGGGTTATACGTTCCTGGAGGAACAGCAGCGTATCCATCCTCTGTTCTCATGAACGCCATTCCAGCACTAGTCGCAGGAGTAAATCGAGTAGTCATCGTATCTCCACCCTCTAAGGACGGGAAGCTACCTGCTTCGGTTTTAGTTGCAGCTAAAATCGCAGGTATTACCGAAATCTATAAGGTAGGAGGAGCCCAGGCGATTGCAGCACTTGCATATGGAACGGAATCCATTAAGCCTGTCGATAAAATCACAGGACCTGGTAACAGCTATGTGGCACTTGCGAAAAGAGAAGTGTTTGGCAAGGTAGCTATTGATATGATTGCAGGACCTAGTGAGATTGCTATTATCGCTGATGATACAGCCTTTGCCGATGAGGTAGCTGCCGATTTACTAGCACAGGCGGAGCATGATCCATTTGCAAGCTCTGTTTTAATAACCACTAGTGAGCGATTAGCACAAAAAGTGTCAGATGAAGTGGAAAGACAGCTACAACTGCTGCCACGTGAAGAAATTGCTCGAGCATCTATTGAAAACTATGGACGCATCTATTTGGCTGAATCGCTACAACAGGCGGTTAAAGCAACAAATGAATTAGCTCCTGAGCATTTAGAGATTATCACAGAAAATGCAAAAGAGCTAAGCGAGCAAATCAGGCATGCTGGGGCTATTTTCATTGGTCGATATAGCAGTGAGCCAGTAGGTGATTATTTTGCAGGAACGAACCACGTACTGCCGACTAATAGTACTGCCCGTTTTTCAAGCGGGTTGAATATAGATGACTTTGTTAAAAAAACAAGCGTAGTTTATTATTCGAAGGAAATGTGGCAGGAGCAATATCCTAAAATCGCTCGCTTGGCTAGACTAGAGCAATTAGAGGGCCATGCACGCTCTGTTGAATCAAGAAGCTGGGAAAAGGAGTTATTAAATGATTAAACAAAGAAACGCTCAAATAGAAAGAATGACAAATGAGACAAAGGTGTATGTAGATATTAACCTAGATGGTGAGGGGAAGGCTGAAATCGAGACAGGTGTTCCTTTTATGGACCATATGCTAGACCTGTTCACTAAACATGGATTGTTTAACGCTAAGATAAAAGCAAATGGTGACACGCATATTGACGATCACCATACGACAGAGGACATAGGCATTGTTCTCGGCCAAGCAGTAAAAGAGGCATTAGGAGATAAAAAGAGCATCAAACGCTACGGTAATGCATTTGTTCCAATGGATGATGCTTTAGCTCAGGTTGTTATCGATATTTCGAACAGACCTCATTTAGAATTCAGAGCACAATTTCCGACACAAAAGGTTGGTACGTTTGATACAGAGTTAGTCCATGAGTTTTTATGGAAGTTTGCACTAGAAGCACGTATGAATGTCCATGTAATTGTTCATTACGGGGCAAATACTCACCACATGATTGAAGCAATCTTTAAGGCGCTGGCTCGTGCCATTGACGAAGCTATTACAATAGATGATCGAGTGAAGGGTGTACCTTCCACAAAAGGTCTACTCACATAAAGGAGGTATATCATGAGTTCGATACAAGTGTATCCTGCAATAGATATGAAGGGTGGTAAATGTGTACGCCTTTATCAAGGGGATTATGACCAAGAAACGATTTATGGAGATTCTCCATTTGAGATGGCAAAAAAGTTCGCAAATGAAGGAGCTACATGGATTCATCTTGTTGATTTAGACGGAGCAAAGGATGGAGAAAAGATTCATGCAAATGAGGTCATTCGAATTGCCAATGAGCTTCCAGTTAAAGTTCAAATAGGTGGTGGGATACGCTCGAAGGAGGATGTTAGCTACTATTTGGATAACGGTGTAAGCCGTGTCATTATTGGAAGTCTTGCTATTTCACAGCCTGAGCTTGTTGCCGAACTGATCGAGGAGTATGGTGGAGACAGAATTGTCATTGGCTTAGATGCAAAAGATGGTATGGTAGCAACTCATGGTTGGCTAGAAACCTCTGGTAAATCTGCAGTTGAAGTAGGCCAATACTTTGCCTCCAAGGGAGCAAAACATGTCATTTTCACGGATATTGCAACAGATGGAACACTACAGGGCCCAAATTTAAAAGCCAATAAAGAACTTGCCGAGGCGACAGGTTTGTCCATTATTGTTTCAGGTGGCATCAGCTCCTTAGAGGACATTGGAGCAGTTGCCGAGTTGGCTAAAATTTCTAGCGTAAGTGGAGTAATAACAGGAAAAGCGTTATACAATAACCGTTTTACACTATCAGATGCGTTACAAAAAATAAATTAACAAGCAATCCTTGAAGGGGAGTTTTTAACATGGCTACATTAACATTTGACGATAAAGGACTAATCCCAGTAATTGTACAGCACGCCGTTACAAGAGAGGTTTTAACGCTTGCGTATATGAATGAGGAGGCTTATGAAAAAACGGTTGAGACGAAGGAAGCATGGTTCTTTAGCCGAAGCAGACAAGAGCTTTGGCACAAGGGAGAAACGTCTGGAAATACCCAACATGTCGTATCGATTCAAACAGACTGTGACTCAGATGCACTCGTACTAGAAGTGCTGCCTAGTGGACCGGCTTGCCATACGGGAGAAGAGACATGCTTTCATAAGAGCTTAGAAAAATTCGAAGAGGCATCTGGCTATAATGTACTTACTAACTTGATAAAAACTATTGAAGAACGTCAACAAACGATGCCAGAGGGAGCCTATACAACTTACCTGTTTGAAAAAGGTGTAGACAAAATATGCAAGAAGGTCGGAGAGGAAGCATCAGAAGTAATTATAGCCTCTAAAAATAACGATGCAGAGGAGCTGAAATGGGAGGCCGCAGACCTCATCTATCACTTGCTTGTTTTATTGCAAAACCAAAATGTAAGCTATTATGATTTATTACAAGTATTGCAAAAAAGACATGAAACGAAATCACATAAAAAATAATACTTTATGATATACTGAGATTATACTGATAAGGGACGTTGTGATAACGTTCCTTATTATTTTTCGGAGGATTATCTTGAATAATAAAAGAAAAAAGAAAATAGACAAAGAAAATATAATTTCATTCTTGCCGACTGGCGAATATTACTATAAAAAAGCATTAGATGAACTTCAAAAGGATGAGTATCAAAAAGCTCATAAGTATTTAAAAAGAGCATCTGATTTAAGCCCGGATGACCCAATGATTTTACTCCAATACGCCATTTTGCAAATGGAATTTGATAAATATGATTATGCTCATGAATTATTAAGAAGTGCCCATGCGCTTGACCCAAACGAAGGGGATATTATATTCTTCTTAGCTGAGGTAAATGCTCATTTAGGAAACTTCATAGAGGCAAATCGCTTTGCCAAAATGTATTTAGAAAAAGAAATAAGCGGAGAATATATGGAGGAAGCGATGGAAATCGTCGACTTTACCGAGCAGGAGGATATCGTATCTCTCCAGCTGGATACTCCATCAAGTGAAGCCTTGTTTTTACAGGAAAAGGCGAGACGTTTAATGGAGCAAGGAAAGTTTGAGGAAGCCGTGGAGCTACTTGAATCTATAATTGCTGATCATCCTGATTTCTGGGCTGCCTTTAATAATCTGGCCCTTGCCTATTTTTATATAGGGGAAGAGGAGCAATCGAAGGCTTTACTGCATCAAGTTCTAAGAGAAAACCCAGGGAACATCCATGCGCTATGTAATCTTGCGGTAATTCATTATTATGAAAAAAATACCGAGGAACTAGATGAAATCATCGAATTCCTGTCCAAGATTAATCCATATTTTATCGAGCACCGATACAAATTAGGTGCTACCTTTGCGTTGATTGGTAAATATGAACAAGCCTTCAAATGGCTGAGAAGCTTACAGAGAAAAGGTTTTGAAGCAGACCCTGGATTTTACTTTTGGCTCTCGCACTCTGCATACTTTGCAGGGCATGAGGAAGTTGCCCGCAATGCTTGGAAGGCACTTTTAAAACTTGACCCTGAAAAAGCAGGCTTCGAGCCTTGGCTACCGCAAATGAAGGATTTAGTGGAGCCAGATAGTGATGAACAAAAGAATTTGATATTGGAAAAGCTACAGGATAAACATATTAGTGAACGTATATTTGGATTCTATCTTTTAGGGAAATCTAGACATCGCCAGGAAATTATTGCCCATCCTAAATGGATTGTAGTGGATGAGCTAACTACTATGGAAAAACTGTTTTTGGCCAATTCATTAGGCCATAAATTTGATGAAAAGTCTCCAGCTGAAAAAGCTTTTTTAAGAGCAATTTCTGCATCTGACTTACTCTATGACGCTCATAAACCATTAGAACAGTCAGATACCTTCCTGTTCCAAATGTGGTTTGTTTTAGTAGAGAGAGCATTAGAACGTGCTTACGCATTTAAAAATCCACGTGCTTTGGCAGCCGCTACGGAGTATATGTTTGCTTCGTCTCGTATGAAAAACGTGACGAAAAAACAGTTTGCCGAGCAATATGGGATTACAACTGCAACACTCACGAAATATGTCAACGAACTCATCCAATTTTTACCTTTTTCTGACTCCTAAGCATATTAGTTGATGAAGGATATAAAATTAGTTAGATTGTTGGTATGTAGTAAGTAGGAGGAATTTAGATGACAACTGAAAAAATATATGACGTAATAATTATAGGTGCCGGTCCAGCAGGCATGACAGCTGCTGTTTACACTTCACGAGCAAACCTTTCCACTTTAATGATTGAGCGTGGAATTCCTGGCGGCCAAATGGCCAACACAGAAGAGGTAGAAAACTACCCAGGGTTTGAAACAATTTTAGGACCTGAGCTTTCCACTAAAATGTTCGACCATGCAAAAAAATTCGGTGCAGAATATGCTTACGGTGACGTGTCCGAGGTAATTGATAATGGAGACTATAAAACAGTTAAAGTAAGCGGAAAAGAATATAACGCGTTAGCAGTCATCATCTCTTCAGGTGCCGAATACAAAAAAATGGGTATTCCCGGTGAGACAGAGCTTGGTGGTCGTGGCGTCAGCTATTGTGCAGTATGTGATGGTGCATTCTTTAAAGGTAAAAACCTTGTAGTGGTTGGAGGAGGAGATTCTGCTGTAGAAGAAGGAGCCTTCCTAACTAAATTTGCTAACAAAGTAACGATTGTTCACCGCAGAGATAAGCTTCGTGCTCAAAAAATCCTGCAAGATCGTGCCTTTGCAAATGAAAAAATTGATTTCATCTGGAATACAACATTAAAAGAGATTCATGGAACAGATGGTAAGGTTTCTAGTGTTACTCTAGTCTCTACAACGGATGGTTCAGAAAAATCATTTGATACAGACGGCGTCTTCGTATATGTAGGAATGCTTCCATTAACTAAACCATTTACTAATCTTGGTATTTTAAACGAAAATGGTTATATCGTGACAAACGAAAAAATGGAAACAACTGTACCTGGAATCTTTGGCGCTGGTGATGTTCGAGACAAGATGCTTCGCCAAATCGTTACAGCAACAGGTGACGGAAGTGTTGCAGCATTATCAGCTCAGCACTATATCGAGCACTTAAAAGATAAAAATACAACAAATGTGTGATTTAATTTTATCTTAATTTAACTGTAACTGTACTGAAATATTAAAGGTGTATATTAAAGTATATAAATTGACCCCCTTTTTATATATGCAAGATTTTGAACAGGCTGTTTTGCGATTTAAGTCGTGAAGCAGTCTCTTTTTGTGTAAGTTCATGTATAATAGAATGTAACTAAAGTGAAAGATGGAGTGACCATACGTGCAAAGAATCGCTAACTTACTTATATGTAAAGACAACAAAGTTCTTTTATTAAAGAAACCACGTAGAAATTGGTACGTAGCGCCAGGTGGCAAGATGGAGGAAGGAGAATCCATTCTAGTTTCTGCGGTACGTGAATTTACGGAAGAAACAAACACAGTGCCTATCAATCCTCATTTAAAAGGTATTTATACTATGGTGATTGAAGAAGACGGTAAGCGTATAGATGAATGGATGTTATTTACCTTTATCGGAACAGATATAGAAGGAACACCATATAAAGAAACTAAAGAAGGTGTGCTTGAATGGCACCCAGTTGAATCCTTACAACATCTTCCGATGGCTGAAGGAGACCGTACTAATCTATTGTTCGCTGTAAAAGAAAAAGGTATGCAGTATGGTACCTTCGTTTATACTCCAGAATTTTCATTGATAAGTGAAACTATTCAGCAATCAGGGGAGGAAATATAAACAGTGGAAGCACAACCAAAGCAAGAAACAGAAGTCGTTATAATAACGGGTATGTCCGGAGCAGGAAAAACAGTAGCTATACAAAGCTTTGAGGATCTAGGATATTATTGCATCGATAATCTTCCACCCGAACTATTAAGTACATTTATAAAGCTAATGATTGAGTCAAACCAGCAACCTCGAAACATTGCTGCTGTCATGGATATGCGAGGCGGAGAAATGTTTCACTCATTGGTGGATTCAGTTAATCATCTTCAGGAAGCAACTTCTGTAACTCCGAAGGTCCTGTTTTTAGATGCACAAGATGAGGTACTTGTCAGAAGATATAAGGAAACTAGACGTTCCCACCCATTGGCTAATGCTGGATTGCCTTTAGAGGGCATCAAAAAAGAAAGAGAGCTTCTCTCTGATTTAAAAGGCAGAGCTCAATTCATTTATAATACTTCAAAGATGAAGCCTCGAGAGCTACGTGAAAAAATTCAAGAGGAATTTTCTTCGAATGGAAGCAAGGTCTTTACGGTGAATGTCATGTCGTTCGGGTTTAAGCATGGAATTCCCATTGATGCTGATTTGGTTTTTGATGTGCGTTTCCTCCCAAATCCTTATTACATAGAGGAGCTTCGTTTGAAATCAGGGTTAAATGAAGAAGTTTCTAGCTACGTTCTAAAATGGGCAGACACGAAGACTTTAATAGAGAAGCTGACTGATCTATTCAACTTTATGATACCGCAGTACAAAAGAGAAGGAAAAACGCAGCTTGTAATTGCCTTTGGTTGTACGGGCGGTCAACATCGTTCTGTTACACTGGCAGAATATTTTGGTAACCTTTTGAAGGCGGATGACGAAACTATAATTACGCATCGAGACGTTACAATTAGGAAGGAATGACTAAATGGGTCGTACAAAACACCGAAAAAAAATAGTCATTTTAGGTGGAGGTACTGGCTTATCAACCTTACTCCGAGGTCTAAAAAAGCTTCCACTAGATATTACAGCTATCGTTACAGTAGCTGATGATGGAGGAAGCTCTGGTAGATTGAGAGATGATTATGATATTCCACCACCAGGTGATATTCGTAACGTTTTAGCAGCATTATCAGAGGTAGAACCGCTAGTAGAGGAAATGTTCCAGTTTCGATTTGCACATTCCAGTGAGCTAGAGGGACACTCCTTAGGAAATCTCATGATAACAGCATTAACCTCTATTACAGGGGATTTTGCTCATGCAATTACTGAAATGAGCAGAGTGCTTAATATACATGGCAAAGTATTGCCGGCTGCCAATCAGCTAGTGACATTACACGCTGAATTTGAGGATAAAACCATTATTACAGGGGAATCTAAAATACCGGACTATGGGAAAAAGATAGAAAAGGTATTTATTACTCCCGCTGATGTAAAGCCTTTACCAGAGGCTGTAACCCTTATTCGCCAAGCGGATATTATAGCTATTGGACCAGGTAGCCTTTATACTAGTATATTGCCTAATCTATTAGTAGAAGATATTCGAAAGGCTGTCATTCGTTCTAAGGCGAAGAAGGTGTATATTTGTAATCTCATGACGCAGGCTGGAGAAACAAATAACTATACTGCCTATGATCATGTAAAGGCGCTTATTGACCATGTAGGAGAAGACTTCCTAGATACTCTTCTTATAAGTAAGGAAGAGATTCCTGAAAACGTTCAATATTTATATAAGCAAGAGATGGCATCACCAGTTAAAATAGATTTAGATAAGCTAGAGACACTAGACATAGATATCGTGAAGAAAGACATTTCCGTCGTATATAATGGCGCAGTGCGACATGATGCAATCGAAGTAGCGAAATGGCTTTTCGAATATGCAGGACAATGAGAATCTAAGAAGATAGGTTCTGCAAGAAAGGGGGAAACGTTATATGTCGTTTGCTTCTGAAACTAAAAAAGAAATGACGCAGGAGGAATCAAAGCCCTGCTGTTCAAAAGCAGAGCTATCTGCGCTCATCCGAATGAACGGATCTCTGTCATTTAGCAATAAAATGCTAAGCCTGGATGTTCAAACAGAGAATGCGGCAATTGCCAGAAGACTGTATACTCTTATCAAATCAATGTATAAGTTAGATGTGGAATTGCTCGTCCGCAAAAAAATGAGATTAAAAAAGAATAATGTGTATATTTGTCGTGTCAGAGAAGGGGCAAAAAGCTTACTAGAGGATTTAATGATTTTGAAGGAAGGTTTTCAATTCGAATACTCCATCTCCCCAGAGCTTGTCAAAAAGAATTGCTGTAAACGAGCATACTTACGAGGTGCTTTTTTAGCAGGTGGCTCTGTAAACAATCCCGAAACTTCATCTTACCACTTAGAAGTATACTCATTATATAAAACACATAGCGACGCATTAGTCGATTTAATGAATTATTATGAATTAAATGCAAAAACAATTGAACGTAAAAAAGGTTTTGTGGCATATTTAAAGGAAGCAGAAAAAATATCTGACTTTTTAAGCATTGCTGGAGCTCATCGTGCCCTCTTGAAATTTGAGGATGTGCGAATCATCCGAGATATGCGCAACAGTGTCAATCGTTTAGTCAATTGTGAAACTGCCAATTTAAACAAAACCATCAGCGCAGCCATCCGACAAGTGGAGAACATCCGCTTTATCGATAACGCAATCGGCTTAGACCAATTGCCAGAGAAGCTACGAGAAATAGCTCGTCTGCGAGTGGAGTATCAGGATGTTACACTAAAGGAACTAGGAGACATGGTGTCCACTGGAAACGTAAGTAAATCTGGTGTCAACCATCGTTTGCGCAAATTGGATGAAATAGCAGATGCATTAAGAAGAGGCGAATCAATTTAAAGAAATGGGGCTAAGGATTATGGCGGAACAACAGGTCGAGGTAAAATTACAATCAGGACTTCAAGCAAGACAAGCAGCATTATTTGTACAAGAAGCTAATCGTTATATTGCAGATGTGTTTTTAGAAAAAGACGATAAAAAAGTAAACGCTAAAAGTATCATGGGTATCATGAGCTTAGCGATAAGCAAGGGTGCTACCATCACTTTAAGTGCTGAGGGCTCTGACGAAGCAGAAGCAGTAGAATCACTAGCTAAATTCATTTCTAAAGCAGAATAATTAATCGTAAGGCTGTTGTATGATCCAGTATGGATTGTATGGCAGCTTTTTTAATATTAATTTTTGGTAGATTTCCGCTATAGGCGGTCGCTTTCCAAGGGGGGTGCGATAAGCCATCACCCGTCGCTTACGCGCGCGGTTGTGATGTCTTATCTGCCTCACTGATCCCACTAGAGTCGCCGCCTGCCGCTACAATCATAGGTTGTGTAGGAAAGAGAAAGTCGTATGGGGAAAAATAAGATATCTAATTTCCGTCATGCTTCACTATTCAATTTTAAGAGAATATAAAGTAAACTCTTTTATGAAGTGATTATAATTTCATTTAAAATTTTTAGGCAATAGTCGGGAGTTGAAAAAATAGATTGCTTTATCTATAAAAAAAACGTGTTCGAAGAAACGAACACGCTCATACTAGGAAGAAAAATCGTTGTTAATGATCTTATCTACGTATTTTTTTGCAGGAACTAGCCCTAAATTTGTTTCATTTCGAACGAATTTGACCATTTCCACTAGGCTACTGCCGTTATTATTCATCTCTAGAATTTGTTTTTCTAAATCCTCGTCACCGGTAAAATGAAGGTCCTGCTGTTCTTCTAATTTTCTAATTTTTCTTTGTAGGCTGAAGGTATAGATGACTAAAAATAGAATGATTAATAAAGAAGTTATTTGATATAGAATAGTTACACAACCTTTCATTACTAAGTTACAAAAAAATCCAAGCGAACAGGAGCTCGCTTGGATTTCATGGCATTATTAGTCTTTTTTCATTTCGCTGCGTGCGATGATATGATCGATTAGACCATATTCTTTTGCACGTTCTGCTGTCATGAAGTTATCGCGGTCTGTGTCTCTTGAAACTACTTCAAGTGGCTGACCAGTGCGCTCAGACATAATATGGTTTAATTTATCGCGTAAGAACAAGATGCGTTTAGCAGCAATCTCGATTTCTGTTGCTTGCCCTTGAGCTCCACCAAGTGGTTGGTGAATCATTACCTCTGCGTTTGGAAGTGCATAGCGCTTGCCTTTTGTTCCAGCAGTAAGTAAGAAAGCACCCATTGATGCTGCCATACCGATACAAATAGTTTGTACGTCTGGTTTGATGAATTGCATTGTATCGTAGATAGCCATACCAGCAGTGATACTTCCGCCTGGGCTATTGATGTAGATGGAGATATCCTTTTCTGGATCTTCCGCTTCTAGGAATAAAAGCTGAGCAACAATAGAGTTTGACACGTTGTCATCAATCGCACTACCAAGCATGATGATGCGGTCTTTTAACAATCTTGAATAGATGTCATAGGCACGCTCACCGCGATTTGTTTGTTCAATAACTGTAGGAATTAAATTCATCCTGGATTGCCTCCTTCAAAGGTGGTTATATTTTTTATTTTTATTTGTGTACTGAGAAATTCTACCTCAGTTGTAACTTTATCATACATGGAATGGTCAAGGAAGGTCAAATATTAAGCTTAGAAATGTTGACTTGAATTATTCCTATTCCATTTGTATAATAGAAAGGTCGCTTGCCCCTGTAGTTTAATGGATATGACGTAAGATTCCGGTTCTTGAGATGGGGGTTCGATTCCCTCCAGGGGCGTCCATAACATTTAGAAACACTCGAATTCTTCGAGTGTTTTTTTATTTACAAGATATGAAAGTATATGCTTTGTCGAGCTTTAGTGCCCTGCATTTTCCTTACTCATTTTTACTTCTCCTTTCATATGATTCAGCATATGCGCCACTACGAAAGTGTAGTATAGGATCATCTGTTAGCTCTATGCCCTCCGGTACAATCGTTGGATCAAAAACAATGTCTTCCTTAGGATGTATTTTATTTTTGATTTCCAAACGACCAATATTCACTTTTCTTCTTTCCTCTGGCCACATATCTGTAGCATCGTTTGGATTATCTCCATCCTCCGCTAAGCGGATAAAGAGATCAAACTCGACTGGCGCCTGGTTTAATCTGTTATCTAGTTCCTCGGTCAAATAATTAGCTGAAAGAGATTTACTTGTCAAAGCAGGGTCCTTTGTTTCTTTAACAGGAACCCATTCATATTTAATCGCCTGACGAACACCGTCTTTATTGACGAAATAGAAGGCATGTATAGGATAATAATGGAGCTCTGCGTAACTTATTGGCGGCTGTTTTGCCTGCTCTTTAATGATTTGTATTACGTTTTTGCTATGTGGATATTTTTTAGAGAGCAGCTCTACCATGGCAAGACCTCTATCAATAGTTTTGATTCCTGTTTTTTCATCAGTGAATATTTCAATCATATCTATAAATTCTCTAGGGCTGCTAGTGACAAACATAGGCACAGTAGCACTCACTAAATTGGTGATACTGCCATCTGCTAGCTGAAATTGAACAGCCAGTCCTTTTGCCGGGGTAAGATAATCTATCGAAGCAGGGTTAGGCGGGCTATTGGAAAAACGGATGGTTGCGGAGACAGCTTCTCTATGAAGGTGAGGCGCTACAGTGTAAGGTACCGCATTGCCATTCGGATGAAATACCGCTTCATACATATCTCCCTTTGCATGGGCTCTTCTTGCTCCAGGAAATTTTCCTTGAATTTGTTCGAGTGCATCCACCGCTTCCTTTGGAGTTAAATCCTCTTTATGTAATTGTTCCATGTTTTTACCTCCTTTTTTATTGCAGTCTATTCATCATTACCACTCTTTTCCTATATTAAACCCACAAAACGGGAAGAAAGCTTTCGGGGAAACTTCTAAAGATAGTTTTTATAATTAATGAATTAGATTCGCATATTCGGAATAAAGTAATAATAGAAACTTAGAAAAGATAAAAGGGAGGGGGTGAGAGAGTTGCTAATGAAAAAATCCATACACCTGCTAGTTAGTATAATATTTGTTTCTCTATTATTACCGGTAACGACAGGAGCCGCATCTAACATTCCTAATGTTCCGAGAGATTCCTATTTAGTAGATTTAGAAGGTTATCTAGCTGATGAAACTAATCTAGAAATAGAGCGATTAGGAAGCAGATTGAAACAAGGAACCACTGCTCAAATGGTTGTCATGATTATCGATAATATAGGTGATCAGTCAGCAGAACAATTCAACATGGAGGTCATACGTGAAAATAAAATAGGAAGTGTTAGAAAGAAAAATGGAATTGTTATTTTGATTGAGGCAAATCCTATCAATCAAGGAGGGCCGACAGTTGAAATAACAGTAGATCGCGATTTAGAGGAAGCGATATCGTACGAAAAAGTAGACCGTATAATTGATCAATATACTATGCCTTATTTGAATCAAGGCTTTATCGACGAGGCAGTTCTCTACACATACCAGGCTTTATACAATGAAGTAATAGGAGAATATGGTTTGAAAGAGGAAACTATACAACCACAAGTTTATACAACTAGCAATACTAATCGGTTGTCTATTCCTACTGTTGTGGTAATTGCACTAGTAATCTTTCTCCTTTATAGGATGATAAATAGGAACAGGGGTCACGAGCACAAATAGTAATCTATACTGCATATCCAATTTTTTATTATTCTGATAAAATATAAAAAGAGAGGGGATGTAGAGATGAAACTAGTAGAGATAAACGAGGATAACTGGCGTAAAATTGTCTTTCTATCAACTAACGAGGACGGCAAAGCAACTATAGTAGAAAAATTTGTAGCATCCAATGCATTATCCATCGTTCAATCAGTCTATGAAACTGGTTGGATTACAAGAGGGATAGAGGTTGAGGACAAGCTTATTGGCTTTACGATGTACGGATTAGATGAAGAAACTTCAAACTACTGGCTATGCCGATTTATGATCGATCATCAGAGTCAAGGTAAAGGCTATGGCAGAAAAGCAATTGAGCTAATCTTGAACGAAATAAAGCAGCTTGATGGTTGTGAAAGCATCTATTTATCAACCGAGCCAGATAACGAAGCAGCCATCAAGCTATACGAAAGCCTCGGCTTCCAAAAAACAGGCAAGCTTAATGAGGGAGAAGCGGAGTTTATGCTAAAAGTCTAGGACAAGGGGAGAGCGAGGGCTCTTCTTTTTTTGTTGAGGGGATTGTAGTAAACTAGGCCATGATTGTAGTAAAAAGTGATGGGTTTGTAGTAAAAACGGAGAGAAGACTGATCGAGAAAATGGATTGTCGTAAAACACGAAGGCATTGTAGTAAACTAGGCTGTGATTGTCGTAAAACATCAGGCGATTGTAGTAATCTAGAGTAACATTGTCGTAAAACAGCTCCCGACAACAAAAAAACCAACAAAGAGTTGGTCTTTTTGTGCAATTTCATTGGTCTACTTGTCAGTGGTTACATATGCATCGAAATTTTCTATTTTATCACGTAAAGGTATGCCATCTGAATCACTCAGAACGTTGTATCTCCCTATTTTTCCGGGTTCTGTTTTCGAAAAGATAAATTCCTCTTTTAATGTATGAAAGATTTTTTCTCCTTTGCTGTTTGTTAAGGAAACTTCAATGATAGGACGATAAATATTTGGATGATCCTTTTCCTGTTCAATTTGAACTTTCTCTAAATGTATGGAAATGTCGTTATCTAATAGAAAATGATTATATTTGAAGACCATGACAGTATTAATAGCTTGTTTCAACTCATTTTCCGTAAAGTATTCACTAAAGCTAGAATAATAATAATTCATATAGTCTTTGTATTCCTTTGAATCTAATAGTTTGTCGTACTCTTCTTGGCTCTCCGCGTTTGTTTTGCTCTGCAAATCAAACCACTCCTGCATTAAACGTTCAAGCTCCTCATCTGGTCCATTGTATTCTCTTTCAAGTACCGCCATAATAACTTCTTCATTAGTGAGAGACTTAGCTGTTTGCTCTGGTTCGGAGGGCATGAGATACGTAATGATTAGAAAGGAGGCTATCGCAACTATTGCTAATGAAATGATGGCTGGAAATACTCTTCGTTTTTTCTTTTCCATTCGTCCCTTCACTGCTAGCCATGTGTTGCGTCTTGCTTCATTAGAACGCTCGACATTCTTCATATCCGCGAAAAGCTCATCAAATTCCTTTGACGGTTCCATCTGCATAACCTCCTTTTTGGTGAAATTCCTTTTTTAGTGCCTCAAGTGCACGCATCATTTTCATCTTTACCTTTGCCTCGGTCCATCCAAGTATGAAGGCGGTTTCCTGGATCGAGCACTCCTGAACCTTTCGCAGGATGATAACCTCTTGATAGTCTTTTTTTAGCAATCGTAAGGAGTCGTACATTCTCGTAAGCTGTTCTTTTTGTTCAAAGCTACCTTCGGGTGAAAGTGCTTTAGTTTCTAAATCATGCTCTTTTTCAAATGAAAAAAATTGAATCACTCTTTTTCTTCTAAAATAATCATAGGTAACATTGCGAGCTATCTTTAATATCCATGTAGCGGTAGAAGCCTGCTTATTAAAGGAATCAACTCCTTTAAATGCTTTATAAAATGTTTCTTGTGTTAGATCCTCCGCACATTCCTTATGGCGGACAAGCAAGTAAATGTAGCCGTAAACCCGGTCGCTGTGGTCTCTATATAGCTGTTCCATTTCCATCTTCTGACCTCCCTTAAAGCAATAGACGAAGGAACCTTTAAAAAGTATCGCTTTTAAATAAAGATAAAGGTAAATGATTCTTCCAAGTAGACTTTTGTGAAGTGACGAAATAATTTGAAGTCAATACATGCAATCTAGTTATTTATTGATTGAAGCGACAGGCGACTACTCCAGCGGGAGTTGGGAGACAGATAAGACATCACGTACGACGCGTTAGCGACGGTGATGGCTTATCGCTCCCCCGCGGAAAAGCGTTCGCCTAAAGCGCAAATCAAGCATATTTTGTGTTATTTTCTATATTACTATTTTACCTATTCAGGAATAATTTGTACGCATAACTTTACACACGCTTTTGATATCTAATAGGATTATAATGAGTGAAGGTAAATGTTATTGGAAGGAGGTATAGAAAAATGATAGTCCATTTCTATACAAGACCGGGGTGTCATTTGTGTGATGATGCGAGAATGATGCTGAAGCTAGTCCAAGAGGACGTGCCATTTCAAATAGAAGAGCATAATATAGAAGAGGATGATCAGCTGCATGAAAAGTATATGCTCATGATTCCCGTTGTGGAATATCAAGGGGAAATCATACAGTATGGGAATGTAGACTATGTGACGCTGATGGAAGCATTAGAAAATTGATGCTTCCAAACACAAATATTGCTATTTTGAATATATTAAAGTATTATGATTATAGAAATTAAATTTTTTTGAGTAGATGGGACATTTTTGGTGTAAGTGGGACAAAAACGTCACCACTAAGGTTGGGATGTGACAAATGGATTCTTTTCTAGGTGCGCAACTAAAGCTTATGCCAGAGATGAGTGACCTGCTTCAGAAGAGGTATCGTATTCTCCAAACAATCCAGCTGACCAAAGGTATTGGCCGAAGAGTTCTAGGTGAACAGCTAAGCTTAACCGAGCGTGAAACTCGTAAGGAATTGGACGCTTTAAGGACTCAAGGCTTGATAGAGGTTTCTCGTGAGGGAGCTTCGATTACAGCTGAGGGCAATGAAGTATTAACAGAGTTAAAAGAAGTAGTTCGTTTGTGGTCAGGTCGATCGCAGATGGAGCTAATGTTAAAAAAATATTTAAATATAAAAGATGTGATTATAGTTCCGGGAAATGTAGATAATGATACAAATACATCTATGCTTTTATCGCAGGAGGCTGCAAAGTATTTAGAAAGTATTTTACTGAATGAACACATTATCGCAGTTACCGGTGGGTCCACGATTGCATCCATCTCCCATGCAATGACGGAGTCGTCCAGATGGAAGGACTTGTTGTTTATTGCAGCTAGAGGAGGGGTAGGGAAGGATGTCCGGCTACAAGCAAATACAATAGCGTCTTTGTTTGCTAGTAAGATGAATGGATCCTACCGCACGTTATATATACCTGACCGCTTAAGTGAGGAAGCATATATGACGATGAAGAAAGAGCCTTTTATTCAAGAAATGATGGACCTTTATGAAAGGACGAACATCATTATTCATGGAATAGGCGATGCTTTAGAAATGGCCAAAAGAAGAAATTCTAGTGACGAGGAGATTGAGCTTCTGAGAAGTAGAGGAGCGGTCAGTGAGTCGTTTGGCTATTATTTCAACAACCAGGGTGAAGCAGTTCACCATATTCGAACAATTGGCGTTCAGTTAAACCAGCTTCAACATATAGAGCATCTACTTGCGGTTGCAGGTGGGGCAAAAAAAGCCAATGCACTTATTTCTTATTTCAAGCAGGCACCATTGCAAACTGTCTTGGTAACAGATGAAGGTGCGGCAAACGAAATGATGAAAGTAATTCAAAAAAACATTTAGGAGGAATTTTATTATGACAGTAAAATTAGCTATTAACGGATTTGGACGTATCGGACGTAAGGTTTTCAGAGAAGCTTTAGAGCAAAAGGATTTAGAAGTAGTAGCAATCAATGACTTAACAGATGCAGCGATGCTTGCTCATTTATTGAAATATGATTCTGTACACGGTATTTCTAATGCGGACATCACTTCAGAGGGTGAATACCTAGTAGTTAACGGGAAAAACATTCAAGTATTCGCAGAAAAGGATCCTTCAGTGCTTCCTTGGAAAGACCTAGGAGTAGACATCGTAATCGAATCTACTGGCGTATTCAGCACAGTAGAAAAAGCAGGCAAGCATTTAGAAGCAGGAGCTAAAAAGGTTATTCTTTCTGCTCCAGCGAAAGACAATATGCCGACATTCGTTATGGGTGTAAATGAAGAAAAATATAACCCAGAAACAGATCATGTAGTTTCAAACGCTTCTTGTACAACAAACTGCTTGTCACCAGTAGCAAAAGTATTACAAGATAACTTTGGTATCAAACGTGGGATGATGACAACAATTCACTCATTCACAAATGACCAACGTATCTTAGACTTACCACATAGCGACTACCGTCGTGCTCGTGCAGCATCTGAGTCTATGATTCCAACAACAACTGGAGCAGCAGCTGCAGTAGCGAAGGTTCTTCCAGAGCTAAAAGGTAAATTAGATGGTATGGCTGTTCGTGTACCGACACCAAACGTATCACTAGTTGACTTTGTAGCAGAGCTAGACAAAGAAGTAACTGTAGAAGAGTTAAACAAAGTGCTTCGTGAAGCTTCTGAAAATGAACTAAAAGGAATTCTTGAATACAACGAGCTTCCATTAGTATCAATCGACTACAATGGTAACACTGCTTCTTCAACTGTAGACGGACAATCTACTATGGTATTAGGAGACAACCTTGTAAAAGTATTAGCATGGTATGACAACGAATCAGGCTACTCTGCACGTTGTATCGACCTTGCATTATTAATGGCAAAAAAAGGGTTATAATTTAAAGCACTAAGCCTTTCAAAAGCCGAGGAACATTAGTTTTTGAATAGCGTTAAAGTATAATAACCTCTATAATAAAAGAGGGTAAAGGAGCAAAGGTTACCCCTTTTGCTCCTTCTTTTTTTAAGTAGGCAATTCAATTACATAAGGAGGCTTATTTTATGAAGGAAAAACAAACAATGAGCGATGTAACGTTAAAGGGAAAACGCATCTTTTGTCGGGTAGACTTCAATGTACCAATGGAAGACGGTGCAATTACAGATGATACTCGTATTCGTGCAGCACTACCTACGATCCAACACTTAATCGAGCAAGGAGCTAAAGTGATTCTTGCAAGCCATATGGGTCGCCCAAAAGGGGAAGTAAAGGAAGAGCTACGATTGACAAAGGTTGGCGAGCATTTAGCAAAGCTATTGAATAAGCCTGTCACTAAATTAGATGAATCAATTGGAGAAAAAGTGGAACATACTATCTCTGAAATGAACGAGGGAGACGTTGTTCTTTTAGAAAACGTCCGCTTCCACGCTGGAGAAGAGAAAAACGATCCAGAGCTAGCAAAAGCATTTGCTTCGTTAGCGGATGTATATGTAAATGACGCATTTGGTGCTGCTCACCGCGCACATGCCACAACAGAAGGTATTGCTAAGCTACTTCCAGCAGTTTCTGGATTGTTGATGCAAAAAGAATTAGATGTATTAGGAAAAGCTTTATCTACACCTGAACGACCTTTCACAGCTATCATCGGTGGAGCGAAGGTAAAGGATAAAATCGGTGTCATCGATCATTTATTGGACAAGGTAGACAACATCCTAATCGGTGGTGGACTGTCTTATACATTTACGAAGGCACAAGGCCATGAGATTGGAACTTCTCTTTTAGAGGAGGACAAAATCGATTTAGCTAAGTCTTTCCTTGAAAAAGCGAAGGAAAAAGGTGTGAACTTCTATTTGCCAATCGATGTGGTTGTTGCAGACGAGTTCTCCAAGGATGCAAATACGAAGGTCGTGCCAATCGACCAAATCCCTTCAGACTGGATGGGCTTAGACATTGGTCCTGAAACCGTAAAGCTTTACGATCAAGTCATTAAAGACAGCAAGCTAATTATTTGGAACGGACCGATGGGTGTGTTTGAAATGGATGCTTTTGCCAACGGAACGAAGGGTGTTGCCAATGCAATGGCGGAAACCTCTGGATATACAATCATTGGCGGAGGAGACTCAGCTGCAGCTGTAGAGAAATTTGATGTAGCAGATAAAATGGACCATATATCAACTGGTGGAGGAGCTTCCTTAGAGTTTATGGAAGGTAAGGACTTACCAGGCGTATCGGCACTAAACGATAAGTAAATGGAGGAGATTTTATATGCGTAAACAAGTAATCGCAGGAAACTGGAAAATGTACAAAACGCTTTCTGAGGCACAGCAATTTGCTAGCGAATTAAAAGCGAAGCAACTGGACACTACGAATGTAGAGGCAGTCATCTGTGCGCCTTCTCTATTTTTAGAGTCATTAGTTAACGAGACTAAGGGATCTTTTATTTCAATCGGTGCTCAAAACATGCATGAAGAAAAGGAAGGAGCGTTCACTGGTGAAGTGAGCGGTCAACAATTACAAGATATAGGCGTAAGCTATGTCGTAATTGGTCACTCCGAAAGACGCCAATATTTTAACGAAACCGACGAATCAGTCAACAAAAAAGCAAAGGCTGCATTTGAAAATAACCTAACGCCAATCATTTGTGTTGGAGAATCGTTGGAGCAGCGTGAGAGCAACGAAACAGAAAGCATTGTTTCTGCTCAAACAACAGCAGCGCTAGAAGGTCTTACAGAGGAACAAGTGAAAAACACAATTATCGCATACGAGCCAATCTGGGCAATCGGAACTGGTAAAACAGCTACGGCTGACGATGCAAACGATGTATGTCGTGCCATCCGTGAAACGATTTTAGATGGTTTTGGAGAAGAAGTTGCAAGTGCAGTCCGTATCCAATACGGCGGCAGCGTGAAGCCTGAAAATATTGAGGAATTGCTTTCTAAGGAAGATATTGATGGTGCATTAGTAGGCGGGGCGAGCTTACAGGTAGATTCGTTTGTGAAACTACTGGAGGCTGGTGCAAATGTCTAAAAGTCCAGTTGCATTAATCATTTTAGACGGTTTCGGACTAAGACCTGAAACTTATGGTAATGCAGTTTTTCATGCGAAAAAACCAAACTTCGATCGATATTGGAACGAATTCCCGAACGCAACCTTGATCGCTTCTGGAGAGGCGGTTGGCTTGCCAGATGGACAGATGGGTAACTCAGAGGTTGGCCATTTAAATATCGGTGCCGGAAGAATTGTTTATCAAAACCTTACTCGCATTCATAAATCTATTCGTGATGAGGAATTCTTTAAAGAGCAAAAGCTTCTAGCTGCGATTGAGCATGTGAAGCAAACGGGTGGAAAGCTACATCTTATGGGCCTTCTATCTGATGGTGGAGTTCATAGTCATTATTCTCATTTATTTGCTTTATTGAAGCTTGCTAAAGCACAGGGGCTGAACGATGTTTTCGTACATGGCTTCTTAGATGGACGTGATGTTGGTCCACGCACAGCGGTAGGATACGTAGAGGAAACAGAAAAACAAATGAAGGATATTGGTATAGGCCAGTTCGCATCTATTAGTGGCCGCTACTATGCAATGGACCGTGATCGTCGTTGGGATCGTGTTGTCCTTGCATATAAGGCGATGGTAGATGGAGTCGGTAAAACGGCTGAAACGGCAACTCAGGGAGTACTTAACTCTTATGAGGAGGATATTGCAGATGAATTCGTCGTGCCATTTGTCATTGAGAAAAATGGACAGCCGGCTACTACTATAGATACTGGTGATGCAGTCATCTTCTTTAATTTCCGTCCTGACCGTGCAATTCAGTTATCGATGGCGTTAAATACTCCATCGTTCGATAGCTTCCCATTAAGCGAAAAGCATCCGAAGAACCTTAAATTCGTGACATTCACTCATTATAGCGATGAGGTAGTGGCGGATGTAGTATTTGAAAAAGTAAATTTATCTAACACGATCGGCGAGGTTCTTGCAGCTCGTGATAAAAGACAGCTTCGTATAGCCGAAACTGAAAAATATCCGCATGTGACATTTTTTATGAGTGGTGGTCGAGAGGAGCCATTCCCTGGAGAACAACGAATTCTCATTAATTCTCCTAAGGTGGCAACGTATGACCTTAAGCCAGAAATGAGCGCTTATGAGGTAACCGACGCTTTAGTAGGAGAGATTGCATTAGACAAATTTGATGCAATTATCTTAAACTTTGCAAATCCCGATATGGTAGGTCATAGCGGAATGCTAGAGCCAACCGTTAAGGCAATCGAGGCAGTGGATACTTGCCTTGGCAAGGTGGTAGATGCAATTTTAGCAAAAGGCGGCCAGGCAATTATTACTGCTGACCACGGAAATTCCGATGAGGTAGTCACAATCGAGGGTAACCCGATGACCGCTCACACGACCAATCCTGTTCCAGTTATAGTGACTGAAAAGGGAGCAACACTTAGAACAGACGGAATTTTAGCCGATTTGGCTCCAACCATGTTACACTTATTAGGTATAGAAGCACCGCCTGAAATGACAGGTAAAACATTAATCGAAACGGAGAGTTGAAAATGCCAATTATTACACAAATTCAAGCTCGTGAGGTATTAGATTCACGCGGAAACCCAACAGTTGAAGTAGAAGTATTCACAGAAAGCGGAGCATATGGCCGCGCAATCGTACCATCTGGTGCATCTACTGGTGAATACGAAGCAGTAGAACTTCGCGATGGCGACAAGTCAAGATACCTTGGAAAAGGTGTATTAAAAGCGGTAGAAAACGTGAACAACGTAATCGCGGCAGAATTAGAAGAAAATTTCTCAGTGTTAGACCAAGTTGAAATCGACCATGCAATGATCGAGCTAGACGGTACTGAAAACAAAGGTAACCTAGGAGCTAACGCAATTCTAGGAGTTTCTATCGCAGTAGCACACGCTGCAGCTGACTATTTAGATGTACCTTTATATCAATACCTAGGCGGGTTTAATGCAAAACAACTTCCAGTTCCGATGATGAATATCGTAAACGGCGGCGAGCATGCTGACAACAACGTAGACATCCAAGAATTCATGATCATGCCAGTAGGAGCAGAATCATTCCGTCATGCTTTACGCATGGGCGCAGAAATCTTCCACAGCCTAAAATCAGTATTAAAAGATGCTGGCTTAAACACAGCTGTTGGTGATGAAGGTGGATTCGCACCAAACTTAAAATCAAACGAAGAAGCACTTTCTACAATCATGACCGCAATCGAAAAAGCTGGCTACAAACCAGGTGAAGAAATCCTTCTAGCAATGGACGTAGCATCTTCTGAGCTATTCAACAAAGAAGACGGCAAATACCACCTAACTGGTGAAGGCGTAGTCAAAACTTCAGAGGAAATGGTTGATTGGTACGAAGAGCTTTGCAATAAATACCCAATCATCTCAATCGAAGACGGATTAGACGAAAACGACTGGGCTGGCCACAAGCTTCTAACAGAAAGACTTGGCAAAAAAGTTCAGCTAGTTGGAGACGATCTATTCGTAACTAACACGAAAAAACTAGCACAAGGAATTGAGCAAGGCGTAGGCAACTCAATCCTAGTAAAAGTTAACCAAATCGGTACACTTACAGAAACATTTGACGCAATCGAAATGGCAAAACGCGCTGGCTACACAGCAGTCATCTCCCACCGCTCTGGTGAATCCGAGGACGTAACAATCGCTGACCTAGCAGTAGCAACAAACGCTGGCCAAATCAAAACAGGAGCACCATCCCGCTCCGACCGCGTAGCAAAATACAACCAACTACTACGTATCGAGGACCAACTATACAACACAGCTCAATACCTAGGCAAAAAAACATTCTATAACCTGAAATAAATAATGGTAGATAACTACTTAACACTTTTGTGTTAAGTAGTTTTTTTGTGTGGAGATTTGGGTGGAGTGTTGTGTGGAGCGTGGGAAGTGTTGCGGGAAATGGAGAAAGTGTTGCGGAAAATGGGCAAAGTGTTGCGCGAAAGAGAGGGAGCATTGCGGGAAATAGAGAGAGTGTTGCGGAGATAGGGAGAAGTGTTGCAGAAAATGGGCAAAGTGTTGCAGAGAAGTGGCAAAGTGTTGCACAAAAGAGAAGAAGCATTGCGGGAAATAAAAGTGTTGTGGGAAATAGGGTAAGTGTTGCAGAGATAGGGAGAAGTGTTGTAGAGACGGAGCAAGGTGTTGCGCGAAAGAGAGGAAGCATTGCGGGAAATAAAAGAGTTGCGGGAAATAGGGAAAGTGTTGCAGAGATTGGGAGAAGTGTTGCAGAGATGAGGCAAGGTGTTGCACAAAAGGTGGTGAACATCAGGGAAATGCGGAACGTTGCAGAGAAGGAGCGGAACCTTGCACAGATTGCGTGCAACATTGCGGAGATAGAATAAAACCTTGCACAGATGGAGTGAAACCTTGCGGAGACGAGCAGAAACATTGCAGAAATCACGAAACTCTTGCAGACACATCATTAATTTGCTAACGAGTCTCACAAAAAAAGAGAGCAGGTACATCGCCTGCTCTCTTTTCTATTAAAATATATACGGGCCAACCAAGAAAAACAGGACGGCTAAATTCATAAAGGTCGCGTATAAAATCATATACGTGTAATCTTCCTCTTCTGGGTTATAGCGGGCAAGGAATAATGGAACGACCGATAGCACAGTTCCTACGACTAATAAACCAACAAAATGCCAGCTTTCCGTAATGAATGGAACATTTGCAATGATCGTTTCTACCTTCGTAAAGCGATATAAGAAAAAGATTTGCAACGCTAATAGCGAGATGACATGGATAACAAATCCTAAAAGGTAGGTTTTTTCATATTTAAATCGGTTTAAAATAACTGTGCTCAAATAGGAAATCCCAAATGCAAGGATGATCCATGCAAAGGCAAACAGTACTAGCATTAAGCCGTTAAAGGATTTACTAAACTGGGTGTAGGCTGCTTGCTTGTAGTCCTCCTTGGAAATTTGTTTGCTCTCTTCTATTTTGATTGGGTCAGAGGAGGTGTAAACTAATTCTCTTTGAGATCCATTCATTTTTAAAAAGGCGACGGTCTGCTTGTCTAGTATGACAGGGCGCTCGTATCTGATACCTGATTTGGACAACAATGTAGCCTGAATCGTGCCATTAGTTAGCGGCCCCATGAACACTTGGTTTTTATTACCGGCATAGGTTGCGGTAAAGGCTATTAACGTTTGTCCGTCCTGCTGAAGTACAGTTGGCTGGGTAATGTCATCTAATGTGCGACCGTCCTTTTCATGCTCAAATTTTAGCTTCGTCAGCTGAATGGTTTGATTTGGCGAAAGATTAAAAGATGCTTGTTGAATCACCTTCGATTTTGCACCGCCAGAAACAATGGTTGCATCCATCAGCAGCAAGTACTCCTCTTTTGACTGCTCAATAATATTTAAGGAGGATACTAGGCTTGCTGTACTAGTGAACTTAAACAATTGGTTAGGCTCGTTCGTTAGAGTATATACGGCGAAGCGGTCTCCCTGAGTATCCTTTGTTATAGCAAAGATGTTATTATCAAAGATTTTAACATCATAGATTGGCTCATCCATCACATAAGCTTGCTCTTGACCATCCTTCAAAACCGTTAATTGACGGTCCTTTGTCCAGTAGACTAACGTATCGTCCGATTTTACGAAGTCCTCGACATTTTGGGCAATTTCCTGGTTGCCGTTCTTTGTGTTGAAATGAAGTAAGGAATAATTTTTAATATAATAAGAGTCCGTTTCATCACTCCAGGCGTTAGTGCTTGTACTAGTTAAGGCCAAGCTGCGAGCTTCCTTACAACTTAAGTCTAAATCACAGGTGACGATGGTTTGCTGCTTGAAATTTCTAAGAGCAAGTATGTAGCTATTCTCCTTATCTAATACTTGAAAATTCGAATAATTAGAAGCAGGGATATCGACCGAAAAAGTTCTGCTCCAATTCTCTGATGGTAGTTTCGTTTCTTCCTTTAATGTAAACCAATAGACGGTAGCGATTAACGCTAAAAGAATGATGCTGGTCATTGCAAATAATTTTTTGTTCACAATCAATCTTTCCTATTCATTATGTATTTTTACAAAATAAACCATTAAATCTTTCCTATTTCATTTTACCGCTAGATTATGAGAAAATATATGATATTATTTAGATAACTACTTTAAAGTTTATAGACTGTTGTCAGTTCTATTTAAATTTGGTAAAATTATAAGTGTTGTGAAGTTCTAATCAGGAGGTGTAACAATGAATACATTATTAATGACATTATTAATCATCGTCTCACTTGCTTTGATTGTAGTAGTATTATTGCAGTCAGGTAAAAGTGCTGGACTTTCAGGAGCCATCTCCGGAGGAGCTGAACAACTCTTTGGAAAACAGAAAGCTCGTGGTATGGATTTAATCTTACATAGAGCGACTGTCGTACTTGCAGTATTATTCTTCATTTTGACGATAGCTGTTACTAAATTTTAAAAAACGAATGTATACGCCTAACCATACTTTCATTTGGTTAGGCGTTTTCTTTTATATTTGGGCATACATAAGATAAAATTAATAATGGTAAGATATATATATAGTAGAAAAGAAATGCTGTTTTTGGATATAGGAGGTTTTATTGGAATGCGTATCACTACACCAAAGCCGTTTTTCTTCGAGGCAGGAAAACGAGCAGTATTATTATTACATGGTTTTACCGGCAATTCGTCCGACGTCCGGATGCTTGGTCGGTTTTTAGAAAAAAATGGCTACACTTCCTTGGCGCCACATTATAAGGGACATGGTGTACCACCGGAGGAGCTGCTAGAAACTGGCCCAAAGGACTGGTGGAAGGATGTTATGAAGGCATACGACCGGTTAAAGGCAGCTGGCTATGACGAGATTGCCGTTGCTGGATTGTCGCTCGGAGGCGTATTTTCATTGAAATTGGGGTATACAGTGCCTGTAAAGGGAATAGTAACTATGTGCTCTCCAATGACGATGAAAACGACCGACGTCATGTTTGAGGGCGTCGTAAAATACGCGAAGGAATATAAGAAATATGAAGGTAAAAGCGAGCAACAAATAGAAGAAGAAGTAGAGGAGATTCGCAAAAATCCGATGCAAACATTAGGTGAGCTGCGAGAATTCGTCTATGAGGTCCGCGATCATGTGGATCATATATATGCTCCACTTCTCGTTACACAGGGCAAAAAAGACTCGGTGATTGACATAAACTCTGCGAACTATATTTACGAGCAGTCAGAATCACTGGAGAAAAAGCTGAACTGGTACGAGGAATCTGGCCACGTCATTACGCTTGGACCAGAAAAGGAAACGTTACATGAAGATATATTAAACTTTTTAGAATCGCTGGATTGGAATGTGTAAAACAGACCAATTCCGCACAATCTGAAAAGGGAGGGATGTTTAGATGGAGAATATGAAAGAACAATTACTGGAGTTAATGAACTCAGAAGAATATAAACCGATGACCACCAAGGAATTAGAGGACCATTTCGGACTAACCGAGGCTGACGACTTCAAGGAGCTAGTAAAAACACTAGTTTCCATGGAGGACAGCGGAGCGGTTGTACGCTCAAGATCTAATCGTTATGGTGTCCCATCTCGCATGAATTTAATCGTCGGGAGCTTCATCGGTCATGCAAAGGGCTTTGGATTTGTTACACCCGAAGAGGCTGGAATGGATGATATCTTTATTCCCCCAACGGAAATTAACGGGGCAGTAAACGGTGACAAGGTGCTTGTTCGCGTATCGAAGGAATCATCAGGAGACCGTAGAGAAGGTACGATTATTAAAATCACTCAGCGCGGGATCTCTCAGGTTGTTGGTACGTTCCAGGATAATAAAGGCTTTGGATTCGTTATACCAGATGACAAAAAAGTACCGATGGACGTATTTGTCGCTAAAGGCGACACGCTAGGAGCAGTAGATGGTCATAAGGTAGTTGTCGAGATTACTGATTGGCCGAATGAAAGAAAGTCTGCAACTGGGATTGTCACGAAAATCCTTGGACATAAAAATGATCCAGGTGTTGATATTCTATCAATCATCTACAAGCATGGAATTACGATTGACTTCCCGAAAGAGGTAATCGACCAAGCAGAGGCTGTTCCAGATCAAATCGCAGAAGGTGAACTAGAAGGACGCAGAGATCTTCGTGATGAGGTTATCGTCACAATTGACGGAGCAGACGCGAAGGACCTGGATGATGCAGTAACAGTAACAAAATTGCCTGACGGTACATATAAGCTTGGCGTACATATTGCAGACGTAAGCCACTATGTAACAGAAGGATCAGCTCTTGACCGCGAGGCATATGACCGTGGAACAAGCGTGTACTTAACCGACCGTGTTATTCCAATGATTCCACATCGTCTATCAAATGGTATTTGTTCACTTAACCCACAGGTGGATCGTTTAACGCTTTCCTGTGAAATGATCATCAACGGCTCTGGTATGGTGACTTCCCATGAGATTTTCCAAAGTGTGATTCGCACAACAGAGCGAATGACTTACTCGGATGTGTATAAAATTCTAGAAGAAAAAGATGAAACATTAATCGAGCGCTATAAAGACCTAGTGCCGATGTTCGAGAACATGGCTGAGCTTGCAGCAGTGCTTAGAAAGAAACGTGAGGAACGCGGTGCAATCGACTTCGATTTCCCGGAAGCTAAAATTCTAGTAGATGAGGACGGCTGGCCAACAGACGTTGCTATCCGCGAGCGTACGGTGGCAGAGAAGCTGATCGAGGAATTCATGCTAGCTGCCAATGAAACCGTTGCAGAGCACTTTAAATGGATGGATGTGCCGTTCATTTACCGTATCCATGAGGATCCTAAACCAGAAAAGCTTCAGCGCTTCTTCGGCTTCCTAACGAACTTCGGTTTAGTAGTAAAAGGTACGGGCAATGACATTCACCCGAAAGCACTTCAAGAAATCATTGAAAGCATCGAGGGAATGCCTGAGGAGCCAGTTATCTCAACAATGCTTCTTCGCTCCCTACAGCAGGCAAAATATTATGGAGAATGCCTAGGACACTTTGGTTTATCGACCGAGTTCTATACGCATTTCACATCTCCGATCCGTCGTTACCCTGACTTAATCGTACATCGTCTAATCCGTACGTATTTAGTGAATGGGGATGTATCATCCGCAACTATCAACCATTGGGGTGCAATCATCGACGACATCGCAGAGCATACATCGAAACGCGAGCGTCGTGCAGTAGATGCAGAGCGTGACACGGATGCACTGAAAAAAGCGCAATACATGGCAGATAAAATCGGTGAGGAATTCGAAGGTATCGTTAGCTCGGTTACGAACTTCGGTATGTTCATTGAGCTGCCAAACACAATTGAGGGTCTTGTCCATGTGACGAACATGACAGACGACTACTATCGCTTTGACGACCGTCAAATGATGATGATCGGTGAGCGATCTGGCAAGCAGTTCCGTATCGGGGACGAGGTAACGGTTCGCGTTTCAGCCGTAAAACCAGAGGAAGCCGCTGTAGACTTCGAGGTTGTTGGCATGAAGAAATCCTTTGGCCGCAGCACACGTAAGGAAAGTCCAAAGGTCATCCATGCATCTAAAAAAGGCACTGCCAAGGATAGAAAAGACAAATCACAGCCAGGCCCGAAAAAAGGAACGAATCAGAAAAAGAAATTCTATGAGTCCGTTGCGAAGAAATCCCAAAAACGCAAACGACCAAAGAAAAAATAAAGAGGGAGCGGCCTAGGTCGCTCCACCTAGCTTTAGACAGGGGTGAATAGAATGGCAAAAAAGCATGACGACAAGCCACTAGCACAAAACAAGAAGGCCAATCATGACTATTTTATCGAGGAAACAATCGAGGCAGGTATCGTCCTACAAGGGACCGAAATCAAATCCATTCGTAACGGAAAGGTACAGCTAAAGGATGCATTCGTGCGTATTCGCAACAACGAGGCATGGATCTCCAATATGCACATCAGTCCATACGAGCAGGGTAACCGCTTCAACCACGATCCGCTGCGTTCTCGCAAGTTATTGCTACACAAGAAGCAAATCAGTTCACTAATTGGAGAAACAAAGCGTGAGGGCTATACAATCGTACCGCTCAAAATGTACTTAAAGAACGGCTACGCAAAGGTCCTAATCGGCATCGGTAAAGGGAAAAAGGATTACGACAAGCGCGACACACTAAAGAAAAAAGAAGCAAAACGCGACATCGAGCGAGCATTCAAGGATGCCCAACGATAATAGCAGCTTCCTAGTTCCCTGATAGTGGAAGTATGTATCACTTGAATTTTGACCTAATTTGATGTATAGTTATAACTGTAACTTCTTACTGAGATGCATACCTTTTATCTAAGTGGCACCTTCAGACTGACTTGAAAACGCTTGTCAGTCAAGGCGCGAAGCACAAGGCGGAAGTGAATTGAACTTAGGTTCATGAGCTGACAACGAAGTGCAAGCAACGAAGAATGAAAGCGTTTGTCAACAGTCTGAAAAGCTTACATTATTCCATAAACGGGGACGTTATGGATTCGACAGGGATAGTCTAAGCTTGAGTTGCGCGTCAGAGGCTCGGCTCTGTAAAAACGGACCTTATAATAACAGGCAAAACAAACAACAACTTAGCATTCGCAGCGTAAGCTCGGATCTGCTTTATCTATCCATCGCCCATGTGGCTAGGTAGAGCTCACTCTTAGTGGGATACGGTTGGCAGTGCCACTTGAGCTGTCAGCAAGAGATTTCCAAGTTAGCGTACAGGACGCCCGCTTATCGGCATAATGCTACGCGAAACTTCAAATAGGTAAGATACACGCGTAGAAGCTTAAGTGTTAGAGTTTCTGGACGCGGGTTCAAATCCCGCCGTCTCCATATTTAAATAACTGATAAATTCAGTCGTATCAACGGTTTAAAAACACAAGGGATATTGGACGGGATAAGAACTTTTTTTATAAGTTTCCCCTACTTTTATCCCGAGGAAATCAATCTTCTAATCATAATGATTAGGAGGTTTTTTTATGGCAAGAAAAAGAGGAGTATTCTCTGTACCTAAATTTAGATGGTGTAATTATCAAGAATCACAAAATTTCTAAGATTGCCTATTAATGAAGAACTTGCAAATTTGTTAACCCTGATCCATCAAAATAATTTAATACGAGAATATTACAGCATCGAAAATAACAACATTTTCATTACACAAAATGGATTTCCAAATCAATAATAGTAAATCATCCAATAATGCTATCTCCAAACAATTACACAAATATTCTGTTCTATATGATTTAGTATATATCAATCCAGATATACCATTTTTGTTTAAACTCTTGTTTATAACGTTTTTTTTTCATTTCGGACACGTCCTCTCTATTTTATGGGATAGAGAATTAACTAACTTTTATCCATAAATCCATACTAGCATCAAATTTAAACTAATATCCTTATTTTTGCTACTACATACGAACTTGATTATAACCCTTCTGATTCCAATTTGGATTAGGAGGTTTTTTTAGTAGAGGTGAACTGAGCGGTTTAGTTGACGGAATCAAGCCGCACGGGCAGGCATGTTATACCCTGGCTACTGATAAAACCATATAAAAAATAGTCAATTAAATTTCTCTGGCTGACCTTATAATATTTAGAAGAGATTGCGAAATAAAAGTGCTTAAAGTAACGTGAAGAATCCTAATAGAAGATGAATTTATAATGGATATTTATGTTAATATAGTTATAATGATTGCGAAGGAGTCTTTGAGTTAAAGAGCTAATATAATATAAAGAAGATAATGGTAAAAATCAAAAATACTATAATTAATATGGAGTAGAGTTTTCTTTAAAGATGATGTAGAGGAGAATAAGGTGAATGAGTGGTTATACAACTGAACAGTTAAAAGAACTAGAAGGTAGGTTTGACATTTTTTTTAAGCTGATAAATAAAAATACTGAAGTAAAAATATTAGAAATAGATGAATCTGTACCAAAGGAAAAATCAATAATCGATGATATTAAGTTTATAAAAGTATATGATGATAAAAGATATTCAATTAAAATTAAAGATTTAGTAGATAATACAGATTCAAAAATAAGCAAGGAGTTTTCAATTATTTATTTCTTCGTAAATAAATTATGGGATTTATATCAGGATAAAAATTCTACTAGTTTTAGATTAGGAATGACTAAAATAGTGGAATGGGCTAATGATTTTTTACTTGAACTTATTGATAACCGAATTGATGAATCTCACTCAGAAAAAATTAATGATGAAGGGATCATTTCTCATTTGGATTCTATTTCTAATAGCCAATATGAAGGAGGTTCATTAGAAGCTAAATTGTTATTAATCAGTAATCAAAATATTAGCGAACATATCAATTTAGTTATAGATTTTAAAGAGCTGATACCTTATCAAGAAATCAAAAAAATTAGAAAAGTAATGGAAATGTGTAGTGATGTAATTTTTGCGGTGGGAGATAAAGAAGGTATTTACGGTTTAGGATATTTTAAAGATTATGGTGAAGCATTTAAATATAAATTACAAGATAAAATAATTTTTATACATTTCAATAGTAAGTTAGACTATGACGTTAAAGAAGTATCATTTATAAAGAAAAAAAATATTTCCTTCACGGAAGAAAAAGAAATTGTCAATTGGAGTTATAGAGAAAGTTTGATTTATAAAATTAGAGATAATGCGATAATGTTGAGCGATAGAGAGTTTCCAAAAGGCAAAATAAGATACTTTCTAAATCGAATTTTTTCTGATATCCCTGATACTAATATCGATGTACTAATAAATATTGTCCAAATAGCATCTTATCAAAAACACGGTACAATGTTAGTTGTAGGGACAAAGGATTTAGCGGAAGAAGAGACAGATAGACTTTGCAATTTTCAACAAGCAATAAAAATAAAAAAAATTAATTTGATTGATATGGAGGAAAGCAAGAGAAATATAATTCTTAATCAAATTTCAAGTATAGATGGTGCTATCTATTTAGATTCGGATGGAGATGTTCATGGGATTGGGGTAATTCTTGATGGTCTGGCAAATGAACTAGGAGATAGTTCTAGGGGATCGAGATACAATTCGGCTATAAAATATAATAACTCACGAACAGAAATTAAAAATAATACGTTAATAATTGTGGTTTCAGAAGATGGATATATTGATATAGTTGTTAAAGAAGATGAGAAATACAAACATTTACTAGATAGTTTATGGGGAAAATATCACGATGAAAAATATAGACAAGTTATTGATGAGATTAATAAAAATAAAGAAGATGTTACGGGGATTTTTGATTTTAACATTTTACATGCAATAGCACATTTACAATTAAAAGAGTATAAGGAAAGTATTGAATTGTTAAAGGAAAATTTAAATACAGTCCCTGATCATTACTATACCTATGCTTATTTATCTATAAATAAGGAACTTTTGGAAGAATATAAAGAAGCTTTAGAATATATAAATAAGGCTATAGAATTAAAGAATATAAAAAGTTTTATGCTTATAAAAGCAAGAATACTTAAAAGATTAGGCCGAGTGGAAGAGTATAAAGAGTTTGTTGAAGACCTATATAATAATAACCCTGACGATTTTGATTTTAAAAAATTAATAGAGAAAGTAGAGTAAGAATTAATATTACTTAATATAGAGATATGTTTCGATAATGTGTAATCAAAATTTATATGTATATGCATTATTTATCTTTTAATAATTTGGCGCTATCCTTGAATAAGGATACGCGCTTATTTTCATTCGAGGGCCAGATTGTTGAATAACATGTATCCAGTTCACAGGCTCAAAGGAAGCACCGAACGTTTAGAATATTTAGTTGTGTTGTAAGTATTTGGAAATTAAGGGAGTTAAATCTTTGACTGTCACCTGAAACGGTTGCTATAAGCGATTTTGCGAAATACATTTGTCCTTATGAGGACAGGGGTACGACCTGTGAAACCTCTGTAATGGAGTTGGAGGAACAGTCCCAAGTCTAGTGATAAGTAATAAATCATTTTTCCAGGTGCATTGCAACGAACGGGTAAGGACTTCTCCAATGGAACTCCCCTTTTAGCATTTAATATTTATTTATCAGTATTTAAGCAAATAATTTAAAAAGGAGGTGTATAAGATTGTTAACCAATGTGTTATACAGCTCAGTTTATATTGATTGATTACTTTAGTCGTTTTATTAATTTCTAGATCCTTCATCCAAAAATTCTTTATATAATTATACAGCTCTTTTGATTTGAGGCTTAATAAAAACACTAAATTTAATAAAATCATTATTCTCATCTAAGTTCTTTATAATTTTCTCATATGATTCTTCTTTATTAAAACGGGCTTTATGATAATTAGGTTTTAAAACATTTGGAATCTCATTATTTTCGAGATATTAAAGAACTTCATAAATATATAAGTGACTATTACAAATGCTAAGATGTTCATGTACAAAAGCACTCACTTAAAGATGTACACTTTTGACCCGTTTTCTTGCATACTAATCTTGAGGTGATTGGTGTGTACATAACGCTAGATGTTCAAACGAATTTTGAGATTAACAGTCTTGCAGACTTACCAAAATTCAAACAGTTAATGGAGAGTTTAAAAATGAAAATTAACAAGATCCAGTTAGCACGAGGGCTGGGTGTCGATCGACGTACCGTTGATAAATATTTAAATGGATTTACACCGAAGGAGACAAAAGAAAAGGTATCTATATTAGATGATTATTATGAGGTAATAGCTGCCCTATTATCGGAGGATTCAAAGCAGGTGTTTTATTATTCTTCCAGCTGATTGATATGCGCTATGAAAAACGCAGTACCATTTTTACAACAAACGTTAATTTTAAATCATGGGGTGATGTGTTCCAAGAGCCTAAGTTAGCAAATGCGATTTTAGACCGTATTTTACATCACGCAACGGTTGTCACAATCGTTGGCAATTCCTATCGTTTGAAGAACCACCTAGCTCCAGAAGGTGAGTAATTTTATACACCATTAAGTGAGCGGTTTTGTACATAGATTAGTTGACATTTATATAATTTTTCATAAAACAAATTCTGTCGGTTTTTCATTCGATAACTGTCACCATTCATGTGTACTATCTAGAACTGCCGTAGTAATTCCTTCATCTACCATTAATTCTCCCCATTGATCAGGAGTCTTATTAAAAATTAAGATAATTGAATTTTCTTCATAAAGATGATTGATCATTTGGAAGAACGGATTGGCCTCATGTTGATCTCTCGCCATATACATCAAATCATCAATAATTATTAAATCAGAAGCTCTTAATCGTTTCATCTGTACCTGTGATTTATGCGTAAATTCCTCCGTTTTCAGTAATTGAATTAATTCTCCCATTGTCACAAATTAAATAGATAACCTTTGTTAATCGCCTCGATACCTAAGCCTATGGATAAGTGAGTTTTCCCCACTCCTGGAGGACCTAATAAGATCAAATTATACTTTTGCTCCAGCCAATTTATTTCTTGTAGTTGAGTAAATTGACGTTCACTTAAAAGAATTTTGTGCTTCAATACTAAATTCCACCAAAGTTTTCTAATAAGGGAACCGTGCCCATATAAACCGTCTTTCCCCACTCTTAGCTTCTCTTTTCTTTAATTAAATTGGGTAATGGCCTCTAGGAAATCCCATCTTCAAATTGTTGTATCACCTCTTCAAAGTTCCACTCCAAATTTTTATTCACTGTCGTTCGTATACTTTAAACTGATTGCAATTTGAGAAACTGAAGTTTCTTTTGGCTAGTGATGAATTTCTAAACAAAGCACTAATTTTCCTTCCATTTGTCTGACCCCAATAAACGAATATATAGTTTACTTAAAATCTATTAGAATTAGCGAAAGTGTTCAATGTTATTTAGCAGAAGTTATCCATTTTATTATAGCGTTTACAACAATTGTGTGAAAAAGATGATAAAATAAGTAAGTATGCTAAAATAGTTAAAGTTTTACATATATTTTTACTAAACTATATTTCATGAAAACGGGGGTTTAAAGTGGTTAATTTAAGTTTAATTGAAGAAAGTCTTCATAGCGATTCTGAAAGTATTGAAGAAATAAAAGTAACTTCAGTCACAGATTATTTACAAAAAGTTCAAGAATTAATTGGTGAGGGTATGGGTGGAAGAGTTGTTTATAGGGGGGAACCAAAAGTTTATCCAACAAGGTGTCTACCAAACTTATTTAGAAATAAATATCAATATACCCATCCCAGTTTTGAAAAAAATGTAATAGACAAAGTTCGATCAGAAGGTCTTGACAACAAAAAAGAATATTTGTTAACTGCCATTGAGGCACAACATGGAGGCTTTCCTAGCAGATTACTAGATGTAACTTATAATAGTTTAATTGCTCTTCACTTTGCTGTAACCCCATTCTATAAGGAACCAAATGATAAATATGATGATGAGGATGGGCTAGTAGTTCTAATAAAAGTTGAAAATATGTATTTTCCTTCATCAGATCAACTAGAAGATTTTTATTACAAAGAACTATTGAATCCAGATTCAATGTTTAATAATTATCCTATCTTTTCTAATCACTTTAAAATGTTAGATTTTTATAGTAAAAATGAAAGGATCAGAGCACAACAAGGTGGTTTTATATTATTTTGCGGGAAAGAATATAGACCACTTCCTAAGTATTTAACTAAAAGCTTAATTATTTCGAAATCTGATAAATCAAAAATCAGAAACGAACTATTTTATCTTTTTAATATTTCCAATGCATATGTTTATCCTGAAGCAAATAATATTGTTGAGCCTTTTATAGATGCTACAGATATATACTCACAATCCAAGAAAATTGATATAAAAAATGAGCTAGGAGAAATTTTTGATAGAGTTAAGAAACAGTTTGATTCATATATAATGGAGCTAATTTCATTAGTTGATATTGTAAAATGCGATAAAGAAATTCTTGAACTTATTAAGGAAATGGAAGGTTATTTGAAAAGTTATTATCTAGACATAGCAATGTCCAAAAATTATTTCCAAAGTTTCACTGAAGAAGAAAATACAGGTTTTATAAAATTTGAGGAAAAATTAGATAATTACGTATTAAAAAAATCTTCTATAATAGATTATATTTTATGTGATAAAAAAATAAATTTTAGTAGTTTAGCACAAATAAGAGGAGAACTATAAATGGAAAATGACTATTTAAATATTGTAATGGAAAATATATTATATCATGTTCAGGATTTAGGATATGAAACTGCTGGAATAATTAATGAAAATTTATTAGGAAGTATTGCTAAAGCAGTTGGGAATGACTGGACAATATTTTCTAATTACGAGTTAGGCTTTGATTTGTTTGAGTTATCAAACACAGATGAAAAAGGAAAAGAGTATTATGACTTGCTATTTATTATTCAAGTAAATGAAGATTTAAAAAGATTTAACCAAAAAGACAAGCTGATTAGAGATATAATTAGCAAATATAAAGAAAATGTTAACATGTTTATAAAAAAAATTTTATCATGTGGTGAAGTTATTAACTCAAAAATAATTAAAGATATTTTTCAACAAATTATACATAGTAATATTAAGATTGTCATTATATCAAAATCCGTTTCTAGTTCTTTATTAACTGAAGAGATTTTAAGTTACTCTGATAGTAATTTGAAATTGAAAAATATTAAATCATTAATTATTAAAGAGATTAAAGAGATTGTTAATAACTTTCCTAGTTGGGTTGATAGTGAATGTAATAGTAACATAGTAGAAGAATTAAAAAAGGAAAATCTAGAATATATAAAAAAAATGCCTCGTTCTAGAGTTGAGATTGTATACGATTTTTATACTTTAGATTTTAAGCCGGAAACTAAACCAATTACAGTTATTAGTAGAACCTTTGCTACCAGCACAAAAAAAGTTGATTATCCAGAAATGGTTGGTAATGTGTATTCTGCTAAATTATTCGATTTAGTCGAGTTGTATAATAAAAAAGGTAAAAATTTGTTTTTAAAAAATATTCGACTTGGTATTGAAAACTTAAATGGAGTAGATACCGCTATAATGGATACATTAAGTACTAACCCTAGAGAGTTTTGGTATTTAAATAATGGTGTAACAATGTTAGTAGCTAGAAATTCTGTGATAAGTAATTATAATAACACACTGTTTATCAAAGACTCAGGAAAAACAGAACAATCGGTAGGGATTACTGTTATTAATGGAGCTCAAACTATTAGTTCTGCCACTAAATTTTTTGTTAAGAATAGTTTTCATGAAGCTGTAAAAGAGTATGCAGAAAAGTATTTCCCAAATATTTCAAGAGATTATAAAGTGAAATTTGAAAAATATAATAAACAATATTCTAATGCAGTTGATGAGGCATATGTTATGTTGAAGTTAGTTGAAATAAACATGAGTAATAATAATACTGAAATCGATAAAAAAATCAATGCTATTACCGTATCATTAAACAGACAAAAACCAGTCGGACCTGTCGATTTGGCGTATACTTTGCCAGTTATATCCGAAATTAATAAGTTTACAGCAATAGATAATAATAAGTTAGAGGGCTTTACTTTCACTGTAGTTAGAAGAGGCGATGCATCATCCATCAATAATAACCGGTATACCTTAAATATCTTACCTAGAATTATGATGGCTATTTTACGTGAAAAACCTGGAAAAGCCATGTCTGTAGGTATTAAAACTTTATTGAATCTAAATCAACAGAATGACCATTTTCAAGAAAAAGATTTATTTCCCATTAAAAACGTCGCAGAAGTAAAAATGGAATCATCAAACTTTTTTGGTGAAATGAATGAGGAATTTGGAGATTTATTTATCGATGAAGAATTATTTTTATCAAAATATAAATTTGTAAATTTTTCCATGAAATTGTATGAGGAAATTGGAAACCTACAAATTAACTTTGAACTAAATTATAAAGACAATGATGATAACTTCAAATATATAAAGAAATTCAATTCGTATAGTAAATATCTTTTAATCTATATTATTGTATATTCTCTATTAGGAGAGGGGAAAGAGATACAAGCCACATCTAAGGATTTCACAAACTGGAAGTTTAATAGTAGTAGTGTTGGCGAAGTACTTGATAAAAATAAATATCTAAAATTAATGAAATTTCTTACAAGTAAATGGAAAGCACTTTTGGAGGAAAAAAATGTTCATGAATTAGATACTTGGCATATTAATAGTTTTAAAAAAGATGATTATATAACAGACCTATTAAAAGAAACTAAAGAAGAAGTACGGGAAATATTATTAAAAAACGATGAAGAAAAGTTACATTAAATATGAAACTAAGAGCTATAATCCCTAGGTTTCCTCTAGGCTCTATTCACTAATAGGAAATCGGTGGTGATCATTTTCCATTCTTATCACCATCACTCTTAGATCGCTTTAACAGAGTGCTAATTTTCAACTTAAAACCAAGAGAATTTGTCAAAAAAAAGCAACCCCAAAGTTTCAAATACTAAACTTTGGGGTTTTATTTTCTATAGTTCCCTAAAAATATTTAGATCTTCTTTAGATATGTTAGGGGATAATGAAAATCTAACTGTATTTCTTATTTCTTCTAGCGAAAGGCCGATTGCATCTAAAACATGTGATGGCTTACTCGAACTGCATGCGGAACCTGTAGAAGCAGCAATTACGGGAGCCAATTGTTTTAGTAACACTTCATTATTAATTCCTTTGAACTGGACATTAATGATACCTGGAATTTTATTTGTTGTATCATTGTTAAATACTACAGTATTTTTAAATTTATTTTTTAATATTTCTACCAAATAATTCTCGATATCTTTAAGTTGAAGAATATTTGTAGGCATTTTTTCTTTTGCTAGATCTGCTGCTTTACCCATTCCTACAATATTGTGGACAGCTAATGTACCGCTCCGGATATTTGATTCTTGTCCTCCTCCATGGAATAGTGGAGTGATCGGAGTTAGTATATCATATTGGTCTTTTCTTATAAAAACGGAACCAACCCCCTTGGGGCCATGAAATTTATGAGCTGAACAAGATAGAAAACTTATTCCTGGATATTCTTCTAAATTAATATCTACTTTTCCGATTACTTGTGTTGCATCAGTATGAAAGAAAACATTTTTTGACTTACATAGTTCAGCAATTTCTTTAATATCATTTAAAGAACCTACTTCATTGTTACCCCAAATAATTGAAACTAGAATGGTGGTAGGTTTAATGCTGCTTTTTAACTCTTCTAGATCGATTCTTCCATATTTATCAACTGATAAATAACTTATATCAGAACCCCTAGATTCTAAGTAACGACACGTTTCTAATACGGAAGCATGCTCAGCAACGGATGTAATTATATGATTTCCTTTGTTCGAGTAATAATCGGAAACCCCTTTAATGATCATGTTATTGGCTTCTGTAGAACCACTTGTGAAAATAATTTCTTTAGTCGAAGCCCCTAATAAGTTGGCGATATTCTTTCTAGCAGTTTCAACTGCCTTATGGGAGTTGGTTGCTTGAGAATAATATTTGCTAGAAGGATTACCGTATTCTTCTTTTAGGAAAGGTAGCATAGATTCAAATACTTCATCTTCAATTTTTGTAGTGGCACTATTGTCTAAATAAAGCATATAAAACACCTACACTTCCATGGTTAGTAAACTTAAAAGAAACTTCTCATAATTACCTGCATACTTATATTCATTGTCTAAAAGTGCTATTCCTCTTTCTAAATGAGCATTAAAGAGATCGGGAAAGTATTCCTCGTCAGAGATATTTTGTTTAGCATGCTGTCTAATAAGAGCTTTAAAAATATAATCATTTTCGCCTGTCATAGCATTTCTATGAATTTCAAGGCCTGTTTTGTCGTCTACAAGTGTAGGCATTGTTGGATCTTGAAGAGACAAAGAAACTGCAAGCCTAGATAATATATTCCAAGTGAAACCTGTCGTTGATTGTAAAGCTACTAACTTTTCACCGGTTTGAAAGGAAGTTTTTAGTCTGAAATTCATTGGTTAAACCTCCTGCGTTATAAAAGGAAAGTATTCCTTGTATATATTTGTAGAGATATTTTGTACATTAAAGTCTAGCATATATTCTTTCGCCAACTTATCCTTCAATAGATTGTAATGAAACTCATCTATTTCTGTATCAGTAGATAAAATAATTGCTTGTTCACCTGTATTTGGGATGAAATCTCGTAAAATAGATGCTTTATGTGTTTTATCTAGTCTGCCTAGTAATGTGTCGAATATAAAAGGAACTCTTCTGCCTGAGCATTTAAATATAGCCCAAATAATCGCAATGAGTAAAATTTGCTTTTCACCTGAAGATAGGGTGCTTTTTTCTAAGTATTCTTTATGAGTATCTAATAGATTTACTTCGTAAGTCTTCGGATCAATAGTAATAGAAGAAACATAGTTTTGTTTTCTTAAGATTTTTCTCAGCATTTTAGAAGCTTCAAATTGTACTTGCTGTAATTTTTTTTGCAATTGAATTTCTCTAAATCTTCTACTTAAGGCAATAATTTTTTGGGATTCTAAGAAAGAACTTGATGTTTTCTCTGAATCTTTTAACTGACTTCTTACCTTTTCTAAAGAAAGATTATTACGGTCAAGTTCCGAATTTAGACGGGCTAATTCTAACTCTTCTATTTTCAATTGGTCATTCAAAGCTACAACTTGACTTTGAATTTTTTCCATAGATTGGATCATATTTGAAAACTCATTAGTAGTATCATTAATTTTCAATTTTTCTCTTAGTAAATGTAATTCTTTTAACTTGTCACTATTTTCGAGTAGCAACGCTTTATACTCTTCACGACTATATTTTTGAATTTTATTTGAAGCATTTTCAATTAAACTGCTCTCAGAGAATGAAGCTCCATGTATTAATGAAATTTCTTCCTCTGGTTTTAGTGAACTTAAAAGGCTATTTTTTAGTGTGTCTCTTGAAATGGCATCTGTCGAATGTGATAAAGAAGCTAGTATTTTAGTGAGTTGGCTATCATTTAATTTGTTTTCTAAAATACTTGTAAAATGTAAAGCTTCTTCACTTGATAATTGACTTCTAACTTCTCCCAGTAAAGAGGAAGTTAAATGTAGTGGCAATAAAGTTGCTACAAACTCTTTAATTTTTTCCGAGTTCTGTTTTCTCTGCTGTTCTAAGATATTAATATTTTTCAATATTTCTTCTCTAGCAGTTTTAACCAATCCACCATTATTTTCAAAGTCGTTTTTAAATTGTCTGTACTCGTCATTTAGTTTTTCAATGTTGAGTTTTAAAGTATTTACTTTTTCTTCATTAGCAAAAAGGCTGGCTTTCAATTCTTTTTCTTTAGAATTCAAGTTTAATAAATCTTTTTCCGCTGCGTCTAACTTTTGAGGGTCCAGCTTTTGGTTAGAATAAGATTCTAAATCAACTTCTAAAGTTTCAAAAATATCGAGGTTAAAAACAACCCTAGCCAATTTCTTTAGGTAATCCGATAGGAGATCTTCATTTACAATTCTAGCTATTTCTTCTCCATCAAATAAGCAAAAGTCTAACAGTTGAGGGGGCATAATCTCTTTAAGTTTTGAATTAAAGAATTCCATATTTTGATCGGAAAGTTTACTACCATTAGCCGTTATTTCGTAGCTTTCTTTTAACACATTATTTTTAACTCTCCAACGACGATAGAGGACATAGTCTGTCTTTTCATAGCCATCTACTAGAGTAAAGTTTAACTTAATATTAAAGTTATTTTCACCTATTTTTTTAGCTGTATTATTTAAAAGGTTGTTAACCTTCTTAAAGTACTCGTTGCTGTCACTTTTATATCCAAATCCAAATGAACCGAATAATCCAAGTTTAATCGCATTTAGTAACGTAGTTTTTCCAGCACCGTTTTCTCCACCAATTAAAATTACATTTTGTTCATCATTTGTTCTTAAGTCAAATGTATTTATTCCTCTATATGCCCCTATATTAGTTAATTGGACTTCATTTAATATCATAATTTCACCTAAACTTTCATCAATCAAAGATGTAAATAATCTTCTTTTAGTGCTTTACCTATTTCGTCCATTAATCCACGTCTTACTTTGTAACCGGCATATTCTTTTTCTATAGATACTAACTTTTTAATAGTATTTATATTTACTTTATATTGCTCTGAAAGAAGTTCTAAGTCAGAGATTTGTTCTTTATCGAAGAGAGGACGATCGTTTAATTCCCAGTCTATTGAATAGCCCATTACTTCACTAAACAAAGCTGGAATTTGATCTTCCCAATCGCCTTTTTGGAACCAAATTTTTCTGATCTCTTTCAGTTCTTCTACTCTAATTAACTCGAAAGAAGGGTCATCTGGATGTTGTAAGTCTCTCTGAACAATTAGTAGTCTTTTTAAAATTTCTTTTCTTGCTTCTAAAGTGTATGGGCCTAATCCAAGTTGAGAGTACTTCAATACAGACTTGCCATCTAATGTTTGTTCCGTTTCTTTTACTAATATTTTGTGATCTCCGTTTGCACTTAAATCTATATTGTTTTTTTCAAGATATGGATTAAGTTCATGTTTTTCTAAAATTGTATATTGGTCAATAGGTATTAAATCTTTTGCTCTACTAGACTTTTTAGGAATAAGGACAAATTCTTTGCCATCAATTTCTTCCACTTTAACGGTATTGAAATATACTTGTCCTTTCATTCTATGTTTCATACGCATGGAACGATCATCTCGGATACTAGCTAGCCAATTTCTAAAATCTAAAAGTGGCTTCATCCAATCATGTCCGCTTTGAATAAAACCGTTGAGTGCCTTATCTTCATTAACTACTGTACAAACCCAACAACCAAATCTACTATTTCCACATGAACCAGCACTTTCTTTTGTGGAAGAATCCACAATTAGAGGACATTCACCACTATTAGAGTCTTGGTATAGTTTGTGTAACTCATGGTTGTCATCGCCCCACGGGGAAGGGTAGTTTAGTAAATAATCCCACACATCATCTAAAGTAAAGTGACGAATTGGTGCGTAAACAAATGCATTTGATAAAGTAGAGTGTTTCATGAAAGTTTTACCATCTACTGAATGGGATCTTATAGTATTTCCTCGAGTAGCACTTTCATCTTCTCGTACTCCTAATACCATAGTTACTTCACCAAAAGAAGAGACTTTGTCTTTTATAAATTGATTTGCTGGGTCTATTTTAAGACGGTCTGTACACCATCTAAATTGTTGATTTGGAGAAGGATAGCCTTTTCCAATAATATTAACCCAAAAAGATTGGCTCATAATAGGTTTTACCTTATGTGTCTCAATAGGTAGATTTCTTAAAAGGGCCTCATCTTGAATACGTCTTAACGTTTGGTTAATTGAATTTATAATAAGTGGTGTCTCAACAAGAGTATCTGATGAGATGACATACACTTTTTTGTGAAGTTCATCCTTATGAAGTTCGTCCAACGCTTCAAATACTAATTGAACTACAACTGTCGAATCTTTTCCACCACTATATCCTACTACCCATGGGCGCCCATCTTCTTTATAAGCATTCTTAATATACTCTTTTGTATCCCTGATAAAAGATTGCTCTTTATCTAATAGGTTACTTATTATTCCTTTGCTCACTATATCAAGCACCTCCGTTTAAAAATTTTCTTTCAAGTTGCATTTCTGATTCAGTTAAAGGCAATTCAAGAAGTTCTTTTATTTTATTTGATGTTAATTGAACTGTATAAGAAGTTTTTTGTATTCTACCGTTAGTGTTAAAAGCTCTTCCTAACCAATCAGTAGTATTACTTCTATTCCAATCGATCTGGGAGAGTTTTTCAATATACTGTTTCCATTCAGAACAATAATTGTTTATTAAGAAATTGCCTAGTACACCAATTGCCTCAATAAAAACTCCATGCCCGTTTATATAATTGGCTCTTAAATCTCTAGGAGTCAGCTCTTTCTTATATACCATTTGCCATTCAATAATTGAGGCACATAGGGTTTTCCAAAATTCTTGCAGGAATGCTTCTTCGTCATTTGTCACATCATCACCCTTGCTTTTACCTAACAATTTTAAATTAGCATTAAAAATGTGATTTAAAGCGAGAATTTTAGGAGAATTTTTAGAGAGTGACACTCTCTCTTTATCTGTATATCTAACTAGTAAAGGTATAGAAGCAATTACATCCTTTGTAACTAAAGCCAGCTTATCTCTGTAATCATATAAAATTCCAATAGAAGAAGTAGTGTTTACTGCATGTCTATTTAAGTCGGAGAACATCTGTTGGGAATGTTTTAAACCAACATCGTGAAAGAATACGACTGAAATTGTTTCATTACCCAACTCTGGTGAAATCTTTAGTGCTTCTTCAATAGCAGCACGGCGATGTTGTCCATCGTTTATTAAAAAACGAGAGTCAAGTGACACTTTAAGATTTCCTAAATCTTTAAAAGGTGAACTTTGATCAAAAGGTATAAATTCTATGTCACCATCAATAGATGCGGTAATAGACGAAAAGACATAATCTTTTTGGTTCTCAATTATGTAATTAGTCATCTCAGGAATACGAGATTTATTTAAAATACGTTGAGCACGATGCTCAGGAGGTATTTCTTCCTCATCAAAGAGGAAAATTTTTGGTATAATTCTTAAAGGACACATTACGACATAATATTCTTTGTCGGCTTGTACTCCTTTAAGAGCAGGAAAAGTATAACTAAAGTTAGAATTCATATAATTACCCCCTTTTACGTACGTAAATTACTTCATTTATTATATAGTCTTCTCTTTAAGATTACAATTAATAAAACTGAAACTGAATCTAGTAAGAAAGCCACTACTTGGTACTAGTAAAATTGTTGTATACGCATACTAATTTCATGTGACTATGTTAAAATAATTTGAACGATAATTAGGACGGAGCTGATTTAATTGCAAGAACAAAATAATAGTTTCCTATTTAGCTTTTTAGATAGTTCTATTTTAATAGCATCTGAAACTGCTTATAAGATGGAACAACTAATTTTTGAAGATGCAGCAAGTGCAATTATTAAGGCAAGAGTATTTGCTGAGGAAATCTTAAAGGAAGTCTATAAGATTGAAAAAATTGAAATGCCATATATATCTACATTGAAAGATCGTATCTTCTATTTAACGCAGCACGGTTATATAAAGAATGATATTCAATCTTCTTTTGAAAATATTAGAAGGTCTGGAAACAAGGCGGCCCATGATGCTGAGTTTGAGGATATTACGGTTGCTTTCCAATTACACAAAGAAATGTTTAATATTGCCGTGTGGTTTTACGAATTGTATTCTTCAAGCGAGTATGAGTTACCGAAGTATAGAGTACCTAAACCTAAACTTAGCTACGAAAACCTTGAAGAAATGATGAAGAATCTTATAAAAAGAGAAACCGCAGCAACTAGTATTACAGAGCCTTCAACTAGTATAGAAGTAGAAGTATTGGATAAAGAAGATCCAAAGGACTTTGTAGAAACTAATGATATAGTAAATAATACTACTTCTGAAATACCTAACGTTGAGATTAAACAAGTCGAACAGGATTCTACTGAAGGAAGTTATTTACTTAAAGAGATATCAAGGTTGAAAGATTCAGCAAAAGAAGCAATTGAAAACGCAAATGAATTTAGTGATTTTAAAAAGTACCTTCATGTGGAAAGAAAAATCCAAAGAGATTTAGAAGCTATCTTAAAAAGGAATGCTACCATTAACACTGCCAATCTCATTTTACTTTGTGGGAGTGTAGGAGACGGAAAGTCTCATTTACTTGCCTATATAAAAGAAAAACATCCAGAATTGATGGATCGATATCTAATCCATAATGATGCAACTGAAAGTTTTTCACCAAGTAAAAATGCATTAGAAACATTAGAAGAAGTACTATTACCTCTATCTGATGAAAATATTGATGAATCGAAAGACAAAATTATACTAGCCATTAACTTAGGAGTACTTCACAATTTCATTAACTATGATCATCAAAAAGCTAACTTTGAGAAATTGAAAAAATTTGTTGAAGAAAGTGAAATTTTTTCTCAAAAGATTATTACCGACTACGAGAAAGAACAATTTAATTTACTAAACTTTACGGATTATCATCCATACGAACTTACCGAAAATGGTCCTACATCTGTTTTTTATCAAACGATTTTAGACAAAATTTGTGTAGAAACAAACAATAATCCTTTTCACCGAGCTTTTATAAAAGACCAACTCAACTCGAAAAAAATAATGGTCCATGAAAATTATCTCTTCTTAAAGGAGCCTATCGTTCAAAAGCAAATTATATCGTTGGTAATACAAACAATTATTAAACGTAAATTAGTGGTGTCAACGAGAACATTTTTAAATTTTATCGCTGATATTTTAATAGGAAGAAATGAGAAGAATTTAATAGAGATGAATCATTTTGATATATTACAAAATACGTTGCCATCATTATTATTTAATAGTCCAGATCGGTCTAATCTATTAAAAGCTATTCATGAATTAGATCCTATTCATCGTCGCACAGAAGCTGCGGATCGATTGATTATAGAGTTGAACACTATGAATGATTGGACCACTATAAATGAAAAGTATTTAGGCGAGAATGTTGGGCGTGCGTGGGTTAAACACTTTGAAAATAACAATGATCTTTTAAATGAACAATTTTCTGCATACACTGAAGGGTACTTAAGGCTGGTTTTTCTATCAAATAGTAAATTCGCTAGAATGCTAGCAGACCCTGCATATGAAAGCTATATGAACTACTTATATGATTTTAATAAAGTAAATAAAGAGAGTATTAAAGAGTTTTATGAAAAATTGAAACAAGTCATCTTTATGTGGAAAGGTAAATTAAAAAAAGATTATATTTTATTAAGTCATCCTTTAGATAAGTATAAACTTGCACAAAGTTTTACCGTTAAACCCCATATAAATCATCTAGAAATCAGAAGTGAAACGATTTTAGAAACCTTCAAAAATACTTTTGTTGTTGGATATAAAAAAGAGATAAATTCACAACCAATTTATTTAGAAATAGACTATCCGTTATTTTCGTTACTTCAAAAAGTGGAGTCTGGTTATAGACCTACTAAAGAAGACGAAGAAGAAGCAATTAATTTCATTGAATATTTGGAGAAGATTATGCAATTTGGGAACAAAGAAAAAGAATTGCTTATTAATTTCCCCCAGGAAAATAAATTTTACAAAATACTACGTGATGATTTTGGATCATTAGTTTTTGAGAGGGAGTAATGTATGACAGAGATTATTCGTCGCCAAGAACTGAAACAGCTTTTAAGTAAAGAAAAACATGTTACTGGTAATGTGGTTGATATTTTACCGTTCCTAACAAAGAGAACAAATAATATAAACAAGCACTTTCATCGAATGATCGGAGAATATGTTAGACATATTACGAATTTACAAGTCGAGGAAAAGTCTATTTCCCAAGAGATATTAGAATTTGAAACTGGGAAAAATATACTTAGTCAACATATTGCACAACAAATTCAGTTTTCCGATCAAGAATCAAAAGAAGATTTTATTAGATTTGTAGATGAGTATCTTTTTAATCAAGAAAGAATTAATACGTTTCATCCTTATTTATTTAACTTCATTCCAATTGATAAAGCACTTACCAATGAATTTGGTAAATATGCTTCTTTTATAAAACAAACTATTTTACAGGATAATAAAGAAACCGAAAGTTTTTTTAAGAATAAAGAGACAGATGATATTCTAACCGAAGTTATTATTAAGAATCTCGATATATTGGTTAAAGAAAGAAAAAATAATGATAATAAAAGTGAAAATTATCAACCCTTAGTAAATAAACTTTCAGATTTATACCAGGAAGATCTATTATTCTTAAGTAAGTATAAAGAGTACTTTATCCAGTCATTTCCTCTTCTAACTCACTATTATACTTTTATGTATGTATGCCAGCTAGTTTATAATTTTGAACAGTTTGAGAAGGGGCATATGGAAGAAGTATTTCCATTCTATTTTGCTTTCGAATGGGAATCTATAACGAAAAGAAGAAAAGTAGCAGATCCAATTCAAGGATTTAAATATGTTCAAGATAATGAAATTAATCTATTTCCTCATATCCATACGCTTTCCCAACTTAGTCATAATGAGTTGAATAAAGCGCGGGGGGTAAATTTATCATTTATGACATATAGTGATATATACAAGGCTGTAAATACTAGGGGGCCCATATACGCAGCAGAATTCTTAACTGATCTAAATTCATGGATAAACGACTATAGCAATTTAGAATGGACTAAAGTAAATAATCCACCGTTGTCCAGTACAATAGAAGAAGGATTTAGAACTTTATTTGCCCTATTAAAACAAGGGACAAACTCTACAGTAAGTGCAAAGTATGGTAAGAACATTGAAGACCTTGGTTCCTCAACCTTTTTAAAAAGACGCGGTAGCATTGGATATATCTTTAATTTACAACATGATTTCATCTTGCTGTTAGTGGCTGTTTGTGTGAAAGACAAGAGAATACCATTAAATCAATTATATAAAGAACTTGAAAAGAGGGGAATTGCTTTGGATCATTATTCCAAACAAGAACTTTTAAATGTTTTAGATTCACATAATATTCTTGAGAAAAAAAGTGATAGTGGGGATGCACAGTATGTCAAACCTATTTTATAAATATATTTCATCTCTCTTGGTAGATTATTTCTCTTCTAGAGAGTTAATACCAGGAGATCGTTTCTTTTTAAGATTAGATCAAATAAGAGATGTCGAAGATCTTGTGGAAATTTTAAGTAGTGATAAAAATGCGGAAGACTTCCAATATAAGCATGAGCTTGGAGAAGTATACAAAACATTCTGCCTTAATCTAAATAACGTTAAATTAGTAGTTGCTAACACAAATGTTAATGTCAAACCAGATTTTTTAGTAACCCTACGCAATCTTGTAGGCGAACAAAAAAATGTGTGGCAGAATACAGTACTTTTAAGTATTGTAACTGAACAATTAGACTCTATTCAAGGCGGTAGTAGTGATCTTCAAAAAGAAGGGATGCCACTACATCCAAACTACATTTTTGATGATCTGAAAGATAAGATTGAAGAAAGTGAATTAGAAGTAATAGAGAAAATTATCTTAAAGAACAATTTGGATAATCTAAAAAAAGAGAACCAAGTCCAAAATATTTCATTTTTGGAATTTGAAGATATATTTATGATTCTTCAAAAGAGCAAAATTGAACGGGAAGACTATGCTCGATTTGGATTATTTCAAGATCCGGATCTTAACACCTTCAAAGGTAGAGAATTAGATAAACGATTAAATGAAAATAGAAGAATGTTTGAATTTGTTAAAAACGTTCATGATTTTAACTTAGGTGAAGAAACGCTACAAAGAATGTTTCTACCCAACGACGTCAAAAAATTTCAAGATGATGAATGGGCAGATATTCCTTTTACAAAAGTAAACCAACATCATCAAGAGTATATGAATTCTTTAAAAGGTAAAAAAATTGTCTTTAAAGAGATTAAGACTAATAAAGATTTGATAGCTTGGGATCGTTCTCAATCCGAATCTGCTGCTGGTAAAAGAAAAAGAAACATAATTATATTTAATTCTGAGAAGAAAAACGAACTTGAGTTTAAACTTTCATTTGAACTATTTGGTGAAATTACAAAAATGGAAGGGCGTTTCACATCAGGGGATTATGGTAATTGTGAAATTAAGACAGGTAAAAACTATATTTCTGTTGATTGTAGAGAGGTAAAGGAAGAGGCAACTTTTCTTTACATTAAGTATCAACATGAAGATAAAGTATCTTTAGGATCAGAATTTAATATTGTTATTTTACCTTTTAACCCTAATTATCTTAATGATATAAATACTAAATATACTGTTTCTGCTAGAAAAAAATATTTATCCATAGCATATGAAGAAGGAGATATTAGTTTAGGAACAGGGTACTCAGATGACAAAATTAATATTAGTCAGATCAATCAAGAAATAAATCTGGATGTCGAACAAAGTGTTAAACTTTCACCCCAGCCAGAGGCATTTAATGATGATGAAAAATTACCTTTTACTTTAATAATAGATCAAACAAAATTAAATCTTCAACTAGAGAATACTCTTCAATCCTCGGTTCCAATAACTGGGGCAAAAATATGGCAACAGATAAGAGAAACAGGTAAAGATATTAAATGGGTAAAAGAGAGTAATCGATTGGAAATAGGAAATCGTCAATTTTATATGCATCCTGAATATAAAGAGTTTTTTATGTGGGAACAAGAATGGGTTGAAAATGGATATAGATCTGCTTATGTAGAAGCAGAAGTCATGCATTCACAAGATATACAACTTAATGAAGAATTAGAAGAAGCATATAGTCGTTATATTAATATATTTAAGATGAAAAATTCTATATCGAGTTTAACAACTATTTCTACAGATTATAAAGAGAGAGCTATCCAGTATTTAAATGTTTATAACAAAGCAATTTCTCAATTTACTGATGGAGAACCTATAGGATCTAAAGGTTTAGATTTATTTAAACTTGGAACCATTCTATCTAATGGAACTATATACTTTACTCCATATCACCCAATTATGGTTGCATATAAATTAAAGACATTTGAGATATTGGGGCAAGAAGAGGTAGGAAATAATATTAGTGTTCGATTGAGTGCAGACCCTCTAGTTCCCTATATATATCAACCAAGTACGACAAATTTATTTAAATCGGAACACCAAAGAGCAATTCCCGAATGGCTGGTATTTAAACCCGTTGATAAAGTCAATGTTTCAAATGCAAACCAGTATCTGGCTAAAGTAATTTCGGACAAACTAAAACAGTTTAAAGAACATTTCTCTTATTTGTTTTTAGAACAGTCAAGTGCGGTCGTACTTATTAATGTAATAAATATTGAAAATGATTTTGAAGTTTTAAGAGGCATTATAAACTGGATGATAAGTGAGCTATCCTCAAAGAATTTACTTAAGCCTATACAAGTTACTTTATATAAAAATAATGACTTAGAATCAGCTTTTGATTCGTTTGCTTATATAACATCTGCCAGTGAATTTACAGAGAAGTTTGATGTCAAATTGAATAAAATTGACGGCCTTGAGGATGAAGAAGTTCTAAGATTGATAAAAAATAACCTATCATATTATAAAAAGACTCGTTTTGAAGAGATAAATTATGCTCATATATCATTTTATAAAATGCACGCTGAGCAAAGTATAGCGATCCAAGCAATGAGCAAAATGAATACAGGAATATCCTTAGAAGGTTTGTATTCAAGTGTACCGTCTATGAAAGATATAGAAGTTTATAAGAGTGGCTTTGGAATTAAGGGATATAGCATTGAAAATGAAAACTTATTGTTAAATACAGCCTATCATTTAAATGAATTAGCATCTAATCTTCGTAATAGCGGAAGTGATAGTTATAGAAAAGGTGAGGTAGTATTATCTACTACAACTACAACTGAAGTAGATAAGTTGGAGAAAGTTTTTAATGCTTCCAATTGGGTTACTTTTATAGATCCGGCAGTGGATCTTGAATTTTTTAATAAAATCAATGAAGATTTGGTAGTTATCCATTATAGTGATCAATATTCTTCCTCAAGCAGATTTGATGCTATTACTGTAACTAATAAATCACAACAATATTATGAGGTAATAAAAGAATTTTTAAATCAAAAAGAGGTAGAAGGAACAGAGGAAAATGTCCTCAATGCGATAAAAGCTTTTAATAACTTCAATGGAGAATGGCTCCTAAGAATTATTGGTAGTAAAGGTCACTATGATCGAGAAAAATTAAGTATAATTTCAGCAATAAAGTATGCAATCTCTTATTTCGATCATCAAGATATATTGTGGATTCCTATTTCAATGGAAGAGATTTTAAGAGTGGCAGGGGCTGTAAGTTTAAATAAAAGTGATGGCGTATTTACTGCAAAAAATTTAGGCGTAACTGGAAGCCAAAGTGATGATCTCTTGTTATTAGGGTTGGAATCTATCGGCGAACAAGTTATCGTTCACTTTTACCCTGTTGAAGTTAAAATAGGTATTAATAGCAATGCTGTAATTGCTAAAGCTAACGAACAAGTTTTGCATACAAAGAAAATTTTCATGGATACGTTAACTGGTGAAACTGGACAGAGTTTTACAGGAACCTTTTATAAAAACTTCTTCATGCAATTACTATTATCTAATGCAAAAAAATTAGAACTTAGTAACTTCTGGAATGAAAAAGGATATGAAATAGTCGATAGTAAATTGGAAAAATTATTAAAAGGACAGTATGTAATAGGTACCCACCTTGACCCGTTAATCGGAAAAGGGGCTATTCTTTCCTTCAAAAAAGATTTATATCATAGAAGTGTAGAAAAAATAGACGATGTCTTACTAATTAATTTAACTGCTCAAGATGGTTATGAAGGATTAGTAAAAGAAATGGACGCTTTGTGGGGATGGATTCAAAAGGAAAATAATGATTTTGTTAAGGAAAATATGTTATCTTCTCGTACAAATCTGTTATCACTAAGTGATTACAATGAGATTTATTCAGTAAACACGGTTGTTAGTCCTAAAGTTGATACTGATCTTGTGGAAAAAGAGAGAGATGAGACTACCGTAGAAAAAAATGATGAAGAAAAAGAAATTCATGGAACAGAATCTGATCAAACCATTACAATACCAGAGCCAGAGCCAGAGCCAGAGCCAGAGCCAGAGCCAGAGCCAGAGCCAGAGCCAGAGCCAGAGCCAGAGCCAGAGCCAGAGCCAGAACCAGAACCAGAACCAAAGTTTGACAAAGTTAAATTAGAAGAAACAAGAATTATGCTAGGGAAAGCTGAAAACTCAAATAGGTCAATTTATTGGGAGTTTGGCCATAAGGGATTAGCTAATAGACACCTGTTAATTTCGGGGGGATCAGGTCAGGGTAAGACATACTTCATGCAATGTCTTTTATTAGAAAAAGCCAAACTGGGTTTATCAAGTATCGTTATTGATTACACAGAAGGTTTTTTACCTAACCAATTGGAACCAGAATTCGTAAATTACCTGGGAGACAAGCTAAAGCAACGGGTAGTAATTAGTGAAAAGTTACCAATTAACCCTTTTCAAAAAAATATAAGAAATATAGGTGGACTTGAACTTCCTGAATCCAATACGGATATTGCAGAAAGAGTAAAAAGTGTATTTAGTTCAGTTTATAAGAGTTTAGGGATACAACAACTAAATGCTATATATGAAGCTGTTTCTGAAGGACTGGATCGATTTGGAGAAAATATGGATTTCAAAAAGCTAAAAGATCTTTTAGAAGAGGCTAATACATCTTATTCGAAAACAGCACTTTCTCAAATAAGACCCTTAATAGACAGAGACCTTTTTGATTTTAATAATGCGATAGATTGGAATAACATTATAAATGCAGATGGTGAAGTTTATATAATTCAATTAACACTTTTTCCAAGGGACGTTCAATTAGTGATTACTGAGTTCATCCTTTGGGATTTATGGAACTATTCTGTGCGTTATGGGAATAAACATAACCCTATGCCAGTTTTGATGGATGAGGCTCAAAATTTAGATCACTCCGAAAAATCACCGTCTGCTAGAATATTAACGGAAGGGCGAAAATTTGGCTGGTCTGGTTGGTATGCAACACAATTCTTGAAATCGCAACTAAGTTCAGATGAATTAGCACGATTGCAAAACGCTGCAGAAAAAGTATATTTCCTTCCGCCAGAACTAGAACTTTCTAATGTAGCTGCAAGTTTGTCAAAAGACAATCAAGATAAAAAGAATTGGGAACATAAACTATCTAATTTGAAAAAAGGACAATGTATCGTTTATAGTCCGATTTTAAAAGACAATAATGAATTAACAACCCCAACACCTATTATTGTAAATATTACACCATTGTCAGAAAGAATATAAGAAAAGGCCATAAAGGTAGTGGGATAACCCCCTTCCTTTATGGCCTTGTTTTTTATAATATTAATAAACGTAAATCTTCTAAAGAAGATTTATTTTTTTGTATCATTTGGATAACTCTTAATCCATACTCGATATATTGAATCATTTCTTTATGAATTTCCTCGTCGGTCAAACTTTGATTAGCTTTTTGAATGATCAAATGTTGAAACAATAGAAACTCCTGGTCTTTTATAATATTGTCTGGGATTGTCCACCCATTCTTTGAATCATATGATTTGCTAGGATCTTTAATAGCATGAGTAGCAATACCTTTTGCTAAAGCGATTCTAACTACTAGAGGCCTTTCTAAACTAAGTGCATCCTTTACTTCGTCCAATATGATCTTACCTTCTTCTGAAAGGAGCATTCTTCTATTTGCCACCTGGGTTAACCTCCTATTAAATCGAAGTATCCTTTACTAATAACTGTATATTTTTTATCTTCTTTGTAATCTAGCATATACTGGTTATAAGAATACTTTTTCATAATGTCTATATAATCTTTAGTAATTTCAGTATCGGTAGATAAAATTATTACTTGATGACTTAATTGAGTGTAATATTGATTAATTAATTGGTTACGATGATAACTATCCAAACGACCCAATGGGGTATCTATAACCACTGGAAGGTCCAAATCAGAAACTTTTATTAAAGCCCAAATTAAAGCAGAGGAGATCATTTGCATTTCACCAGCTGAACGATCGCTTATATTAATTTCCTGCATTTTGTCATTATACAGTCTCACGGAATAATTATTTATATCAAATTCTATTTTTCCGAATTCATCTTGCTTTCGGAACAATTTTAGTAACATGTTGGAAAATTCTTCTTTTATAAAATTAGCTTTTAATTCTGTTACTTGGATTATATATTGATTAATAACAGTAATAACTGATTCAGTTTGTTTAAGCTGGGTTTCTAGAGTATTGATATCATAATTTTCTTCAGAACTCCTTGTAACTTTTCCTAAAAGATTAGAGCGACTTTCTTTTAGTTTATATAGTTTATTATTGTAAGAACTAAGTATTGTATTATGTTTGCCAAGAATTTGCATGAGTGAATCTATTTTTTCGCTTTCTACTTTAGTATCCTTAAATTCAGGAGCATTAAGGAATTCCACTTCTATTTTTTCTATTTCCTCTTCCAGTTTCTCAATTTTATTAATATAATTTTTGATAATACTCTTATCCAATGTTTTGTAATTTCGTAAGGTATTTAAATCTTTTTGTGAAATATCATGTATTTCATTGGTTTCATTTTCAGTTGATTTTATTTTATATTGGTTGACCCAGATTTCTTCTCCGATTAGATTAATTTGATTAATTTGATCTTCAGACAAAGAAGGTTCGATCTTGTTTTTAAATAATTCATTTATAAATTCTCTATAAGGTTTAAGGGATGCATTCCTTAATAATTTATTATTTCTATTTTCCTGTTCTTTAAGAAGTTGAATTTTTAAATGTTCAATATCTTCTTTTAGAATAATAGATATAATATTTTCATTTAAAGTTCGTTCTAACATGTTTTTTTCTTGATTTAATTGATGTTCGAGAGAGGATTGTCTTTTGATAATTGACTCTCTAGATTGCGAATTCTGAGTAAGTATTTTATTTCTAACATCTTTGAGGCTGGTTATTGAGCTTTCTGTCGTTTTAATTTTTTCTAATAAAGTATTCTTTTTCTCATTAATATCATTGATTTCTTGATCTAATTTATCTAGATCCTTCTTTATACTATGAATCTGACTATTTCTTTGGGCTTTTGAAATCTTAGATTTAATATCCAAAGTGACATTATATAAATCTTTAACAAGTTGCTTATAGGAATTCATACCGGTAATTTTATGTATTGTTTCCTTCATTTCATTGCTTTTTTGCCTTAAAATAATTTCTTTGACTTCTTCTCCGTCGAATATAAAAAAGGGAGATGCATAAAAGGGCATAATTTTATCAATTAATCTATTATATGCCTCAATATTTTCGATTTTCTTGTATTTTTTTTGGGTAGAACCTGGGGACTTTATAAACAGTTCTCTTTCATCATGAGTCATAGTTTTATTCGAATCAAAGTACCACTTAACTTTTAAATTCCATTCTTCTCCCGAATCTACCTCAAAAAATAAGGATACGGCACATGTAGAGCCACCTTCACTATAGTAAGTATTGTTAATCACATTGGAAAAGGTTTTCTTATATTCGGCTTCTGTTATCCCGCGCTTACCGTAAAGGACGTCAGTAATTGCCTTTAAAATAGTGGTCTTGCCTGCTCCATTAAGACCTCCAATTAGTATAATATTTTTCCCTTCTTCTTCGACTACATTTTTAGGGATATATAAATCTATAGTTTGAGTTCCATAAAAAGTTTTATAGTTATCAAATATTATTTTTTTAAATTTCATAACTTATTTTCCCTCATTTCTTTTACTGAAATGATGATTAATTAGAGCTCCATATTGTTTACTTCTTGTAGAGTCTGTTGTTTTTTGATAAGAGAATAATTCTGCGTCTTTGAGTATTTGTTCAACTAAAGAGAAGGGGACTTTATGTTCTCGGCAAAGTTCTATTAGTAATATTTTTTCTTTTCTTTTAATGTCTGACACTATTAAACTAACTCCTCTTTTTTTATTTTACTGAGTATTACTTTAGCGATTAATAACTCGGGTTAATTACAAAGTGATTATTCTTTAAAATGATTGATAGTATGTAAATATATAGTCACTAAAAATATTGTACTATAAAAATAGGTAAAAAAGGATAGTTCTTGTGGCATGTAAATAATAAAAACCTACTGAACTAATTATTTTTAGTTCAATAGGTTCTCTATATTTTATTATGGTGTGTGATAAAATTCCTTCTTATTGTCAATGAACGGAATTTCTGGTGGATTTCAGTAAGTTTCCTTATTTTCAGCAACAAGTAACGTCCTAACTTCCAATTGTTCCTCATATAACCGTTTAATTCGTTCTCTTAAATATCCAGCAAGTGCATCATCAGTACAATATACATAACACCCTTTTTGCCCTCGTGTCATTAGAGTGCGATAAGTGTTCCTTATAATTTGGTCAACTTGTTTAGTAGCAACTTCCGGAAATTCCTTCATTTTTTTCTTAATCCCTTTAATGGATTGGTCTGTTTTTGCTCGCTTTGTATAGTCTGTAATAACTTGTCCATTTTCATAGCGAAGATCATCGCCTATAATGACCCCTACATAGTCAAATTCTAAGCCTTGGCATGTATGAATGCAGCCTGCTTCATATATAGAAGTATCGCTTAGGGCCCATATATCATTTCCAAGATTCCAACTAATGGAGAAGTTATGATTTGGTATTACAATATCATGGACGTCCTGACTGTTCTTTCCGTCCGATATCCAATCCCAGCAATAGCCAGCGACTACACGGGCTTTATTGTTTACTTTATTTTTTTCTACTATTATATCTAATAGTTTGTTTGGAGTATCTAGGACTTGGAAGTCGTAATCCATTCCTAAGTCATTTTCATTTGCTGTTTCGCGTATTTCTAGAACATCATCTAGCCAAGCGATATACCCATCTGAACCATCACAACGGAATTGAGAGGCTAGCTCTCCTTCAAATACTTTTACTCCTAATTCATCTGCAAATTTCTTGATTAACTCCAAACTACCTATATCCTTCATCGTTACCTTTTGGGCTTCATCTATAAAGAAGACGCTAATTTTTGAGCTATGCATTAGCTCCTTGACTTGGTTCTCTCCAAGATTGCTAAAAAGACCTGATTTTTCGTTTAGTCGATGAGCCTCGTCAACAATTAACATATCAAATTCATTTTTATCTGCAGCATGGAAGCTACCTGATCCTTTAAATAAATTATCAATGCTCTTTTTCTTCATAGTCCCTTTAAGCCTAGCTGCATAGACGTCCCGAGGAGCGCTATTTTTGGTTACATACATCGCAAAGTAATCATCTTGTATCATTTGCACAAGTAAGTTGATAGCTAGGACTGACTTTCCAGTGCCAGGTCCGCCCTTAACGATAAATACACCCTTTTCGTTTGTGGTAATACAATCCTTCGCATAATGTAAAATCTGTTCGTAAACGACCTTTTGATCGTCAATCATTACAAACTCTTCATTGCCTTGGAGCATGCTTGCCATACTATCCTGAAGTGATTTGGAAGGTTTAATTCGACCATTATCAATTTTAAAAATGATATTATTTTTATCTCCATACTTAATATACTTTTTGATATAGGAGCGAAGCTTGTCCATTTCACCTTTACGGAATACAGGTGCTTTTTCTATATGTTCCGCATAATGGTTGTCGGTAAGCGGATCATTTTCCTGTATTAAATAGTTATGAAGGTAAGCACAAGGTTTTAGGTTTATGGGTATTTCTCGAACGTCTTGATTGAAATCTTCAATTAGGGAAGCATAGCTCCATGCTTGGTAGGAGGGGTGGGTAGTCTGACGTGTGCCACCACCAACAAAAGTTTCGACAACTACGGCATCCAATCGTTCATTTTTTTGAACGGTTTCCCATTGTTTCAGCTCCACTATAACTGCATGATCATTATTCCCATCGTTCCCAGCAATTATAAAATCAACGCGTTTTCCAGTATTCGGTATTTTAAACTCGATAGCTACTGCAGCATCACGGGGGATCTCTCTGTCTCGAAGAACATTTGACATACGTTGGAGAGAATGATCCCAAGAACGAATCTCACTGCGCGAGGTTCTACCTATTTTCTTTTGATAAACATCATATAATCGATCGACAATTTTTTCATTTTCAACATCTGCTAAAAAACCGGTTGTAGTCGATTCGTAAATAATCATTTTAATACCGCCTTTATAATTAATTCAATAAGTGTTTTATGAGTAATAGTAACTGCAAATGATGAAGCTTTTTCAATTAAGTATTATACCTCAATTTTATTGTTAGGATATCTAACTGTCCTAACTTTAGAGTATATGAAGTAAGGCATAGAATGCAAAGACTCACGAACAAAAGGCAAAACTTGATGAGAAAATAGATTCACTTCTCGATAGATAAAAAATAAGGAAGTAAATACGAATAAAATACATGGTCAAAAATTTTCATTGATAGCAAGTGGAGTAGTTACAATTCTCGCGAGAAATGCTTCTTTTCAGATAGTTAATATTGAAAGGACAATTTCTACTGAATTTCAGCATCCAATATCCATATTTCCCCTCTTTCAAAGATGATTTATTAATGACAATAGTAATAAAACTTTTTATTCATCTCTGCCAATTTAACTATCGTTACTTTTGGTTAATAGTGGAAGATTATCAGGGAATTTTATGCATATTAATTCGAAAGGTTTATTTTCGCTATTATTATAACTTATCCCTTTACCTCTTTGTACGAAAATGGAATATTATAACTATTGATAGTTTGCTAGAGGGGGAGAAGAATGTTCACCTATGTGGCATTATTGTATACTAAAGAATATTGTGAAGTGAACTTTACTAAACAAGTGATGAGGAAAAGCCTATGAAGGTATTGGATGTAGATTTATTTCAAGATGGGCTACATCGAAACATTACTATGTTAGAAAGATTAAGTACTGAAATAGAAACGATTCACCGTGCAGTGGAAGGACTAATTCAGATGGAGGATCAATTAAAAGGGGCAGGAGGAAATGCCATTCGCTCCTTTTATGAGGAATGTCATTTACCATTTCTTCAGTTTTTTCAATTGTTTTCCCACCATTCTCAACAAGTGCTTTATCAAATTGGCAAAGCTCTTCACTCACTTGAACCGGACCCACAGGTTACATATTAGAAGAATTCTTAGAGGGAGAACTGGAGCAGGGATTGACACTTATAGGCAAACTTACCGCTAATCTAAGAGGCTTTTATAAAAAGTATCAATATAGGAACCCCAGAAAAACCAATAATTCTAACGGATGAAGAAGCTAGGAAATGGTTGCAAAATAAAAGTTTGAACAATGAGTAGAATTTAAGGAATGCACTAAGCTATGTGGATCAGAGATTGACTCTTATAGGCCAACTTACCAGTGTCATGGACCAGGTGAGTTATCTTGTAGCTTTGCCCTATCTAGATGATAGCGCAGTACAAGATGGAGTTTTTAGTTCTAAGAGAAAACGAGATGATACCATCTCACAACTTTATGAATTTGTTGCAATACAGACTACCACTTTAAACACCATTGAGCAGGATATTCGGACAATGGAAATATGGCTCTACGATATAGAAGGGATGTTTAATACCGGGCTTACTGATGTTCATTTCCAAGCAGATAATTGGGTAGCATGCACTGCTAAAAATAATTTGAAGACAGAATTGGCATATAGTACATATCCAATTGCTGTACTTTCCTCCATATTAAATAGAGAAAACCAGTTGAATACTAATAATCGAAAACCGAAATATGATTTTTGAAATTGAACTGAGGTACCTGAAAAAATGCGTTTGGGGTTACGTTTACTTATCAGAATTACAAGATTACCAGAACTAAAATAATAAAGGAGCCGATTAAAACGGCTCCTTTATTATTTCTTTGGAACTTTCATTTCAGTAAACCAAGTTTACCTTATCTTTTGTTTCCTCATCCATTGAGTAGCAACCCACTTTTCACCAGTTATCACTGGTGCTCCGCCATGCAAGGTTAATTCATTTAAAGCTGGATCGTTATAGAAATACTCGAAATACACGGCCATTCCTTTTTTAGGCGTTACGGTAAAATTGAGATTAGGGAAAAAAGTTTCTCCACCTAGTTCTACATCATTTAAGTACATAACGAGAGTACTAATTCTATTATTATTTGCTAATTTACTTGTTGATGAAAAGAAATCATAATGTGCTTTATACTCTTGGCCGGGAGTATACTGAAGGATTTGAAGGCCTTCTCCGTGTTCAATGGGTATATTCATAATAGAGGAGATCCTTTTTTCGACTCTAGCAACAATAGCGTTTTCACTTTCTTCAATAAACGAACTACTACTTGTTCTCTGCTCATTTACTTCGCGTGTCATTCCAATTTTAGAACGTTTCATTTTATCCTTAGACAATCTGATCAGTTCATCACACTCTTCGTTACTTAACACATTTCCTAAAACCACTATTAATGGTTCTTCTACTCTAGCGACTATGTCAATCTCTCTATCTGTCATTATTTTATTTCCAACGTGATCAAATATAGTTTGCTCTTTATTTACCGTTATCAACTTCAAACCACCTTTTAATCTATTAAATTTTCAACACGAGTACGTTTTTGGATAATGTTTAAATGTGTTAACAATCTTCTTTTTACTTCAAAAACTTGCATATCAGAGTATGCTTTTACACTTTCTTCTGGAATAAATTTCATTTTATTTTATCATAAAATTTTTATAAATCGCAACTTTGTGAAAATTATAGCAAAAATAATTTTTCAGAGGTGTTGTTGCTAATGGAGGAAGAAAATAATGATAAATAACTTCGCATCATTGGTTCAAATTATAAAGTATGAGAAGTAATATTTAGCCAACGGCTGCGTTGATTCATCGATAGTTATTGGGGAGGTAAAAAGGTGCCAACTTATCAGGAGCGGATAGACTACACTATGTTGGTATACATCTTAGGCGCACCTTATTTTATTTATCTACTGATCAAGAGTGTTTGACCATGTAGCTATTTGTCTTTACTCAGATTTAATGGCAATAATGTAAGCATTAAACAACGCCCACCTATATGCAGGTGGGCGTTGTTTTGAATTAATACATAATATTTACTAGTCTTGTACACTCATAGAGTTAAAAAGTTCCTCTATAATCGGTTCAATATCCGGCTCGGTATTATAATAGTTATCACCAATTTGATTTAAACCGAATTGGAGGGTTGCTTTGTCGCCTTCATAGAAAGTAATGGAGTACAGAAATCCATCTCTTTCACTTTGATCCTCGTCTGGAATAAATTTAATATCCTTTACTTCTTTTATAAAAGACATTATTTCCTCTTTATTTGTGGTTGCACGACTACTACCATTACTACCATCAAAAATTTCTATTTCGGATACATCTTCTAAATCGTTTTTATAATAATCTTCAATTGTTAATGTTTCAAGTCCACATCCTGTAAGAAAGATTGTAAAAACAATAGTTAATAAAATGCATTTCATATGTTTACCTCCAGTTTTAAACGAGTATTACATAATAGCTTAAATGAAAGAGCTAAGTTCAACAATTTGATTATGTAGAGGATATTAATACTAATTCGATTTATAACTATTTGGAGTCCTTAAAAGTATCTAATCAAACAAAACTAATTAGCTCGAAGTCAATCAAAGTACTGCTAGGTAATTCGTATTAAAGGTTGTCAGTCTGTAAGGGTTTTCTCTTTAATCGCTTATATTTCTCTTGTATGAAAACTGGAAAGGAAAAAGAATTAAATACTTATTGACATTTGTAGTTGAGAACGATTATCATTGTGAAGAGAATGAAAATCATTATCAATTAGTTAGTTTTTAATGATTATAAAGTAATTCACATACATATACAGGGGGAAGCATGATGAAGAAATTTTATTTAGCACTATTTATTGCAGTAGTTACATTAATGGTAGCTTGCGGGGCTAATACAGACGAGGATGCTAAAGGGAAAGAAGAAGTATCTGATACTGAAACGAAGGACTCTAGTAAAACAGAAGAAACTAGCGATGTTTATACTTTAGATAACGATGGAATTGATCAAGCGTCTATGGAAGAAGCTCTTAAAGACTTTCCAAAAGAGGTTCCAGAACGTGTAATAACAACATCAGTGCCGTTAACAGAGATGTTACATTTACTTGGAGTTACACCAGTAGGCGTGCCTACTTCTACTAATCCAATTCCAGCAGACTTTGACTCTATTGAGAGAATTGGTTCTCCAATGGCTCCAGATCTTGAGGTAGTAACAAATCTTGAGCCTGATTTACTTATTGGTTCGGAAGCACTTCGTAGTACATTAGACAAAAGTCTAGAAGGTATGAATTTAGAAACAGCATACTTACCAACTGATTCTTTTGATGACTTAAAATTAAGCTTTAAAACATTAGGAACTTATTTCAATAAAACAGAAGAAATGAATACAGTATTAAGTTCATTATTGAACAAGGAAAACGAATTAATTGCACAAGCAGAAGGAAAAGAATTACCTAGTGTTATGTTAATGATTGGTACTGCAGATTCATTCATGGTTATGAGTGAAGGTTCTTATTTAGGTAGTTTAGTGAAGAAGCTAGGTGCTGATAATATTGCGACTTCTGCTTTGAAAGCTACGGAAACTTATTCACCTCTTAATATGGAGGACGTTGTAGTTGCTGACCCAGATATTATTCTTGTATTGGCTTCCAGTGATCATGGAGCATCTGAGGATATGTTCCAAAAAGAAGTAGAGAGTAATAGCACTTGGACTAAACTTTCGGCATATAAAAATGATAACATCCATATTCTAGACTACTCAACTTTTGGAGTTACATCGATTAATAATGCAGAGAAAGCATTGACTGAAATAGCAAATTATTTTTATAAATAAAAGAGGTTTTTCAAGTGATTAGTAAAACTAGAAGCGGAACAATCGTATTCATTACTTTCTTGTGTATGATTGCTGCTGGCATCATCGCCATCGGATTAGGTAGTGTGACTATTTCAGTTCCAGACATTTTAAAGACTATCTTTAGTTCTTCGACTACTGATGTGCATAATACAATCATTTGGGATATTCGTTTACCTCGAGTTGTACTCGCTTTAATTATCGGTGCAAATATCGCAATTTCAGGAGCTTTACTACAAGCTGTTATGGGGAATCCGTTAGCAGATCCCGGTTTAACAGGTGTAACTAGTGGGGCAGCAGTTTGTGTCCTTCTTATCATGCTTGCTACTCCTGAATATACGCAATTCATCCCAATTGCAGCTTTTGTAGGAGGAGTTTTTGCTGCAACGATTGTCTATGCTCTAGCTTGGAGAAGAAATGGTATTTCGCCAATAACAATTATTTTGTCGGGTGTTGCAGTTAATGCATTATGCGGCGGTATTATTGGCTATTTGTCCATTATTTACAGTGATAGACTTCCCTCAGCAGTTCAATGGCTGAACGGTAGTTTGGCTGCAAAAGGTAATAGTGCTTTATTTATGGTCTTGCCGTATGCAATTGTTGGTTGGATTCTATCTGTCTTTGCTATACGTAAGGCAAATATCATTCGACTGGGTGATCAAGTTGCGTCAAATCTTGGTGAGAATGTTCATCGAATCCGCATAGTGCTTTCTTTATTAGCGGTATTTCTAGCAGCAATTTCAGTGGCTGCTATAGGTATGATTGGCTTTGTTGGCCTGATCGTGCCACATATGGCTAGATTGCTAGTAGGCTCTAATTATAAGTATATGCTGCCTATGAGTATGGCACTTGGAGCGCTTGTTTTGTTAGTAGCTGATACAGGTGGAAGAACTTTATTTGCGCCAATGGAAATTCCAGCTGGAATATTAATGGCTGTAGTAGGCGGACCTTACTTTTTATACTTAATGAGGAGGAGGACATTCTAATATGTTTCGTGTAAATTCCGTGTCGATTCGGTATGAACAAAAAAATATTGTTAGTGACTTCTCTTTTCATGTAAACCAAGGAGAAATAGTGTCCATAATTGGTCCGAACGGTTCGGGAAAGTCAACTCTACTGAAAGCAATAGCACGTGGTATTCCATACCATGAAGGTTCAGTGGAATTCGATGGGACTAATTTGAAATCAATGAACGCAAAACAAGTTGCTCGTAAAATGTGTATGTTAAGTCAGAAAAATCAAGCACCAAACGATATGACCGTGATTGATCTTGTTTCATATGGAAGGTACCCACATAAAAGGTGGTTTGAGAAATTAAACAACGAGGACATGGAAATTGTTCATTGGGCACTCGAAAAGACACATCTGACTATGTATAAGGATCGAACTGTTGCTTCCTTATCCGGGGGAGAATCTCAGCGAGCATGGATAGCCATGGCACTTGCCCAAAGACCAAAAGTTCTGTTGCTTGACGAGCCTACCACTTATTTGGATATTTCTCATCAGCATGAGGTACTGGAGCTTGTTCGAGAGCTTAATCAAGAGATGGGTATGACGGTTGTCATGGTATTACATGATCTCAATCAAGCATCTTATTACAGTGATAATATAGTTGTAGTTCAAGCTGGTGAAAAAGTAATGAGCGGTACGCCAAATGAGGTAATGACGAAGGATCTGATTCGGCAAGTCTACCGAATGGATGCTGAAATTCAATATATGACAAATGAGAATAAGCCACGTATTCATTTGTTAAGCACGGTTAGATAGTAAAAACATAAAAAAGTTATTGGGGGAAATAGTAGTGAAAAAACCTGTTGATATAGAGAAAAATAAAGAAAAGTATTTACAGTTTGTTGAAAGTCGAAAAAATTTGATATTGAGCTTAATAGATGGAGAAAGAAAACCCTTTACTAGTTATGCACCATTTGTTAAAAAAGATGGAAAGTTATACATATACATTAGCCAAATAGCAGAGCACTATGGCTTAATGGAAAAAAATGAGTTTGTCGATGCATTTTTACTAGCTGATGAGTCACAAACGGTCAATAAATTCGCCACAGAGCGAGCACGTTGGACATGCACCTCGATCAACCTAGGTAATGAAGGAAATGAAGATATCTTTGAGCTATTTAACACAGCTCATGACTCTAAAATGTTAGATGTATTACGTGGATTAGATTTCTCACTTTTCGAACTGACTCCATTGCAAGGACGTTATGTAGTTGGTTTCGGAATGGCGTTCGACACAGATATCAATGCAAATGTATTTACGCATGTAGTTGTGGATAAGAAAAAGGATGCTGAAGCTTAAAATCAAGGAAAAGGAGGAATAGTTGAAATGACATATACTACTATAACCAATCTGGAATGCTACTAGAGGACGTTTTCAGAAAACTGCTGAGGGATTGCCTAAAGAAGATATAACTTTACAATTAGGGAAATCTTCTATTGGTACTTTAATCCATCATACGGCAGAAGTTGAGTATATGTTTGCTGAATGGTTTTTTGGAAAAAGTAAGCCAGAGGAGATAGCTAAGCCTTCTTTAACGGATTTAGAAGAGCTAGTTAAGCTGCTATCAGCTTCAAACGAACATCTCCTAGAAGCGATGAAAGATTTACCTGAAGATGAGTGGCATAAAAGTATGGAATCTCCTATTGGAGCATCAACACCTTTAGAGGCTGTAGGAAGACTTATGTATCATACGGGGATTCATGCAGGGCAAATTTCATTCATTCAAAAACACGGGATTAGCCAAGATTAATAGATAGTAAAAAGAGTACCAAACAATTTTACATTGTTTTGATACTTTTTTTGGTTAGTTAAATATATTGAACATAAAGCTTGGAGATTCACGTGCTTTAATTGTGAATAGAAGTGAACCGTAGTGGAGCAGATGGATTCTTGGTAGGCAAGTTACAAGCAATTATATCTGTCTGATTTTATCATATACGCATGTATGCATGAACAAGAGTCGAATCAATCTATTGCAGAATTAATACTTACTATTTACTAGTCTTGTTCACTCATAGCGCTAAAAAATTCCTCTACAATCGGTTCAATGTCAGGCTCGGTATTATAATAGTCATCACCAATTTCATTTAAAACGAATTGGAGGGTTGCTTTGTCGCCTTCATAGAAAGTAATGGAGTACAGAAATCCATCTCTTTCACTTTGATCCTCGGCTGGAATAAATGTAATATCCTTTACTTCTTTTATAAAAGACAGTATTTCCTCTTTATTTGTGGTTGCACGACTATTACCATTACTACCATCAACAACTTCTATTTCGGACACATCCTCTAAATTCTTTTTATAATAATCGTCAATTGTCAATGTTTCAAGTCCACATCCTGTAAGAAAGATGGTAAATACAAAAGATAATAAAATGCTTTTCATATGTTTACCTCCAGTTTTAAACGAGTATTACGTATAGCTTAAGCGAAACAATTAAAACCAAATTTTAAATTGCCCGTCTTCAAAAAAGGCTCCTTAATGATTAGACGGATATAGAAAATCGTTGTTACAACAATTGAATCCGGAGAGTAGAATCCCTCCAAACTAACAACCTCATTTCAATAGAAATGGGGTTCTTCATTTTTTCTAATGACCTACATAATTAAAGCCATTAATTGGTTAGAATTTTGTGCTTTCGGTTAACCTAAATGTATTAAAAATATTCTTATATGGAGGTTATGAGCTTGGATAGTATGTCGAAAACGAATCCTCCTGCGTTGATGAACGAGCTATCTGAAAAGTTTAGCCCTTCTAATGACATAATCTTTAAGCCTCTGCAAATGGAAGGCAATACGGTGTATATCTTCTATTTAAAATCAGTTATAGATGGTGCGAAGCTGCAGGGCATGATTATTAAACCTTTTTTTGAAATGAAGTCTAATGTTAACTTTAAATCCTATATTGAATCGCTGCCTGATTTGAATGGTATGAAATCAGGGGATGAGCTGCTTGTTGAAATAACTAAGGGAAATATCCTAATAGCTATAGAGGATGAGTTTTATCTAATCGATCTTAAATTAGTGAATTCAAGTGATGTGCAGCAAACATTAATGGAGCCTACTGTATATGGACCACAATTAGCCTTAAGTGAGGATCTTGATACGAATCTTAATATTATTAGACAGCGTTATCATGAGCCTACACTAAAGTTTGAGATGCACCAATTGAAGGATAAAGCTCACCAGCCAGTGGCCATTATTTATGATGAGAAGACAGTGAAGCAATCTGTTCTTAAAAAGATTAAAGAGAATTTAAACGATATAGATGTGACACTGATACAGTCTGCTGGAGATTTGCAGCTACACTTAAACGGTTCTAAAATTACCCTTTTCCCAACTCTGATTTTGACGGAACGACCGGATCGAATATCCTATAATCTGGCTGCAGGAAAAGTTGTGATCATGATAAATGGGAGTCCGCATGCATTGATAGCTCCCGTTGTTTTCTTTGACTTTATGCTATCCATGGAGGATAACTATCACACGTTTTGGATTACTACGTTTACATTGGTTCTGCGGTATATTGGTTTAATCATCTGTCTCATTTTGCCTGCTATGTATGTTGCAGTTACATCGTATACTCCGGATGTACTTCGAACGGAATTGGCACTTACTGTTGCGGGAAGTAGGCTCGGAGTTCCTTATCCGTCATTCATCGAAGTAATATTCATGCTTATTTTCATGGAGTTTCTTACGGAGGCAAGTATACGTCTGCCTAAGGCGATTAGCGCTACAGCTACGACAGTTGGGGGACTGATCTTAGGAACTGCAGCTACTGAAGCTGCATTAACTTCTAATATTATGATTATTATTGTATCTGCGGTTGCTATCACAAGCTTTGTCATCCCGATTAGCGAAATGAGCTTTTCCATTCGTATTTGTAGGTACCTGCTGATTATCTATACAACGCTGTTTGGAACGTTAGGTTTAATACTAGGGTCTTTAGGGCTTGTAATGTTCCTTGCTAACAAAAGAAGCTTTGGTGAGCCCTATCTAAAAATGTATTGGAGGGGAGAAAAGGCGGAAGTAAAGGGGCAAACAAAAGAATGAGCAGATATTTATACTACTTAATAATTGTAACGATGGTTACTAACATCATAGCCTCTGTGCCAAGAATTTTAATGAGCGAGAGTAAAAATGGAGTCATATTGTCCATGATTATTGCTGTTATAGTTGGAGTATTTCTTACTATCACTGTTATAAACCTATTTAGACATTTTCCTAGTATGACTTTTCCAGAAATATTAAAGAAGTATACTTCTAAGTGGTTTTATTACCCAGTTTTATTTTACTTTGCAATATCCTGGTATGCTGCGGGTCTTATAACTTTAGCAACTTATGTAATGCTCTTTAATACTTTTTTGTCCTATGAGACCTCTATTACTGTAACAACTCTTGCCTTTATATTAATCATTTCCTTTGGTGTGTTAATGAAGGAGAAAAGTGTTCTTTACACGATGGAGCTTGTGTTAGTTTTGTTTATACCAGTTATCTTATTCCTATTAATAAAAGTATATTCCGATCCAAAATTAGATTGGGATTTTGTAAAGGTAGCTATTACACACATCAATGAATTACCAAGCTATAATGCCTATTCAGCATCTACGTATATTTTTATAGGTGCCGCGAACATAATTATCTTCAACAAATATATAAAATTTACGAAGAGAGCAGGGTTTAAAGAAATAGTAATATTGAGCCTGACAGGAATCTTCACCTTATTTACAACATATTTCATCCCTATAGGGTTTAATGGCTTTGAACAAATTGAAAATTTCACTTTTCCATGGGTAACAACGAGCGATGCTGTACGCATGAAATTCGGAATTATTGAGCGGGTCATTTTCATTTTTATCATTGTATTTTTAGGAGTAGCTTTTATTAGCCTCTTGCTCAACTGGCATGTCTCACTGAAGATATTTGAAAGCATCTTTTTGTTTAAAAAGTTGAAATGGAAAGAAAGAAATCTAACGTCTTATCTATTTGTTTTTCTATTCGGGATTATCGGAATAGCTGTGACGAAAGAAATTAGTGAATATCAATTAACAAAACTCTCTACTTTTTTTTATAATATACTACCAATATTTTACATCATACTGATTGGTAGCCTATTAATTGCTAAAAGGAGGCTGAAGTCATAATGGCTTACATTAAATATCTAGCAATGTTAATAGTCGTTATGAGCTTTCTCTCAGGTTGTGGATTTAAAGACATTGATAATCGTATTTTTGTCACTGGAATTGGGATTGATCCTTCTGAAAAGGAAAGCGGTGAATATAAAATTACTTTGAAGCTAGCTATTCCTGTTTCCTCCATTAAGCAAGAAAAAGAACCGAGCTATCAATATTTAGTGCATGAGGGGGAAAATGTGGAAGAGGCGGTTCGAATATTAGAAACACATACCGACAAGGTTCTAGAATTTGGGCATACAAAAATAATACTTATCAATGAAGCTTTGTTAGAAGAAGAGATAAAGGATTTTATGGATTATTTTGTGAGAAGAGGAGACATACAGACCATTGCTTGGGTTGCTGCAGCAAAACCATCTGCGGAAGCCATACTCAGAACTCAACCAGAAGGAGAGGCTGCAGTTGCATCTCCCCTTACTAGATTTTTTGGGAATACAGGGACTGAAAGCCCTTATATAGTTTCCACTTATTTATATGAATTTAGAAGAGATTTTCACGGTGAAGGTGTTGATCCAATTATACCAATCGTGGAGTCAAACGAATCAGGTACTCAGCTAATCGTCAATAAATCCGTTGTAGTGAAGCAAAGAAAAAAGCCACTTGAATTATCGTCAAGTCTAACAAGAGACTATAACTCATTGGCAAATAGTATTAGTGGATACAGCGTTAAAATAGTAACCGACGATTTAAAGCTAGTACTAAATATGGGAACCGTTAAGATGAAATATAAAGTAATAAATGATAATGAACGACCTACATCTATCAAGATAGACGTAAAAATGACAGGTGTGATTAGCCAGTCAAATAAACAATTGCCCCTAAACAACTTAGACAAATATAATAAATTAGCTTCCAAAGAGATAAAAGGGCATTTGGAGAAATTACTCACCACGCTTCAAAAGGAAGAGCTAGATCCCTTTGGATTCGGACTTAGATATCGAACAATGCAGCTATATGATAAAGGTACGTTTAAAAAATGGGAAGAGGCATACCCAAACTTACCTTTTGATGTAAACGTAGATATCGCATTAAAAAGTACTGGAACGATCCAATAGAATAACTTATTACAGGGGGAGTATGAAAGCTTTGCTGAGTAGTCTACATTTGTTTTATTTTCTTCCTTTCATAAAGTCAAAATCCTGTAGCGTTATCGACTCAAATTTGCAAGTCTTAACCACTGTTTTAAGGACGGTTTCATAGGAGAAATTAAGTGTTTTAGCTTAGACTTTTCGTTAACACTAATTACTTCATATCATAATGTTTAAACTCTATTGTATCTATTTGATTTAGGATAAAATAGGTATATAATGGAATTGTAACCGTTTGCAAAAAAGAAAAAATATATTAGTGGGAGGAATTTGAATGGGTCGTTTAACAGACAAAGTTGCTATTATAACTGGTGGAGCACGTGGTATGGGTGAATCTCATGTACGTAAATTCGTAAGTGAGGGTGCGAAGGTTGTCTTCACAGACTTGAACGAGGAAGGCGGACAAGCTCTAGCGAAAGAACTAGGAGAGAACGTATTGTTTGTAAAACAAGACGTAACAAAAGAAGCGGACTGGACAACTGTTATTGAAGAAACAGAAAAAGCTTTCGGTCCAGCTAACATCTTAGTGAATAACGCTGGTATCAGCATGAGCAAGCCTTTAATGGAAATGACTGAAGCTGACTACCGCAAAATTGTGGACATCAACCAAGTTTCTGTATTCCTTGGAACAAAAGCAGTTGTTCCTTCTATGCTAAAAGCAGGTGGCGGTTCTATCGTCAATATCTCTTCTATGAACGGTTTAGTTGGTGGAGCAGTCGGATATACAGATACGAAATTTGCTGTTCGTGGTATGACTAAGGCAGCAGCTCTTCAATTAGCTCACTTTGGCATTCGCGTAAACTCAGTACACCCAGGTGTTATTGAAACACCAATGGTTACTCAAGGAGATGCGGTAGAAATGATTAAAGAGTTCGCTAAGCATATCCCACTTAAACGTGTAGCTCAATCTGAAGAAGTTTCTAGCCTTGTTCTTTACCTAGCATCTGACGAATCAAGCTACTCTACTGGATCTGAATTCGTTATCGATGGTGGATTAACTGCACAATAATAAATTTGTTGGAAGAATAAAACTTCTATTATTATAGAGAACTCCTCAGTAAGTTTGAATCTGCTGAGGAGTTTTTTTGTTATATGTGTTCCGCTAATAGAAGCTAGAGAGGAAGCAGATAATTGAGGAAACCGGCAGATCTATCTATTCACAGTCGTTCACATTTCGGACAAAAAGTATTGACAAAATTGTGAACGAGGTGAATAATATATGTTAAGAGGGGTGTTTCGAATGGAATCATACGTAAAAATGTTACACGCTACAAAAATTGTAGGTGCAGCCTTGTTAACTATAGGAATTGCTGTCTTTTTATATGGAACATTAATAAGTGAGTATAGTACAGTTATGGGCGTTGGAATCGGAATCGTCATGGGAGCAGTCTTCACATTTATCATTGGGATGATATTAGTTGCTTCAGAGGAAATGATTTTGAACTCCAAACAATTGAAAAAAGAGAGCATCTAAACAAGATACTCTCTGTGAACAAGGTATTTAGAGAAGCTACTCTAGATGCCTTTTTTTTATTGGTTAAGTGTAAGTAGTGACTCCTCATGCGCACAGTCCAGAAAGGCACAGCTTTCTTAACCAATCTGTAATGGTTTTACCGGTACACATATTTCACAATAATGGTTGTTTACCATATCCTCCGTGTACCTTTCTAAAATGGGTTTGTTGTCAACTTGATATCCATTGTCTTGGAAAGAAGGGAAAATGCTAGCATATGCTATTTGAATGTCCTCTGCTGTATGTTTAACCTTGTAAAGAAGATATTCTCCTGCAGCTAGTTCGCCTTCACAAATCGAATCATCTAATTGATAATCCTCTGAAATCACTAAACAAGCATCAAATCTACAGTTTTCGGGAAGTGTTGTCGTAGGGTTATCTTGTTGGATACCAAGTATAGTTCCCGAAAGCTCTTTCTCTTTAGCCCAATTTTTTAACTTCTGCATAACTTCAATATTTGCAGAGCCATATGGACCAACCCGTCGTACATAAGCAAAGCGATAGTTAGGTAGCGTTTCAACTTCAAACTTCATCGATTCTTACTTCCTTTCTTCTTTTGGAATTGTTTGGTACATTTCGAATGTAACATGCTTAAAAAATATATACACGAGTTAATTTTATAAATAGCAATTTCTTACAATATTTGTAACTCACATGAAATTGTTTTTAGATATATACTATTGAATTCAGTTTGTTCCAGCCTCACAAAATTTTCGCTGCATACAATTTATGATTGTAGCGACAGGCGGCGACTCCAGTGGGATGAGTGAGGCAGATAAGCCAACACAACCGCGCGCGTAAGCGACGGGTGATGGCTTATCGCTCACCCCACGGAAAGCGTCCGCCGAAAGCGGAAATCAACCATCTATTTTTTGAGATTTATAATGAGGTTTATTTTGAAACATTTATCGATTTTAGTTTGTTTCATCGTCACAAAATTTTCCTTGCACACAACCTATAATTGTAGCGACAGGCGGCGACTCCAGTGGGATGAGTGAGACAGATAAGCCATCACAACCGTGCGCGTAAGCGACGGGTGATGGCTTATCGCTCACCCCACGGAAAGCGTCCGCCTATAACCGAAAATCAGCCATCAATTTTTTGAGATTTATTTTTGATACAAACTGCCCAAACTGAATTTGATTTTATCCTAACTACTTTCTCATCACACAACCTATAATTGTAGCGGCAGGCGGAGACTCCAGTGGGATGAGTGAGACAGATAAGCCATCACAACCGCGCGCGTAAGCGACGGGTGATGGCCAATCGCTCACCCCACGGAAAGCGTCCGCCTAAAGCGGAAATCAACCATCTCTTTTATAAATAAGCAACAAAAAAAGAGCGCCTAATAGACGCTCTTCTTCGTTATTACATATCCCACACCATTACAAGTAACGTACCTAAAATCGTTAATAATGCGAGCAATAAGCCGTAATAGACATTGACATAAATGGATTTTTTATCATCCGTTTCGCCAGCATGCATGAATACAACTAGCTGTAAACCGGCCTGTGTAAACGCAGTCAGCAGTAAGATAGTCATTCCAACTCCAAAGGACATATCCATAAAGTACACCAATAATGCTACTGCTGTTAGGACCAATGAAAATGCAAAGCCCATTACTTGCTTGAGAGGGAATAATTCTTTCATATTACATCATTCCTTTCAAGTAGATGAAGCTGAAGATGAAAATCCAAATCACATCTAGGAAATGCCAATATAGAGAGAAAATAAATGACTTATTAGCAGTTTCCGGAGTTAGGCCACGCTTCTTGATTTGTAGGAGAATGAACAATCCCCAGAAGAAACCAAATGTTACGTGCAAACCATGTGTCCCTAACGTCGTTAATAAAATCGCCGTAAAGGCACTAGTTTGAAGTCCTGCTCCAACATGTATATAGTGTGTAAACTCGTAAATCTCGACTCCTAGGAAAGCAGCTCCTAGAAGAAGTGTAATCCCAAAGAAAGCCATTGTTGCTTTTGTACGGTTCATTCGCATTGCATGAATGGCAAGACCGATTGTAAAGCTACTCGTTAAAAGTAAAAGTGTCTCAATTAACACTGGTGTTATTTCAAAAATATCTGCACCAGAGGGACCGCTACCTATGCGATTCTCTAAGGTGAAGTAAGAGGCGAAAAGTGTTGCGAAAAGCATAATCTCCGCCCCGATGAAAATCCAAAAGCCTAAGACTTTTAAGCTGTTTTCCTCTGTGCTGTATTCAAGTGGAAGTGACTTATCTACCTTCATTTTTTAGCACCTCGCAATTTTCTTTCCGTTTCTTCGATTTCCTCTACCGAAATGTATCTTCCATGATCCTGCTCAAATGAACGGTATGCTAGACAACCTAAAATACCAATCAATGAAACGATGGCAAGTGGCCATATGCTGAAAATCATTGCAAACCCAAGGGCAAAGAAGATACAGCTCATGATAAATGGTAAACCGCTATTATTCGGCATGTGAATTTTCTCGATTTTTCCTTTGAATATTTCATGACCGTTTTTCTTAGAATCCCAAAACGCTTGTGTAGACTCGACCTGAGGTGTAACAGCGAAATTATATTCAGGTACTGGTGTATGTGTAGCCCATTCCAGTGATCGTGCATCCCATGGGTCATCCCCAATATCGCGAGAAGCATAACGGATACTGTAATAGATGTTATAAACAAGTAACGCGAAGGCTACTGCCATAATACCTGCTCCAACGAAGGAAACCATATTCCACATTCCGAAACCTGTAGACTCAGAGTAAGTGTACATACGACGCGCTTGACCGTCTAATCCCGTAATATACATTGGGATGAAGGCTAGGACGAAACCGATGGATAATAACCATGCAGTCCATTTTCCTAGTCGCTCGTTTAACATAAAGCCGAATATTTTCGGCCAATAGTAAGTAAGACCAGCTAGCATTGCGTAAACAACACCAGGGATAATTACGTTATGGAAATGGGCAACTAAGAACATCGTATTGTGATATTGATAGTCAGCTGCTGACATTGCAAGCATTACCCCTGTAACCCCACCTAAAGTGAACAGTGGAATGAACATGATGGAGTAAAGCATCGGTGTCGTAAACTCGATTTTCCCCTTCCATAGGGTGAACAGCCAGTTAAATATTTTAACCCCTGTCGGAATAGCGATCGCCATCGTAGTGATCGAGAAGATACTATTTGATAATGGACCTTGACCCATTGTAAAGAAGTGATGCGCCCATACGACAAAGGATAGGACAGAAATAACTACCATGGAAGCAACCATTGACTTATAGCCATATAGATTGCGTCGAGCAAAGGTTGATATAATCTCACTGAATAAACCGAATGCCGGTAGTATTAGAATGTATACCTCCGGATGTCCCCAAACCCAGAACAGGTTAGCCCAGAGCATATCCATTCCGCCATTGTCCGTTGTAAAGAAGTTTGTCCCAAACAGTCTATCCATTGTTCCCATTGCTAGTAATACAGTTAATACTGGGAAAGCGAAAACGATAATGATGTTTGCGATAAACGCTGACCATGTGAACATTGGCATTTTCATTAAAGTCATACCAGGTGCTCTCATTTTCAGGATAGTTGTAATAAAGTTAATACCAGTCATCAATGTACCAAGACCAGCTATTTGAATAGCAATCATGTAATAGTTCGTACCAACAGATGTACTGAACTCATTGCCTGCAAGTGGGAAATAAGAAGTCCAACCTGCATCAGGCGATCCACCTACGATGAAGGAAATGTTGAATAATCCCATACCCATAAAGAACAGCCAGAAGCTAAGTGCATTTAAACGTGGAAACGCTACATCTCTTGCTCCAATTTGTAATGGAATAACATAGTTAAAGAAAAAGATGATAAACGGCATTGCCATAAATAAAATCATTACTACTCCATGAGTGGAGAAGACTTCATTATAATGCTGTGAATCTAAAAATGTGTTTTCTGGCATCGAAAGCTGATAGCGCATCATAATGGCGTCAACGCCACCACGGAACAGCATCAATAATGCTGTAAGCAAGTACATAATACCAATACGCTTATGGTCTACTGTAGTAATCCATTCACGCCAGAGGTATCCCCATTTCTTAAAGTAGGTAATACCTAAAACTATTGCAACCATCGTAAGGCCAATTCCGACCATGGATGCATATATCAAAAAGCTTGGATGTGGTACGGCAAAGCGATCAAAGAAATCCATACTTTTGTTTCTCCTTTCAGGAATCTATAGCTTTTACTATAGTAATCTTGTAATCCTTCAATTAATGCTGAGAATGATCTGATTCCTCAGTTTCATTAGTTTGTCCATGATTCTCATGCTCGGACTTCTCATCCTTATCAGTTGATTCATGGTGCTCGTGTTCAGATTCCTCTGCATTATCGCCATGGTCATGACTAGGAGCAGGTGAGAATTCTAAATGTGTTCCTGTATAAGTTGAACGGCCAAGATGACCTGGTTCTAATAATTCCTCAAACTTCTCTTCTGTAAGAGCAGGTGCAGTTTCATGTACTTCCTCTACCCAATCCTCAAAATCGGCATTAGACATAGAGGTAACATCAAAGACGTTTTCTGCAAATCCAGATCCACTGAAGTTCGCATTTCTACCCATGAACTCGCCTTCAACATCGGCAGCTAAGTGTAACGTAGTCACCATATCAGACATCGCATACTTTTGCCCGCCTAGCTGTGGAATCCAAAAGCTAGTAATTGGTCCGTGGGAGTATAGTTTAAACTCAATCGCACGGTTAGCTGGGATATATAAGTAGTTAACCGTTTCAATACCTTGTTCAGGATAACTAAAATGCCATTTCCAGTTAGAGGAAGATGCATAAATGATTAATGGTTCCTGATCTTCATAGCCTTGAGGCGTCGACTCTACAATATAGTTACTTCTAACAGAAACGATTGAAAGAAAAATAACTATTATAATAGGAATACCGATACAAATTGCTTCCACAATCGGACTTCCTTCTATATGAGGTGGCTCGTAATCCGCGCTTTGTTTAGAAGCACGGTATTTTATTAACACAAAAACTAAGATAGCTAAAACGACAATCACAATCCCCGACATTAGGAAAATAGATAACATAATATCATTTGCCTGTGCCTCGGCTTGAGGGCCTTTAGGGTCTAAAACAAGTAATGGCTCACATCCTGTTAACACAGTGACAATAGTGAAAATCATCGTCAAGAGAGCCCACTTCAATTTTAATTTCATCGTTGTACCCCTTTCCAATCTATTATAAAAAGCTAAGGTAACTAGTGTTGCTTTCAAAGAATTCCTCTCTGTGCCTCTATCTTATTACCATGCCTTCAAAAAAACGAATATAAAAACCGGACTTCACGAATTGTTCAAGAAGATTTGAACGTTCTTTAACACAATTGTGAAATATTTAAGAAAGTGTCAACTTCGTTCATAATTATGGGCTTAATTGGTATTTATGTACTTTTTGTTTGAGCAGTTTCAAGTAATGTTGTTCATTTTTTATCGTGGAAAGGGCTCTAAAACGAAGAAGTAGGATGTCTTATTAGAGATAGAAAGGACATAAATTGGTAGCCATATTGAGGTTAGCAGAACAAGCATTAATAACTAACGGAGGACCACAAAGTAAATAAAATTCTAAATATGCCATTAACAAAGTTATATCTACATAGCAAGCTAATGGAATTCTAAATAATATTTTATCCTGTTGATTGAAGCGACAGGCGGCGACTCCAGTGGGATGAGTGAGACAGATGAGACATCACAAACGACGCGCAAGCGGCGGTGATGGCTCATCGCTCACCCCACGGAAAGCGACCGCCTAAAGCGGAAATCTATCATCTATATTCAAAATTTAAGTGTAAATTAATTCGATTTAATGGCTAAATATATCGGTATAATTTTTCATTCTAACTTATCAAATTCATCCTCCACCTGTGATTGAAGCGTCAGGCGGCGACTCCAGTGGGATGAGTGTGACAGATGAACCATCACAAACGACGCGTAAGCGACGGTGATGGCTTATCGCGCACCCCACGGAAAGCGACCGCCTAGAGCGGAAATCTACCATCTATATTTAAGTGTAAACTAATTCGATTTGATGGCTAAATATATCGGTATAATTTTTCATTCTAACTTATCAAATTCATCCTCCACCTGTGATTGAAGCGTCAGGCGGCAACTCCAGTGGGATGAGTGTGACAGATGAACCATCACAAACGACGCGTAAGCGCGGTGATGACTTATCGCGCACCCCACGGAAAGCGACCGCCTAGAGCGGAAATCTAACATCTATATTCAAAATTTAAGTGTAAATTAATTCGATTTAATAGCTAAATATAACGGTATAATTTTTTTCATTCTAACTTATCTAATTCATCCTCCACCTGTGATTGAAGCGTCAGGCGGCGACTCCAGTGGGATGAGTGAGACAGATAAGACATCACAAACGACGCGTAAGCGACGGTGATGGCTTATCGCTCACCCCACGGAAAGCGACCGCCTAAAGCGAAAATCAGCCATCTATATTAATAGTTCTTATTAACTCAGATATAACTCTTGCGCTTTTCTTATATATTAGATTAGGTAATAATGTTTGTTTGTCTGAAAGAATCGAATGGGTGTATGGGACTATTTTTAAAACTTTTCAGTAACTATTAGATAAATTATTCACAATACATTTCTATTTCAGTAAAGATTTTACTAATCCTGACGATAATCAAAGAGTTAATAAGAATATTATCCTGGAGGTTAAAAAGATGAACTTAGAAATGTTAGGCAAACAATTTATCGCTGGTGAATGGAGAGACGGAAACAGTAGTCTCGTGTTAAATAATACAAACCCTTACAATGACAAGCCTATTAATACATACAAGCTAGCAAATGTAGAAGATATAGATTTAGCTTACAAGGCTGCACATGCAGCGAAGCTAGAATGGGACAAAGTAAATCCTTATAAAAAACGTGATATCTTAGAAAATGCAGTAAAATATATGGACGAGCATGAGGAAGAAATCACCTCTATTATTATGGAAGAACTAGGTGGTACTAGACTGAAGGCTGCATTCGAAATCGGTCTTGTTAAAAACATCATTAAAGAGGCAGCTACCTTCCCATTAAGAATGGAAGGGAAAATTCTACCTTCTACAATAGATGATGTGGAAAATAGACTATACCGAATTCCTGCAGGCGTTGTAGGAGTTATTAGCCCATTTAACTTTCCATTCTTCTTATCGATGAAATCTGTTGCACCTGCACTAGGAGCTGGAAATGGTGTCGTATTAAAACCTCATGATGACACACCAATTATGGGTGGAACGCTAATCGGAAAAATCTTTGAAGAAGCAGGCGTACCGAAAGGACTAATAAATGTCGTTGTGACAGATATCAAAGAAATTGGCGATGCATTTGTGGAGCACCCAATTCCAAGAATTATCTCCTTCACTGGTTCTACACAAGTAGGAAGCTATATTGGTCAGGTTGCTATTAAAAACTTCAAAAAGCCATTACTTGAGCTAGGCGGAAACAGTGCTTTTATTATATTAGAGGATGCTGATCTCGAGTATGCGGTAAATGCAGCTACCTTTAGTAGATTTACCCACCAAGGACAAATTTGTATGTCAGCAAATAGAATTCTTGTTCAACGATCTATTTATAAAGAGTTCACTGAAAAATATGCACAAAAGGTTTCTTCTCTTAAAGTCGGTGATCCATTAAATCCTGAAACAATTATTGGGCCAGTTATCAATGATCGCCAAGCTCAAACACTGCAAGCCTTGATCGAAAAAGGGATTGAAGAGGGTGCTACACCTTACCTTAAAGGGAATGTCACTGGAAGATTGCTAGAGCCAACCATTTTAACAGATGTTACAACTGACATGAGTGTTTCTCAGGAAGAGCTTTTCGGACCAGTAGTATGTGTTATTCCTTTTGATACAGAGGAAGAGGCAATTGATATTGCTAACAATACTCGTTTTGGGCTAAGTGGCGCTATTCATACCTCTAATCTAGAACGCGGAGTGGAAATGGCTAAGAAGGTACACACAGGGATGATTCATGTTAATGATTTAACGATTAATGATGAACCGATTGTAGCCTTCGGTGGTGAAAAGCAATCTGGCTTAGGTCGCTTAAATGGCCAATGGAGCTTAGATGAATTTACTACTTTAAAATGGATTTCAGTGAACTACGGTCAAAGAAACCTACCATATTAATAGAAAGAGTGAAAATTGATGGCAGAACATGATTTAATAAAAGCATTTGTTAAAGTTGCTCCACTGCTTAATGAGCTTGTCCAAGATGATATAACTGTTGGAATTTATGATACCGAGAAGCTGATCATTAATATTCCTGGTAAAACCTTTGCTTTGAATGTAAATCCAGGTGACCCATTAATGGAAGGGGATATCGTAACAAATGCGATTAGAACCGATTCTTCTTTATCGGCGGTCCTTCCAAAAGAGCTTTTCGGATTTCCGTTAATAGCTCGTGCACTACCTCTTCATGATGATGAGGGTAATGTAATTGGTGGTGTAGGAATCGGAACAAGCTTGGAAAAGGCAAACAAGCTATTTGAAATGGCTGAAAGCTTTTCTGTAATTGTGGAGCAAACAGCAGCAGGCATTGAAGATATAAGTGAATCGGTGACTTCACTTGCCGATCGAGTGACAGATATTACGTCTCAAATGAAAGCCGTAAGCTCTAGTGCAGAGCAAATCGGTGAAATTTCTTCCGTAGTTAAGGGAATATCAGACCAAAGTAATCTGCTTGGTTTAAATGCAGCGATTGAAGCGGCAAGAGCAGGGGATGTAGGGAAGGGCTTTTCCGTTGTAGCGAATGAAATACGTAAGCTAGCAACCAATTCGAAAGAAAATGTAAATCAGATTAACGACATAACAAAAAATATTCAAGGGCTTCTGTTAACGTTGAACCAAGCTTTCTCAGAGGTAAATACATTGACTGACAACCAATCCGGTTCCATTCAAGAATTTTCTGCAACTATTCAAGAAATAAGCTCTAAGGCACAAGAGCTAGCAACACTTGCACAAGAATCACTTAGTCAAGATAACTAAAATGAAAAGAGCAAACTGTCTTCATGACGGTTCGCTCTTTTTTTAAAGCTAGATTTAAGAGAGATATCTTTTACGAAGCTATTAACTTAAATCTACCATAATCTTGATAGCACCTTTTGCAGCAATTGCTACATCAAATGCTTCCTGGATATCGTCTAGCTTATACACTTGTGTAACGATAATTCCAATTTTCGTTGCTGGGTTAGATAGGTGTTCTACTACTTTAGAAATATCCTCGTGTGTGTATCCGCTTGCGCCAACGATTTGCACTTCCTTGGACATAATTTGAGACAAGCTTACTGGTACCTCCTGCTTGTACACAGCAATGATTGCAATTCTAGCCTTTGGTTTAACGATTTTCATCACATTTTCAAAAAGAATAGGTGCCCCTGCAGCATCTACAAATGCATCTACATCTGGCATCAGTTGTCCGTATACATTTACCTCGCCGAAGTGTTTCTTCAAGCCTTCCGCCAAGTCTTCGTTTAATGTATTGACTGTAACTGCACCTAGCTCAACTGCTTTTTCTAAACGCCATTCATCGATATCTACGACACATACATGTTGAATGCCTTCTGCGAGTAGACTTGCTGCAGCAGAAAGTCCGATTGCTCCAGCACCTAGCACAACGACCTTGTCTGAAGGCTGAGGATTTACACTGAATGCACCGTGACGACCAACGCTCATTGGTTCCATTAGGGCTGCAGTCTCTGGAGATACAGAAGAGTCGATCTCATATAGGTTCACATTTAATGCAGCATCCTCAATCGATACATATTGAGAAAATCCACCACATTCAAGTGATTTTCTTCTTCCTGCACGTTTTGCCGTGATAGGGTTTACTCCAACCATCATACCGATTTTAATATCAGAAGAAACCTCTGAACCTACTTCTACCACTTCACCAACCATCTCGTGTCCAAATTCAGCCCCGAAGGAAATGCCCATTTCAGATCCAACCTTAACGATGTTGATGTCTGTACCACAAATACCTCCACGAAGATTACGGATCAATACATCATTGCTACCAATTGTTGGAATTGGTCTTTCCTCTACACGAACGTCATTTTTCCCATGGTAAATGGCTACTTTCATCATAATATTCTCTCCTTTTTGCTTCTATAATCTATTCTATTTCATCGTATAGGAGCAAAAAGTGTTTCGCAAACTACAATATATAGACATATGTAAAGTAAACAACAGAATGTCAGATAATGTAGTTTATCTTATTGAAATTAATAGGGAAATTAGCGAAAAGGATTCAGTTTGACCATTATTTGAGCTAAATATTGGGGAGTGTAGGGCATATCCTCACCGAGCCAAAGAGCAATTGTTCCGACCATAGCGGAGGTTCCATACCAGGCTGCAATATCTCTTGGAATGTCCTCCATAGCAGGAAAGGCTTGCTCCTGGTTGCTGTTTTGAAGGATTAGCTTTCTCAATAACTCCATGAGCTGCTGGGTAAAGCTAGGAATGTGCTTCGTCACTAGGAATACTTTAAAGAGCTTAGCATTTTGGGCGATATGCTCAAGCAATTCTATTAATGTTTCTAATTCGAAGCCTGGAGAGTAAGGTTCATCGTACTTATCCAGAAAGATAGTTTCGATAAATTTAATTCGTTCATCTACCATCTTTTCCACCATATCTGGTAAATCCTTATAGTGTAAATAAAAGGTCACTCGATTAATACCGGCACGTTTAGTTATGAGATTTACTGTAATTTTATTGAAATCCACTTCCTGCACTAATTCTAGAAAAGAATCTCTAATGAGCTGTCTAGTTCGAACAACTCGTGGATCTAATGGGTTCGATTCATGCAATGTTATTCACCCTTTACCTAAGTTAATATCAATGTGTATATTATACTCCATCTAGTAAATCCTCGAGTAGTTGTAGAGAAGAATTCCACAACCATATCGAAAGTTAGATATAATTAACATACGTAATTAGATTAGGGGGAGAAGTATGTATAAGCTGCTTAAAAAGTTGCCTAATGAAACACACTACTGGGAGGTGTGGAAATCCGGAAGAAGTCTACATTTTACCTATGGAGTACTAGGAGTGAGCAATAAAAGTGAGGAGCAACCGCTGAGTTTATTTGAAAGAGCCAATAAATTAATGAAACGGTTAGTAGAGGAGAAAGAAAGTCAAGGATTTGTCCAATGCCATGAGGATAAGGAAATAAAGGTGGATATTTCGTATCGTGAAGATGCAGCTGAATATGAAACTTATAGACAGGCAAGCTATGATTTACAAGATAAGATAAATGATAGTTTATTGTCTACAGGTATAGGCTATACGGAAGGGATCAGGATTAATGAGAGCGGAGCTACTATTTATTTCTTTGTAGTAGATGAAGATTTAGGTATTGAAGCAATACAAAAGATTTTACTTGAACAGAAGCTATTAAACGAGAGCAGTATCTCTTTATTTCAAGATGACTGAAACTACATAAGCGCAAATACATACCAAGCCAAAAACTAATTGTTTAAGCATTGGTTGGACACTGGAATAAATTTTTACATAATGAATACAATTGTTCTTCCGTCCTTTTAGTAGAAGGGAATTTAAAGCGACAATCTATTAAAATAAGATATAATCATAATATTATTAATAATTTAATAATTCGACAAAGGAGTTTTTATTATATGTATGAACTGTCCAAAAAGCTAGCTCATGAAACGCATTATTGGAAAGTGTGGAAGCATCAGAAAAGAATTTGCGTCGAATATGGAGTTATTGGGATCAGCAAAGAGTCTGAAGAAATCCAGCTTAAACTTTTTGACAACGGAAGTAAGCTGATGAAAAGATTGGTAGAGGAAAAGCGGAGCCAAGGCTACGTAAATAGCGATGAAAAAGAAGCAATAGATATTGTTATCCACAATGATAACGGAGTAAGTGAATACGACGTATTGAAAAAAGCTAGCTTCGAATTATATGAAATGATCGATAAAGAGCTTATGGATACTAGTATAGGATTCACGGATGGTGTTGATATTAACGACGAAACAAGGGTTATTATCACTTGCTTTGTTGGAGACATGGAAATAGCCATCCAAAGAATTCGACAAGTAATATCAGACCAGAAATTGATAAACGTTAACCAAATATCTTTGGACAATGGTGGGGAGCCAATTGATGTAATGGTAAAGGATATTAAATCATAAAAGCACATCTAAAGGAAAACAAAGGGGACCGGTTAAGATGATGATAAGAATGATAAAGAAGAATGGTAAGGAAACGCTATATTGGCAGGCATGGAATTATAAATTTCCATTAAGTATTTTAACTGGTACATTAGGAAAAGTAGGAATAGAGGAGAGGCCGTCCTTAAGGTTTTGGGAAAGTCCTAAAAAAATTGTGAAAAAATTAGCCAAGGAAAAAGCAAATCTGGGCTATGAATTTGTGAATGACAAAGACATGAACAAACTAGTTGTCCAGTATCGCTATGAAGAAGCTGATGAAGCTCAGTTTGAAGCGACAGAGAAAAAGTGCTTTGATGTTGAGGATATTATAGAGGAGGCTCTCCTTTTCACAGGAAATGGGGACGTAAGTGGTTTGGAGGTCGGAGCAGGGGCAGGAACAATTACAATTTTTGTCGTAGATGTAGAGATTGGTTTTAACACTATCTGGAAGAAGCTATCTGAACACGAATTGACAGAGGGTGTTGAAATTGCTTACGAGCAGGAGCGGGATAGCTATGTTTCGTTGTATCCCGAGGATGCTGAATTTCAGCTAGTGTAAATGGTAAAGGAAACAATTCCTATGATATAATAGTGACCTTAGGTAGATTAGGAGCAGATGATCCCGATTGAAAGGAAGTTTCCGAAGCTTCTTCCTGCATGTCTATTCGGAAGCTATGTCGGAGGTGTCATGATGAATAAAAAATGGACGATTGAAGAAATCCGTGAGTATGTTAAAAAGAATTCAACAAGTGAATTACTTTCTAATGAATATAAAGGTTTCTCCCAAAAATTACAGTTTAAATGTTCCTGTGGGAATCTTTTTGAAAAAACATTTACGAAGTTTAAGGGAAGTAATCAAAAAAGCTGTACGGAATGTGCCCCAATTAAACCATCACGTTAATTAGCAAAAGAGCTGCCCTTAGGACAGCTCTTTTCTTATGGTAAAAATATTAAATCCAATAATTTATTAGGCAGTTTTCAACTTTTCAATTAAAAAAGTGTTCCATATAGTTGATTCTTGCTATCAAGCAAACTATATATTTAGCAATAAGAGGGACTACTAATTTTAAAGACTAATCCAACATATTATTCACTGGTTTGGTAATTCGTTTTTGAAAGATCCAGTTCCCTAATATAAATAATGTGATGACTAGTAATATAAGTGGTAGCTGAAAGATTATCCAATTAGACGGCCCATAATATTTAGATTGATGTGCCCTTTCCACAGTATCAAAATATGCTTCCCTATATTCAAATTGGAGGATCCATTTTTCATTGGCCATTGCCACGGTACCAATATCATAATCAGTCGGTATGATTAATTCTGTAACTGTACCACCTTCTCCAACAACTAACTCCGCTTGAGAATAATTAATGGGGTAAGCGTTAGAAGGTCCTTCTTTTAGCCGAGAAAAATCAATAGAATAAGGATGTGTTATCCCTTCACGGATGAGTGTGAAGTCATTTATGTGATCGGTAGAAAATACGGCTAAATGTTGCAGATGGTCGCTATATTCCTGAAATATTTTTTGAAGTGCTGTTTCATCTAGATTAGTAGATAAGGCTTCAAATGACTTTTCCATGACCTCTTGCTTTTCCTGCTCCACCGATCGTGCTACTTTTCGTTCATCGTTTATATCATTTAATACACTCAGAGAATATATGAAAAATCCAACGGTTACTATGAGTGAAATCCAAAATGCTGCACGTAAAAAAGCTGTATAACCTCTTTGTGCATTAAAAAAGTGTGCAAGTTTTTTTAATGGTTTCTTTTGTTCCATATTAGCCGTTATGTCCACGTTTTCATCTATATCGAATTCAGCACGCATTTGTTTTGCGATTTGTGCACATTTGTCACATGTGGCAATATGTTGATCTACAAACTCTGCACTCTCTAGACTACAAAGCTTATCTATGTAAGTGGGTAACAAATCACATACAATATAGCATTCATTCTTCATCTAAAATTCCTCTCTCCCTTAATTTTAACTTCGCTCGGTAAAAACTAACCCTTGCCCAATTTTCATTTTTTTTGTGTATTTCACCAATCTCCTTAAAGCTAAGGCCACCTAACATACGCAGCAGCACAATTTCTTTAAATGGCTCCTCCAACAAATGAATCGTACGATAAAGCGCAATTTTATTTTCGTTCTCAATTAGGTTGCTTTCGAGTGAAGGCACATGGTTTGGTGCATGGGCTTGTTTTGGCTGTTTCACTTGCTTATCTACATATTTATAATATGTATGCTTGGCAATTTGACAGAGCCAAACTGACATTTTGCACTCACCATTATAATTATCGATTGATCGAACTGCCTGATAAAAAGTCTCCTGTGTTAGCTCCTCTGCAACGTCTGTATTGTTGCAAAGAACCATCAAATATTTAAATACACCATCCGCATATTGCTTATAAATTTCCGTAAGCTCCCCCAATGTTCAACCTCCTTTCACCCTATATATCTATAAAATTATTATTTCGTTACAAACTTTTAGAATTTATTTTTTATACTCTATCTTAGCATGAGAAAAGGAGGTGATTGGGAAGTAGAATAAGAGAATATTTAAAGATGCCTTTTTTAATAAATGGAAAATATATGAAAATAATATTTTAAAATTACAAATTTTATTATATTTAACCAATATCAACTATATTTTCTGATAGAATAAGAGGGAAGGGAGAGATTTAAAAATGATTAAGAAATTTAGTAAAGCAGTACTAGTAGGTGTTTTAGCTTTGGGAATTATGGCGACAGCTAATACATCCGCAGAGGCAGCCACACACAAGGTGATGTGGGGTAAGACGGAACTAAAAGTAGGACAAATTGGTAAAGTTACAATTCTAGCGGACACCGACTTAGTAAAAATCGGAGCTAAAGGCTCACTTAGCAAAGTGAGAACACTTAAAAAAGGTGAAGAATATAGAGTCTACACCTATAAGAGTTCAAACGGTGGCTTATATGGATTAGGTGCAAGTAGCTTTGTTCAAAAGGGGTCAAAAGTAAAATATGAAACTCCTTCAAAAAGCAAACTTGCTTTGCTTAACAAAGAGGTAAACGGTGGGCTAGTCCCAAAAGCGGGTATGAAGCTTACTTATTCTCCAAGTTTTACAGAGAATACTAAAAGAGATTTTGTTACTACTGTTATAAAGGAAGATGGTTATATTCAAACTATTTTAACCGTTCCAGGTAAGCAATATGAGAGTTATGTATATAATGAGATTAAAAATGACGAAGGTAAACAGATTTTTTCTTTTGGTGTGAATCATACAGATTGGGGATTATTTGCTATTGAATTTCCTCTAATTGAAGGCAAGCAAACAAAAGAAATTTTCTATGATGAAGAAAACAACAGAGTAACACAAAATATAGATGTTATTAGTACAACTAGTACTGTAAAGGTCAAAGCAGGGACATTCCAAAATGTTGTCATATTCAAAAGTAAAGAATATGGTGTTACGTTTTATTTAGCCCCAGGTGTTGGAATTATTAAAGCAGTAGGTAATGATGGAAATACAGTGGGAGAACTAATTTCTTTCAAATAAAAAAGATAAAACCAGATCTAGTCATTGAGCTAGATCTGGTTTTATTTATGATTAACATATTTAGCTTCTTTCTTTCGCCATTCTTTGCTTTTTAGATTTTCTATAATAGAGTAGCTCATAAATACATGGCACAACTATTAAGGTTAGAAGCGTTGCCATTGCAAGCCCGCCAATCACGACGATTGCAAGACTTTGAGATACAAGGCTACCTGTTTCCGCTTGCTTTAACAACAGTGGAAGCATTGCACATATAGTGGCGATTGCTGTCATGAATATTGGTCGCATTCTTGTAGAGGTTGCTTCTACTAAGGACTCGCGAATGGTCATGGTTTTTTCATTTTGCTTTACTCTGTCCAATAATACAATAGCATTGGTAACAACAATTCCGATTAACATCAAAGCACCTAGTAATGCGGTGATATCTACAGAAATCCCGCTAATCACTATTCCTAAAACTGCACCGATTGCAGCTAGGGGTAGGGAGCAGAGTATGGCAATTGGGGTTCTTATAGATTTAAAGGTAATGACCATTATTAGAAAAACTAGGCCAATAGAAACGAGCATGATTAAAAATAAATCTTCAAACTCCTCTGCTTGTTGACTGCTGGAGCCACCAATGAAAACCTGTGTGTCCTTTGGAATGTCTATACCTTTTTCCTTGTCTTTATCTCCAAAAATAGCAATATTCATGTCACTTGCTACCTTTGAAAGCTTAGCTGGATCCACAGATGCCGTTACTCGGAGATAAGTCTTCCCATCCTTATGCAGCTGAATAGTGGAGCGTTGCTCAGTTTGTAGCGTAGCTATAGAAGATACAGGAACAGGACCGTCGCTTGTCATTATCTGGATAGCCTTTAAATCCTCTGGTGTTTTAGTATCTAATATTGGTTCTAGAAAAACTGTTTTTTGCTTATCCTCTACCTGGATTGTTCCGATAGGTGTCTTGTTCAACATAACACTTAATTGCTGTGCAATTTGCTCGGTGTTTCCTTTAGATGAATCGACTACCAAGGAGTGTACTGTTTTCTTTTCATCCTGATTCGTAGTTACCTTTTCGATTCCTTCAATAGGCTCTATCTTCTCTTGAATAACTGGTGCCAGCTTTTCCAGACTTGCTAAGTCATCTCCCACAATATCAATGTTAATACTAGTGCTAGTTCCTCCCATCATAAAGGAAGCAGCAGTAATTTCTAATTCAGCCTTTGGAAACTGACTGCGTTTTTCTTCTATAGCCTCTATGACCTTATCTATATCTTTTTTGTCGTCCAATAAAATGCTAAAAAGTGCCTCGGTCTGAGATCCTACAGATCCATATTGTGCTGCTTCGGGAGGCGTACCAACTTGTGCAAAAACAAAATCGACTTCCTCCATCTCCCGAATAAGGGATTCCATTTCAATCGTTTTTTCCTTAACTTCCTCTACAGGTGTATTAGACGGATAGCTTAAGGAAGCCGTAATAAAATCCGCAGAAGAATTATCCACTGCTCCTTTAGGAATTAAAAAGTAAGTGCCAATTGAGCCAGCAAACAGGAATAAAGAAACTACAAAGATAACCCACTTATGATTTAAAGACCAGGTTACAGCCTTTGGAAAACGGACAGCGGGTTTATGCTCCGGAAGCTTCGTGTTTTTCAATAAGCCTGCGCTCATAATAGGAACGACAGTCAGCGCTACTAACAAGGAGGCTAATAGAGAATAGGTTACTGTTAAAGCAAACGGAAGAAGGAAATCCTGCAGGGTGCCATCCAATAAACTCATAGGAAGGAATACTGCCACTGTTGTAAGCGTTGATGCGGTAATCGCAACCCCTACCTGCTTTGTAGCATCTATGACCATCTGAACAGAAAACTTCTCCGTTTGCATCTTCCGGAAAATATTTTCAATAACGACAATACTGTCATCTACTAAACGGCCAACCGCAACAGCTACACCACCTAGTGTTAAAATATTGAGCGTAACTCCCGAAATCCAGAGTAAAAATAGCGTTAAGCAAAGGGATAACGGAATAGAAATAATTGTTATGAAAGTAGAGCGGATATTGCGTAGGAAAATCATAATAACAATGGTTGCAAAAAGTGCGCCAAGCAAAACCTCTTTCATCATTGTGTGAACAGAATTTTGAACCAAATCAGAAGAGGATACATAAATAACCGACTTCTGCTGCTTATATTGTTCATTCAATTCTTTTGTCACTTGCTCGATTTCCTTGCTGATTGTAACAGCATTCGATGTGCTATCCTTTGTAATGCTTATATCTAAGCTTTCCTTGCCATTAAATCTACTAATAAAGCTGGAGTCAATTGTCTCTTCAATTACTGCAATTTCGCCTAACGTCACATCAGGGACTATCGAAAGATTTTTTAGCTTTTCTATACTAGTTAAGTCACCAATCACTTTGATATTGCTCGTCTTCCCATCGATATTTTTCTCACCAACAGAAACAGCCGTATTTTGCCCCTGGAGGACTGTCATTACCGATTGAAGAGGAATTTGATAATCCGCTAATTTGTCCTCATCTAAACGAATCGAAATGGTGGATTCAGTAATCCCATACACATCAACATTTGCAACTCCTTTAACCTCTTGAAAACGTGACTTCAGCTCATTTTTCGCAAGCTCCATGTTTTCAGAAGTGAGGCCGTCCTCAAATGTGATCGCAATATTGATAATTGGGATCATGGATGTGTGAAGCTGGGAAACAACTGGTTCGGATATAGAAGGTGGCAAAGGTACACGGGTCAATGCCTCCTGCACTTCTTGTTTTGCTTGTTTCATATCATAGCCAGATTCATACACAAGATCTACATGGGAATACCCATCCCCGGTTCTAGAATAAACCGAAGACTTACCGTTCAATCCAACAACAGCCCTCTCAATAGGACTGGTCACTTCGCTCTCCATCGTTTTCGCATCTCTACCAGGTCCCATAGTGATAATGGTTACCTGCGGATTATCGGCAGAGGGTAAAAACTCCATCGGCAATCTAAAATAACTAAACACTCCAATTACTAATACTAAAACGGTTAATACCGCTACACCCGCTTTATTGCCAAATGCCCATCTGGTAAAACTCGACATCTTCCAACTCCTCCTTTGAATTAAGAACAGTACGTATGAGTGCATCTTGATGTTATAATTTTCAATTAATTTGCAACACTAGTTACTCCTTTCATTGCTTTACCATTTCATTGTAGAAAATAGAAATGATTTCCACATTGAGCGAGAGGATTAACTATTGCTAGGTCTGGAGGCTGATAAGATTATAGGGCTTAAAGAAGGAGTTTTTTATAGGGAGATAATGGGCAAATGAGTGCGAACGGTCATAAAATTTTCTATCCGGTCATAAATCCGGCTTATGCGGTCATAAATTTTCCTATCCGGTCATAAAAAAATCTATCCGGTCATAAATGTGCTCTGAACGGTCATAAGTTTGTTTTTCTGCTTCAAATGTCTATGCTGGAGCTTGCTTTCTAATTAAAAAACACTAAATAGGGCCGGATTAGCCTTAATTACATGATGAATCTGTCCAAAAGGTTGATTTTGTTGCGAACGGTCATAAATATATCTATCCGGTCATAAATGTACTCTGAACGGTCATAAGTTTGTTTTTCTGCTTCAAATGTCTATGCTGGAGCTTGCTTTCTAATTAAAAAACACTAAAATAGGGCCAGATTAGCCTTAATTACATGATGAATCTGTCCAAAAGGTTGATTTTGTTGCGAACTGTCATAAAATTTTCTATCCGGTCATAAACCCGGCTTATGCGGTCATAAATTTTCCTATCCGGTCATAAAAAAATCTATCCGGTCATAAATGTACTCTGAACGGTCATAAGTTTGTTTTTCTGCTTCAAATACTATGTTGGAGCTTGCTTTCTAATTAAAAAACACTAAATTGAGCCGGTTTAGCATTGATTGCATGAATAATCTGTCTAAAATTTTATTGCGAACGGTCATAATCTTGCTATACAAAGGAAAGGGCTCTTGAAAGATTCAAGAGCCCCATAGGTGTGTATGTCATTACTGAATCTATTTATAACTTTGCTTTCATGATGAAGTTGACCTCTTCGAAGCCCATTTTTTTATAAATTTCCTTAGCGAAATTGGAGGCAAAGACATTTAGACGAACCTCGTCGTAGCCCTGGCTCTTCCAATAGGCGTTTCCTTCGTTTATTAGCAACTTAGATAGACCTTTCCCTCTGTGCTCGGGTAGTACATAAATTTCATAAATAAAACCATATGTTTGATCCGTAAAGTAATCTGTGTTTTTCCCTAGCAGTATCCATCCAGTAATGGTACCGTCTTCTTCTTTGGCAATTAAGTAGAACCCTCCTTTATCTAAAACTCCTTGGAGCATTGCGACTGCCTTTTCTTCACTAATTTCCATTTGAGTTGCATCATAAGTAGAGCTTACTGCATGAGAAATAATATATTCGACTTCCTCTTTAGTTGCTTGTGTAATCATTTCATTCCCCCCTTTATGCTATTTTATTTCCACAAGGTTTGATGAGAATCCTTTAATGTCCTCATTTGAATTATCTATCACCTCATATAACAAATAAGTAATGTTTCGTTTAAGAATGATTTGCTATGCTTGTCTAAAGGGGGAGAATATTATGAATACATTTAACGTTAGTTCTATTGGAACGGTACATAACACTAGAAAAACTCCGGAGGATGATTATTGGGGACAAGTAGTATCTGAGATAAGATTGAACAATGATTGGGACGTGACAAGTTTAGATGGTATTGACGCATTTAGTCATGTAGAGATTATTTTTTTATTTCACCTTGTATCAGACGATAAGATTCAATATACTGCTAGGCATCCGAGAAATAACACGGACTACCCGAAGGTTGGTATATTCGCGCAACGTGGTAAAAATCGTCCAAATAAAATAGGGCTTACTACTGTGGAACTCATTAAAAGGGAGGGATTATCAATCTTTGTAAAAGGGTTGGATGCCATAGATGGAACTCCGGTTTTAGACATTAAGCCTGTCATGAACGAATTTCTTCCAAAGGGAGAGGTAAAACAGCCAAACTGGTCAGTTGACTTGATGTCGAATTATTGGGAGTAACTTAAAAGGAAATGAGCGTTCTTTCGCGAATAAAACATAAAATATCTTTTTGGGGAGGAGAAACTATGAGCTTAATTGAACGAATTGATACTGTCTGTTTAAAGGTCCGTGAGATTGAAAAGGCAAGTCGATGGTATCAGGAAATGTTAGGACTAGAGGAGCATTACAAGGAAGACCACTACGTTATTTTGAAAATTGGAAAGAGCAGTGTCCCATTGACGTTAGAAAAGGGAGAGCCGGCTGCACAAGATAATGCTACATATCCAATCTTCTTTTCTTCAAGCATTGATGAGACCCATCAGCTACTCTCGGCTCGCGGAGTCCGAGTGTCGTCGATACAAAAGGATGGCATTAATACTTATTTTGAGTTATATGATTTAGATGGCAACAAGTCACAGATCTGTTTTTGGGAATAAAGACTTTCCAAAGAGCAATATACTGTAGAATTAGACTAACCTGTTAAGGGAGGTAATGCTCAATGGATTTTATCACTTCATTATTTAACTCACATGTTGATCTGTACATTAGATTAGCTGTTGCAACGTTTATCGGATTGCTAATTGGCCTGGAGAGAGCTATTAAGCATAAGCCTGCCGGTATACGGACACATATTTTAGTTTGCTTAGGCTCTACATTAGCCATGAGCTTATCCACGTTAAACCAAGGGCCATACATGGACCCAATGCGCTTAGCTGCTCAAGTCATCAGTGGAATTGGGTTCCTTGGAGCAGGGGTTATTTGGGTAGACAAGGATAATGTAAAAAGAGGACTAACTACTGCAGCAAATCTTTGGATTACTGCCTGCGTTGGCTTAACGATTGGCTATGGCGCTTACGACTTAGCAATAATTACTGTTGTGTTTATGTTTGTAGCGATGAATCTACCTAAACTATTAGAGAAAATGGGCATGCTTCCACCAAGAGGAAAGGAAGTTGATGATAAAGATAGTGATAGCGATGGTGAATAATGAAAACAAAGAAAAATTTATTTACATAGAAATGTTTTAAATTTTTCTCTCGTCTACCAATTTATATTATCAGCTTTTATATCTTATCGTTTTCTTTGAGCTTTGTTAAACAAGTACTCTATTGAAAGTTTCACTAATAATGTTCAAAACACCAGTTAAGGCACAACTGGTGTTTTTTTGTCGTGGATTTTCTTAAAACAATCATAAATTTTTGTTCTTTATTGCTTGTCTAAGTGAATATACTCTATTAAGAAAAATTATGAGGTCAAATTTCAAGTAACTTCAAAACAAAAGAGGTAATTAATTGCTAGAAGGTAATTTATAAGCGTTTGATTAAGTATATTATTTTAAAATAATACTTTTAGTTTTTTTTCATATATTTCTTTAGTATTACGAATTAATCCAGAATGAATGTAAAAGAACTAGTACAGAATAATAATTATTTTTGAAAGGAGGAATCTGTAATTTATCAAAAATATGGAAAGCGATTATTGGATATTTTAGGGAGTTTTATTCTTCTAGTTATTCTCTCTCCATTTCTCTTAATTTTTTCTATAATTTCATATTTTGTCTCAGGTTTTCCTATATTTTTTTATCAGCTAAGGGGAGGACGACATGAACGGATTTTTTTTATATGGAAGTTTCGAACAATGGATTCATCAGATGTAGATTCTCCAGGTCATTCGTATCAGTGGGGCTACGAAGTGCCTCAAAACTTTACATTTGAAAAGCCAGACCATATTAAAATAACGAAGGTAGGAAAAATTTACAGGAAATATAGCATAGATGAATTGCCCCAATTATGGAATGTGTTAATTGGAGATATGAGCTTAGTTGGACCAAGGCCAGAAATGATTGAGATTACTACACATTATTCTCCTATACAAAAAAAACGCTTACTTATGAGACCGGGAATTACTGGATACGCTCAAATTCGAGGTAGGTCAACCATTACTCATGGTGAAAAATTAAAATATGATTTGTATTACGTAGAGAACTGTTCCTTTTTCTTAGATTTAAAAATATTAATAAATACATTTTGGATAGTTGTAACAGGAAAATGGTCCTCATAGTCAAAAGACGAAACTTAATTGATAGTTGTAAATAGAGGGAGTAGATAAACATGGATAAGGATATGAGTCTCAATGAGTTCTATCTACTGTTAAGGAAGAAAAGAATATTGTTAATAACAGTCTTTCTTTCATTTGTGCTAATAACAGGTGTTGTTAGCTACTTTTTTCTAACACCTAAATATGAAGCTACCACTCAACTTCTTATTAATCAAAAAGAAAAAAGTAGTAACCGTTTAGAAACTCAAGATATTCAATCAAATTTACAAATTATAAATACTTATAATGTCATTATTAAAAGTCCTGTCATTTTAGATAAGGTCATTGAAAATCTTTCTTTGTTAACGACATCAGATCTTCTTGCTGAAGAAATATCTGTAACGAATGAACAAAATTCTCAGGTATTAAATATTTCTGTTGAGCATGAAAAACTTAAAACAGCCGTAGCAACAGCCAATATGACTGCAGATGTATTTCAAGAAGAGATAAAAAAAATTATGAGCATTGATAATGTCACTGTTTTATCTCCAGCACTAGAAAAGAAGAGCGTTAAGCCTATTAAGCCTAACCTACCATTAAATTTAATAATTTCTAGCATCCTAGGAGTTGTTTTCGGAGTAGGTTTAGCTTATTTTCTCTACCTCATTAATACTACTGTCAAGACTGAAGAGGATATAGAAGAACTTATTGACTATCCCTTGCTGGGTATAGTTAGTCCAATAAATACAAATGTGATGGATGTTGTAGGAACACAAAGAAAGAGGAGGAGGAGGGAAAAAAGTGATCCAGAAAAAGACCATTCCGAAGGGTAAAAGACTAGTATTGAACTCTCATCTAAATTCAATAGTTGCTGAGCAGTTTCGTACCATAAGGGCAAATATTAAGTTTGCAATGAGAGATAGGGAATTTAAAACTCTTCTTATTACCTCTCCTTCTGTAGGTGAAGGAAAGTCGACAATAGCCTCCAATTTAGCTTTGATCTTTGCACAAGCAGGAAAAAAGGTATTGCTGGTAGATGCCGATTTAAGAAAACCGACAGTCCATTATACATTCAATAAACATATCTCCAAAGGACTAAGTTGTTTCCTGCGGAATGAGGAGAGCCTTCCAAGTATCATTAAGAATTCAGGTAAAGAGTATTTGGATCTAATAACCTGTGGTACCATCCCATCTAATCCAAACGAAATATTAGATTCAGCTGAAATGGATAATTTTATAAAAGAAACAAGGAAACTATACGATCTTATCATTTATGATGCTCCTCCAATACTTTCAGTTTCAGATGCGCAAATATTAGCCAATAAATGTGATGGAACATTAATAGTGATAAGTGCAGGTAAAACAGAAAAAAAGACGTTAAGCAAAGTAAAAGACGCACTTGATAACTCTCAGGCAAAGGTTATAGGTATGATTTTGAACAATTACAAAATAGAAAAAGATCATTATTACTATCAGTATTACGGAGATAAGTAAACTAACCCCACTAGAGGTAAGTTGTTTAATTGTTTTCAAATTAAATTTCTAAAGTGAAGTGGATCTTACTTTTAAAATACAAGGGGGGTTGAAATGAAAAAAAGAATATTACATGTATTAAGTTCTAATGATTTGGCTGGAGCAGAAAACGTAGCAATTGGAATTATCACCACTCTTTCAGATTCATATGAAAGTGCTTATGCTTCTCCGAGTGGGTTAATTGAAGACGTTCTACAAAACAGAGGTATTGAGCATGTAGAAATGAAACAACTATCTATACGGCAACTCAGAAAAATTATTAGAGAATGGAAACCCGATTTAATACATGCACATGATTTTACTGCAACTATAAAATGTTCGTTAGCAACTTTTACTATTCCAGTTATATCCCATATTCATCAAAACCCACATTGGCTTAAATCTGTAAATAAATATTCTATCGTATTTTTTCTAGCATGCTTAAAAATCCAAAAAATAGTTGTAGTATCTCCTATCATAAAAGAAACTTCATTCTTAAATAGATTTCCTTCTAGATGTATCTCAATAAAAAACATAGTAGATATAAATGCGATAAAGAAAAATGCCCTTTTAGTGGAGGATAAAGATTTTGATATAGCATTTATCGGTAGATATGAAGATATAAAAAATCCGCTTCGATTTATTGGTATATGTGAAAAGGTGATTGAAATAATTCCAAATCTTAGAGTAGTCATGCTAGGTGGCGGGTCTCTAGAGCAAGTATGTCAAAAAGTTATTTTACAAAGAAATTTGCAAAAAAATATTGAAATAAGAGGATTCCAAATGAATCCTTACCCAGCACTTTTACACTCTAAAGTTTTTGTAATGACATCCAAATCAGAAGGTTTGCCTATGGTTCTAATGGAAGCACTAGCTTTAAGTAAGCCTGTGATAGTGCCTCTTCTACCAGGCATAGACAATATAGTAGATGATTCATGTTCGTACATTTGTGAAAATGATTTTGAGTTTGTAGAGGCGATAATCATACTGTTAAATTCTGTAGAAGAATACCAAAGGTTAAAAAAAGGTGCATATCAAAGAGCGGAAGAGTTAAGTGATATTGCTCAATTTAAATATCAACTTGGACAGGTATACAGTAGTGTTCTACAGTAGGCCACAATCTCAAATTCCAAATTTTCTATTTAAAAACAGCTGGATGATTTTAGATGTTTTTTTTACTATTTTCTGTCTGATTGGTGACCAGCTGTTGAATAGTGGTCTTGGGATGTATGTACTTGTAATTTACTTTATTGCTCGTATATTATTCTCTACTATTGATCAAAACTTTTCTATATTAGTCTTTTTAATTCCTAATTTAGGGATAATGCATTTTACAGCAAGTACTGTGTCAATTCCTTCTTTGAACATTCTTATTTGTATATCTCTTGTTAAGCTAGTGATTAAATGCAGAAATATTGATATATCAAAATGGTATTTATTTTTTATTATTTTTATTATTTTTTATGAAGCATTACATTTATTTTCGTATAATTTAAAATCTATCTTTTTACTTTTTAGTTGGATAGGTGCAGTTTTATATGCTGCTTTGTACTTAATCTATTCAAGGAACACATATAATCATTTAAATACGATTAAGTACTTTCTTGTAGGGTTGGTTATTTCTATATTGTACGGAATTGTAGAGTTCTATCAGCTATACGGATCAATTTTGAATCAAAATGCGACGATTCGTTTTCGAGGCGGAGCTGGAGATTCTAATTATTTTTCTATGTATATTATGGTAGCCATGTTTTCGATGCTTCATCTTGTTATTAGAGGAAAGGGTATAGGTAAAAATATATTTTATCCTCTTTTATTTGTCTTTTTCGCAGGCTTTGGAATATTGAGTCTTTCCAGAATGTTCATATTGGTTGTTACGATCACTTTAATGTTCTTGCTCCTAAAACTTCTGCTTTCGCTTAGGAAGAGTAAGAAGTTAATACAGTTTATTGTAATGATTATTATCCTCACGACGATACTTTCTTTTTTTTATCATGAAGAAATTCTTTCTTTGTTAGATTTGCTTTTTTCAAGGTTTACAAATTATATTAATGACCCTGATGCTTTGACAAGTAATAGGAATATTATTGCCGAAAGTTACTTCACACTTATGAATTCAGATTGGAAGCTAATAGTTTTTGGTATGGGAATTCAGGATTACCATATAAGATCTGGAGTTTATCTTGAAACGCATAACATTCTTATAGAGCTATTTGTTGTATGGGGATTATTAGGTTTTATCATTTTCTTCCTGTTTTTAATGGTGTTAACTGTCTTTGCCTCTTCCAAGAAGCTTAGAAGAACAGGGTTCATCAGCTGGCTGCCTATTTTAGCTATGGGTATTAGTTATCTGTCAATAAATGCACTATCAAATGAAAGCTTCTATTTATTATTACTATTTGCGATAAAAAATATCTACGAATATGAGTAGTGGTTGGATAAATATAAATTCTTGAGAAAAGAAGGAAATTCTATTGATAAGATGAAAAAGACAGCAGTATTTTTAATGATTATAGCAGTTTTATCAAAGGTCACAGGCTTTCTACGCGATATAACTTTATCTTATTTTTATGGAGCAACTGCTATTAGTGATGCGTATATCATTTCCATCACTATTACCTCCGTTTTGTTCAGTCTTATTATTGCGGGTATTTCGACTGCATATATACCTATGTATAAACAAATTGAACATGAGGACGGAAAGAGATCGGCATTGGGTTTTACTAATAATTTGATAAACATAGTTCTTATCATTACTACAGGAATAATAGTGATAGGTTTGCTATCTTCTAACCTACTTGTAAAAGTGTTTGCCTTAGGCTTCGATGGGGAGACATTGAAAATAGCAGTGATGTTCACTCGCATAGGCTTGATAGGGATATATTTTACTAGTCTAACTCAATTGTTTATAGGATATCTGCAAATAAACGAAAAGTTTACTGCCTCAGCAATGGTAGGTTTACCATTCAATTTCATCATCATTTTGTCCATATATTTTAGCGTACATTCGAATATAGTTGTTTTAGCTATAGGAAGTGTTTTAGCTGCCTTTTTTCAAATGCTGTTTCTATTTCCTGCACTCAAGAAAACTAATTATAAATATGAGCGTATTGTAAGTATCTCAGATAAAAATATAAAAAAAATGGCTACTATTGTTTTTCCAGTAATGATTGGAATATCCATTGATCAAATAAACTTAATGGTTGATAAAACAATTGCATCCATGTTGGTAGAAGGCGGAATATCGGCGTTAACATATGCAAGTCGTTTAAATGATTTTGTTCAAGGGATTTTTGTACTCTCCTTTGTTACAGTTATGTTCCCTCTCATCTCAAAGATGGCGGCACAAGACAATCAAAAGGACTTTAAAAAGTCTATTAGTGAGGTAATATCCAGTGTAATAATTATTGTGGTTCCAGCTAGTGTTGGAATAATGATACTTGTTAATCCAATAATCAAAATATTATTTGGTCATGGACATTTTGATGGTCAAGCAGTGGAAATGACTTCTCATGCATTATTTTTTTATTGCATTGGAATGATTGGTTATGCAATTAGAGAAATTCTCAATAGAACATTTTATTCATTACAGGATTCTAAAACGCCTATGTATAATGCTGCTATTGCAGTTGGATTAAATATAGTTCTTAATTTAATCCTTTCCAGATTTTTAGGCATAAGTGGTTTAGCGCTAGCTACGAGTATTTCAGCATTATTTTGCTCTTTTCTTTTAGTTATTCATCTGAGAAAAAAAATAGGACCTTTTGGTTTAAAGGAATGCCTCATCACTTTTGTAAAAGTATCTATTGCAGCGGGAGGTATGGGAGGGGTTGTCTATTTCTTAAATCAATCTTTAGTTATGGGTGAATTATTAAAACTATCAATTGTTGTATTAGTAGGAATAGTTATATATATATTACTGATCACTTTATTTAAAGTATCTGAAACAAAAACAATTATAAATTATATAAAAGAGAAATGGATCAATTAGAAGAAAGGATTGAGCTACTGAAAAACTTGGAGCTGCATACAATTGTCTGTTTTGAGGATTTGGCACTTGTTGAAAAGGAATGGACAAAGATACTAGATACTAAGCAAAACACAAATCCGTTTATAGAATTTATGTGGATATATGAATGGTGGAAGCATCTGGGGGGAAGTAAAAATATTGAAATTTCCGTTGTAAAAGAAAATGGAAAGATAGTAGCTATATTTCCTTTCCTATATACAAAAAAAGGTGCTTTATATGAATACTCCTTTTTAGGTCTAGGTCAAGCAAATTATATGGAAATTATCGCTTTTAATAGAAAACTAGAAGCCCTTATTAGATTTGTAATTGACTCAATTATAGAAAAGAAAAAGCATGTAGTTTTTAAATTGCATGGCATACTTGAAAGCAGTGACACCTTTCGTGCGTTAAATAAATTTCTGCAAAAAAATAATTATCCTCATACTAAACATCGTGTAATTACTCCATACATTAATTTAAAGAAAATTGAACTTGAAGAATATATGAAAAAGCGGAAAAAAATACACCGATTAGATAGAAGAGAAAAACGTATAAGGGAAAATGGGAATGTTGATGTATTAGTAACAGGGCCAGATAAAATGGAAGAAATATTTGATATTCATCATAAGAGATGGAAAAAGAAACATGATACGAGTCGTTTTACTTATAAACAAGAAAGAGAGTTTTATAAGAGTTTAGCCACTCGAACTACTGGAGATTGTCAAACTGAGATAGATGGCCTTTACTTGGATGGTAAAATGATTGCCTTTAACTATGGATACCGATGCAGAGGAAGATATATCAGCTATGTACTAGGATTTGATGATGATTACGATGTATTTAGTCCAGGTAGAATTCTAGAAAAAGAAAAAATCCTTCAATGTAGTGAACGGGACATAACAGTTTTCGATTTAAGTATTGGATATGAAACGTATAAATTTGAGTGGAATACAGATGTGGATCATACGACTAAAATGATTTTTTCATCTAGTACACCTTTAAGTCGAATGTACAGGAGAATCTTATCGGGTAAAGAAGGTTTAATCTCAAGAGTAAAATTAAACCAAAAGATAGTGTTATTTAAAAGAAACAAGCTAGGTAAAGCTGTATACATCATAAAAAATATTTTCCGTAAAGGTGAAGCAAAAGAAGCTAGGAAAATAATATTAGAATTTCTTGCAATGCAATTTAGAAAAATATTCCATATGAAAAGTTACTATATATATGAAATACCAAGAAAAGATGTAAAAGCAAGAGATGGAATTAAGTCATATACGGAACTTACTATAAAGGATTCAACTTCTAAGTACTCTATATTTCAGCCATTTATGAGAGATATTTGTACAAAAATTTATGGAGGAAGTAAAGGGTTTTATGATAGTGAAGAGGTTAAATACGAGAATGTTATTTGGTTAAACGAAAAGGTATTTCGTATAGATGAGATATCCTATTTGAAGGACTTTAGAAAAAGCTCTATTTCAATAGAAAATTGGAGAATAGAAAATATAGCGGAGATTTGTTCCTATATAAAAAAGAAAAGTAATGTGAATAAGCTATTCGTTTTTGTTAAACGACGGGAAAAAAAGAAAATAGCAGAGTTAGAAAAACAGGGTTTCATATTAAAAGAGAAGATTGTTAAAAGAACTGTTTTCGGTGTTACTAAGATGATGATTACTTAAATTACCCTATGTAGAAGAGGGAGATAAATGCGCATTGTTCAATTGATAACCCATATGAATGAGCTTGGAGGAGCCCAAGTCCACGTACGGGATTTATCTAGACAGCTTTTAACTGATGGTCATGAGGTTACTATAATGTCGGGTGGTGAAGAAACTACCGATTCGGATTTAGTTGTAGATGGTATTGCATATGTTCGAACAAAGTTTTTAAAAAGAAATATTAACCTATGGAAAGATGCTCAGGCTATCTTGGAGATTAGGAAAAAGCTAAAGGAACTGAGTCCAGATATCGTCGCTATCCATTCGTCTAAAGCTGGTATATTAGGAAGAATTGCTTGTTGGTCTCTGCGGCTTCCATTTGTTTTTACAGCACACGGCTGGGCATTTGCTGAAGGGGTTGAAACAAGAAAAAAAATGTTTTATAGATTGGTTGAAAAACAAATTGGAAAATTATCACGAACTGTTATAACTGTGTGTGAACAAGATCGGCTGTTAGCCATAAATAATCGAGTACTTCCTTCGGAAAAACTAGTAACAATTACAAACGGAGTGCATGATAACAGCATTTTAAGTAATAGGACCATAAAGGATGAAGTAGTAATAGTAATGGTTGCACGTTTTGAAGCCCCCAAAAAACATCTAGATGTAATAAAAGCTTTAGCTCAAATAAAAGACCTGCAATGGAAAATGATTTTTGTAGGGGATGGATCATTAAAGCAAGAAGTAATGTTAGCAGCTGTAGAAAATGAGCTAGATAATAGAGTCTTATTTTTAGGTAATTGCTCTGATGTCTCTTCTGTATTGAAAAACTCTGACCTGTTTGTGCTCACTTCTTCATGGGAGGGATTACCATTAAGTATATTAGAAGCTATGATGCACAGTCTTCCTGTGATTTCTTCAGACGTAGGGGGTGTAAGAGAGGCGGTTTCTAATAACAAAAATGGATTTCTTATTAAGGACAATCTCTCGGACCTTTTAAAAAGATTGATCGAAGATGAGGAACTTCGATTAAGAATGGGGAAAAAGAGCAGAAATATTTACTTAGAATCTTTTACGTTTTCAATTATGTATGAAAAAACGTGTTCAGTTTATCATAAAGTGATTAATAAAAAAGAACTACTATAACGTAGGAGGCTGTATATGAAAAACGACTCCGTCACAGTACAAACGCTTATTGCTCTTACTGGAGAAGTTTTCTATGACAAAAGCATAATCATATAGTTTTTTTACTGACGATTTGGTTTAAATAAAAAAAGAAAGGAGTTTTATTTGGAACTTTTCGTTATAAAAAGTCCAATGCAATTGCAGATGTATAAGAAGGAATGGTCCTCCATTCTAGAATTAAACCACAATACTAACCATTTTTTTGAATATGAATTTTTTATAAATTGGTGGAAGAACAAAGCTTCTAACCATAATGTAACAGTATTTGGGATTAAGGAAAATTTAAAAGTAATAGCTTTTTTTCCTTTTAATATATCAATAAAATATAATATACCTATTTATCAAATGTTATCTCTTCCTGGAATATGTAAATTAGATTTTATAGTACAGCATTCTAATCTAGATAGAGTGCTTATGTTTTTGATGGATAAATTAATAGAAAATCATAAACATGCTGTGTTTCATTTTACAGAAATGAGTGAAATTCTTTTCTTAAAGCTCTCTGCCTATTTAAAAGCTCGAAATTTACTAAGTAAAGTAACTGTAAGCTTGAATGCCCCCATCATAGATGAGGGAAATAATATATTAAGAATAGAAAGATTACAAGAACTAGGTAATGTGGCTATTCATGAAATTTCCTATTCTCAATATAAGGAATTCATTTGTAAATCTAGAGAGCCTTTCTGCTTTTCTTCTTCTTACGATCTTACTTTTTTAGAAAATTTATCACAGGAGCTCAAAATAGCAGCACTGGAATTGAAAGTGATTACTGTAGCAATTGAGAAGGAAATTGTCGCTTTTTCCTTTGTATTGAAATGTAGAGGGACATATGAAGAATACGCATATGGATTTCACCCAGACTTTACAATTTACGAACTTGAAAAGGTACTAAGCCATCACATAAAAGTCGTTAATAATAGTTTAATGCATTCATCTTCAGCTAATAGTATTGTAGTTTCGACTAAAACTTTAAAGGCAAGGTTCACCAAAAAAATCTTTTTCTTAAAGAAAAAACAATTAGCAAGAAAAAAGGTTTTATTCAAAAAGAGTAAATCTCTTAGTGTAAGAAAATATAAATACCTTTTAGCTAGGCTTACTGATACTCAAGTAAAGGCAGTAAGTGATTTTAAAGGTGTGACTAATATAGACATACTGACTTCAGAAAATAATAGAAGGGAATCGCTGGAGAAGGCTTTTAGGAAAAGCAAAGGTTATTATTCAATAGATCCTTCTAAGGCATTTTGGGTAAATGAAAATTTTATCTTTAATGAAGATACGGTTTTTCTCAAGGAATTACCAGCAAGGTCCGTATATTTAAGTTCGTGGAATAGACAAGAACTTGAAAAACAACTCTCTTTTATACAAAAAATCTATCTTCCAAATAATATCTATGTATTGGTCGATTTTACAGATAAGGTGAGTCAAGAAAAACTAAAATTGTTTGGATTTCAAATTATTGAGAGATTAAAGCTGGACCAGGCTAATAGTGCACACAAGATGAGAAGAAAAGTAAAATAAAGAGAAGGTGCCTTTATAATTGTTTTGGAAAGAAAATTTTTGTTTTTTAAAATGCACAGCTACTATTTTTCTGAAAAAAACCAAGAGTTGCAATCAAGCAAAGATATAGAAGGGTTTTCTCATTCCACCTTTTCAACGGGACTTTCAAAGGTGGAAACAAGCTGTATTGATTTAACAAGAGAGGAAGAATTATTATTCTTTGATTTAAGATCTAGCAATAGAAAACAAATTAGAAGAGCAATGAATAGGGAATTTATAATAGAAGAATTAGATAATCCTACAATTAGAGACATATATGATTTCCAGAGGTTTTATAATTCATTTGCTAAAACAAAGGATACCTATTCTTGTAATGCTTTTCATATAAATACAATGAAAAGACTTAGAGATCAGAATGCTTTAGTTATTACAAAAATATTAAATAGCGATAATGAAACTCTATGTTATCGAGTATATATTTCTGATGGTGAAAACGTGCTGTCGCTATACTCTGCTTCTTATTATAAGGAATTTAAAAGCGCAATAGAAAAAAGAATGTTAAGTGAAGCAAGTAGATATTTGCTGTGGCATAATATCCTTTACTTTAAAAGGACTAATCATAAACGTTATGACATGGGTGGGCTTACGGACAATGAAAATATACGAAACTTTAAGCTAGAATTTGGGGGGGATATCGTAGAAGTATATTCAGGTTATAAGGCAAAATCCTCTGTTGGTAAGATAGTTTTGTGGGGAAGAAATTTATATATGAGGAGGTGAAGAGAAACTGGGTGTTCTTGTAATTTCTTTAGACATGGAGATGAATTGGGGAGTACATGACGTTCTTTCATTGGAAAAGTATAAGGGAAATTTATTAGGGTCTCGGATTGCCATTCCTAGAATGCTGCAGTTGTTTAATGATTATGAGATCCACGCTACGTGGGCGATCGTTGGGATGCTATATTGTAAAAATAAAAAAGAGCTGTTACAAAGACTGGATAATTTAGATCTTCCATACGAACAAGAGGAATTTTCTCCTAAACACATATTATCCTATGTTGGAGAGGAGGAGAGTGTAGACCCTTATCATTACGCAGGTTCATTGATTGAAATTATTAAGACAGCTCCAAATCAAGAAATCGCGACACATACATTTTCTCATTATTACTGTTTAGAATCTGGACAAAGTATTAAAAACTTTGAAAAGGATTTAGAGAACGTGGCAGAACTACAGGAGGGTGTTACTTCTTTAGTATTTCCAAGAAACCAAACAAATGAAGAGTATTTGAAAGTTTGTAAAATGTACGGTATAAGTGCCTATAGAGGAAATGAAGATAGCTGGATCTATAGGCCATATACAAGCAAAACTAATTTGCCGATTAAGAGAGCAATGCGTCTGCTAGACGCCTATATTATGGTGACTGGTCACCATACTTACAGTATAAATAGTATAAAGGCAACTTCCGTTTTAAATATAAAATCTAGTAGATTTCTGCGTCCATATAACAAAAAACTTCGTGTATTAGAAGGGCTAAGACTAGAAAGAATAAAAAAAGGATTAACGGAAGCAGCAAGGGAAGATAAGGTGTTTCATCTCTGGTGGCACCCACATAATTTCGGGGTAAATATAGAAGAAAACCTACGCTTTTTAGAGGAAATCTTAAAGCATGTAGAAATTTTGAGGGATAAATATAGTTTTGAATCCCTAAATATGAAAGAGGTAGCCGATAAATTCTTGGCTGAACAAAGAGAAGTGGATAGTATCACCTAGTACTCCAACCCAAAGGTTTAAAGTAACTAAAAAGCAAGAATGTGTTACAACATTCTTGCTTTCCATAAATAAGACAGCACTTGCCTCATTATTTTAAAATTATCGAACCCCGTATTTCTTCTCCAATTGAACAATCTCAGCATCATCATTCTTTTGACCAGTCAATAAATCTCTTAATATATGAGAGCCTAGCATACTGTAAACAGTTCCGTTTCCACCGTACCCTAGTAAATAATAGTGTTTTTCCTTCGTTGGGTGCTGACCGATGAATGGGAGGTTATCAATTGATTCTCCGAAACTAGCCGCATAGGCATAATCGATACTTAAATCGTATTGAGGAAATAACTCTTTTATTTGTTTTAAGAGATTTTCAGCTCTTTTCATGATTAGCTCATCTGATTGAGGTGCCTCTGGTTTGTCCTCGTCTAATCCACCGACGATTATACGTCCTTCCTTACACGTCCGAGCATACAAATAGGGACGCTGTGTCTCCCATATTAAAGCCTGCTCATGCCAATCGGATAAATCTTTCACTACATTACTCACCATTACATAGGAACGATTAATGTCTGCACCAACACGTTTTCCTACCGGCGTTGTTTCATAACCGGTTGTGTAGACAATGTTCTTAGCAAAGAAGTTTTGACCAGAAGTGCGAATGTCTAAATGGTCACTTACATCTAATACATCTATCACTTCCGTATAAGGGAACAAGTGAACACCTAGATTTTCAGCTTTTCTTAGAACTCCTTGAACAAATTTCAAAGGGTTCACCTCTGCATCTCCCAGCGTCAGTAGGGCACCATCCTTCTCAAAGGAGAATTTGCTCGCTATCTCATTTCTTCCTAGATAATCACATGGAAAGTTATACTTTTGTAGAGTTATGTACTCCGCTTTCAGTTTTTCTACGTCATTTTCCTCACTTGCAAAGCATAGGCTCGGTCTTCTAATAAAGTCAGGATCTTCATCTAAACTTTTAGCGACAAGCTCTAAATGGTCCATTGCCTCGTAGCAAAGCTGATAGAAACGAACTGCATCTTTTTCTCCAATTTGGTCGATTAGCTCATGTAACATAATGTCATTTGAATATTGTAGCAGGCCAGTGTTTGCACTTGTACTGCCTGAGCCCATTACTCGTTTATCTAATAGAGCTACCTGTAAGCCTGCTTCCGCGAGAGCCAAGGCAGTCAAAGAGCCTGACATTCCTGCACCAACGATCACAACATCATATATTTCTAATGGATTTACCGCTATTTTAGGTTCAAATGCTTTTGTAGTAGTTGGCCAATAAAGAGACCCGTTATGAATATTCATATATTATCCTCCGATTATTTTTATAGATTATATACCCAAAATTTTGGAGTTCAATCCATGGTATACTATAAGCTAATAAAATTAAGAAGGATGTTATATATGAACCAAGATAAACCACATGTATTAGTTATAGATGGCATGGCACTTCTGTTCCGTTCTTTTTTTGCAACAGCAATGTCAGGCAATTATTTTAAAAATGACAAAGGTATTCCAACTAATGCGGTACAGGGCTTTGCAAGACATGTACTAGCGGCACAAAATATTATGCAACCGACTCATATGGCTATTTGCTGGGATAAAGGGATGAATACATTTCGCAATGAGCTTTTTGACGGATATAAGGCGAATCGACCTAAACCTGCTGTTGAACTTGTTCCACAATTTGATATGGCCCAGGAGCTTTCCGAGCATTTAGGGTGGAAAAACTTTGGGTTAGTAGGGATGGAAGCAGACGATACAATTGCATCCATTACGCATAAATGGCAGGATGACGCACGCTTTACGATTGTGAGTGGGGACAAGGATTTACTTCAATTATTACATTCCTCTACAGAAATTGCCTTTACTAAAAAAGGCTTCACAATATACGATATGTATACCGAGGACAGATTTCAGCAGGAGTATGGAATTTCCCCGTTACTTTTCCCTGATGTTAAGGCATTTATGGGGGATTCGAGTGATGGTTATGCAGGGGTAAAGGGAATTGGACCAAAGACAGCATTGCAGCTTATTCAAACTTATGGATCTGTTGAAAATGTAGTAGAATCTCTCCACCTGCTAAAAACAGGCCAACGAACAAAAATAGAAACGGATTTAGATATGCTTCATCTTTCAAAGCAACTTGCTACTATTAGAAGAGATGTGCCAATTGATGCTGAGCTTGATCATCTTCAGCTTCAAAATATTGGGTCTGATAAATACGATTTCTTATATGATCAAGGATATACCATTTTGGCAAGACAGCTGCAGTCTACTAAGTAATCTGTGGAGGAACCATTTTTACGAAGGTGAGTATAGGAGCATTTACCTCATACTTTATTTTTCGAATGGTGCTCGCTCGATTTCTTCCTCCGTTATCATGAACGATTAAAAAAAGGCCACTGCTAGTCTGCTCAAAGCCGATCAGAGGAACCCAGTGATAGGAAAAAGAAAATTTTTTTCTCCACTGAAAGGTGAAATACTTATCAAATTTCAATGCGACCGGACGCCCCTGACGTAGTTCCTCTATAGCTTCGTCAACGGAGCATTTGTCTATTGTCCAACTAGAGCCAAGCATCTTTCTCAAATATTTTATAAAGCGATAGGTAAACAGGCCAATTCGAGTACCCTTCAGATTTTTATATAATTCGTTAGGCATATAAGCATGTTTATCTGGTTTTAGATAATTTAAGAGCACATAAACGGTAACAGGCCCGCAGGCGGAGGCCTGGAATTTAGCATCCACTGCTGCATCGTATTGAGAAAAACCTTTAACAGGCAATTGGATTTTCATAAAATAACCTCCTGCATATTTTACGTTTCTAATGCGTTTATTTCATAATAGTACTTTATTAGCTGAAACTGAATATTTATGACTTGTTATATGAATAGGTTGAAGCTTCTGGAATTAGCTATATCTAATTCAAGAAAATAATTTATAATACATTTATATTACCCAAAAAGTTGTGAGTAAAAGCAAAAATTGTTTTGACGTGATGGAAGGGGATGGATGGATTGATTAGAGTTCTAGAGGAAAAGGATTATGCAGCTACAGCAGATTTAGTTTCAATGGCTTACCCGGGGATGGGAATTCAGTCATCGGAGAAAAAACAGGAACTTGTAGAACGATTCATAAGAGAACAGAAGGAACATAATGGCATCCAATATTATGGCTGTTTTAATGAAGCGGACCAATTAGTAGGTATATACAGAAGAAGCGATTTCGAATGCAATATAAATGGACAGTTTCAAAGAATTTTCGGCATTGGAATGGTAGCTGTACATATTTTACATAAAAAAGAAAAGGTGGCTTTCCAATTGCTTTCTCATTTTCATGAGGAGGCCCGGAAGGAAAAGGTTACACTTGTAGCTCTTTATCCATTTAGCTCAAGCTTTTATCGAAAAATGGGATATGGCTATGGTCCAATAAAGTATGAATTTAAAATAAAACCAGGCTCTTTTAACAGCAATGGTAAGAAGGATCATGTTCAATTGCTATCTCCTGCGGACGAAGAAGAGATTGTAGCTGCATACAATAAGTTTGCAGAAAAGCATCATGGAATGATGAAACGAACATGGAATGAGAGACAGCACATAAAAAATGCAAAGACCCGCTATGTAGGTGTAAGAGAAGAAGGTCAACTCATTGGTGCATTAGCGTTTACCTTAGATCCAGTGAAGGATAGCAATTTTTTACACCAAAACCTAGTAATTCATGAATGGGTTTGGTTAAGTCAGAAGGCGTATAAACAGCTAGCGGCGTGGGTTCATTCACAGCAAGATCAAGTGGATCGTGTTATTTATAGTACTAACAATCCCGCTTTTATTTATAGCCTAAACAATCCACCGAATGATTCCAATCATCTAATACCTAGTGTCTACCACGAGGTTGCGAGGACTGGTTCTGGTCTAATGTACCGTATTACAGAAATTTTTCAGTTTATAGAAAATATGAATGATCAAGCTCTTCGTAAACCTATACAAAATACTAAAATAGTAGTAAAGATTGAGGATAGTTTTATTTCGGAACAAAATGGCCTCTTCGAGCTTGCCTTTTCAAATGAGAAATGGCTGGCAAGAAAGCTTGAATCAGAAATGGAACAACCAAATATCCAAATCACTATTCAGGACCTGAGTGCCTGGTGGATGGGGTGTGTCACAATTAAGGAATTAAATAACTACGGGGAAGTAGAGCTTCACAATATTGTTGCCGACGATTTAGATGATTGGTTTATGCCAAGAAAAGGCCCTATTTGTATGACGAATTTTTAAGAAAAAAAGAAAGGCTTCAAATTTCCGAAGCCTTTCTTTTTAGTATTTAGAAGTAATCGTTTTGTTTGCTTCTGCTAAGAGATGATTCAGAGCTTCACGGAAATTTTTATAGGTTTCAATATTCACATGTAAATCCGCATGAACAATTTCTCGGATAAATTTAGGATTGAAGCCTACGTAAATAGGTCGAATTCCCATTAAACGTAAAGAACTGTTCAACTGTGAAATGGATACAGCCAAATCATTGTAGTCAAACTCCTCTATATGTTCAACGCTAACACCAGTAAAGTCGAAAATGGCATGCTCAACTTCTTTATGCTCTCCAATATATTGCAATGTTTGTGTCTCAATATTTTCAAAGCGTTCCTTGTACATGTATCCAGCAATTGGCATTAAAATTGTTTTTGGGACAATGGATGGAATAATCGGAGTAGACATAGTTTTAATAATGCGCTCATAGTGAGCAATTTTCTCTTTTAATTCAAGAATCTCATTTTCTTGCGACAAATAAAACACCTCTGACTTTTTTATTCTGTAGCCTTAGAAAAAAATAGGGACCCTCTATTAGAGCAGCCCCTTTTAACGGTAAATAATTTATAATGCGAAAAATATCTTCTATAGAAAGAATAAACTATTTATTCTAATCGTGCATCTTTTATGATGTACTTCATAGTACTGCTCGTCGCAGTATGAAAGATAAATACTCTGAATAGTAGACAGCTTCTAATTAATTTTGTGCATCAAAAAATTCAGTTACCTGCTCCTGCGCGCCTTGCTGCTCGTCGCAGTATGAAAAGTAGATGCTTTGAGTTGTAGATACTTTATTATTTGCTTTGTGCATCTAAAAATTCAGTTACTTGCTCCTGCGCGCTTCGCTGCTCGTCGCAGTATGAAAGGTAGATGCTTTGACTTGTAGATAACTTCTAATTAATTTTGTGCATCTAAAAATTCAGTTACTTGCTCCTGCGCGCTTCGCTGCTCGTCGCAGTATGAAAGGTAGATGCTTTGACTTGTAGATAACTTCTAAT
>NZ_JBNNVC010000003.1:0-70285 GCF_050280345.1 Psychrobacillus sp. NPDC093200 | reverse complement strand
AATTAATTTTGTGCATCTAAAAATTCAGTTACTTGCTCCTGCGCACTGCTCGTCGCAGTATGAAAAGTAGATGCTTTGATTTGTAGATAACTTCTAATTACTTTTGTGCATCTAAAAATTCAGTGACCTGCTCCGGTGATTTTGCGTTGGCGCTGTGTAGGTGAGCTTTTTTCTCGCCGTTTTGGTAAATTAGAAGGCTAGGGATTCCCATAACTTCATATTTTTCAGCGATTTCTGGTAGCTCATCGCGGTTTACTTCATACCACTCGTACTGATTGTATTTTTCGATGATTGGATCGATAAACATTTCCATTCTGCGGCAATCAGGACACCAGCCAGCTTCGAATTTAACTAGTACTTCATTGTCTCCGGAAATGATTTCATTAAATTGTTCTGCAGTTGTAATTTTTTTCATATTATATACCTCCATGGATGATACATACAGTTTACACTGTTTCCCATATAGGAGAAAGAAAAATGTATTAATTTATTCATTTTATTATTGCGAAAATTTGAACATTGCACTAGAATAATAGATATAGAGATTGCTTCTATTTTTTTTGTAAACAAAATGAATGAGCGTTCATTCAAGATGAAGGGGAGGCTTTGCACGTGACATATCAAATTAAAAAAGCAGCTGTACTTGGTTCGGGGGTAATGGGATCTGGAATCGCAGCTCACTTAGCAAACATAGGTATACCAACGCTATTGTTGGATATCGTTCCAAAAGAAGTTAGTAAAGAGGATGAAGCAAAAGGACTTACATTGGAGCATCCTTCCGTACGTAATCGTTTTGCAGATACTGCTTTACAGAAATTATTAAAGCAAAAACCAGCACCACTAACGTCTAAGAAAAACCTACAGCTAATTACAGCAGGTAACCTAGAGGATGACTTAGAAAAGTTAAAAGACGTGGACTGGATTATTGAGGTCGTAGTTGAAAACCTAGAAATTAAGAAAAACCTATATGACAAAATTGATGCTGTACGTAAGTCGGGTACAATCATCACTTCTAACACATCAGGTATCAGCATTAATGCGATGGTGGAAGGAAGATCAGAAGACTTCGGTAAACACTTCCTAGGCACTCACTTCTTTAATCCACCTCGCTATTTAAAGCTGTTGGAAGTAATTCCAGCTCAAACAACTGCTCCTGAAGTAGTAGAATTCATGAAGGAATTTGGTGAGGATGTTCTTGGAAAAGGTGTAGTACTAGCAAAGGATACGCCAAATTTCATCGCTAACCGAATTGGGACTTATGGCTTACTTGTAACTCTTCGTGAAATGCAAGCAAGAGGATACTCTGTTGGTGAGGTAGATTCAGTTACTGGTCCACTAATTGGTCGTCCGAAGTCTGCTACGTTCCGTACTCTTGATGTTGTAGGTCTCGATACATTTGCTCACGTAGCCAAAAATGTATATGACCAAACAACTGGGGAAGAGCAAAAGGTATTTGAAGTACCGGCATTCATGAAAAAAATGCTTGAAAATAAATGGCTTGGAGCTAAAACAGGTCAAGGCTTTTTCTTAAAAGAAGGAAAAGAAATTAAAGAACTAAATCCTGAAACATTAGAATATGGTCCAATGAAAAAGCTTAAAACACCTTCAATGGAAATGGCTAAGCAGCAAAAAGGCTTAGCTGCAAAAGTGAAAACGTTGACATATGCAAAAGACCGTACTGGCGAGCTATTATGGAGTATTTTAAGTCCGACGCTTATCTATTCTGCTCAGCTTCACACAGAGATAGCTGATGATATCGTGTCTATTGACAATGCGATGAAATGGGGCTTCGGCTGGCAGCAAGGACCTTTTGAAATATGGGATGCAATTGGAGTAAAAGACTCAGTAGAAAAAATGAAGGCAGAGGGTAATGATATCCCAGCATTCGTTCAATCTTTATTAGATAAAGGCTTTGAATCCTTCTATAAAGAAGAGAATGGCGATTTCTTCTATTTTGATGGAACAGATTACCAAGCGGTTCCAGTTAATGAAAAAGTAATCGACTTAAAAAGCTACAAGAAAAAGCATGGTGTCATTAAGTCGAACTCAGGTGCTAGTCTAATCGATTTAGGAGACGGAATTGCTTTACTTGAATTCCATTCTAAGTCCAATTCAATTGGATTAGACATTCTTCAAATGATTAACTTTGCAATCGATGAAGTAGAGAAAAACTTTAAAGGTCTTGTTATTAGTAACCAAGGCAAAAACTTCAGCGTTGGAGCAAATCTTGGAATGATTTTAATGGAAGCTCAAGATGACAATATTTTTGAACTAGATTTCGTCGTTCGTCAATTCCAAAATGCGACACTGAAAATTAAATACTCTTCAAAACCAGTCGTTGTTGCTCCATTTGGAATGACACTAGGTGGAGGAGCAGAGGTCACTTTACCTGCAGCACACATTCAAGCTTCTACTGAAACATATATGGGACTTGTTGAAGCGGGCGTCGGGCTTATCCCTGGCGGTGGAGGTAATAAAGAGCTTTACCTTAAACATCTAAAAGGAATTCCGAATGGAGTTCAAATTGATTATCTGAATGTTGCTAGCAAGGTATTTGAAACAATAGCTATGGCGAAGGTTTCGACTTCAGCTGAAGAAGCACGTGAAAATAACTTCTTAAGAATTGCAGATGGAATCAGTGTAAACCCTGACCACTTAATCTACGATGCGAAACAAGCAGCGCTAGCTCTTGCTGATGCTGGCTACAAGGCTCCGATTCGTGAGAAGGTTCCGGTTGTAGGATCCCCTGGATATGCAGCACTGTTATTAGGGGCAGAAGGAATGTTCTTATCAGGATACATTAGTGAGCATGACTTGAAGATTGCGAAGAAGCTTGCATTTGTCATTGCTGGTGGAGAGGTGCCATACGGTACTTTAGTGGATGAGCAATATCTACTTAACTTAGAGCGCGAGGCTTTCTTAAGTTTAGTTGCAGATCCTAAATCTCAGGCAAGAATGCAGCACATGTTAGTGAAAGGTAAACCATTACGCAACTAGTCTGCGTTAGGTAAAAGGAGGAGAACTCATGCGTGAAGCAGTTATCGTAGCAGGTGCAAGAACACCAGTTGGTAAAGCAAAAAAAGGATCTCTAGCTAATGTGCGCCCAGATGATTTTGGGGCATTAGTGGTAAAAGAGACATTGAAAAGAGCGGGCGGATACGATGGCCCTATAGATGATTTAATATTAGGTTGTGCCATGCCAGAAGCTGAGCAGGGGATGAACGTTGCTCGTAATATCGGTGCGCTTGCTGGACTTCCAGATACAACTCCAGCGATTACTATTAATCGTTTCTGTTCATCTGGATTACAATCCATTGCTTATGCAGCAGAACGTATTATGCTAGGTCACTCTGAAGCAATTATCGCTGGAGGAGTAGAGTCGATGAGTATGGTTCCGATGATGGGTAACGTTATCCGACCAAACGCTCATTTAGCTGAAACAGCACCTCAGTATTATATGGGGATGGGACATACGGCAGAGCAGGTAGCGAATAAGTATAATGTGAGCCGTGAGGACCAGGATGCTTTCGCTGTCCGTTCTCATCAGCTTGCTGCAGCTGCAATTGCTGCTGGGAAGTTTAACGACGATATCGTACCAGTAGAAGTAATCAAGCATTATGTAGATGAAAACAACAAAGCACAATCTAAAAAATTTATGTTCGAAATGGATGAGGGTGTACGTCCAGGTACAACAGTAGAAACACTTGCAAAATTACGTCCAGCATTTAATGTGCGTGGTTCTGTAACAGCAGGAAATGCATCTCAAACATCTGATGGTGCAGGAGCTGTATTGGTAATGGATCGTGAAGTTGCAGAAGCACAGGGCTTAAAGCCACTTGCTAAATTCCGCTCCTTTGCAGTAGGTGGCGTAGCGCCAGACGTAATGGGAATTGGACCAATCGTTGCTGTGCCAAAAGCATTGAAAATTGCAGGCCTATCTATTGAAGATATTGACCTTTGGGAGCTAAACGAAGCATTTGCTTCTCAATCAATCCAAGTAGTGCGTCATTTAGGCATTGATATGGATAAAGTAAATGTTAATGGTGGAGCCATTGCATTGGGGCATCCCCTTGGAGCAACGGGTTCTATACTAACACTTAAAATGATGAGCGAATTAAGAAGACAAGGAAAACAATTCGGTGTCGTTACCATGTGTATCGGTGGAGGCATGGGAGCAGCAGGAGTATTTGAACTTCTTTAATTTCAATAGGTGAAATGTGCTTTTAATATTTGGCGAGTTTCACGATTACTAATTCAAACGTTTACACACATAGGAGGAGAAGGAAATGACACAAGTTCAAGATGCAATTAAAGGTGGAAGCTTTTTAGTAGAAGACATTGAAGCAAGTCGCGTATTTACACCAGAGGATTTCAATGATGAGCAAAAGATGATTGCTAAAACTGCAGAGGACTTTGTAAAAAGTGAAGTATTGCCTGTAGTAGAGAATTTAGAGCATCATGAGTTTGAGCACTCTGTACGTTTATTAAAATCAGCTGGAGATTTAGGTCTTTTGGCGGCTGATATACCAGAAGCATATGATGGATTGGGATTAGACAAAATTTCTTCTGCGTTAATCGCTGAAAAATTGTCTGTAGCAGGCGGATTCTCCATCACTCACGGAGCACATGTAGGAATCGGTACACTACCAATCGTTCTTTTCGGTAACGAGGAACAAAAGAAAAAATACCTTCCAAATTCAGCTTCTGGAGACAAAATCTCAGCATACGCTTTAACGGAGCCAGGTTCAGGTTCTGACGCTCTAGGAGCAAAAACTACTGCTAAACTAAACGAAGCAGGCACTCACTATGTACTTAATGGGGAAAAACAATGGATCACTAATGCTGGATTTGCAGATGTGTTCGTAGTATACGCAAAAGTGGACGGAGACAAATTCTCTGCATTTATCGTAGAAAGAACTTTCCCAGGCGTTTCTGTAGGGGCTGAAGAAAAGAAAATGGGTATTAAATCTTCTTCTACTCGTACATTGATCCTAGAAGATGCAGAAGTACCAGTTGAAAACTTATTAGGAGAAATAGGCCGTGGTCATATTATCGCGTTTAACATCCTTAATATCGGGCGTTACAAATTAGGTGTAGGTACAATCGGTGGTTCTAAACGTGCATTAGAGCTAGCAATTTCTTATTCAAACCAACGTCAACAATTTAAGACACCTATTTCTTCATTTAACTTAACAAAACAAAAACTAGCAACTATGGCTTCTAAGCTTTATGCTACTGAAAGCTTGATTTACCGAACAGTTGGTTACTTCGAGGACCGTATGAGCCAAATGAGCGAAGAAGATCAAAAAGACGGAAGCAAAATTGCAGCTGCAATTGCTGAGTATGCTATTGAATGCTCTATTAACAAAGTAGTAGGTTCAGAGGTGTTAGACTATATCGCTGACGAGGCTGTTCAATTACATGGAGGATACGGCTTCATGCAAGAGTATGAAGTAGAGCGCATTTACCGTGACTCTCGAATCAACCGTATTTTCGAAGGGACAAATGAAATTAACCGTTTAATCGTTCCTGGAACATTCTTGAAAAAAGCAATGAAGGGTGAATTGCCACTTCTTCAAAAGGCACAAGGACTACAAGAAGAGCTATTAATGATGATGCCAGAAGAAGTTGGCGATGAAGCTCTAGCTCAAGAGAAGGTACTAGTTGCTAACGCTAAGAAAATTGGTATTTTAGCTGCTGGTATGGCTGCTCAACGCTTCGGAACTAAGCTAGAAGCCGAGCAAGAAGTATTGGTACACATCGCAAACATTGCAAACAACATTTTCGCTATGGAATCAGCAGTACTTCGTACAGAAAAAGCTATCGGACGCAGTGGAGAAGAAAAAGCAGCTCAAAAGCTTCTATACACTCAAATCTTCTGCCAAGAAGCATTCAATGAAATCGAAGCAGCAGCTAAAGAAACTTTAATAGCTTCTGTAGATGGCGACAACTTACGCATGATGCTTTCTGCACTTCGTAAACTAACTCGCTACACTCCTTACAACGTAATCGAGAAAAAGCGTGAAGCTTCAGTAAAACTAATCGAAGCAGAAAAATTCGTAGTTTAATCATATAAAAACAAAGCTGCCCTCAAGAGTCTCATATTGACTCCTGAGGGCAGTTTTTTACATAAGTAATTAAATCATAACAAACAAGCATAATTAGCAACGAAAGCCAGCAACTTTTTAAGTGGAATTAAGTTTATGACCGGATAGCAATATTTATGACCGGATAGCTCAGTTTTATGACCGGATAAAAATATTTATAACCGCATAGCGAGGATTTATGACCGGATAGAAAAATATATGACCGTTCAGCAAAATCTATCTCTCATCGCTGATGAATCAATAATGAAAGTGGAGATAGTGAATTTAGTTTACTAGAAAATGACGACTTGATAGGTGGAAATTAACTTTATGACCGGATAAAAATATTTATAACCGCATAGCAAGGATTTAGGACCGGATAGAAAAATATATGACCGTTCAGCAAAACTATCTCTAATTGGGCTTGATTCTTAGGGTCAATTGAAAGAATGAGTTAACTGCATTCTAGTGAGGCAAACTATAATAGAAGCGATTTTACTTATTTCTATAATGCACTATAAAATATTGAAATTTAAAACTTGGTTTGATCCCTCTTGCATGAGTAGCAAAATATTATTATGATAAAAAGAAAAAGGTGAGATTTAAATGACTATAAAATTTTACGGTTATCCTAAATGTAGCACTTGTAACAAAGCTAGCAAATGGTTGAGAGACAATCAAGTACAATTCGAGAATCACCATATTGTAGATGCACCACCATCAAAAGAACTTTTAAAAGAGATGGTAGCTAACGGAGATTATGAGCTTAAAAAGTTTTTTAATACTAGTGGAGTGAAGTACCGTGAATTGCAACTGAAGGACAAGCTTCCTACTATGTCGGAGGATGAACAGTTGGAGTTGCTTGCTTCGGATGGAAAGCTTATTAAACGCCCGCTTGTGTATGATGGAAACAAGCTTACACTTGGTTTCAAGGAAGAGCAGTTTGAGGACATGTGGAAAACCTCTTAAAGTACCTTGTATTTACTAGGGAAATATGTGAATATTAAATAGATGGAATATTTAATTGAGAGGGGTTTATTTATGAGCGTGCCTAAAGATTTTAAGTACTCAGCTGAACATGAATGGGTTAAAAATGAGGACGGAAATGTCCGCATAGGTATTACTCATTTTGCGCAATCAGAACTAGGAGACATCGTTTTTGTTGAACTTCCACAAGTTGGAGATGAAATTAAAGCAGGAGATGCTTTTGGTAGCGTTGAATCAGTAAAAACAGTTTCGGAACTATATGCACCAATTAGCGGTAAAGTAGTGGAAGTAAATGCTGAGCTAGAAGATAGCCCCGAATTCGTTAATGAATCACCTTATGAAAATGCTTGGATGATCGTTGTTGAGCCTTCTGATTTATCAGAAGTGGACAGCTTATTGTCTCCAGAAAAGTATGAAGAATTAATTGCAGAGTAATAATGAAAACGCCGGTTAATAATCGGCGTTTTTTTCATATAATAAAGGAAAGGTAATAAGTTGGGAGAGAAGCTAAATGGCACATGTATTTAGTGATAAAATAATTCTCGTCGAGGGAAGGTCTGATAAATTACAATTGTTGACCCTTCTCGATGAATCTCCAGAAATCATTTGTACAAATGGAACGATATCCGATGTAAAATTGGAGGAGCTTTTAAGCCCTTATGATGGCTTGCCGATTTATGCTTTTCTAGATGCCGACAAATCTGGCGAACAAATACGCTCGGTTGTCAGGAAGGAATATCCTGAGGCAATTCACCTCTATACAAATCCTATGTATGGTGAAGTGGCGAATACCCCGGCTAAGGTTTTGGCATCCATATTAAAACGTGTTAATATTAAGGTGAAAAAAGAATTTTTGCCTTAGGATGATGTGTAATGAATGAGTGGAATAAAGAGCAATGGGAAAGCATAAAATATAACTCTCCACTTTCCTTATTTTATATTTATACCCCAATGTGTGGTACGTGTCAGATTGCAAGTAAGATGATGAATGTCATTAAAGAAATGGTTTCTGTTCCAATTGGCCAAGCAAATATTAACTTTCTTGGTGATTTGGCAATAGAACAAGAAATTGAAAGTGTACCTTGCTTATTAATATCTAAAAATGGCAGGGTAGAAAAAAAGATTTATGCGTTTCAATCCGTACCCTATCTATTGGAAACAATAAAAACTATTGACGAAAACAAGAACCTATGATAACATTCGTTGTGTTGAAAAAATAATTTAATAGTGTCGCTCTTATTGAGAGAGGTGGAGGGAAGTGCCCTACGAAGCCCGGCAACCGTCACGAAAGTGAAATGGTGCCAAGTCACGCAAAGCTATAGCTTTGAGAAATGAGAGAATGGATGAGTGTTATTTGAAATTGATAACCTACACCCCTTCTGCTCTTTTGCAGAAGGGGTTTTTTAATAGGAAAGGTGGCTAGATTTACATGATTAGTTTAAAGGAAGTTTCGAAAAGATTTATTACAAAGCAAGGTGAAATCGTTGCTGTTGATAATGTAAATCTGGACATACAGCGTGGAGAAATATTTGGGATTATTGGTTATAGCGGAGCCGGTAAAAGTACATTGATCCGCTTATTGAATGGCTTAGAAAAACCTTCTGTCGGCCAAATAGTTGTGAATGAGCAAGAGATTACTTCCATAAATGAGGAGAAGCTCCGTGGCTTCCGACAAAAGGTAAGTATGATCTTCCAGCATTTCAATCTTTTATGGTCGAGAACAGTCGCTGAAAATATAGCATTTCCTCTAGAAATTGCTGGAGTTCCGAAGGACAAAAGAAAAGCCAGAGTAGAGGAGCTTTTGAACCTTGTTGGTCTAGAGGGCAGAGGAGATTCTTATCCTTCACAATTATCTGGTGGGCAAAAGCAGCGTGTAGGAATTGCTAGGGCTTTAGCTAATGGACCAGAGGTATTGCTTTGTGATGAGGCAACATCTGCTCTTGATCCTGAAACGACCGATTCAATACTAGACCTACTAGTCAGCATCAACGAAAAACTAGGATTAACAATTGTATTGATTACACACGAAATGCAAGTTATTCAAAAGATTTGTAACCGAGTAGCTGTTATGGAAAATGGGCAAGTTGTAGAAGAGGGAGATGTGCTAGAGGTTTTCCAAAAGCCACAACAGGCTATTACTAAACGTTTCGTCTCTCAAATTTCTGATTCCAACCAGCCAGTGCAAACGATTCAAAAGCTAGTCCAGCTTTATCCAAATGGTAAGCTAGTCAAGCTCGTTTTTGTCGGTGAAACCACAGAGCAGCCAATTCTTTCAAGATTAATCAAACAGTTTGATTTAGAAGTTAATATTGTGCAAGGTAACATCTCTCATACGAAGAGTGGAGCTTTCGGTACACTAATTCTTCAAATCGATGGAAATGACCAAGCCGTGGAGGATGCAATACAATTTATCCACTCGCAAAAAGTGAATACAGAGGTGATCAACAATGATTGAATCGTTATTTCCAAATGTTGATTGGCCTAAAATGTGGGACGCTACTCTAGAAACCTTGTATATGACAGCAGTTTCTACGGTACTCACAGCAATCTTTGGACTAATTTTAGGACTTTTATTATTTTTGACAAGCCCACATCAGGCTTGGGCGAATAAATTGGCAAATTGGTTAACGGGTGCGGTAGTAAATATATTCCGCTCTATCCCATTTATTATATTAATTATTTTATTGATCCCACTTACAACACTGTTGATGGGCTCGATGCGTGGTCCGAATGCTGCATTCCCAGCATTAGTGATTGGAGCTGCTCCATTTTATGCTCGCATGGTTTTAATTGCTTTACGAGAAATTGATAAAGGCGTTTTAGAGGCTGCAAAATCTATGGGTGCTAAAACCACAACTATTATATGGAAGGTTTTATTGCCTGAATCAATGCCAGCTTTAGTGTCTGGTATAACCGTAACTTGTATTTCACTAGTTGGTTATACAGCTATGGCAGGAATCATTGGAGCGGGAGGATTAGGGAATCTAGCCTTTTTAGATGGTTTCCAACGTGGTCGCGGGGATGTCACACTCGTAGCTACTATTTTAATATTAATCATCGTGTTCATTATCCAATGGATTGGTGACATCATTACTACAAAAATAGATAAACGATAAGGGAGAGATTGGGATGAAAAAATTATTGGCTGGGGTTTTATTATCTGTTAGTGCATTAACGCTTGCTGCATGTGGAGACGAGGATAGCGATAAATTAGTTGTTGGCGCATCTAACGTACCGCACGCAGAAATTTTAGAACAGGTAAAACCTATCTTAGAAGAACAAGGTATTGAGCTTCAAATTGAAACTTATCAAGACTATGTACTACCAAATAAAGACCTAGATTCTGGAGATCTAGATGCCAATTATTTTCAACATGCTCCATACTTAGAATCTCAAATGAAAGATTTCGATTATGATTTCGCAAATGCTGGTGGAATCCATATTGAGCCAATTGGTCTTTACTCTAAAAAATACGCTTCTATTGACGAACTTCCTGAGGGAGCAACTATTCTAATGAGTAACTCTGTAGCTGACCATGGACGCGTGTTAGCGATGCTAGAAGCAGAAGGTCTAATTACCCTGGCAGAGGGAATAGATAAAACAACTGCCGAAATTGGAGACATCGTAGATAATCCTAAAAACCTAGAATTTGATCCTAACTACGAAGCAGCCCTAATGGTTCAGTTATATGAAAATGAAGAGGGTGATGCATTATTGATCAACTCCAATTATGCAATCGACGCTGGACTAAATCCATTAGAAGATGCAATCGCTATTGAAGACTCAGAATCTCCGTATGTTAACCTAATTGCTGTAAAAGCTGGTAACGAGGACGACAAACGCATCAAAGCACTAGTAAAAGCATTACAATCAGAAGAAATTCAAGACTTTATATTGGAAGAATGGAAAGGTTCAGTTGTTCCAGTAAAATAATAAGATAAGTGAGCAAGCACCTCGTGTGCTTGCTTTTTTTTATGATTGAGCGGAGTTAGTGTCCTTAACTGGTTGGGAAGTGTCTCCTAAACAGGTGAAATCCGCTCCTAAACGAGAGAAACTGTCTCCTAAATCAAAGAAAAGTGCCCCTCACTAAGAGTGTCGCCCCTAAATTGTTGGAAATGTCTCCTAAAAAGGTGGAAACCGCTCCTAAACGAGAGAAACTGTCTCCTAAATCAAAGAAAAGTGCCCCTAACTGAGAGCGTCGCCCCTAAATTGTTGGAAATGTCTCCTAAAAAGGTGGAAACCGCTCCTAAACAGGAGAAAGTGTCTCCTAAACAGGAGAAACTGTCTCCTAAATCAAAGAAAAGTGGCCCTAACTCAGAAACTTCATCTACTAATCTAAAATTCCAAAATAAGGGTATCTTTATTCTATTCATTTTGCTAATCTGATAGGGAGGTGATGACTATTGATTATAAAAAAATATACTGAATCGCAACAACTGAAAGCAATGAAATTATTATTAAACAGGCTGCCTATGAAGCACCCGCTCTATTCCAAAATCGGCATGGAAATTCAAACAACGATGGCAGGAGATTATGGAGAGGAAATGGTTTATAGAGAATTAGAGAGGATGCATTTACCTTACAATTATTATTTGTTTCATAAAACAATGATTCGTACAGAAAAATTATTTGAAATTGATTATATTTTATTAACTCCATTTGGTGCAATTGTGCTTGAAGTAAAAAATATTATAGGAGAGCTTGAATTTCAGGTAAATCCCTCTCAAATAGTACAAACTAAGGATAATGGAGAGATAAAAAAATATCCTTGTCCCGTTAACCAGTTAAATGAGTACATCTACTTACTATCTAATTTCTTCTCCCATAATAACCTCTCGATTCCAGTATTCGGAGCAATTGTTTTTGCTTCTAAGAATAGCTATGTAAAAACCACCACAAATGAGACAACAATCCTTTATAAGAAAGATATATATTCGTTCCTTCGAAAACTCCAAAATAAACCCTCGACTGTTACCAATTCTAAGCTCTGCCAGATAAAGAATCTGATCCTAAAATATAATTCTTCATATGATTTTTTTCCTTTAACTAAACATTACTATATAGAACCAAGTGATTTAATCTTGGGAGTCGCATGTGAAAAGTGTGGACAAGTTGGGATGGATAAAGTGAAGAATTTCTGGTATTGTGCAGGCTGCCAGTATGTAGACAAATATGCTTTACAAAAATCACTACAACAATATTTTTTATTGTATGACGACTTCATTACAAACAAAACATGCAGGGAGTTTTTACAATTAAGAACTCGATATGAAGCAAATAGATTATTAAGGAAAGCAAACCTAATTAAAATAGGAAACAATAAATCTACAAAATATAAGTGCCAAACTTAATGTATAAATCAATTCCATAATTCTTGTTTATATGAAAAAATACGAACAATTTTTTTATCACTTCATTTTCTCTATAGGATGACACTTTCAGAGGAGTAGCGAAAAGACTTCATCGTCAGCCCTCTGCCACAATGTTTAATTGGTAAAGGTTTAATCATGAAATTAACTCGTATATAAAAACTTTTTAAAAATGATTCGTTTCACCCGTTTTTATTTTCGTCTATAATTCGCTTTTTAAAATGCACAAAATATTCTAGAGTGTTTCAGGTTAAATGGTATTCGCCCTCATGTGCATGAGGTTAGGATTTGAAGTGGCAGACAAGTCAATAAATAACAGGGTTACGTAAACCAATAGGAAGAAATATATATATGTGACATATGTAGCAATTCCTTTTTTATCGTAGACAATTATCAGAATAAAAAGGATGTTTGAACTTAACATGAGGTGGTATGTAGTGTAGTATAGAAACCATAAAAATTGAAAGGAATGATTTATTATCAGTTCGGAAGAGTTGCCGTATACAGAACAAATGGACCACGCGTTTAGAGGAGTACATGGTTTCGGCTACGATGAATTACGAAATAGTCAAAGATTGAGAGCGAAAGTTGAAAAACGTCGTCAAGCCGATCACGAAAAAAGTATGCAGCTTGCTGCTAAGCTCGATGCTCGTGCTTTCCGAGGTTAATTTAAATATAAGACAAAAATCCATGCAGATTAATCTGTGTGGATTTTTTATTTCTAGGATAAAAGAGTGAAGGAAACGGTATTTATTTTCTGCCTTTTTGAGTTAACACTATGCTGGTAGTGATATGCATTCTCAATTAGATACTTCTTATTGAAAATGATAGCATCATAAAGTACCATAAATATCAACCTATTTCTTCTATTAAAAATGTTATATATTATCAATGAGAAAGTGTTTCAAAAGATTTGCAAGGGACTTCAGTTTGGGTTAAGATTAGAATGATAATAAATTAGAATGGTTACACATTCATAGTTACTTAATGGAGGTTATTAAATGTCGACTTTAGTTATTAAGGATTTACACGTTGCTATCGACGGTAAAGAGATTTTAAAAGGTGTTAATTTGTCTCTTAACACAAATGAAATTCACGCTATCATGGGTCCAAACGGTACTGGTAAGTCTACTTTGGCTTCAGCTATCATGGGTCATCCTAAATATGAAGTTACTTCTGGTTCTGTAGAACTAGATGGTGAAGATGTATTGGAAATGGAAGTGGATGAGCGCGCACAAGCTGGTTTGTTCCTTGCAATGCAATATCCAAGTGAGATCACTGGAGTAACTAACGCAGACTTCTTACGTTCGGCAATCAACTCTCGCCGTGAAGAAGGGGATGAAATTTCACTTATGAAATTCATCCGCGAATTAGACAGCAAAATGGAATTCTTAGAAATGGACGTTGACATGGCGCAACGCTATTTAAATGAAGGATTCTCAGGTGGAGAGAAAAAACGTAACGAAATTCTTCAGTTAATGATGCTTAAACCTAAATTTGCTATTTTAGATGAAATTGACTCAGGTTTAGATATCGATGCACTTAAAGTTGTATCTAAAGGTATCAATGAAATGCGTGGAGAAGGGTTTGGTAGCTTAATCATCACTCACTACCAACGTTTACTTAACTACATCACTCCAGACCATGTACATGTTATGATGCAAGGTCGCGTTGTTAAATCTGGTGGCCCTGAGCTAGCTCAAAAATTAGAAGCTCAAGGTTATGACTGGATTAAAGAAGAATTAGGAATCGAAGACGAGACAGTTGGACAAGAAGCATAAGAAAGGGGACGCATGACATGACGGTTGAAACGAAATTGGCATTAACCGAACAGGATATTCGCTCCTTTTCAGAAGGTCACCAAGAACCAGGCTGGATGACGGAACTTCGTCTTTCTGCTTTAGGTCAAGTGGAAACACTTCCAATGCCAACACCAGATAAAACAAAAATTACAAATTGGAATTTCACTGAATTTCCTGCTCATACTGTAGAAAGCACTACATTTTCTTCATTGGATGAACTTCCTGAAGAGGTGCAAGCACTTGTTCATGCAGACGAGCAAAAAAATATATATATTCAACATAACAACACACCAGCTTACTTATCAGTTACGGATAATTTAAAAGCTCAAGGTGTTATCATTACAGATATTTATACTGCATCGCGTGAACATAGCGAGCTAGTACAAAAATATTTCATGACTGATGGAGTCAAAGTTAATGAACACAAATTAACTGCCCTTCATGCTGCATTATTAAACGGTGGGGTATTTGTATACGTACCGAAAAATGTAGTAATTGAAGAACCTGTTCAAGTAATTTACTTACATGATAACGAAACTGCTTCTTTATTCAATCACACATTGCTTGTGGCGGATGAAAACAGTTCAGTAACCTATGTGGAGAATTATTTGTCTACAGTTGAAAAAACGAACGGTCTAGCAAACATTATTTCAGAAGTAATTGTGAAGGATAATGCTAAAGTTACTTTTGGAACAGTGGACGTTCTTGCAGAAGGATTTACTACTTATGTTAACCGTCGTGGTGTAACTAGTCGTGATGCTGTAATCGAATGGGCACTTGGAATGATGAATGACAGTGATACTATTTCTGAAAATGTCACTCACTTAGTTGGGGATAACTCAGAAGGTCATGTGAAAATGGTTGTTGTAGGTCGCGGAAATCAAAAACAAAACTTTACAACAAAAGTTATTCACTGGGGGAAACATACAGAAGGACAAATTCTTAAGCATGGTGTTATGAAAGATGCTGCTTCTTCTATTTTCAACGGTATCGGTAAAATCGAATTCGGTGCTACAAAAGCAAACGCTGAACAAGAATCTCGTGTTCTGATGTTAAGTGAAAAAGCTCGCGGAGATGCTAACCCGATTTTATTAATCGACGAGGACGATGTAACAGCAGGTCATGCAGCATCTGTTGGACGCGTTGATCCACTTCAGCTGTACTACTTGATGAGTCGTGGTATTTCTAAACAAAATGCAGAGCGTCTTGTAATTCATGGATTCCTTGCACCAGTAGTAAATGAACTACCAATCGAAGGCGTGAAGAAACAGCTGACGGAGGTAATTGAAAGGAAAGTTCGCTAATGCTCAATACAAAAGAGATTCGAAGCTATTTTCCAATTCTTAACCAAGAAGTTAATGGTCATCCACTTGTATATTTAGATAGCGGCGCTACTTCTCAGAAGCCAATTCAAGTAATTGAAGCTATTAAAAAGTACTACGAATTTGATAATTCAAACGTTCACCGTGGTGTTCATACACTTGGTAACCGTGCAACGGAAAGTTATGAAGGTGCACGCGAAAGGGTTCGTGAGTTTATCAATGCGAAATCTACTAAGGAAGTAATTTTCACTCGTGGAACAACAACTGGTATTAATACCGTTGCAAAAAGCTATGGCCTTGCAAACGTAAAAGAAGGCGATGAAATTGTAATCACGTATATGGAGCATCATTCCAATATTATTCCTTGGCAGCAATTAGCGAAGGAAACTGGAGCTACGCTTAAATATATTGACTTAGAAGAAGATGGTACACTATCTTTGGAAAAAGTCCGTGAAACAATTACAGAGAAAACTAAAATAGTATCTGTCGTGTACGTATCAAATGTATTAGGCACGATGAATCCTATTAAAGAAATTACAAAAATTGCACATGAACATGGAGCTGTTATGGTAGTGGATGGAGCACAGGCTGCTCCTCACTTAAAGCTCGATGTGCAAGATTTAGATTGTGATTTCCTAGCATTCTCTGGACACAAAATGTGTGGTCCAACCGGTATCGGGGTTCTTTACGGAAAAGAGGCACTACTTGATGCAATGGAGCCGATTGAGTTCGGTGGAGAAATGATCGATTTTGTTGGCTTGCAAGAATCAACATGGAAGGAGCTACCTTGGAAGTTTGAAGGTGGAACTCCAATCATTGCTGGAGCAATCGGTTTAGCTGCTGCAATTGATTTCCTAGAAGAAATCGGTTTATCAGAGATTGAAAAACATGAGCATGAGCTTGCGGCTTATGCCATGGACAAAATGTCAACAATTGAAGGCTTAACTATTTACGGACCACAAGATCCGTCGAAACGAGCTGGAATTGTAACATTTAATTTAGATGAAGTACATCCTCACGATGTCGCAACAGTCCTAGATATGAATGGTATTGCTATTCGTGCAGGACATCACTGTGCGCAGCCACTCATGAAGTGGTTAAAAGCTACTGCAACTGCTAGAGCAAGCTTCTACGTTTATAACTCTGAAGAAGATGTAGATCTTCTCGTTGCCGGCCTACGCACTGCTAAGGAGTATTTTGGAGATGTCTTCTAATTTAGACCAATTATATCGCCAGGTCATTATGGACCATTACAAAAATCCTCGCAATAAAGGTAGTATTGAGGATGGCGCGTTGACAATAGATATGAATAACCCGACCTGCGGAGATCGCATTCACTTGACTATTCAAGTGGAAGGCGGCGTTGTACAAGATGCAAAATTTGATGGAGAAGGATGTTCCATCTCTATGTCTTCTGCATCGATGATGACGCAAGCGATCAAAGGAAGAAATATAGATGAGGCGCTACAGCTTTCCCATATCTTTTCGGATATGATGCTTGGAAAAGAATATGACGACTCTATTGACCTTGGAGATATCGAGGCATTAAATGGCGTATCCAAATTCCCAGCACGTATCAAATGTGCAACTCTTGCATGGAAAGCAATGGAAAAAGGCGTTTCAGAGGAAAAAAAATAATAATAGAACGGAGGAAATACGATGGCAAAAAAAATGCCTGAAATTGGTGATTACAAATATGGCTTCCACGATAAAGACGTATCCATTTTCCGTTCAAAACGTGGTTTAACGAAAGAAATCGTTGAAGAAATTTCCCGTATGAAAAATGAACCACAATGGATGTTAGACTATCGCTTAAAAGCATTAGAAATTTTCTACTCTAAACCAATGCCACAATGGGGTGGAGATCTAGGTTCATTAAATTTCGATGAAATCACTTATTATGTAAAACCATCAGAACAAACGGAAAAATCATGGGATGAAGTACCTGAAGAAATTAAAGCTACTTTTGATAAATTAGGTATTCCTGAAGCAGAACAAAAATACCTTGCAGGTGTTTCTGCACAGTATGAATCTGAGGTTGTTTACCACAACATGAAGCAAGAACTTGAAGATATGGGAATTGTATTTAAAGATACAGACTCTGCACTTCGTGAAAATGAAGACATCTTCAAAAAACACTGGGGTACAGTAATCCCTTCTTCTGACAACAAATTTTCTGCTCTTAACTCAGCAGTTTGGTCAGGCGGATCATTTATCTATGTACCACCAGGCGTAAAAGTGGATACTCCACTTCAAGCATACTTCCGTATTAACTCAGAAAACATGGGTCAATTCGAACGTACGCTTATCATTGTAGATGAAGGCGCTTCTGTACATTATGTTGAAGGATGTACGGCTCCTGTTTACACAACTAATTCACTTCACAGTGCGGTAGTTGAAATCATCATCAAAAAAGACGCTTATTGCCGTTACACAACAATCCAAAACTGGGCAAACAACGTGTATAACTTAGTTACAAAACGTGCTGTTTGTGATGCTAACGCAACGATGGAATGGATTGATGGTAACATCGGTTCTAAGCTTACTATGAAATATCCAGCTGTTATCCTTAAAGGTGAAGGTGCACGTGGTATGACTCTTTCTATCGCTATCGCTGGTAAAGGTCAACACCAAGATGCTGGTGCTAAAATGATGCATTTAGCTCCAAATACTTCTTCTACGATTGTTTCGAAATCTATTTCTAAACAAGGTGGTAAAGTAACATACCGTGGTATCGTTCATTTTGGACGTAAAGCTACTGGAGCTCGTGCTAATATCGAATGTGATACATTAATCATGGATAATCAGTCTACTTCTGATACAATCCCATACAACGAAATCTTGAACGATAACATTTCTCTAGAGCATGAAGCGAAAGTTTCTAAAGTATCAGAGGAACAGTTATTCTACTTGATGAGTCGTGGACTAAGCGAAGAAGAAGCAACTGAAATGATCGTAATGGGCTTCATCGAGCCATTCACAAAAGAACTTCCAATGGAATATGCGGTAGAAATGAACCGTCTCATCAAGTTCGAGATGGAAGGATCTATCGGTTAATATTTTATTAACTTTGATTTAATAATAAATGTATAATGAAAATCAATCGAACCGATATTGGGACGATGTGAATTTTCCTAAAGTGTAGGAGGCGAACTTTTAAGTTCGTCTTCTTTTTTTTATTTAAAATGGGGAAATATTATAGCTACCTTAAAGAGGTTAATTATATTTCATTAAATTGTATAATTATGGAATTAAATATATAATATATTTAGGCAAGTTAAATCTTTGTTGATTGGAACAACAGTTGGCGACTCGTACTCGTAAAAGTTGAATATAAAAGTGAGAAACAAATTGACGTTATTACAAAGAGAGAATAAGAAATTAATAAAACGCAGATTAAAAAAGATGAGGTGAAAAAAATCATTAAGCCAACTAAATTTAATGAAGAAACTTGTTTAGCACTTGCGATAAAACTTCTGATAAAAATAGGTGAGCTGAAAATGTATGAAGTTATAATTCAAAGGTTTATCAGTGAAGGAAATTATGAAAATTTGTATAAGTTGCTATTAAGATGTCAGCATAAAGAACGTTATAAAAAACTATTAGAAAATCCGTATTGGAGTATGCCAAAAAACTTTGATGCCAAAAAATGTTTGGCACAGACATTATCATATTTACTTGGAGTAGGGGAATTGGAGCACAATGAGACGGTAAATATTATTACAAATGAAAGTTATCCAGGTGTATATAAACTTTTAAACAGACAAATTCAAAGACTCATTTAGACATTTTCTAAGGTAGTTATTAATAGGAGGAAGAATAAAAGGTGGAGAACTACAGTAAAATTCTCGAAGAAATAGCTCAATCGTCTATCAATCATGGGTTTAGGAAGTTATCAAAATCTAAAGTAGACGAGAATTTAATATATGGTGATATACCGCAGGATTATAGAGATTTTTTAATGGAAGTAGGGTTTGGATCTGTAGCTGATGGATATTTTATGTTCTATGGTGGATTAATTGAAGCAGAAGAAATATATGATGTAGCCAATAATCCTGAAATAAAAAAGGTTTTATTATTCGGAGACAACTTTTCAGGTGATGCGATTGGATTTTTGCCTACGGAGAATTGGTCATTTGTTGAAATTTGGCACGAGGACTTAACAATTTTCCCAAGAGAAGAAAAGAACTTTTTAGAATTTGCAAGAAAGGTTTTCGCAAAGGAAATTTAAATTTTAGGAACAACCACTAAAAAAATATTTTGTCTATATAAAAGCTCCAGCAATGGCATGTAAATTACAACATCCGAGTAAGTGTCAAGAAATAGGTAACAGGGTAAAGATATTTAGCAACAGGAGGGGACTCAGGCGGTGAGAAGTAAGATTCTCGCAACACTTTGGGTCTTTTCCGCAACACTTTGGCCTGTTCCTGCAACACTTGGGCGTTGTCTTGCAACAGTTGTCTCGCTCTGTGCAACACTTCCCCTGATATGCGCAACACTTTGGCCGGTTCCTGCAACACTTGGGGTCTGTCACGCAACAGTTGTCTCGCTCTGTGCAACACTTCCCCTGATATACGCAACACTTTGTTTTCTCGCAATGCTTTGGCCTGTTACTGCAACAATTTTTTCAAAACACTTCACCTGCTGCCCACAAAACTTATTTAATAATTGTTAGAAAAGTGGATATTTGGTCTATTTTTTTGTCTGATTGGTTAGGGAAATGATATGATACTAAGTATTAATAAAGAGGTGGTTTGATGATTAAGATTGGTTTAACTGGTTGGGGGGATCACCCAGATTTATACGTTTCGTCGCCTAAGGAGAAGCTGCAAGATTATAGTGCACATTTTCCAATTGTAGAGCTGGATGCGTCCTTTTATGCGATTCAACCACAACGGAATATAGAAAAATGGATTCGAGAGACTCCTGATAATTTTCAATTTATTGTAAAGGCCTATCAAGGAATAACGGGTCATCTCAGAGGAGAAAACCCTTTTAAAACGTCAGAGGAAATGTTTGAGAGCTACCGACAGATGCTTCGTCCTCTGAAGGAGGCGGGGAAGCTGGCGATGGTGCTTGTTCAATTTCCGCCTTGGTTTCAGTGTGAGAAGGACAATGTTCAATATATGAGGAGAATAAGGGAAGAACTAAAGGATTTTGAGGTGGTAATCGAGTTTCGCCATCAATCCTGGTATCTTCCAGAATATAAGGAGTCGACCATCCAATTTTTGAAGGAAAATAATTTTCATCATAGCGTTTGTGATGAGCCGCAAAATGGGGAAGGGAGTATACCTGTAGTTCCGATTGCTACTTCTGATAAAGTATTGGTTCGTCTTCACGGTAGAAACTTTTACGGATGGAAGAATCCTGGTAACAATGAAAAGTGGAGAGAAGTCCGCTATTTATATGATTATAATGAACAGGAGCTCCAATATATTCAACAAATATGTCAAACTCTATCAAAGCAGGCTTCGGAGGTGCTTGTGTTATTTAATAACAATTCAGGCGGTCATGCGGCTAAAAATGCTAAATCCTTTCAACACATGTTAGATATTGAATTTGACGGACTTGCTCCAAAGCAACTAAATCTTTTCGAAGGAGAATTTTAAATGGAGTGGTTTTTATTAGTGCTTAGCGGTCTTTTTTCCGGGGTGATAGGTGCCTTGGTAGGGCTAGGGGGCGGCGTTATTTTAGTGCCCGCAGTACTTTTTCTTGGTACTACGCTTGATTTGATACCAAATATTACACCACAAAGTGTGGTGGGTCTTTCGGTTGTCATGATGATCTTTATTGGCCTGTCTTCTACTCTATCCTATATGAAGTCTAAAACAGTAGATTTTAGAAGTGGATTTATATTTTTTATTGGCAGTATTCCGGGTACTATTTTAGGTGCTTGGGTTAATAAAGGATTAGATCTCCCGTCATTTAACCTATACTTTGGTATATTACTCGTTGCCCTATCTATTCTATTGCTTGTTCGTAAGTATTTGAAGCCGGTTCAATGGTTTGTTAATCATGGTAAGCAGCGGACGTTTAAGGATGGAGAAAATACATATGTATATGGTTTTCCGATTTGGTTTGCCGTTTCCTTAACGTTTGTAATTGGCTTTGCCTCAGGGTTATTTGGAATCGGTGGAGGATCGATGATTGTACCTGCTATGATTTTGTTATTTCTTTTTCCTCCACATGTTGCAGTGGGTACTTCCATGTTTATGGTGTTTTTATCGTCTATTGTCAATTCGGCAACCCATATATCATTAGGAAATGTTCCATGGCTATATACCATACCCGTTATCCCTGCTGCATATATTGGTGCGAAGATTGGTGCAAAGCTGAACAAAAAGTTGAACTCGGAAACACTAGTAACTGCCTTACGGATAGTGTTACTGTTACTTGGAATCCGCTCCATTATTGATGGGCTATTTTAAAAGAAAATTATAAAATGGTTAAAACATATGAAAGAGGTGGAGAGGGTGAAAGAAACGATTTATATTTATCATACAAATGACTTGCACAGTCATTTGGAAAATTGGCCTTCAATCCATCACTTTCTTTCAAATAAAAGAAAGATGCATGAAAAGAAGGATTCCTATCTTATTTTAGATATTGGGGATCACGTGGATCGCTCCAATATTTATACAGAAGGAACTCTGGGGAAGGGCAATGTAAAGCTTTTAAACGAGGCAAAGTATGACTATGTGACAATTGGTAATAACGAAGGGATAACGCTTAGTCATGAGGAATTAGACTCTTTATATACAGAAGCAAATTTTGAAGTAATTGTTTCAAATTTTACTAACTTGGATGGAGAGATTCCTAATTGGGTAAAGCCTTACAAAATTCATCAAACCCCCTCTGGCATTAAAATTGGAATTGTTGCTGCCACGGCAGATTATGGCGTTTACTATGAAAAACTTGGCTGGCATGTACAGGACCCTATACCACGATTAAAAAATGTGTGTAAGGAAATTTCCTCACAAGTAGATATTCTAATATGTATGTCACATTTGGGAAAATCACAGGATGAAATTCTGATTGAACAAATACCCTCATTGGATCTTATTTTAGGCGCTCACACCCATCATTTGTTCGAGGAGGGGAAATGGTTAGGGAACACTTTGCAGGCTGCTACAGGCAAATTTGGTATGTATATTGGACGTGTAATATTAGAATTTGATCATATTAGCAAGAAGATTGTTTCAAAAGAGGCTAAGGTATATCCGACCGACGAGCTACCCGTACCTGAATATGCAAGCAAACTCCAAAGTCGTTGGGAGTATGAAGGAAAAGCCCAGCTTTCTCATACTGTATTTAATAATCCAGTAAAGCTTGAAAAAGAATGGTTTCATGAATCTGAGCTCGCTAAATTTTTTGGGAAAGGGTTGCTCGAATATACAGGTGCTGATTGTGCAATGTTCCCAGCGGGTATATTTTTAAAAGATTTACCAGAGGGACCTGTAACTGCTGGAGACTTACATCAATGTCTTCCACATCCTATTAATCCTTGTATCATTACATTAAGTGGAGCAGATTTGCTAGAGATCATTGAGCAATCAAAAAATGATAAATGGCCTCACCTCGAAGTAAAAGGACTAGGCTTTCGTGGTAAATTCTTAGGTAATGTATTATTTGAACAAATAGTTGAAAGAGAAGATGGTGTTATCTTCATACAGGGAAGTCCGTTACTTATCCAGGACACCTACCGGCTGGCAACTTTGGATATGTTCACATTTGGATATTTCTTTCCTTCCTTTAAAACAGCAAAAAAACAATATATTATGCCAGAAACGATTCGAGACGTTGTGAAATGGTACGGAATAAAGGAAGAGCATAAGTGCAGGGCATAAAAGACCTTCTTGTTACATAAAAGTAATGAGGAGGTTTTTTCGTTGTTTTATCGAAAAAAGAAGAAACGTTTTATATTTTTTAGCACTCAACGTAAATTAGCTATCTTTTTGACATGCTTTCTCTTGTCGGTAGCTTGGGTGTTTTATTACATAAATGCCCAACTGACTCCAACTTATTTAGATTATGCAGAAGTACAAACTAATAAGATTGCCTCTATGGTAATTAGTAAAGCGATTAATTCACGTACGGCAAATGTGTTAGACGTAAACGATATTATTGAAGAAGTTCCTTCAGATAGTAAAAATATGGTGACGACTAAGTTTAATACGGAGATTATCAACCGAGTACTTTCTGATACAAATAGTTTAGTGCAATCTCATTTGGAACAGGCAGAAAAAGGAAATCTTTCTAGTCTTCCCTACTTGGATGATATTGAATATGATAAACATACAATGGAAGATCAAGGTGGGGTAGTATTCTTTGTGCCGATGGGGCAGGCTACAAATATACCTCTAATCGGAAACTTAGGGCCTAAAATCCCAATTCGTTTCCATGTAATAGGTAATGTTCAGTCCAATGTAGTGCCGACCATAACAGAGTTTGGGATAAATAATGCTTATGTAGAAATTAGTATCCATATTAAAGTAAATGTACAAATCATTGTGCCACTTGCGAGCAAAATGAGTGTAGTTGAACAAAATATCCCTGTTGCAATGGGCTTAGTACAGGGACAGGTGCCTCATATTTATACCGGAGGAGATGGGTCTGCTGCTCCATCAGTGGAGGTACCAATACCATTGCCGGAAGATTAAAAAAAAGGCGGTTTTTATAAAAGCCTGTTAGAATAGAAAGAAATGAATAATGAATAGGTAGAGGCTGCGAGGCTTAAGAGTAATTTACAGGAGGTTGACACCGTTGATCGTAGATGAAAGGAAGCTTTGCCGAAGCTAAGTATTAATAGTCATAGGATACTTAGTTGGGGTTATTTTGAATAAAAATAACACTGTCATTTATACTTAAGTATAGATGGGGAGCTACAAATGAAGTAAGTATTTAACTTATAGTTCATAATCAAGCCAACCTATATATATTTATAGGTTGGCTTTTCGATTTTTAAGGAGGAACAGTTTTGGAGAATACTATTTTTTCGTTAGTGCCACCATTATTGGCAATTATTATGGTTTTAGTGACTAAAAGAGTTTTACTTTCATTGGGAGCGGGGATTCTTTCCGCCGCATTACTTGTAGAGAATTTTAACCCAGTACAATCTTTTCTTTTATTATGGGACTCATTTAAAGTATCCTTTTGGGATGGTGGGTTAAACGTATATAACATATATATTTTAGCTTTTATATTATTATTAGGAGTAGTAACAGCTTTCGTTAGTCTTTCCGGTGGTAGCACAGCATTTGCTGCTTGGGCTATCAAAAGAATCAAAACAAAAAGAGGATCTAAACTTTTAACTGCTTTTTTGGGGATTATCATTTTTGTGGATGATTATTTTAATGCATTAGCAGTTGGGCAAATCGCTAGACCTATTACAGACTCTCATAAAGTTTCTCGTGCAAAGCTTGCTTATTTTATCGATTCCACCTCTGCACCAGTTTGTGTAGTGTCTCCAGTCTCTAGTTGGGGAGCTTTCCTAATCAGTCAGCTTGGTGTAATTTTTGCTACACATGCGGTGACTGATTATACACCGCTGGAGGCATTTGTGTTAATGGCACCGATGAACTTCTATGTAATCGCAACATTAGCATTGGTCTTTTTTACAGCATGGACTGACTTTGATTTGTTTGAGATGAAAAAGCATGAAAGACGAGCGATGGATACAGGCGTACTTTTTGACCCGGAGAAAACAAATCCTGGAGATTTAGAGGGTGATTTCCCGGAAAATAATTATGGTAAGGTGATTGATTTATTACTTCCTATTATTTCTTTAGTGGTTGTCACTTTAGGAAGTATGTTTTGGACGGGTTATAGCCTTTCAGGAAAAGTTTTAGACATTTTTATAATCTTTGAACATACAGATGTACCTCTTTCGTTATTTATAGGGGGACTGACAGCTAGTATAATCGCAATGATTTTATATATACGCCAATTTAAAACGAACCCAGAGGCAAACATGACTTACGTGTGGAAAGCCATATGCACAGGTGTTAAATCTATGCTTCCAGCTATTTTGATATTAGTGTTTGCTTGGTCGTTGTCTTATTTAATCACAGCTTTAGAAACTGGAGCATTTTTAGCTACTTTAGTTACGGAAAACAATGTACCAGTAGGTGTGATACCTGTATTAATGTTCGTGTTAACAGCATTTATGGCTTTTGCAACTGGATCATCTTGGGGTTCTTTTGGAATCTTACTTCCTATTGGAGCGAGTATCATCATGGCGATTGAGCCTCAATTATTGCTTCCAGTCTTAGCTGCTGTTTTAGCAGGAGCAGTTTTTGGAGACCATTGCTCACCAATCTCCGATACGACTATTATGTCTGCCACAGGAGCAGGTGTTAATGTAATTGACCACGTAATGACTCAGCTGCCCTATGCTATTATTAGCGCAATTATTGCAGCAGTAGGTTACTTGGTACTAGGCTTAACAAGCTCTGTCTTGATAGGGTTAATAACAGTTATAATTATAATTGTTTTGTTGTTTGCCTTTTGGTCGATTAGAAGCAAAAGAGTGGTTCAATAGTTCTGCCCGTTGATTTTAGAAGGTTGTTTGAATTCTAATAATATGGTACATTGACATCAGTAAAGTCAGATTAATGGGAATGGGGTATGGAATCGTGACAGCGTGTAAACCACCAAAAGAACAGCATGAACGCAAGCCTGACTGGCTAAAAATAAAGTTAAATACCAATGAGGATTATAAAGGCTTAAAAAAATTAATGCGTGAAAATAATTTAAATACAGTTTGTGAAGAAGCAAGATGTCCAAACATTCATGAATGCTGGGGATCGCGACGTACTGCGACATTCATGATTTTAGGAGCTGTGTGTACAAGAGCTTGTCGTTTTTGTGCTGTAAAGACAGGTCTTCCTAACGAGTTAGACTTAGCAGAACCAGAGCGAGTAGCAGATTCAGTTGTCATTATGAATCTAAAACACGTAGTTGTAACAGCGGTAGCCCGTGATGATTTAAAGGATGGTGGTTCGGAGGTCTTTGCAGAGACAATTCGAGCAATTCGTCGAAAAAATCCTTTTACAACTATTGAAGTATTGCCCTCAGATATGGGTGGTATTGAGCAAAACATTCGTAATATAATGGATGCTAAGCCGGATATTCTAAATCATAATATTGAAACAGTACGACGTTTAACTCCAAGAGTTAGAGCGCGTGCTCAATATGACCGATCTTTAGAGTTATTAAAACGTGCTAAGGAAATGCAACCGACTATTCCTACGAAGTCTTCGTTAATGCTAGGTCTAGGGGAAACATTTGAAGAAATTATAGAGGTTATGGATGATTTACGTGCTCACGATGTAGATATCATGACTATTGGCCAATACTTACAACCAACAAAAAAACATCTTAAAGTACAAAAATATTATTCACCAGCTGAGTTTGGAGAATTACGTAAAATTGCCATGAGCAAGGGCTTCTCTCATTGTGAGGCAGGACCACTAGTTAGAAGTAGTTATCATGCGGATGAACAGGTAAATGCAGCAGCGAAGCAACGACAACTGCAAGGTGAGGAATTACTAGCTATTCAAAATAGCTAATGGATGGTGAGCGAATGATTATTGCTGAAGGTTTCACTTATGAAGTGATTGAGGATTTTCGAGAGGCTTTTAAAGAAGAAGCATTTATAGAGCGTTATAGTGAGATTTTAACGAAGTATGATTATATAATGGGCGACTGGGGCTACGGTCAGCTTCGTCTAAAGGGCTTTTTCGAGGATCGAAATCATAAAGCAACATTTGATACGAAAATTAGCACTATGAAGGATTACTTATACGAGTATTGTAACTTTGGGTGTGCTTACTTTATTGTTAAAAAAACAGGGGTAGCACCAAAAACGGTCCCACTCGAACTAGTAAAAGATAAGAAAGAAAACCTTGAGCAAGATCAATTATGATCTGCTCAAGGTTTTTCTTTTTATAAAAATCTATACAATATTCCACTTTAGCTCAGTAATTCTCTTAGATAATCTCTTAGCTCCGTTGCTTCAGCTTCAGATCTATTAAAAACATGCTCTAAGTAGCCAGGTTCTTCCACATCATCCGACCCAATAATAGCTGATCGATTGTATTGAATGTCCATCACAAGTACCTTACCGAAAAATCGAGAACTCTGGACAATTGCTAAATCATATCGCTGGCTTTCTCCAGTAAATCCAACGAATCTTGTTTTTGTATCTTCGACGTCATCATACAAGAAAAATCGTTCCACCCTTGACACTCCTTCCTTACCTATGAATTATGGTACTATAGAATAGAACTATATATCAACTGACCAAGAATTAGGAGGCTGTACAATGTATTTTGTGGACCGTAAAAGTATTGCAATGACATTGAAGCATATGAGAGAATTGCTTGACTTAATAGATAGTAAAAAAGATTGGAATGAAAATAATATAACGAAACTTGCATTAGAGCGAGTGGGACAAAATATGATTGAGTCCATTATAGATGTAGGTAACTCAATGATTGATGGCTTCATTATGAGGGATCCAGGTGGCTATGATGACATAATTGATATTTTGACTGATGAAAAAGTAATTACAGCTGAGATGGATGCGCCTTTAAAAGCTGTTATTGAAATGAGAAAAGAGCTTGTGAGACATTTCTTTTCCGTAGACCATAAGCAATTAGAAAGTGTTCTAGTGAAGAATCTCCCTTATTTACAACTGTTTCCAGAAAGAGTAGAAAATTATTTAATTAATGAGCTTGGGCCAGTTTCAGCATTTTTACCGGAGGACTCCGATGTCCGCCTATAAAGGATACTTTTTAGATTTAGATGGAACTGTATATAAGGGACTAACACCAATTCAGGAATCTGTAGATTTTGTACATTATTTGCAAAACAAAGGGATTGAACCTTTTTTCGTTACTAATAACTCTTCTATGACTCAAAAGCAGCTACAAGCGAAGCTAGCGAAGATGGACATACATACTACTGAGGAGCAAATTATCTCTTCATCGATTGCAGCTGCTAATTACATTGCCGAGCATTATCCTGCAAAAAGCGTTTTTATGATTGGAGAGAAGGGCTTGGAGGATGCTTTATGTTCTGTAGGAATTGAGCCAACGGATGACTTAGCAGAGGTGGTTGTCATGGGAATAGACCATAAAGTCAATTACGAAAAGCTCGCACAAGCTTGTTTGTCAATTAGGGCTGGAGCGGCGTTTATCTCTACAAATAGCGACCACGCTTTCCCAAGTGAAAGAGGCTATCTTCCAGGGAATGGAGCCTTCACCAAATTAGTAGAGCATTCTACAGGTGTTGAACCTATTTTTACTGGAAAGCCGCAACCGTTTATGCTTGAGTTTATTCAAAAAAAGTATGGGTTTAAAAAAGAAGAGATGGTGATGATTGGAGACAATTATCAAACAGACATATTAACCGGCATTCACATGGGAATTGATACTGCTCACGTCAATACTGGAGTTAATAGAACGGAAGAAGTTCAAATGTTCCTTCAAAAACCGACTCATTTTTTAGAAACTTTACATGACTGGATAAAATAAAACACCATTCATTGTTTGGAAGAACAATATAATAACTGTATTAAATAAGGTATTCCTGTTGAGCTTAGAACAGAGAATACCTTATTTCTTTTTCTCACTCATAAATGGAGTAATGCTATTTATGGAATGAATGTATGAAATTGATTTAATAGATTAAAATATATAAAAGGTATCGAGAGAATATCTTCTCGATACCTTTTAAAATAATGGATTTTCTTCAATGTATTTATATATTTTGGCTACAAGATCTTCGGAAGATTCACCCTCTACCACATCACCGTTCACTATGGCGAAAAGTGTTTCGGAACATAGGGAACAATAGCTAAGACAGCCATATTCTAGCACATCTAAATCAGGATCCTGTTCTAATATATCAAAAGCTTCTTGTGAACCATTTGCAAGGTTGCTTATACAAAATTCAACCATTGGATTCATAGCTGTCACCTCACTACATCGTCATGCTACTCTATTTTTTTATAAAGGTCAATTGTGAAGTTTTATTGTGAAATGTGTCACAATCATTTATAATTTGAGGAGACATTGAAACAAAAGGGAGAATATTTATGCGAAAATTAGTATTGTTAGGTGGAGGATATGGGAATATGCGCGTATTACTACGCCTATTACCAAATAATTTGCCAGATGATGTAGAACTCACATTAATAGACCGTACACCATTTCATAGTTTAAAAACAGAATTTTACGCGTTGGCAGCAGGCACATCATCTGATCATGAAATTAGAGTGGCTTTTCCAGAGAGTGACAAGTTAAAAATTACTTATGGAGAAATTGAGAAAATTGATGTAGAAAACAAACAAGTAATTTTACAAGATGAAAAAATAATTCCATACGATGATTTAGTAATTGGACTTGGCTGCGAAGATAAGTATCATAATGTTCCAGGGGCAGATGAATTTACTTATAGCATTCAAACAATTGGGCGCTCTAGAGACACATACAATAAGATTGGTGGATTACCAGCAGGTTCTGTTGTAGGAATCGTGGGGGCAGGTCTAAGTGGAATCGAGCTTGCGAGTGAGCTTCGTGAAAGTAGACCAGATCTAAAAATTAAATTATTTGACCGTAGTCCTCGAGTATTAAGAGACTTTCCAGAACGCTTAAGTAATTTTGTACAAAAATGGTTTGATACAAATGATGTAGACGTGATAAGCAATTCGAATATCACAAAAGTGGAACCAAACAAATTATATAATCATGATGAAATAATTCCGGTAGATGTTGTAGTTTGGACAGCCGGTATTCAGCCAGCTGCTCCTGTTCGTGCTTTACCTGGAGAGAAGGACAAAACTGGTCGCATCATCCTTACTCAATATCATGATCTACCAAGTTACGATAATGTCTTTGTAGTTGGTGATTGTGCATCCTTGCCGTTTGCTCCAAGTGCACAGCTAGCAGAGGAACAGGCAGAGCAGATTGTGAAAGTACTGCAAGCACGCTGGAAGGGTCAGCCACTACCAGAAAAAATGCCAGATATTAAGCTTAAAGGCTTTATGGGATCTCTAGGTAAAAAGCAAGGCTTTGCTTATTTGGCAGATATCTCTGTTACTGGACGTATTGCAAGATTGATGAAATCAGGTTTACTTTGGATGTATAAACGCCATAACGGATAAATTAAAAAAGCTTGGAAACGTGGAGTTAAACGCGTTCCCAAGCTTTTTATTTTTTTATAAAATGCTTTCTCTGGAAAAAAGCATTTTACTTAATAAGCTTATTTGAGTACTTTTTGAAATGATACTTAACGTTATTCTGCTATATAACCGTACTTTTCGAGGGCAGAGAATACAGGCTTTAACTGAATATAACCTTCCCCTATAACTTCCTCGTTTATCATTATTAATGGGTAGAAAAACTCATCATTTGCAATTTGATTAGCAATTGACAGTTGTTTTTCGTCTTCTATTGGCTTTTCTATATCAATATATAAAAATGTTATTTGATGTCCAGGAAATTTTCTGGTAATTGCAGCTTCTAACCATTCATACGTGTCCTTAGAAGAAGGAGCATTCACACAGCTTGCACATACTATATCGGCACCGTAAATTTCAACAGTGAGTTTTTCTTGTGCCATAAAATACTTGTCCCCTTTAACTTATATATTATTTTACCCATCTATATTATAAAGGGGATACGGAAATACTGTCAAAAAGCGAATATCCTTTAAATGATAGAGTTTTAATATGATAGCTTTAGTCATGATTGTTTCATGCACTAACGGTTGTTGATTTAGTTAGTCTGAAAGTCCAGGAATGCAAATCAACTAAAAGGTGGTAATACGAAGAAAGCCTCTACGTCGAATTTTTATGATACAATACTAATCAAATAGAATAATTTCCTTCGGGGTCGGGTGAAATTCCCAATCGACGGTGTTGAGATTATATCTCTAAGCCCGTGAGCCGCTTTTAGTGTGCAGGATTTGGTGCGAGTCCAAAGCCGACAGTTATAGTCTGGATGGGAGAAGGAGTAAGCAAAACATTTTAAAATGGCAATTTTAAAATGTATTTTTTGCTATGCACTTTCATCCCATCACAACCGTGTTGGGAATTTTTTTATTTTACAACAATTTTATATTATTCCTTCGGGGTCGGGTGAAATTCCCAATCGACGGTGTTGAGATTGTATCTCTAAGCCCGTGAGCCACTTTTAGTGTGCAGGATTTGGTGCAAGTCCAAAGCCGACAGTTATAGTCTGGATGGGAGAAGGAAGCAACGCAAGTAGACTTTTGAAAATACATATTCACTAGTCTTATTTGACGAAGCCAAATTTACCTCTCATCGAAACTCCGACAAAAAATGTTCGGGGTTTTTTATTTTGAGAAAGAGGTGAGGAAGATGTTTACAGGGATTATTGAGGAGCTAGGGACTGTTCAGCAGATGAATATGTCTACTCAATCGATGGAAATTTCCATTGGAGCTAGCAAAATTTTAGAAGATGTACAGCTTGGCGATAGCATTGCTGTAAATGGTGTGTGTCTAACTGTTAAAAAGTTTACGAATGATCTGTTTGTGGCAGATGTGATGCCTGAAACGGTTAAATCGACAAGCTTACAGCAACTTAAAAAAGGTTCAACAGTGAATTTAGAAAGAGCAATGTCTGCAAATGGCAGATTCGGCGGTCATATTGTTTCTGGACATGTCGATGGTGTTGCAACGATTCTTCGAAAGAGACCAGCTTCCAATGCAGTATATATCGACTTAGCAATGCCAAAAGAATTGCTTTTTAACTGTTTAATGAAGGGCTCAATCACCATTGATGGTACAAGCCTGACGATTTTTAATGTAACAGATTCTATAATTACTGTTTCTTTAATACCACATACCTTCAAGGAAACGGTGCTTGGCTTAAAACAGACTGGAGAAATTGTCAATATTGAAACGGATTTAATTGGCAAGTATGTAGCAAAGCATCTAGCCAATCAAAATACAGGAAAAGTGACAGTTGATTTCTTACAAAAAGCCGGATTCTAAAGGAGTGGAATGAAATGAATACTATAGACGAAGCAATCGTTGCATTAAAGCAAGGTGAAATCATCATTGTAGTCGATGATGAAAATCGAGAAAATGAAGGTGATTTTGTCGTAATAGGTGAGTATGCAACACCTGAAAACATTAATTTTATGGCAGTGCATGGTCGTGGCTTAATATGCACACCCATTTCAAATGAAATTGCAGAAAGATTGTCATTAGACCCAATGGTAAATAAGAGCACGGATTCACATCAAACAGCCTTTACCATTAGTATTGATCATAAATCAACAACAACAGGCATTAGTGCATTTGAACGATCTTATACAATTCTTGCACTATTAAATAATCAAGCTGTAGCAACAGATTTCAACCGTCCAGGACATGTATTCCCTCTTATCGCAAAAAAAGGGGGAGTTATAGAGCGTCGTGGTCATACAGAAGCAGGTGTAGAACTAGCTAAATTATGTGGTTCAAAAGAAGTCGCTGTTATTTGTGAGATTATGAACGAGGACGGTACAATGGCACGCATGCCACAACTTGAAAAAATTGCAGAAAAATTTCAAATGAAGTTTATTACGATAGAAGATTTAGTGAAATACACAGAAGCGAATTATAAAGCTTACGTAAAAGGAGAATGAGCATGGGACAAATTTTTGAGGCACAGCTAGTCGGTACAGATTTAAAAATAGGAATTGTAGTAGGAAGATTTAATGAGTTTATTAATGACAAATTATTAAGCGGTGCACTAGACGGTTTAAAACGTCACGGAGTTGAGGAAGGAAATATTGATATCGCTTGGGTGCCAGGAGCATTTGAAGTACCATTTATCGCAAAGAAAATGGCAAATACGAAAAACTACGATGCAATAATCGGCTTAGGTACTGTAATACGTGGATCTACTACGCACTATGACTATGTATGTAATGAAGCAGCAAAAGGCATTGCAAAAGCAGGCCTAGATACGGGTATACCTGTTATTTTTGGTATAGTGACAACGGAAAATATTGAACAAGCAATTGAGCGTGCAGGAACAAAAGCTGGAAACAAAGGCTATGACAGTGCGGTTTCTGCAATTGAAATGGCGAATTTAAATCGTTTATTTTAAGAAAAGAGAATCGATACACGTGACATTGCATAAAATATAATTGGTTGGCTGTGAATACTGGCAAAGTGCTATTTATGAAATTAACCGACAAATCTTTAAGCAATTCTTATTGAGAATTACCTATTCTCGCTTTTCCAATAGTATATTTAAAGCACCTCTGAAACATGTACTGGTTTATTTGTACATGTACAGAGATGCTTACGTTTTCAGTGAATTAGCCTAAGTTATTTACTAGATTGAGGGAAACTTGTAAATTGTATAGACGCCATCCTTAAGAGGAGCTGCTGTTAAACAGCTATAAGACTACGAACGGTAAGTTGTCCAAGATATCTGCCGGGATTTGCAGAATATCCTATTACTGTTGGGGAAGTAACAGTAGCATTGATGACAATACGACCTGTATTTCCTAATAAACCAACTGCTAAAAGAGCATCTCCTGATGCAATTGCTACGTCCTGAGAGCTACCAGAGTTAGCATCGGTAAATAAAGGAATAGTTGCTATAACAATTCCTAAAAGATTTACTACCTCTAAAGTTGCAGTTACTGAAACAGTCTCGTTACCTGCATACGCATAAAACGCGCTAAGTGGCAAAGCAAGTCCTAGAATTGGTAAAGTTCCAATGTCGAAAATGCTTTGGAATGTAACCGTTTGGTTGGATGCTGTATTCGGTGACCAGATATAAGCGCTGCTGCCATCAATTAAAGGAGACAACATAGCTGGTGCGGTTGGTACTGCTGGTGTTGGAAGAGTACCTGGTAAAGCAGCTGTATCAGCAATGACTTGAGTATTTGCTGGAGTCGTAAATGCTTGTAAGGTTAAAACCATAAAAAAACACCTCCTCGAAGTTTATTTGCCAACAAATGGCATACTGTAACATATGAACTTTTAGTAGAGGAAGCTAGTCTAATAGACTAGAATCGAAAATAAATTTATTTTGGAAAGATATATTGGGGAATAAAAGCCTGAAATAACACGATTCTCGCTTTTTATTATTAATATTAAGTATATAGTCTATATACAAATCATCTTAAAAATGATTTTTATCTTAAAATAAAACAGGGTAAATAATATTTTATGAATCTTAGGGAACACTCTTATCACGGTGTGTTTTGTGGGGAGTAAACACTTCCATTTAACCAACAATTATTCTATAATGATTATAGCGAAAGGAGTCGACATATATGACTGATACAATTAACGAACAAGTACAAGAAGTTTTAGATAAATTGCGTCCATTCTTACTACGTGACGGCGGAGACTGCGAGCTTGTTGACGTTGAAGACGGTATTGTAAAATTACGCCTTTTAGGAGCATGCGGGAGCTGCCCAAGTTCTACTATCACGTTAAAAGCTGGTATTGAACGCGCTTTATTAGAGGAAGTACCTGGAATAGTAGAAGTAGAACAAGTATTTTAATGACAACACATATAAAAAAGAAGCCTGAATGAGGCTTCTTTTTTTCACCCTCGCATTTCCTGCCAACGCTCTTTTGCCATTTCAATTAGCTTGGGTTCTATAGAGGTACTTTGTTTTTCGATTACTTTGGAAAAATAACGTGTAGCTAATTCTCGGTCACCTATTCGTCTAGAAAGCTCTGCTATCATATATATAATTCGTGTCTCGGACATTTGAGTTCCATTGTAATCTTCGCTAGAATAGGAGTCTGAATAACGATCTCTGGCTATTTCTAGAAATCTATTTTCATCTTCTTTGTTTTCCATTATGCGGTAGAGCCAAGCAGTACGAAGTGCTAAGCCGGCAATAGAGACAAATTTTTCTTTTTTTAACGTTCCACACAGTATGCCTAATTTATATGTAGTGATCCCATCTTGTGTCGTTCGGACGTCACCATAGGAACGTGGTATCCAATTAGTCGATATTTTCTCTTTAATGATTTCTTTAAGTCCAGGTGCAAAATACTTGGTGAAGTCATCGGTAAAAGAAAAGCCACAATGCTCACAGACAAATACATTATATAATAACGGGTTGATATCTTTATTTTGATATATTGGTTGAAAGTCTGTTTCATGAGATTCGACTTTTATAAATTTTGAACGTATCTTAGTTGATTTAAATTTGTTTTTACAATGTAAGCATTCGATATCTTTTTGGTAATATGGAGTTATTTCCATTTTATCTTCTCCTTATTCTCGTTCTTGGTTTTATTATACTGTAAAAATATTTCGAAAGCGAGGTAACTTAAGTAGTTTTCCTTGTATAGATTGTGATTAAATTGATATTATATAAATAAGGAAGGAATGTGATTCAGATGACAGAAGTAGTTAATTTGTCTGAAGCGGCAGCTTACCGCGTCAAAGAGATGATGGTTCACAACGAGGAAGAAGGTTCACTTCTCCGTGTATCTGTTAACGGTGGCGGATGTAGCGGTCTTTCTTACGGTATGGGATTTGAAAAAGAGAAAAATGAAGACGATATAGTTTTACATCAGCATGATTTAGAAATAATTATATCTAGTGAAGATGCTTCTATTCTCCAAGGTACAGTCATCGATTACAAAGAATCGTTGATGGGTGGAGGCTTTACCATCGATAACCCTAATGCAATTGCATCCTGTGGCTGTGGTTCATCATTTAGAACTGCTAAAAAAGAAGGCACACCGGAAAGCTGCTAAATATTCGAAAGAACATTTTCTTACTTAAGGAAATGTTCTTTTTTAAAGGATAAGAAAGTAAATTACGTTTGGAAGTCAAAGAGGATCTAACTGGTTGCTCTCGCTTTCCCCCATTTGCTTGTCGGGACAGAACTAGGCGCTTGCGCTTTTCTTGTTGTCTAGCTCCAGCACCTTGCCCCTCGAGGTCAAATGGGAAAAAGCTGCGGTGGCTGAAGAACTGCCTCCTCGCTTTCCCCCATTTGCTTGTCGGGACAGATCTCTAGGCGCTTGCGCTTTTCTTATGGGCTAATTGTCTGTATATTCCCACCTTTGCAATGTTGTTAAATAGTGTTGAAATCCTATTCTAAAAGGTCTAAAATAGGATGTAGTGAAAAATTTGTCGGAAAAATGACAAAGTCCATTTCTAATTGTGAATTATTCGTATCATTAGATTCATAAAAAATATAAAAAGGTGGTTGCGATCTTCGTGAAAAGACCAACAATTCTAGTATTAGGTGCAGGTTATGGTGGATTATCTACTGTAGTGAACCTTCAAAAATTAGTAGGTACCGATGAAGCAGATATTATTTTAGTAAATAAAAATGACTATCACTACGAGTCTACTTGGTTACATGAGGCTTCAGCTGGAACTTTACGTCCAGACCAAGTGCGTTATGATATTCAAGGTGTTATAAATAAAAGCAAGGTACAATTTGTAAAAGCAACTGTCGAAGGCATTGATGTTAATACTAAGAAGGTAGCAACAAGTGCTGGAGAATACACATATGATTATTTAGTAATCGGTTTAGGCTTTGAAGGTGAAACATTTGGAATCACTGGTTTAGATAAATATGCACTATCAATTGCAAATGTAAATGCTGCTCGTCAAATCCGTGATCATATCGAATACCAATTTGCTACATGGTCTACAGAAGAAAACAGAGACGATGCTCGTTTAACTATTGTAGTAGGAGGAGCTGGCTTCTCTGGTATTGAATTTTTAGGTGAATTAGGTAATCGTATTCCTGAGCTTTGTGAAGAATACGATGTACCAAAAGAAAAAGTACGCGTTGTCTGCGTAGAAGCTGCTCCTATGGTATTACCTGGTTTTGATCCTGAGCTAGTTGAATATGCTGTTCGTCAATTAGAAGCAAAAGGAATCGAGTTCTCTATAGGTACACCAGTAGTAGAAGCTACTCCTGAAGGCGTTAAAATTAAAAAAGGCGAAGAAGAATTTGAATTCATCAAAGCTGGTACTGTAGTATGGGCTGCTGGTGTTCGTGGAAACCGCTTAATCGAAACTTCTGGTATCGAAAATATGCGTGCTCGCGTTAAAGTTGAAAAAGATATGCGTGCACCTGGATTCCCAGACGTATTCATCGTTGGTGACTGTGCTCTAATGATTAATGAAGAAACAAATCGCCCATACCCACCGACTGCTCAAATTGCTATGCAACAAGCTGTAACAGTTGCTAAAAATATCGTAGCCCTAATGAAAGGCGAAAATACAAAGGAATTTGTTCCTGAACTAAAAGGAACAGTTTGTTCTCTTGGTGAGCATGATGCAATTGGAGATGTAATGGGTAGAAAACTTACTGGTACTAAAGCATCCATCATGAAAAAGGTTATTGATAACCGTGCTCTTTTCATGATCGGTGGAGTTCCATTAGTGCTTAAAAAAGGTAAATTTAAATTATAAAAGAAAAACAATAAATGGCTCCCACTGTAACTCTCAGTGGGAGCTTTTTTAAAGTATAAAAGGTAAGTATGCTTTTGTTAAAGGAGATGGATTATTTGTCGAAGGATAAACGAGGAAATGTCTGGTTGGGAGCTGCAGGATTAGTTTTAAACAACAAGGGTGAATGGCTAGTTGTTAAAAAACGATATGGTGGCTTAGAAGGAAGATGGTCTTTACCTGCAGGCTTTGTAAATGGTGATGAAACAATTGAACAGGCTGCCGTACGTGAAGTTAAGGAAGAAACTGCGGTAGATTGTACAGTTAAAAATATGATCGGTTTTAGAAGTGGGGTCTTACAGGGAAAAATCAGTGATAATATGGCCATTTTTCTTCTTAAACCAATTGAAGAGGAACCGATTATTCAAGTGCAGCTTTCTGAGCTATATGAGGCCAAATGGATACTTCCAAGTGATTTACTGGAAGATGAGAACGCTTCTGTAATGCTGCATGAATTAGCAGCTGCGTCTTTAGAAATTGGCTTTCCAACTATCGAAGGGATAAATCCTGGAGACATATTTGGGTATACTAGCTATAAATTATTCATAAAATAATCCGAACATAAATAGACTAAATTCATGTCATTAAAAATTCAACTGTGACTAGCTCTACTAATAGTGGTTAGCTTATAGAACTTCGATAAAAAGTCTTATGAAACAAAGCATTTTTCATAAGACAGTCTATTTTTCTTTACTTAAGCACTTTTAAAACACGTATCAAATATATTTTGTTTTTTATTTACAAATATATTAATCCGTGATATATTATCTGAATATTAAAATAAATATTCAAGGAGGCGTATTATATGATTAAATTTAAAACAGAAACTGTAAAGTCTTGTCCTTATTGTAAAGGTGAAGGATATTTCCAACTTAGACTTGGTGGATCAGAAACGTGTGGCTGCTGTAATGGCTCTGGAAAAAGTAATAAGAAGATTATTTGACAAAAATGTGAAAAGAAACAAGTACATTGAATCCACGCCTCCGTTAAGGTAAACTATTTAGAGATACTACGGAGGTATATGATTATGAATTTTACAATTACACAGATGATTCTTTCAGTACTAATTTTTCTAGTTATGTTTTTTGGAATCGCCTTCTTATTAAATATGTTACTAAGAATGTCCTGGTTTGTGGCTATTTTATATCCACTAATTGTGGTATTTATCATTGATGAGGTAGGGTTCTTTGATTATTTCACTAACCCGGGTTCTTCATTCTCTGCTCTTGGAGATAAGTTTGTTTCTTTGCATATGGCAGATATCGTAATTTTAACAAGTGGTTTTGTAGGAGCAATTATTGCGGGGATCGTTATTAAAATGCTTCGGAAAAGTGGATATCAAATGTTCTAAAAAGGGATGGCCTTATAGCCATCTTTTTTTTATTGGTAAGAAAAAGCATATGCATAATTCCGAAGTACATACTTAGCCTCAAGGTAACTGTATAGAAAGGTATGGGAAAAAGAAACGAATATTATGTATCAATCGACTAATGCATTAGAAAAGGAGTGGTAGTATTGAAAAAGTATGTGATTATAACAGTAATGATGCTAGGGAATCTATTGTTATGGGGATGCTCGGATGAATCAAGCAACAGTTCAATAGACCAAAACACTACAACAGAAGTAACCATTGGTAATCCTACTGCACAAGAAATTCTGGAAATTGATTCAAAAGCTGATATTTTTCAGTGGGATAGTATAATCTATAGTACGAATATTGAGTGGGTTAACGAACTTGTCTTAACAGAAGGTGATTTAGTAGGGAAAATTGAGTATAACACTTCTAATCCAATGGATTTTAAAGATTCTACAGCAAATATTCTGCCCATTGGTACTGAAATATTTAAAGCTAAAGAACGTAATGATGTACTTATTACTAAGTACAATGATGAATTAAAATACTATTATCAATTAGTTGAAGGATAAACAACAAATAGAGTCCAATTAGGAAAAAACAAGAAGCGTATTCGATTTAAGGCGAATACGCTTCTAGAGATAATAAAATACTAAACAAGTTTAACAGTACCTGTTATTTAGAGAATAATGCACAGTAGTTGTGGGCAAGAGGAATGTATATTTAAACTACATTTGATTTAACTCTTAACTTGTAAAAAAGCTATAAAATCACGGTGTAAATAATGATAGATATCATAATCCCAGTTAGGGCACCCATAAATACCTCTATTGGTTTATGACCAAGCAACGTTTTTAATTCTTCTAGCTTTTCTTCACTTTTCTTTTGTCCCCAACCTTTTGTCTGATCCACAAATGCCTGAAAATCTACACGCATTTGATTGATAATAATGGCTTGCTGGCCAGCCTGGAATCTGACACCAGTTGCATCGAACATCACTATAACTGCAAATACAGTAGCAACTGCAAAGAGAGGTGAGTCTAAACCTGTCTCAAAAGCAATAGCTGTGCAAAGAGAAGTTACAGCCGCAGAGTGGGAACTAGGCATTCCACCAGTAGAAGTAAATAACTTCCAATCAACCTTTTTGGTGACCAAAAAATGAATAGGTATTTTCACGAACTGAGCAAAGAAAATAGAAAATAGAGCAGCTAGTAATGGAGTATTTTGGAGGATTGTCAGAGTAGACACAGCCTTTCAAGGAAAACTTTAGTTAGTACTAGTATAACATATTACTACTATTCGAAAAATCAAACTTGTTGCTATATAATGATAATGTATCCAAATTATCTAGGGGGAAAAATAATGATTATAAATACTAATGAAGTATTATTCGAAGAAGTGCAATCAGAAACACTAGTGGTGGGCATTCCAAAGCATCCTGAAAACACAGAGAAGTGGGATGCATTGTTAAATGCTTTTGGAGACCACATCCTAGAATGGGTAAAAAGCGGAGACATTTCATCAGATTTAAAAAAAATAGTAAAAGTACCAGTTGCTAATCAGGAAACTGTAAAAAGAATTCTTTTTGTCGGGCTTGGTGACCGCAAAAAGTTAACTCAAGAGAACATTCGTGAGGCATTTGGCTTAGTAGGCAAAGAACTTCTTTCGAGTAAGCCAGAGTCTTTAGCAGTTTGGATACCATCATTTACATCAGAAACAGCTACAGAAGCCGATGTAGCGTATTTAGCAGCCGAAGGAATTGGAATGGGTGCATTCGTTTATGAAGGCTACAAAACATCCTCTAATGTCCCTGATTACTATTTACCTGCCATCGAGCTATTAACTGACACTGATCCGGACGAAGCTGCTACTTATTTTGAGGTAGGAAGTATTTATGCAGATGCAGTAAATGAAGCAAGAATTTTAGTAAACACACCAGGAAACGTATTAACTTCTACACAGCTAGGTGAGTATGCAAGAGAGCTTGGAGAAACATATGGCTTTGAAACAGAAATTTTAGGTAAGAAAGAAATAGAAGAACTTGGGATGGGAGCATTACTTGCAGTAAATCAAGGATCTGTTGAAGAACCGCGATTAATCGCTTTGAAATATCAGGCAACAGAAAACTGGGATGATGTAGTGGCACTTGTTGGTAAAGGAATTACTTTTGATACAGGTGGTTACTCTCTCAAAACGAAGGCAGGTATCGTTGGGATGAAGGGCGATATGGGAGGTGCTGCAGCAGTATTAGGCGCAATGCAAATTATTGGAGAGCTTCGTCCAAATAAAAATGTTATTGCAGTTATACCTTCCACAGACAATATGATTTCTGGTAATGCCTTCAAGCCTGATGACGTCATCACTTCGATGAGTGGAAAAACAATTGAAATTTTAAACACGGATGCAGAAGGCCGTCTTGTTCTAGCAGATGCGGTTACTTATGCAAAACAACAAGGAGCTAACTATATCGTAGACGTTGCTACTTTAACAGGTGGCGTTATTACAGCTCTTGGATATGACAAGACAGGTGCACTTACAAATGACGAGGAGTTTTTTGAAACCTTTATGGAATCCTCTTTAGAAACTGGCGAGTTTGTATGGAGATTGCCTTTAACAGAAAACGATAAAAAACGTATCCGCAAAAGTGATGTGGCTGACTTGAATAATTCTCCTGGAGGAGATGGTCATATGATATTTGGAGGCGGTTTTGTTGGAGAGTTCGTGGAGGAAACACCATGGATTCACTTAGACATAGCTGGAACATCTGACTCTAAATCTGCCTATGATTTTGGACCAAAAGGTGGTACCGGTGTAATGGTACGAACATTGGCTACTCTTATCGAAAGAATGGCTGAAGAAGAGTAGGGTATACGCACAGGACACTTATCCCATATAGCATACACTGTGTTGAAAGGAGGAACATTATGCCTAGATATCAACGCGGTGGTTATGGAGGTAGAGGTCCGGGTGGCCCAGGAGGCTATGGAGGCTATGGTGGATTTGGTGGAGGTTTCGGTGGTTTTGGAGCGCCATTATTAGGAGGCTTTGTAGGAGGTCTTTTAGGTTCTTCCATTGTTGGCTTTGGTGCCAGACAACCTTATCCTTATCAGCCATATCCATACCAACCGTATCCTTACTACAACAATTTTACACCGTATTACCCGTACTACTAAAAAAGAGCTATTGCCATTCCTTGATATATCAGGGAAGGTAATAGCTTTTTTAAAATTTGGTTCTGTTAAATTTTGATATTGATTTTCCTTCTGAAGAATATCGAATGCAATTTTTTTGGCATTCCCCGTTTGATTTATTCACCGATATTGTATTAATTATCTTATAAGTAAATCTATATATATTTGGCTGTCTAAAACATAATATCCATTCAGCATTTATAATTTCTTTTTCATTGAGTTCTATTTTTACAGCTTTGTTATCTAGCACTTCATTATAAATTTTCGTTATTAATTCAATGGTAAATATCTCTTGATTTTTATATTCGTCAAAATGACTGCTTCTTTTGTAATTTAGAATTTTCACTTTGCGATTATTAATTTTTATATTGAGATGTTTACCTAATTTTTTATTTGACCTAATCGTACTTCATTCCTTTCATTGTAAGTGAAGAAAACTAACCATTTTCTTTTGAAAAACGCAATCCTGTCTAATGTGTCAGTTATTTTAAGTACGAATGACATTTGATATTAGTTTTCCAATAAAAAAGTGTAGACAAAGTGATAAAACACTCTGCCTACACACTAAAGTAAATTAGCATCAAACTTTGATTTTCATGTTCTTTCTTTTTTCTTCCACTACCTCTTCTAAATCATCTCGAACTGTGAGGTCGCAGCATTCCACACCAGAGTAATAGGCAGCTCTTCCCATCATGTGTCCACCTACAGGTCCAGTGATGAAAAGAAACAGAATGCCAAGCAAAATACGAGAATTAAACGTCCCCTCGATTAACCAAAAGTGAAGAAACACACCTATTAAAATGCTCATAACCCCAAGTGTAGCACTCTTGGAAGCTGCATGTGCTCTTGTATAGACGTCTGGTAGTCGGAACAAGCCAATTGCAGTAACCAAGATAAAAATAGTTCCAAAGGAAATAGTACCTACGATAAATATATTAGCTATTACGGTCACGTTGAATGATTTCTCCCTTCTCCGTGAATTTAGAAAACGCTACTGTTCCTATAAAGGAAAGAACAGCTAACAATAGAATGACCTCTAAGAAGAATGGAGTATCAAACAGAATTGATATTAGACCAATTAAAGAGATTAGACCCACTCCAATTGCATCTAAGGCTATTACGCGATCGGGAGTAGTCGGACCCTTTACAAGTCGGTATAAGAAGCCTAGTAAAGCGGCGCTTATTAACACGACAATCACCCATAAAAAAGTTATCATGATCTACTCACCTCCAAAATTGCTTTCTCAAAAGTATCGCGTATGGAGTTAACCGCTTCGTCAATATTACTAAACTCAATAGAATGAATATATAACGTTTTATTGTCATCCGAAACATCAATAACTACCGTACCAGGTGTTAATGTTATAAGGCTGGATAACAACGTTATTTCCCAGTCCTCGGTTAAAACCGTTTCCAAGGCAAATATGGCAGGACGGATGGGCATTTCAGGCTTTACGATTAACTTTAATACCGAGAAGTTAGAAAGTATTAGCTCCTTTAAAAATAAGACAGCCAATTTTATAACCGCCCATACTCGATCCATATAAAACCGTGATTTAAAGGATTTTCTTAGTATGAAAAGCATTAGTAAGCCTAGCAGATATCCCACGATGAAGGTAGTAGGCTTAAAGGATACCGATAAAAACATCCAGGTCAGGGCAATGAAAACATTTAACAAAATTTGAAACGCCATATTATTTCACCCCTTCAAATACAGCATCGACGTAAATAGAAGGATCTAGCAACAAATCAGAAGCATCCGTCATAAATGGGACTAAGAATTCTGCTCCAACACCATAGAATACTGTTATGGCTACCAAAACGATAGTAGGTGTTAACAGTCGTCGATATGATTTAGGTCCTAAAAGAGTAGATTCACCTTTTGGCTCACCCCAGAAAGCATAGATGAAAATTCGAATTGCCGAAAGTAGGACAATTAGACTCGAAGCTAATATAAAAACACTCTGCCAGAGTAATTCACCTTCAAAGCCCCCTTGTACGATTAGCATTTTACCGATGAAGCCACTTAAGGGTGGAATACCAGCTAATCCAAATGCTGCAATCAAATAACTCCAGGCTAAAACAGGATACTTTTTCATCAGACCTCCCATTTTACGTAAATCGGAGGTGCCTGTAATTTTAATGACAATACCGATAAGTAAGAACAATGCTCCCTTTATCAAAATATCATGAATCAAATAAAATACAGAACCCATCATTCCATTTTCATTCATTACAGAAGCACCGAATAATATAACTCCTACTGCAATGACGATGTTATAAATAATAATTTGTTTTAAATCAAAGTAAGCCAACGCGCCAATACACCCAACGACGATGGTAATTATCGCGAGAATCATAAGCAACTCATGCGTGAAACCTACATCTGTCGTAAAGAATAACGTGTATGTCCGCATAATCGCATACACTCCAACTTTAGTGAGAAGTGCACCGAACAGGGCTAGTATTGGAACTGGGGGTGCTGCATAAGAACCTGGTAACCAGAAGAAGAGAGGAAAAATACCACCCTTAATACCAAAAACAATTAAAAACAACACAGCAATTACAGTTACAATTCCTACCTCACCAAGCTCGGCCAATTTAACTGAGATATCGGCCATATTTAATGTTCCAACTACTGAATACAAGTATCCTACTGTAATTACAAATAGGGATGAAGAGACAATATTGACTATTATGTATTTAATAGATTCTTTTAATTGTATTCTTTCTCCACCTAAAACAATCAATACATAGGAAGACATTAATAATACTTCAAAAAATACAAATAAGTTAAATATATCTCCCGTTGTAAAAGCACCATTGACTCCTGTTAACATAAATAGAATAGCTGGATAGTAAAATGATTTTTCTCTAGCTTCATCCATGTAAGAAAAGCTATACCATACAACAAATAGAGCAATGATTAGAGATGAAGTTACTAGTAACGCTGAGAACATATCTGAAACCATTGTGATTCCAAATGGAGGTGCCCAGCTCCCGAGTGTAAGGGTTTGTACACCATCTATCTTTACTTTGTACAGCAATGTAAAGGCAGATGCTAGTGCTAACAACAATCCAATAATAGTAACTATTCGCTGTGCTTTTAATTTCTTGGGAAATAATAAAAGAACCGCAGCGAATAAGAAAGGGATGAGGACTGGGAATAATAATAAGTTAATCATTGTCTTCAGTTCCTTTCATAAGTTCCATATTATCTGTACCGACTTCTTTATAGGTACGATAGGCAAGTACAAGTGAAAATGCCGTTACGCCAAAGCTAATAACGATGGCGGTTAAAATTAGAGCCTGTGGTAGTGGATCGACATAATCTGTCACTCCGTCAGCTAATACGGGAGCAGATTTTCCCCCAAGTCCACCCATGGTTAGTAGGAGCAAATGTGTCCCATGACTCAGTAAGCCCGTTCCAATAATAATCCTAAGCAAGCTGCGAGAGAGGATTAAATAGACTGCAGCCATAAATAGAAAGCCGATTAAAATGGACATCATAATTTCCATTATTCATCTCCTCCTATCATTTGAATAATTGTCATTGTTACTCCCACTACAACAAGATATACGCCGGTATCAAAAAACATTGCAGTATGGATAGACGTTTTCCCTAACAAGGGAAGATTGAAATAATCATATACGTGGGTAAAGAAAGGAACATTAAAAAAGATAGACCCGGCTGCAGTTGCTAAAGATATTATAAGCCCGATTGCTGTTACAACCGTATAGTTTATAGGTAGCATATCTTGTACTGTTTTTAAATCGAATGCAAGTAAAAGAAGGACGATTGCACTTGACATTAATAGGCCACCAACAAATCCTCCTCCTGGTGTATAATGACCTGCGAAAAAAATATGAATGGAGAATAGAAAGATGATGAAAAAGACTACTTTCGTTGTCGTTTGAATAATTAAATCATTTGTTTTCAACTTTTCTATCTCCTTTCTTTTTAGCAAGTCGTAGTGTGATCATTCCTATGATGCCTAGAGAAGCAATAGTTAGTACACTGATTTCAAATAAAGTATCAAATCCACGATAATCAACTAAGATAACGTTTACAATATTTCCACCGCCAGCTTCTGTGTATACAGTATCTTTATAGTATTGAGAGATAGATGTTACTAATTTTTGAGAGTGGGAGGAAATAGCTATTAATGTAACCATCACTCCAACACCTAGTGCAATGATAAAGTTAGTTAAACGGAATTTACGGTCTTCCTTGCCTTTTTCGTGCTTATTTAGTTTTGGCAGGTGATAAAAAGCTCCAAGGAATAGAGCAACCGAAACTGTTTCTATTACTAACTGAGTTAAAGCTAGATCAGGCGCTTTAAAAATGATGTAGAACAAAGCCACAGTATATCCTACAGCTCCTAAAGCAATGATTGCTGTAAGGCGGGATTTTGTAACTAGGATCGTAATCGTCCCAATAATAACAATGAGTGATAAAAGTATTTCAAAGAACTTGATAGGTGCTAAATTATCAAAGTCTATTACAAAGGCATCCTTAACCCACATGGTGCTAGCAAGCAGGAAGATAATAGCTGAGAACATGTAGATTAAGTAAGAACGAATAGAACCCTTCATGTAAAGAGAAGAAACGCTATTAGCTCCACCTTCTGAAAGCATCATTAACCAATCATAAATACCGTTCAATGAAACTTTAGCTGGCATCTTCTCATAACCTACACTCCATTTTGGCAATGTTTTATATAGAAGATAGCCGACTAGGAAAATTCCTAACGTCATATATAGAGCGGGCGAATCAAATCCATGCCATGCTTTTATCTTGACTCCTATCTCAGAAGGAAGTGCATAGGCTCCTGGATGAATAGCAGCTACTGCCGGCTTTATAAAAGTACTACCAAAAACATTTGGTATAAAGAAAATAACTATGACTAATGTTGCTAATATACCTGGTGAAACGAGCATTCCAATTGGAGCTTCATGTGCTTTTTTAGGAAGCAGCTCGGGTTTGTGCTTTCCTCGGAATGTATGTAAGACAAAGTACAAGCTATATACAAATGTAAATACGCTTGCAATCCATGCAACTACTGGTATTAAAATCCACCAAGTATCCATTGCATAGAGGTTAAAATGCTGTAAGGAAAGTGTGGCTTCTAAAAACATTTCTTTGCTCAAAAAGCCATTGAATAGCGGTACGCCAGCCATCGATAAACTGCCGATCATTGCGATTGTAAAGCTAATAGGCATTAAACTCATTAACCCACCGAGCTTGCGGATATCTCGTGTACCAGTTTCATGATCAACTATCCCAGCAATCATAAACAAACTACCTTTAAAGGTTGCATGGTTTAGGAGATGGAATATTGCCGCAAAAGTTGCAATTGTATATGTTGACACTAAATCGCCTGTAACATGATAGGCGATAGAACCAATTCCAAGCAGTGACATGATCAAACCAAGCTGGCTGACCGTTGAAAAGGCTAAAATTGCTTTCAAATCTGTTTGTTTTACTGCGAAGAAAGATCCCCAGAACAAAGTGAGAATACCGACTCCTGTTACTAGCCACACCCAGACCTCGGATAATGCAAAGATTGGTGTAAATCTTGCGACTAAATATAGGCCTGCTTTAACCATAGTTGCTGAATGTAAATATGCGCTAACAGGTGTTGGAGCTTCCATCGCATCGGGTAGCCAAATGTAGAAGGGAAACTGAGCAGATTTTGTAAAGGCCCCTAGAAGTACCAATACTAACGCCCATATGAACAAGTCGTGCTCTGCAATAGAGGATGCTTGTGCGATTAACTCACGAATGGAGAAGCTTTCCCCCATAATTCCTAATAATAAGAATCCACCAAGCATCATTAAGCCACCAAAGACGGTAATCATCATTGACTTCAATGCACCAAAACGCGAACGATCTCGCGTATACCAGTAACCAATGAGCAAGAATGATGAAATGGAAGTTAACTCCCAAAAGAAATACAGTCCGATTAAGTGGTCAGATTGTACAACTCCCAACATGGCAGTCATAAAAATTAATAAGTATACGTAAAAGTTACCTAGCTTTTCTTTATCCTTATCTAAATAGAAGATAGAGTAAAGAACGACTAGAGATCCTATCCCGGTTATTAATAACGAAAAAAGTAAGCTAAGGCCATCTATGTACGAGACGAGTGAAATATCAAGTGATGGAATCCAAGGCATTTCGTTAATAAAAGTTTCTCCATCCATTACCGATGGGATATACATTGCATAAAAGATTACCAAAAGAACAGGGGCAATCAAGACAAACCATCCAGTATGGATACTTTTTGCTCTTTTATACAAAAAAGGTATAAAAACAGCTAAAATAATAGGCAAGAATATTGCAAAAACCATGGACATAGGGATCCTCCTTCCGACAATATATTTAAGTATATAATAAAATTATACCCCAAATAATATGTGTTTGCATGGCTTATCACTTCCTTCCTATATATAAGTAAATGCATTTTTAATCAAATAAAGGGGTGCTTAAATTTGTCCTCCAAAAAGTAAAAGTTAGGCTTATTTATGCCAAGATTTATAAATCAATTATTAGTAACTAGCGTTAAAAGTTAAATCTATATGATAGACTCTTGTAAAAGGCCAATTTACTCCGATATGAACTATAGAATCAAATTTATCAAGATTAGAGGAACGATCATGAAAAACCCTTATGTATTTGGCTTTTTGCCATTGATAACCATTATTTTATTTAGCTTGAGCTTTTCCACGTATACAATGTTTAAAGCAATCGATCTGTTTAAAGTCATTGGCGTGTATAGCGGGATGAAAGAGTTTCTTTCTGATTTTGAGATAAGATTATTTGTGCTAATTATTTTTGCCCTTATTTATTTCATGCTCTTTTCTGCATTAAAATTGATTGCAGAAACTATTCACGAATTAGGAATGCTATTCTTTTCTAAGGATTTTGAAGGAAAAACAATGGCACAAGCGCGCGGTGGGTATGTCATTTTTTTTGCAGGTGCTATCATTTCAGCAGTAGGCTTCCAATCAATTAAAATTCTTCTTCTTATATTTTTAGCTACTGCTTTTATTTATTTTATTTATGTTGTATTCAAACTAAGCAACTCTATGTCCATGATAGGAACATTAGGACTAATCATGTTTGAAATTATCGTATGGAGCTTATTCTTAGCTTTAGTCATATATGTAGTCATCAAACTGTATAACGGAATTATCGCGAGTCTGCCTTTCCTATAGCCTATTAACTCACAGGAGATTACAAGATGTGCAAGCTATAGACAGTCATTTAGCTAGTAGAAGCTTAATATTAGCTTTCGGGGTGCAGTATATTAGAGAAATCCTAGAAAATATATGAGAGGGGTGAATGGAAGGTGGGAAACGTTTTTGATGAGATGAATTCTCGTACAAAGAAGAAAATTCAAGATGTATTTCTCAAGTTACTTAAAGAGAAAGAATTTGTGAAAATATCGATTAAAGACATAACAGTTAATGCTTCCATTAACCGTGGAACCTTCTATCTACATTATCTCGATAAATATGATTTATTAGAAAAAGTCGAGATTGAGCTTCTTGATGGGCTTCGAGTACATATTGCGAATATTAATAAAAAAGACAGCCTGGAGAAGGAACAACTATTAGAGGTCGCTGGTTTTTCTATGGAGGTATTTAGATACATTGAAATGTACAAAGAACAATTTATTGTTCTATTATCTAAAAACAATACGTCGGGCTTTCATCTTCGCTTAAAAAGCTTCTTTATCGAACAGTTTGAAGATAACTATTACGCTACTGATTTATCCTCCATAGATTCTTCTATTCCAACAGATTATCTTTCGGCGTTTGCTTCATCATCCATTTTAGGACTGGTTGAGCATTGGCTCTCTCAAAACGAACGTGAAACGCCTGAAGAACTCGCACATTTATACAGGAAAATATTGAAGTTTATCAAAATGATCTGACTAGGCAGGGACAACAAAACTCCCTTAGAGAATTCAGGGCTTCGTTTTTCGTAAACTATTTCCTAGCCGTTGTACGGAGCGATGGCGATGAATTCAAAAATAACACGCAAAAAGTGAAATTGCATGTCGCAATTTTTCTTTTTACGTGTTACGAAACTACTTAAATCCCAGCTCAATCTGTTTTCATAATTTGATTAAAAATACGATGATGGATTTTGTTAGACTCTATAGATTTCATGTTTTTAGGTTTATCGTATCCAATCCATACTGCAGAGGTATAAGTGTCTGTAAGGCCGGCTAGCCAATAATCATAATATTCATTTGTAGTGCCTGTCTTAGCTCCCACGTACGAAGAGTTAATATGAATTCCTTTTCCAGTCCCGTTTGTGACCACCTGTTGAAGTAAACCTCTCATCGTTTGGGCTGTCTTATACGACCAAGCTTCTTGAAAATCCTCATCCCATCGATACAGAACATTTCCTTGCTTGTCTTCAACTTTTCTTATTGAATGCACTGGTTTATATGTTCCGTTGATGAAGCTTGTATAAGCATCTGCCATTTCTGCTATCGTAACGCCATGTGTTAATCCTCCTAGTGCGGCAGAATACGTATAATCCTCTTTTTGTATATATTCAAATTGAAAAGGAGATAACCTTGCAAAAGCATTTTCAATACCGACCTTATCCAATAATCTTACAGCAGGGGTATTATGGCTTAAACGAAATGCATCTTGAATCGTCACATCTCCATATACTACTCCTCCGTAATTTTGTGGGCAATAGGATCCAATACATAACTTACCTGCATTAACAGAGTTGGCAGGAGTATAAGTAGTTGTCTCAAATAATGGAGCGTATACTAGCAAGGGCTTAAAGGCAGAGCCAGGTTGTCGAACTGCCTGATAGGCGCGATGAAAATCCATTTTCCTATAATCCTTACCTCCATATACACTTACAATTTCTCTAGATTCATTGTTAATCACTACAGACGCAGCTTGTAATTCTGGAGTTTTGCTTAAAAGGCTATTAATGTAACGTTCATCATAATCTTGTTTAGATTGATCCAAAGCTGTAGAGATAGTTATCCCTCCAGCGATTACTTCATTGACACGGGTTTTTAATTCACTTTCTAGGAATTGCCTTTGCTGTTCATTTTGTGAGTTAGCGATTCTTTCTTTAAATCCCTCGTTGTGTGCTATAAGGTTTTCAAGCTCATGTAAAACAAACGTGCTATAGGCAGGGTATAGTTGTTTTTTTAACTTCGTCGAAAGAACAATTGATTCCTTCTTTATTTTTTCTCCATTCTCGGCAGTGAGCCGTCCATTTTTGACCATGACATCTATTAGAAGCTCTTGTCTCTTTTTAGTAGCTTCAAAGTTAGTGAGTGGATTATAAATGGTTGGATTATTCGGGATAGCACTGATAAAGGCAAGCTCTGATTCCCTCAATTCTTCTATTGGGCGTCCGAAGTAGAAGGTGGCAGCTGCCCCAATTCCATATACCTGGTTGCTGAAGTAAATCTCATTTAAATAATTAGTTAGTATTTCTTCTTTAGTAGTTTGTTTTTCCATTTCATGTGCATATAGCAACTCTGTTAGCTTTCTTTCATATGTTTTTTCAGTAGACAAGTAGCGTAGGCGGACTAGCTGCTGAGTGATGGTGCTAGCTCCTTGTTCTCGTTCCTGAGAAGAAGCATTTGCAAAAACTGCTCGGAAGATTGCGGTAAAATTAAAGCCAATATGATTATAAAATTCTACATCCTCACTCTGTATAAATAGCTCCTGAACAAATAGAGGAATAGTTTCTAACTCTATCGGTTCTCTCCATTCCACATAGTCCTCAGAAAATATTTCACCTTGTTTATCTAAGAGGACAACTGGAGAAGTTATTGTAGGGTTAGAAAGCTGAATAGAATGTTCTAAGTCATCATTAAAAGAAGCAGCTGAAAGCACCTCAGTATGGATAAAGGAATATAAAATCCAAAGGAGAGGAAAGCATAATAATATGATAATAAATCCAGTACCTTGTCGCATAATTTGCACTCCAGTTCAAGTTATCTCCATAAAAGAATAGCACATATCTCGCTGGAAAAGTGTGCTAATTTTTCTAAGTAAACACCTAGTGAATATCTACAGGAAGCTACAAAAAAAGACTTTCGAATCGATTAATTCGAAAGTCTTTTGGTAATCAGTGTGCTTTTGCATGGAGTTCCTCTTCATGGAGCACTTCTTCAAAATCTTGAACTGGTTTCTTACTTGCGAAATAGATGATGAAGAATGCCAATAGGAAGAGGGCACCAGTAACGTAAAATACCGAAGAAATACCGATAAAACCACTAATAAAGCCCCCAAACATTGGACCAATGATATTACCGAGGAATCGGAAGCTTGTATTGTAGCCCATTAACTCGCCTTGTACTTCAATTGGCGCCTCCCGACGTATTAAGGCAGTGGTAATCGGTATTAGACCACCGGATGCAATACCAAATAGGAAGCGGAGCACCATCAGTTGCCACAGCTCTGTAACAAAAGCTTGTGGAACGATAAATATAAAAGCAATTAGTAAGAGAGTAGACAAAACTTTTTCGTATCCAATGGAATCTCCTAGCTTACCCCATATTCTCGCAAATAACAGACTTCCTACACCTGTCGCACTGAAGGTAATTCCTGCCAATAATGCAACTTCTTTTGAATCGGTTAAGTGAGAGACGTATAAAGAAAGAAGAGGCTGAATACTAAAAAGCCCAATTTGAATAAGGGAACTAATCATCAGCACGTTCAACATCAATCGGTGATGAAAAATACCGGATACAACAATCTTTCTTGAATATTCATGCTCATCCTTGGGTTTTACTCGTCGCATCTCTCTAATTCCTAAAATAACCATGAATGCGGCTATAGATACAGCAGTTGCTGTAATGACGAACGTATATTGAAATCCAAACGTATCAGCCATAAACCCACCTATTACAGGACCGAATAACGTACCAGACACACTTCCCATTTGTAACGTCCCCATTGTTTTACCAGCAACTTCTTTTGGTGTTTGAGAGCTGATAAATGCTAAAGAGGTAGGGATAAAGCCGGTAACTACTCCCATGAATAAACGTAGGACAAAAAATGCCTCGACTGAGTTGATAAAGCCCATTAAAAAGACACTTATGGCAATACCAAAACCATTTATGACAAGGATTGGTTTGTAGCCATACTTGTCTGCGATTCTTCCCCAAATAGGCGACATAATAAGTGCTGATACAAAGGTTGCTCCAAAAACAAGGCCTGCCCATTTTTGGACATAGGCGTCTGTAAAGTCACCCATTGTATTAATATACAATGAAAGGAAAGGCATGATCATTGTCATCGTACTGGATACAAGAAAAATAGAAAACCACATGATTATAAAATTTCTTTTTTGTATGCTCATCGGAATCCCTTCTTTCTCTTGTCGCATACTACTGTCTTTTAGTATAAAACATTTCGGGTGACTAAGAAAGTTGATTGTTAGAAACTTTGTCACTGAAAACTACTTTTAGTTATGTTAAACTGTTTTGGGGTGATTATGTTGAAAAAAATAATTTTATTGAATTTATTTACACTACTTTTTATAACAGCTTGTGGAAGCGACTCATCCGATAAAGAAAAAGACGCTACTAAAGAGACAGCAGAACAAGAAACTGCTGTTACTACTGATACCCAACAAGAGGGAGAAATAATCACATATCCGCAACTTTCAACAGAAGTGGCTGAAAATGAAGCTTTAGTCCAAATGAACACTTCTTTAGGAACGATAAAAATCAAACTATTCCCAGAAGAAGCACCAAAAACAGTGGAAAACTTTTTAACTAAAGCAGAAGAAGGATATTATGAAGGCGTTATTTTCCATCGGGTCATCGAAAACTTTATGATTCAAACCGGAGATCCTACTGGGACAGGAGCAGGAGGAGAAAGCATTTATGGTGAATCATTCGAGGATGAATTTGCTAATAATCTATTCAATTTAAAAGGTGCACTTTCTATGGCGATCACGGGTCAGCCGAACACTAACGGAAGTCAGTTTTTTATCGTTCAAGCTCCTCTACAAGAAGGAATCGTTGAACAGCTTAGAAAAGGCGGATGGCCGGAGGAAATTATTAAGGCTTACGAACAAAATGGCGGAACACCGCATTTAGATCAAAAACATACGGTGTTTGGACAGGTTATTGAAGGTATGGATGTAGTCGATGAAATAGCTAAAGTAGAAACTGGTGCAAACGATAAACCAGTAGAAGATGTCCTTATTCAGTCTATAGAAGTTATCCAAAAATAAAGTTAGGAAGTGTAGACTATGTTAAACTTTCTTTCATTAGGCTTTTTGTATTTATACTTTCCAGAGGATAAAACCGAATATATACCAGTAGTATTAGAGTTTATAATAGTATTTATTCTATGTGTGCTATTATTCCGTTGGTTTAAAAAGAAATCCGCTAGAGACGCTGCAAAAGCGAAAGAAATAGAAGAACGAGTATTACAAGCAAGAAAAGAAGAAATGGAAAAGAAGGTACCTTCTGAGTGAAGGCACCTTCTTTTTATATATTAGTACATAGCTTATTTTGCTCTAGTGCTAGGACAATGCATGTTTGAATCTCGAAACTCCTTCTTCTACTGTTGCTCTAGGACATGCCACGTTCATTCGAAGGAATCCATCTCCGCCTTCTCCATATTTAGTTCCAGGCTCTAATGCAAGTTTTCCCTTAGTTAATAATAGATTCATCATATCTTTCTCATTCAAGCCTGTCCCACGATAATCAATCCATAGTAAATAACTACCTTCTGGTTTAGAAATCTTAATGCCTTCTATAATTGATAATTGTTTAATGACATACTCCATATTACCTTCTATAACATCTATTAACTCTTCAAGCCATGGAGCTCCGTGTTCATATGCCGCTTGCATAGCAGTTAAGGAGAAGACATTCAGTCCCATGTCTCCACGTCTTGCAGCACTATTTTCTAATGCTTTTCGCAATTCATCATTAGGTACGATGGTAGCAGCACCTTGAATTCCAGCTAAGTTAAACGTTTTAGTTGGTGCAAAGAAAGTAATAATATGATCGATTTCTTCTGCTGCAACAAGTAGAGGAACATGTTTATTTGGTTTAAAGACAAGATCTGAGTGTATCTCGTCTGAAAGTATTAATACATTATGCATTTTACATAGTGAAGCCATCTTAGTTAAATCTTCCTTGCTCCACACTTTTCCTCCTGGGTTATGTGGGTTGCAAAGTATAAATATTTTTATATCCTGCTGTAAGCATTCTTCAAAAGCATCCCAATCCAATTCAAAGGAGTTACCTTTTTCCTTTAAGCGACAAGTAACAACCTCTCTTTCTAAAGTATTCGGTATACCTTTAAAGGGAGGATAAATTGGAGTGTGTACAAGTACTTTATCTCCTATTTCTGAGAAAGCCTCAACCACTTCGGCCATTCCTGGAATAACCCCATGACGTAAGAGAATCCATTCGTTTTCTATTTCTAGTTGGTGTTTAGTATATACCCAAGAAGATAATGCATCCTTCACTGCTTCAGGGGTAATTGAGTATCCAAAAACAGGATGCTCTAGACGCTTATGTATGGCTTGCTGTATTACTGGTGCTAAACTAAAATCCATATCTGCTACCCACATTGGAAGTACATCCGCATCATCCTCAATAGCATATACTTGTTTTAACATATCCCATTTCACGGAAAAAGTGTTACGACGATTAAAAATAGTAGAAAAATCTGACAAAATAAAATCCCCTTTCATTTTTAACTTATTGTGTTATTATAACCCTAACTAATAAAAGTAGTAAGGTGAAAAAATAATGGATACTATAGAGATGAATAGAAAAGCAGTTTGGTTACTTCAAGAGTGGGATCCTTTAAAGTTCGGAATTGATGCTTACGAAACAGAGATCGCCGATGTTGTAGCTTCTCTGCACGATATCGACCATCCTTCAGAGCTTGCTAGAAAAATTCAAGAAGTTTACGAGCATTCCTTTGAACAATGGATTCCACTAGAAAAATGCGTGGAGATCTCTTACAAACTTATTGCTTTAAAATATGAAATGAAGTGTATTATTTAATTACTCACTTCCTATAATGCTAGATAAAAAGAGTAATAACAAGAAAAAGCTTTCGATTCCAATGAATCGAAAGCTTTTATTTTACACTTCTTGCAGGCCGTCCATTAAGTTGGATGCAGGTACTTCTAATGCGTTAGATAGCTTTAAAATAGTTTGTGTTGAAGGAATTTCACTACCAGACTCGTATGCTTCCAATTTTCCAGCGCCGATTCTTGTTTTTAAGGAAAGTGTTTCTAAAGAAATATTGCGTTCTTCTCTTAGTTGTCGCAACTGCTTATGCAATTCTTTTTTCATGATTTCTGTCCACCTCTTTAAAAATTCTTCACATCTTATATCATATTATAGCACATTTTTTTTTGGAACTTGTTTTAATGTATTGTCAGAAAAAGTACAATTTTTAATTTACTAGCCTAAAGGATATTTGTCCTATTTAAGAACATTCATAACCCCTTGAATAAATACAATTAAAATTGCTACTGGTGCAGCATAGCGTACAATAATTCTCCAACCGTTTAAAAGAACAGCTCTAGAACCAATCTCCTTGGAAATGTCATCTTTAGAGAAGTGGAATCCAGCAAAAATTGATATAAAAAGTGCCCCTAAAGGTAAACCAATGCTACTAGTCAGGAAATCAGCAAAATCAAAAATCGACAAGTCTAGGATTTTAATATCTTGAAGAACACCAAAAGAAAGAGCACTTGGAATTCCAACAAGGAAAATTAAAAAGCCCGAGATCCAAGCAGCACGTTTTCTTCGATCATAATTCGACTTAATACCAATGGACACAACGATCTCTAACATACTGATGGAAGACGTTAACGTGGCAAATAATAACAGGATAAAGAATATTATTAAAAAGAATTGCCCGAAAATAATTTGTTCAAACACTGCTGGTAGAATGATGAATACTAATCCAGGACCAGCGTCTGGAGAAAAACCCAAAGCGAAAACTGCAGGGAATATTACGAGACCTGCCATGATAGAAATACCTATATTCAGTAAGGAAACACTAAGAGCCGAATTTCCTAAATTAGTTCCCTTTGGTAAGTAGGATGCATAGGTAATCATCCCAGAAACACCGACACTGAGAGAAAAGAATGCCTGACCCAATGCAAGCAGGGCAGTTTCCCACGTAAAATAAGACCAATCCGGTATTAATAAAAACTTAACTCCTTCAATAGCTCCATCAAGAGTCAGTGAACGTATGGCTAGAACCACAAAGAAGATGAGAAGTAAGGGCATCATCCACTTACTAGCTTTCTCAATTCCTCCCTTGATGCCTCCTGAAACAATCCACAAAGTTAAGAGTATAAATACTCCTTGTCCAATTAACACTTCCCAAGGATTTGATATGACCGTATTAAATAAGTCCTCATAGAAATTATCTGCACTCCCGTTTAAGCTAAGAGTAATAGAACGGAACAAGTAAGATAAAATCCAGCCACCAACTACACTATAAAACGAGAGTATTATAAACGAAAAGAAGAAGCCAGACCATCCGATTAAAAACCATGGCTTTTTAGGTGCCAATTTTTTAAATCCAGTTACTGCATCTGCCTGTCCCTTTCTTCCTATGATAAATTCAGCTAGTAAAATTGGTAATCCAATAAGAAGTGTACATAGGATGAAGAGCAATACAAAGACGCCACCACCATTAGTTCCTGCCATATAGGGAAACTTCCAAATCGCCCCTAATCCAATGGCACTTCCGGCCGCAGCCAATATAAATCCAATTTTCGACCCGAAGTGATCTCGAGTTTTCATATGTATTCCTCCTTCAACGCTTTAACGCTTTAAAGGGATAGTATACTATTTTGTTAATGAAAAATAAACGCTAAATCTATAAATGTGAATTGTTAATATGTGCAAGTAAGATAAAAGTATACAGATAGATGTAACATTTAGCTGGCATCTTTCGTATCACTTATAGCAAAAGAGAGAGAGCGGGGTGGAGCAATGGTTGAGAACGAATTGATCGAACTTGCACAACAGGGCGATCAGCAAGCATACGGGGAACTCATTCGCTTACATCATCGAACAGTAGAAAAATTTGCCTTTCAATGTGGAGTGCGAGTTCAAGATATACCAGATGTGACACAGGAAGTGTTTGTAAAATTGTATCGTTTCCTTCATCAATTTCAAAAGGAGCGTTTCACAACCTGGTTATATAAAATTACATTAAATGCAACAAGAGACTATTACCGCAAGGAAACGAAGGAAGCGCAAAAAGAGGTAAGGCTTCAAGGAGTATCGCCTGACCACTATATAATGAAGTCTGCCGAGGAAAAGGTCCTTGTTTTTGAGGAGGATCGAGAGCTCCATGTAGCAATACAATTATTAGATGAAAAATATCGCCATCCCATTATACTTTTCTATTTTCATGACATGTCTTATGAACAAATGGCAGATGTACTGAATGTTCCAATGTCTACCATTAAAATTCGATTATTACGAGCAAAGGGACATTTGAAATCGGCTCTACAAATTAGTGGAGGTGAAAACCATGGACGATAAAAAACTGGAAGTACGTTTGGAATTATTGAAAGATTCATATGAGCGACTACCTACTTCTTTAAACACAAGTCACATACTTAAAGAAATAGAAAACCCAAAATCAGCATCACAAATGATTTCTGCACAAAAGAAAAATATTAATTGGCAACGAGTTACTGCTTGGATTGTTAGCGCTGCCGCAATTCTTGTCTTTGGATTAATAGGAGCAAGCTTCCAGGTCGAAAAACCGTCTTCTATAGCAACTCAGTTAGAAAATATTGACGGAGAGGGCAAGGTTCAATTAGCAGACGCCTCTCAAGAGTTTATTAATAGACTAAAAAACAATTACTCGAAAGAACGAGAAAAGCGGAGAGAAATGCTACATCTTACGGAGGAAGAATTTTCGGAATTGCCTTATATACAACAAACAGATGCTCTATATATACGTTATACAGAAGAAAGTAGCTTTTCGTTATACTATTCTGTCCCATCCTTTTCTGATAGTGAATCATTAAATATTAGATATGATGAATTAATCCATTCTCTCTATCTTCCATCTGAAATGATTCAGGAAGTCAAAAGTAAAGGTCAAAAGGTATCTGATGAAGATACAGCTGAATTTTTTAATGCTTATTCTAGTAAGGTAAAAGAATTGAGGGAGTACTTTGGAAAAAAGGACAAAATGACTGATGAACAACTAGCAGCATTAAAAAAAGAAAATCTCTTCCAAAGCTCTGAAGAAACCAAAATAAAATATAAAATGAATGAGGAACAGTTGTCGGTATTAAAAAATATATTAGCCCCATCTTTTGTTGGATATAATTATATTCTCGAAAAGGAACCTTTTACTTATGGAGGTGAATTAACCTATAGCTTGAATGATTCGGTAGCAATATTAATGCACCTAGATATGTTGCTAGGGAACAGTTCAGATTTATATATTGATAAGAGTTTATTGAAGTTATACTATACAGAAATTTTTTATGCTGTTGTAAAGGGTACTAAGGATAAACCTGTATTCATTAGTGGAGCTGTAAATAAAGAGTATCAAGATATTTGGAAGGATATTGTCAGTGAATCAAATAGTTCCAACATATTTATTTTATTAAACCCGATAGTAAACGAATTTGAAAACAGCGGTTGGACAAATTCAGATAGCTGGGACGCTTTAGATTACGGTGATATTGATGATTCACTTCGTTATTGGTAAAGTGCATGCTTCCATGCCACCTCAGTGATTTTTGGTCATATACTTTCTGATATGTTATAATTTAACATGACTATATCGTAGATAAGAAAGTAGGACGGCAATATGACAAAAACATTTAAGGTAGGAGATGTGGTTACTGGTAAAGTGACGGGTATTCAACCATATGGTGCGTTCGTTAGTCTGGATGAACAAACACAAGGTCTAGTGCACATATCAGAAATAACATATGGCTATGTTAAGGAAGTAGGAGAGTTTTTGACTGTTGGTCAGGAAGTAGAAGTGAAAATTCTAGAAATTGATGAGGAAGCAAGCAAAATAAGCCTTTCTATTCGAGAACTTCAAGAAAAACCAACCTCTTCGAAACGTGATGATAAGCCACGTAAATCACTTCAAGCTCGTGTCGATGAGCATGATGAAGAAGGCTTTAATACATTGAAGGAAAAGCTAGCAGGGTGGATTAAACAATCCATCCAATAATAAAGGAAAGGTGAAGAAGGATCATATCCTTCTCCACCTTTTTTTTATCATGTAAAATTTAAACTTTTCTTATTTTACGTAATCGGTACTGTAGATTCTGCCTACTCATTCCCAATGCCTCCGCAGCTTTAGTGACATTGTTATTGTATTTTTCTAAAGCCTTTTGTAAATAATACGTTTCCGCTTCTCTTAAGTATTCGTCTAGAGGAAGGATATCTCTCTCTGGAGAGATGACAAAGTCCTCGGCATTTTTCATTGATCCATCCATATCCTGAATTTTTAATTTGAAATGGAGTGGCAGCATATCGAAACTTAATGTTCTCTCTGTTGTAATCATAGAAGTGATTTCGTCCAATAAAAGCTCCAATTCCTTTAAGTTACCTGGCCAGTCATAGGTTTTAAAAGCTTTTATTACCTGTGGATCTATGTCTTCAAGAGTAGACGCGTACCGATTCAAATGTCGCTGGAAGTAATCATGTATAAAGGGCATAATATCCTCTGTTCGTTCACGAAGCGGCGGAATATTAATAGTAATAGACGCAAAGTAATAATATAGCTCTTTAACCAACTGGTTATTATAAACTAGGTCAATCGGATCTTCTCCAATACTAGCGATATACAGATTGTGGTTAGAGCTATTTTCTTTTAAAATTTCAAATAATTTATTTTGTAAATCGATGGATAATAAATCTATTCTTTCACAAAATATAGTGCAGTTATGCAGGCTTTTTATTTCTTGTTCGAATTTATAAATTATTTGATCGTCCGCACTATAACAATAAAGCGTTATAAATTGCTCGTTTTGTGGAGAAAGCTGATGATGTATTGCTTCCGCTATTAAATCCTTTCCTGTCCCAGCTTCTCCAATAAGCAGGATAGGCATTCGTACATTGGCCGCTTTTATTGAGCGTTCCTTTACGTCCTTCATGATTTTAGATTCTGCTGTGATAGAGGAAAGTGTGATTGCCTCGTTATATCTCTTTAAAGGCTGAAATAATAGCTTTTCCAGAGCCGTGATATCTCGTGAAAATTCAATCGCCCCTATTAAGACACCATCTTCAAAAACAGGATATGTATCGTTAATAGTGGTGATTTCTTGACCATTCCTACTCCAATAGGTCTGTTTTACTCTTAGGACTGGCTTTTCGCTATGTAGAACTTTTAATAAGGTACTTTCATGTTGTTCGAATTGAAAAAGTTCTAGGATAGAACGATCTTCTACATCCATCGAATTCAAACCTTCGATTTCTTTCATTTTTTCATTGTATATAATCGTTTTTCCCATTAAATCTATTGCATGAATGCCTACAGTGACTTGCTCTGTAGCGAATTTGTAAAAGGGGAGCAACTTACTAAAAGTACTGGTCAAATTAATCACCTCAAAAAAATATTTAACATTTTAGTTAATTATACTTGAAAAACGCAACAATCTTTTGCATTATTATAAGTGAAGTAGTATTAGTAGTGCAAATTTTTTTTGCGCTAACATTTAAAGGAGGATTTACATGATACCTTATAAACACGAAGCATTTACAGATTTTTCAAAAGAAGAAAATAAAAAAGCAATAAAAGAAGGATATAAAATTGTTGACGCATATTTAGGTCAAGATTTCCCATTAATCGTTGGTGGAGAAAGAATTACTACTGAAAGCAAAATTGTTTCTTATAATCCAGCAAAAAAAGAAGAGGTAATTGGTAAAGTATCAAAAGCTTCTCAAGAAATCGCAGAAAAAGCACTTAAAATTGCTGATGAAACATTCAACACATGGAAAAAAGTAAAACCAGAAGTACGCGCAGATGTACTTTTCAAAGCAGCGGCAATCATTCGTCGCCGTAAATTTGAATTCTCCGCTTTATTATCAAGAGAAGCAGGGAAAACATGGGTGGAAGCTGATGTAGAGGTTGCTGAAGGAATTGACTTCTTAGAATATTATGGACGTCAAATGCTACGTCTTAAAGAAGGCCAACCTGTGGAAAGCCGTCCAGGTGAATACAATCGTTATGACTATATTCCATTAGGAGTTTCTGTTGTTATCTCTCCTTGGAACTTCCCATTTGCTATCATGGCTGGTACTACTGTAGCAGCTATGGTTGCTGGTAATACAGTATTATTAAAACCAGCTTCTACTACTCCTGTTGTTGCTTATAAGTTTGTAGAAGTTCTAGAAGAAGCTGGAATGCCAGCGGGCGTTGTTAACTTCATCCCTGGTTCAGGTGCTGAAATTGGTGATTTCTTAGTTGAACACCCACGTACTCGTTTAATCAGCTTTACAGGATCTCGTGACGTTGGTTTAGGAATTGTAGAAAAATCAGCTAAATTAGCTGAAAAGCAAATCTGGATTAAACGTACAATTCTTGAAATGGGCGGTAAAGACACAATCGTTGTAGATAAAGATGCTGATTTAGAATTAGCTGCTCAATCAATCGTACGATCAGCATTTGGTTTTAGCGGACAAAAATGCTCGGCTGGTTCACGTGCTGTAATCCTTGAAGATGTATATGACCAAGTAGTGGATCGTGTAAAAGAGTTAACGAATGAGTTAACTGTAGGTATTCCAGACGAAGATGAGCATTTTGTAGGTCCAGTAATCGATGCTTCTGCATTCAAAAAAATCATGAGCTATATCCCAGTTGGTAAAGAAGAAGGTCGCTTAATCACTGGTGGAGAAGGTGACGATTCAAAAGGTTACTTCATTCAACCTACTGTATTTGCAGATCTATCTCCAACTTCTCGTATTATGCAAGAAGAAATTTTTGGACCAATCCTTGGTATTTCTAAAGCAAAAGATTTTGATGAAGCGATTGAAATTGCTAACAACACGGAATATGGTTTAACAGGTGCCGTTATTACTAATAACCGCATGAACTTAGAAAAAGCGCGTGAAGACTTCCACGTAGGTAACTTATACTTCAACCGTGGATGTACTGGAGCTATCGTTGGATACCAACCATTTGGTGGATTCAACATGTCTGGAACTGACTCTAAAGCTGGTGGACCAGACTACATTCAACTTCATATGCAAGCTAAAACAACTTCTGAAATGCTTTAATATTTTTTAAACAAATCTTATGAAATGGCCAAACAACTGGTTTGTCTGGCCATTTCATTTAATAGGGGGAAAATGAATGTCAGTATCTAGTAAAGTAATTGAACAAACAGAAAAATACGGTGCACACAATTACAATCCACTACCAATCGTTGTGTCTGAAGCTGAAGGTGTTTGGGTAAAGGATCCAGAGGGTAATAAATACATGGATATGCTATCTGCATACTCAGCTGTAAACCAAGGACATCGTCATCCTAAAATTATTCAAGCGTTAAAAGACCAAGCAGATCGTGTTACTTTAACTTCTCGTGCGTTCCATAACGACCAGTTAGGTCCATGGTATGAAAAAGTAAGTCAATTAACGAAAAAAGAAATGGTTTTACCGATGAATACAGGAGCTGAAGCTGTAGAAACAGCATTTAAGGCTGCTCGCAGATGGGCGTATGATGTAAAAGGTGTTGCTGATGATCAAGCAGAAATCATTGCTTGTAACGGTAACTTCCACGGCAGAACTATGGGAGCGGTTTCTTTATCGTCAGACCCAGAATACAAACGTGGATTCGGACCAATGCTTCCAGGGATTAAACTAATTCCTTACGGGGATATTGAAGCACTTAAGCAAGCAATTACTCCAAACACAGCTGCATTCTTAATCGAACCTATCCAAGGCGAAGCTGGAATCATTATTCCTCCAGAAGGATTTATGAAGGCTGCACGTGAATTATGTCGAGAAAATAATGTATTATTTATCGCAGATGAAATTCAAGCTGGATTATGCCGCACAGGTAAAATGTTTGCATGTGAATGGGAAGATATCGATCCGGATATGTACATCTTAGGTAAAGCACTAGGCGGAGGAGTATTCCCTATCTCATGTATAGTAGCTAACCGTGATGTTCTAGAAGTATTTAATCCAGGTTCACATGGCTCTACTTTCGGTGGTAACCCTATGGCTTGTGCTGTTTCTCTTGCTGCACTTGACGTGTTGATTGACGAGAAGCTTGCTGATCGTTCATTAGAATTAGGAAATTATTTTATGGATGCTTTAAGAGACATTAATCATCCTTCTATTAAAGAAGTACGTGGTCGTGGTTTGTTTATCGGTATGGAATTGACTGAAGCAGCAAGACCTTATTGTGAAGAACTAAAAGAACTAGGATTATTATGTAAAGAAACTCACGATACAGTTATCCGTTTCGCACCACCTTTAATCATTACAAAAGAGGAACTTGACTGGTCAATTGAGAAAATTAAAAAAGTATTTACAATTTAACTAATTGTTTCCCAATTTGTAAATGAATTGTGTTACAATAATCTCCGATGAAATCATTATGAATTAAAGAGGCGAAATAATAAATGGCTGAAAATCTAAACCTGTTCACATCAACGCAGGCTGTCATTAAAGAGGCTTTGCAAAAATTAGGCTACGACGATGCAATGTATGACTTGTTAAAAGAACCACTTCGTATGTTAGAGGTAAGAATTCCAGTAAGAATGGATGACAATACTGTTAAAGTATTTACTGGTTACCGTTCCCAACATAACGATGCAGTCGGACCAACAAAAGGTGGAGTTCGTTTTCACCCAGGCGTAACTCCTGAAGAAATGAAAGCACTTTCTATGTGGATGACATTAAAAGCTGGAATTGTTGACCTTCCGTATGGTGGAGGTAAAGGTGGGGTTGCTTGTGACCCACGTGAGATGTCTATGGGAGAAATCGAACGCCTAAGTCGTGGATATGTTCGTGCAATTAGTCAAATTGTCGGACCAACAAAAGATATCCCTGCTCCAGACGTTTTCACAAATGCGCAAATTATGGCATGGATGATGGATGAATATAGTCGTATGGACCAATTCAACTCACCAGGATTTATCACGGGTAAACCTTTAGTTCTTGGTGGATCTCAAGGTCGTGACCGTGCAACTGCACAAGGTGTTACTATTATTATTAATGAAGCAGCGAAGAAACGCGGCATTGATATGATGGGTGCTAGAGTGGTTATCCAAGGTTTCGGAAACGCAGGAAGCTTCCTTGCTAAGTTCTTGAGCGATCAAGGTGCAAAAGTAATTGGTATTTCTGATGCTTACGGTGCTTTACATGACCCTAATGGCTTAGATATAGATTATTTATTAGATCGCCGTGATAGCTTTGGAACTGTAACGACTTTGTTTGAAAATACTATTTCTAATGAAGAATTATTAGAATTAGATTGTGATATTTTAGTGCCTGCTGCTATCGAAAACCAAATTACTTCTGATAATGCTCACAACATCAAAGCTAATATAGTAGTAGAAGCAGCAAATGGTCCAACTACTTCAGAAGCTACTAGAATTCTATACGAAAGAGGAATCCTATTAGTCCCTGACGTATTAGCTAGTGCAGGTGGGGTAACTGTATCTTACTTTGAGTGGGTACAAAATAACCAAGGCTACTACTGGACAGAAGAAGAAGTTAACGACAAGTTAGTGAAGAAAATGGTAGATGCATTTGAGAATATTTATGAAGTAGCTACTACTCGTAATATCGATATGCGTTTAGCTGCATATATGGTTGGTGTACGCAGAACTGCTGAAGCTTCACGCTTCCGTGGATGGGTATAACCCGATAAGTTGAACCGCTTGTATTTTACAAGCGGTTTTTTATATGATGAAAAGGTAAAGAAAGGGGATTAACATATGAATGCATTTTCTTTTTATAATCCGGTCAAACTGATTTTTGGTAAAGGTCAACTAGCAAAGCTTCCTACTGAGCTTTCTGTATTCGGTAAAAAGGTATTGGTAGTATACGGCGGCGGAAGCATTAAAAAAAATGGTTTATACGACGAAGTAATGAATTATTTAAATGAGGCAGGTATGGAAATCTTTGAACTGTCAGGAGTAGAGCCAAATCCAAGACTATCTACTGCAAAACGAGGAGCAGATCTTTGTAAGGCAGAAGGAATTGAAGTAGTACTTGCAGTCGGAGGTGGGTCTGTAATAGACTGCACGAAGCTTATTGTTGCTGCTGCTAAGTATGATGGGGATCCATGGGACTTAGTTACACGTAAAGCCTTCCCAGAAGAAGCACTACCTTTTGGTACTGTTTTAACTTTAGCCGCAACTGGCTCCGAAATGAACTCAGGTTCGGTAATTACAAATGAAGAAACGTTAGAAAAATACGGCTGGGGGAGCCCGCTAGTTTTCCCTAAATTCTCTATATTAGACCCAGTGAACACTTTCACAGTTCCTCTAGACCAAACGGTTTATGGGATTGTTGATATGATGTCTCATATGTTTGAGCAATATTATCATAACGCGACTAACACACCTCTTCAAGATGAAATGATTGAGGGCGCTCTACGTACAGTTATAGATGCTGCTCCTAAACTAATTACCGACCTAGAAAACTATGAATTAAGAGAAACTATCCTATTTGCGGGAACTCTAGGCTTAAATGGTTTTCTACAAATGGGTTATAACGGTGATTGGGCGAGCCATAACATTGAACATGCTGTCTCAGCTGTGTATGACATTCCCCATGCAGGCGGATTGGCAATTATTTTCCCGAGATGGATGCGACATAATCTTAAAGTAAATCCAGAGCGCTTTGCAAAGCTTGCTACTAAAGTCTTCCATGTGGATCCTTCAGGTAAGACGCCGGAGGAAATTGGTTTAGAGGGTATTGAAAGATTATCTTCTTTCTGGGCTTCGTTAGGGGCACCTGTGAACCTATCTGATTATAAAATTGATGACTCACAAATCGACTTAATGGTAGAAAAAGCAATGGCACGTGGTGAGTATGGCAATTTTAATAAGTTAAATGCAGAAGATACAAAAGCTATATTAACAGCTTGTCTGTAAGACTGCGGTTGAGTTTTTATCTTTTTTCATCAATAAAAAAGTGAATTTTAAAAGGCAAGAATGCTGTTAACCCAACATTCTTGCCTTTATTATGTTAAATCATAGCTTGACATACAACCTCTTATATAAAAGAGTAATACTTAATGGAAGATTTATTTCTTGTCATTTGTTTTTAAAACTGTTTTTGAATCTTTATGATGATTCCACGTTTTAACTCCGTCGTCCTCGTCAAAGGAGATAGTCACATCGGATACTCCTTGTTGGCTTAGTATTAAATCCTTTAAAACATCATGAATATCATCTACTGTTGCAAAGGATAGCGAAGCGTCTATTTCAGCTACTAGAGTAACGTGAAGAAACTCTCCTTCTTTTATTACCTCTAGCTCTTGAATATCTTTTACTTCCTTTACATCAGAAACAAGATGCGCAATATGAACGAGCATTTGTTCATCTGTTTCCCCAAGAGCGCCTCGTGCATTATCTAAGAATACTTTACCTACTACGTAAAACATCATTAGTCCGATAAGGATAGAAGCAATACCTTCTGCTTGTAAAAATCCTGTGAAATGAGAGATCAGAACTGCTACAAAAGCTAAAATACCACCAGAAGTTGCAACTAAATCCTCCATAAATACAAGTTTTGTAGCTGGTTTTGCTCTTTTTAAATGTGCAAAGCTCGTAGTAAGCGGAGCTAAAACAGATCCTTTTATGCCAACTTCATGCAAGATTTCTTTTCCTGCTTTGTATAAAACCGCAAATTCAAGGATTATCGCAATCCCAAGAACGGTTAAACTAATTGCAAGCCCTCCAGATGCTACAGGATGTTGGATATGATGCCATCCTTCTTTGATCGTTTCATATGAGAGGATTCCTACAAGTATTACTGCACCTAAACAAACAAGATTGACCAATCGTCCAAAGCCATTTGGAAACTTAGGAGTTGGCGCCTTTTTAGAAAGTGCTGATCCTATAAACACAAAAAACTGGTTAGCTGCATCCCCGATGGAATGCATCATTTCTGCAAACATAGCTACGTTTCCAGTTAGAAAAAATGCTCCGCCTTTTAATGCTGCTATTATTGTATTTACAATTGCTGCAATCAAGGATGGTTTGTTACCACCCTTTAATAAAGTAAAAAACTGTCCCATATAATTACTCCTTTTGTTAAATAGATTCTAATTCAAGAGTTTCGATAAATTCTAAATTTGCTATCGAATGATAAAATTCTACCGTATTCTTTTTAGTAAGTATAGACAAACGAATATGAAGCTCATGCTTGATTTCATCATTCTCTAATGGAATGTCTTTTATTCGAATGCTATCAATATAAAAGCCTTGGTCTTTTAAGTGATAATACATTTTAGAAATGTTTTCTTGCTCTGAAACAATTACCTTCAATGATAACTCTTTCGATCTTAATCGCTTTGGACCTATTTTAGATAAGAGGGGAGGGATTACTTCTATACCTATTAGTACAATCACAACAGATAAGGATGCCTCCAAATAAAATCCTGCTCCCACAGCAATCCCAATTCCCCCAGCTCCCCAAATCATGGCTGCTGTTGTTAGACCACTTATGCTATCATTTCCTTTACGAAGGATAACCCCGGCCCCTAAAAAACCGATTCCGCTAACAATTTGAGCTGCTAACCGTAAAGGATCCATGGTTATATTGACTCCGTCGTGTCCAGTATGAGCCTTATATGCCGATTCGATAGATATGTATGTGAGCAAGCAACTAAATGTGGCTATAACGATACTTGTTTTTAGACCAATGGGTTTTTTCTTCAGTTCTCTTTCAATCCCAATAACTAAACTTAGGATTGCCGCGAAACTTAATTTTATTAATATCTCGCCATATCCATTTAAATAGGGAACCCAGTCCAAGGATGTTCCTCCTTTCTATTAAGTTAGTAAAGAATATGTGGAAATTTAAATCTTATACTTACATACCCATTTTTCTATTTAATATCACCCTGTTCTGAATTAATGAAGAATATTATAGTAAGTAAGGCTAAAGCTATTTAAAACTATCCTTTATTAAATAATTTAATAAAAATCATATTAAATATAAAAAAAGGTATTGCTTTTTGTTTCTCTACGTTGTATATTAATACTTGTCCTTCGGAACAAGCGACAAACTACTTGAAAGAAAATAAAAAAAGTGTTTGACAGCGAATCTGAAATGAGTTATACTAATAAAGTCGTCAAAAACAAAACGACGCGATGAACATTGAAAACTGAACATGCAAAACGTTAAGAAATACAGCGTTCAACAAACTTCGGTTTGATTGACGCAAAACAATTTTGACATCATTTAATGATGATGCCAGCAAAACAAAATGAGCTTTTAAACTAGTTCTATTTTTTCTGGCTGACGAGACGTAGTGCAGTGCTAGGAAGCAAGTGAGCGAGGGAAGGGGCGTACTAACGTACGTGACTGACCGAGTAAGCGAAGCTGACAACGCAATGCGCTGCGTATCGCCAGCCAGCTATTATGGAGAGTTTGATCCTGGCTCAGGACGAACGCTGGCGGCGTGCCTAATACATGCAAGTCGAGCGAATGATGAAGAAGCTTGCTTCTTCT